>NZ_CAJHCI020000003.1:617500-887014 GCF_904848545.2 Acidithrix sp. C25
TTGGTTACCATACCAATTGGAATGATTTTGTCGATACGGAACACGTATTAGCTCATGAGAACTGTCGTCAGGAGATGGCCTTTTCGGAGTAACTTCCTCCTGATGATAACTCTAATGAAGTCCATTGGGGTAAGATCACAAAGCGCTCGCCCGATATTATATTTAGTGACCGCGCTACAGTCTGTTTGGAAGATCTCAGTGTTGATTTGATTCATTTAGGTTTTCCAGCTCTCACTATAGGCCATGTGGTGGTCTATCGACCTGAGAGTAAAGTTTTGGTTGCCGGTGTGATTTGGCCTTTAATAAAGGTACCTCTTTTGCGTTAATGGGATCGGTTGCTGGATGGTTATCGACAATTGATGCTCTCAAGGACCTTGATTTTGGCGTTGTGGTCCCTGGACGTGGTCCAATCGGTGACGGACGAATATTTACGAGTTGTCGTTAGTATTTTGAGTTTGTGGCTGTGGGTGCACGCGATGCGCTTGCTAACAGGGTTTCCTTACTACAAGCTGCTCTCGAATTTAATTTAGGTGACTTTGGTTCGCTTTTAGATAAAGAGAGAATTGTTGGTAGTTTGTATCGAGCGATGGCCGACTATGTCCTTCTAACTCCTTTGCCTTGACCTACGCAGAAGTAACTCGCGACACTATTACCTACAATCGCGGTCGCCCTCTCTCTCTTGCTTTGGCTAATGTTGGGCTTTCCCATAAGGAGTGGATCTTTGAATGGTAATGGCGCGGCGCCCTTGTTTTTCCAATATTTAGATTGCTCTTTGGCGCCATAGTGGCCGGAGTGACCGATGGCTCATCATCTCATGATTTTGACCGATCAGCGTCGAAGAGGTACCAGCAAGTGGTCAGCTTGGCGTTGAAATCTTGCAATCAGACCCTATTCCAAATGTTTTAGGTGCTCCGGGTTGTTTACTGTGGGTCTTTTGTCATGGTTCTTTTGTCAATTGTGCTTCTGGTGCAGCGTTTCTTGGTTTCGGTGTTTTGGACGAAGCGCTTCTGGTTTTGTTTTTTCATCTAGAAGAGTACGCAGAGTTAGTTATTTAAAGGTGCGTGGCGAGGTTGACGCCTGGGTTTGAATTCCGATTTATTTAGTTAGCTAGAGCTTCACCGAGGTTGCGCACGAAGAGGTTCGGGGTATCAGAGAGGTGTTTTCGGGTCTGATTGCATCTGGTGATTTGCTAGTTCGGCATAGTTGGACGTTACGGCTAGGAGAGGGTGTGTAACGTCCAACTTGCTTTTATATGAGGTTTGGGTTCTTTAATGCGTGTGGTCGTGACTTTGAGCTTTTTCAATCTTTGAACGCACATCGTCCATGTCTATCTCTTTTATCTGAGATATCAGGCTAGCTAAGGCGCTAGCAGGAAGCGCTCCGGGTTGCGAGTAAAGAAGTACCTGGTCACGAAAGGCCATTAGAGTAGGTATCGATTGAATCTGGAACGAGGCAGCAAGCTGCTGCTGATCTTCGGTATCCACCTTGGCAAAGACGATATCTGGGTGTTCCTTAGATGCGGCTTCAAAGACTGGGGCAAACGAACGACAAGGTCCGCACCAAGCTGCCCAGAAATCTATGAGCACGATATCGTTGTTTTTTATTGTCTCTTCAAATTTATCTACTGTTAGTGCGAGGGTAGACATAGTGACCTTTCCTAAGATTCCTTTGTAGACTGTAACCATTATACCCCTAAGGGTATTCCAATAGTGGGCTTGGAGTTGATCTAGTTAATAATTATCGCAGATGCGCAATCGATGGCCTATTTATGATCCAGCGTTGGTTGGTGTGATGAATGTTCGATGTGTCTTCGGCGGGGCAATCTGGGCCAGCCTTTCTGGGGTAACTTATTTTTTCGCAATAACTTCAGATCTGTCGTTGGTTGCTGGGGTTCGAAACGAAGTTTCATTGCGTGGCGAATGCTAAGTTGCCATGGAGTGCGAATGGTTCGATGTTTGTAACTTTCTCGGGGGCTCTATTTTGATGAGGGACCGGATGTTGTCCGATAATAAATTAATTTTTTTCACCTTATGTACTCTGGTTGTCTATTGATCTTCCACATGAGGAAGGCTAACACACAGCTTTTGATCATGTTTTTTTAAGATTTTTGGTTAAACATGAAGTGGTGAGTAGTGGCGTTAGTCGCGGATTCGGAGGTTTGTTTTGGGTAGTTTTTTGATCACCGGTGTCTCCGGATTTTTAGGCTCCAGCCTCGCTGAAAGGTTGCTCGCGGATGGCCATCGGGTTTTAGGCGTGGATGTTACGCCCAACACTTCGACAAAGAGGATACTTTCACATGACCTTCGAGGTAGCGGTGTCGAGGAGATGTTTACCTATTGTGAGGCGGATCTCACGGTCGATGACATCGGAGAGCTATTGGGTGGTGTTGACTGCCTCTTTCATCTAGCTGGTAATTCGGATCAACGGATCGATATTGATCACTTTCCTCGGGTCTTGGCAGATAACACCATAGCTACTTCAATGTTAGCCAAGGCGCTCGCCCGCTGTGATTGGCCCATAAGGGTTGTGAATGCCTCTTCATGGCGGGTTTATGGCCACTATGATTTGCGATTAATCGATGAGCATATGAGATGCGGACCCCGAGATATTGTGGGTCACACTAAGTTTCAAGCAGAGCGGATACTTTCCGGTTTGGATTTGCCGACGGTTTCGGTACTATCCTTGCGATTTTTCCCTTTGTATGGTGTTGGCGATGCGCCCGGCTCGTTGATCTCTCGACTAATCAGTGAGACTCTCGCTAGAGGGTACTTGATGGCACCTCGAGACCTAACTCTGACTCGAGATTTGACCTATATCGACGATGCGGTTAGCGCGCTTATCTGTGCCGCTAGATCGAAATATGTAGGCGCTGTAAATGTTGGTGGTGGACCAGTAGCCTTTTTGCAACTGGCTGATCTCCTCGAAGGTGCACTTGCTTGTCCAATTGAAGTTCGCTCCAACAAGGACGACTATTTGGATTTTCCAACACCTATAGCAAATGTTAATAGTGCGAAATATAATCTGAGATACATTCCAACGGTAAGGCTTGTTGATGGTATCTCAAGGATGTGTGCAGATCTGACCATGCGAGGGACCTCTGATGCTCTATCTTTGACTCCCTCGGCTTCTTGAAGTTAGCATTTTCGGGTAATTTAGAACAAGGGCAGTAGCTGGGAACTCTGCACAAGGCTCGGATCGGGTCTCCGTGGTGGGCCCAACGCCTTATCTATTTGATAAACTCAACCTTTTTTGTTAGTGCATTGACCCTGCGATGACCTACACTATGGCAAAAGGCGACAAGTCGACCCTTTGAGTTGCTAAGTTGGTTGTTAGCTAGTAGGGATAGACGAAGCAAGGAGTTCTGTTGGCGCGTTCTGTTGACATCGAGTCCAAATCAACATCTTTGGACGTTGACCTACTTCCTAAATGGTTGCCATGGGCCATCTTTATCCTGAGCTTGGTAGGTGTCGCAATCTCCTCGTACCTCGTTTATGCACATTTCACGACCACTGCGGTGTTGGCTTGTCCTGAAAATGGAACGATCAATTGTGCAAAGGTGACGACTTCGGCTCAATCGTATTTTCTTGGAATTCCGGTTTCCATGTTGGGGCTTGGGTTTTTTATCGTCTATTCGATTGTTAATTTTCCTCTCTTTTTTTCGAGACGAAATTTGCTTTATTTGCGAACGGCGATGAGCATCGCATCGATCGCCTTTGTGCTGTGGTTGGTCTACGCTGAATTGCTGGTTATCAACGCGATCTGCCTTTGGTGTAGCGGAGTTCATATTGTGACTTTGGCGATCTTCCTGGGTGTTCTTTACTCTTTTTCGATACTTAAGGGCTCTAGCCGACCCGCTTGATCTCGTTAGTCCTACAGCCGGAAATTGAATATGAATGCTTGTCTTCTTCTATAACATGATGCGACCATTTCAGGTAAACCAAGGGGTTCTAGGGGTAACAAACCCCTGGGTTGATCTTTAAATTTGGCTTTTGTATTAAGGTGTTTTTGAAGATGAGACCCTTATGGGCGAGTATTTCGCAAATTCTTCCTCCCAAGTTCCTCTAATGGACTCTTAGGATCTGAGTCAATGATTAACGACGGCTTTCGAGATTCGAGCGAAGATGAGCGACGTGCCGAGATTATTGCGCGTTTGCGTGACCTCTATCCCGGTACGGCTCGCGAACTTTGCGAATTGGACTTTAGCACACCTTTTCAGCTGCTAGCTGCGACTATTCTCTCTGCTCAATGCACAGACAAACGCGTCAACATGGTAACGCCAAAACTTTTTGAAAGTTATGGTACGCCTACCTTGCTTGCAAGTGCGGATATCGTTGACGTCGAGGAGATCATCAAGAGCACGGGGTTCTACCATAATAAGGCAAAAAATTTGATCGCGATGGCCCGCTCCGTCCTTGAGGGCGGTGGTGAGCTACCCAATGAAATGGAGGGTCTCTCCTCTCTGGCTGGTGTCGGGAGAAAGACCGCCAATGTTGTATTGTCTGTAGCCTTCGACAAGCCGGGCCTTCCTGTTGATACACATGTGATGCGACTCTCCAAGTTATTGGGCTTTACCACTTTGTCGGATCCCGTAAAGATCGAGCTTGAACTCAATGAGATGGTTCCACCACGGGATCGAGGGGCCTTGAGCCTTCGAATGATACTTCACGGTAGGGCTGTATGTGTAGCTAGAAAACCCAGATGCCATGCATGTGCATTGGCTGATCTGTGCCCAGCTTTCATAGCCTTAGCTAAAGATTGACCTCCTATTGAATGACCTTGGGTAGCTCAAGATGGGTTTTCTTTGGTTTTTCACTTTGGAGCTATGGAACTGGGAGGCTATCTAGCGAGATGGCCATCAATGATGAAACCGTCTCAATCGCTGCCTCTTTGGAGTAGTTCCTTACTACTTGTTGCCTCCCTTTAGAACTTATTGCTTGTCGTTTTTTAGGTGAATCAACTAATTCCACGATTGCACCGGCCAGAGCACTAGTATCTCCACTTTTTACTATTACTCCGTTGAGGTCATTGGTGATTACCTCTTTGATGCCTTGAATGTCTGCCCCAACAACCGCTAGGGCACAGCCCATTGCTTCTAAGAGAACGTTAGGAATTCCATCTTGGTCGCCACTTTTAAGGACTATCGAGGGGTGTACAAAGATATCTGCGGACTGCATCTCTTTGAGTACGCCGTCTCTCTCGAGAGCCCCTAAGAACTGCACTCGATCTTGTAGCTGGTAGGACTTGACCATATCTTTTAGTTCACTCTTAAGTGGACCGTCTCCAACTAGGCGAAGTTTTACACCTTCACGTTCGCATGCAACCTTTGCGAATGCATCGATGAGAGTTGCATAACCCTTTTTTTCGACGAGTCTCCCTACTCCTAAGAGGGTAATTTCTCCGCCGTTAGGCTCCGATGGTTTAGTTTCTGGGGGACGAAATCTATTTGAGTCCACTCCATGGTGGACTAAAAGGAGTTTGTCGAGTTCGCCCTTGGGAAGTAGATCGAGTGTTCTACTTCGTATCTCATCTCGAGCCCGACTGGAACAACTCAATATGAATTGAGCTTGCAAGATCTTGCGTGCGAGTGAATCTGGCGAGGATGTATAGATGTCTTTTGCGTGGCCCGCCATCGAAAATGGCAACTTTAGGATTCTGGCGGCTATCATTCCGGCACTTGCAGGTGAGTGAGCAAAACCACCATGTATGTGGCCAACATCTTCCCCTTGACACAGGCGAGCGATCTTGATCCCCCATGCGATATTTTTCATGGATGCCGTGAAATTACCATGAATTACCAGACTTCCTATAACTTCTTTGTAGGTTTGGGGGTCGGACTTGCTGAGGAAGAGGTGTTCTTTTATTATCTGTGACCAAAGCTCGATAGGGCTTTGGTTTGGCTTTTCTTCGCCCAGATATATAACCGAGGCTCGCAGTTGGGCTACGTCTGGATCTATGAACTTTTCCTTTGGGTCAGCCATAGCAAGAACGAGGAGCTCAAAGCCTTTTTTTTCAAGGCCAAGCATCTCTTCAAGGATAAAGGTCTCTGAGAGGCGTGGAAATCGTTTTAGAACATAGACAATTTTCTTGTTTCGCATTAAATTTTACCCTTATCTTTTGAAGCGTTCGAATTTGGCATTTTTGGGGCCAAGCATTTTTGAGGATGCGAACTCAAGGGAGTTGGATGCGGATCTGAAGTTCTTTCGATACCCAAATCTCTCATTCTTTGTGCCTTTTGTCGACGAGCTTCTCGGAAGTGTCGTTTCGCTTGGGCGCCTGGTGGTTCTTTGGGCAGTGGGAATCTCGTCAAATCGGCCTTGTTATGCCTTAGGAACGTGGCTCTAATCAAAGAATTGCTAATTTTGTAGTGGGTGAGGTTGGATGGCCATGACCATTCTTGTTTAGCCTGAAGATAGGATCGATTTGATTCACTTTCACATTATTGGGGTAATTGATGATTTCTCGATAAGTGAAAACTTAGATATTTCTTATTTGTGAGATCAGGTCCCACCTCAACTGGGCCATTTCAACTGGGCCAGCCGGTTTCATGGGGCTGATTGATTGTTACCTTGTTCTTGTGGAGGTTTATCTAACCCAAACTCAGTTCTTAATTCTTTGTTTTTTAATGTAGTGGAAGTATTAATGTGGATCGAAGGACAAATTGAGCATTGGAAGTTTTGATACTTTTGAATCTAACTCTTTGGCCAGAATGGTTTTTGGCTTTAGAAGCCGATCATTAACTATGGAATCTTCCAGCCTCTTTGGTTGGTGCAACTATTGCTACGAGCCTAATAATCACCCCATGTGCTTACCTGAAGCGGTATTATACGTTCACGATCGGCTAATACCAATTGCCACTGATCAACGGGATTAACGTAATCTCCCTTTAGATCAAGGCATGGTGCAGAGATTTTATAGATCGGCGTCGATTTTATTTTGCGACCGCCGTGTTCCCTCGTAGCCGCGAATCGGATATTTCACGTGGATGGCCTCTTGCTACGACTATGAGGCGAGGTCGACCTTGGTGATGGATGAAACGATAGGGCAATTTCTTGCATGGTTTTGGCGAGCGATTGTTGCTTTCGATTTTATTTTTTTACCTAGTGGTTGTAGATTGCGGTCTGTGCAGACGGTGTATTCGTTTGAATTTTTCGTAGGGGGAGGCCATGGAAATGGAAGATGTGGGCAAGGGGCTTGACGATTACCTAAGTGATCTATTGGCTCGATATAAGTCGGGACCTAATAACTTGGCTCGGACTATTTTGAGCCACTCGAAAGATGGCAGGGGTGGTTTGATCTATGTGGATGAAACTTCCTCAAGAGAATATTCGCTAGATGAACTCGGGGATTCGTCGGCACGCTTGGCGGCGTATCTTTTTGAACATGGGGTCGAACGCGGTGATCGTGTAGGAGTTTTGCTTCCAAAATGTCCAGAGCTTCTCATTACAGCATTAGCCATTTGGAGGTTAGGCGCTGTCTATGTTCCGTTATTTACGGCCTTTGGTACCGATGCTATCTCATTTCGGGTCGAAGACTCTAAATCGGCCTTTGTCGTAACTAATAGCGCAAACGTTGCTAAGTTGGATGACCTCTCACGTTCGATTGCCAAGGTGATAGTTGTTGGGGAGACACAAGTAGACGGGGACGTCTCGTTTGCTCAAGCTCTTAGCGAGGAGCCTTATCTCGACTTCGTAGATATAGATCCCATGGAGTTGATCGTTCTTATATACACCTCTGGAACCACGGGAACTCCAAAAGGTGTTCCTGTTCCTATCTGGGCGTTGGCTGCCTTTGAGGCTTACATGACTCTTGGTATAGGAATTAGAAGCAGTGACACCTATTGGAACTTGGCGGATCCAGGATGGGCATATGGCCTTTATTATGGCGTTATCGGACCTTTGAGTCTTGGCCATTCGATTCTGTTTTTGAATCTCCCATTTGATCCTAAGAACATTGAAGGAATCTGGCAAAGATACAATGTGACCAACTTTGCTGGAGCGCCTACGGCCTATCGCGCCATGAGAGCCGCCCTTTCCGATAAGGTGATTCCCACGAAGCTTGAGAGGATGTCGAGTGCCGGAGAGCCATTGAATCCTGAGGTTATCGATTGGGCTGCTAAATCCCTTGGTGTTGAGATTCGTGACCATTACGGTCAAACTGAGCTTGGCATGATGATAAATAACCACTTTGATGAACGACTGAGGCGTAGTGTGAAACCAGGATCGATGGGTCAAAACACTATGGGCTTTAGGGCTGTTGTGCTTAGTTCTGACTTCGTTGAACTTGGATTTGGGATTGATGGCGAAGTAGCGATTGATACCTATGCGTCGCCACTTTTTTGGTTCCCTGGGTACTATAACGCCCTAGAAAAGACAAAGGAGCGATTCTCTAGCGATGGCCGCTATTACCTAAGTGGTGACGTGGCGTCGATGGACGATGAAGGTAACTTCTTCTTTGCGGGTCGAAGTGACGACGTGATTTTGACTGCAGGGTATCGAGTAGGTCCGTTTGAAGTTGAGTCAACGATTATGGCGCATAGGGCTGTTGCGGAGTGCGCGGTAATTGGGGTCCCCGACGAGCTAAGGGGCGAAGCTATTAGCGCTTACGTAGTGCTACGCGAGGGCGAGGTGCCAAGTGACCAACTCGCCGAGGAGATTCGTCAAGTCGTTCGAGATCGACTTTCAAAGACCTCCTATCCCCGATTTGTGAATTTCGTCGAAGCCCTTCCCAAGACCCCAAGCGGTAAGATTCAGCGGTTTTTACTGCGTCGAGATTCGAAGGACTAGCTTTTCTCTAATAAGGGCGAACTTTTTGACTAGGGACCAAAAAACAAGAACTGCTTTAGTGGAAGGACCATTAAAGCAGTTCTTGTTTTTTTATTGTGATATTGCCTTTGAGCAAACCCAGACGTTACCTATCTCACTTTGCCTTTTGAGCCTTTATGATACTTCTAATGGCACTAGCTAGAGATCGTTCGAGTGCAACTAGGTGAGGGCTAGATGCATCATTTGGATCCGCGGTAGCTGTATCTGCTATAACTTTGATTCGATGGGTGATCTCTTCGAGAGCACTTTGGATGGACGATAATTCTGCATTGTGTGAGCTCATTGAATGATTTTGCCTTGATCCGTTCAAATGGTTTTACCCTGATAAAACATTAGTCGTGACGCTTCGAACTTAGTTGATTGGCGATCTTGAGGTGGGCGGTAGAAGATTTTGAGGTCCTATATGCAATTATTGTATTGACTTTGGCTATTAGTCTTTAGATACGATGCTAAAGACTCTTGATCTCAGAGAATCCAGCGGTAATTACCTTAGTGTATTGCCCCGACCCAAAGCTCAAGGCGAACCGCCAGTTGAAGCTGTTAGAAAAATATGTGATGAAGTAAGACAACGAGGCGATCGAGCTCTCTTTGAAATGACTAAGAAGTTCGACAAGGTTGACCTTAAAGAGCTAGAGGTGACGCGTGACGCGATGGAGGCTGCATATAGCGGCTTGGATCCTGGTCTTCGAAACTCTTTGGAGGTGGCGGCTGAGGCTATCTCGGGCTACTACGAGATTGAACTTCACGAAGATCGCGAATTTCATCACAATGGATTGATTGTCCAGCAAATGACAGTTCCGGTTGCGGTAGCTGGTTGCTATGTGCCTGGCGGTAAGGCTCGCTACCCAAGTTCTGTATTGATGACTGCAATTCCAGCCCGGGTTGCTGGGGTAGAGGAGATCATCCTGTGCGTACCGCCACGTAGCGATGGAACCGTGGATGACGCTACTCTTGCGGCAGCTCACATTGCCTCTGTCGATCATCTCTATTCAATCGGAGGAGCACAGGCGATAGCCGCGATGGCTTATGGCACAGAAACTGTTCGTAAGGCAGACGTCATAGTGGGTCCAGGAAATATATACGTCTCTCAAGCGAAGCGCGAAGTCTCTTCGGTGGTAGGTGTTCCAACCTCTTTTGCTGGTCCTAGTGAAGTTGTGGTAATTGCCGATAACACTGTGCATGCCAAGTGGGCAATCATGGATGTGATAGTTCAGGCCGAGCACGGTCCAGATGGCCTGGCCTGGTTGATAACCTGGGATGAGGATTTGGCTGCAAGGGCACCTTCGTTGTGTGAAACGTTACTCGAGAAGTCTCCGCGACAAAAAGAGACCGCCATGACTCTCAACGAAGGTGGATATGTAGTTCTTGTGCGAGATTTCCAGCAAGCTCTTGAGGTCTCAAATGCGATTGCGCCTGAGCATTTGGAGATTTTGAGTACTAAATATGAAAAGATGGTTCCTCTGATTCGAAATGCAGGTGCGGTCTTTTTGGGGCCTTATGCCCCTGCGAGTGTTGGTGATTACATCGCTGGGCCAAGTCACGTCCTTCCAACTTATGGAACGGCCCGATTTGCCTCTGCGCTTTCCGTGGTCGATTTTCAAAAGCGTATTCATGCTGTTGAGGTTTCTAAATCCGCGATGGAGTATATAGCTCCGCACGTTGAAGCAATCGCAAAAGCTGAAGGTCTTTGGGCTCATGGACAGGCAGCAAAGATGAGATTAAAGAAGTGACAGTCGCTCCAAGAGATGGGTTAGGGGTCTTCGCGGGATATCATTCACCACAGGTTGATGTCCCAATACGGCTAAATACCAACGAGTCTCCATTTTCGCCGCCTGGACAACTCCTTGAGGCTTGGACAAAGGCTGTTGGGGGGATGAACCTAAACAGATACCCCGACAGGTCTGCGAAGGGGGCGATTAGAGCAATTGCCGATTTCCACGGTGTATCTCCCGAGCAGGTCTTCATCGCGAATGGCTCGAACGAGGTTCTACAGTCGATACTGCTTGGCTATGGCGGCGACACTAGAGTGGCAGCATCATTCGAACCCACATATGCAATGTATGAGACGATAGCACGAGTTACCTCAACCCCATATGTTGCACTTGAGCGCGATAGTCGGCTTCTGGTGGATCTAAATCGAGGAATCGATGACCTAAAGGTCTCTAAGGCTGATCTTGTATTTGTCTGTACTCCAAACAATCCAACCGGCCTTCTTGAAGAAAGTGGATTGGTGGATACCCTTTTGGGCCGCTTTGGTAGCCTTGTCGTCGTTGATGAAGCATATGGGCAATTCAACGACGAGAGTTCGGTGCCTTTGATCCAGAGATACGACAATTTGGTCGTAGTGCGAACCTTCTCTAAGATATGGTCACTTGCTGGCATGCGTATTGGTTATGCTATCGCAGATAAGAAAATTATTGAGACGCTGTGGCGAGTTGCACTACCTTACCACTTGGATGCCTCGAAAGCCCTGCTTGCCGAATTGAGTTTCGACTATATTGCCGAGATGGAGGAGAGGGTATCCTTTTTGATTTCAGAGCGCGAGAGGGTGCAGGATCGCTTTGGCTCTTTAGATCTCTCCTTTTGGCCCTCAGCCACCAACTTCATCCTCTTTAGACCCAAAATTGGCCACGGCCATCGCCTCTGGGAGTTGTTGCTGGAGCGTGGTGTCTTGGTGAGAGATTGGTCGAGGTGGCCCCGACTTGACGACTGCCTTAGGGTCACCATTGGTACAAAGGCCGAGAACGACGCTTTTTTGGCGGCACTAGAGGAGTCTTTGGAGCTCCTTTAGCTTCAAAAAATCCAAACTGTGACTTGACAGGTTGGCCCAATTGAAAAGACCAACCTTGTCGAGGAGAACGATGCATTAATGTCTAGGTGGCAATGATAACACTGGAGAAAAATTGATGAGTACAATTGATGGTTTAGATGAAGGTCGGGTAGCTCGAGCCGGCAGTTGTCGACGAGTGACTAAAGAGACTTCAATCGAGGCATCGATTGTCATCGACGGGAGCGGATCATCTGAGATTGACACCATGATTCCATTTTTTGACCATATGCTGACTCAGCTTTCTAAACATTCGTCTTGCGATATCTCAATTTCAGCCAAGGGAGATATTGAAGTAGATGCACATCATCTTGTTGAGGATGTTGGAATCGTCCTTGGCACGATCTTTGCTGAGGCTCTAGGGGACAAAATGGGTGTTTCTCGCTTTTCTTCTTTGACACTGCCATTAGATGAAGCTCTTGTTGAAGTGTCGCTCGACCTCTCTGGCAGACCCTACCTTTACTACGGCATCGACTTTCCATCTTCTAATCCGCTTGGAAGCCCGCCCTTTGATCCTTGTTTAGCGGAGGAGTTTTTTAGGGCATTCTGTTTTGCTGGGCGGTTTTGCCTACATCTTGACTTGAGGCGAGGAAAGAATGCTCACCATATTTTGGAGGCTACCTTCAAGGGAGTCGCGCGAGCCATCTTGATGGCTGCTGCTCGTACCTCGATGGGAGTGCCTTCAACCAAAGGTGTCTTGGCGTAGCCCACAATGATAAATGAAAGATAAAAGGTGCTTGGCCTCGTTGCTAATGATGGCAGGCTTTGGTTTATCTATTTTGGTCTAGAGAATTTTTGTGATACTTTTGCACTCGGCAAGCTGGGGAGATTGAGATTTATATGAAGAATCGTATCGCAGTCTTGGACTATGGAATTGGAAATCTGGCCTCAGTTGCTAAGGCGCTAGAGTCAATTGGGGCCGATGTGAATTTGGTGGATAGCCAATTTCCACTTTCACATTATTCGGGCCTTGTGCTTCCGGGGGTTGGCTCCTTTGGGGCTTGTGTGAAAGCTCTTCGAAATGTTGGCTTTCATGACGTTATATATGAGGCGGTTGGTCGCTCTCTACCAACGCTAGGAGTTTGCGTCGGTCTTCAGATGCTCTATGAGGGCTCCGACGAGTCACCTAACGAAGCGGGCCTTGGGATTATCGAAGGTCGGATTGAACTGCTTAAGACTAATCTGCGAATTCCTCAGATGCAGTGGAATCGGATTGCGATTCAAGATCGCTTTTCAAAGTCGCCTCTATTTAGTGGGCTGGGCCAAGAGACGTGGATGTATTTCGTCCATTCATATGGGGCGCCTGTTGGTGTAGATACTTCAGCTATCTCCAACTACGGCCATGACTTTACCGCAGCGATTCAAAAGGGAAATCTTTTTGGCACTCAATTCCATCCCGAGAAGTCTTCCACCGATGGATTGACAATGCTCGCTAACTTTGTTCGAATTTCATCGATCTAAAGTGGCTTTTAACGAATAGAAACATCTCTAAATGAAATGCACTTGGATAAAAAGAAAAGGAAATGGAGAATAGTGCTGCTCTTTAGTGATAACTTGAAATTTCAAGTTGTTATTTCTCTGCGCCAAAAAGAGCCGAGAAGAGTAGCTGGCCTATGGCTCTGGCTTAATGGCGATAGCTACAGTTAATGGCGATAAGGCTAGAACTTCGCAAATGGGATATGGGTTCTGGGATATTGGCTTGTGGGCTGGCTTTAGTGGAAATTGGTTTTTAGTAACTATTTAGAGTGAGGTGAAAAGGTGGAATTCATACCCGCAATCGATCTTTTGGGTGGCGAGTCGGTGCGCCTCTATAAGGGTGACTACAACATGGCTAAAGTTTATGACTCGCCGCTGGATCAGGTAAGAAACTTCATCGACTGCGGTGTCTCCTGGATTCATATCGTAGATTTGGATGCGGCTCGTCAAAGCGGTAACAATCAAGAACTAATTGGTACTTTGGTGGCAATATCCAACGACGCTGGCGTGAAAATTGAAGTTGGCGGTGGTATTAGAAGTATGGATGATGCTCAACGCTTGGTTGAGAGCGGTGTGTCACGATTGATTATTGGGACGAAGGCCGTCTCTGATCCAGAACTATTTGGAGAACTATGTTCTAACTTTTCTGGTGCAATTGCGGCGGGTCTTGACTATCGCAATGAAGATGGCCAGAAGGTCTGTGCTCTCAATGGCTGGTTAGAAAGAAGCGATGTAACACTTGAAGTGGCCCTAGCGCGAACCATAGAACTGGGCGCGAGTGCCTTGGTTCTGACCGATATCTCAAGGGATGGAACGCTCGAGGGTCCCGACTTTGAGACGCTCTTTGACGCTGGCAAAGTTGCGGCGGATGCGGACGTAGATTTGATAGCCTCTGGCGGTGTCTCTGGTTTTAGTGATTTGGTCAAGATGGTTGATAGGGATTCAGACTCCAAGGTCATCTTCGGGGTTATCTCTGGAAAAGCTGTGCATGAGGGATTGATCGACGTTATGGAGGCGGTAAAGCTATGCAAAGCGTACGGGTGATTCCATGCTTGGATATAGATGAAGGACGCGTTGTCAAAGGAACCAACTTTCTCTCTTTGCGAGATGCTGGAGATCCGGTTGAACTTGCCAGTTTTTACGATCGAAGTGGTGCCGATGAGGTGGTCTTTTTGGATATCACAGCGTCATCTGACAACAGACCCATCACTATCGATCTGATAAAACGAGCAGCAAGTGTGGTCTTTATCCCTCTCACGGTTGGTGGAGGAATTAGAAGTGTAAGTGATGCTCGTGCAATCTTGCGTGCTGGCGCTGATAAAGTCGCCTTGAATTCCGCAGCCCTTGCGCGACCCGCCTTGATATGTGAGATAGCCAATGAATTTGGTTCACAATGTGTTGTTTTGGCAATTGATTCAAAATGGACCGGTTCAAGCTTTGAGGTTTACTCCCATGGCGGACGAACTCCTACCGGTATTGAGTTGAAGAGCTGGGCTATCCTGGGAGAGCGACTTGGTGCGGGAGAGATCTTATTGACCTCTATGGATAGAGATGGGACTAAGGAAGGTTTTGATCTCGAGGGTCTTTCGGCGGTAGCGGGCGCTACGAACGTTCCTATTATTGCATCGGGGGGAGCGGGTTCACTGGATCATTTTGTCCAAGGAGCAAAGATTAGCGGAGTTACTGGGCTTTTGGCTGCGTCGGTCTTTCATTTTGGCACCTTTTCGGTCGCAGAGGTAAAAGATGCACTGCTAGCACAATCAATACCGGTTAGACCAAATCGCATCTTGGAGTAGCGATGGCCGATCTAAAGTTGATTGGCGAATCGAAAGAAAAAGAACTATAGGATCGACCAACTAGTATCTAAATTTCATTCAACATTTTTTGAGAGTTAAGTGGAAGATTCAAAGCAAGCTATAACAATGTTGGCCGATAGGGTTCTGGTCACAACTCCTCAATCCGAGGGCGAGCGCCATTCTCGATCGGGCATTCTAATTCCAGCTACTGCACAAGTAGCCAAGCGACTTGCCTGGGCCGAGGTCGTTGCCGTAGGTCCAGCCGTTCGATCGATATCTCCAGGAGATAAGGTCCTCTTCAATCCGGAGGATCGGTTTGAGGTTGAAGTCCAAGGTGAAGACTACGTGATTCTAAAGGAGCGAGACATTCACGCTGTGGCATCGGTGCGAATTGTAAATGAAACGGGACTTTACCTGTGACCCACGACGAGATCGATCTAGAAAGGTTAGTAAAATTTAATTCAGATGGTTTAGTCCCTGCTATCGTTCAAGACTCGACCAACAATGAAGTTTTAATGATGGCGTGGATGAACTTAGAGTCGCTACGTCTGACCCTATCCAGTGGTAGAACTTGGTTTTATTCGCGAAGCCGCCAAGAGCTGTGGGCTAAAGGCGACACCTCGGGAGCGATTCAAGAGGTAATGTCGCTCCTCTATGACTGCGATGGGGATACCTTACTCATAAAAGTGATCCAGCGGGGATCTGGGGCATGTCATACCGGGAACTACTCTTGTTTTTATCGGGATTTGATCGCCGACTCCAAAATGGCATCTTAGCCTGATTGATAGGTATCTACCAAAGTCAGCGCTCCTTCTTGCTAGCTAACTCTAATGAAGCTTTGCGCGTTGAGCCCATTGATGGATGGATTAATTGAAAGTTGGTTTAGTTCGTGCGATTTCTATCGAGGCAAGAATTTTTAGATCGTGCGGCTCAAAGCATGATCGTTCCTGTTTATCGGGAGATATTGGCAGATGAGCTGACTCCGGTTTCGGTCTATCGAGCCCTTGCTAGCGGAGAGAGTCACTCATTTTTGCTTGAATCCGTCGAGAGAGGCGAACGTTGGTCGCGCTATTCATTTATTGGTATACGCCCACTAGGTGTTCTTAGCCTCACTGACTCAAAGGTCTCCTTTGTGACCCAAGATCACGAACTTGCGCGATCGTTGGCGATTGACCCTGATGGCAGCTATTTAGATCAATTCGATCGACTTCTAGGTGAGCTCGCTACCGAGCCAATGGCGGAACTCCCTCCTCTCCAAAGTGGTTTTGTGGGGTTTGTTGGATATGACGTAATCTCAGAGGTCGAAGATATTGGAGCGAGAAATCCAGATCCAGTTGGTTTTCCTGATGCCATATGTGCTCTCATTGGGGATTTGGCATGTTTTGACCACCTTGCACAGCGAGTCTTTTTGATATCCACAGTTGTTGTCCCAGGCGACTCAGGTGGTGGCGTGCACTCACGCCTCTACGACGAAGCGAATGACCGTTTGGACGAATTGGAGCGTCGCGTCTCCAATATATCTGTCTCGCCATTTGTGGCTCCGATCTCTCAAAGCGGCATTGTTCTATCGAATTTAGAGGTATCTATCTCTCAGCACTCCTTTGTCGAGTCGATAGAGATTGCCAAAGAACATATATTGGACGGCGATATCTTTCAGGTCGTCCTTTCGAAGAGGTTTAGCTTCGATCTCGAATGTGACCCGTTGTCCTTTTATAGGGTCCTCAGGTTGAAAAACCCATCTCCCTATATGTATTTTGTCGACTTTCCAGAGATCAAGATCGCAGGTTCATCGCCGGAGCCTCTTGTAAGAGTGGAAGGTCAGAAGGTCATTTCGCGTCCTATTGCTGGAACTAGATCTAGGGGTACCACTCAGGCCGAGGATCTATTGCTGGCAGCTGAGCTGATTGAGCACCCCAAGGAACTAGCTGAGCATACGATGCTGGTTGATTTGGCGAGGAATGATCTGGGAAGAATTTCGCAATATGGCAGTGAGCATATCGATGAACTTATGACCCTTGAGCGCTATTCGAGAGTCATGCATCTTACGTCGCAGGTATCAGCTAAGCGTCGCGAAGGGGTGACGATAATCGATGTCCTGAAGGCGACGATGCCAGCTGGTACTGTTTCGGGCGCTCCCAAGGTCAGGGCTATGCAAATTATCAATGAACTTGAAAGCTACAAGCGAGGTCCATACGCTGGAGTAGTTGGTTACTTCGATCTGGCCGGAAATATGGATGTGGCTATCTCGATTAGAACTTTGCTTGTTGAGCCAAGCGGACGGGGCCATCTTCAAGCAGGAGCCGGAATAGTCTTTGATTCGGATCCTATCGGTGAGGATGAAGAGTGCAACAATAAGGCCAAAGCACTTTTGGAGGCCGCATCTATCGCCGCTATGACCGGCAAATTCCAAAGGAATCGGGATTAATCTAGGGTCAGATCGCAGTCTTTAGGCGCGACCAGTGACCCTGAAAAACCTCTCACTGAGGGTCCCCTTTGAAAATCGAGTTGCGAAAATCGATCTCAGTGACTTTCCCGTATCTTTTTGCCTCGAAAATCGCTTCCTGCTATTGCTTTCTCCCAGCATGGATTCTTATTTGGGTATGAACTCAATGGGAATTAGTTGCTCGGGAATCCCTAGGTGTCTTGACCGAATGTATTCACCAAGTCCCTTGGCTTGGGGGTCTAAGCGGCTCGAGGATGCCACTCCTTCGCCGAGTAGACCAACCACTACGAAGTTGATAGCTCTTAGGTTTGGAAGTTCAAACCTCCGCACTTCTAAATCTTTTGCTTCCGTCAGTAGATCTTTGAAAGTATCTATCCCAAGGTTCTCCAAGAGCCATTCATAGGCAAGGTCGTTACGTGCCCAGAGGCCAACATTTGCATTACCTCCCTTATCTCCCGAGCGAGCGCCAAATAGGCGACCTAAGGGGATCGAATGAGTTTTACTGCTGATTACCTTAGAGATTTTAGGCTCTGACTTTGTTGGTTTTTGGGCTGTATGACTTATGGTCCCATCCTGTTGATTGGTATGTGGTATCGGTAACCTTGATCCGTCGCTTAGAACTACCTCGTGGCTGACGAGAGATGCGGGAATGAGCGTTGGCCAGTAAATGCCGTAGGCACTTTCTGAAGTGGGAATTGAGGTGGCATGAAATCCTGGATAACCACCTAAGGCGAGCTCTACTATTGCACCTGAAAAGGCTCTTCCGACTTTGCCTGGATCGGAATCTTTTATAGTTATTCTCAGATGAGCGATAGCGAGTTCATTACTAGGTGCGTCCATTTGATCATAACGAATCAGCTGTATGTCGACTGACTCAAATCTCTCCTTTCCGCCAAGAATACCAAAGAGCTCATCCTGGGCCCATTGTGCTTTATCTTGGATGTCCAGGCCGGTAAGCACCATAGTCATAGTATTGCGAAAACCACCGAGATAGTTGATGGCGACCTTTAGGTCTTGTGTCGGAGCGCTTCCTTTTGTCCCAGAGACCGCCACTTGGTTTGTGCCGATCTCTTTGAGGTCGATGGTGTCGAAGTGTGCTATCACATCGGGGTTTAAATATTGGGGCTCGGCTATCTCATAGAGGAGCTGTGCTGTTACGGTTCCAACGCTCACCAAGCCACCGGTATTTGGGTGCTTGGTTATGACCGCGGTTCCGTCAGATGCCACTTCAGCGATGGGAAATCCAGGGTAACGCCTATCGGTGATCTCTGCAATAAATGGATAGTTCCCGCCAGTTGCTTGCGGTCCGCATTCAATTATGTGACCGGCGACTACTGCGCCAGCTAGCTCGTTGAAGTCAGTTCGCTCCCAACCATGCCAATAGGCGGCAGGTCCAACCACCAAGGATGCATCGGTAACACGCCCTGTAATAACGACATCGGCGTTGTTTTTTAGAGCTTCAACAATGCCCCATCCCCCAAGTAGGCATTTGCTGTAAGTGCTTGGATATTCGAGTTTTTGAGACTTATCTTTGTATCAAGATTTTCAAGATCGTATCCAGCCTCTAAAAGACTGGGAATCTCTGGGGCGATGTCGTCGCCGCTAATGTAGGCGACGTTCGGGTTTAGACCAAGGCGAGCTGCTAGTTGGCGGATATCATTTGCTAGTCCTGACGGATTCAGTCCACCGGCATTGCTCACAACTTTGATGCCGCGATCCATGCAGGTGCCAAGTACCTGTTCCATCTGGGTGAGAAATGTCCTTGCATAGCCTGCACGAGGATCTTTCAGTCGCGACTTCCAAAGAATAAGCATTGTCAGTTCCGCTAGGTAATCTCCCGTTAAAAAGTCGATTGGGCCGCCTTCGACCATGTCTAGGGCTGCTTGCATACGATCACCGTAAAAGCCGGAGCAATTTGCGATTCGGACCGCTCTCTTGGTTTTCATTTCGAGACTCTCCATTCGTGGGTAGCTAATTCGCTTTTGATTCTTCTTTGAGGGTTGGCTTTCGCCCTGGACCAGGTGTACCTGCAAATGCTTGTGCGATTTGCATCCAGTTTGCAGCGTTGGGACCGCTAGTTATAATTGTCGTATCAGCGAGGTTCCGTCGTTGAGTTACCACCAAACAAAAGTCGAGAGCGTCTCCAGAAACTACCTCGGCCGGATCCGGCGGCCCGAAGGTCCATTTTGAACCATCTGGCGCAATCAGCTCCACTCCAATTGAAACTTGAGGAATCGGTATTTCCCTTAGCAAATGGGCAAAGGGCATGGTGGCATATCCAAGGTGTGCGATATGGAACAAGCGATTCGTGGGGATGACCCGAACCCCTAGGGCATCTGCAATGTCTACACCATGGGCCCATGTCTCCATGAGGCGCGCAGTGATTGAGCTTGCTGCGCTCATATCGGGACCGTACCAGGGTAATCGAGAGCGCGGGTCTACTCCATGAAACGAAGAGATTAGAGCGGTTCTAGCACTTTTGAACCACTCCAGGAGTTTGTCTGGCGCCATATTGTGGTTCTGCTTTGCAATTTCATTGGGAAAATCTTCTCCATAGGCGATTACGTTTGCTAACTCTGAATTGAATCTATCTGGTTCTTTCAGTGCAAGGGTGGCTGCGTTGTCAAAGTAAGCTAGATGACTTACCTGATCCTGAATCGTCCAACCCTCTGCCGGTGTTTGGATATTCCAAGCCAAGTCGTCAAGGTGATCCAAAAGGTCTATCAAGACCTCAGATTCCAAAGAAAGATCTTTGAGCAGTTTGTCCATATCTATTACCATCTTCTTTGCCTCCATTTCGATGGGTGCTTTTTTCATTAAGAGCCATTGAATACAGTCCATATATTGCCGCTAGGCCATAGCGGAGCGACCACTCTATCTCTGTTCATTCCATCGTCATTGAATAATGATGAAAGCGCCAACGGCGTCGCAAATAGCCGAGTTGTGTGTGCTTTTTGCACTTGGGTGATTACCTTTAATCCAAATAGTGCCATAACTTTGTTGATGCGTTTTAGGCGGACTTGCGGCTCTAGTATCAATCGCCCGAGTCTTTTGAGGATTGTCACATCATCAAGTTTGACGATGGTAGCTTTTGTGATCCTTAGCCTCTTCTTTAAAATTGGAACTAAATCCAATGGCCGATTTTCAAAGGGAAGTCGGACTCTTTTTCTCAGGGTATTATCACTAGGGTTAGATCTGCTAATTGTGACTCTGACCCTCTGGGAAAGTGTATCCCTGCTAAGTTGAAAGCTGCATGATTGGCGTCCTTGGCCTAGTGGGGTAGCATGCACCGATCTTCTCGGTCGGAGTATGCTTCGGTGGCTCTCGATTACCGAAACCAATAAAAATGCTGGTGGGGATCGGTGGATGGTGATCTCTTTTGGCCTATGGTGGCTTGTTTTATTTGAGAGTTCATCTGTGAACTGAGCTTCAGGGAAAAACTCTTTTGCGTAAAAATCTGAGTCGGAAAGATTCATTCCTAGTGGTACTAGGAAGAAGATAGTCGTCACATCAAGGATGCGTGCGATCTTGGTCGTGGTTAAATCTTTGTTCTTTAGTGGCGATGTTGCTTCGTCACCCAGAGCTTTGTGAGCAGTTGCAAAAGAGAGGTCTTTCGAAGTCGCTTTGACTCTTACGAGGTGGTTACTAGGTCTATGCCTAGGTCGACAGATGGTTCTGTTGAGCCTTTTGGTGGGGTTGGTGGATCCGAGGTGGCTGCTTGGATCCACAATTACGCTTGGTTGGTAGGCGCGATCGACGCGATGTTGAATGGCGCTATTGATGATTCTGGTGGCTCTATTTAGGTCGATGGTCGAGTCGAAATTAGACAACTGTGACCTTTCGCTAGATAGTCTCACGAGGCAATAATATGAAAAAGAATTCACCCATTAAGGGAAGTTTAACCAAGGAGTGAAATCACCCCTAACTTAGCTCATTTGTTCGTGGTTTTCTTTTTATTTCTGATTGCTCGGGTTTATCGTTCAACATCTAGGTCTATGTATCAAGGTTGATAAATAAAGGTTGATAGGGCTTAAAGGTTATGCTGATCTTGATGTAGGTTGTTGGTGGTCAACTTGTGGTTTTGATCAAGTCGATAATCATCTGGGCAAGTTCTTGGGAGCTCGCTTCTTGGAGAAGGTGACCAGCATTCAAGATCGTATGATGTTGAACTAAACTTGCACCGGGAATTGTCTCTATAAACTTCGTCTCTCCCCTTTTGTTATTGGACCGCTGTCTGAAAATGCGCATAAGACAGGTTTTACAAATTTAAAAAGTGTCTCCCATGTGGCTAAATTATCCTGGTGAGCAGGGTAGTCTGGACTAATTGGGACTAGGGTCGGAAAGATTCGCGCTCCAGCTTTGTAGATATCGTCCGGGAAAGGGGAGCTATAGGCGTCAATTGTGGCTTGAGAGAGACGACCTAGGGATCCGCCATTTACAATATCGCCTATTGGAAATTGTTCAGATTGGATCGAAAAGTCACGCCATGCGCTAAATGCCTTAGATACCTTTGCATTACCGGTTGGGAGGCCGGTGTTTGCAACCACCAATCGAGCAAATCAATCGGCCTCCATGCCAACTACTCTAAGGCCAATAAGGCCACCCCAGTCTTGGCAAAATAGTGTTATCTCGTCTAGCGGCAATTTTTTATGATTAGTTCGTGCATCCAGTTGACATGACGGCCAAAGGTATAGTCGGTAGTTAGAGTTGGCTTGTCACTTCGTCCAAAGCCAATTAGGTCCGGTGCTACACATCTAAATTCCGCTTTTAGAAGCGGGGGGATCATCTTTCGAAAGAGGCAACTCCACGATGGTTCACCGTGCATTAAAAGAACTACGGGAGCATCGCTATCTCCTTCATCAATATAGGTACATCGCAGTGTAGAGCCTCTAAAAGTCGTCAAGTGATTCATAGCGAGGACTAAACGGGAAGTCCGTAATTGGCTCAAGTTGGGACTCTGGAGTTCGTAGAGCTTTCATAGCCTGGTAGTTCCTTTTGTTTTAGGTGGTAGTGAATCTGTCCTTGAGGAAATTGAAGCACAAGGACTATATCTCATGTTGAGCTGCGGTTTTCTTGTGATTTGTGTTGTCTTTTGATCTCTGGTTGGTTAATTGGGGACTTGCAACCTAAGAAGTCATACCGCCAAGGCCCACTAGCCCTCTGGCGTGTTCAATCTCGCCCATGTGGCGAAGGCCGTGTTGGTAGATCCAACACTCGATCGCATCTTCAAGAGTGATTCCTTCTTCGCCGGCGACCCGGGCGCTAAAGGTTGATGCGATCTGAGGTGGAAACGGTTTCGCAATTATAATCTTTGTAAGATCGCTGGAATCTAATGTCTCTAGCCATTGCTCGGTACGCGAAAAGACCAGCCCCATATACTCTTTGAATGCCCCGTAACCACCAATTCTTTGGTTAACCATCTCTGATACCGTTTTGCTTTTGCCGTGATCAGGGATGGTGAGACCGATCTGATCTTGCCACTTCGAATTCCAAATCATAGGCGTATTCGTCATTAGCAAAAATGAGGTGTCGATCATGTTCGTTATATGAAAGAGGCTAAAGGCAATGGGTAAGACGCCTTCTCGTTCAAAATGGTTGACATCATCGATTGTCATCGTTGCCACTGCGTCATAGTAGAGCGAATGCATCGCGTGCATTCTTCTTCTAATCGAGTCGATTCTTAGCACGGGATCATTCAATTTTTTACCTCCAAATTATTCTCGCGACATCTCTATGGTCGCTATGGTTTCGAGATCTTTTTTGCTCTTTCTCGATCGAATTTCAAAAGTAACCTCTTTGATCTTGTCGGTAAAGGCAAAGTCGCCGCTGTAGTCGAGCGAGACGTTTGAGAGGCCATCGCGCCCAAGGTCCATTCCCATCGAGCCAAGCATCCTGATGACTGTCGGTATTTGCACTGTTGTTAGGGTATCGGTGCCAACCCCGACCGAAAGGCTACCTCCTTGGCCCTCTCGATCAAATTTTGCAAAGAGAAGGTGAGGCCCTGCGACAAGAGATATCGGTGATCTAGCCTGGTGGTGCTCGCCTAGAGCGTTGTAGTCAAAGACGAGTTCCCCGTTGATTATAAAGAAGCTATGGCCCACATTGTGGCTTCCTCTTGCGTAAATGACACCGGATGGATCGCTCTTTGATATTCCCACTGTTGCATTTAGGGTCCAAAGTCGACCACCGAGAGTTGGACAGGCATCTGCTGGGATGTGAGAGATCGGTGGAAGGTACTTATAGCTGTATCCGCTATGGGGTGTTGCTGGAAGGTTTTCAACTCCAAAAAGTTCTATAGTTCTATCGTCTAGTGGAAGGACGCCCATCTCTTTTGCTATAGACCACCAAGTATCCACCATCTCACTTAGGCGATCAGGGTATTTGGTGGCGAGGTTGTGGCACTCAGAGAAGTCTTTTGATAGGTCAAAGAGTTCCCACTCGTCGTCTTCGTACGGGGTTCCTTGTTCATGGTAAGTGGTTGCCTTCCAACCATTTAGGTAGATTCCACGGTGGCCGATCTGTTCGAAATATTGCGAGTTTCTAACTGGAGGTGCCATTGAATCGTTAAAGGTTGGCACGATGGATTGGCCATGCAGCGGAATCTGCTTCTGGCCTTCATTGTCTTGGACAAAGGTGGTTTGAGTTACATCAAGCACTGTTGCTGCGATGTCTATTGCGTGACAAAACTGGGTCCTTATCTCACCTGGGTTTTGGATTCCTGCTGGCCAGTGTGCTATTAGCGGATCGCGAACCCCACCTCCGTAGGTATTTTGTTTGTACCAGCGAAGAGGTGTATTGCCAGCTTGGGCCCCTCCCCAGGGGTAGTTCGAATGTGAATATTGACCCCCGATTTCATCTAGATTATTTTCAACTATGTAGTCGATGTCTTCTAATTTGCCGTTGAAAAAGCTAAATTCATCCTTGACCCCATAGGGTCCTCCTTCGCGACTTGCTCCATTGTCAGAGAGAAGCAGAATCAGTGTGTTGTCTAACTTGTCTTGTTCTGTTAGGAACGTCATTAACTTGCCAATTTGGTGGTCGGTGTGTTCAAGGATTGCAGCAAACGATTCTTGGAGGCGAGCCGAAAACTTCTTTTGATTTTCCGTTAGATCATCCCAAGGCGGCACCCCCGGATTTCTCGGTGAGGGGGTGGTGTTGAGGGGAATTATCTTTTTTTCCAACTGCCTCTCGAACCATTGTTGTCGAATTACGTCGTAGCCGCTGTCGAAAGCCCCTCGCCACTTCTGGCGATATTGAAGTGGGCTTTGGTGTGGGGCATGCGTTGCACCAAATGCGACGTAGAGGTAGAATGGTCGATCTGGACGAATCGACAGCAGATCTCTAAGCCATAGGATCGAGTGGTCAACTATGTCTTCGCTGACGTGATAACCCTGCTCTGGAGTTTTGGGTGGATCGATATGGTGGTTGTCATAGGTCAATTCAAGGTAGAACTGGTCTGTCTCTCCCTGCAAAAAGCCGTAATAGCGATCAAACCCCCGTTGTAGCGGCCAGTTAGCGTAAGGGCCGCCGGCCGATGTCTCGATCATGGGAGCTAGGTGCCATTTGCCAACTGCAAAGGTGGCATATCCGGCAGAGCGCAACAGTTCGGGTGTGGTAGCTGCATTTTTTGAGACGCCACCTCGCATGTTTGGATATCCGGTGTTCCAATTGGATACCCCTCTCGTTCCAACGCTGTGGTGGTTACGTCCGGTGATAATTGCTGCCCGCGATGGAGAGCAAAGGCCCGTAGTGTGAAAGTTGGTGTAAAGCAAGCCACCAGCGGCTAGGGCGTCGATGTTGGGGGTTGCAAGGGTCGATCCATAGCATCCAAGGTGTGAGAATCCAGTGTCATCCAAGATGATAGTTATCACATTTGGTTGGCCGACCCCAGAGGGCGGATCCGGCCAATGTGGCGTTGACTCTTGATATGTTCGGCCGATTTTGCCGCCGAATAATGGTTCGTTGATCACCTTAGGTCCTTGTCTTTGCTTTTTTGTTGGTGTCATCTCTGATGGCGTGGAAAATTACCTAAGCGATCTTTTCTCATCGTGTACCGAACTTATCTCCAATAATTCAAAGTTATCATTGTTTTGACATATTGACTGACAAAAGTTGGGTTAGTATGAGATTCAAAGGATATCTATCTTTGATTTTTTGTGCGTTGGGTCGATTTGGCAAGGGTAATGGAGGAGTTTATCTGGTACCTTAGAGATGGACTAGGGATGGACTAGGGTTAGGATGTTGCTGCTTTGAGGTCGAGTTAGCACGATTTTAGAGTTCTTTTGAGGTCGAGTTCGCACGATTTTAAAGGTTCTTAAGTACTTGCCTCTTGAGGTACGTTGAAAAGTATATGGATCATAAATTTGTATTGAGATCTTCTATATCTGGATATTACATACATTGGAGCCAGGGTTTTAGGCTTGCTTTTGACGAAATTGGGACGATCTAAATTTTCGTGCCGTAGCCGGAATCATTTTGGCGCTATGGGATTTGGGTATGTTGGCTCTTTTGGGTTAGCGATCGAACATGAATTGGAAATTGAATTGGATACGGAATTGCAAAGAGCATGAGCACTTCGGTGACCACCGATGGATCGAGTCTGAAGCCAATAGATGAGTTGCTTCTTCGCAAGTCTCTCTTTGTGGCATTTTCGATACTATCACAGGCTTCTAAATGTGAAGCAGCATGTCTTGATGGCGATTGCGACCATGATAGCCACGAGGATCTCGATTCTGTTAGCACGACTACTGTACCTAGTACTAATTGCGCAATTGTAGAGTTTGAGGTAATCCTGGGCTCAGCTTCTTTCTTTGAAGAGGAGACACCGGGTGACCCAGATGGTCGTCGCAGCCGTCGTGAACGAAATCGACTCCTAGTCGTTGATGGACTTTTAAATCTCTACTCCAACGGCAACCTTAGGCCAAGCGTATTAGAGATTGGCATAGCATCTGGTGTTTCGGGTCGCTCTATATTTCGCTACTTTAGCGATACCGACGATCTAGTTCGTAGCGCGATTGCTCGAGCGATTTATCGATCCCTGCCTTTGTTAGAAGTTAAGCTGAATGCCGATGCTACATTGAATGATCGCGTTGGAGCACTCATTGATCAACGTATTACGCTATTTAGTGCAATTTCCCCAGTCGCAATGGTCGCCCGATTGAACGCACCTTTTCAACCTATACTTCAAGAAGAAATCTCAAGAAATAGGAGATTTTTAAGACACCAAATTGCAAGGATATTGGGTGATTTTTTACCTTCGAGTGAATCAATGGATTCGAATATGACTCTCTTGGCCATTGACGTCCTCTCCTCATTTGAAGCCTATTGTCTTATGGTCAATGACCAAAACCTGTCGATGGCCCAGATTCGAGATTGTCTTTTCGATGCCATCATGGGAATTATTCGACAGAGTGAATATGCATCAAGAGGATCACATGGCCAAGGTAGTCTAAACCGTAAGGAAGAATAAAAGAAATGCAAAAGCGGGCATCAATTCGCTATGAGGTTTTTATCAAAGCTGACATTGAAACGATTTGGGAGATGATTGGCGATCCTCTTGCGATCTCTCGATGGTTTGTGGGGATTGCCTCTGCAACTCTAGAGGGTACGACACGCGTGATTGTTTTAGGCAGCGGCCTTAGCTTGCCTGAGACCATCGTGACGATTGATCCTGTTGCTCATCGTTTTCAATATCGGATAATAGCTCCGATCGTCAAGGAACATCTATCAACCATAGACGTGATCGAGGTTGATGAAGAGAGATCTCTCGTTATCTATAGCGTTGATGCGGAACCAGCCAACTTTGGCTTGATCATTGGCGGTGCAGCCGGTGCAGCGCTCGAGAATCTTCGCGAAATCTTAGAGGATAAAAATACAAAAGGTGAGGTTTAATTGGCTCGGAAAATTCTTTTTATTACCACCGATCAACAGAGATACGATACCTTAGGGTGCAATGGTGGGACTTTGGCATCGACACCGGTGGTAGATCAACTGGCTAGGACGGGTGTTCGCTTTGAGCGAGCGCACCCTCAATCGGTAGTGTGTATGCCTTCACGTTCAACCATGTTGACTGGCCAGTACCCAAGTACGCACGGTGTTTGGATGAATGGCGTACCTCTTCCAGTTGCGGCTCCATCTGTGGCTAGTGTCTTAAATCAAGTAGGTTATCGAACCGCCCTCATTGGTAAAGCTCACTTTCAACCATTTTTGGATCCATTTCTACGTTTTGAGGAAAATGCGATGAGCCAAGGTTCGGCTTCTCCTCTTTTGGGCTTGTATCGTGGTTTTGAGCATATGGAGTCAGCTGCGCACGGACCAGTTGGCCCATTTCACTATTCGCGTTGGCTTTTGGAAAACCATCCGGAGGTAATCGGTGGATTCTATAGCGTTTTGAATTCGTCCTTCGATGTTAATTCGGAGGGTGATGGCGATACAGGGGCCCCTCAGGTGCATGTTAACCCGGTTCCAAAGGAGTTGTACCATACCGATTGGGTAGCAGACCGCACAATTTCTTGGCTCAACACCTTGGGCAATGACGAGGATTGGTTTTGCTGGATGAGCTTTCCAGACCCGCACCATCCATGGGATCCGCCTCAATCTGAGGTCGCGAGAATAAATTGGAAAGACGTACCCCTGCCTAATGGCTATATCGAGTCCCAGAGTCAGCGTGAGGCGATCCTAGACGATAAGCCTCGACATTGGAGAGCGTGGTACGATGGAACCCTTATCTCGAACTACGAAGCGCCAAGTTCATGGGTCCCAGCCACCTTGACGGCCGACCAGGTCCGCGAGGTTAATGCTCGAAATGCCGTTGAGTGCGAGTTGATCGATGAAGCAATTGGCAGAGTAATCACTTCGTTGATTGAAAAAGGATGCTATGACGATGTGGACATTATCTTCACCACCGATCACGGCGAATTGCAGGGTGATTTCGGACTGCTCTTCAAAGGGCCATATCATGTAGATGGCTTAATGCGATTGCCGTTGATATGGCGACCAGCCCCGTCGGCGGGAATTAGGCCATCAACGGTTACTAAGCCGGTTGGACTATTGGATTTGGCGCCCACTTTTTGTCAAATTGCTGGAGTTTCACCTCAGTCATGGATGGAAGGAAAGGCCCTTCCAATAAGCGACGAGGACGCAACGAATCGGGATTTTTCGTGCGTGCTGACCGAGTGGGATAGTGAACTATTTGGCGTAAATGTTCATTTGCGCACTATTATGGCTGATCAATGGGTATGTACTACCTATCAGCCAGGTACTTCTCATGATGGATCTGAAGGCGAACTATACGATATCGTCCAGGATCCACTCCAGCACCATAACCGTTGGGGTGATCCCTCCTTGACTTCGATTCGTGATGGGCTTGTCGATCGTATTTGGGAGAGCCTTCCTAGGCACCCGGGTAAAAGACGTATCCTCCAAGCTCCGGTTTGATTGCTATGTCGGTGGGGTATTACAATTCAATTTGGTCCGGTGAAGATGGAGGGCCCTCTCGCCTTGGAATAGCGAACCACTCTGGCGACCTTGGTCTCATTGGTGGGCGCAAAAATGTAGAGGTTACTTCGCGTTTTGTACCACTTGCCACGATGGTGGTAACTAGAGACACAGGGGAGATCTACCTTTTGCGCCACGGAAGCGGCGACAACGCTAAGTGCTTTGTAGAAAAGATCGATCCAATATCGCTAGAACCTATAGTCACCTCTTTGGAGCTAGAGGGTGGACCCACATGGCCCGGAAGCATTGCCGTTCATTCAAACGGCTCGATCTATGTTGTTTTTGGCAATCACATCAGTCGCCTAAGTTCAGAATTGGTCCTTCTCGCCTCGAAAGAGCTACCCAGAGTCAAACCGTACAATGGATTGGTAATTCTCGAGGATGGAACTATAGCCACTAAGGATTTTGCCGGCTCTCGTCCGGGTAATGTCCTTGAAAAATCAGAGCAGATGCCGTCGCATTTAGTGGTTCTGGAGCCAGATAGTCTTGAGATGTTGGATGTGATCGAACTCTCAGAGCCATCGATAGCCAGAATAAGTTCAGTCGCTAACGATATCTATGTTGCTGGCGATCGGACCTTGATGCGGGTTCGATTTCGAGGCAAATTGGAGTTGGACTCGGAGTTTTTGCCTTTATATAAGACCACCGAGAGTCAAGGATCAGCTTGGGATGTGGTTGTGGGGGACTCTAGTGCCTGGTTTTTAGATAACGGAGATGATTCCTATCGCTATAACGGCACCCTTATAGGTGTTGGAACTTTGTCAAGTGAGGTCCGATTGTTTCGAGTGGATTTGGTATCGGGCCAAGTTACATCGGGGCGAATTAGTGACCTGTCCAAGGGTGTTGTGGCCAATCCTCCGCTTGTAGATTTTGAACGTCGGATCGCAGTTGGATATGACTCCGGAAATGGCATTGTTACGGCCTTCGACTTTGATGACTTGGGAAATATGACTCAGAGATGGAGCCGTTCCCAAAATCACGGTGGCCATATGGTCTACCTCAGAGACGAGGGGTTGGTGGTAAGCGATGACTATGATCTGGAGCGAAATATCGCACAAATGGTAATTTTGGAGATTGAAAGCGGTGACGAGGTCGTCAGGGTTGACACCGGTAGTCCCGTTCAGTCAGTCCTCTTCCCGGCTGTAGGTTTCAACCACGACCTGTATCTGTGCACTTTTTCTACCATTAGCCGTATCGCATTTTGTGACTAATCTGAGCTCGAGGTGGTCGCTGTCGGCTACCTCGAGAGTTATTTTGTCGGCTCTGCTAAGGCTTGCATAGGTCACTCGTACTTCAAAACCGCTAAGTAACTCTGATGGATTAGTAACTCCGACCAATAGGAGGGGCATTTCGGATTTGACTGTGACTAGGGGTTGAAATTCCCTATTTATGAAGTCGCTTTAGAGGCGATCGGCTTTAAATGGTTCATCAATTGCTAGTTAGATTGTTGCGTTCATGAATAGGCAGATGAGATTATCTTGAACTTCAAATGGTGTATTTGATACATCTAAAGCCAAGCAAGTGTCGGTGAGAGTGGAGAGTATTGATGATGAAAAGATGTTCAACAAAGGCGTGATTATTGCGTGTTTTTGGCACAAACGAGTGTGAAGGTGCCACATGAGCACAAGAATCTTAAGTTGCTAAAGCTAATATTGTCGAGATCAATCGTGAATTAGTAAACATCTCTGAGCTGGAATTATAGTAACCGATTGCCAGAATGTACCATTGAATTTGAATTATAAATATTTATTTTGCTCCAACAAATCTCACCGCTGTTTGATCTGTTACCGTTTCAAGGATCAAACGAGGCGGTGACGGGTGGCTTTGAATTTCGGCCTACAACAAGAACTAGACAAAGAGATCTCTAAGGTGCCTTTGACTACGGGCTTTTCGAAGCCGCTACTGCTAATTGACCAAAATGCCTTTATGGATTCTGGCCTATTGTCCCCAATGCGAGACAGCCACCTGATTTAGAAATCACATTCTGCCCGGACAATTAGATTGGTACCTTTTAGGTCTGCTAAGTCAGACTTTTTCCCAATGGCTAAGTATTTGCAAGGAAGCTCGCAATGCTTACACTTGGAGAAAGTTGTTCGCCACATCGATTTCGCTACATCTATCATTTCTTTGGGTGTTTTATAAGCCGGAAAGACCACAATCTAAGTATCTTTTGTGAGTAATCTGCTAAGAAATTACACCCGAAAAACCGAAAAATCATCTTTTGGGCAGATGCCGAGCCCAAAATAATTAGCTAGCGTTACTCCTAGTGTTCTATGACTACGGAGGTTAGCTTCGAATGTGGTGGTAACCATGGGGATGCTTTATGGCAGAATCAATAAATCAAGGGCTTATCCACGATAGGTGAACTCGCTCTACCAGCCGTATTGACGAACGCTATCAGCATGATAGCTAATAACAAAGAGGGGATGTTTACGGTGGGTATTAAAAGAATAACAGGAAGGATCGCAGTTGGTTTGGGGGCATTGGCGGTTCTATCTAGTGCAGCGACCTTCGTATCGGCACCCCTAGCAGCAAGCGCATCCCAACTTTCTTCGATCCCACTTCCCAAACCGAACTTACTTATAGGCGGAGGCGGAACTACATATTTCAGTGGTCCTGCGACTTACGGTCCAAATAATCTGCACCTTTGCACAGAAACTAACTACGATTTGGCTAGGTTCGGTCCGGTAAGTTTTTGCGCATCGGACGTTCCGTTGGTCAAGCTGCTTGTGGAAGCTGGTGGGGCATGTCTTTTCGCAGGCTTTGGAGTGATAGCGTTGGGTTCCAGCGAGATTCAGACAGCAGGAGTTCAATTCGCTGTGGGCTGTGCATCTGAGACTGGTGCATGGGGTTGGATTATGGCTATTGGATCTCTAGCGAGTCCTGCGCATACGGCGAGACCATGATGGCGAAGGTGAATGTGTTTCGCGTCGGCAAAGAACTTGGATTGTGGATTTTCCTTGTCTTCTTTGGATCTACTGCGTTGGTGCTTATTTTTTACCATGTTGGTCACGGATTTCAGTTAGAGATTCTTCTCGACTTAGTTGTCACGATCGTGACTTACGGCATTCTCTATCACAGAGTCAAAGGTGAACTGCAGGCACTTAAGGCGACTCAAGAAGATGAGATTTAATCTAAAAACCTATAGATACAACGGTCGGAGCTGTGCTTGTCGTCAAGGGAGTGGAGATCCGCAAAATCAATTCCAAGCTGAATGGATTGGGCTCGTAGGTGCTCAACCTGCACATTCAGCTCGATAGATATATGAGAGAGGGTGGACAATGAATTTCAAAGGCGTCCGTAAATTCATGCGGAACGATCCTCATATCCGACGCATAATCCTGGCAATGGTGACCTTCCCGTTTTTTATGCTTCTTTACTTAAACATCCCTATGAAATCGGTCAGAGTTATCGTTTTATGGGGTTTGTACTTGCTGGTGTTTGAAAATGTATTTCGGCCGGTACCTGAGGATTCGCTCCCTAAAGGATATAAAGTGATCTGGCGCAGCAGGCAAGGTAAAGAGGCAGGAATTCCTCTGGGATCCTTGGAACTCTTTGTTTCGCGAATTTTTCACCGCAGCACCACGGGGACCAGGTAAAAGCGAGCTCCTTTTAAAACCAAAGTACCGAGAGTTGCGAGATTCGGGTTGCCTTGTAGTGCTAGATATCGGTACCCTGGTAGATCTGTAATTGTAGATAGTAGTTTTGTGCGACACCTCTACAGTGCGTTATTTTGTGGAGCCGCCCGAGAGACGGGCATTCACCATGGCGCTAAAGCCGATGGGAAAATGGGACCTAAATTATCTAGCTGAGCGAATGCTTATCAGCAACGGCCGCAACGACTTGTCCAAGCTTTCGCAACTAGACCCACAAAAGGCTCTTCGCCAACTTTACTCATTATACAAGTTCCACCATCGTAAATGTAGAATTTCTCACGCTCGAGTGTTGACTAGCCAACGACAAGAATGGATTATTCGCCCGGGTGGTCTCACAGGATCATTGCTACTACCACTCGGCAAATCGGCCGGCCTTAGGGTCGGCCTTCCATCTCTTTGCCCGAAGCCTATATCTAAGTAATCCAGGTACTGTAATGCCGGTCGATCCCTGTGGGTCCACTGCGACTATCTTCCAACGCGTCTCCTTGGCTGTGCCTTGATCACAATCTTGGTTGGCCATGGCTGTTTGGTGGGAGTGGTTTCCATTGAACCTGCACCTCCATTGGGCCAATTACGCGTTGGATCATCACTTCCTCCCTCAGGTAGCACTCTGACGAGCAGGGACTTCAGCTAGCAACGATAGCAAGTAGACCGCCTGGGAGACTCTTAGGAACAAGGTAAAGTTGATTAAGGTTGATTAGCTTTGTGTGGTATCAGCTCCAACTGAAGTACCAACTTTTCGGCATTGGCAGTCAGTCAGTTAGTCAGTCAGTGAGTCGTTGGAGCGTAAATCTATGATGAGGTGTCACATTGTCGCCATGTTTCCTTTGAACGCTAGTGGCGGTATCTTTTCTCCAGAATGATCACAAGAAAAAACCTTTATGGCTGTCTGCTACCTGAAATCATGCTCTTCATATGGTGCCTGGAGATAGGGTTAATTTTTAGATACTTGTCGTAAATCGCGCACTAGCTTTAGCATTCATTTGGTAGCTTTGATCAACTAATAGGCGTTGAGTCGACAGTGAGATTTTACTAAGGAGAAGTTGTGCCTTATCCCGATTTGAATTTAGGTGATCGTAGCCTTACCTATGAACGACTTCGGTCTGATATCGAACAAGGTGAGATAGACACCATTATCGTTGCGTTTACGGATATGCAGGGAAGGTTGGTGGGAAAGAAGCTATCTGCCTCCTTTTTTCTTTCTGAGGTTGTCGCGAACGGAACCGAGGGTTGCTCCTACCTTCTTGCCTGTGACGTCGACATGAATACGGTATCTGGGTATGAGATAAGCTCGTGGGAGAGTGGCTATGGAGACTTGGTGATGACCTGCGACATGTCTACCCTTCGCTATATTCCTTGGCAACAAAATACCGCGATGGTTCAAGCCGATGTGGTGTGGGAAGACGGTTCGATTCTGAGGCAGGCTCCCCGGTCAATTCTAAAGGCGCAACTCAAGCGTCTAGCCGATCGTGGACTTAGGGCACTTGTCGGAACTGAACTGGAGTTCATCGTCTTTGAGAACTCCTACGAAGAGGCTTGGGAGGAAGGTTATCGAAATCTCAAGCCCGCAAATAAGTACAATGTCGACTACTCCCTCTTGGGGGTCTCAAGGATAGATGGTCTGCTTCGCGAGATCCGCCTTGGAATGACCGGTGCGAACATGGAGGTCGAGTCGGTTAAGGGCGAGTGTAATCTAGGCCAGCACGAGATTGCTTTTCGCTATAGTGACGCACTTAGGACTGCGGATAATCACGTTGTCTACAAGTTGGGTGCCAAGGAGATCGCAGCGGCACGTAAGAAGTCGATAACCTTTATGGCCAAGTTCAACGAGCGGGAAGGATCTTCTTGTCATACCCACCTGTCGATACGTGGTCTTGATGACTCGCTAACAATGGTTGATCCTATTGATCCTAAGAAGCTTTCCAACTTTGGAAGCGCCTTCATCGCAGGCCAGTTGGCGCACATGCGAGAGACGACTCTCTTTATGGCCCCCAATATAAATTCCTATAAACGCTTCGTGGAAGGATCCTTCGCGCCGACGGCCATTGCTTGGGGTATCGATAATCGAACATGCTCCATACGTCTTGTCGGACGTGGCCCTGGTCTGAGATATGAGAACCGCCTGCCCGGTGGGGATGCAAACCCCTATCTAGTTATTGCAGCAATGATCGCTAGTGGCCTTGATGGTGTTGACTCGGGCATGACGCTGGAGGAGCCTTATCCTAAGAGTGCCTATGATGGTGATCTTCCCAGAGTCTCAGATACGCTCAGAAGTGCGCTGGATGACTTTTCATCCTCCGCCTTCAATCGCGCCAGCTTTGGCGATGATGTTGTTGACCACTATGCCAATATGGCAAAGGTCGAATTGGATGCTTTTAATCGTTCCGTGACCGACTGGGAACGATTCAGAAGTTTCGAAAGGATGTAGTTGACAAATGTCTAGTTCTCTTTTTGACGTTGTAAATCCGTCAAATGAATCTCAAATCAGCCAGGTTGTTCGAAATACCCCCGAACAAACTTCAAGGGCAATAGAGCGCTCAACTTCGGCGTTCGCTTCTTGGAAGTTGGTGCCACCATCTCAGAGGGCTGCGTTACTGCGCAATTTCTCCGAGACCGTTCGATCCCACGTCAAGGAATTGGCCGATATTGAGGTGGCAAATTCTGGCCACACTATCTCTAATGCAATTTGGGAAGCCAACAATGTAGCTGACGTTCTTGCCTATTATTCAGGGTCCGTAGAGCGCCTTGGAGGTCGTGAGATTCCTGTGGCTCAAGGTATTGACATTACTTTCAAAGAGCCAATTGGCCCTGTGGGGATAATTGTGCCGTGGAACTTTCCCATGCCGATTGCATCATGGGGCTTTGGGCCCGCTCTAGCAGCTGGGTGCACTGTCGTATTGAAGCCAGCAGAGGTGACTCCACTGACTGCTATCCGATTGGGGGAACTCGCCCTTGAAGCTGGCATCCCAGAGGACGTTTTTCAAGTGGTGACCGGCTCTGGGAGCGACGTTGGCGAAACTATGGTTTTAGACCGAGCAATACGTAAGATTGTCTTTACTGGATCGAGCGCAGTTGGAAGTCGCATACAGAGACTGGCGGCCGATCAAATCAAACGCGTCACCTTGGAGTTGGGTGGAAAGAGTGCCAACATTATCTTTGACGATGCTGACCTTGACAAAGCGGCTGCATCTGCCCCTTCTTCGGTATTTGATAATGCTGGTCAAGATTGTTGTGCTCGTTCTCGGCTGTTGGTACAAGAGAGCATATATGACAAGTTTATGGAGCGTTTTGAAGAGGCGGTCAAAGGGGTGAGGGTCGAGGATCCTAGTCTCGAAACATCACAGATGGGTCCGTTGATTACGGCATCACACAGAGAATCTGTGCGTTCATATGTCGATGAGTCGTTAGTTTTGTTCAAGGGTAGTGCTCCTGAGGGGCCGGGGTTTTGGTACCCACCCACTGTTATCGGCGGTATTGATCCGTCGCATCGCCTATTTCGCGAGGAGATCTTCGGTCCGGTGGTAACGGTTACTAAGTTCAAAGATGAGCAAGAGGCGATAGCGCTCGCAAATGATTCAGACTATGGCCTTTCGGGTTCCATCTGGACGTCCAACCTTGGACGTGGCCTTCGAGTTGCTCGGGGTGTACAAAGTGGGAACCTTTCGGTCAACTCGCATTCATCGGTACGTTACTCGACGCCATTTGGGGGATATAAGATGTCGGGGCTTGGCCGTGAGCTTGGACCGGATGCGCCCGATTCGTTCTGTGAAGTTAAAAATGTCTTTATAAGCACTGAGATATAACCCCTTGGCAAAGAGGCACAGGAGTGGTTGGTTGCCGCCCCAAGGCGATAGCAGCAGCTAATTTTTTGGGTCAAATAAGTAGTTTTAGTAACGATTTGGTGGCTCTGGCTAAGTTCAGGCCGCATTGAGAAGGAGATTTTAGGGAATGCGTCGTTTAGAAGATCGAGTCGCAATAATTACTGGCGGTGCCTCTGGGATAGGAAAGGCTACTCTTGAGAGGTTTGTCTCGGAGGGGGCAAAGGTGGTGGTTGCAGATTTTGACATCACTAGCGCACTCAAGGTGGCCTCAGATTTTGGTGCATTGGCGATTGAGACCGATGTAGCTGATCCTGCGAGCGTTGATGCCATGGTCGGGCAAGTTATAGATCGATTTGGTCGAATCGATATAGCCTTTAATAACGCCGGGATCTCTCCTCCCGATGACGATTCAATCCTTGATACCTCAATCGACGCCTATCAGCGTGTGCAAGATGTCAACCTCAAGTCGGTCTTTCTTTGCTGCAAAGCGGTGCTACCTCATATGTTGGCGGCGAAAAAGGGAAGCATTATCAATACCGCATCCTTTGTCGCAACTTTGGGTGCAGCGACGTCGCAGATCTCTTACACAGCTTCTAAGGGTGGAGTTTTGGCGATGACGCGTGAACTCGGGGTTCAATTTGCGAGATCTGGTGTTCGGGTGAATGCAATTAGCCCTGGACCGATCAACACCCCATTACTTCAAGAGCTATTCGCTAAGGATCCTGAGCGAGCTCAACGACGCCTTGTGCATATCCCGATGGGACGCTTTGGAGAGGCGAGCGAAGTCGCCGCTGCCGTCGCCTTCCTGGCTTCGGACGACGCATCCTTTATGACCGCTTCGAACTTTTTGGTGGATGGAGGCCTGACCGGTGCCTATGTGACGCCGCTTTAGATCATATCTCGAGCAATCATCAGCCTCGGGTTCTGTAGCTTCTATTGGATCGTTTTCAATCGAGCCTTGAATATTTTTCATAAGATTTAGGCCATGTCGGCCCTTTGAGTGGTCGTTACGATTTGCAAGGTGAGATGATTTTTTTGATTCAAAGGGCCGCTACCACGAGAACACTTATGTGCTATTTTCGATTTGAGGCTCGCCAAGTTGGTGATGGCAGCCAACTTGGCGATGGTAGCTTTGGGGTAGCACATTGGTCCTTAGATCGATGATGGATTTATGCTTCGTAGGCATCGACGGGAGCGAATCACATCTTCGCTGGCTCGAGAGATAGCGCTAGATTGTTGGATTTTTGGCCCGATATTTTTGGCCCATCAAACAGGACAACTCCGGTGCGGCGGCTTTGGCGTTGGCTGATCATTTGAGGAATGAATTATTTTCAGAACTTAAGCGTTGTAGATAGCACGCATCCGTCTCTTTTGCATTATCTCCTCGTTACTTTGGTGGTATCGAGAGGTCTCGATCATCGAAAAATAGGAATTCTGATAGTTATGTTGTTTTTTAATGTCGCGGTTTCTCTAAATATTTCGGGAGCCGATGCTGCCAAATATCTTCATTCGCAACTATCGGCCGATATCTTGGAACTGGGAGTCGGGGAGACCTCACCAACTCTACTTCTTGAGCCAAATGGCCATCTGGTATCCTTGGCTGAAATCCATAGGATTAGCAAAGATGAATTTGTCCTAATAGTTCCGGCTGCCGCATTGGAGGCAGTGCTAGTGCGATTGCGGATGTTTTTGATTCGAACTAAGGCAACGATCGAAGTAGATAGTTGGCTTAATTTGGTAGTTGATACCGACGACTCATTTTCAGAGAGCGCAATTGCCACCAGCGGATCACTTCCCGGATATTACCAAAAGGCGCGACCATATCGAGGCGAGGAATCGGTTCTCGATGGCGCTATTGACCCGAGCTACATCGGCCTTTGTGCGATCTCGAATTGGCCGGTTTCCATCAGAGATATAGCTTTAGGGGCACTTCCTAATTCAATTGGTGAGCTTGGTCGCTATGCCTCATTTACTAAAGGTTGCTATACGGGCCAAGAGTTAGTTGAGAGGGTGGATTCGAGAGGGGCGAAGGCGCCATCGTTGGTAATGGCCTTTGCAGGGACTGGATTTAGTGATGAACTTGGTGCGGAGGTATTTCAGAACTCTAAAGGCGTAGGCTTTGTTACCTCAATAGCGGCGGTTTCCCACGATCTTTTAGAGTTGGCTAAATTGAATCCCAAGATCGTTCTAGATGATCTCTCTAGCTATGAGACCGTCGGCTTTATGAGGGTCACTAGAGCTTTTGTGACAGATAATCTAACCTTCCTGGGCGAAACGGCCAAGGAAGTCAAAGTAGCTGCGATCTTTTGAACTAGCGCTTCCATCGAGTCTTTGTTGTTGAAATTAGAGGTCCAGATTTAAATCTGATCGATCAAAGGCAACCGTCATAGCCGTTCCGGAGCTATTTTCTACAAAGGGAGATTTATAAGAGATCCTACCGTTCATGTTTTGTGCCAGTCGCGATGCAATCAGAAGGCCAAAGCCCGAGCCAACCTCTCTTGCTTTAGTATCTCCAGCTTGGTAAGGGCGTTTGAAAATTGCCTCTTTGGCGGTTTCTGAAATTCCTGGACCATCGTCTGCGATAGTGATTCTTATCTCGTTGTCTTGTATCGAACATGTAAGTGCTATGCGCGTGGCTGCAAACTTGTAGGCGTTATCACCGATGTTGGTCAGAATTTGAATCAATCGATCTGGATCGCCTTGGATCTCAAGATCGGATGAAGTTGAAAAGGGAAGGTATTTAAAGTCGATCTGACTTCGCCTTGCTTTGTCCCCAAGAACCCTTGCTACCTGGTCGGCAATCATCTTGGGGTCAATCTTTTGAATGGAGAGTGAGAAGGTGTTGGCCTGGAGCTTTGCTAGATCTAGTAGATCTCCTACGAGGCGGCTTAGGCGGTTTGCCTGGTTTAGAATCGTCTTGGCACCGTCGTTGGGCTCTACCGCACTATCTATAATCCCTTCTGCGTAACCTTTGATCGATGTCAGAGGCGTTCTAAGATCATGTGAAATCGCAAGGAGAAATTGACTTTGAGCATCCTTTGATTCCGCTAGATCTTGCGCCATCGTATTGATCGACTCGATCAGAAGGTCAAGTTCTTTAAATCTCTGCGGGTCATCTGGAATGCGAGCCTCAAAGTCTCCTTTGGCGATTTTGGAGGTTGTGGCGATTACTCCAAGTATTGGTTTTGTCAATCTGAAGGTCAGCGCCTCAGCTGCAACTATTGCGATAAGGATGGCAGTCAGCATGGTGATCGCTAGGAAGATGATTGCGGTATGAATTGGCGGAATCGCACGGGTGATAACTAAGAGGTTTAACCTAGATTGTGGCGAGCCGACACCGGTATGAATTGGTAGTGCCGCGTATGCAAAGTTTCTAAAGACTCCACTTTGGCCATAGCCTCCAAGGATTTTTGTTGGCGAAAATATCGAGGCGATCAGTGGCCGCGGTAGGTTGAAGAGGGGCATCCCGGTGGTTTGGTTGATTGGAATTAATTTGGCGCCGTCCAAAGCGGCTGCGATCCGGATCAACCTTAGGATTTGAGCATTTGCAATATTTGCTTGGTTGGCGATCGTCTCAACCTCTTTGCTTAGTTGAACGACCGCTCCATGCTGGACTTGGGCCCTTAGGATTAGGACAACTCCGGTTCCCGCAACGATGAGAGCCACTAGTACTACCAATGATATAGTTAGTGCTAGTCGATGTCGCATTTTCTAGGTGACCTTTCATCTTATTGATCTTCGTAAATATCTTTGTTCGTTGCGAGCTACAGTCCTTAGTGGTGATCTTGATTCACTCGAGCCTGTATCCAACTCCCCATAGGGTCACTAAATTCAACTCGTCTTTGAATTTTTTGCGCAACTGTCGAATATGAACGTCGATCGTGCGCTCATCTCCAAACCACTCGACACCCCAAACTGCCTCGAGAATCTGATCTCGATTCAGGGCAATCTTGCGATTCAGTACCAAGTATCGCAGGAGCTCAAATTCCTTAGTGGTAAGAGCAACCTCAATGCCGCTACATGTAACACGGTGTGCGAAGGTGTCAATTTTGATATTTCCAGCCTCCATCTGTGGTGTGGGTGCTGGCGTGGAGGTATCGGTTCGCCGCAGTATCGCCTTTATGCGTGCGATTACTTCCCGAGGTGAAAACGGTTTGGCGACATAGTCGTCTGCTCCTAGCTCAAGTCCTAAAATTCGGTCGATCTCGCCATCTCGAGCCGTGACCACCATTATTGGCACCTGGGATTTACCTCTAATCTCCTTGAGCAATTCAAGGCCATCTACTCCACCTGGTAGACCAAGATCCAATAAGATCAGCGATGGGCTTGCGGTTTCGATTAGTTGGCGAGCGGAATGGGCGTCACCGGCTATTAGGGCTCGGTAGCCTTCTTTTCGAAGATAGCTGTTTAAAAGGTCAGCGATATCGGGATCGTCTTCGATGATTGCAATCGTTAGCACATTTTGGCTATTTGTCAATTGGTTCCGCCTTGATGGTCTTGCCTGTCACTTAAACTAGATGGAGATGTTTAGGAAAATATGATCAATGAGGTTCATCAGTGACTTTTAGGATATCTGATGAGCTTTTTGGATCGTGACTTCCTTTAGGGCGTTTATATAATTGGAATTTAAGAGTCGCTAGATCGGTGCTTTTGATTTGGAGTTAATTGTAGTCAAATAGATACAAATCAATAGTCGTACCTTAAATAGCTCTATTTCAGTTATTAGTTTTTTGCCTTTGCCCACATAAGCGGAATCCTGGATAAATCCTCCACGACCCTTATGTGTCTCTCGTCTAAAGTATTTTTCGCTCAAAATCAAAGAGTTCAAATGATTCGGGTACGCCAACCTAATGGGCCACCTTCTAGGCTTTTAGCGATTTATAGACAACGCAAGGCTTTTCAGTTTGGCAGTCGCGCCCCTTGTAGGATCTATTCGAATTGCCACATCTTTCGATTTCGAGACGATTCTCATAAAATGTAAGGATGCATACCTCTCTAGAGATTGATCCATGGAATTGATAGATGGGCAGAATACAGCCAATCCTCGCATTTGGCTCTTCTTGGGAGGTTTAGTGCTTTGGTCTGGCTAGCCTTGGGTGCAACCCATTTTGGAAATTAAAGTTTTAAAGACAAAGGTAGATCTGATCGTAAGTGGGCGTTGAAGGCACATACTTAGAAAAGATAATGCAATGGCATCGAGATCGATCAAAGGCTGATCGTCGTGATCGAAGAGATCTCCGTGATCAAGCTTTGGAAATAAAGGCTCCACCGTCTCTGGCGGGTGCCCTCCGGCAAGATCTGGGTGTATCTGTAATTGCAGAGTGTAAGAGGCGATCGCCCTCACGGGGGGAACTAAATGAAATCAGAGATCCACTAGCTCTTGCGACCATGTATAGCCAAGGCGGAGCTAGGGCAATTTCAGTTCTAACCGATCGTGAGTTCTTCAGTGGTTCTTTGGATGACCTAGATGTCGTAGCTTCTTCATTGCCGATTGCTATATTGCGCAAGGACTTTACTGTAGATGAAAGAGATATCTACGATGCGAAGATTCACGGTGCCAGCGCAGTTCTTTTGATCGTCGCTGGTTTAGAGGCCAATGAGCTTAGAGACCTACATTCTTGTGCTCTCGAAGTTGGGTTGGATGTTTTAGTAGAGACGCACGATGAGGCCGAGATTGAGATAGCACTGGCCATCGGGGCCCAAATTATCGGAATAAATCAGCGTAATTTGAGAGATTTTTCGATCGACACCTATCTTGCAAGTCGTCTTGCTCCACTAATTGGATCGTCGGCTATCAAGGTGGCTGAATCTGGCGTCTCCACACCGATGCAGATGAGCGAGCTTTTGGCGGCCGGTTTTGATGCAGCTTTAATTGGTGAATCACTTGTTCGCTCGGGGTCTCCTAGGAATAGCACTGCCGAATTTGTTTTAAGTGGCCAACCAAGTTAGGGCGTTGTCGGAAATGTTTATCAAGATATGTGGTATCACAAATGAGGAAGATGCCCTTTTGGCGGTTGCGCTTGGAGCCGATGCCCTTGGCTTTATCTTTGCACCCTCTCCCCGGATGGTCTCTGTCAATGTTGCGCGCGATATTATCAAACGCTTGCCAAGTGAAATTTTGACTATCGGTGTATTTGTAAACGAGGATCCAGATGAGTTGGTCAGAATAGTTCATTCGGTTGGGCTGGGCGGTGCTCAACTGCATGGAAACGAGAGTGTCGAGACCGTGTTATCGCTGCGATTGAGGCTCAACTACCTCATCAAGGCGCTTCCGGCAGATGGAATGTCGATTAGATCTTTTTTTCGCTATCCAGTAGATGCACTTTTAGTCGATAGTGCACAGCCTGGATCAGGAAAGGCCTTTGATTGGTCGATCATTGAGGCAGAACACATGCCCAAAAGGATTATTTTGGCAGGTGGACTAAATAGCGAAAATGTTCGAGAGGCTATTACCACGGTTAGACCATATGGGGTTGACGTCTCAAGTGGGGTAGAGTCCGCTCCTGGAAAGAAAGACCCCGTTGCGCTTCGCGCTTTTATTTCAAATGCGAAGTCTGCATTTGTGACTCTAGATAGGGACCCGCTTGGCGATAGCATAAGTGCTACTTCAAGTTCGCCGATCTTCAATTGGGAGGAACACCTTTGACAAATCTTAGCCAGGATCCAAAAGCAATTAGTGGAGATTTTGATGGCCGCTTCGGGGACTTTGGCGGTCGATATATCCCTGAGTCTTTAAACCATGCAGTCGTGGAACTCGAGCGGACATTTAATGAGGCATGGGCTGATCCAGAGTTTATGGCCACATACCTGTCGATTCTCAATAGTTACGGTGGGCGACCATCTCCGGTCACAAAGTGTAACAACCTTTCACGCTCTCTTGGAATAGAACTTTATTTGAAGAGGGAAGACCTAAATCACACGGGTAGCCACAAGATAAATAATGTGATCGGTCAAGCCCTTTTGACCAAGCGTATGGGTAAGACCAGAATTATTGCAGAGACTGGGGCCGGCCAACACGGCGTTGCTACCGCCACAGCAGCGGCGCTACTTGGCCTTAAATGCACCGTTTATATGGGCGAATTAGATACCGAACGTCAAGCGCTCAATGTGTTTAGGATGAAGTTGTTGGGCTCGGAGGTCGTTGCTGTCACTTCGGGATCTAGGACGCTGAAGGATGCGATTAATGAGGCAATGCGCGAATGGGTTGCATGTGTAGAAGATACCCACTATTGCATTGGTTCAGTTATGGGGCCGCATCCATATCCCTATATGGTAAGACAGTTCCAAAAGATTATAGGCGAAGAGGCTCGACCGCAGATCAATGCGCTAATTGGCAATGATCCAGATTTTGTAATAGCGTGCGTTGGGGGAGGCTCCAACGCAGCAGGCACCTTCCACGCCTTTGTTGAATCTCGGTCGGCTCTTATAGGTGTTGAACCAGCTGGTGGAGCTGCAGTGGGCCGTGGTGTGCCGGGTGTTATCCATGGAATGCGTTCCCAGTTCTTACAAGATGAATTTGGTCAGCTACAGGAGGCTCATTCAGTTTCGGCGGGTTTGGACTATCCCGGTGTAGGCCCCGAGCACTCCTATTTGAGTGCTATTGGACGCGCACAATATGAGAGTGTGAATGATGAAGAGGTCCTAAGTGCCTTTCAGCTACTTGCACGTTCCGAGGGAATTATTCCGGCATTAGAACCAGCTCATGGCCTGGCCTATATCGTCAGAGAGGCTGGTAAGGCGATTCCATTTGGCTCCAGTGTGCTTTTGACGATGTCTGGTCGAGGCGATAAAGATGCTGAGACCGTTGCACATATGCTTGGTTATTTTCAATAGATTTGGGTGAGATTTTGATAGAGAATGAAACCTCTTGTAGTCTTGAGGTGAGGCTAAGAAGCCAGCGAGCAAAAGGTCGTAAGATCCTCGTGCCATATGTGACAGGGGGCTATGACGACAGCTGGTTAGAGACTATTCAGGCTATCGCTGAGGCTGGAGCTGACGCGATCGAGATCGGAATTCCATTTTCAGATCCCATTATGGATGGGCCGATTATTCAAGCAGCATCCCAGCAAGCGCTCGATCGAGGGGTGACTCCAGCTTCCATCTTTGCTCAATTGGAGAAGTTGGATATCGACGTTCCGTTGATTGCCATGACCTATTGCAACCTTGTCTTTCACAGTGGATTTGAACGTTTTGGCGGGTGGCTCTCGATGGGCGGAGTAACTGGAACTATCTTTCCGGACCTACCGTTGGAAGAGTCACACAAGTGGTCAGACTATGCAGAGTCGATAGGGATAGCAAATATTCTTTTAGTCGCGCCTACTTCGTCTATCTCGCGTAGCCAGGAGATTGCCAGCGCTAGCCGTGGCTTTGTATATGGTGTTGGGTTGATGGGCGTTACCGGAATTCGAGCTAGCCTTGCAGAGAGTGCCTCGAAGGTTGCATCTTCCCTAAAGGCTATTACAGATCGGGTCGTCCTGGTTGGGATCGGCATATCTACTCCTCAGCAGGCGAAAGAAGTTGCTCAAGTTAGTGACGGTGTGATAGTGGGGTCTGCCTTGGTCAAGCGACTACTCGATGGCGAGGGACCAAATGGTGCCTATGCCTTTATCTCCTCGTTGCGCTCCGGCCTAGATGACCTTTAGGTGTTAACTCCTCTCAATGCTTTTAGCTTGTATATAAAAAATCTTGGACAATTTTAGATAGAGTTGAGATCTCGAATTGTCCTAGATGGTATTTCTCTTGTGAACTTTCCGAGCGAGGTGGTAAAAATGACATTCCCGGATTGTGAGCTTTGCCAAGCGATAAAGATTACGCCTTGGCTCTATGAAGACGATATTTGCTTCGTGGCGCTGTGTGAATCCTGCGACGTTCCAATGGTTGTTCTACGAGAACACAGTGTTGATCTGTCAGAAGAGCTGCTTGATGACCTGATCGAAAAGTTAACAAAAGCGGCCAGTTCTTATTTTGGTGAGCGTGAATTTTTCATAGATAAGATTCGACGACAGATCCCCGATCACTTTCATGCCCATGCTCGGCCGCGCCCTAACTATATGATCTTTCGCCAAGGCCAAGGATCGAATTAGGTCATATGTTTGGCGGCTTGAGATGTCGAGCAATCTCTCTGGGTATTGGAGAGATTGTCTCGGGCAAATGACGGGCTTCGCTACCTTCAATGGCTACATTTAATTGAGCATGTACCTATGTTGACGATTGATCGATGCTCCAATGGTCCCTCCAAATGAAATTTCGCCTCTAGATGGCGGATATTGGAGCCCATCGCCTAGAGCGACCCTGCATGACTAACTCAGCTCCTTGGCGGTCGATGCTTTATCGAGGCGGTTTGGACCTAAAGCTAGTGGAAAATTCCCAAAATTCGATCGTATTGTTTTTTGCTTGGATAGCGCAATAACTAGATGGCGCAGAAGAACCTATTTGCTGATCGCTGCTGCGCCGTGGTTATTTAATTTTTTACTTCGGTGACCCTAGTGCTTTTTCTTCGGTAAAAACTTCGATTTTCGCTGTGATCGTTGGGCATTTTCTTCCATTCGGCTTCGGATGATCTCTCTTCGTTCTCGGAGTTCACGATAGGTAATGGCGTTTGTTTGCTGTTCGAGGCCCAGTGAGTTTTTGACTCCTTCGAGATCGACAGGCACTTCACGAAGGTCTACTCCCACGTCAGCTGCGATTCGAGCCCCATGCTTGGTTGCAAAGTAAGCAGCTAAATATGTGATCTCAGAGAATAGATCGACATCGGGGGCGAGCTTCGCGATTGATGAGTCTAGGAATATCATGTTTTTTATAAAGAGCATTAGCTCCTTAGGCAACTTTGCCCCATAACCTAAAAGTGCTTTGGTAAGCTCACGGATCTCTTTGGTAAGCTCTTCTGGAGACATTGAAGTCGGGTCTTTGGTGGGACGATCAAGCCCCAGATCTGCTATTACCAATTCGATATCGGTATCTATTGGTAGGGCTCCTAGGTCGCGCAGGGCGCTGGTTTGCATTCTAACGTCGTTTACCGTACCGCCCATAAGCAGCCGTAGAAATGCCAGTCGTTTTTCCTCGCTAAGCCGTCCGGTTATTCCATAGTCAAGTAGTCCAACAGTACCATCTTTTTGAACCAGAAGATTGCCTCCATGAAGGTCTCCATGGAAGATTCCAAAGAGCATGGCACCTTCCATGAAACCGACAAGGGCGGCCCTGAGAACCGCTGAAGTGTCGATTCCCGCATTGCGCATTCCGATTGCGTCGTCCCAGGCAAAGCCTTCTAGACGTTCCATAACTAGGACCCGGCGCGTAACATACCGACGGTGGGGTCTTGGAACAACGATGGCTCGCTGATCAGTCTCGGCGAGCAGTCTGGCTACATCTAACATGTTGGCCGCCTCTAAACGAAAGTCCAACTCTTCGACGATGGTCTCAGCAAATAGTTCAACGAGAGCAGGGGGGTTTGCTAGCGCTGAGACTGGAATTCGACCAATGAGTGCGGGTGCAAACCATGCCATCGCTGCAAGGTCGCGTGTGACCAGGTCGCCAACGGTACTTCGCTGGACTTTTACCACGACTTGTTCTCCCGAGCGAAGGCGACCCAGGTGGACTTGGGCGATAGATGCTGAAGCTATTGGCTTTTCTTCAAACTCTAGAAATACCTCTTCGAGCTCTGCGCCAAGGTCCTCTTCAACTGTCTTTCTGACAATCTCGAATGGTTCTGGGCGCACTCTATCACGGAGTTCTTTGAATTCAGTTACAAGCTCCTCGGGAAAAATTCCTTCACCTGACGAGATAATTTGACCGAGTTTAACGTAAGTCGGACCGAGTGCTTCAAAGGAGACCTTTAGTCGCCTAGAAAGTCCAATCCTTGAGATGGGATTCCCTTTGGGCTTTTCTTTGAGTTTCCACATGACTAGCGCTATCGCTATCGAGGTGCCTACTTTGACTACTCGGGAGGTGGGAGGAAGCTTTTTTCGGGCCAAAAGGCGTGGTACGGATTCCTGGCTTCGGCGCCTTAGCCGATCTATACCTCCAAGCCAGAGATAATGGTCGAGGTCGACTACCCATGGTCCGTTTTTAGAAAATGATCCTATCGAATAATCAGAAGGTGCCTGGATTTGGCTGGCCTCTTCTACGTTTGTTGCTGCATCTATATTTTGTGATTCCACAGAGTTAAACCTTACCAAGGCTTGCAGATTATTGGTATGAAAGTCCTTTTAGGAGCTTTGAATTGGCAATTTTACCCTATCGATTAAGGAATTGTTTTTACGTGCACCACTTTGGATCTTCATGGCCAACGCTATCTCGGAGTTCTTGTTGGGTGTCGCCTCGTACCGCAGTGCTATCTAACTGAGTTGCTCAGTTTTGTTTAATTTTGCTCAAATCGAGTGATTCCGCCATCTTTATCTTGGATTCGTTTACCTTTTGATTGCTGTCGTCACATCGAGATTGATACCCAAAATGGCTCAAGGCAAAAATGTAACTGGATAAGCAGAGTTGATCACTTGTCTTCATGGATGGTTTGACTTCTACTGACCATTTGATTGCACTATTTGGGTCAGTAGTTATTTTTGATTGCGTGCGCATGACTCAAATCGGTAAGTCTTCTAATGCTCATTAAAAATTGACATTGATGATAGATCGATTAATGATAAGCCCGAATTTTTTATCGAGGTGGTTTTATCGATCGTCCTCTTTGGGCACTTGTCATATTGAGATGTTTATTTGCGCTTGAAAGCTCCGGAATCGCCGTGGAGTAAGTAGTAGTTGATCGCGAAAGTAGCGAGTTTAGCGAAATTTTATAGCTACTACTGCCGCGGTTAAAGGCCAAAACCCCATAAATGAGAGTTTCTCTATGGGGTTTTGGCCTGAAAGCAGGTAATCAAAATCATCAGACTTGTTATTACGGAGTTATTGTGATTCTAGCTACGAGCTATCCTTCATATTTCGAAAAGATCAAGCTGCCGTTATGGCCGCCAAAGCCAAATGAGTTTGAAATGATTGCCCCGTCTGGCAGACTCCGTGCACTCCCAATCACGACATCAATATCGATTTCAGGGTCAACATTTTTAGTATTTGCCGTTGGTGGAATCATCCCGTGCTCAAAGGTGAGACATGAAGCGATGGCTTCAATTGCACCAGCGGCACCAAGTGAGTGGCCCAGCGCACCTTTGATGGAGGTGACTGGCGGTCGAGATTGTCCAAAGACCTTTGCAATTGCTTCGGCTTCGCCACGGTCATTCAACTGAGTTGAGGTGCCGTGAGCATTCACGTGGCCAATTTGCTCAGGAGCTAGCCCCGCATCAGCTAGGGCGAGCTCCATGCATCCGGCCGCGCCAACTCCATGGGGAGCGGGAGCGGTAATATGGTGGGCATCCGCATTTGAACCATATCCAGATACGATTCCATAGATATGAGCACCACGGGCAATTGCGTGACCAAGCTCTTCCAAGACCACAACCCCAGCGCCTTCGGCCATCAAAAAGCCATCACGCTCGGTGTCGAAGGGCCTAGATATTCCACTTGAGGAGGCCGCAGTCATATTTGCGAAGCCAGCAACAGCAGTTGGTGTACTTGCAACTTCAGCGCCACCAGCCAGCATGACGGTTGCACGTCCGGTCGCAATCTCCCTAGCAGCATTGCCAATTGCCTGGGTTCCAGCCGCACACGCAGTTGCGGTTGTTTGACAGGTGTTTGTAAATCCAAACTTCATCGAAATGGTTGCCGCATTGGAATTTGCCATCATCATTGGAACTAGGAAAGGTGTTACCCTGTCTGCTCCGCGAGTGTGGCAGATAACTATCTGCGCCTCGAGGGTGGTGAGCCCTCCTACGCCGGTTCCCATCCATACGCCAGCTCTGGCCGGGTCGACCTCTAGAGAACCCGTGTCTTGCATTGCTAGTATCGAAGCAGCGAGTCCCATCTGGTTGTATCTATCGGCACGACGTGCGTCTTTAACACCCATATAAACAGATGGATCGAAATCGGGAATCAGTCGTGAACCGGAGTATTCGGGTTGGTTGATTCCATTCCAGAATGCCTCCTTGCCAGTACCGACTGAGGACACGACGCCAACACCAGTGATTGCGACCTGGTATGGCGCTTCAATGCTTTGACCGGCTTGTGTCCACGCTATCTTCATGCAATTTTGCCTTTTACTAAATTGAAGGCGCCACCAACTGTGTCGACACCTTCGAGTTCAGACTCCTCCACCTTTATGGAAAAAGAATCTTCCAACTCCATAACCAACTCTACGATATCAAGACTGTCAGCGTCTAGGTCCTCAGCAAAATTTGCTTCCATGACTACTTTGTCTGGGCTTACGCCGAGAACCTTGACTGCGCACTCCTTGAACTGCTCAAAAGCCTTAGCGTCGTCCATCTTCGCAACTTCCTTCTTTTGTTGTTGTTGTTTCCCATGAGAATCCGCCATCTGGCTTATCCCTTTTTATGCCAAGGTAGTGGCATTCCTTCCGATAAATGATAGCGGATCTGGCGGCGATGGACTAAAAGCCCATCGATAGTCCTCCGTCAACAGGCAATATCACCCCGGTAATGTACGCAGCTTCTTCCGATACGAGAAACGCTATGGCTCCTGATATGTCCGAAGGCTCCGCAACTCTTTGCATTGGAATTGATGAAGTCATCTCATCCATGCGCTTTTGGCTCAGATTGGCTGTCATTGCCGTAGCAACGGCGCCGGGCGCAATGACATTGGCCGTAATATTTCTGCTTGCCACTTCTCGAGCTAGAGATCTAGCAAAGCCGCTCAGACCTGCTTTTGATGCGGCATAGTTGGCTTGACCAGGTCCCCCCATCCCTGCGATTACCGATGAGACAAAAACAATTCTACCAAATCTGGCTCGAACCATCGATGGTAGAACTTTTTTCGTGAGTCTAAAGGCTCCGGTCAGGTTGGTTTCGATTACAGAATCCCATGCGTCGTGGGACATCCTAAGTAAGAGAGTGTCTTCTGTGATACCTGCATTTACGATTAGAATCTCGATCTTACCGAATTTGGCTTCAACTTGATCGATAGCGGAATCTATAGAGTCGCTATCTGAGACGTCGCAGGAGACCTCCATGAATCGATCTCCGTATTTGGTTAGATTTTCACTACTGTGGCGAGATCGATAGGTGACCGCTACCTTGTATCCTCTCTCAAGAAGTACCTCAGAGGTGGCTGCTCCAATTCCAGTTGCGCCACCGGTGATAAATACACACCTTGACTCTTGCACTAAACCACCCACCGTATCACTGCTGCAGCCCAGGTCATTCCGGCTCCAAAGCCGCAGAAGAGAACATGGTCACCATTTTGAAGTCGTCCCATCTCAGCGGCTGCAACCAAGGCTAATGGAATGCTACCGGAGGAGGTATTGCCAGTTTTATCTAAAACTATCGCGGTTTTTTCAATCGGGATTCCGAGGCGATTGGTTGCCGCTTCTATGATTCGCAGGTTTGCTTGATGAGGTACGACGAGGGATACATCTGAGGCTGCGATTCCTGCACGCTCCAAGGCTTGCTTGGAAGACGCAACCATGGCTAGAACTGCCTTCTTGTAGACTTCACGCCCTTCCATCTTCATGTATCCGCCGTGATCACAGTAAAGGATAGGCACGAGACTTCCATCGACACCTAAGTCCCATCCCAAAAAGGCATTGTCTTGTAACTCTGTACGCTCCATGATTACAGCGCCAGCGCCGTCCGCAAAGAGTACTGCTGTTGAGCGGTCTTCCTGGTCTGTTATTCGACTCAGGGTATCCGATCCAACGACAAGAATCCGCTTGACTCCAGTTGCAATCATTGAGTTGGCTAGGACCATAGCATAGACAAAGCCCGCGCATGCCGCGTTGACATCAAAGGCTCCGCAATTGAGGCCGAGCTCTGCTTGCACTGTCGCTGAGGTCGCAGGAATAGTCTGCTCCGGGGTTGTCGTAGAAAGAATCAAAAGATCGATATCTTTAGGTTCTAGTCCGGCATTCGCCAATGCTTTCTGTGAAGCTTCGATTGCGAGCGAGGATGTGGTGCCTCCAAATCGACGCTCTTTGATGCCCGTTCGTTCGGTTATCCAAGCATCGTTGGTTTCGAGGCGAGCCTCAAAGTCGGCGTTTGTCACGACGGTGTCGGGAAGCGCAGAACCCCACCCTACAATCTTTGATCCATAAAACACGTTTAGTTATCCAATGCGGTTCGTAGCCAAGCGATTGGCTGTCCTGTAGTTACTCTTTCACCATCTGAGGCGAGATATCCGCTTAGAATGCCGGTAAATGGCGATCTAACGGCCTCGCTGTTTACCTCTCCGAGGCTATTTCCAACTGAGACTCGATCTTTGAGTCCAATCTCGTGAGACAGTGAAAATACTCCTGCGTTAGGAGAGACAACTATTCGTTCAGATGCATAAAGATGTTCGCCTAATACCATCTCGTTAGGTACTGCGGTGCGAGCGTTTGCCTCGACTGCCATGATCAATTTATCGAGGTCGTTAGGGGTCTGAACCGAGATGCCAGTTACGTCTGGAGCGGCTCGTTTAGCAAGGCCAGTCAATACGTTACCTGGACCAATTTCAACAAGCAACGTTGTACCTAGGTCTCGAAGTTTGGCTAGTGACCTAGTCCACATAACAGGCGATGTTAGTTGTTGCGCGAGAAGCCGTATCCAGTCTGCTGCACGTCGATACGGAAACGCATCGACATTGGCGACTACGGGTACTTCGGCGTCGTAGAAACGGGAATCTAAAAGTGCTCTGCGAAGACGTTGTCTCGCGTGCTCCATATATGGGGTATGAAAGGCACCATTTACAGGTAGAACTAAGGCTTTTTTGGCGCCAATTTCACGTGCAATATCGATGGCACGTTCGAGGGCGTCGCGCCTTCCAGAGAGTACGACTTGGCCTGGAGCGTTGTAGTTGGCTACCCAAACTTCGCCTCCGGCTGCATCGCATGCCTTTTCTGCGCCGTCGTCATCGATTCCTAAAAGTGCTGCCATTGCACCCGGATTCTCTTCAGCTGCATTTTGCATGGCTTCGGCTCGCTCGCCGACCAGTTTTGCACCCGTGTCAAATGGAAGGGCACCTGCGGCGACAAGTGCGCAGTATTCTCCTAGTGAGTGACCGGCGCAAATTGAAGGAGTGACTCCGGTTCTCTCGATAGCATCAAGCACAAGCATCGACATTGTATAGGTGACGAGTTGAGTGTTGCGAGTTTGAGCAAGCGTCTGCTGGTCAGCGTACAAAAGTAACGAGGCTATATCTCGATTGGTTGCTTCAGACGCATCGGCCACGACCTCCCATGAAGGATGGTCAACCCACGGAGCTCCCATGCCAGGTTTTTGGGAACCTTGTCCTGGAAAAGTGAACGCTATCACTTGGTGCCTTTCATTGCTGCACGTTTAATTTCGTGAAACATATTCCTATTAATTCTAGGCGTTGCTGCTTTAGTACCATCGGTAACTTGATTTTTATTGCCTAGATGCCTTGACAGTTTGTTGATAATATGTTATGGGAGCCAAGGCGTCTAGCAAAGTTATACAAACGACTTGAGCCTCTGTGAGTTAGCCTTCGATGCTTTTGATCAGAGCGACTGCCACGTTTGCGGCTCGGCTGCAACATTGGGTGAAATTAAATTATCGAGTTATTCTTCGTCCTTGTCTCGGTGCTCACCCATCTGTATTTGGGCGAAGCAATCTCTTTGTTAGTTGAGTTACGCCCATTTGGTGGGCTCTCTTCGAATTTAAACCTTATACATTTGACCAATTCTTTCAAATGCATACATATATAGACTCCGAAGAAGACACAAAGGTTACAAATTGATGGAATTAGCATCAAGGATCAACCGGTAAAAGCAGATGTATGCTTCGAAATTCTTTTAGTGGTCGTTTTTTGGATCAAGTGATTCAAGGTCTTTTTAGTCAATGAAGTGGTTTTTTTAATTTGAGACGTACTTTGGTGGGCAAGCACCTGTAAGATATTTGTTACACTTTGCCCGGGTGGTGGAATGGTAGACACGAAGGACTCAAAATCCTTTGCTCGCAAGGGCGTGCGGGTTCGAATCCCGCTCCGGGTACTCACGATATGGTTTGGTGCAAACGATTTGGAAGCTATTTGCAATCGTGCATGGCGCACGGCACGCGATATGCTGATAAGCCAGCCGATTATTTGAACGCAAATTGTAGTTGGATCTCTGTTTCCGCATTTGTAATCGGTTATCCGAGCAAGTCGGTCGCCCAAGGCCCGAAATGGTTACGATCATATTTTATTCTTCCACACAGTACATGCTCTATTGACAAAGAGAGATAGGTCTTTCTTTGAGCGATAATCAGCATCCTTAGTAACTCATTTCCGATTGGAACTGTGTTTAGCCCGGACTGTGGCTAGAAAGGACTGTCACGCTTTTATTGCGACTTTCCTATTGTGGTGATGTGCCCGTTGGCCTTACTACTGTTCAATTCAGAAGTCGCCCTAATAACACAGGTGTGTGAAAGCGTACAATAACCGATTATGGAGCATCTGTGATCGGATCAAAGAATTAGCTGAAGTGGCGAGTGTAAATTTCGCTTGGAGCCGACTTTGGAGATCGATTGCCATAATTATTTGGTATTTGGCCCTTATTAGTTAGATTGATGCATGCGTCGCGCCTTCTGGATCCAGACCCTGTTGCTGCTTACAGTCGGAACAATAGCTCTTCGGTTGTACTTGATCTATATTCCGCGGTCGCAGACGGCTAGGGATTTCTACCTGAAAGTTCAAGGAGGCGTTCGAGTGATCTCTTTGAGCTGTCTATCTCAGCGATTTGGTTAGGCCCGAAGCAGCCTGTTCGTTTGAGTTCGTTTTTTATGAATAGTGAAGATTCGTAGACGCAATCGGTTAGTTCTTGGTTGAGATCCTCATAGGTCCTAAGTGTTCGAGCTAGATCCCAGGCGTGAATTGTTAGGTCGCAAGACCTCAATAAGATTAAAGTTTCGATCGAAATATCCCCTTCGGGATGCTCAACTACTCTGTCTTGAGGCCAGCATTCTTCGAGGGACTCTCGTTGTTCATCGAGAGATTCGAGACACTCCAGGAATAGATCATCGGTGATGGTGGGCAAGGTGGGTAATGCCTCTACCTTTTGATTTGAAGCACCTTGAGCTAGGTACGCCGCAATTCTTGACCCTTGGGTAACGTGTATCAGTAGGTCTTGAACGTTCCAGCCCGGCCACGGTGTCGGGTTGGTAAGGTCGACATCTTCGATGGTTAAAAGCCGCTCCCTAAATGCTTCAGTTGCGAGCACTAGTATTCGATTTGGTTCCATGGAGTAATTTTACCATTCATAGTCCGTGATGGAATTGCCTAGATTTTTTAGTAATTATCCGTAGCCTTTAAAACATTGGTCGAATATTTGTTTCATAGGGTTTCCTTATGAATGTTGAGCTGATGCCGACTTATATCACTACATTTGCTGTGTAGATATATCTGTCAGCGCATTTGCCAATTGTTTTCGTGTTAGATCGGTTTAAGCTTTTTGTGCTTGGTGTCGATAGTGATGGTGATGCGATGCACGTAGGACAGTGGATAGCAAGACATCGAACTTCGTCTTAATCTGTTGGAGAGATAGTGTGACTTTGCTTAGAGAGGGAACCAGAATCTTTCTGGATGCGTCGACAACGCCTCAGTCTTTAGAGGGAGCTTTTTCGGTACCCGCTTCGGCTTTGCCGGCGACGTTGTTGTACATGTCAGATCGAGTGGCCCGGTTGATACTTGAGACGCCCAAGAGCTTTCGTCTAAATTCCAAAGGGGTGCTCTATCGTAAGGTTCGTTTTGGCCTCTTTGGAGCACCATTTGTGGTGGAAAATAATGAAGATCCATCTCCAAAACTTCTTTCGGTGCGGCTTTTGAATCCGGGCGCTGTTCTTCAGCGGCGAGAGTTCGTTCGAGTCTCAACTGTCCTTGGAGTTTCGATATTTGTTCTAGAAGATGATAGAGCTATCGCTAATTTTACGGCTGTGGCTATTGATATTTCACAAGGTGGGATGCGGATTAAGACGTCTCATGGGATACGGGATAACGAGCGAATTAGGATTTCTTTTTTAATTGAAGGAACTACTCTAACGGTGTACGGACGTCTGAAAAGTCGTTTTCCTGATCAAACTTATGGTTTTGAATTTGACAGCATCTCTGACTCAAATGCCTCCAAGATTTGCAGATATGTCTTTAGAACTCAAGTTGCCCAGAATCCTCAACTTGGCAAACGAGCTAGCTTCTCTGACAATGATGGCGGGTCGACCCCCAGTAACTCTAATCCTGAAGAGGACGAATATTGGGATATCTTCAAAGAGGGGACACTCTCTTCGATAGCTGTATCGACTGATTATCGTGACTTCAATAAGACAGTATTTGGAGCGTTCAATCGTTTTTCCGTGTTCAATTGACTTAGCACCATGGCTTTGATCTTCACCAAAAGAGTCTTGTCGATTGGAGCCTGACGAATGGTCCGATGAATAGTTTGCAACATGGCCAACTGAGCGAGCAAATAAATATAACAAAGCCCAAAGGGTATGGTCCGGGTCTTGCTAGTTGTCGCCAAATAAGAGATGACGTGACTACCTTTTTGCCTCAGAATGGCGTTGAGTAAAAGCGACAATCAGTCGAGATATCGCGATTAAAGCAAGGACGAAGATCACAAGTAACATTGCCGCGTCGAAAGAGAGCCTTTGGGCCGCTACGGTTGGTTGGTTGTAGAAGGTCCACACTGCATAGGTTAAATATCCCAGAGGAGAGTGGGTGAGGGCTAGCTTTGGTAGATTTTGTGAGTATCCGGCTGTGTACAGAAGGGGAGCCGTCTCTCCAATTGAAATTGCTAGAGCGACTATCAGACCAGTTGCAATCCCTGGAAGGGCAGTTTTGAGTGAAATTCTTGTTAGGATTCGAGTCGGTTTGAATCCTAGGGCTTCTGCACCTTCTATGTAGGCTGTCGGGACCTGACGCAGCGCTACCTCAGTCGTCTTGGCGATATATGGTACGACCATTGCCGAAAGTGTCAATAGTCCAGCTCCTAGGGAAAAGCCCCAGTGAAGTCCAACCACTAGGGCCGTGTATCCAATGTAGCCAATGACGATCGAGGGTATTCCAGCTAAAACTTCAGATGACGAACGTAGAATTACAGCGGTTCGACCTTTTGCAAATTGTGAGAGATAGATACCAGAGAGGATTCCAATTGAGCCAGCGACCACCATCACCCCAGTGGTAATGGTAGCCGTTCCAACGATTTCATTCTTTAGGCCGCCTCCCAAACCTACCCCGTTTTGCGTTATGACGCTCCATGAGAAGTGTGGTAGTGCACGAATGATCACCTGAAGGACGATCCAAATCGAAGGTGCAATCACCAAGACAAGCGCGATAGAACATAAGACTATGACCGCCAGGTTGATAAGTTTGCGATTTCCACTGTGGCGTGAAGTATCCTGGCTCAATTTTTTAGACTCCTCTTCCAATCGGTAGCGACGTTGATGCGACTCGCCTCACGAGTAGGCGTGCGCCTACATTGGCAAGAAGTGTTATGAGCATCAGAATTAATGCCGCCTCGGCCAATGTCTCAACCGCTAGTCCGGTTGCGTCGGTCAGGGCTGAGTCAAGCTGACTTACAATTGTGGCCGCGATGGTCGTGAACGTGCCGTAGATATTCGTGGGATACGAACCTAGCACCACTCCTGAGACCATAGCTACCGCCATGGTCTCTCCAAGGGCTCTCGCAAAGCCCAAAACGGTAGCGCCGATAACACCGGCGGATATCCAAGGAAAGGTAACTTTTCTTGTTACTTCCCACTCCGTCATGCCAAGGGCAAATGCACCTTCTTCGGCGAGCCTGGGAACTTGAGCTATCAAATCTCTGGTAGTCGATGCGATAATAGGAATAATCATTATTCCTAAAATTAAAGATGATGTCAAAAGCCCCTCACCGGCGCCAGTGCTACCTCTGAAGTATTTTAGTATGAAGATATTGGGGGCGTGGGACGCGATGACTGGATAGATGTCACGCGAAAGTAGAGGACCGAGAGTTAAGGCACCCCACAGTCCAAAAACTACACTTGGAATGCCTGCGAGAAGCTCGAGGAATGCTCCGACAAATCCTCTAAGTCTTGGGTGAAGCTTTTTGGCCACAATGACCGCAGCGCCAACAGACAAGGGGATGGCGAAGATCAGGGCTATTACTGACGATTCGAGGGTACCAATAATCAAAGGAAGCGCACCATAACTTGCAAGTAACGGGTGTTGAACCCCATTAGTAGTCACTGGATTTGCATAGAAGTTACCAGGTCGCCAATTGCGACCAATCAGAAAGCCGCCACCGTTGTACTTGATCGCCGGGTATGCCTTCTTGAAGAGAATCGTTAAAATCCCAATTAAAACCAAAAGTGGTACGCAGGTAGATAGTGCACTAATGACCGTAATCGGACTCCATCGCCCCAACTTAGCCGGAATGAATTTTCCGTGATCGTCGGGTGAATTTGCCAAAGCGTCTTCAACAACAGATGTGGCCATTTGTAGTCCTCGTCTAATTGGTGGATTGTATTTAATTCTTCGACAAACGACCTGACATGGAAGTCAGGTCGTTTGTTTTGTACAGCCGCTTGGAAATATTCGAATGATTTCTAGCGGATTATTTTTTAGCCAGCTTGGATCTTGTTAATTTGCGCAAGAGAAAGAGCAGCTACGGACGATGGCAGAGGTTGGAAATTGACCTGGCTTAGATACGAGGCGGCATTCCCATGACTTGGATCGATCGCCCAGGTAAGTACGGATCTGATGGTGGCTGCTTTGTTCGCATCGGTTTGTGCTGTATTTACTATCGCGTATTCAAAGTTGATTATCGGATAAGACGCTGTCCCTGGGCCGTAAATAAGCGAGATCGCTTCGTTGCTAGGCACCTTGGCGATGAAGCTTTGGGCTTCAGCTTGAATGGAAGTTGGGGTTGGGACTACATATTTTCCGGCGGCATTTGAAATGGCTGCCATGGTAAGGTTGGCTTTCTGAGCAGACGATGCAAAGCTAACACCGACATATGCAATGCAACCCTTAGTGGCGCCGCATGTGGTCACCATTCCACCGTTCCCATTTGCTGATAGAGCAGTCGATACGGCTGGCCATGGCACCGTGGTTCCATAGGATACGCTACTTCCCCATCCGCTTGGATCGACAGCTGAGAGATATTGCGTAAATATGAAGGTATCACCTGAGCCATCAATTCTGTGAACGGGGATGATTGCTAGGTGTGGCAATGTCGCCGAGGGATTTAGGGCTTTGATGGCCGGGTCGTCCCAATATTGAATCTTGCCCTGATAGATCTTTGAAATGACCGATCCGCTTAGATCAAGTTGTGTCGTTACTCCAGGGATGTTGTAGACGATCTCCTGAGCCGAGATAGCTAGGGGGATATTTACCAGTGTTGGACTCTTGGTAGTTTGGGTGGAGGAGAGATATGCATCCGAGGCACCTATGTCGACAGTGGCTGAAGCAGCATCTGCTATTCCGGTCCCAGATCCCGTTCCCGCAGTAGTTATTGTAATGTTAGGAAATTGCTTTTGATAGTCGGGTGCCCAAAGGTTAAAGAGTGGATAAAGTAGAGTGGAACCGGTCTCTTGTATTGCAACCTTTGCAGTCGGTGGATTTTCTCCTGATGCAAAGTTCGGTGCAGTAGTTGTTGAGGCTGACGGGGCGGCGGTCGTAGCTGCTGCTGTGGTAACGCTCGACGAGTTTGACGACGATGACGAGGAGCTACCGCAAGCTGATGCGACCAACCCGCCTGACAGAAAGATGCCAGCGAGTAATAGAGGTTTTTTCGGCAACATGCCGTTTCCTTTCAATAGAGTGGTTTTTGTCTAGATCGACGTTTTTGTTTACCCGATACGTCCGGAGATGTAAAATTGGGTCTCTGGCATCTGAGGGTTTTCGAATATCTCCGAAGTCACTCCAGATTCCATTAACTTTCCGTCGAAAAAGAACATCGTGTAATCAGAGATTCGTTTGGCTTGAGCCAAGGAATGTGTCACAACGATGAAGGTGATCTCTGGGACGAGCTTGGAAAATAGATTTTCTACGGCTTCCACAGAGATCGGGTCAAGCGCAGACGTGGGTTCGTCTAGCAGCAGGACTTTTGGTTGCACGGCAAGACTTCTTGCCAAGCACAATAATTGTTGTTGTCCTCCAGAGAGTCTGAAAGGGGAATCATCCAAGCGATCATATACGGCTTTCCAAAGGCCGACCTTTTCAAGGGCGTCTTGAACGATCTCTTTGTATGCAGCGCGCGGAGCCATTTTGTGGGCTTTGATTCCGGCAAGTACGTTATCCTTGATTGACATTGGAAAAGGATTTGGTCGTTGAAAAAGCATTCCTACTTGGCGGCGTAACTCTAGAAGGTCGATCTCCTTGGAGAGGACCTCTTGGTCAAGGAGATTGATGCTGCCTTTGGTCCAAAAGCCCGATACTTTGTCGTTTAGTCTGTTTACACTTCGTAAAAACGTAGTTTTGCCTGACCCTGTTGGTCCAATTAGGGAAACGATTGACCCTGTAGGCATCGCTAAATTTACATCTTGGATGACATGCTTGTCTCCGAAACCAATATCAAGATGTCGGACGTTGAGAATTGTTCTCGACGTACTGACATCTGTCCTTTGAGAGGTCTTATTGCCCGGATCCTCTTCGCGGTCTATAACCAAGTCTTTCATTTGCCCCTCACCAAGGTGATGCCATTTGGTTTCCAAGTATTTCTTCGAACCTTGGTTATGAACTTAACGAGGCAATGTTAACGCCGGGTAAACATGGACGATTATTTGGATTTATTAATGTGCAATATTGATAGCTCCTATGGTCTTTTCTAGTAATGCTGATGGAATCTAAGTTGGATGAAAGAGCCATAAATAGATCACGAACAGGTATTTAGTAATTGCTATTGTAGGTTAACTTCGCTGGGAGATATTAATGATAATTTCTGAAACCTTTGTCAGGATTATCGGATTTTGAGGCTCTTTTTTAGTATTAATAGGACGGTTGTATCTTAAATGAGTACGATTGATGATTTTGAAATGTATTCTTTTGCTTGTAAGTGGGCTGAGTATAGATGAAGGCGAATTCGCGTATCGATGAGTATTTCACTGAGATCTGTTAGGATTGGAATTAATCAGGTTATTAACATGAGCCATTTTTCGCATAAGAGCAGTATGTAACCCAAATGATCATCCACGCAAAGTGATCAGCCAATATGATCACAATTTTGGACAATCATTGCGGCCTTGGTTGTCGCCTCATATAGGGCTATCGTTATCTTATGGATCTAAACGTAAATGTCCGAAATGCCGATGTTGTAACCATCAAAATCCCATTCAACAGAGAACTCCGCTCTTCGCTCCATCGGGATAACTTTAAATCGGGGGTTATCCTGACTTTGGAAGGCGGTGGCCATCTCGGATTTGGTGAAGCTCCAACATTGGCACTTCCCAGCTATGGCCCAGACTTCACCAATGGGGCATTTGTGGCTGTGGAGTTGTTTCTGGAGATGGCAAAGGGCTATTACGAATCGAACTCTAAGGAGATTACTATTCCAGTCGGCGACTTTATAGGTAGGTTGCTGCAGAGTTATAGAGGCAACAGACCCGCTATAGCCGCAATTGAGATGGCGCTTTTGGATCTTTATGCCCGTCAAAATAGTATTGGTCCACTTGAGACTATCGCGCAATATTTGAATCATGGCGAGGTTGAATATGGAGTCGGTGCCGGGGCTCTTGTGGATCGTTCCGGAGACCTTTTGGACTTTGAACTGGAGCCCCAGGGTGGCTCGCTTGGTTTTCTGCCCCTATCTGGGCTGGAGGGTGCCGAGGCGGATGATTCCTATGACTACTCCCAGTATCTAGCTTTGATCGAGTCAGGGTTTCGTCGAATCAAAGTCAAGGTTGACGGATCCAAGGGTGGATCGATATTGGGGTCACTTGCTAAGGTTTGTGAACTCAATCAAGGTTTTGTAGAACTATCGGTTGATGCCAACTGTAGTTTACGCCAGCCATTTCTGCTGGAGAGTATCTACGATATCGGCTTTTCCTACGTTGAGGATCCCTATGAGTTTGATTCTCTAAGCAACCTTGCCGACTCTCTCTCCAATAAGAGCGGAAGGGTCGCCTTGGATGGTTGTTTGACTTCGCTTCCTGTGGTCAGCGACTATATCAAACTCGTTAACTTTGACATCGGGGTACTCAAGCTCGATCGAATGGGATCAATACTTGAGGTTGTGAGGTCGGCAAATGCGCTAGCTCTGGCTGGTAAGAATTTCTACATCGGGGGTATGTACGATAGTCCGATACTTCGTCGTTTGAATGGGAATTTGATTCGAGTTCTAAGGCCGACTGAGGCGAGCGACTTAGGCGCCGACGGTGATTACTTTGATTGCGAATTGCTTCCAAGTGCTCTTCGAATGGATGATGGGAGACTAACGCTCCCAGGTGGAGTGGGTCTTTGTGGCATATTTCTACCAAATGAAGATCAAATCGGTATTTCAACGTCTCTTTTATTTGTTTGAGTTGATGCGCCATCCGCATAAAGATAATTCCACCATAGTCTTGTGCTTCTTTTGGAGTCGATAAAATTAAAGTCTGCGATATCAAATACAGCCCGTTGGGTTTGGACGTTCGGCGGACGGGAAAACCTTCGTATTGATCTTGAACAAGTTCTGCGTTGGCGGATCCCAATAGATGTTAATCGAGCCCCAGTTGAGTATTCCAAAACTCTTTACTAGTCATTGTGGCCTTTTATTCAAGGTCTGTCATCTGAAAACTAGGGTTCGCTCGAATGATCGAGTTCCTAGATCGCGATTTCGTTGGGAACGCCAAGCGCTCTAGGCCAAAATTAAATAGTCCAATAGCTTTATGTCGCCTGAGATGTATGTCGTCAATTAGGATAGCTCATGCCGCGTATGACCCCTTATGTGGACTAACCGAGTCGTCTTTAAGCGCAATGGTAGAGCGGTTCACGTAAAAGTGTTTTTGAATATTGGTTTAGCGCAAAGGGTCGATATTATGATCTTCGAGCTATCAGCAACCTTGCAAGAGCTGGATTGCGAAGATCGTCCTTGGCGTCTCTTCGACGTCAATCGGCCAAAGGCGTTAAATTCAGAGAGGCGCCAAGCTGCTTACTTAGATTCATTTGGCATGAAGACTAATTTTTGCTAGCGTCCATGAGTGCGGATAGCCTCTTGGATATAAGGGTTGGTGAGGCGCTCTGTGCCAATAGTTGTGCTGGGGCCATGGCCTGGTAGCACAACGGTATCGTCTGAAAGTGGCAGGATCTTGGTCACGAGAGACTCCATTAGCGAATCGAGCGAACCTCCTGGCAGGTCAGTTCTACCAATTGAGCCCGCGAAGAGATGATCTCCGGTGAATATGAGGGGCGGGAGACCCTCAACCTTGACTTTAAAGCACGTCGAACCTTGTGTGTGTCCAGGCGTATGAAGGGCGTCGAAAGACAATCCAGCTCCAGAGAATGTCACATCGTCGTCTAGATACTCGATCAATTCAGGAATTTTGGTGGACAGGCGTGCTTGAAGAAGAGCTTGGCCAAGCATCGCTGATGAACCTATCGGGTCTCGGATTAACTCTATGTCATTTTTGTGGGCTATCACTCTGATTTTCTGATGATCCAAGTCGTCTAGGAACTCTTTTTCCTCCACAACAGTTGGAATTCCCCCAATGTGGTCGATATGGCCATGGGTAGCTATGATGGCTACTACTTTGAGATTGGCGTCTTTGACGAACTTGATTACCTTTGCAGGCTCGGGTGGAACATCTACTAGAACGCACTCCCTCTGGCTTGTTGAGGATCGAATAACCCAAAAGTTGGTTGCAGCCAGCCACAGTGGCGCTCCATGTATAAGTTCCATTTTTGTATCTTCTTTTTTTGATGATCTTTCTTTGGTGAAAGCTTACATGAGCTACGCCACGTTCAATTTTGAGTGATTGATGTATTTGGGACTGCAACTATGCCGGATGGTCAAAGCTGAATCTGGCATCTTCTGATAAAGTTCTACGGATGTGATATCTGTTGGTTTCATCGAACTGAATTCTTTTTTTTATGCGACAATTGCAGTGCTTAGATCCATCTAGCGTCACATCTCGGCGGCTCTTGGCCCTGATGATCACGGCACTGATAATCTCGGATCGAACGGGAAAGTTTCTGGCTATCGGCAAAGGACAAATTAAGGTTTAAAAGGTTCCCCGTCGTCTCCTTGGCTACCACAACTTCGCAAACCATGGTGACTAGGATCCCCTTTATAAGACGACTTCAAAGTTCAAGTTTCGATGGGACTCTTTGGCAATTGGCTCGGTTGATTTCACCATGAGTATTCGCATCAAGATGTATTTTTTCTAATCAACCGTATACCTATTCACACCCCGCCTAGAGATCGCTTCGGGGGTCTTATCGGAGCTTTCACGGGGGGGGTGGTTCTCCTGTTGCTAGTCATCGTGATCTTTATCGTCATCTCTTTTTGCGGCTGCTACTTGCTATTTTAGGTTGGATCGGCTATCTCTATGGGATTTTGCAATTGTTCGTAATAGTTACGAAGTGCAAATTATGGGTGTCAAGCTTGCATTGGCTGTGGATCAACCAGATGAGAGGTATCCAGCTTTGGGTCTTTTGATTGCGATCGCTGAGTCCACCCGAGACAAGGATGGATGAGCTGTTGCAAATAGATCTTTAGTTCGCCGACAGCGGGGTTTAGGATAGAATCCTTGTGGTTTTTCAAATTTGATTACCATATAAAAATTAAAGTGTTATCAAAATGTGTTTGAGGTTAAGGTTCGATTTGAGTAAAAGATCATCGATCATCTAAGTTACGATGATGGGTTGCGGTTGACTTTGGTTAGAGACGGTCGAGTTTGATTGGTTCGAGGTCGATCTCTTTTTTACGCCTGGATCCTTCATTTCGCTGGCGAAGGTGATCTCCGGGCGAGCTAATTGAGGTTTACCTCACCTTTTCTGGCAAATCTTTTCCAATCAGCCTTTTTAGATTTGCCCATTACTCGTTGACTTGTTTGGAGATATTGACTTACCTTGGGGGTAGTCTGAAATCTTTGCCGAGTTTGCAGATGCCCGGACTCATGCGAACTATTTGATATTATTAGCTCTTTTTGAAGTTCTGACCTAGGTTCATCGACATGTGGCATTGAGTGTAGTTTGAGGGATTTATCCTTGTTCTAGACTATCTTCTTTAGATGTATTGGGATACTACGCAGTAGTTGTCCGGAACTTTTTTCGAAGTTGAGCGGTTTTGTCGCCGCAAAACTTGTGGATTTTGGTCGATGGATCGAGATCGAATGGAGGCTCAAATGGCTCGTGTGGTAATCGCAGAAGACGAAGCGATAATTCGGCTTGATCTGAAGGAAGCTCTTGAAGAGCTTGGGTACGAGGTAGTTGGCGCAGCAAGTACTGGAGATGAGGGACTGGAAATGATCCGATCCCTAAAGCCCGACTTCGCAATTTTGGATATCAAGATGCCGGGCCTCGATGGATTGCAGGTTGCCCATGAAGTGGGCGAAGATAAGATCTGTCCGGTAATTATTTTGACTGCTTTCTCGCAGAGGGCCTTGATTGAACAGGCGAGAGATGCTGGCGCTCTGGCATATTTAGTTAAGCCATTTCAGCCAGCGGATTTGGTTCCAGCGATTGAGATTGCAATCGCTCGGTTCGCGCAGGCCCGGGCACTTGAAGAGGAGATCGCAGCACTTTCGGATCGCTCGGATTCACTCAGCGCGCAGCTTGAACTTCGAAAGTTGCTCGATCGTGCAAAAGGAATACTGATGGAGCGTTATGATATGACCGAGCCGGAATCATTCAGCTTTATACAGCGATCCGCTATGGACAGCCGCGCGCGAATGTCAGAGGTCGCAACCAAAGTTATCTCTGGGGAGCTTACCCCGCTGGCTCAATAAGGGTCTCTAGGGATATATCCGCGGCCAAAGGGTGAACCTAGCGGGTTCATTTCTATTTGATACCTATTCCACCCATTCATTGGCTCAGATTTAATAAGGCGTAGATATGAAAAGACTTGTCGTTGTCGATGGATTCAGCCTCGCGTTTCGCGCATTCTTTGCAATTCCATTTGAAACCATGCACAACTCTTCTGGCTTACGCACTAATGCGCTTTACGGTCTAGTGTCCATGCTCGATGGTCTACTGGAAAATTGGAAGCCATCGCATATGGCTGTGGCACTTGATTTGCCGGAGCCTACCTTTCGCGACGAGTTAAATCCAAACTATAAGGGTCATAGGCCTCCAACTCATGAAGCTCTAGTTGAGCAGTTGGAACTTCTATCTTTGGCTATAGGTTCGCTAGGAATAGCGGTTGTCTCTAAATCAGGCTTCGAAGCTGATGACATTTTGGCGACCCTGAGTAATTTAGGCAAGGGTGCTTCGATTGAAACAATTCTTGTAACGGGCGATCGTGATAGCTATCAATTGGTAGAAGACCCATTCGTCAAGGTGCTTTATAATCGTCGGGGTGTTAGCGACTATCTCTTGCTCGATGAAGCAGGGGTGATGGAAAAAGTTGGTGCTACCCCTAAAAATTATCCGTTACTAGCTGCTCTTCGAGGAGACCCTTCAGATAACCTAATGGGCGTTACCGGAGTAGGGGATAAGACGGCTGCCAAGTTGGCAACTACCTACGGGACACTCGATTCGCTTTTGAGTAACTTGGATGCGTTGACCCCCAAGATTTCTCGTGCAATTGAGGCTGGCGTCGACAACCTGCGCCTGAATCTTGAGCTTACTCACCTGCGTGGAGATTTGGATCTTTCCTTGTCGCTTGCGGATTTAGAGCTAGGGCCACTAGACGATTCTAAGGCTAAGGAATTTTTTGATCTAATCGAGTCGAAGAAACTTTATTCACGCACCCTTGGTGCATTTGACTATATTGGGCACCTGTCCAGTGGTCATGACAATACTAATGAACCAACAGTAGAGATCAGAGACGTTACCCGTGAAGAGTTTTTTAAAGACATAGGATCTTCGCAGAATGATTTTGCCGTTGGCATCGATGTTACCTACACAGGCGAGGCAGGAAGAAGTTCGATTGATGTTATCTGGTTGGCAAAAAGAGAGGGACCTGCCCAAATTGCCACCACCAAGGTGGCGCTAGAGTACCAAGATGAACGTCTTTGCCTTGAGACTCTTATTAGAGATTTGGGCGATCTTTCACTTGTTGGCTTTGGACTCAAAGAGTTTTTACGAAGACTATTTACAATAGGGCTTACTTCTCCAAAAATCGGTGCAGACTTAGGACTGAGCGCTTATTTGCTCGACAGTTCACTAGGGGATTACGATCCATTTTCGGTTCTAGAGGCCTTTACCCCTGAGGTAGTCGGTTCTATCCGTCAGGTTGAAGGAGGAAGCGGAGATTTGATACCAGATCTCTTCTCAACTCTAAAAGATGATGTTTCATCTATGCAGATCGCATCGATGGCTGCGCTCGCCGATTTGGAGATTCGACGGTTGATCGAAGCTGACAAGAGTGATTGGCTACTTGATGCGATAGAAAATCCGCTTTTAGTCGTCCTAGCCAAGATGGAGGCGGTAGGTGTGTTGGTCGATCGCGGCTACTTGAGCGATCTCAAGGACGATTTCATCCGTCAGGCCAGGCAGTTGTCGAATCAAATACAATCGATGGCAAGAAGGACCTTCAACGTAAATTCAACCAAGCAATTGGGATCAGTTCTATTTGAGGATCTGGGTCTAACTCCGCCTAAAAAGACAAAGACGGGGTTTTCGACTGACGCCTCGACACTTGAGAAGCTGGTAGGTATCCACCCAATCATCGAATTGATTATTCGGTATCGAGAGGTGGAAAAGCTACGATCGACTTACGGTGAGAGCCTTTTAGCTGAAGTAGGAGGTGATGACCGTATTCATGCAACCTTTAATCAAATGGTTGCCCGGACTGGGCGACTATCTTCGGATCATCCAAACCTTCACAATATACCAATTCGTTCCGAAGAGGGAAAGAAGTTTAGATTTGCGTTTGTTGCGCCACAAGCAACCAAATTAATCGTTGCGGATTACTCACAAATAGAGTTGCGAGTAATTGCGCACCTGAGCGGAGATCCCGGTCTGGTGGAAGCTTTTTCATTGGGGACAGATATTCACACCGAGTTGGCATCTCGTGTATTTGGTATCCCCTCGAGCCAGGTAACCTCCGCGCAACGATCAAAAGCAAAGATGGTCGCTTATGGCCTTGCCTATGGAATGGAGGCATACGGCCTAGCAACACGTTTGAACATCGATGTTGGGGAGGCCGATTCCATTTTGCAAAGCTTCTTCGGCGCTTTTCCAAAGTTGCGCCAATATATGGATTCAGTAGTTAAAGAGGCCGTCAAGAATGGCTTTACCGAGACCCAGTTCGGTCGCAAAAGACGTATTCCGGATCTTTCTAATCCAAACGGGCGACTACGTCAAGGGGCAGAGCGTCAGGCCATGAACTCTGTAATTCAAGGGCTTGCAGCTGATATCTTCAAACTTGCGATTGTAAACCTCGACACCAGCCTTGATCCCGAAAATGCACGTCTGATACTTCAGGTGCACGATGAGGTTTTGGTGGAAGTAAGAACGCCAGTTGCCCAAGAGGTTGCAGACGTCGTCGTCGACGTGATGGAGAATGCGGCGAGCCTGAAGGTCCCACTGATGGTCAACTCCTACATCGTTGACAAGTGGGGGGATTCAAAATGAATCGCTACAGGAAGTTGCCGAAATGGACTTCAATCAAAAGATCGTGCAAGGCAACTTTTAGATAGATCGAAGAGGCGTTGCAAAAAATGTCTTCTAATTGTTTGATTTCGTTTAGGTAATATAAAGTAATTATTAACTATTATTATGCTTTGAGGAAAAAGTATGTCTTCATTACTTAGATTGTGGTAGAGGTTTATCATAAATGTGGATATGCTTTGAGATGAAGCGTAATCATTTTTTTGATTTGCTTTCAAAATTGTAAGTAAAGAAAGCGTTCTACATTCATGTCCGATTCGGTTAGCGCGCCAGAAGTTGAAGTTGAAGAAATTCAGCTTGAAGACGAAGGCACACCGCGAGTAATAGTAGCAGACGATCTCGGCGATCTCTCATTTGATGATGCGATTGCACAAACGATCGTTCGTTTTGACGATGGAGATATCGTCAAAGGTAAAGTTGTAAGGGTCGATAAAGACGAGGTTCTCCTCGACATCGGTTTCAAGTCCGAGGGTGTTATCCCCGCGCGGGAACTTTCGATCCGTCACGACGTCAACCCATTTGAAGTCGTCAAAGTTGGCGACGAGGTTGAGGCACTTGTCATCCAAAAGGAAGACAAGGAAGGTCGTCTAATCCTCTCCAAGAAGCGAGCTCAGTATGAGCGCGCTTGGGGCTCTATAGAAGAGGTCAAGGAGAAGAATGGCTCAGTCAAGGGTGCGGTAATCGAAGTCGTCAAGGGCGGACTTATCGTAGACATCGGACTTCGCGGTTTCTTGCCGGCATCGTTGGTAGAGCTTCGTCGAGTACGAGACCTCACTCCATACATTGGCAAGATGATGGAAGCTAAGATCATCGAGCTGGATAAGAATCGAAACAACGTTGTTCTTTCACGTCGAGCATGGTTAGAGGAGACTCAGAAAGAGCAGCGCGAAGAGTTCTTGGCCAACCTCAAGCCTGGCGACGTTCGAAAAGGTGTGGTTTCGTCTATCGTTGCCTTTGGTGTCTTTGTGGACCTTGGCGGAATGGACGGCCTCGTTCACGTCTCGGAACTTTCATGGAAGCATGTCGACCATCCATCTTCGGTAGTACAAGTTGGCGATGAGATTGACGTTCAGATTCTTGAAGTGGATCGATCCAAGGAGCGAATTTCGCTCTCCCTCAAGGCAACTCAGCGTGATCCTTGGGAAGAGTTCGCAAGCGCACATAAGCCTGGAGAATTGGTTTATGGTCGCGTAACTAAGCTGGTTCCCTTTGGTGCATTTATTCAGGTTGCTGAAGGAATCGAAGGTTTGGTCCATATTTCAGAGATGTCTTTCCAACATGTCGACTCGCCTGACCATGTAGTGGAAGTTGGCGAAGAGCTTTGGATTAAGATCATCGATATCGATCTTGCACGTCGACGAATTAGCATCTCCATCAAGCAAGCTGCAGATGGTGGCGAAGTGGCTGCTGAATATCAAGATATCTACGGTGAGCATGCCTACGATGACGATGGTAACTTTATTGGTACCTATGACTACTCAGCAGTTGACTTTGAACCCGAAACCGAAGCCCAAAAGGCTTGGCTTGCAGACCTAGAGTCCCAGCGGGGCACCTCGGCGAGCTCAGAAGAGGATTCGCAAGAGTAATATTTGTCATCAGGAGTTACCTATCAAAGCGACAGCTCGATAGCTATTACTGACGGAAATTACTATAAATACTGTCTCAGACCACTTGGTTTGGGACAGTATTTTTTTATATAGCCATGATGAATCGTGGGAGTGCTAGTTCAATGTCGCATCTTCGTATCATTGTTGGGGCTGGTTAGGATAGAGTTATGCGAATCTTTGGTTTGACTGGTGGTATAGGGTCGGGTAAGTCGACGGTTGCTGCGTATTTAGGTAGGAGCGGTTTTGAAGTCATTGATGCCGATGAGATTGCACGCTATGTGGTAGAACCAGGTACGGCAGCCCTGCTTGAGATTGTCGGGGAATTTGGCACTTCTATCCTCGATGCCAGTGGTGCATTGGATCGGGCAAAGCTTGCCTCCATTGTATTTTATGATTCGGATAAGTTGCAGCTCTTGAACAGCATCACACATCCAGCCATAGGAGTGGAGATCGCGAGAAGAATTGGAAAAATTGGAGCTGGTAATCCTGATGGCGTAGTCCTGCTTGACATCCCTCTTTTGGTCGAGGGAGGAGGTAAAGCTAGATACGGTCTTGAAGCGCTAATAGTGGTAGATTGTGATCCCGCTATTGCATTGGAGCGGATCGTAGCCAACCGCGATATTACAAGGCAAGAGGCTCTTGCAAGGATAAATTCCCAAGTTTCTCGGGAGGTGCGCCTTGGTGTAGCAGATTACGTCCTAGATAACTCTTCGACCAAGGAAGATCTTTTGAGACAGGTTGAAGATCTGGTCGACCTATTAGATATTGCCTGAGGTACTGGAGTAGCAATTCTCTTCTAATTTGGCTTTCAATATAAATATCCATGAATCTGGATATTTAAATTGAATTGCGATATCCAACTACATTAGATCTTTGAATTTGCTATAAAAGTGCTAGTTTAGGTTTGTAATTCAGCCTCTATCGATTTTTGCAGAACCTTTTGGATCTCTTGTGAAACAGACCTCAAAGTCTGTTGGTCTATATATTTGTCAGATTAAATGGCCAGACAAAGTGATGCTTGTTGGCTTAAGCTTTTCCTCATGTTCGGTGGTATGACTGAGGGATGAAAGTCCAGATGGCTTTACTGTTTCGAAGACTTCGCTACCAAGATGATCGAGGCGATGTTCTGATCGCACACCTTGTCTGATCGAATCTTTAGTTGCTTGGTATCTTCCAGCCCTTGGCCTGAGCAACTTCTTTGCACGTGGGACATAGTGGATACTTTTGAGGATCTCGAGTTGGGACCCAGGTCTTGCCACAAAGGGCTGTGCATGGCTTTCCCGTGATGATAGCTTCGGTAACAGCTGAGGCAGGTAGAACGATATGGGCCATTCGGTCCCTCTCGTCGATATCGTTATTGTCTGTTCTGGTATCTTCAAGTACGTCAACTCGAGACATTTATTAGATCCCCTTGCGCAATATATCTTTACTGCTACAATAGTTGATTTTGGCTGGAGTCGATCTAAAAAACCTGTCACCGGCTCTCTCGCCTCGTTGATAGGTCAATGGCTACTTCTATCAATTCGCCTCTAGTTTTCATTGTTTGCAGGTCCTGGGTAAGTTTGACGCAGGGAGTCCCTGTTGTTTTTGTTAATCTGGTCGGAACGGCAAGAGTTGGCGTTGGGGTGGTTCATTTTTTTGTGGGAACTTTTGCGGCTTTAAAGGTATAGGTAAGGGAATCGTAGTTTCGGATGGCGCCCTAGATTGATGTTGTGACTAAATTCAAAGTTGTTTCTCCTTATCAGCCTGCAGGGGATCAGCCTACGGCGATAGCCGAGCTAAGCGATGGAATTCAGCGCGGCGAGAGGTTCCAAACCCTTCTTGGAATTACCGGTTCGGGCAAAAGTGCAACTATAGCTTGGACTATAGAGGCGGTACAGCGCCCGACCCTAGTGATTGCGCCTAATAAATCATTGGCTGCACAATTGGCGAGTGAGTTTCGCGAGTTTTTTCCAGATAATCGAGTCGAATACTTTGTGTCATATTACGACTACTATCAGCCCGAGGCTTACATACCTTCCTCAGATACCTATATCGAGAAGGATTCTTCTGTAAATGATGAGATCGATCGATTGCGCCACGCCGCTACCTCTGCTCTTTTGACGCGCCGAGATGTGATTGTAGTGGCATCTGTCTCCTGCATCTATGGCCTAGGATCCCCGATCGAATATTCGGAGAGGATGCTCGCCTTTCAGGTCGGGGAGAGCTATGAACTAAGAGGTGTTTTACGAAGGCTTGTCGACATCCACTACGACCGGAATGATCAAAATCTCGTACGCGGAAAGTTTAGGGTTAGGGGGGATACACTAGAGATTCACCCAGCTTATGAAGAGAGGGCCTATCGCTTTGAGTTTTTTGGTGACGAATTGGAGCGGATTCAGGGTTACGACGTTTTGACCGGAGAGGTTACGGAGGAGCTCGCCGAGTATGTGGTCTTTCCTGCTACCCACTACGTAGCTAGTAACGAGACTATGACAAGGGCCATCGCGTCGATCGAAGTCGAGTTGGGCGAGCGCCTGCGGGAATTAGAGGGTACCAATAGGCTTCTTGAGGCGCAAAGACTTAGGATGCGAACTGAATTTGACCTTGAGATGATGGCTGAAGTCGGATTCTGTAATGGTATTGAGAACTATTCGCGACACCTAGACGGACGATCGCCAGGAGAGCCTCCCTTTACTCTGTTGGACTTCTTTCCCAAGGACTTTCTTTTGGTGATTGACGAGTCCCACGTTAGCATTCCACAATTGCATGGTCAATATGCAGGCGATAGAAGTCGAAAAGAGAACCTCGTTGAGTTTGGTTTTCGGCTTCCTTCTGCTCTGGACAATCGACCGCTTAGGTTTGATGAATTTTATGAGAGAATCAATCAGGTCGTCTTTTTGTCTGCAACGCCCTCGAAATACGAGATCGCCCAATCCAGTCAGGTTGTCCAGCAAATAGTAAGGCCCACTGGACTGCTCGATCCTAAGGTAGTCGTGCGTCCTACTCAGCATCAGATAGATGACCTTCTTTCGGAGATTCGCGTTCGAATTGAAAAGAATGAACGTATCCTCGTGACTACTTTAACGAAAAAGATGGCGGAGGATCTAAGCGATTACCTTCTTGAACAGGGGCTTAGGGTTCGTTATCTGCACTCGAATATAGACACCCTTGAGAGGGTGACCATTCTTCGAGACCTGCGTCTTGGTGAGTTTGACGTTTTAGTGGGTATCAACCTTCTTCGAGAGGGTTTGGATCTGCCCGAGGTTACTTTGGTTGCGATACTCGATGCAGATAAGGAGGGGTTTTTGCGCTCTGAGACAGCTTTGATACAGACTATCGGGAGGGCTGCAAGGAATTCGGAGGGATTTGTGATCTTGTATGCGGATACAATTACAAATTCCATGACGAGAGCTATCTCTGAGACTGAGCGTCGCAGGGCCCTCCAGCAGGCCTACAACCTAGAGCATAATATAAACCCTGTAACAATCACTAAAGCGGTAACAGACATATTGGACCAATTGAGACCATCCAAGACTGCTCCGCTTCCCAAATCTAATTCAAGACGAAATAAGGGTATCTCGGACTATGCAACTATGAATATGAATGAGGTGGTAGCGCTTGTTCAAACCCTAGAGGCCGAGATGGCCGAAGCCGCAGCCGACCTTCGTTTTGAATATGCCGGAAGACTGAGAGATGAGATTAAAGAGTTGCGTAAGTATCTCGCTGATGTGGGTTGAATAAATTGCAACATAGAAGAATCGACGCTACTCTTGTAGCTGGATTTGGGGTCCTAATTGTTAGATATTCCACTTATCAACGGGTTACCTGGAAGTTGAAATTCTGGGTTGATAGAATTTCCTAGCTACGATTTTTACGGAAGGTCTTGGTTTGTCTCTTATCTATCTTCAAAGAGCGCTGTTACCTCTTGACGCACTGAACCCTGGCGTTGGTATGGATCATCCGATGCGAAAAGTTGTCAGGCAGGTCGCTTTTGAGAGGGATGGATGGACGAAAGAGCGTGCTAAAAAAGTAGGCGACCTCTTTGATTCAATGGCAGAAGACTGGAGTCAGAGGAGCGGCGCAGAAAGGACTGAAGCCCTCTTGGACGGACTTAACCGCGCTCAGTATTTGAATGGAAGATGCTTGGAGATCGGATGTGGCACTGGATCTAATCTAGAACTCCTCTGTAATTTCTTCGGGGAGGTAGTTGGTATCGACTTATCTCTGTCCATGCTTTTAAAAATGACCACTCAATCGCCGCCGGTTATCAATTGTGATGCCAGTTGTTTGCCATTTAGCGACGAAAGCTTCGATTCAATTGTGATTCAGAATTCATTTCTCTTTCGAGACGAAGTTTTGCGACTACTACGTCCGAGTGGAACCCTCTTTTGGGTCTCTACAAACGCAGATCGAACTCCTATTTATTTGAGTCCATACGATGTCCACAAAGCGCTTGGGGCCGATTTTAACGGAGTCACCTCGCTCGCTGGGAATGGCATTTGGTCGGCGTTCTCAAGATCCATGACGACCTAGGAGGTCTCAGGCTTTTTCAGATCGCCCTTGCCTGTTGGGGTATATCTTCGAAGGAAGATTTTGTGACTGGTTTATCTTCAGACGAATCTTCCTAACCAGAGTCACTAGGAGGCAATTGCGCAATTCATAATTCGACTCTTTCAGGTGGCATTTTTTGACTCAGAATGCAGGTACTATACCTTGTTGGGCATTAAGTGCGGACCTTAAAATCCAAAACGGGTAACAATCCACTTATGCAAGTGTCTCCTAGGCCTTTGCCGAAGCCAAATCCTTCGAGCTATACATTTTTTAGCTGTTTGTATGAGGATAGACCGCTATGCCTAACTATATGAATGTGTAGCTACGAAGCTCAGGACCCATCAAAGGGTGAGAGATTCTAAATTAAAATTGGTGGTGATATTTATCGGTAGTCATCTTTTTGGGGTGTGACAAGATCTAATTGTTGGCTAACCCCAGCTTCGTTAGAAGCTCGAATTGTGACATAGAGGTGATCTCGATCACTTTATTTCGATTATGAGCACCCATCACAATATTTACAAGAGATTTTTGAGTTGAAAGTGCCTTGGCGAGAAATGTTACCAGTTCTTGATTTGCGCGATCCTCAACGGCTGGTGATGTGAGCGATATCGCGATTGCTGTTTCTCGTATGCCTGTGATCTCAGTTCTTGATTTTCGAGTCGAGATATAAAAAGGAACCCTGATCCCATCTTTATATTCGGTGATTGCAATCTGGTTTGGTTGGTAATTAGGATTCACGCAATTTCAATTTTATACCCAAGATTAGTCCAAGGACAAGGTTAGCGACATAGTTGGAAAGCAGCTCCCATAATTCTCTGAGCTGAACCTAGGTGGATGTGTGGTGGTTGGCTCTAAATTGGGAGCAATTTTTCCTCTATTGTCGACCTTGAAGAGATGAGCCATTTGCTTATTTGGCAAATCCAAGGTTGCCCTCACCTTGATTCTGGATGGGGGTAGCTTAGGCTAATGATGTAGGTTGACTGGCGCTGTGGTCGATGCTCTTTCCGATCGATAAGGAGATGACGAGGATTAGAAGGCACGCAATCGCATCAAAGGCGAGTCCGTGCGATATAGACCTGGAGCCATGAATGGCCAATGCGGTCGCGATAAGTCCGCCTGCGACGCCAGTTCCAACCGAAACACCAGTCGTGTCAGCTAAGGCGAGTGCGGAGCTCGATTCATCTAAGTGGTCTCTAGGTGCGACATCAAGTAAGGCGACAGAGAGCGAGACGTAGGAGATGCCCATCCCAAGGCCAGCGATCGTCCACCCTGCCAGGATGAACCATGATCCAATACCTTGAAAATAGAGGGATATCCCTGTCATTGCTACCCCTATTAGAGCTATTGCGATTCCGCGCCGAAAGAGCGTTCCTCGATGGTTGGGCTTGGTGAATCGTGAATGTAAATAGGAGCCGGCGCTCCAACTCAAGCTTGCTAGGGTCAAAGTTGATCCGGCTAACGCCAGGCTGTATCCTCTATCCCTAAAGAGGGCAAGGGGTAAGAAGCCGTCGATTCCAAAGAAGGCGAAGTTTGTCAGAACCCGCAGCAGAATGATCCTTCGAAGGGCTGGGAATTGCGAGAACGCAACTTTTGGAAGGAGGCGTTTTCCAGCGATGCCAGCGAAGACGATGCCCGGGATGATTATCAAGAGTGGTGTGATACGTGGAATAGAGTCCAGCGCTAGGAGGATCGCAAGGATCGATGCGGCGAAAATTGTGGCATAGACGATTCGTAGGAGAGGATTGGACTCGAGTACTCGAGGCTTTATCTTCGACCTTTTAGGTAGCGCTAGGGCTAGGACCAAGGTCGCTATCAGAGAGATCGGGAGTACTACTAGGAATGGAAATTGCCATCCAAAGTTTTGTGCTAGGTATCCAGAGATTCCAGGTGATATCAATGACGGGACAACCCATGCTAGTGAGAAGGCAAAGAAGATCTTTGGTCTTTCGGTTGTATCGAAGTAATCATTGATGATTACATAACCAACCGATCCGAAGGCGCCCCCTCCAAGGCCCTGGATGCCTCGCATCAAGATTAGGAAGGTAATGTTGGGGCTGAGCGAGACCAGTACTATCCCTACCTGAAATAGTGTGCTTCCGACAAGCACTGCAAGTTTTGGACCGCGGACTTTGGAAAGCTCCGATAGAGCGACAACCCCAACTATCTCGGCAACAAGAAAAAAACTAAGAATGAGAGCGAGTGACTTTGTGGTATGAAAGTGTACCCCAATGGCTCCAAGGTCTGCAGTAGCTGCGAGGTTCTCGAATGCAACCGCGGTTATCATAGTTATTAGGGAGACTTTTAGCAGCCTCTTGTTTATGTTCTTTTGTTCCAAGATTTTCCTAGGTCATTGCCTTGGCTCGAAGGCTATTTTTTCACCTTGAATCGCAAGGATATCTTTCGAAGCGTCCAATTTTGTTAGGAAATCGATGGCGATGAATCTCAAGTCGAATAACTAAGTGTAATTCGAACCAACCGGATGTGATTAAATAATTTAGTTTTTGTTCAAACAAGCCATCGTGGAAGGCGCACATGGGTTGTAATTATTTCCAATTTTACTTTCCGATAGTTGAAGTGTTCTACATATTTATGGTGCTTTTTCGCCTGCCGAATACCTTGAAAACTTTGGAAGTAACTTCCAGATCGCCAAGGAACCAGCGACGCAGGCGACCCCACCAGTAATTACGGCCAACGTGGTTCCAAGGAGCGCACTAGCGCCGCCGGACTCTAGGTCGCCAAGGCGAGGGCCACCAGTCACCACTGAGATTTGTATTGAGAACAGTCGACCCCTCATCTCCGGAGGCGCGATCCTTTGTAGGATTGCATTTCTTAGAACTGACGAGACCAGATCTACATATCCAGCCACCGCCAGAAGTAAAAGTGCAAGAGAGATTGAGTTGATAGCTCCAAAGACAATTATTGCAGTTCCCCATGATAGGACGGAAAGTATTATTCCTAATCCCTGTCGTTTGATGTTTGTGACCCATCCCGAGGTAACCGCTCCGATTGAGGCACCAACTCCTAAGGCGCTATAGAGGTACCCAAGTCCGCTTGCCCCGTCATGAAAGTGTGTTAAAGCCAATGCAGGAAAGAGGGCTCGGGGCATCCCAAAGACCATGGCTACCAGGTCAATTAGGAAGATTCCTTTTAGAATTTGGCTTGATGCAACTTCGCTAAACCCTTCTTTGATTGACTTTAATCCTCTGCTCTTACTTTTTTCGACGGGATGCAATGGGGGTAGAAAAAAGCACGCTATTGCTCCGACTAAATAGGTCAGGGCATCGATGCCCAGGGCGGTTGCTACGGCGAAATGCGCGATGAGTATGCCAGCAACTGCCGGACCAACGACTAATCCAATTTGGAACATCATCTGACGGATGGCTATGGCTGCAGTGACCTTATCCCTGGCGACCATTTGTGGAATTACTGCGCTCTGTGCGGGTTTGACGATTCCTGATACACCAGCGCTAAAGGCGCTCAGGGCAAAGATGGGCCAAATTGACGGGTGTGAAGGAATCACATCTAGATAGAGCACAACCCCGGCTAAGGTAGACGCGCCGAAGCCCCAAATGAGTAGTCGCCTGCGATCTGTCCTATCGATGATCGGCCCTCCTCCAAGAGAGGCCAAAAGAAGGGGAATTAGCTGAACGAGGCTTACCAAGCCAACTAGAAGCGACGAGTGGGTCAATCTGTAGATCTCATATGAGATAGCAACGATCGTGATCTGGTCGCCCAGGCCGGAGATGAGTTGACCGATAAAGAGAAGGCGAAAATTCTTACTGTCGCGTAATGGACTGAGGTCTACGAATAGATTTGCCACCTCGTCTAACTCTCCTTCTTCGTTCTGGCGATTGGGTTTGCTTCATCTTGTGCACTTGACTTCCAATCCGGGCGCGACCCTATAGATGCCGCGGTGTTTTTTGACGGACATTTGGTTATTGATTGAACCGCATTGTGGCTATTGGCGCTGACCTTAAACCAGAAATCGACCGGTATGACTTTGGGGCAACTTAGCGATCTCTTGTGGCGTGCCGCAGCCGACTACTGATCCGCCTTTGTCGCCACCATCGGGGCCAAGGTCAATTATCCAGTCGGAACATTTGATCACGTCGAGATTGTGCTCAATTACTAATACGGTATTGCCATTGTCGACAAGACGTTGGAGAACAACCAGAAGACGCCTTACGTCTTCAAAGTGCAGCCCCGTAGTGGGCTCATCTAGAATATAAAAGGTGTGACCGGTTGGGCGTTTGGCTAATTCGGTGGCCAATTTCACGCGCTGTGCTTCACCGCCGCTAAGAGTTGTAGCGGGCTGGCCAAGACGAACATAACCCAAACCGACTTCGGAAAGGGTTCGTAAGTGGCGTTCGATGGACGGCAGGCTTTTGAAGAAGAAGAGGGCTTCTTCAATTGGAAGGTCAAGGACTTCAGCGATGGATTTTCCTTTATAGAGGATCTCTAAGGTATCGCGGTTGTAACGGGTCCCTTTGCACTGCTCACAGGGGACATAGACGTCCGGGAGAAAGTTCATCTCGATACGAATCGTCCCATCGCCAGAACAGGACTCGCAACGGCCGCCTCGAATATTGAATGAAAATCGTCCTTGCTCGTAGCCTCTAACTCTCGATTCTGGAGTACCTGCAAAGAGGGCACGTATCTTGTCGAAGACCCCGGTATATGTAGCAGGATTTGACCGTGGAGTGCGTCCAATAGGCGACTGATCGATGTCTACGATCTTGTCTATATTCTCAAGTCCTCGTATCTCGCGATGTCTTGCTGGGACAACTTTAGACTTATAGATCTTCAGCATCAGCGCGTTTCGCAGGATATCGTTGACCAGGGTTGATTTGCCAGAGCCCGAAACACCAGTTACTGCTACGAAGCAACCAAGTGGTATCTCGACGTCTATTCCCTTTAGGTTGTTTGCGGCTGCACCGATAATCTCAATCCTTTTGTCGGAGCGCGGTCTCGGATAGGCCGGGAATTCGACACTTCTTCGCTTGGCCAAGTAGTCACCAGTTACAGACTCGGAGGAGTTGATAATATCTTGGACGCTTCCGGTTGCTACGACGCGTCCTCCGTTCTCTCCAGCCCCTGGACCTATATCTACCACATAGTCAGCAGCTCTAATGGTGTCTTCGTCGTGTTCTACAACTATTACAGAGTTGTCTAGGTCTCTGAGCTTTTCTAGAGTCTGAATAAGGCGATGGTTGTCGCGTTGGTGAAGTCCAATCGATGGTTCGTCTAAGACATATAGTACGCCGGTTAGACCCGATCCAATCTGAGAAGCTAAGCGAATTCGCTGGGCCTCGCCGCCGCTTAGGGTATTTGCACCTCGATCTAAGGTTAGATATTCAAGGCCGACATCCATTAAGAATTTAAGGCGAGCTCGCACCTCCCTTAGAATCGGTGTAGTTATTATGGCACGTCGCTCATCAAAATGAAAGGAGTCGATCACCTCGAGGCTACGGGCAATTGAAAGCGAAGAGAGGTATGAAATTGAGTGCGACTCGACTGAAACCGCAAGGGACTCGGGTTTGAGACGTGCTCCGTGACATGACTCGCAGGCCACATCACTCATGTAAGCCTTTATCTGTTCTTTTGCTCCTTCAGAGGATGCAGTTTCGAAGCGGCGACGAAGCCACGGAATGACACCTTCCCACTTTAGGTTGATCTCACCTTTGTTATATCTCGAGCCGAGTTTCACCTTTAGTTTGAGTCCGCCCCTCCCATGGAGAATCTCGTCTTTTACCTCTTTGGGGAGGTCGGACCAAGGCGTGGTTAGGTCAAAGTCCATCTTCTTTGCTAGAGCTTCGAGGCCACTAAGGTAGAAGTCGCTGCGCATATGAGACCATGGCGCCACTGCGCCTTGATATAGCGACAGCGTTTGGTCTGGAACGATTCGTTCTGGGTCTACCTCTATCATCGTTCCGATGCCTGAACAGGCCTCGCAGGCGCCATACGGAGAGTTGAATGAGAAGTTTCTTGGCGCTAATTCCGAGAAGCTGATACCGCAGTCTGCGCACGCTAAAAGCTCTGAAAATACAAGTTCATGCTCAGAGTTCGCGTTTGATTCGTCCGTTAATACGAGGACTTTGAGACGTCTGGTGCCAAGTTCGAGAGCGGTCTCAACCGAATCGGTTAGTCGTGGTTGAATTCCGTCTCGGCGACTGAGGCGATCTACGATTACGTCAATGCTGTGGCTTTCATAGCGTGCCAAGTCAATGTGGCTATCGCCTTGTATCTCCACGATTTCGTTATCGATGCGCGCCCTAGAGTAGCCCTTTCGTGCAATCTCTTTGATAAGGGCAGAGTATTCTCCCTTTCTCCCCTCAACAATTGGCGCCATAACCATAAAACGAGTACCATCTGGGATCTTCATTAGTTGATCCACAATCTGCTGAGGTGTTTGGCGTTCAACCCTTTGGCCGCATTTGTGGCAGTGCTGGATGCCTACTCGTGCAAACAGGAGACGTAGGTAGTCGTTGATCTCGGTTACAGTTCCAACGGTCGACCGTGGATTTCGCGGTGCTGACTTTTGGTCAATGGAGATTGCTGGAGAAAGGCCATCAATCTGGTCTACATCAGGTTTGTCCAATTGGCCGAGGAATTGACGTGCATAAGAGGATAGGGATTCTAGATACCTTCGTTGGCCCTCCGCAAAGATTGTGTCAAAGGCTAAACTCGACTTGCCTGACCCGGATAGTCCAGTGAAGACTACTAGCTTATTTCGTGGTATCGACAGGTCAACCTCTTTGAGGTTGTGTACTCTTGCACCTTTTACTACTAGCTCATTTGCCACAATTGGTAAACCCAATTTCTTTGAAGATTATTGCCATTTGCATGAAAGCCCTGAAATCATTTGCATGAGAGCCTTGTAGTTAGGTAAAGACGCCTCTTGCTTTCGCAAAGGCAATAACTACGAGGTTGCATTATTTCCTTGGCCGGCAGGGCTCTTTGTCTTTGCTATTTGTGGATTACCCTCTAAGGCGATTTAGTTTAATGGTTGTTGATAGCGAATTGGGTTGCAATTAGAGAGATAAGCATCGTGCTTGAAGTTCGGAGGATGGATTTGTCAGGTAATTTTCAAATTCGACCGATGATGACAGCTAAAGATCGAATCGCTAGGTTGTTCAAAAAGAGAGATCGGAGACTGCTTTGCCTATTGATTTTTTGGTATCTAAAATTTATATACAAGGTGGGCTTGTTAGTCTGTGATGGTAAGTGAGCAGCCGATGGCGATATTTCGGTATTTGGAGCAGTTGGATTGATAAATCGTATTGATCTGGGTACAATTCCGGATTCTCCTGGTTCGTACCAGTTTAAGGATCAGGACGGTCGAGTAATTTACGTCGGCAAGGCGAAGAGTTTGCGGTCGCGTCTTCAAAATTACTTCGCGCCTATCGAAAGCCTCCATCCCCGGGTGGCTGCAATGGTAACAGCGGCAGTTGACGTCGAGTGGATAACTGTTTCAAATGACGTCGAAGCTCTCATGCTTGAATTTAGTCTGATCAAGAAGTTCCGACCGCGTTTTAATGTTCGTCTTAGAGACGATAAAAGTTATCCCTACTTGATGGTTACAGCTGATCAGCTTTGGCCAAGAGCGGTGATAACACGATCGCCTCATCGAAAGGGTGCTCGTTACTTTGGCCCATATCCGCATACCTATGCGATAAGGGAGACGCTTGACCTCCTTATTCGGACATTTCCAATTAGAACATGTTCCGATTCCAAGTTTCAACGGGCAGCGAAAGTTAAAAAGCCTTGTCTTTTGTACCATATCGAAAGGTGTAGCGGACCTTGTGTGAATCTCGTAAGTGACCGTGAATACGCCGAGATAGTCTCTAACTTCGAATCGATTTTAAAGGGTAATTCTAAAAGCTTTGTCGATCGCCTGAGAGCTGATATGACCAAGGCTGCAAGTGAACTCGATTTTGAGAGCGCTGCCAGGCTAAGGGATCGTCTAGGCGCTCTAGAACGTGCTGTTGAACGTCAGGAGATGGTCGGCAATCCCAACGACAATTTTGATGTGATTGGTTTGTGCTTTGATGAACTTGAATGTCAGGTAGACGTTCTGGTCGTGCGTGCCGGCAGAGTCAGTGGACGGCGATCCACTACGGTTGATAGGGTCGAGGAGTTATCGGAGGATGAGCTTCTAGAGGTCTTGATTGAGCAACTTTATTTTGATTCTCCGGCCGAACTCCCCAAGGAACTGATCGTCCCGTTTGTACCAACGAACACTGAGATAATAGAGGATTGGCTCTGTGAACTTCGAGGTAACTTAGTGTCAATAAGGGTTGCGCGTCGTGGCCATAAAAAGGCACTTTTGGATCGAGCAAATGCAAATGCTAGTGAGTCCTTTAGACGCCATCGCCTAAAGAGGGCATCAGACCATAATGCCCGATCGCGAGCCCTTACCGCTCTGGCTGATGAGTTATCTTTGCCAATCTTTCCGCTTCGAATTGAATGTTACGATATGAGCCACCTAAGTGGAACTAATTACGTCGGTTCGATGGTGGTGATGGAAGATGGTCTTCCTAAGAAGTCAGAGTACCGACGATTTAAGGTATCGATAGAACAAAATGACGACTTTGCGGCTATGTACGAGGTTCTTACTAGACGTCTGCGCCGCCTCAATGATGCCAATGACGATGCGATGGTTGATGATTCGAAAAGGGCAAGGTTTTCCTATCCACCGTCTTTGATGGTAATTGATGGAGGTAAAGGTCAACTCTCGATGGCGTACAAAGCGCTTTGCGAAGCTGGCTTGCAGGACGAGATCCCTGTGATTTCATTGGCGAAGAAGTTTGAGGAGGTTTACCGTCCGAATGAGTCGGAGCCGATTCGAATTCCTAGAACTTCAGAGTCACTTTTTTTACTTCAATCGATTCGAGATGAAGCGCATAGATTTGCCATTTCATTTCACCGTCAGTTACGTGATAAGGAGATGACGCAATCTATTTTGGATGATGTCCGCGGGTTGGGGCCGATACGAAAAAAGCGACTACTCAATGAATACGGAAGCATTAAAAAGTTGCGTACTGCATCTCTCGAAGAGCTATCCAATTTGAGGTGGCTACCAGGTGAGGTGGGTGCTGCAGTGTATTCGACCTTGCACGACCTGCCCAGTTAGTCCTATGTTTATTTGTTGGATAAAGAGTATTTTCAGGTCAATTTAAATGTGATCTCCAAGATCTATTCTCAATTGCGCAAATGGTCGTTGCGCAAATGGTCGTTGGATCTCGACTCCGTCCCTATCTGCTATACCATAGGCTGCCTAGAGAGTGCGCATTGAGAGGTGTCGACTAATGCATTGACAAGATAGAACGGCTGCCCCTAGGGTGGCCGAGTGGCTTCTAATTGGTTGATTTCCACTAAATTCCATCTGTCTTTTTGGTGTGGAGATGCTTGTTCTTTGAGTCGGTGTAGTCAGTTACATTTTTCCCTTGGTTGCTAGGGTTTTTGCGATAAGAGTAGAATGAACAAATTCGCATAACAAGCCTGGAAGGCGTAAATAATTTTCCATGCTGACTTTGAATTGATTTACTAACCAAGGGTGATGGGCATATGAGCTTCGAGGAAAACTATTTACGTGATGAGTTCGCACCCATCGCAGCCGAGCTTTGGAGTCACAACGCCGCTTGGTGGCAGGAGGGGTTCACAGAAGGCGCAGATCCTGAGTATGTAGAACAGATACTCCCGATCATCGCCAATTGGACGGGAGCCTCGCAGCGTGTTTTAGAAGTGGGAACGGGCGAGGGGCAAATTCTTCGGTCGCTTTCAAAGCTTTTCGAGCGCAAACTTCTAGTTGGAATCGATCCAACGCCCGAGCAGCTTGTTTTAGCAAAGGAGCGTGGCGGAGAGATTGAGTACATCCGTTCCGACGCTGCCTCAATTCCTTTGGCGGATGCTCATTTCGACACAGTGATTGCATGTTTAGTCTTTGAACACATAATGGATCTGTCCAAAGCACTCGAGGAGGTTGCTCGGCTGCTGGAAACCGGTGGGCAATTTATCTTTCTCTTAAATCACCCTCTTTTTCAAACGCCTGACTCAGGTTGGGTTGATGATACGACATTTGGGGAACAGTATTGGAGAATTGGTAAATATCTTCAGGTTAGTCAAAATGTGGAGGAAGTGGAGAAAGATGTGTTTATTCCATTTGTACATCGTCCCCTTTCGCACTACATAAATGCCGCCATTTCATCAAGTTTGTCGTTAGCACAGATGCTGGAGCCGGCTCCACCACAGGGTTTTATTGATCTTGCACCCGAGTATTACGAGGCCAGATTCGTCCCGCGACTTCTGGCACTTCGATTCATAAAGAGCTAGCAACACATCGTTAGGGTGTCTATGAATGAAGTTAGCGTAGAGGCTATTTTCAGCTCGAAACTCACCTCCTAAGGCGGTGTTTTTCTCAACAGATTGCGATGATTTATCTACCGAAAGCTTGACTGACAGCAAAGTAGTCAAATTCAAAAAGTCGTAGTGGCGATCATGAGGTTAGGGCGTCGATACGTGTCAGACACGTGGCGGTTGAACACGTCGATTCGTTATCCTTGAGTCTGCTTTTACCCTTATTAAATATTCTACTTTGGGTCGTCCTTCGTAATCTGGGTACCAGATCGCTGTTAATTGACTATTAATCTTTGTGATCCGCAAATCTCATGGGTTAGTTCCTTTGATAACCTGGGAGATGGCTGGCGCTAGTCATCAATAGAGATGGCTGGTTTAGTGTTTTGAGATCTAGTAATTCCAAGGTACCTCGTCGTGCATTCCATGAATCAATACGTCCATTGACCCGTTGTCCTTCATGAATGCTCTCTAGGAAGCCGTAGGTGTTCTTTACCGGGCACTCCAGGTCGAACTTCTTGGAAAATTGATGGTCACTCGTAAGATCTTGATTAGGTATCTATGGTTGGACCATGGACTAGATTTTTTTGAAAGGATATCTAAAACTCAAGGCGTGTCGAGTTGGGTTCGATTCTTTTACAGCCGTGTTTTTTAAGGCGAGGAACCATATGTCAGAGTATCTCTTTATTACTGGAATGTCCGGTGCAGGCCGCTCTACTGCTGGGGCAGCGCTGGAAGACCTTGGTTGGTTCGTGATCGATAACATGCCGGTTGAGTTGATATCAAAGGTCTCTGACCTGGCAGATCGAAATAGTGATGCCGATCGACTCGCCTTCGTGATAGGACGTTTTGGGTATGAGGCTATTGATGGAGTGGTGTCGGAGATTGAGCGGCTTAGATTTAACGGCGCAACTGTGAAGGTGCTCTATCTGGAAGCTACCGATGAAGCGCTAATAACGCGTTTTGAATCGACCCGACGACGGCATCCTATCGGCGAGGAAGGTGTTGGAAATGCTATTGGGCGCGAGCGCAGAATGCTTTTGGTCTTGCGCGACATCGCCGACATCATAGTTGACACCTCGAATCTCAATGTTCACGAGCTCAAACGTCGTTTAAACGAGCTTTTTTCAGGTCCAGTATCAAGCTCTACTCTTACTGTGACGGTTGTTTCGTTCGGGTTTAGTTATGGAACTCCGAGGGATGTCGATCTGCTTTTTGATTGTCGTTTTTTACCAAATCCGCACTGGATCCCAGAGCTGAGACCACATACGGGCCTCGAAGAACCCGTTCGGGATTATGTTCTAGAGCAGGCGGATACGAATGAATTTATAAAGAGACTTACCTATCTCTTTGACTTTTTGATACCAGCTTATATTCAAGAGGGAAAGTCCTATTTGACTGTGGCTGTTGGATGTACAGGTGGAAGGCATCGTTCTGTAGTACTAACCGAGGTCTTGGCCAGATATTTTAGAGAACAGGGACTGATTCCTAAGGTAATCCATAGGGATGTCGAAAGGTGATCCTTGAAGATGTTGCTCCCCAATTTTTGCACTCATCGAGTCGAATAGTTGCTATAGGAGGGGGCCATGGCTTGGGCGTGACACTAGATGCTCTAGCCAGAGGTGGCCATTTCCCGATAGGTATAGTTTCCGTTGCGGACGACGGCGGTTCTTCGGGAAGATTGAGGGAAGCCTTCGGTCAAATCCCTCCAGGTGACCTTCGTCGCTGCATATCAGCGTTGGTGCCTAGCGACTCGCTCTGGCGCGAGTTGCTGGAATTTCGTTTTGGTGAATCTGAGTTGCGGGGCCATGCTCTTGGAAATCTTATTTTCACCGCGTTGGCAACTCTAAACCAGGATCCAATGATAGCGGCACTGGAGCTTGCTAGGCTGACACATGCTGCAGGGCGAATATTTCCAGCGAGTCTTGACCCCATAACTTTGGTGGGTGAATTTCAAGGTAAACAAATACTTGGGCAAGCTAGACTCTCGAATACCGCAGGGATTCAGGAGTTGCACCATCTTCCAAATAATCCAAGAGTTGCCCCGGTTGTCGTTGAGGCAATTGAACGCGCTACGACCATAGTTTTGGGCCCTGGTTCGATTTATACGAGTGTCATCGCAGTATGTCAAATTCATGAGATTCGAGAGGCGCTTAGTCGTTCCAAGGCAAGGCTGGTCTATGTCGCAAATCTTGCATCTCAGGTTGGGGAGGCACAAAATATGACCGTAGTGGACCACATTCGTGCAATCGGAAGATACGGAGTCACTCCTGATGTAGTTCTATACGATGATCGATCCATCGAATTAGGAGACATCCAAATGATGGATCCTACCAACCTGGTTCGCGCCTCCTTGGGTTGTCGCGATGATACCCGAATTCACGACGTTAGTCGCCTTCAGAAACATCTTGAGGCGGTTATTGTATAGCGAGTGGACGAGTAGCTGGATCTTTGAATCCATTTGAACTTTAACCTTGTTTCACTGTGACATTAAATAGTGCGATCGATATTCAAGCCGAAATACAATTCCATCGGTAACGTGGCGTTTTGGTTTTGAAATTGTCTTAAACCACTAGCTTTAGTTACTCTTGGCCTTAGAGCAATATGACAGAGCCATTTGGCAGAGCAATTCGGTCACCATTGGAAATTACCTCAAAGATGATTTTTCATATTTGCAGAAATCGTCTTTTGTGGACCAAGGTCGAACTAATATCGATTTATCGCGCCGATAAAGTGAATTGGTATTAACGGGATGATTGAACGCTTTCTTGCTCGAACTTTTTTAGGTGACTGGTTTTGAAGATTTCCTTCAAGTGCTCATTTGGCAGTGTCGGGGTTTTTCGAGATCGTCTCCGTGATATTTTGGATTTGGTTGACATCTATTCTCTTTGAGTGGATGTCGTGACTGCGATTTTTAGGCTCACGTCCCGAAATTTGAGTCATTGGCGAATATGCAAGTTATTGCCTATCCTCGGATGCCCACAAGCATTGATCAGTGATAGACAACATATCGGCGGAAGCTAGTTACGTAGTGGCTGATTCTTGTTATTTCGATATATTGTGGAAGCCGTTGTTGGATGTTTAATATTAAATGACCAAAAGGTCTGAAGATGGGGGTTTTAAGTGGCGCTTCGAGTCGGAATCAATGGTTTTGGTAGAATTGGGCGAAACTTCTATAGAGCGGCAGCCAAGCAGGGCGTCGATATTGAGGTCGTAGCAGTAAATGACTTGACGTCGCCTGAGATAAACGCCCATCTTCTTAAGTACGATACGACGCATGGTCGCTTAGGAGTGGACGTTAGAGTCAGTCCTGAAGGAATCATCGTAGGAGAGTCTTTGATTCGAGTATTCTCTGAGCGTGATCCAAAGACGCTACCCTGGGGAGAACTAGGATGCGATGTTGTAATCGAGAGTACCGGAATATTTACTGATGGAAATAAAGCCTCGGCTCATATCGATGCCGGAGCCAAGAAGGTCATCATTTCAGCGCCTGGAACTAATGTTGATGCGACCTTTGTGGTCGGAGTGAACGACGGTGATTATGATCCAAAAATCCATCACATAGTTTCGAACGCTTCGTGCACTACAAACTGTTTTGTACCAATGGTTAAAGTGTTAGACGATGCCTTCGGCGTGCATAAGGGACTTATGAGCACCGTTCACGCCTACACGAACGATCAGAACCTTCTCGATCTAGCTCATAAAGATCCACGTCGAGCACGAGCGGCCGCATCGAATATAGTCCCATCTTCTACGGGTGCAGCTAAGGCTACGGGACTTGTGCTTCAAGCAATGGCAGGTCGCCTTGATGGAACCTCGCTTAGAGTTCCGGTTCCAGATGGTTCGATCACCGATGCTACGTTGGTTTTGAATGGCGAGTTTACCAAGGATGAGATAAATGCGGCTTATCAAAGGGCTGCCACCTCGGGTCCATTGTCGAAGGTTCTGGTTTATTCGACCGAACCATTGGTCTCATCTGACATTGTCGGAACACCTGCTTCTTGTACTATCGACGCAGCAATGACTATGGCGATGAACCTAGATAATGGAACAACCCTCGTTAAGGTGTTCGGTTGGTATGACAACGAATGGGGCTATTCAAATCGCCTCGTTGATCTGGCTCGCATTATGGCGACTTCGATTTAATTATTTTTAGAAATTGCAAGGATTCTCAAGTACGCTCCAAATTATTTAAGTTGGGGATCCTTGCTTTTTGCGATCATTGAAAATCTGACTTTTTGTGAGTTTCGAGGTCGTCGTATTGTTTTTATGGAATTAAAGATCTTCTTCAGTAATACTGAGTTGGAAAAATGGTGAGGTTTTTAGATGGATATTCCCCAGCTAGAAGACTTGGGCGATGTCTCTGGTAAGTCAGTGCTGGTTCGGTCGGATCTGAATGTTCCGCTTCAATATGATGACGACTTGGATGCAAGCATAATTGATCCTTTTCGAATTACCTCTAGCTTGCCTACCTTGGATTATCTCATAAAAAATGGGGCCAGAGTGACGGTTTGTTCGCACCTTGGGCGACCAAAAGGAGTTCCAGATCCAAGATATCTCATGGCTCCGGTGCGCAACTACCTGAAAGCCATCTACCCAGAGATCGAGGTGATGGAGAATGTGCGTTTCAACAAGGGTGAAGAGGCTAACGACCCGGAGTTCGTGCAATTTCTAATCGCTGGTCAGGATCTTTATGTAAACGACGCTTTTGGAGTATGCCATAGATCTCATGCCTCTGTGGTTGGTCCGCCGAAGTATTTAAAGTCCGCTGCTGGTCGTCTACTGTCGAAAGAGGTAAATGTTCTAAGCGGTCTTTTGGAGGCACCAAAGGGGCCATTTGTAGCGATTATAGGCGGGGCAAAGGTATCGGATAAGATCGCATTGATTCGCGCGATAGAACCGAAGGTCGACAAGATCCTTATTGGCGGCGCTATGGCATTTACCTTTTTGGCAGCGATGGGTCATAGTGTAGGGGATTCACTTTTCGAAGTGGATTTGGTGGAAGAATGCAAAGCTCTTTTGGCCGGTAGCGATACCCTTGTGGTCCCGATTGACTTTCTTGGTCTTCAAAGCTCGATAAAATTTGGACGGGGTGAATCAGGAGCCGATCCCGTCTCCCTAGGGGAAGATGTCCCGAGTGGGTTTCGTGGCCTAGATATTGGTCCCAAGAGTATTGAGCTTTTTATTGCGGAGATCAATCATGCAGCCACAATCTTATGGAATGGACCGATGGGCGTCTTTGAAGATGACCGTTTTTCAAGAGGAACTTTGGCCATTGCAAATGCCGTGGCCGAAAGTGGTGCATTTTCAGTGGTAGGCGGAGGGGATTCCGCAGCTGCCATTGACGCAGCCGGCTTGGCGCCTCGTATCAGTCACCTATCTACCGGAGGTGGCGCATCTCTAGAACTTCTAGAGAAGGGTGATCTGCCGGGTCTCGCTGCTCTTCGGCATGGGCTTGTTTTATAACTGAGAACTCCTTTAGGACTGGGTGACCAACAGGTAATTGCTAGGCCCTTGTAGTATGGAATGTTATATTGGTGTGGTTGACCTAATCTATATTTGAGGAGAAGCTTTGTCGGCAAAAAAGGGCTATGAACTTAAGCCGAATCCAGCAACTGGTCGTTATCGCCTAATAAGTGGCAACTGGAAGATGAATCTCAATCACCTTGAAGCGATTCAGCTTGTACAAAAGCTCTATTTTGGTTTGAGAGACGTGGACTACTCTTTTAGCGAGATTAGTATTCATCCACCAGCAACTTCAATTAGACCTCTTCAGTTGCTAATAGAGAGCGACAAGATGCGCTTTAGTCTTGGTGCCCAAAATTGCTTTTATGAGCCTTCCGGGGCTTATACCGGGGAGATTTCAGCGTCGATGCTCTCGAAACTGAACGTGAAATACGTAATTGTTGGTCACTCTGAGCGGCGTCGAATTTTTGGTGAAACTGATGAAGTTGTCGCCGCCAAGGTTCAGAGTGTCTTTAGTGAAGCAATGACTCCGATTCTGTGCGTTGGAGAAACTGCACAAGAACGCCAGGATGGACTGACGGATGAAGTTATAACTCGACAAGTTCGAGGTGCTATGGCTGAACTTACAGGTGAGCTTGCCTCGAAGATTGTCGTAGCCTACGAACCTGTTTGGGCAATTGGAACAGGTGCGGTAGCCACATCAGACGATGCGGCAAGTGGGGCACAGCTGATTCGCCAAGAGATCAACACTCTTTTTGGACAAGGCGTGTCAAACTCAGTTCGTATTCAATATGGAGGTTCCGTGACTCCTGTTTCAGCTCCGGAACTTCTAGCCACCGAAGGTGTGGATGGTCTCCTCGTTGGTGGTGCTAGCTTGGATGCTGAGACTTTTGCCCGAATTATCCGAGGATAGTTTTTGGCACTAAATAGTGCTCTAAATAATTTAGGGTTTGGTTTTGTCTGTTTTTGGAAGGAAATTGAGTGCTTACCGCAATATTGGTGGTCATTGAGATCATCTCAGCACTAGCTTTGATTATTTTGATTTTGCTTCACTCCGGCAAGGGTGGGGGAATGTCTGAACTGTTAGGAGGCTCCGTTGGAGCTTCAGCCGCAGGTTCTACGGTTGCCGAACGTAACCTAGACCGTATTACTATCACATTTGCACTTGTCTTTATGTTTTCGGCAGTGGCTCTCTCGCTTCGAATTTGAAGATATTAGGCTATCGCAAGATTTTTAGGTAAGTAATTTGAGCCGAAGACACTCCAGCGTTATGGTCTCGGCCGAATAAGTGGTTATTGAGCCGAGAGGTTTTATCTTGGGCAAAAGTCCGAAAGGGATAGGGGTATTTGCCCAAGTGGGTGTCTTGCTAGCCTTGCTCACTACTTTGGCAGGCTGTTCATTGCTCTCGTCTGCTAAACCAGTAGCAAGAAGGCCGTTGGTTATCTCAGTTGCTTCAATTCCTTCGAATTTGAATCCGGCCTTAGCATCTGGAGATCCCTCGATCACGAAGATGGTCGATTCACTCTTTCTGCCAAGCGCGTTTTTGCTTGATTCCGGGGGGAACCTTGTACTTAACACTCCTTATGTGACATCAGCTGAAATCGTATCGGTGAACCCTCAGGTGATTGTATATAAAATAAATCAGAAGGCGATCTGGAGCGATGGTCACCCACTTTCCGCCCTTGACTTTATCTACACTTGGGAGTCGCAAAAGGCGGGGGTTCGCGGGATTGTGCCCAAGTACTTATCTTCCTTGGTCGATCCAACAAGATACAACGATATCTCATCAGTCGTCTCCAACAGCACAGGGAGTGCGGTAACGGTTACACTGTCTCATCCAGATTCGTCCTGGCGGAGCTTTTTTAATCCAGTCTTTCCGGCTCGGTATATGCAGGCCAATGGATTTGTTGCATCTATGTCTCTGGGACAACTAGCCTTTCCAACTATCGGATCCTACCGAATTGCTGATTACTCTTCTACCTCTATTGGCTTCAAAGCAAAAAAGGGAGCAGTTGCTTCGTTCTCTGGGGTCACCTTTGAAAGTGGTCTTGCGGTATCGCCTTCGTCTGGATCATTAAGCGCCAATATTTATCCGCCGGGAGTCATTCAATCTGGCGCCTCTGGTACTTTTGGATTTGTGAGCGGATCGACTCTCACCTCATTGCGATTCAATACAACTGCCTCCTCTCTAACTATGCGAAATGGCTTGGCATATGCGATCGACAGAAGGGCGCTTTGGAGCAATCTTTTCGGCCATAGTCCTCTGTCTAGTTATGAGTACAATCCACCTGGAAACAATTTATTCATGGAAGGGCAATCTGACTACAAGGATCAACAAGGATACTTTATGCTGGGGGATCCCGCTCGAGCTGAGCGCTCATTGATTATGGCCGGCTATACATATTCCCCCAATGGGATCTTTTACCCAACGTCAGGTTCGTCAACTATCGATTTGGTGTACAACTCTACCTCTGCCCTGGATTCCAAGGTGGCAACGATGATTGCGAGTGTCTGGCGATACTATGGATTGAGTGTTACCTCAGACCCAAAGAACAGCAAGAGTGCATTGAACAATGCGCTGTCTTCTGGAGCATTTACTGCGGCCATAGTTGATATCCCAATTACAGGAGCGGTGGCTCCCTTGGTGCAACCGTTTGTACCCTTGGCTGGAGCAAGTTATTCATCTATTCTAGGTAGCTCTCCAGTAGGGACAAAGAACACAGTTAGATCGGCTGGTGCGCAAGTCTATCCATTGAACTCCTCTCGTCTTTATAATAAAATTGATGCATTGATATGGGGTGATATGGCTGCACTGCCACTATTTCAGGTGCCACAGCAGGTAGTTTTTGGATCTTCGATCTCTAGTGAAGAGTTGCATGCAGCTTTGACATTGATAACAAGTGGGAATTTGAACTCCAGTGCATTTATTACGCTAGGTTGAAATGGGTACAGGGACAAGGCGCTGGAGTTGGTGATGTTCTTTTGAAGTTGAGACTTATTTCAAGCTGATTGAAGAGATGTTGTTTCTTAAAAGTTTGCTCCTATCTGGGTTGGCGTCTCTGACTATTCTTTGTGAACTATTCGATTTTGACTTTTGAATGATCGCTGCTTGTGTTTATAGTGGCGCCGTGGAGAACGCTCGATTGCAATGGCCCCAATCGTTCTGAGTGAATGATCCAAACCAACCATTGGATTGTAAAGACGAACTTCTTTGGAGTAGCAGTGAATAATTTAATCGAGAGTCCCTGCATTATCTTCTAGATGCAATTTCGGACTTGGTCTGCATCGCCTTTTTGAATTCAACCCCCAAAGCCCAAGGTTGAAGCCCATTGATACGCCCCGGAAATCTTGGAGACTCCTAGTCTTTCAGTTAAGGAGTCATCATTATGGCAAGAGTAAAGAAGTATTCACCCGAAGTTCGTGATCGAGCAATACGAATGGTCACGGACCATCGAGGTGAGTATCCCCCACAGTGGGCAGCTATCCAATCTGTTGCTCAGAAGCTGTAAATGACGCCCGAGACGCTACGTACTTGGGTACGTCAGGCTTCGATAGATGTCGGTGAGACTAAAGGAACAACTACTCAATGAGAGAGAGCGCACCCGTCAACTAGAGCGAGAAGTCGTAGAGCTTCGTAGAGCTAATGAGATTTTACGTGCGGCCTCGATTTTCTTTGCGACCGAGTTGGACGGTCAAAGCGCGAAGCGAAGCAAGTAATTGCTTTTATAGATTGCAATAAGCAAAAGTGGGGAGTCCAGCCGATCTGTAGGGTCTTACAGTTCGCTTCCTCGACTTATTACTCTAATAAATCACGAGTTGCCTCAGTGAGATCTATTCGTGATAAATCTCTCAAGACGAAGATAAGTAAAATTCACAAGGACAACTACTTTCGTATATGGGCTTAGGAAGCTCTGGTGTGCGCTTAAGCGCGAAGGTATCGACATCGCGCGCTGCACAACAGAGCGTTTGATGGCTGAGCTCGGTATTTCTGGGGTGAGACGTGGTAAGACTTACGTCGTAACCACCGTCGCGAATGAGCTCGTAGAACGCCCGAAAGACCTGGTAAACAGGAACTTTACGTCTAATGAGCCAAACAACTTGTGGGTGGCGGATATCACCTACGTCAAGACAAAGATTGGCTGGGCCTACGTTGCCTTCGTTACAGACGTATTTTCAAGGACGATCCTAGGATGGAAGGTATCGCCATCGCTTAAGGCAAACTTGGCAACCGATGCCCTTGAGATGGCTATTCACCAAAGAGCGGTGTCGCCAGGCCTTGTACACCATAGCGATCGCGGAGTACAGTACCTATCTGTTAGATATTCCCAACGCCTAATTGATGTCGGCATTACCGCCTCAGTGGGTTCCAAAGGCGATTCTTATGACAATGCCCTGGCTGAGACGACAAATGGCATCTATAAGGCAGAGTTGGTGAATCCTCATGGGCCCTTCTTTGACGTCGATGAACTTGAGTGGGCGACACTTGGCTATATCGACTGGTTCAATAATCGAAGGCTCCATGGCTCAATTGGAATGATTCCACCAGTTGAGTTTGAAGATAACCACCATAGTTCCTCTTGTGATAACAAAGTGGCATAGCCAAGCTAGCTTTTTCTTCTTTTTATAACCATCAGGTCGACTCATCGAATCAATTGTTAGGCTTTGCCATGAATAACCATGACAAGGCTAACAATTGCAACCGGTTATCGACACCTCAATCCCACACCTACTAGTGGGCTGCAAGTTGCAGCCCACTAGTAGGTGTACTTCGCGTTGTCATAAAAGACCCAAGTTCTCTCTCACATCTTTTCTGCCCAATCCCAGTGGAGTCAATATGACCGAGGTTGATAACCACGGCGCTTGAAGCCTAGGTGATCTCGAAGGTGCGCTTCATCGACGATGAGCCACAAGCACTGACCAGTCAGAAACCCGCCATGGCTATTGGAAGTAATAACGTAATCCTGGTCAGCAATTCCCATTCGTTACAATAGCGTTACGATATGAGTATGGTCATATGCGCGTGGTGCTGCAGTACCTTTATGGCTTCGAGACGGCGTAAGTATCACAGCGACGCCTGTCGCCAGGCGGCTTATCGAGCCCGCCATGGCTATTGGAAGTAATAACGTAATCCTGGTCAGCAATTCCCATTCGTTACAATAGCGTTACGATATGAGTATGGTCATATGCGCGTGGTGCTGCAGTACCTTTATGGCTTCGAGACGGCGTAAGTATCACAGCGACGCCTGTCGCCAGGCGGCTTATCGAGCCCGCCATGGCGTCAAAGCTGCTGTGTCTGATCCCTCCGATACCCGGCGGATGCAAGTCGTCTATGAGTGTCCCCGCTGCGAGAGTCGCTACCTCGGTATTTTAGAGATGCCCAGAATGCAACCTTTTGTGTACCCGTATTGGAACAGGTGGTCCTTGTCCTCATTGTGACGAACCAGTTGCCCACGTCGATCTCGATAACTAACCTTCCATCGTTAAATCCAGAGCTCCATCAAAGTTCCCGTAGGTATTTTGATGTACCCAGCATTTCAAGTCAACTATCACCACAAATGCTTCTGTTGTGATTGTGGATTTGTTTGTTACAAAGTTGGTGGTAGTGAGAGATGTCCTAAATAGTAAAGAACCAGCCATATTTTAAAGATTTAATCTAAACAACTAGTTCGCCAGACAGCTCAAATTCCATCAAATATCGTGCTTTTAGGGGTATTGACATCCGTCTCTGCTACGCTAATGCGTACCCAAGAGAACCGATTGGTTCTGCGATAATGGAGTCTCCATTAAACCCGGGGCGTATCACATTGCAACCATAGATAGGGTCAACGTCGATCTAAAAGGGGAATTTGGCGATGTGCTATGTTGGTATTCGGGGTCGATTGATGAGGCGCTCTCAATTCGAGTATCAAAAATGCGATCTTTTTTCTAAGGGGGATATGGGAGTTTTAGAAAAAAGGGGTCTGGTTTTGGGAGATGTTTCGACGATAGCCAAACAATTTATAAGTATCTTTATAGGACCGTCGGTAGCAGGCGACTTTTCCTAGGTTACTTTTTGGAAGGACTCCGATCATCTTTGCTGGCTGGTAGTTCTCAGTGTTAGTCACCGCTTGAGTTGGTTTGGTCTGTTAGATCGATAAAATCGATTCCTTCGATAGGGCCAAATCGTGCTTTGATAACATCGATTGCCATTGGGTTGGAGTCAACCAGGAGAAACTTTCTACCCAGTTCTTTTGCCGCTATCCCAGTGGTGCCACTGCCGGCGAAAAAGTCTAGGACAGTGTCGCCAGGCTGGGTAGAGGCTGTGATCATGCGCCTTAGTATTCCTAAGGGTTTTTGAGTCGGATAGCCGGTTTTTTCATGGCCAGTTGGAGATACGATCGTGTGCCACCACACATCGGTTGGAAGCTTTCCTAGTTCTCTCTTTTGTGGTGTCACCAGTCCAGGTGCCATATAAGGTTCTCGGTCTACGTCGGCAGAGTTGAAGTAATATTTGGATCGATCTTTTGAATAGAGCAAAATGTTGTCGTGTTTTGCTGGCCATTTTGACTTAGAACGGGCGCCATAGTCATAGGCCCAAATTATCTCGTTGATGAAGTTTTCGCGACCGAATTCTTCGTCTAACATTACTTTGGCGTAATGGACTTCTCGATAGTCAAGGTGAAGGTAGAGGCTTCCAGTCGGTGACAACAGTCTATGTGCAAGTTTTATACGCAATCGAAGGAAGCTTATAAAGTCATCGAAGGAGTCATCGTAGGAGACCGTAGAGGTAATTTCACTTCTGTAGCTTTGCCCTTGAAATCCGGTGTGGTTGCCATTTGGGTCTCGGACCATCTTTTTGTTTGTTCTTGTCTGGCGTATCCCGGTATTGAATGGTGGGTCGATGTAAATCATTGAAACCGAATTCGGCACTAGCTTTGGCAAAACCGCAAGGGAGTCCCCCAGGTAGACGGTTCCGATTGATTCATGGGCGGAGGAAAGTGTCAATTTGGAATTTCGTTTGATCAATACGTCAACGTTCATACTACAACCACACTAGGGAATAGATACCGTTGCCCAAATTGCGGTTTGACTTAGATTGCGTTTTTAAGTCAAACTGCGATAGTGTCTGGATCGTAAGATACATATAAATCCTATCGCTTTGGAGTTTCACCCCACTGCTCAAGACAAGACGGCAGGAGAGATTGACCCCTAACGTGGTCAAATCTGTTTTTGAGATGTCGGCGTTGAAACAGCAGATGTACCTTCTCTGGGAGGCTTTCAAATTTACAGATCAAAGACCATCTCTGAACTTATTGACTTGGACGTCTGTGGTGATTTGGATTTTCTATGAATAATTCCCCAATCGGCGATAGGGTCTTGATATTCCAACAGACGGAAATTCTAAGTGACATCGGAGGCGCCATGGATCGACTTATAACGACTCATCCCAAGGCTTGAGTGCCGTGCGCCGTCGTAATTTTCTGTATGATGCGGTGGCTGAGACGATTCGGTAGTTTGTTTGATGATCGTTTTGGCTTTGAACCAAGGGGTTGAAATGGCAATGATAAGTATTTGCTTGAACTTTCAGGAAAATTTGAAGAGGCCTTTGACGTCTACAAGTCCGTGTTTGACACAGATTACATTACACCAATTGCCAAAATGGGCGAAATATTTCCTAGGGGTAGCGAAGTCGAACTAAGCGATTTTGAGAGAAATGGGCTTGTAAATATGGAGTTGTCTGTCGTTGGTAGTCATCTGCTAATGGCTGCCGATATGATCGATTCCTTGGGCCAAAAGGTATCGATTGGAAACAGTACAACTACCAATCTTGAACTTGACGATGTCGATGGGGCCAGGTAGTTCCATGAAGCGCTGTCGCAAGGGGCAATATTCTGCGCTCAACCATCGCAGACCCCTTGGACTTCCCTATGGGGGGCAGGTCTAGATAGATTTGGAATTCGATGGATGTTTAATGTGATACTCCAAAATTAACTCTTGCGACTCGATTGTTCAAGTTGTTGACTTTACTTCCTTTGATTTTCGAGTGAGCCAAGATGTTTGGTTTATGAAGTTCCAAGTAACACCCGCCGCGATTTGTTGTGAACCTTCTAGTTCAACTCATATGGGGGCGTCGGTTCCTACCATTGTAGATTGATTCATTTGATGCATTGAACGTGTGAGTTAGCCCCACATATAGCGTCGACCGAGATTTCACCTTTGGAATAAATGGTTGGACTTTTGGTTGTCGTGATAACTGAAAGTTGAATGGGGCCACTAGCTCAAACGTGCTGGGGCCATTTTGGTCAAGCGTTTCCAAATTCGGTCGGTTGCACACGAGGAATTTGTCTATTGCTGGGTCACGATGCGCAGCACGATAATTTAGTTACATCTTTTGTGAAGGATTGACATGCAAGCTTTAGCGACTCGGCCATTGTTAGATACGGATGAAAGCTCGAGGCTAGGTCATCGATTGAAATGTTGTATTTGATCGCTAGAGATGCCGCCTGTATCACGTCACCAGCTCCTTCAGAGATGATATTGGCGCCCAAAAGCTTTCTAGTGGATTTGTCGGCAACTAGCTTTATTGCTCCATGGGTTTGGCCGTTCACCAAGGACCTTGGGATTTGATCGAGGGGCAGAATGGTCGTTATGGTATCGAGGCCCAAGATTTTAGCTTCACTCTCTCTAAGTCCTACCCCAGATATAGGAGGGTTGGTAAAGGTGACTCTTGGAAGGGCCGTGAGATCTAGACTTCGATTCGACGCCAAGACGCAATTATCGACTGCGAGTGCGCCCTCATAGGCGGCGACGTAGACAAATTGTGGACCGCCAATCACATCGCCCGCACTGTAGATCTGCGGGTTGGTAGTTTGTAGGAGATGATTTACTACGATTGCGCCATCTTTAGTGACCTCTACTCCGGCTTTTTCCAATCCAAGTCTATTTGTATTGGGTTTTCTTGTCGTGGCTATAAGTATCTTGTCAAATGCGATTGTGACCTTATCCATTTGTGATGTGAGCTCAATCGAGCGACTGCTGCCCTTCGCGTTCACTCTTGTAATTTGAGCAGAGGTATAGATAGTTGCACCTTGGCTGATCAAAGTATCTTTTAGAATGGCCGAGATTTCAGCCTCTTCTTGGGGCGCAATCTGTTCGCCTGCTTCGATAAAGGTGACTTGGGAACCTAGGTTCATAAATAGCTGTCCTAGTTCTAGTCCGATCGAGCCAGCGCCTACTATACAAAGGCGATTGGGGATCGACTTTGTATTTAGCGCGGTGGTGGAGGTTAGATAAGACGTAGAGAATAATCCAGGAATTGGCGGAATGTACGGCGAAGCCCCAGTAGCGATTAGGAAGTATTTTGCCCCTAGAACGCGATCACCTACTTCGATTTTGTCTTTTGCAACAAAGGATGCGTGTCCATATATAATATCGAAGCCGTAATCTTTTGCTAATTCTAGATATTTGGATCTTCGCAGGGAATTGACTAATTCATCTTTATTCTTGATCATTTGATTAATTTCGAATTGGACCCGAAAGGCCCCATTCGAGCTGAGGCGCTTTTCTTGAATTTGCTCGCTAGCGCGCAAGAGCGCCTTGGACGGAATGCATCCCACGTTTACGCATGTTCCGCCAACCACATCTTTTTCAATTATTGCAACAGACAGACCAGCTTCGCGAGCTCTTATTGCAGCTGCGAATGATGCTGAGCCGCTCCCGATCGCGATGAAATCGTAGTCATTACTTTCATCAACAGGAGCTGAATTGTCAATCTCGATAGAGATTGTCTCAACATGAAGTCTTCCTAATGCGGCTTCTATCTCACTTAGCGGTTTGTCGATTGGCAGGAGGAAGCGGATGTTGTGCTTGGATTCATCTTGCATTATTGAAGTTGCACCTGATTCTAGGAGCATCGCTACGACAGAGATGGTGTCGTAGCGGTAATTCGTTTGACTTATGATAACGGTGACACTGAGTAGGTTCTTCATGCGTAATCTCCGGTATTATGACTTCTATGGTTTGATTGATCTAAGTATATCCGTATAAACGGATATAAAATATGCAGTCAACCGATGTCAAATTTCGCAAAGTGTTGAGAGTTATGAATGATGTAAAAGAGCTGGAGCTTTCGATACCGGGAGTTTCGGATACGAGGTTGGTTTTAGCGAAGTTCTTTAGGGCAATTGCCGATCCCAATCGGTTATTGTTGCTTGAATTTCTCGTTTCCGGCGAACACACTGGTAATGAATGTGTTGCCCATGTAAGGCTTGCGCAGAGCAGGGTCTCGTCTCACCTACAGTGTCTGGTAAATTGCGGATTTGTACGTGTTCGACGTGAGGGACATTTTGCCTACTATCGAGTCGTTGATGAGCGTGTGATTGACTTAGTCGAGATAGGCCGAGAGATCGCTAGCGATCATAGCGGTACTATTCTCGAATGCACCAGAGTGACTTCCAGCTAGAAGACTTTAGATTTATTTGTCTGTCATTTATTGAAGTGGCCAGATGACCAGCGGCGGATCGAAAGGTTTCAGCCCTAACAACTTAGATCTAAGTGCTGTGGTCGTATTTGAATGTTCGTATTGTCGTTGGTTTAAAATATTTGCTTAACCCCTTGACGGAATGACTGCTTTGAGCTCCAAGAGGCGCACAGAGTTTCTAATTTGCACTGGTGATGTCAACTTTGTGTGCTGGTAGTTGTGAGACTTATGAAATGTCACAACTCCTTTTGATGCGTGTGCGTGAACTTCATTCATGGCCGGTCTCTAGATTGAGTTTGGGCTCTTTGGCTCAAATTCAAGGCGTAAGATATGCTCCCTAAGCCTGTCTAAGTCAAAGCCCATCAAGTTTCACAGGATCTCTCATTGGCTGAATCAGGATTTTATTACCTGATTCCATCTCGTAAATTGCCCTAGTCGTTCTTTTTGTCTTGGAAGCTGATTTGTATGTTCGGTATTTTGTGGTTGAACAGTTCAAGATTGAAATGGATTCATTCGATATTAATGTAAATATGCAATTGCAAATTTTCGCAATTACGAATTAGTTTGCTAGTGTAAGAGTGTGGTGCCAAGCTGGAAGTTGTCTTTCTTTTTTCCAGAATGGTCGAAGCAAACTGTCGGAGCGAGATTTCGCAATCGCAATCGGCAAATTGATGGTATTTTGAATGTTTACTGAGTTATCCAAGGTTGTATTTCGGACTGAGGAGGGGGTTTTCAACTTTGTGAAATCTCCAATCCTTGATTTTGCGAGTAGCCATCGATACTCTGGTTGCATTGTGGAGAATTTGAGTTCTTATAGGCGAGGTTGTGGCGTTTTGTGACTTCGAATCGATGTTATTTTATCGCAGCGCACTCGGTTTGACTGGAAGATGAAATGGATCTGCTGATCGTTGGTGTAGGTGAGTTCGCTCGGCGAGACGTTACCCTAGAGGCTTGCTGCTTGCTGACATATGTTGCTAAAAGGGTCTACCTAGCCACCAGGCGCTTATGGTGATTCTTTTTCATAGTTTTTACTCGTTTTGGATGGCGTGGCACTCTTCTTCTTTGGTTTTGACTATCGCAGAGTATGGATTTCCTTTTTTTTCAGAAAGGGGCGGAATTGCGCTTTTGGCGATAATCCTTTCGCTCGTTCTATACCTATTGTTTCGCAAACAGCGGAGTCAAGCCAATGCAGCGAAGCAGATTAGCGCATCGAGTAAATATATAGCGCGACTGAATCAGATAGCTAATGACGTTCATGAGGAGAGTGAACTTTTAGCTCTAGCCTGTGATCTCGCCGTTTCAGATGGCGGTTTTAGAACGTCGGCAATAGTTGAATTGACGAATGGTGAGCTTGATCAGCTCGATTTAGTGTTTGAATCGCAAGGGTCTGGGGTTTTTGAAGGTTATTTTGAGGCTATAAAGCCAGCAGTTCGTATTGGTTTAGACGCCGGATCTCCTTATTTTTTGGAGCTTCCTTCAACTTTGACCCGCCACATTTTTTCTTGGCGACGAGTTTTTGAGGGAAAGAGTACGGCTGTCGTATTGCCTTTGAAAAATTATTTAAAGAATCCCAGTGCGTTGATTCTTGTAACTTTCGACAACAAACGACACTTTCCAGCGAATCAATTTGTAAAAGAGCTTATGGCCGAGATCGCCAACGATCTCATGCGAGGGATCCACCGGATCGAACTCGTGAAACGCGATCTAAAGACTAGCGCAATGAATGAAACATTACTCGGAAGCCTTGGCGTGGGCATAAATGTCGTTCGATACCCAGAGCGGGTTATCGAGATTGCAAACCAAAAGTTGCTGGATATTGCAAAGGCAAAGGACCTTGAGGAGTTCAGGAACCAGCCCGTTCGCAGCCTGTACCTAGATGATGAACAATTTGAGCGGGTCGGCGAATTAGCCAAGCTTGTCGAGATGTGCGGCTCTGGGAGTTTGGATACTGTTGGTTACCGAACCATCACAGGTGAAAAGGTATTTCTTGACATGTCAGGTCGACTTTTGAACTTTGGAGATGGTATTACTCGAATTGTGTGGACACAGATTGACGTAACTGATAGAGTCGAGGCCGATCGTCAACGTAACGAAATTGGCAAGATGCGCGACGTCCTGCTAAACAATACAGTTGCGGGCATTGACCTAGTCGAGTACCCAACGCGTCGAATCATTGAGGCAAATCTAGCGTTCGCGGAGATGTTGGGATATGGTGATCTAACCGAGCTAATTGGAATGAATACCTCGACTCTTTACACTCTTGACTCCGAGAACGCGAGGATGGCGGCTTTGAGTCGATCGGTCCTCTCGAGCGGACAGGGGAGCCTGAGCGATCTTCAAGTTCTTAAAAAAGATGGGTCGACAATCTACGTAGATATTCACGGCCGCTATCTTGATGGTGGCGACTCCGAAAGTCAAGTGGTTGTTTGGACCTCGGTAGATGTGACGGGGAGACATCAACTCAACGACGAGCTACGTCGATTTGCGAACTTCGACTCCTTGACTAATCTTCCGAATCGACGCGCACTCCATCAATATCTAGAGGAGGCAATTGCCCGAGCACGTAGCGATGAACGACATCTCGCCGTAGGCGTTATAGACCTAGATGACTTCAAGCCAGTTAATGATGTCTATGGCCATTTATCTGGCGATGAACTCTTAAAAGAGTTTGCTAGACGTCTAAAGAGTGTCCTGCGTTCGGGGGATTTTGCCTCGCGGCTAGGAGGTGATGAGTTTGTTGTGATTCTAGAGGGCCTAAGCAAGGAGACTTTGGAATCACAACTTGAGACAGTTCTTCTGCGTTTATACGAGACTGTGGAGTCACCGTTTGAGATCGATGGGGGCCATCTGGTGAATGTTGGAATGTCAATGGGGATATCATTCTCAAACCCCACTATTGACGAGCCGGACATTCTTGTTAGGATGGCCGATTCGGCGATGTTCGCTATCAAAAAGCTTAAAGGTAACCGCAAAAGATGGTGGTTGGTTGCCGATTCTAAGATTGAAGATGCGGTTGAGATCGTTACGATTGATCCATACGGCAGCGAAGCCAACTTTTTGCTGGAAAACCTTTCGAAGACGGTCGCCAGTTCAATCCAAAGTTTCGTATCTGACTTCTACGATCGGTTGATTCAGGATGGTTCCATCTCGAAAAACCTGAATGAGATCTCCCCGGATGAGTTGGAATCCCTAAAGGCCATTCAAGTTCAATCCCTAAATACTCTTATAGATTGCTCCAGCGGAGTTGAACCGTTTAAGGAATTTTCGCGTCATCTTGGTGCAGTACATGCCTATGTGGGCACTTCTAGTAGTGCTTTGATTGAAATAACGAATCTATATAGAAAATTTATGGATACAGCCTTAGACGAAATGAGTATTCGTTCCATCGATCGTCTGCGTACTCAATCGGCGTTAGAGGCCAGACTGCAACTGGACCTTCAAATGCAACTCACAGCCATGGACGAAGCCATCGAAAGCTATCGTTCAGTTCTTTCGTCTCCATTACCGCAAATGAGCGAAAATTGGTTGGATGTGATATTGGGCGAAGCCAGAGTGCTTGGAGGGCTGACCGGGATTTTGGGATGCCAACTGTGGAGGCCCAATTTAGAGGGAGTTTTTTATCCGGATATCAACGTGGGTTTTTTGCAGGGAGCCATTGAAGAGGTTGTGGCTAGATCAATATTGCCGCGCCTTGACAGTCGCTTTCGAACAGGCGCGGGTTTGGTGCCAGCCGCAATGTTGTCAGGTGAGATTACATTCTCTTATTCTTTTTCTTCAGATCCCCGTACAGTATCGTGGCACGACCTGCTCCACCCTCTAGGTGTTCATTCCGTAGTTGCAATTCCAATTGCAGATCGTGGCTCTCCTAGCTCAGTTCTCGTACTCCATGGCGCCTACCCGAATCAGTTCTCCAGCAAGTGGAGTGCCTCGTTTTCCATGGAGCTTTGTCAGCGTTGGAGTCAATTGTTTCGTCGTATTGGCGAGAAACCCAATCGTTTGACGGTGCGCGAAGGGGAAGCTTTTAGAAAATTGCTGTATTCAGGAGCTTTGACGATGTACGCTCAGCCCATTGTAGATATTGCTAGTGGCGACACGATCAAGGTTGAGATGCTAGCGAGATTGACTAGCTTTGATGGCTCGGTGATAACGCCCGGACAATTTCTGCCCAGTTTCAGCGATGGCGATTTGGACACTTTGTTCTTACAAGGGTTAGATCAGTCGTTACGACAGTTACAAGCATGGGATCGCCAGGGTCTCAAGATAGATCTTTCAATGAACATCGCGCCCTCGACAGTGCTTAATCCCCAAAGCAACCTTTGGTTAAAGCAACACTTAGACACTTATTCAATTGATCCTCAGAGGATCACACTTGAGTTGGTAGAGAATCAGGAGATCACGGGCGACCGTCATTCTGATGCAGTTCGTACGCTTTCTAAGATTGGAATTCGATTGGCCATCGACGATCTTGGATCAGGATATTCGAGCTTAAAGCGGCTTGCAAGTTTGCCATTTGATGTTATAAAAGTTGATCAGTCAATCGTTCGGGCGTTAAAATATGATCCAATTGCTAACTTATCTTTGATAAGGACGATAATTCAAATTGGCGACGACTTCGATCGCTATGTAATAGTGGAGGGTTTGGAAAGTCGAGCGGAGATAGAAGCGATTCATCTTCTAGGAGCTACGGTTGCGCAAGGTTTTGAGATCGCTAAGCCCATGCCTGCTGGGATGATTTATAAATGGGTCACCGAAAAGGAATGGCAAAGACCGCGGTTCAACGAGATCTCTTCGTACTTAGGTGCTCTTGCCTATCATATGGCATATATTTATTTTGAAAGAGCAACTGCTAAATCAGATGCCAATGAATGTCCCGTAGATGCTTTTCTCGCCATAAGTGGATATCATGATAGCGAAATCAATGAATGTCACCGTCAGATCCACAGTGGAATTGATCGTGATCGTCGAAGAGAATTGAGCCGGAGCTTGCTGGGTTGGCTTGCCGATAAAGTGCGCGAGGGTGAAGAGTAGCTTTGAGCGCGATCTTCAATTCAAATAAGTTTTACCGGGTTAGTTTTGTATTTTGAAAGTGATAGAATATCTCATACAGAGTTAGGCGCTTTCAATCATTGCTCTTGATCTAAAAGTATTGGGAGTCATTATCAAGTTGGCTGATAGATGATAAGTGTGAAAATTTCGTACAGAAACCTTTTCCCCAAAGCATCGATAACCTTACTTATTTATAAGCAGAATCGGATTAAAAAACTAGCTGTATAGGTTCTCTATGTTGATACCTTGGATTTTGACTTGCATACGGATTTGTCATCGATATTTATAGGTTTGTTCTCGAAGTTACATTATTATTGCATTTAGTATGTTTCGTGGAATTTTGATAATCGAAGGCTAGCATCGATTATTATTGTAAGAATAAGTTAGTTTATGACTAGCTAATCTCAGTATAATGTTTTATTTGATTGATCTATCTATCGCAATCAATTTCATCAAAATTGGGTCTTGCATTGTGCGATCATCAAAGCAATATTCATTTTGTTTTTTGAGGAAATTTTCGATTACTTACAGGAGAGTTGCGCGGTATCTTTTGTATTTGCGCTTTTTGCAGACTATAAAGGTTGATGCATTACGACATCGAAGATGATTTGTTTAAATGATGTCTAATTGCTTATCGTAGTGATGTGCTCGCGACGGACAAGCCGCTTGCCTCTATTTATGACTTATGACCTATGAAGCTGATTACCGATATTAGCAAATATGGAAAATAGAACTATTTCTTTTTGAAGATACTTTTGCAATTGCAACGATTGATAACGCAATTTTCGAAAGAATTCTTTTTGTGAATGCTCTAATGGATGATCAGCAACCTTAGAAGAGGATGATTGGAATCGAATTCGACTTGTTTTGTCAACACTCGTGCGACTCTCTCGGGAATACTTCAAAGCGCTCCGGGAGGATGCATCGACTATGGATTCTAGCGTTTGAACTAAAGCTTTTTGAGGGTGATGAAGGCAACTTTGAACAACTTCATGAGGATTCGAAATGATGTGCAAGACTTCTCTGGCAACTTTAGTTTTTGGGTAATTTTTTCGACGAGGTTGTTTGCTCGTGGCGCACACCTCGATCGTCAAATGGAACTTCCAAGGCATCATAGATTGCCATAGATTTAGTAATCCTTTGGTTGAAATCAGCCTAGCAATTTTCAAAGGTAATTTCGAGTTCACTTATTGGCTTGCCGAATTGTTTACCATGAATATCTTGTGGCACTTAAATAACTTGCCTACCAAGAGTCGCAAGTATCTATGCCAGTGCAAAGGGCCAAATCTAAAAGACCAAATGCTTAAGTAAGATTTCGAAGGTCGAACGCCCAGTTACTAGTGCGATGCTGTTTCTGGCGTGACACTATTGTATGAATGGCAACCATATGGGCCTGGGCGAGATTGAAGTATTTGAACTCAAAGGAGATTCACCAAGACAAAAAGCTATTTTGAACCGATGCTAAAAGCACCATGATTTGGTGTCGGAGGGGGGACTTGAACCCCCACGCCCTTGCGGGCACTAGCCCCTCAAGCTAGCGCGTCTGCCTATTCCGCCACTCCGACAATCGAATTTACGTTCTGAAAATCTTAGCGACATTTTAACTTCTTTGCTGACGCTAATGGGTGAAAAATATTAATACCCATCAAACAAATGATCATTGGTTGTTTATGGGTGGTGTTTCCCCTTTTTGTTCAAGGACTGCCAGCTCGGTTGGCTTCAGCAATTATGGCAGTTGGGAGTACTGTGATCAATAGAGCCTCTAGTAATGTTTTTGCTGCATTACCTTTGAGATGTAGTATTGCGACATTTTGAGGCGACGGTTTGGATAGATTCACAAGAGGTTTCAACCGTTGCACCAGCGCGATCAATAGTGAGACCACTCAAAATGATGCACCTTTTCGAAGGTGTTCGCAGTTTATCGCCCTATTCGATGAATTGAATCAAGACTGGTACAAGCGGGGGATTATTGGATAAAGGCCCTCTCGATGAATGTTAGGATGGTCGGTTTTGCTCTTTAGCCTCCTTGGATCTTGGATATAAGTATTGTCTTGCTTTTAAGCGCAATCTTGCTCGTTCATTTTGAGTCGTCGCCAGATCTAATGATCTTTCGAAGCACAGCTCGCCCTTTCTGAAACAATGGGGCCCTTGGCTCTTTCTTTGGAGGAAAGATTCTTTAGGAGAAGCTCGTTTTGAAGCGGTCGGGTTCTTCGACGTTATCTAATTGAGCCTGTGAAATCCGTCTCATTCGAGCGGGAGCCATAAATGCACTTCAACAAGGGATTTTGCAGAAACACTCACTGAATTCACAGCACGACCCAAGAGCAGCTTTAGATCTATTCAGTTTGATCTCAATTGAAGCAATTAGAACGTTATCAGTGAACCGTTGCGCTTGTCTTCAAGCACAACATATTGCACAGAAGTTTATGGAGGAAATTTATGTCTGTCACATACACAACAGCCAGACCAACAGGACGATCGAGCGGTGAAGTGGCTCTTGCTCGGTCATCTAGGTTACATCGTACCGTAGTGGCGGTCTCAATTGCAGTAACAGCAACTTTTGCGCTGGTTCTAGCTAGGCTTAACCCGGGCGTCTCAACTGCGCCAACCTCGTCAACCTCAGCCAGTACCGGAGCTTCATCTGGAACTACTGCTTCGGGTTCGTCGGCACTCAATAGCACCTCGCCCACGTTGGCTCCCGTAGCGGGAACGCCCTCTGCCCAAGCTCCCGCTGCCCAAGCTCCAGTAGCAGCAACTGGGGGATCTTGAGATGTCTGAGAGCGACTTCATCGTTGAGAGCTTTGACGCGCTTGGCACTAGCTGTCAGATAATTCTGTACAAATCAACTGATTCGAAGTTAGCTATCTCTACCGCGCATTCCTACATTCGCCAGATGGACAAGGTAGCTAGCTTTTATCGTTCAGACTCCGAACTTACAACTCTGAATGTCGCTAGAAGTGAGACCGTTTCGGTTTCAGAACAACTTTTAGAGTTGCTGGAGCTCTACGATTGGGCATATTGCGAGAGCAAGTCCAAAATCGATGCCGCTGTTGGTCATCAACTCGTTGAGTTAGTAGCACCATACAATTCTATTCTTTATGAATTTGCTGTTCAAAATGCCCACGATGCTGAGACTACCTTTGGCGATGTCAAGATCGATTCTAAAAATAATTTGATCACTCGTCCGGTTGGACTTTTAATTGACTTTGGTGGTTTGGGTAAATCGTTTATTGCCGACAACCTTGCGATCAAAATCATAGAGGCTGGTGGTGGAGGCGTTTTGGTCAATCTAGGCGGTGATATTCGCGTAGAAGGAGAAGTTCCTCAAGGCGGTTGGCTTATTAAAGTCACAAACGATCTCTCGCTTTCTTCGGATGCCCCTGGTCAGTTGATTTCTATTGTCTTAGGTGGGGTGGCTACATCATCTAGGCTCACAAGACGTTGGATTGATAGGGCTGGAAATGATCGCGAACACATTGTTCTTGGCGACAAGAGTCCCATAAAATGTGATTACACGAGTGTCACGGTCGCAGCTTCCAGTGCTACTTTGGCCAATTTCTACACCCTCTTTGCTCTATTATCCCAAGATGAGGCTCCTGCGATGTTGGCTCGTTTTGGACTTCCAGCTTTGGTTCGCACCGCAGATGGGATTGGAATTGGCTTGGGTGGCTGGCCTAGTAATGAACTATCAAACAAAGGGCAGTCGTCACTGGTGGGCGCGCGATGAGCCATGTTAATCTTATTGGATCAATTGTATCTAATCCGAAGTTGCTTTGGTACATAACGCGTGCTACCGGTATTATCGCACTTTTGCTTTTAGGTGCGATTGTAATCCTTGGAATAATGACGGCCACTAAGTCAACTCCAGCTGGAATTGGCAAGTTTATCGGGCCAGATCTACATAGGCGACTTTCGCTTACTACAGTTATCTTCCTCGGGGTTCATATAGTAACTGCTATCTTGGATCCCTTTGTAAAGATTGGAATTACCACAACCATTATTCCCTTTGTCTCTAAATACCGTCCGCTGTGGGTCGGCCTTGGGACTTTATCTTTTGACTTGATGCTTATCATTATTGCTACGTCTATCGTTAGGCATAAGTTTCCACACTCCAGATGGAAAAAGATCCACTATCTGTCCTGGGCAGTGGTTGGCCTGGTTCTCTTTCATGCGCTTGGGACAGGCTCTGACGACAAGATCAAGATCGTCGAGATCATCTATGTGGCGTTTGTTTTGGGAGTTGGAGCCTTTGGAATCTTCAGAACTTCGCGCGAGCGCGGTTTGACGCCAATTCGCAAGTTGGTGGCCGGTGCGAGTTTGAGTTTAGTTCCCCTGGCTATTTTGGCGTGGGCATCTCAAGGTCCGTTAAAGCCAGGGTGGGCGAAGTCCTCGTCTAGCTTTTCTATATTGCCTAAGTCAACTTCATTGAGTGCAACAACGGTCGCTACGACAGGCGCAATCTCGTCTTCTTCACCCACTACGACCCCCTCGGTTGCTTTGCCGGTAAATGGGTCGATATCTGGAACGGTGGTTCAAAGCCAGACAAGTGCCGGTGTAGTTATTTTGACATTGCGTGGTTCGGTAGCCAACTCGCAGGACTATGTTGAAGTGCAGTTGAATGGTGTCCCTCAAAATGGGGCACTTGTATTGCAATCCAGCACGGCTTACTTTGGTACAGTCGCCAAACCCAACACCTATGTTGGCACGGTCTCCCAAGCAAATGGTTCTTCGCTAGTTCTCTCTTTGAGCGGGCCTAGCGGCAAGGTCCTTGCTTCGATGAATGTCTCCTTAAGCGGCAGTACTTTTAGCGGTACTTTTAGCGCTCCCTTCCAATTCTCAGGATCTTCCGAGGGACATTAAAGGTTATTGGGATATTTTACTATCTTGGAGGTTTTGAAGTAATGAATGAAAGCGTTTCAACTAGCATTATGGCACCGTCGGGTTCACGTCGCCTGAGCCTATCTTGGGAGACTTCGCTCAGAACGGGCAATCCCGATATTTCCTATGCTGGTGATTTCGAACTCCGATCAAAATCTCGAGTTACTTTGGCTGAACATATCTCAAACTATGGCCGAATTCCCACTGGGCTTAGTTTGAATATGATTATAGAGACACTTAGGGTTGCGAACCTTACCGGTCGCGGTGGTGCGCGTTTCCCGATGTATCGAAAGATAGATGCTGTAGCGAACGCTCGAACCAAGAAGGCTATCTATATCGTCGCCAATGGCTCAGAGTCAGAACCTTTGTCCAGGAAGGATTCTTCTTTACTACGAGCCAACCCTCATTTGGTATTAGATGGGATGTCCATTATTGCCGAGGTCTTGGGCGCTAAAGCAGGATATATTTACGTCAAAGATAAAGAGGCCCACGTAGCAATCAATGCTGCGCTTCGCGAACGTCGAGATCGTGGAATCAACGAGGTACGCGTTTCGGTCGTAGAGGCCCCACCTGGATACGTTTCGGGTCAGGAGACCTCTGTGGTACGACGCATTGAGCGCGGACCTGCTCTTCCTAGGTTTTCAACAGATCGACTCGCTACTTCGGGTATTAAAGGGGCGCCAACCCTACTATCCAACGTGGAGACTTTTGCAAATGCTGCTTTAATACTTCGCTTTGGAGGCGATTGGTATCGTAGTGGTGGTGTTGGGTATGACTCGGGAACAAGACTGCTTACCATATCCGGTTCGGTGGCTAGGCCGGGTGTCTATGAGGTGAACCCAGGAGTCTCTGTGGCTGCACTATTACGGGAGGCCGGAGCTTCCTCCGTCAGGGCTCTTTTGGTGGGCGGCTACTTTGGTGGTTGGATCAATGTCCGAGATGAAAGTGATCTTAATTTCTCTTTCGATGATCATACTTTGGCGGATCGCAAGCTTAATATCGGAGCAGGAATTATAGGCGTCCTATCCAAGGACACATGTCCAGTAGTTGAGGCTGCTGGAATTGTTGAATATCTTTCACGACAGAGCGCTGGACAGTGTGGCCCTTGCGTCTTTGGTCTCCCCGAGATTTCGACGGCATTTGCACGTATTGCCCTCTCTTCAAATGTTGAAAAAGGTATAGCTGAGCTGAGAAGTGTAATCCCGCTCGTCGAGCATCGAGGTGGCTGCCAGCATCCAGATGGTGTTATCGGATTGGTCCGCTCAACAGTAGGCGCCTTTGGAGATGAGATCAAGCTTCATAAGTCCGGGAACTGTTCGGTCGTTGGCGTAAACCATAGATCGGTTCTTCTGCCGACGCCGAAGATGAATAGCGGCATGTCGTCCATAGGCGGAAAATGAGAATCGTCATTGATCCTACGCGCTGTCACGGCCATGGAACGTGTGCTGCGTTATTGGAGGAGTATATGGAGCTCGACAAGTGGCACTACCCATTAGTTCATAACGATAAACTTCGAGATGTTCATCTTGAATCTGCCAAAAGAGCCGTACAGCTTTGTCCAGAGCTCGCAATTAAAATTGTAGACAACTAGCGGTATTGTATCGTCTCGGTTGGATCGAATACCGGAATACACCTCGATCTATCGAGTAATCCATTGCACATTACAATAGTCTGTGCAATCTACCCTAACTGACTAAGCTGTTATGGATAGATACAACAGGCGATATTAACGATGGAATCTGAAATTGGATCCGCTACTGATCAGGCTAGTCACAAAGCTTTGATTCTACAAGAAGTAGAGGTGGGGTTCATTTGACTTCGACTCAACCCCTAAAACTTCGTTCTCGCGGTGGGTACAGAGTCGCAGTGGCAATCTCAACGACCACTTCAACTGTGTTTCCTGTATTTCTTACCGGTGCATTGGCGGTGCAGGTTCGTCAAAGCCTTAAATTTTCCATCGGCCAACTCGGTATTTTGGTAGCTGTCTTCTTCGCATCTGCAGCGATCGTCTCTTTAGCCTCTGGATCCTTGGCTGAACGTGCAGGCGGACCCACGATAATGCGTATCTGTGTGTCGGTTTCAAGTCTGTCAATGGCATCGATATCATTATTTGTGCATTCGATATCTACCATGATTGTTATTTTGGCTATTGCGGGTATGGCAAATGGTGCTAATCAACCTGCGGCTAATCTCTTTGTCATTCATTCTGTAAACAAAAGTCGCCGTGGCTTTGCACTTGGGGTGAAGCAGGCCGCGATCCCAGTAGCAACCCTGTTAGCAGGTCTAGCGGTGCCTTCTGTTGCTTTGACGATCGGCTGGAGATATGCGTACGCCATGGGCGCGCTCTTTGCCCTTTTGGTCGTTATCGCCATTCCGAGAGAGCCACATGAAGGCGAAAGAATAATTGCAAAGGTCGACAAGGCGACCCGGCCTAAAATCGCTCTTGCTCCAATTTTGATGCTTACGCTTGCAATGGCTATCGGCGCTGGAGTGGCAAATGCTCTTGGTGCATTTTTGGTTGAGAATGCAGTGCATGCACACTGGACACCAGGTAATGCAGGATTGTTGGGCGCACTAGGTTCGGCAACTAGTTTGATTTCACGTTTGGCCGGCGGTTACTTCGCGGATAGGCGCGGTGGACGCCATTTGGTCGTGATAGCGACCATGTTATGTCTTGGATCCATTGGCTATTTAGGATTTGCAACTGGACTTTCATACCTGATTGTTCCTGCTACCGTTATTGGTTATGCCGCAGGTTGGGGATGGAACGGTGTCTTTAATTTTGCAATTATTGTCAACCACCCAGGAGCAGAAGGTCGCGCTACTGGAACTACTCAATCTGGCGCCTTTGTCGGATCCGTTGTCGGGCCATTGATCTTTGGCTATGTAGTAGATCATAATTCATTCGGGACGGCATGGGCAATGGCGAGTATTGCTGGTGTAGTGGCGGCTCTTTTGATGCTCGTAGGAAGAGGATTCCTTCTTAGAGAGCGCAACAGATTGGCCGGTGACTCGGTAACTATAATTCCAGGATGAAGTTGAAGTAGTTCATTGCTACTTTATATATTTTGGATATCCGGGTTGATTTCCATCCTATGCTTCGATAAATAATCGACCAATAACTCGATTTATGACTAAATAGCATTTTAAAACTGGGAATTGCACCTTTTATTTAGGGTTTAATAGCGCGCAAGTAGTCGTCTTTGAATAAAGTTTGCATGTCGGGTTATCTTTGTAATTTGCGTTACCTACGATTTGCGAAAGCATTAAATGTAAAGGTAACCATAATGCGATAGATAAGGGGTTCTAGTAACTCGAAGATTTCGTTGGCTCGTTCCTGTGCTTTAGTTATTGCTCCATTGAAATTCGCCTTCTAAGGGATTCGATCGGATCAAGGTAACCCCATTTAGATCGCAGATGCGGCTCAAATCGCATCTAGGGTTCGTATCGATCATCGAGTGTCCTTTGGAAATCGTTTCAATAAAAGCGAGTGTGGTTGGAAGCTGCGACCAACAAAGCTTTGAGTTCATGCGATTGATTGGTAGCCTTTGCGAGGGGTCATCGTAAAGGCACGTTTAGAGGTAAGGGGCTAGGTGCGACTTCAAATGAATCGCAGCTTTCTGCGATTCATATTTGGAGCATAAGAGGTGGCTTTTAAAAATTATATTCCACTGATGGTCTCTAAGCTACAATGTTCCGATTCATACAGTTGAGAACTTCCCTATAACTTGTTAGGGGCCATTGAGATCTGCAAGGTTTCATTTACGTTAGCTGCTACTCCGCCGATGTCCTAGCGGAGGAAGCAACTGCACTTTGGAGAATGAGGCTAGGCAGTCGGTTTGCAGTTACTTTATCCTCTCTGAATCTCGAGTTTCTATGAACCTTGACAGGTTGTTGACACTTTGACGCTGAGCTCTTCACTATGGGCGGGCGTTTATTTGATAGGCAAATTGCATGACTATGGGTTCAGATAAGGACCAAAGATATCGATCGCCTTGTAGAAGTAACCGTCGTGGTGTCCTTGAATGCCACAGAGTGCCGATTAGGAGTTTATTGTTTAGGTGATTTAAATATTGTAAATTTCGTTATGTGGGTTAACTCTGGAGTTTTGGATCTATCTCGATTCATTGGGATCACCAGGGTGAAGCAAGGGCTGGTTCGAGGTGGGGCGAGACAGGGAATCGACAGTATCTTCTGGAGCTAGCGTCTTGTACGACCGTAGGTGCCATCGGGGCTCCTTTTGATCCTGTAATCCATTCGGGCTTATCGACATAGCGCTCGATTTTTAGGATCGAAGTGAAACTTGTCTTTAAGTTGGCATCTGTATTGACGATAAATTGGGTACAAAGATTTTTCGGTGTAAAAACACTCAAGGTGAGAGCCACTAACACCGAAAGTAGTATTGGTTCATCTTTGTGATGAGAATGGCGGCTCTCGTCGAACAAATTGAACCAAAGTTGGCTCCGTTCCTATTCACAGGGGGGGACGGAGCCAGCGCCCATTTCTCTAACCCCAGTTTCGGCTGAATTCCCCCCAAGACCCCGTTTAAGCCCCCTTTTAGCCCCTATTTGGGGGTAACCCCTATTTGGAGATTGGAGATGCTGGTAGATGAAGTTCGGTTTTCTCAAGTGGCGAATGTAGTGCCCTAAGCTTAGAGTTAGCTGCGAATATTGGCCTACAAGGTAATTCATCTGGTATACTTGTTATATGTTCATTCGCGAGAAGACCACTAAGAATAAGGCAACTGGAACTAAATATATAAAGCATCAGTTAGTTAGGTCTTATCGCGAAGGAGACAAAGTACGCCAAGAGATAGTTATGGATCTAGGACGACTTGAGATCGATCCTAAGGACTACAAGAAGCTAGCTCAGATATTGACGATGAGACTAGCTGGCTCTGAGTCTTTGTTTGAAGGTGACCTAGAACTAAAGTCGATAGCCGATAGAGTTCTCTCTAGCTTTTCTGTTACTCAAACACTTCGCTCCGATTCTGAAGTAATCACAAAAGATGCCGAGTTCCTAAATGTCAATACATCATCTCTAGAGGCATCTGATATTAGGCGCTTAGGTCCTGAACTAATAGCTAGTAGCTTCTATGACAGATTGAAGATCAAAGAGCAACTACTACGGTGTGGCCTTAGTGAAAAAGAGACAGCAATTGCGGAGCCTGCCAGGGAAGTTGTCACTTTCGCACAATCTAAGCTACCTCCTTTCGTCTCCCTTTTGGTCCATCTCCAACCGACTTATTCGTAGGAATAATAGGTACCTCTGATACTGGATCCCAGTCTCTGCATTTGCCCGAGATCCAGAAGTCCTGGTTTGGATTTGCGAGCTCCCTCGTAGAGCTCGCGCCGTCTATTTAGTAGCTCAATATGTTCGCCACTGTGTGCTTGTTGTGGAGTTACGAATTTGATGCCAGAGTGCTGATGGTCGTTGTTGTAGTGATCAACGAAGTCACTCATCCACTTACGCGATTCTTCTATTGTGGCAAATCCTCCATAGGGATAGCTTGGAAAGTACTTCACCGTCTTAAAGAGCGACTCAATATGAGCGTTGTCATTTGATACCCGAGGCCGTGACCGCGATATATTTACATCTAGCTCATACAAGTACTCAACTAGTGACCATCCCTTCATGGGTGACCCATTGTCACTATGGATCACTTTCGGAGCCATATTCTCTCGAGCTATCGCTCGCTTTACAACTCTCTTTAGCTGCTCAGAGCTTTCAGATTCGTATACTTCCCAGCCAACTATTTTCCTCGAATAAAGGTCGATGATCACATAGGCGTAGTAGTAGATACCCCTAGCTGGTCCATTTAGCCAAGTAATATCTAGGGTCCAGATGTCACCTGGTTTTACTGCTGTGTGTACTGGTCTTGCTCTCTTCTTCGGCGGCTTTGTTCTGCTCCTGCGCTTGTTTAGATTGTTATCGGCTAGAACTCGATAAAAGGTCCTCTCAGAGGCGATATATCTTCCCTGATCAGCGAGCTTTGGAACTATTTGGGCAGGGGTAAGAGACGAGTACGTACTCGAAGTACACACTTCGATGATCTTTTCTCTTTCTTCCTCCGATAAAGCATTAAAGCGACGTCTATGAGAAGCTCCTCGCCGGCGATCCGTTACACCAGATTCCCATCGCCTAAACGTACGAGTCGATATCTTGAGCACTTCACAGGCTTTGTAGCATCTGGCACCTGCGTCTATTGCTTCATTGATGAGAACTACAGCTTGAGCTCGATCTGAGGGAGAGACTAAACGTCCCCTTCTTCCCCCCAGATCTCTCGTACTTTTTTTTGAAGAACCAATAGAGCAGCAGCTTCTGCTAGCGCCTTTTCTTTCCGTCGAAGTTCAGCTTCAATTCGTACTCTAGCTTTACGTTCTTTATCAAGTTCCGCCTGGTGAGCCCTATTAGCAGCACTCTTGTTGTCAAGAGCTGACTCTAGGGTGTTGCGCCACTCCTCCAGGTCTACTGCTAGAACTCCATTTGATCTCAACCAAGAACCGAGTTCGTGCTCATTCATCGCAGCTGTGTCAACAACAGCTTTGATCTTGTTGATCTTATCGCTGGCTGAATTTGCACTAGCCTTGCGCTCTGAGTTCCACTGGTAGACAACGTTTGCATTGATTTCGTTATCCCTTGCAATCTTGGCGATAGCACCAGGTGTAGCATCTCCTGAATTGTCGAGCTCATATAGAGCTGCAACTACTTTTTGCTTTAGTTCTTTGGGGTACCTTTTCATGACCATTCCATCTTCGCCCTCTTATAAACAAAAATCAAGCTAGGTGACAACAATCTTGGCAGAGAGGGATTGCTAAAGCTGTAATATGTGCTCGTTTGGTTGCTCCTTCTTCTGATCTTGAAACACATCGCTTCCTAAAAGAGGACTCTGCACTCTATGAATTGGTAGACCAAGACCTTAGCAATATCGGTAAAGATGCTATTTATGAGATAGCTGATGCTATCTACGAAGCTAAAGACTCAATCGAGATGGCACTTATCAAAGCCGAGAATGAGCTTTACCCAACTAATAAGCGTCTCTTTTTATTTGATCTTACCAATGCCTATTTTGAGGGACGAACACTTGGTAATGATCTAGCCCAATATGGCCACTCCAAAGAGAAGCGCTTCGACTGTACTTTAGTAAGTCTTGCCCTTTTGGTGGATGATCGTGGACTACCGATCTATAGCCACATATATCCCGGTAATCAGTCAGAGCCTGAAACCCTTGGTGATGTCTTATCTAGTATCTCTAGTCACCTAAGACAGGGACTCTTTAGCGAAGATCTCCCAACGGTTATCATGGATAGAGGGATAGCAACTTATGACAACATCGCACTGATTGAGTCCTATGGTCTTAGCTATCTGGTAATTACACGCGCTAATGCAGCTAGACACTATCTAGCTGAACTACGCCAAGGAAAAGATACCTTCTTAGAGATCAAGAACTCCTCCAATGAGAGCATCTACATCAAAGAACTGGGTGATGACCTGGGTGGTGAGATGGATGACAAGGGAGAAGCTGCCGAGGCGGGTGCTGACCTGGGTGCCGAGGGAGAAGTTGCCGAGTCGGGTGCCGAGGGAGAAGCTGCTGAGTCGGGTGCCGAGGGAGAAGCTGCTGAGTCGGGTGCCGAGGGAGAAGCTGCTGAGTCGGGTGCCGAGGGAGAAGCTGCTGAGTCGGGTGCCGAGGGAGAAGCTGCTGAGTCGGGTGCCGAGGGAGAAGCTGCTGAGTCGGGTGGTAACCTGGGTGCTGAGGTGGATTCTGAGCAAATAGTTGTTCATCTACAAGGCAGTGAGTCGATGGGCATCGAGTCGATGGGCAGTGAGTCGATGCGTGTTGATTTCATCGATGCTGGATCACTCAGCGCTCATCCACAAGCTAACCATTCACTTGGCGGCGAGTCCCTCGGTATCGATTCGATGGATACTGCTCCACAAGTTGGCGGTCCACAGGCCAAGCACTCCCAGAGCAATGAACCCCAAGCCAACCATTCCAATAGAGCTCAACCATACGCAAGTGACTCCATGGACAACAAGATAAAGCAGATCCTATGTATCTCAGAGCGTCGCAGGGATAAAGAAGAGGCAATTGCTATAGGTATGCAAACTAAGTTCCAAAGTGCATTTGACAAACTAGCTGACTCAGTTAAGCGTGGTCAATATTCCAATGCCACAACTGTGGCTTCAAGAATAGGAAAGCTAAAGCAAGAGCATCGCTCTATTGCACGTCGCTATGAGATAGATGCCATAACTGGCGATGACCAAAAAGTCAAAGAGCTGGTTTTGACTGAGAAACCAAAAGTAAAAGAAGCAGCTGAGACTCTCTATGGTGCATATGTGATTGAGACCAATAGGAACGATCTAGAACCAGAAGAGATCTGGAAGCTCTATATGACCCTAACAAAGGTAGAGGATGCATTCAAAGCCCTAAAGAGCAATCTAGGGATGAGACCGATCTATCACCAACTAGCTAGTCGTACCGCTGCTCATCTATTTATTTCAGTAGTTGCTTATCACCTCTATGGAGCAATTGCACTTAGCTTATCTCAAGCCGGTGACAAAAGAAGTGTTCACAGCATTCTTGCTCAAGTGTCTACCCATAGCCGCTTGAACGTAACGATGTTAGATGATAACAAACGTCTACATAACCTTCGTATCTCCTCTACTCCAAACTCTACCCAAAAAGAGATCTACTCTATTCTTGGAGTAGTAGATACCCTAGCTCGAACCAAGAAGGTGATTGCTCAACTGTAGTGCCCAAATCCAGACACCAATATGGTCATTACCTGGGCTTTCATGGGGTGGTTGCCGAAAGTAGGGCTAACGATTTTCATCGCTTTGGATAGGGAGAGATTATATCAACCTTTTTTTATTCTGTCTAGTTGGAACAATAATATGCCCATGAGAGGCAAGGACGAACCAATGCATGCGTTTGATTCCATCGCTTGGGCCCGACCCTGACAAGGGCCAGCTAAGGAATGCTCTAAAAAGGAGTTGAAGCCGAGAATCGAGCCGCTGGACTTTGTTGCAAATAGGTCGGGCCTCCTTCGGGTGAGAAGAGTCCAACTGTCCAATTCAACGGCCTCAATGGTGCCTTTGTATCTCTTGTTGAGCTTCCATGGTTAAGGTAATTAGTCGTCTTCATGCACTTTGACGGAGAAACTCCCAAAGGGGCGTGTGTTTCGTGCTTATTCGCCTAATTTCTGCAGTTTCTAGATCTTTTATGACCTAATGGTTAAATCGTTTCATTGTCGCAAATAGGTGACAGCTCTCAAATTTGTGGGCTGATGAAGGCTGTACTTCACTTTGAGGCCTACTTGGGTGATCTGCTTGGGATCGTAATCAAATTGTCATGTTGTGGCTAGAAATGTATTCTTCTAATTCTTTCTTGAAGAGGATTTGGGCTATTGCCCTAATTTTGGCCCTTTCTGGTCGAGTGTCGCCTTTGGATATATTTGTCCTAATTTCAACACTTTCTCCAGAAGTGCGCTGGCATTGATTTGGCTCAGATTCGGGTTTGTACGACTCGCTTGCCTGTAACGGATCATAAAGAGCGATGGCAAGCTAATAATGCTTAGTTTGGAATTTAAAAGAGGGTGCCGGTCATGGCGATGGTCTTTTTGTATCTTTTGCTCTGGTACATCATACGATCCGATTCCTCGAGGAGCCTTTCGATCGAAAATGGGGTCATTCCAGAGGCATGGCCGATGGAAGCGGATACGCCAGCCGCAATTAGTTGTTGTTCGATTCGAAGCGAAAAGTCTCGTGCGCTCGATGCATTCATTTTTGGCGCCAAAATTGCGAATTCGTCTCCACCAACCCGCGCAACCATGTCGTTGTCTCGGACAGCGTTCTTCAAGACTTGAGCGAATTTCGCAATATATCGATCGCCACTTGAATGACCCGATGTATCGTTGATTATCTTGAGGTTATCGAGGTCAAAGGTGACCACAGAGTAGATCGAGCCTGGTTTCTCACTTCGAAGGTGATCGATCGCTCGTTCCCAACCGAATCGGTTCAGAACGTCCGTGAGGGGATCTCTTTCGGCTTCGCTTAGGACTATAGATGTTTGAATTTCGCGCCGCGCCGCGATGTAGCCGTCCGCGATGATTTGCGCTACCAGAGGCCCAATACCAAGCAGGGCAAGTGAGATCTCTTCAGATGAGATTATGGACTGCTGGGTGTCATAGATAATCAGTTGGTGCTCGTTTAGGTCATGTAGTTCCGGCATTATCGACAGTGCAGCCATCAGCCTTATGGGACCGACATGGAAGGCATCGTTTACCTCCAGCCAGAGAGGCTGTTCGCTTTTGTCAAGGACGAGAAGCGAGGCGAGAATGGATGAAGGGTTGATCACCTTGGTGGGGTTATCTTGGAATTGAGAATATCTTGGCGCAATGCGTACTTCGTCACCATTAAGAACGCCAAAGGATCGCCCAAATTTTCTTAAAATAACTCCCGAGACCTGAGATCGCGAGAAGCTTTGCCTCGCAAGAAGGAACCCTCCGTCGAGGCCAAAATGATCTAGAATTAACTGAACTGACGAAGCGATAGCTTCGAAAGCCTTCGAAATGGGGTGAGCCACTCTCGTTGGTTGTGCCAGGTTCATTGTCTCGTTTCACCAGACCTGCGAGTTTGAAAATTACCTATATGTAGTTATTCGGCAGATTAGTCCAATACCTTTCCTGATTTCTTCAACTTTCGTCCAATATTTCCTCTAACGTGATTCCTTGGGATTATAAGAATATTTGATAGAAGGCGATTTGATGCTAGCCAAGATTGAGCAAAATTGGATTCTGCTTGCTGTGTTCTCATCCATTGGATGGGGTGTTTGGGGATTTTTTTCCGGGCGTGCATCCAAAGGAGCTTCTCCAATTGGCTTATGGGCATCGGTTGTTATAATTGAAGGATTGATCGCGGTGCCTGCACTTTTCAAAGTGCGGCCTGTATTAACCACACCTTCCGTATTGGCAGCAGTTTCGGGTGTCATTGGTTATCTTCTGTTTTTCGTTGCACTAAAGCAAGGAAAAGCACCGACCGTCGTGGCTATCACCGCCCTCTATCCCATGGTTACCCTGATAATTACGGTATTTGCTAGTGGGTATAAGCCTTCCGCGCGGGAACTCATTGGGATAGGGGTCGCTATCTTTGCCGTCTACCTTTTGGCGGGATGAGCCAAATCTTAGATTTATTCTAATGCATAGCGATGCATTCGATTGATACTTCAATAGGCGAGTTTGTACTCTGTGGTCTTATTTGAGGCGGTTTCTTTGGCCATCAATGATGGCTCGGGGAGATCCCCTAGAGAACTCTTGGCCCATTGTAGAGTATTTGACGGATTTGCAATGGTAGCAAATTATCTGAGGGGACGTTTTGAATTCAATGCAAGATCTAGCGATCGATTTTCGGAGAGTTGGCGTAAAGGCTGGGGGGCGAGATCTGCTGTTAGATTTCGACCTATCGATTGACTTGGGGGCCAGATTTGTGATTCTTGGGCCCAACGGCGCCGGAAAAACTACCTTGCTGACAGTTCTCAGTGGCACGGTGCGTCCTTCTAGTGGCCAGGCTGTAATCTTATCTGAGCTGCTAGGGCGCACCGATATGCGTACCCTGAGGAGACGCATTGGACTCTGTGGAAGTTCGGTGATTGAACGGCTCAACGGTGCGATGACGGTTCTACAGTGCGTACTAAGTGGTATCGATCAAGTATTTTCACCCTGGTGGATTGCTTCGACTGCTAAAGATGAGGCACGAGCACATGAGTTGCTTGAACTTGTGGGGTTAGATCCTCTTAGCGGGAGAAATTTCTCGCTCCTTTCTATGGGTGAGCGCCAGCAGGTAGCGATAGCTCGAGCACTTGTTTCACAGCCCGAGATTCTGCTTTTGGATGAGCCGTCGGCGGGTCTTGATCTTGGGGCACGTGAGGCTTTGGTGAATCGAATTGAGAGGATTGCTCACAACAATCCCGCTCTAACTATTGGACTAGTCACACACCATTTAGAGGAGATTCCCCCGGCCTTTGATCGCATCATTGGTATCAATAGTGCTCGAAAGGTTGTCGACGGTAACAAAAATGCCCTCTTGACCTCGAGTGTCGTGGGCGAGATCTTTGGGATAGATGTTGATGTGACGCGAATAGGCGAAAGATTCGTTGCCTTTGCGCGTGTCTAGAATCGCCTGATTTGTTTTTGGCTTGCTCGTTTTAAGTATGATGCTATTTTCCAAAGGCATGACTTGCATCTATCTACGGTAGCGTTTAATTAGATAGCAAGAATGACTGGTTCGGCATAATTGATTGCTGGTAAATATGAAATGGATACGAAGATGGAATATAGAAGATTAGGAAGGTCGGGGGTTAAGGTTTCAGCCTTGTCTCTCGGGTCATGGGTAACCTTTGGAACTGCCGTCGATACGGATTTGGCAGTTGCAACGATGAAAGTCGCTCGTGAAGCCGGTGTGAACTTCTTTGACAACGCAGAAGCATATGCAGGAGGTCAATCTGAGGAACTGATGGGTAAAGCGCTACGGAAGTTGAAGTGGCGGCGTAACTCTTATCTCGTTTCCTCTAAGTACTTTTGGGGACTAAATGACGGCGTCAACGAGCGCAATACTCTAAATCGCAAATATTTATTGGATGCAATCGATGGATCGTTGGAACGACTGGGACTTTCTTTTATTGATATCGCCTATTGTCATCGGCCAGACCCTGAGACTCCAATCGAGGAGACCGTTAGAGCTATGAACGATATCATCGATCGTGGCAAGGCCCTTTATTGGGGCGTCTCCGAATGGTCCGCCGCCGAGATTCGAAACGCCTATGAGATCGCAGATCGTTACGGATTTCATAAGCCAGTGACAGAGCAACCCCAGTACAATCTGTTTCATCGTAAGCGTGTCGAAGTCGAATATGAAGAGATCTTTAGAGACTTCAAGATGGGCACGACAACTTGGTCTCCGTTGGCTTCGGGGCTCCTGAGTGGAAAGTACGTCAACGGAATTCCCGAAGGATCGCGTGGTGCACTTAGTGGCTATGAATGGCTTACTCCAAGTTTGACCGATCCATCAAAGAACAATGTTGTTGGTGAACTAGCTAAATTAGCAGCTGAGATTGGTGCGACGCCGTCGCAGCTTGCAATTGCTTGGTGTCTGTTGAATCCGAACGTTTCCACCGTAATTACAGGTGCGACCTCGATCGCCCAGGTAAATGAGAATATGGAATCGATTAAGGTTCTTTCTAGTTTGACTCCAGAGATTGCTCAAAGAATTCAAGCAATCGTAGCTTCGGTTGCAAACTAAGAACAACAGGTATTGCACCCTGAAGAAACTTGATTCGACTCTTTTGAAAAAGCAATTTCACGTGAACGTCATAAGGTGATCAATCCGCTGGCACGAGTTCACTTATCATCTTGCTAGGAGAATCATGAAGCTATGGCCTGGTATCGGTGAATTTCATCGGTACCAGGCCATTTTGGCGTTTGACCTAGATTTCTGCATAGCTTTCTGATGGTCACTATTAGGCGGTTTGCGGATATGCCAAGTTGCTTGTTCGAGGTGGAGTACTAGCTCTGGGTAACTTCTTTCAGCCCCAACTTGTATTTTTTACCGTTTTGTACATACTTATCCACTGCGTCGCTAAAGTCGACTTCGTTTGTACGATTTGGGTAAATCTTGGCCGGGATTCCGAGCGCCATCGCTCTGGTTGGGACTGTCACATCCGCGACTACGACCGCATTTGCCCCCACGAGTGCGAAAGACTCGACTCTAGCTCTGTGTAATACGATCGAACCGGACCCCACTAACGAATCACTTTCAATGGTGCATCCTTCGAGGTGCACTATGTGGCCGATTGTAACTCTATCGCCAATGATCGTCGGTAATTCTTCTGTTGCGTGTATCACGGTACCATCTTGGATCGACGTTTGTGATCCGATTATGATTGATCCATAGTCGCCTCTCAGCACTGCATTTGGCCAGACGGTGGACTCTTCTCCGATGGTTACATCGCCGATGATCGTTGCAGTTGGATGCACGTAGGCGCTCTTGGCGATCTTTGGTATCCGATCAAATAGTTCATAAATTGGCATGGGTATATCATAGAATTGCTTTGTCCATAGAAAAGGTCATCGTTTGGACGAATATGGTTTCGCAGGACTATCTGGTTATATTTTTAACCGCATTTCGTCCGGATGCAAAGGAAGTAGCCGCGACGATTGCGGTAAATGCGAGGGTCAGGTCTCCTGCTCCTATTGGAAGCACTACGATAGTTGGGATCAAACCTCCAGCAACCCAGGAGAGTTGAAATCGAGTTTCGAATCTTGCGAATGCTCGTCCTTGGAGCAGTGGATCAACGTTGTATTGAACTAAAGAGTCAAAGGCGAGCTTTCCAGAAGATGCGACGAATCCAATTATAAGCGCTAGAAGTACCTCTATTTGGCGGTTATTGATTGCAGCGCCAACAACTCCGAGTACGGCTTCAAAGACCAAACCGGTGATGAGGAGGATCTCCTCTTGCATCAAGCGCCTAATTTTAGGAGTCAAGGCGGTGGCCGTTGCAGAACCCACAGCTGAGGCCGCAAGAATCAGTGCGAAGTAATAGGCAGGAGCGTGTGTACGTCTGAGATTGAATGCTATGAAGAAGGTGAAAAATCCTACAGAGCCTCTAAGTACCGACATGGCAGCTGCCGCAAGTAGGACTGACTGGGGAGATCGAGGTCGGGCGGTTCCATCAGATGGCTCATCTGATTGTGAATTTTGATCATCCGGCAATCTAAGATTTCGATTGGGGTCTGTAGTAGGATCGCTGGGTTTTTGGGGGTTGTCTCCTTCTCTTCTTGGGCGACTTGGCTTTATATGTAGGTGTCTAACTTGGGTGACGCCAAAGGCAAATATCACCAGACCGACTCTAAGAACCCAAGGCGAACCTAGATGTGGGGTCTTTAATATTCCGGCTGCAATGGCACCACCGAAAAAGCCTGATACTGCTGCTAGGAGGGAGATTCCTGAGTTGACAGCAACTAAATTTGGGTTACCGCTTTGGTTTTGGCCGCTCTTCCATCTCCGAGACTTTTGGACCTCCGGTTTGAAGTCAATCTGCTTTGCGAGATCGGGAATTAATGCGGCTTTGGCTACCAAATACGTCTTGGAGGCTACCAGGACCGTGAAGGCCTCCGGAAAGAGCAAAAGACTTTTGATGTCGCGAGCCATGAAGAACATCAACACACACCGGACTATGAGTGACATTGAGATTAAAAATCGTCGAGAACCGCGATTTCTATCCAGTATCGGACCCAGAAATGGTGCCACAATTCCAAATGGCGCTACGGTCAGCAAAAGGTAGAGGGTGATTTTCGAGCGAGCAGCGTTTGGTGAGATCGAAAAGAAAAGTGACCCAGCTAAAGCGACAGTTGTAAAAGTGTCGCCTACTGTGGATAAAAAGTGGACACGCCGCATTGGCCCAAGGGGCGAATTGCGATCGAAGTAAATTTTGAGCCAACTAACCAAACGATATAGGTGGTCTTTTATCGTTGCAACAAGGGACACTGCTACTCATGCTAAAGGCGTCTTGGCAAATTCCATCGGATAGATCTAATACGAGGGTCGGGTAGTCATGGGCGATAATCCTAATTTTAAGATATGGCAATGAGTGACGATAACTTTTTGCTTCAAAGGATGTTTCTTCGCTGGTCGAAATTCAGTTTTCAAGCTTTGTTTTGTGTCAGCGCTTTGTGTCAGCGCATTGAACTATCGATTTGAACCTAACAACCTCAAGTTTCTAGAGTTACTGGCGGGGCGGGTAACTGTGCTAAATCAATGACAAAGCTGCCAGATACACAGCCGCAGTGTTTTTAAGGTTCAGTTTTTTTTGCGAGGCAAAAGATCATACTTTTATCTTGAAACAAACTAGAGGCTAAATAGATCTTTGACCTCCCTTTCAGTGTCTTGTGTGCGATAGAGTTGGTGTCTCAAAGGATGCACATCCACTTGCTCGCTCTTGAGTGCCGACCCGTCGATCACTATCAAGAGTGGTCTGGAGATAAATTTAGATTGGATTAAATTGGAGACCAGAGTTGCCCGACCAAAGAGTGCGGGAGCCATTATTGGATTGTCGATGCTCTTTGCTGCAGTTGCACAGGGATTTGGTCGGTTTAGTTACAGCCTTATCATTCCGTCTTTGGTGCGTACGACTATTCACTCTGTCGCCTTGGCTGGGACTCTAGGAACGGTAAACGTGGGCTCGTATTTGCTGGGATCTACCTTTGTAACTTTGAACTCCCGAAGAATCTCCAACATTACTCTCATTCGTGTGGGTCTCTTCCTTTCTGCAAGTGGCCTTTTGATCTTTGCCTTTACAAATTCGTTCATCACTTTCTTTTTTGCGATGGTCCTGATGGGTTTCGGAGGGGCGATGATCTGGATCCAATCTCCTGGATTGGCAGCCTCTGCAGTAAGTGTTGAAAAAAAGGGATGGGCCATGGGTCTAACTGGGGCCGGGATAGGAATCGCCATCACACTCGAAGCGCAATTTGCCAGAATGACTCAGAATCTGGGGGGCTTATGGTCTTGGAAGATAATTCTCTATGTTGAAGGTTTCATTGCCCTGGTGAGTGCTCTGATTGCGCTATTGAAATTAAAGGGTGAACAAAAGGTTGTAGACCTCTTCGAAGTGACAGATTCTGACGTAAAACCCTCTCACGTTCCACCAATACCGGAACAGAACTTTCTTTTTGGTGCATATATGGCATATGGCTTGGCTCAAGCGATATTTTTGACCTTTGTTGTGACAGCTCTCGAACACGACCACAACTATTCGGCTGGATGGTCTTCGTTTATCTTTGCTCTCGTTGGTTTTATATCGATCTTTGGTGGGGTGCTTGCTGGGCGAATTAGCGATTCGATCTCCAATCGTGGCATTGTTATGGTAGGTGGTTTCATATGTATGGCTTTTTCTGGGGTGGCTGTCGTAGAAGGGGCATACCCATTGGTTATAGTGGGAGCGATCACATATGGTTTAGGGATGTCGGGTATCCCGAATTTGGTTGCTGCATATATCTCGGACTTTCAAAGTGGTTCTGATTTTGCAAGAACTTTTGCCTTGGTAACCCTTTTCTTTGGAATTACTCAGGCTGTTGGTCCACAGCTGGCAGGAGTTGTAGAAAGTTCTACTGGTAGTTTTGTGGTTGATTTTTTGCTCGTGTCAATCTCTTGTGTGGTTGGAGTTTTGTTCAGTATAAAGTTGAGCTACCGGGCATCGTTGTCTAAACTCTCATAAATCGGCGGAGTCTAGACCTCTCTTTGATCTTAGATATTTGACTCTAAGCTTCTTATGTAAAGTTGACTATCACACCTTTACTACTCTTTTTTGTTAGGGCGAGTTTTTATTTTTTCGAGTTTGCTCTGAATCTCAAAATAGAGCGATTCAATTGCGATAGCAAGTCTATGGGGACCATTCATTTCGAAAATCGGTGCTCGTTCGATCGCCATCTTCTCCATCTCTGCCGCATAGGGAATATAGCTCGATAGAAGTTGAATATTGGAAAGTTTTTCGTGATTTGAGATCGCATCTCTATGTGCATTTCTGCGGATATCTACCATGTTGTAGACCGTGAAACTTCGATCGATCATCTTGATCTTTTCTAGATGTAACGACAGCGCTTCCAGTGAGTGAGTAGCCAGTGGGCTGGGTTGTAGGGGAATCACAAGGAGGTCAATTGCGGCCAGCATTGAATCCGAGAGGCTATTTAAGCTGGGTGGCGAGTCGATTACGACAAGATCAAACGATCCTTTGGCAGATGATGTTGCCCTAGAGATCGTGTTTTTGCCTGAGTTTGAATCGAAGATTTTTTCTGAGAGAAGTCGTTGCGCATTCGAAGCCGGAACGATAAATAAGCTTTGGTAGTTGGTGCGTATGGCTAAATCTTCCAAGGAGACATTTTTGTCTAAAAGCGCCTTGGCCCTTGGCGCTAGGGTTTCGTTAACTCTAAGAACATAGGTGGCACTCGCTTGTGGGTCTAGATCCCAAAGCAATGTTCGAAGGCCCGACCGGGAGGCGAGGTATGCGTAGTTTATCGCTAATGATGTTTTACCTACGCCTCCTTTTTGGTTGTAAAACGCGATTGTCTTCACTTGTCGTCCTTTGTCTGGGTGCTTCTAGGGCGGATTTTTTTCGTTGTCTGTAGCTTCATAACGTCTTGGAGCCGTGTTTTTTCGAAGTGGTACTTAGAGATTTTGAAGTGTTTGCTCTTTTACTGTTTTTGGACTTGTTAGTTTTAGAGATCTGCGATGGGTGCGACCAACCAGGTTTGCCAGAGAGTTCCACCAATGCCAAGACCGAAGAGGCTTTCGTCTCTTGTAGTGAGGTTTGTGCTTGATTGATTAGCGACATAAGTGGTGCAAGGTCATTTGAGTCCTCGAGTCCTTCTTTTTCTTGCTCTAAAAACTCCATCCTTACTGTGGCGTCTTGAAATAGACCAAGTTCAGTTTGGAGAACTTTGGAGAGAAAGATATCAGTGTTGGTGGTAGCCGTATTGTCGCTGGCGAAGGTCTCGCTTAGATACCTCAGGCGTTTGAAGTCTTTACGAAGGTCGTGTAGTTCTTGGGAGGATGGATCATTTTTCTTTGCTATCTCTGAAACCGTAATTTGGCAGTCGCTTTTTGCCATCGAGATAGTTTTTTCGACGAATTTTTTGGTTTGAGTACTGGCTATCTCCAGTTTCCCATCCGGCCCTTTGAAGGTTCCCGATGATGCCGCGATGAGCTTGGCAATGCTGGCTTGCCAGATGCTTTCGAGTGCCACGAACCTCTCCTCTAATTCGCGTTCTAACGTCTCGTTTATCTGAGATTGACGTTCTTTGAGCTTGTGCAGGAATGGGTTATACGGAGAGGTCTCTCCAAAGTACGTGACTATTACATCGATGTCGCGGGCAGAATTTGTGGCTTGTGCGATTGACTTTACATTTGAGAGCAGATCTTCAAGCGAACTAGAGTTGAAAGTTTTGACCACGGGTTCTAGGATCGCTCGGGTGGAACGCAAAATGACCCGAAGATGATGAAGTGACTCTTGGTCGGCGCGAAGTTTCGCGACATCCAGGGCTAGTTTGGCGTTTCGGAGTGATTTTGACAGGTATGTAGACATCGAAAGTGCAACGTTTTCATTTGCTTTTGGAATGACGCTAAATTTTACCGCGAAATCGCCGCGTGCTCGATTGGCACTTCTGAGTGCGCTATCGTAATAGTCGTGGCTGGGGGCGACCCTCCAAAATGACCCCATCGCCCGCTTGAGAAAGTCAAGAATGCGGTCCATCAACTCGTTGTCGTCTGAATCGCACTCTAGATGGAGCCAAAACTCAAAGGCAGCTGGGTTGGCAATGATCTCAACGCTTGCGTCCCGCCGTTGATGTGAATCAATATGGATCAGTTCGGCATGGTTGGTATCAACTTCGACGATTGAGATCACCGCCATCTCTAGGGCAACTTCATTGACTCTTTCGACTAGCACTTTCGAACTGCATGATTGAATTGAGATTGGTTGGGGGTGACTCGAGGTTGTGGGCTTTCCAGTATATTCACCACGAAAGCTCACACCCTTTTCGTCGGTTAATACGAGCTCACATTTGGAAGTTTTCGGAATCTCTTGAAGTTCGAGACGCCACCCGTGACTCGCAAATCGCCAATCCAAAGTATCTAAGAGAATTCTTCGTTGGCGAATGGAAGTTGGAGACTGTGCCTTCAAGAGGTCACTTTTACCAAGATGGTCAATTACGGTTTCAATTGCAATTTCACGGGTAGCAAGATAGCGTTGGAAAATTCTCTTCAAATTGCGCCGTCCTTAGGCTGGGATACCTTAACAAAAGGTAAACAATTAGAGTCTAAATGGTAAATTCAGTCGTTAGACGCAACTTTTAGCTTGGTAAATTTGGACTTCAAATTGAGACTAGCAGGCGAAATGATCTTCGAATGGACAGTTTTGGCCATTCTAGGTATTTTGTAATTCCCTTTAGAGCGCGCTAGCTTAGATCTTTTCTCGAGTTTTGAACTGTAGCTGCTAAGTGGTTTGGCTTTAGCCTGTAGATTTTAGAGTCGAGCCAAAATCAATTCTTGTTACATCTCTTTGATAGTATCGTATTTAAAGTCGTAGCTTCTGATATTTACTTAAATAGCGGTCATGCTTTAGAAGGGCAACCACTGAGTGCCATGAGCAAGGACTCTTCCTGAGTAGGAATTAGCTTCAACTGTCGGCTTTAGGCAACGATTGACTTGGGAATGTGGAATGTCAAATGTCGAGCTATAGCTCCACAGGTGAGAACAAATAACAGATGAACGACCAAGTTGTGACTTTTATACACGCGTCCGACCTCCATCTCGACTCTCCATTTGTCGGCTTGGCGGATCGCTATGGCCCAAGAGTCCGTGATGCTGCGACGCAAGCCTCTATCTCGGCATTAAATTCTCTTGTACGCAATGCGATCGATCTGCAATGTGATTTTGTAGCCATAGCCGGGGATCTTTACGATGGTGTTTCCGTCGGCGTAAGAGCAAGGGCGGCCTTTTTGGATGCCGTGCACACTCTGTCTGAGCACGAGATACGGGTTTGTGTGGCCTTGGGAAATCATGATCCTCTGGATGAGCAATGGCTGCGTTCGTCTAATCTTCCTAGTAATCTGACGATTTTTGATAGTTCTGAGCCCGAAGTTCTTACTTTCCCTAGCCGCAGCGGTCTGGTTGTCAATGTTGTTGGAGTCTCTTACTCAATACGAAACGAGAGCCGAAACTTAGCTTCAATGTTTCTCCACAAGAGTGCTTTGGATGGATCTGCGGTTACTGTTGGCATATTGCACTCCAATGTTGGTAGCGTCAAAGAACATGCCCCCTATGCACCTGCAAATTTGGACGATATAACTCGTCTCGAATATGATTACTTTGCGCTTGGCCACATCCATTCCTTTGAGGTGCTCTCGCAAAGGCCAATGGTTGTCTATTCAGGCACTACTCAGGGGCGGAGTTTTAAATCTTCCGAACAGGGTGCTAAGGGTGCTTTGGTAGTTTCAATTCGCCCTGAGGTTACTCCCGTGCTGAGATTTGTCGAGTTGGGCACCTTTCGTTTTGAGAAAATCTTGGTAGACCTCTCATCTCTAGAGTTGGGTGAGGATCCGCTTGATGCCATGGACTACATCTATGGGGTTGTCTCAAGCGAAATATCTACACTTTTGGAGGGGACTTCGCATCCATCGCGTCGCTTTTTATTGAGGGTGGTTTTGAATGGTCGGGTTAGCTCGAGGATTCGTATCGCAGAACACCTTAGGGAATATACGGATTTGCTCGGTGACAAAATTGTATCTGGGGGTGGCGGGGATTTTGTCATTTTGGAGTCGATACGTGATGAGACAGCCTCGTATTTTGACTTAGATGAGATCGACGTAGTTTCAATTTCGGAATCAGGTGGCTTTTTGAGTTTGCTAATCGAGGATTTCAATACCGACGGAGGCCACCTTGGTACAGGGGAAACCACGACGACGACGGAGGCAATTTTAACTTCGCTGTCCCGTCTTCGAGAGCGGTCAAAGGTTTCTAGCGAAATCATAGCCCTCGTGAGAGCAACTTTTTCTAGCAGCGATGCCCTAGATGGCTTTAACCTAGCAGAACTGGATCGCAGGGTTATCGGAGAGGTCTTGATCAATCTCCAGGCTCGGACAGAAAGTGCTCGCTAGATGACCTCCAACTCCATTAGTGTTCACGTCAAGACTATATGGGCGGATCAAATTGGTGCTTTAGACAAGCGCTCTTTAGGAGTTTCGAATTTACAACTTGGCGGGGCACTAAATGTGGTTATCGGACCAAACGAAGCAGGAAAGTCAACACTTCGACGGGTCGTCTCCTTTGTTTTATTTGGAAGCGAATTTTTGTCTTATCCTATAAAGGCAGGTTTGACCATAGGGGTTGGAGATATGGTCTATGAACTCCAAAGGGAGGCTCAAAGTCACAAGGCTAGTCATCGGATATTTGTAAGATTGCGCTCTGACCTTAACCCAGGGGCTTCACCGGATGATTTTCCCGGGACCTTCACCCTTGTTGATCAGGACTATATTAGAAGGACCCTGATTGGAGTCGATTCACTTACCTTCGATAGCGTCTATTCGATCGCCCCAGAGGCGCAAATTTTGAACGAGAAGATAGCGATGGCCACCACTGCAGAGATGATGGCCGGCGCTTGGTTGGTAGGTGGCGGTGAAAACCCCACTCAATTGGCCAAAAAATACGCTTCGAATAGTGATGGAATTTGGCCACCAAGAGCCACTGGCATCGATACGCTGTCGTCAATGGCCAAGGAGTTCCGAGAGCTAGAAGATAAAAAAAGAGAGCTGTTCGGGCGGTCTTTGAGCTATGACGACAAATTAGCCACGATCGATCGACTGACTCAAGAGCGTCGTCACGCAGTTCAAGGTCTAAACGAAATTGAAGTTGAACTTAGAAATTACGAAGTTGCCCTCAAACTAGTCGAGATTAAGGCTGAGGTCGGCAACCTACGCGCTCTTCTTTTGCCCTTTGTGGATACGCGGATATTAACGGATGCAGAAGTATTTAAGCTACGAGAACTTTTGAGCGAGAACGACTTTAGGGTTAGACACTATGAAGCCATAAAGGCGGAACTTGAGGCTCTTAGCTCCTTGGACGAGCTGGGCAACCTAGATATTGACAGAAGCTCCCTTCGTTTGTTGCTTGAAGAGATGAGGACGCATCGCGAACTCTACTTCCGTGCCAAAGCCCGTAACAACGCTATCGAGGAGTCGCTAAAACGCTTGGAGGGGGAGATCCAAGAGACACTGGGTGTCGAGGGTCTCCCCTTTATTAGCCCGCTCAAGCTTGAGATGTTGGGGAAAATTGAGGGAGAATTGATTCGAATTAGAGGCAAACTTGCGCAAATCACCTCAATCGAAGGCGCTCGAGATCGAACCTTGGATGTACTGATCGATCTTGATGTCCAGCTCAACAGGGAAATGGCTGCACTCGGCGGTTTTGACCTACCGTCGATAAAGAGCTGTGACACCTTGAATTCGAGGGAGTTCTCGACGCAGCTGAATCAAGAGATATCTACCATTATCTCCCTCTGCGACGAAGCCATTGCGCTGCAGGCTCGCAAGGTCGAATATGGATCGACTCTAGGATTGGCCGAAGATGTGGCGTCTAGGACTAGAGGGGTCCTAAGGTTCGCTCCTTACTTTCTGGTACTTTCTCTACTTGGAGCAATATCTATCTTTTTGTTTTCCGGAGCTGCGATGGTTCTGAGAGCTCTTTTGTCATTTGCTCTCATTGCTTTTGGTGTTTTCGTTCTTTTTTTTGCCAGCAATCGTTTCAACGGTCTCAAATTGGGGAACGCTCTAGGTACGGTGGATGCGTTAAATCGACAGATCGATAAGTTGGCAGGTGATCTTCGGAGCGTCTATGTGGGGTCGATAGAGTTTGGAGCTATCAGAGATAAAGCTATTGCGATGGTGAGCCTTGCTGATCGACTTGGCCATATCTTTTCACTACAAAGACAAAAGGCAGAAGAACGGGACTCTTTAGAAGATCAAATCACGCTAATGACAGGTTCATGGGTGAGGTCTCGGGACGATGTAGCGGCGAGCCTCTCTGAAATGGGTGTCGATAAGATTGACTATTTCTTGAGTGAGAAAGGCTCATTGGCTCTCAAAGGGGCGATTGAGGATCTCTCGAACTTCTCTCGGATGAGTAGCGAATGTAAAAGCGGACGTGAGATCACTGATAGCTTTGAGGCATCTTATTCTAAGCTCTGTGAGATTTTGGCAATAGATAATCTCTCGTTTGAAAGAGATGTTATTTTGGCTGTGTTGGACCAAGCGACATCGATAGTTGAGGCTAAGGACGACTTTGACCGACAGTTCGAAGCCAAAAGTGCTCAATTCCAAGCACTTCGACTTCAGATCTTCTCTCAAGAGGTTAAGAACGCCATCGAAACGTTTGGCCCCTCGAACATGGAACAACTAGAGAGACACCTTGAGCAACAGCGCTGGTTACTTGACAGGCGTGCTCATATGAAAGTCTTAGAAAGTGAGCTTCGGAGTCTCTCTCACCGGCTAGATGGGAGTCTATTTTTGTCCGAGCATGTCGCGTCAAAGGATGCAATAGATAGGATCGTCTCCGACCTAGAGGCCTCGCAACTGGTCGCTAAGGATACCGTGGCTAAGATTGATTTAGATCTAGGTGAGCTTCGAAGTCAAAGTTCACTTTTAGCGACCGACGATGAAATGACTACCCTGAGCACCGAGATTGAATTTTTAAAGGCGCGTTTTGTTGGCCGACTTAGGGAATGGTATATCAACGCTCGAAGCCGCGAGATCTTAGAGTCGGCCATGGGGAGATATGCTAGCGAGCGCATAGGGGAGATCTCTGAACTTTCGTCGAAGTTCATTACGGATGCGACAGGCGGACGTTATGTCAGGGTTCACTATGATCTGGATCGATCTGGTCTTGAGATGATGGATGGCACTTTGTTGGCGTTCAAAGACCTATCAAGGGGAACTGCAGACCTGGCATACCTGATAACACGCTTTAGCGCTGGGCAAACGCGAAAGGTAAGGATTGGGAGCGATCTTGTTAACCTGCCATTTATCCTGGATGAAACATTCGCCCATCAGGATGGTTTGCGACTAGATGAAATTGTTAAAATCTTGATAGCCATCGCCAACGATCGCCAGGTGATAGTCTTTAGTTGCCATGACCATATTGCCAGGCGATTTGTTGAACTCTCTAAGGATAGGCCTGACGCTAGAGCGACTATAGTGGTAGACGTAAGATAAATTCTGCTGAGCCGCTGGCTCCCATCTAATCTTGGTTTTTCTAAGTAATAGGTGGTGACAAGGTCGATTAAGTTCGCCGTCGTGGAAGGTCAATAATAATCCCCAAGGGATTCAAAGAGGTAGTGATATCGTGCGTCCATTTTTCTCGGTGGCGTCCACAAAGGTAAGAGATTCATTTCCAGGCATTTCATTTGGACGTCTGGGTTTGGCAAATGTAGCTAGGGTTCCAATCGCAATGGCCCCCCTTGCGTTGGTAATTTCAGAGGGTAAAACTAAGAGTGCCTTGGCAATGGGTTCGTTCATGGTTTCAGCCTTCACCATTGGCGAGATCTTTCTTTCGTCTCGACTGGCTAAGTTGGGTGATTCTATCGATCCAAATTCGGCTCTGATACGACTGCTTTTTCCTTTAATTTTTATATGGGGATTATTTGGAGTTCTCTCATCCCATGTTTCAAACCCGATTGTATTTGGCGTTCTTGCACTATCTTCCCTTTTGATTGGCGGAATCGGAGCAGGTTTATTTGGTATCTCTCGAAATATTGTTTTGGATGGACCAAAGGTGCTCAAAGGCAGTGCTAAATCTCGTGACCGCCTGATTTCTCTAGATACGTCGCTAATGGAGGTCTTTTTCTTGGTCTCGCCAATAGTCGTCTCGTTTGCCGTTGTTCTCGGCGGTTCGGCCTTTGGCGCTATAGTCACTTCTTTTGTGAGCCTGGGTGGTCTTGGAGTTGCCTTCTATTTCAAGAGAAGCGGCCGTATTGAGACCAAAAACCAAAATTCGAACGCTGATTCAACGGTTTTAAGGGGTAGCCATCCTTTTGAAGGCGGCTCGCTGAAGCTCAAGAGTAAGGGTGAAAGCGTTTGGTTTTCCAAGTCTCGCCTGTGGATCTTTTTAGCTTCAGCGGGAGAGGGAGTTGCCGAAGGTGGGCTCATCATCGCCATACCCTCCATTTTGCTGGAGAATCATCAAAGTGTTGGATTTGCCGGAGTGGCCATTGCGATGATTTCACTTGGCAGCATTACCGGTGGAACGGTTGCAACTGCCTTTTCTCATTCGTTATCGCGTATTGATATTCGAGTCCGACTGGCCCTGTTTCTCTTGGGTCTTTCTGGTGGGGTAGTGGTTTTGACGACCCTGCACAGCCTTTTGTCGATTCTTATTGCTACGTTTATTGCTGGGCTTTTTGTAGCTCCTATAAACACTGCTCGTGCATTGGCTATTGGTGCGACTGTCTCAGAGGGGCAAAACGCCGAGGCGTTTGGGGCTCTATATGGCTCCTATTCGATTGGCTTTGCGCTTATAGGCCTCATATTGGGGATCTTTGGAACATCAGTGCCGGCGGCATCACTACTTGGTGCGACAGCATTCCTATCACTTTTGATCGCCCTATACCTTATGCTTACTCGTCGCAGCAACTTTAGTGGGCTGTCACGGACTACTCCTACCGGATCTGCGATTGTAACGAATTAGAGTCCCCCTCTCTTTTGATATCCTTGGGTAAAGAACGTCTTTTTGGCGTTCTTTACCTTGATTTTCTTCTAGTGCAAAAGCGCCATATGCAAAAGGTCCCAATTGACCCTGTGGCTGCTGTAAAAGAAGGAATATACCCTTTATCTAGATCCGTGCGCTTTTTTGGAGAAGGTAGATTTAGCCGAATATCCTATAAAAGCTCCGGTAGAGATAGAGGGCAATCCTTGGATTGGAGAAGGCGAGATTTAGGTTTGCTAGATAAATGTCACAGGAGGGGACTCGAGAAGCCAGGCTCGTAGTTGGAACTGAAGACGAATCAAGTTTGGTGACACTCTGGTATCGTCGGCCTTTTTTGTCGGACCTGTCTCCTTTTGTAAGAAGTTGATCGATCTGTTTTGACAAATTACAAGTTCGATTTCATTTGGACTTGTAGATTTGCTTTAATCTTTTTCACGGCCTGGCAGAGCTTTTCAGCTGTGTCCTTCAGTGTTCATCGGCAGTGGAATACTTTAAGTAGTTGCCTAGTTGCAGGGTGACCTAGAATTGATCTGGGTGTGACCATAGGAAATGGTCAAGCGGCCCTGCTCCTGAGCCAAGTGCCCAGGACGATCCCCCCATGATTGCCTTGGTTGTGTAGATCTTTGCGTTTCTTATGGCTTGGTCTATGGGTTGACCGCAGGCAATTTGGGCTGCCAAAGCAGCAGAAAAGGTGCATCCCGTTCCATGGGTATTTGGGGTGGCGATTCGATTGGTCCGGAGGTTTGATACATTTTGTCCATCGAAGAAGATATCGATCGATTCATCGCCTTCTAGGTGTCCACCTTTTATGTAAACGTATTTGGGGCCAAAGCGATGAATTAGTTGTGCGGCTCGTACCATTTCAGATTGGTTTGTTATCTCGATTTCACTGAGAAGTTCGGCCTCTGGAATGTTAGGAGTGACTACATAAGCATATGGAAGCAGAAATTCGCGATAGCCGCTGACGATCGACTGCGGACTCAGAATGTCTCCAGATGTGGCGATCATAACCGGATCTACGATTAATTTTGGTAAAGTCCCCCTGCGAGCAAAGTCTGCAACAATCTCAAGCAACTCGATAGATCCCAGCATCCCAGTCTTGGATCCTCGTATGAAAAAATCTGAGGTAACCGCATCGATCTGGGCGTAGAGACTGAGTGGGCTCATTAGATCGATCGCAAGGACCCCTTTGGTATTTTGAGCCGTGACTGCCGTGATGGCCGAAGTTCCATAGGCACCGTTGGCAGCAAAGGCCTTGAGGTCGGCTTGGATTCCAGCACCGCCGCCGGAATCCGAGCCTGCGATGGTGAGAGCCACTGGAGGTGTTCTAGTTCCTGGATACATAGAGTTGACAACCTTGTTAGTGCGAATCGCTACGCTATTTTCTTTCTTAGCAAATATTAAGAATAAGTCAAAATCACACCAAACGTGTCCTTTAGACCTACTTTAAGTGAGAATTACTACTTTCCCATTTGATTATCAGGTTTATTGGGCGATCATTCCTTCGGTTGGTGAACTAGCAAGTGCTTGATCGCGTTTGGGTATTCGCCCACTTATTCTTGTTAAGTATCCAGCCTCAAGCGCCAGCGCGAGAGACTTCGCCATCAATTCTGGGTATTGGGCACGATTGATCGCTGATGCGACCAACACGCCATCGCAGCCAAGTTCCATTGCTTGACTGACGTCTGATGCCCCACCTACGCCTGCATCTAAGATGACTGGAACGTTTGAGTGGTTCGTGATCGACTCTATGTTGTAGGGATTTAGTATTCCAAGGCCCGATCCGATGGGCGATCCCAGAGGCATAACTGCTGCCGCCCCTGCGAGTTCTAGTCTTCGGGCCAAGATCGGGTCGTCGCTGCAATAAGCCATAACTAGAAAGCCTTCATTGGCGAGGCTCTCAGTGGCTCGTAGAGTTTCTATTGGATCAGGAAGCAAGGTGGCATCGTCGGCGATCACTTCGATCTTTATGAACTTCGTCCCTAGCACCTCAGATGCCAACTTTGCGGTTAATATTGCCTCTTTGTGGCTATAGCAGCCCGCAGTATTGGGCAGGATTTTCAAGTTCAGCTCACCTAGGAGCTTGTAAAGTCCCATTGAACTGGTCGGCTCGAATCGTCGAATTGCTACGGTCGTTAGAGATGTTTTAGAGGCAATCAATGCTGCCTTTAGTGCGCTGAGCGAAGTCATGCCTCCACTGCCGGTTATGAGACGCGAAGAGACCTCTTCGCCACCGATGACTAGCGGGGGATAGGGAGTGACTGGTTCGGTCGCGTTTGCTTGTGCGGTAGTTGTCATTTGAATATCTTTTCGCAGTGGTCTTTCGATTTGGTCCCGTATGTTCTTAGTTTTAATATGTCTTTAGTCGTGCCAGATCAAAACCGCCAAGACGAGTACATTTCTACGGGTTTTATGCTTGGTATCCTAGTACTTGGAGGAGTCAAATCTCCTTTCGAATTTATGGGAATCGAGGCAGATAACTACTATTGAATGTCATAGATGATATTATCCACCTGCAACAATCGATACTATCTCAATTTCTTCGCCACCTGTAATTATTCGCATGGTCCACTGGCTTTTATGTATGATTTCTTGGTTGATTGCGATTGCTACCCCTATTGTTGGAATGGTTAGTTCGTCCAATAGCGCTGCCAAACTTATTGATTCATTGATCGATAAAGCCTTGCCATTGATGGTTATATCGATGTCTTTTCGAAGGTTCAATTAATTGCTCTTTCAAATTAGATCATAAAGACCGTCTCTGTATGGACCTCTATGGATTGCCCTAGGCCATTAGTTGATTAAGGTTGGCCCCAAGCGACAGGTAGGGGCGATCTCGGTTTGTTTTATTACCAGAGGTATGGCGTGGTCTTGTTTGACTTTCTACCGTGTCTTTTTTGTTTTTCATTCTTCTACCCAATTTCTATCCTTATAATTTGCGACTGCTTACCTAAGGCGATTTGGAGTAAATAGTCCTAGTTCGATAGAGGTTGTAGGCCCAGAGATCATCTCGGCAATTCCCCTGCCAATTATTGAAGAGAGCAGGATTCCATGGCGGAAGCTACCAAGTGCGCAGAAAAGATCTTGTTCGACCTGACCCAAAATTGGAAAGTTGTCGTTAGTGGCTGGCCGAAAGCCGACGTTGATCTCGGCGATCTCCATCTCTCCCAATGCAGGTATTACTCTCAGAGCGTCACGAAGTAGTTCATAGGTGGATCGCACCTTTGTGCTAGCGTCAAATCCCTTTTCCTCTTGCGTGGCACCGATAACAATCTCCCCGTCCAGGCGAGGAACGATATAGCCCGATCTGCCCTCTACCAAGTAGCGAACAATTCGCTCTGGAGCAGGTGTGAATTTGTTTGTCCTTATTCGTATTACTTCTCCGCGTACTGGCCTGAGCGAGTCGTAGATAAAGTCGGGAACACCCTTGATGGCATCCTTGGTTACGCCAAATGCAAGAACGATTTTGTCGGCTTTGATGCAAGTCTCGTCTTCAAGGGAGATTTCGAAGGAGTCCCCAATTCGATTTATCTGTGTCGCGTCGTGCGTTACGAAGTCAACGCCTAGGCGCTTGGAAGCTTCAATTAGGGCGATGTGTGCTTTTCTGTTGTCAACTTGGTTGTCAATCTCAGTAAAGATACCACCAGAAATCATGGGTGAAAGGGTTGGTTCTATCGAATCGAGTTCGCTCTTAGAAAGGTAGGTGCAGGCAAGTCCGAGTCTGTCGTAAAAACTTTTTGCACGGTTGATCTCGACTGTGTCATTTGGGGTAGCTCCAATCAGTAGTGATCCAGTGTTTCGCAGACCCACGTCCAGACCGAAGTCATCTCTTAGCTTCTCGGCGAGTTCCCCCCAGTATCGTGCAGCTCCAAGCATCGTATCTAAGAGGCGTTCTTCTCCATAGACGGCTTCTGCGACGGGTGCTAACATCCCAGCGGCGACCCTGGTGGCACCCCTGGCCACATCTGCGTCCAGTACGGAGATGTTGAGTGATTTTGTCGACGCCAAGTGGTAGGCGATAGACGCCCCGGTAATCCCGCCGCCAATAATTGCTATTTTTTGATCTTTGCTCACTTAGGACATCTTAGGTCGTTGAATTGGGTGGTCAAAATAATGTGATAAGTGATTTCCTCTAAGGCCGATACCTTGCCTACTATCAACCTTAGGTTTTGAGTCGGCTTTGACTAACTTCATATGCTGGGTTGGATGATTTGAAGTTACGAAAGGTATTGAGGCCAAGTGGAGGTTCGAATTCTGGTCTCTCCTTAAGTGATCACTTCTATAGATGCCATATCTTTGCTTCATCAATGTTTCAGCTTGATATATTCGACTAGCTTAAATTCTTACACCTATCAAGTTGAGATAGTTCAAAATAAGCGTGCATTGCTTTGCAATTTGGATAAGAATTAAGTAGCTGGGCTTTTGGCGCCTAGATTGCCCAGCGTTTACTTTAGTCGCTTGAATTTAGCAGTTAAAGATTGAGCTGCCCTTGTAGTTAGAGTACATGGGCTGGCTATCGAACGAGTGGGAGAAAATAACTTGAAATCTACTATGCAGGAATCAAAGCTTTCTGTCCCGTTTATCTTTCGCCATGGAGAGATGCTTTATGGGAATTCGAAGATCCTCAACTTCGATGGAGAGAATGTCGTTGAATTTACCTATACTCAGGTGGCCAAGAGGGCGCACGCTCTTTCAGGTGCGCTTCGTGACCTCGGCGTGGGCAAAGACGACAGAGTAGCCACTTTTTGCTTTAACCACAATCAGCACCTTGAGGCTTACCTTGCGATTCCTTCTATGGGTGCTATTTTGCACACCTTAAACGTGCGCCTTTTTGCAGACCAATTGGAATTTATTGTGGACGATGCCCAAGATAAGGTCATTATCGCGGATGGGATTGTCTTGGGACTTTTGTTGAGAGTCTTAGGTCGCTCAACCTGTGTTCGAGACGTCATCATAGTTGGTGGCTACGACCACAGCGCGATAGAGGCTTTCGGCAATACTTCAAATATTCAATTTCACGAATACGAGGCGTTGATTGCAAACGGTGTCGACGTGGGTCACTTTGTCGAGCCTGACGACGAGAACGACGCTGCCGCGATGTGCTATACCAGTGGAACAACTGGAAAGCCTAAAGGCGTTGTTTATTCTCATCGCTCAACTTGGTTGCATTCAATTGCAGCATCATCGTCCGCCTCGCTTGGCCTCTCTACCATGGATCGATGTCTTGTGATAGTGCCAATGTTTCATGCAAATGCTTGGGGAATACCCTATGCTGCGTGGATGGTCGGTGCCGACATGATTATGCCAGGGAGATTTCTTCAGGCTGCCCCGTTGGCTAGGATGATTAGCGAACTCGCTCCAACTGTGGCCTCTGGGGTGCCGGTGATATGGAATGATCTATTGCATTACGCAAAAGACAACGAGGTGGATTTCTCATCTGTGAGGATTCTATCGGCTGGTGGCTCTTCGGTTCCTCGTTCATTGATCGAGGGCTTCAGGGATCGATATAATATCTCACTCGTCCAGGGCTGGGGGATGACTGAGACATCGCCTCTTTGCACCCTAGCCATTCCGCCAGTCGGAACCGATCCAGAACGTGCTATCGAATATCAGGTAACAGCTGGCCGCCCGGTAGCGGGGGTTGAGATCAGAATTGTTGATGCCGAAGGCATTGTTGCTCCTAATGATGGTACGACGTTAGGCGAGATTCAAGTTAGCGGCCCCTGGATAGCAAGTAGCTATTACAAGGGTGTCAATCCCGAGAGCTTTGATGGGGGATGGTTGAAGACCGGAGATATGGGCACTATTGACGCGCAGGGGTACCTTCGAATTACCGATCGCACTAAGGACGTGATTAAATCTGGCGGAGAGTGGATCTCGTCGGTTGAGCTAGAGAATGCCATTATGTCACATCCATTGGTTTATGAGGCCGCCGTGATTGGTGTACCAGATTCCAAATGGGATGAAAGGCCGCTGGCTTGTGTAGTTGTGGCCCCGGGAAGTGAACTCAGTGCAACAGAGCTTTCAAACTATATCTTAAAGATGGTGGCAAAGTGGTGGCTACCTGAACGGTGGAGCTTCGTGGATGAGATTCCAAAGACGTCAGTTGGCAAGTTCGACAAGAAAGTTCTGCGTAATCTCTATTCACAGGAGAAACTTGCGATAGAGACGATCTAGGCGAGAGTTTCATTCGAGAAGTTGATAGGTGAAGTGGACTCTGGCAATTTTACGGCCATGGCGACATTGCGACAGACAGACTTGTTGCTAAGACTAAGTTTTAAGGCGTGACTAGCATTAAAGATGATATCGACCAGAAGTTTCGCCAGGTAGCCATTCCCTATCTGGAAAAGTACATAGCCATCAAGTCTCTTTCTCCGGCATTTGATCCGCACTGGGAAGAATCTGGAGAGATTGCAAGAGCGCTCGAGTTGTTCAGCGCATTCGTTGGGCAGCTCGAGATACCTGGTTGCGTGGCTTGGGTCTCGCAGATCAAAGGTCGGACACCTGCTTTAGTGATCGAAGTTCCACCTTCATCTCCTGAGATTGTGGCTCCTGGTGTCCTTTTGTATGGTCATCTTGACAAACAGCCCGCTAGCGGCCCCTGGATGGAGGGAACCGACCCCTTCGAACCCCATATGCGAGGAGACTTACTGTATGGGCGAGGCGTGGTCGACGACGGTTATTCGATCTTTGCTGCCCTTTTGGCGATTGATGCTCTTGCGCGTCGGGGGCTACCGTATCCACGGTCTGTTGTGATAATTGAGGCAAGCGAGGAGAGCGGCAGTCCGGATCTTTCTGCTCATCTTGATCGCGCCAAGGAAGTGCTGGGCGAGATTGGTTTGGTGGTATGCCTCGATGCGGGTGGCCTGGACTTTGAAAGAGTTTGGGTGACTACCTCGCTTAGAGGGAATTTAGTCATAAGGGTAAATGTCAAAGTTCTAGAGCACGGCGTACATTCGGGTGAAGCTGGCGGCGTGGTGCCATCGTCCTTTCGGATACTTAGACAGCTGTTGTCTAGAATAGAAGACGAGAGAACGGGTGAACTGATACCCCAACTCCTTCGTCCTGAGATTCCGCAGTTTTTCATTGATGGCGCGAACGCGTTAGATAGTCAACTTCGTGATCCGCTGGCACGGGCTTTTCCTATTGTCGATGGTCTAGCTTTGGATGGCGACGGCGCGCAGCGAATTTTAGCTCAGACATGGAAATCGTCTCTCTCGGCTATCGGAATTTCTGGAATTCCCGATGTCGATGAAGGCGGAAATGTATTACGGGCCAATACCCAACTTAAGATCTCACTTAGAATTCCTCCATCGGTGGATCCCCTCGCCGCACAGGATGCGATCGTCGAACTCCTCTCGAACGACCCTCCCTATGGGGCTCTCGTTGAGATAGAGTGCGAGGAGCCCGCCGCAGGATGGGTTGCCAATATTCCTGCGCCCTGGTTGATGGATGCGCTCTCACGTGGATCCCAGGATGCCTTTGGAAAAGATCCTGGATTTTGCGGTGAAGGTGGCAGCATCCCATTTTTAGCAATGCTCGGCGAAAGGTTTCCAACTGCGCAATTTGTAGCAACGGGTGCGCTTGGGCCTGGTTCTAATGCACATGGGCCAAACGAATCCCTCAACATTGCTTTTGCCTCTGGAATATGCACTGTGGTCGGCCACCTTCTTATTGCCGCTAGTTTATGTGAATGAATTAGGGTAGCAATTTTTCGGTAGATTGGTTACTTGACCCAAGGATGGCAATTTCTTAAATGAACATCACTATTGTGGCACAATTTTGCAAATTTAATGGCTTGATTGAAGTGCCAATGGTCGGCTAATTTACCCGTTAACTGCATGATTGAAATTATTCAAAGGGTATATTCACTTATTTGCCTTCCATAATTTTATCTTTAACGTGAGGTAATCTATTTTTTATATTCTTGTGCTACAGCTAAGGATAATGAAATAAGGTGTTTCGCTATTGGCACATTTAATATCTAAATATGCCTGATTGATCTGTTCATAAAATTGGTAATTATTGCACTATATGACAACTTCACGAAGGTCGTGGTCGATAGGGACCGCCAGAGGTGTCTTGGAATGGTCTTTGACATGTTGCCTACATCGTTTAGCTTGTCTGGTTTTTAAGACCATTAGTCTGCGACATAAGAGTAATGACCTCAATAACTAGTTGACTTATCACTTGCCTGAAATGAAATGCGCAAAAAGCGATTGAGTTGAAATGGTGGTGATTAAACCACCGGATTAAATTCGATATCTTTCTCATTTATCTCAAGTTATTACTAGTAATTTTTTTTTGCGTGATGGTCATACCGTGATAATACCGATGTAGTGAGACCTGTTGGTTTCTAATTCGAATAGAGCAGTAATACTCTATTCAATACGTGATTTAGATAGGTGAATTTAGCAACTGGGATGATCTAGTTTTAAACGAGCCAGAGTTCAAGATAGATTGATATGGTGTCGATTAAGAATCGTAGAGCAATCTCAAATGTTTATCTGCAAAGCGGCGGTTGGGATGTTTGGATGCGACTTGGCCGATGGGGTTCATTTCCAATAAATAAAAAAGGTGGCCGATCTTGGATATCAAGCTCGCTGAAAGTAGTGCACCGGTGGCCGGGTTTGGTAGCTTTGAAGATGCCTCACGATCACTTCTAACATATCTGCAGCAAAAGGTAGGGTTAGACCTCTGGATGGTGACTCGTACCGTTGATCCGTATTGGACGATCTTGGAGGTAGCAGGGTCAAAATTCGGGATTCAGGCAGGGGCGGTTCTTTCCTGGAGCGATTCGATCTGCTCAAGAATGATAGCCGGGCTAGGGCCTAATATCGTGCCCTGTCTAGAAGACGTTCGTCAATACATGGAAGCGGCAGTAGCTTTGACCCATGGCCTTGGCGCCTACGTAGGGGTTCCGATAACCTATTCGGACGGTTCTCTTTTTGGTACGCTGTGCGGCATCTCCACCCAGAAGATGGATGAGGCGATTTTACAGTATCGAGATGAAATCCATTTGATGGCTCGCTTGCTATCAACGGTTTTGGCCTTTGAACTAGAGCGAGATTGTCTTGAGCGTTCGATTGACGCTTTTGAAGATGATCTGAGGTCAAAGAGAAGAAATGGAGCCCTTGGCGTAGGGGACTTTTTTGGTGCGCTCAGGCGCGAAGGTGAACGTGGAAGGCGATTATTCACACCTGTGCTTGTCGGAGTGATTGATCTAGTCTTAGAGCCGGGTAAAACCCCAAGTAGCGACTATGACGTTGTGACCCACAAACTCTCGTTTTCCATAAGAACTAACAGGTTGGCCCGCGGCACAATAGGGAAACTGTCCCAGGGTGAGTATGGTTTTTTCGTCTGTGAGCTTTTTGGTAACTCAGCGATTCAATATTTGGCGATGCTGGAGAATATGTTAGGGGATCTGGGCGTCAAGGCAACGGTTCGCAGTGAACAGATGCCGGCAGGATCGGATCTTCCTCGTTACTTCGAAGAGTTTTTAGGGCGAGGTATTTAAAGCTATAGCCATAACTGTCTATCACTATCTCGCTGGAATCCCTCTCGTCAATCTCAGAACAAAGCCAATCCGCGCTAGGATTCCCAGATCTGAATGCGATGACGGGGTTCACGTGTCGCCTACTTGCCGCGGTTTGTATGGATGCTTACGCCGTGAGATCGATAACTTAGGAGCTAACGTTCGTCCAAAGTCGGCCCGTCGCTTTTTGTGATCGGGTGAAGGCCAATTTGCTCTTCCTCTTTTGGGCTTGGATTGATTGGCCTGTGATTTAGCCTGTGATTTAGCCTGTGACGAGTGCTATCAGCTTGAGTGGCAGACTCATCGATTCGATCGAATTGAAGCTTTGGCATTTTGGTGTTACCTGTCTTTAATCTTTAGGATGTAAGTTCTTTCTTTGTCATGAATGCGCAGGGCCAAGAAAATAGCAAGTGGTTATTTGCTGACCTTAAATCGGTGAGTAAAAGTCTGCGTGTTACCTTAGTCGTAACGACGATATTTTTTCTCTCATTGGGCTTGGTCCGCGTGTCACAGCTAATTAGGGGTGCCCCGGTAGTCCCTAACGCGGTAGTTTCTCCGACGAAGTTGCAGAAAATTGCTGGCTTTGGGGCATCTGGTGCATGGTGGTCTGGTCCTGTGTATTCGATGCCCAAGTCAAGCCGTCTCGAAGTCGGAAAGTTGCTTTTTTCATCCAAGGGGCTCCAGATGAGCCAATTTCGATACAATGTGGGTGGCGGAGGCGTCGGGGTCACAACGTCTTGGAAGGCCCCGCCGACTTTTTTGAATGCAAATGGAAGTTATAACTTCAACAACGACCCAGCGGGAACCTATTTTCTCAAGATGGCCAAGGCTTATCATGTTCAGGATTTAGTTGCTTTTGTCAATTCGGCCCCACCAATCTTTACCTCTAACCATCTGAGTTGTCGGGGATTTTTGTCGTTCCGGCAGGTTGCTCCCTACGCAAGATATTTGACCCACGTCGTGGTAGGCCTAAAGAAACACTTGGGGATAGACGTTAGCTATCTCTCTCCGATGAACGAACCTGACTTTTCGATGGCGCCGTGCAAGCAAGAGGGGATGAGGGTCCCTGTGCCTGTTCGGGCTCTGCTTGTGAGCACTTTGGGAAAGGATCTAGCCAAGTCGGCACCTTGGTGTCATATAATAGCAGATGAGTCATCTCAAATAGCGTTCCAGCTTATTCCTGAGGTGTCCCACTGGGTTCATCATCTCAATGCAATTAAGTACATAGCCGCCTTCGCACACCATAGCTATGATTATCCAGGCCCTCAGGTCCTAAGCGATATGAAGAGTGTCTTTGCTCGTTTGGGACTCAACTCCTGGATGACGGAGATCTGCTGTTTCAACGGAAAGCGTTTTGGCTATCAATACGATCCAACCATGGTCTCTGGTATGTGGCTCGCTAAATCCATCTTTAACGATCTTTTTTATGGTGGGGATTCGGCCTTTGATTGGTGGACTGCGCTTTCGCCTAATATTGGCTGCCAGCCCAATCTCTCAAGCGGATGCGCCTCTAACGTCAACATTCTCGGTAGGAATGACGGCCTCGTCTATTACGACATTAACTATCCAAATGACCACAACTATAAGTTCTATTTGACTAAACGGTATTATGTTTTTGGTAACTTTTCTAAGTTCATGCCCATCGGATCGGTTCTACATGGCGTAGTTGGTCTGCCCAATGGGATTGAGGCAATCGCTAGTCAAAAGCTAGGTAGCTGGTCTGTCGTTCTGATCGACGATCGATCAGTCAATTCCCCTACAGTGAAGATCAAGATTGCCCTGCCAACGCAATTTAGTTCATCAAAGGTAGTCTCTAGCGCTCTCACGAGTGCACGTAGCTCCTGGGCGAAGATTTCAAATGCGTCAATGGCGCAGAATGTTTTGACATTCAACTCTGCGCCACAGAGTGTGAGTTCGGTTATGGTCTCGCCAACGCCGATTCGCTAGCTATCTGTTCCGATAAAGATTCGATAAGGATACCGTCTTAGTCTCTAAGATTTAGCTTTTAGAGGGCTAGTCATTCAGATTTTGGCCGATAGCAAATGCACGATATAGCCGAATCGGTTACGCGTTACTTGTGCCATGAAGGTTTCAACAAGAGGCCAAAGTCCACGAGAGTCAAGATATAGTTGCTATACGAGGTAGATGATTTTATGCAAGACAAAACTAAAGTGCGCAAACGTTTTGGAGTCATCATGGCGGCAGGAGAAGGCACGCGAATGAAGTCGTCGCGTCCCAAGCCGCTAGTTCGTATCTGCGGTAAGCCTATGGTCCTGCATATCTTAGAGGAGATTCTAAAGGCAGGCATAACCGACGTGGTTGTCGTCGTGGGCTTTCGTGCCGATGTTGTAAGGAACTCCATACTAAGGCTGGCTCCCGCCGGAATGCATATAGAGTTCGTCGAACAAAAGGCTCAGCGAGGGACGGGCGACGCTCTGGCAACTGCCATGACAGCCTTGCCAGACCCGATAGCATTTGATATCGACGCGCCACCTATGGTTCTTGTGGTTCCCGGTGATACGCCGTTAATTCGCGCCGAGACCATCGAGGCTATATTTGCTAGTCACGTACGAGATAATTCTGCGCTTAGCGTGAGTTATACCGATCTTCTGGATCCCAGCGGTTACGGAAGGGTGATCTTTGGTAAGGACGAAAAGGTGCTCAGGATCGTTGAGCACAAGGATGCGACAATCCAAGAGCGAGACTGTACTTATGTAAATTCGTCGATCTATGTGGCTAACTTGGATGTGCTTTCTCCGGCGCTGCGTCGGCTGAATCCGTCAAATGTACAAGGCGAGTATTACCTTACTGACGTTGTGGAGATTCTTGCTAAGGCGGGATACCATGTAAGTGGATACGAGATTTCTGACCCAGATGAAGCCTTGGGCGTAAATGATCGCCGTCAACTCGCTAGTGCAGAGGCGAAGATGCGAGAGCGAATCAATGCCTCCTTCATGCTCAAAGGGGTAAACTTGGTGGACCCGAACAGCATCTATATAGATTCCACTGTAGAGATCGGCCAAGATACGACAATTTGGCCAGGTACATTTTTAATTGGTCAAACGACGGTGGGCCGAGGTGCTGAGATTGGTCCCGAGGTACGTATTAGCGACTCGGTGATCCAAGATGGCGCTAAGGTTGTGAGATCGGACCTTGAAGGTTGTCGGGTCGGTGAAGATGCTATTGTTGGACCCTATGCGGTGCTTCGATCAGGTGTAAAGATCGACGATTCGTCAAAAAGTGGATCGTTTGTAGTTTTGGAGTAAATGTGGAATTAGTCCCTCGTAAACGTCTTGAGATCTATTCAGGTAGGTCGCACCCAGAACTCGCTGCCGAAGTTGCGCTCCACCTCGATGTACCCTTGGGTCAAGTTGACCTAAGGGAATTTGCAGACGGGGAGATCTACTGTCGCTTTGGCGAGTCGATTAGAGGTAAAGATATCTTTATCATCCAATCACACGCCTACCCGGTAAATTCGGCGATCTTTGAACAATTGAATATGATCGATGCCGCTAAGAGGGCCTCAGCAAAGCGAATTACGGCGGTCTGCCCATACTATGGCTACTCAAGGCAAGACCGAAAGGCCTCGGGTCGTGAGCCAATCACGGCCAAATTGGTGGCTGACGTTCTAGCCACTGCGGGGGCTGACAGGATTATAACTTTAGATCTGCATTCCGGTCAGATCCAGGGGTTCTTTGATGGTCCAGTTGATCATTTGACTGCGATGCCGGTATTGATTGACTATTTGAAGGCCAACCACACCGCCGATACCGTGATCGTGGCTCCCGATGCTGGTCGTGTAAAGGTTGCTTCTCGCTTTTCGCTCTATTTGGACATGGAACTAGCATTTGTGCACAAGAGACGACCTCGTGGCAAAGCCAATGTTGTGGAGGCACTTGATGTCGTTGGGGATGTTGCAGGTAAACGCTGCGTTATTATCGACGACATGATCGATACTGCAGGAACTATCTGCGCTGCAGCCGAGTTGTTGATAAGCCAAGGAGCAGCTGAAGTTTGGGCGATGGCTACGCATGGCATTTTGAGCGATCCAGCGACTAAGCGCCTCGAAGAGTCGCCAATTTCTAAGGTTGTAATTACCAACACCCTTCCGCTTCTTCCTGAGAGGAGGATCGCCAAGTTGGAGGTGCTCTCGGTCGCCCAAGTAATAGCGGCAGCTATTGGCGCAGTCTTTGAGGATACCTCCGTCTCGGATATCTTTGGTGGAGAAAACCTTTCATGACGATTTTGCCCTGCCGGCTATAGAGCGATTAGGGCGGCGTGTTGGCTTTTTACCACTAGGATGCTTTGGGTTATATTCAACTCTTTTTGACGAGTGAATTCATACGTTCTAGTTCTTTGATGTACGCGAGGTTTATTAAAAGTGTCCGATTCCATATTGCAGGCCCTAAGCGGAAGAGAGCTTGGTAGCCGACCTTCAAGTCGCCTTAGAAGGCAAGGTTTTGTGCCAGTAACGATCTATGGAAAGGGAAGCGAACCAAGGTCGATAGCAGTACCTGCTCGAGAACTTAATGCCCTAGTCATTCATCGTAAGCTAATGGGTGCAATTTTGGAGATTGAGATTGACGGAAAGCCTCAGACGACCTTGGTGAAGGATATTCAACGTCATCCAGTTCGGCGAAGCCTTCTTCATATGGACCTTCAATTGCTCTCAGCGAATCAAGAGGTCGTTGTCACGGTGACTTTGGTAGCAGGTGAGGGCGTTGAGCTTGAACTCGACAACCTAGAGGTATCGGGACCAACTTCAGAGATTCCTGCGACTATTGATGTCGGACCGGAGTTACTGGTCGATGGAATGATCTTGGCGTCTGCACTGGGCTTGCCCGCGAAAGTTACACTTCTAACTCCGAGTGATACCGTCGTCGGCAAGGAAGCTGGACTTCGCGAAGCTGAGTAGGTGATCGCCGTTGCGATCTGTTAAATTAGTCTTAGGCCTAGGAAATCCTGGTCGCCAATTTGAGAATACCCGTCACAATTTCGGTGCGATTGTCCTAGATAGAGCCGTCAAGGATCGAGGTCTCAAGCTCATTCCTTCACTTAGAAGCCACAGCCTTTTAGCGGAGGATCGAGATGGACTGGATGTCGTTGCCTTTGCATTCCCTCAAACATTTATGAATAATTCTGGGAATGCTTTGGCGGGCCTATCCAAACGTTATAAGTTAAAGGAAACTTCTGATCTGATCGTCATACACGACGAACTAGATCTCCCACCGGGATCCATAAAGGTAAAACGTGGTGGAGGAGTCGCAGGTCACAATGGATTAAAGTCTATTGTGGCACAACTGGGTTCCTCTGATTTTGTGCGAATACGCGTTGGAATTGGACGTCCGATTGGGACGCAACCGGTTCGCGACTACGTCCTTGCACAGTTGAAGCCGAGCGATCTGGCCGGATATGAAGGTGCATTTGAACTTGGCGTAGCTGCCCTACAGAATGTACTGGGAAAAGGGGTCGATGCCGCAATGAATGAAATCAACAGGAACTAGCGTTTCAGCTTTTATATGTCTATAATCTCTCATCTTGCCAAGGTTTTGGATTCCAGAGGGGTCTTCGATGAGATCTCGTTGTCTCGAAGTAAGAGCGTCTATCTAAAAGAGCCAGGGTTTGCCTTTTTGGTAGCCCGTTACGCTCGTGCTAGGAATGACTCCCAGCGGGTCATTGTGGTAGTGCCTTCAATGGCGGACGCGGAAGTCTTGGCTAGGGACCTAGAACCATTTCAGGACGAATTTTTTGCGGCAATTATGCCAAGTTGGGATACTCTGCCCTTTGAGAGATTGTCTCCACGTCTGGAGACGATGGCTATGCGCCTTAGGTGTCTTTGGGAGTTGACGCATCGGGAGAGCGCTATCTCCAAAACGGCTATTTGGATCGTTCCCGCTCGATCGTTAGCTCAGAAGATCGACCTCTCTAGCCTTGGGTTTACTCCAATTGAGGTCAACGTGGGTTCAACCATAGATATGGCTGAACTCGTTCGATCGCTTGGGGAATTTGGTTATCGACGTGAATATCAAGTTGAGTCTTTAGGTGAATTTGCGGTAAGGGGATCGATCGTCGATCTCTTTGCGCCTGGACTACCGTCGCCAATACGAATCGATTTTTTTGGCGATGAAATTGATCGATTGTCAAACTTCTCACTTGTAGATCAGTTGAGCACAGAAGCGCTTGCTAAGGCTACCATCTTTCCAATACGTGAGTTTCGCCCAAATGCTTCCCAACGTGGCGAGGCGTTGACCTTAGCCGATTCCATGGGGGTCCTATCTGGTATCTTTGAACAGATCTCTCAAGGAATTTACTTCGAAGGAATGGAGTCCTGGACTCCATTTTTCTCATCCTTTGATACCGCGTTTGAATCTTTATTGACCAAGGGTGACACCGTTATTGTGTCTGACTCACCCAGAGTTGTTGAGAGGATCTCCGCAATTGCTTCGGAAGAAGAAGATCTAATCTCGGTGCTAGGTCCAACTTGGGGGCTAAAGAGCGACGAATATTCCAGTGTGACGCTGTATGTACGAGCCGACAATCTCTTTGGCGATTTTGGCGGAGAAGTGATATTCCGCGATTCACTTGCTAGGTCGAGCGATTCAACTGTAATTGATATTGGTGGGGTAGGTCTCGGCGATCATAGAAGTGAGACTATCGTATCGGCCATTCGTAGTGACATGACTGCTGGTTTTTGTGTGTTGGTCAGCGCTGACTCTGCTGCGATGGCGAATCGGATTATCGCTTCCCTCAAGGACGAGGGCGTTGGCGCCTTTGCTATTCGCAATACTAACGAGCTAGAAGTCGCTCTTAGCAATCGACGCCGAGGCGGAGTCGGATGTTTTATCTCTGGGATCGAAGTTGGCTTTCGAAGTGCTCGCGGTGGCTTTGTGGTTATAGGACCTAGCGACTTTACTGGTCATAGGGTACGTCGCACCTCGACCTACTCTACCCGCAGCGCTCGTGGAGTAGGCGCTTTCTTTGATAGCCTTTCCGCGGGCGGTTATGTAGTACATGACTATCACGGAGTCGGGCGATATCTTGGGATGGTGCGACGCAGCATAAGTGGTGTTGAGCGCGACTATTTAGAGATCGAATATCGCGATAAGGCGAAGCTTTTTGTTCCAACCGATCAGATGGGAGCCCTAACCCCATATTCGGGTGGTGATAATCCCACTTTGTCTCGAATGGGTGGCACCGATTGGACAAAGACGAAGGCCAAGGTAAAGGCCTCGGTGGAGCGAATAGCCCAAGAGCTCGTCCTGCTATACCAAAAGCGTTTAGCAGCAGTTGGTTTTTCTCATGCTCCAGATACGAATTGGCAAGTGGAGATGGAGGAACTCTTCCCCTACACCTTGACGCCTGACCAGCAAAAGGCGATAGTCGAAGTGAAAGCCGACATGGAGAGCGATCGACCCATGGATCGTCTCATCTGCGGCGATGTTGGCTTTGGCAAAACCGAAGTCGCTATAAGAGCTGCCTTTAAAGCGGTTCAAGCTGGCAAGCAGGTAGCTATCTTGGTCCCAACTACTCTTCTGGCGCAGCAGCACTATCAGACTTTTTCGGAGAGGTTTTCCCCATTTCCAGTTCGAGTTGAAGTGGTATCGCGCTTTTTGTCGAATTCGGAGGCAAAAGAGATCATTGCCTCTCTAGGTGATAGAAGTGTTGATGTAATTATTGGGACCCATCGCCTTCTTTCGAAGGACGTTAAATTTGGGGACCTCGGTCTTTTGATCGTTGATGAGGAGCAACGCTTTGGAGTGACCCATAAAGAGGCCATTAAAGCGCTTAGCGTCAATGTGGATGTGTTGACCTTGAGTGCCACTCCAATACCCAGGACGCTTGAGATGTCTTTGACCGGTTTGCGCGATCTATCGCTTTTAAATACTCCTCCAGGGTCGCGTCAGCCTATTTTGACCTACGTGGGTGACTTTGACGAAGCCGCTGTTACTGAGGCGATTCGCCGCGAACTTCTTCGCGAGGGTCAAGTCTTTTATGTGCATAATCGCGTGATGGATATAGAAGCGGTTGCCTCGAGGATTCGAATGCTTGTTCCTGAAGCGAGAGTGGCGGTTGCCCATGGCCAGATGGAAGAGTCACACCTAGAGACGATTGTCGAAGATTTTTGGCGTGGCGAGTTCGACGTTTTGGTTTGCACCACCATTATTGAATCTGGAATCGATATGCCAACGGTGAATACATTGGTTGTCGATCGAGCTGAGCTGTTGGGACTAGGGCAGTTGCACCAGCTTCGAGGTCGAGTTGGACGTGCTGGCGTAAAGGCTTATGCATATCTATTTCATGCTCCTAACACCAAGCTTACCGAAGAAGCCTACGAACGGCTCAAGACCATTGGTGAGGCGATAGAGCTAGGTTCGGGTTTTAGGATTGCTATGCGTGACCTTGAGATTCGAGGAGCGGGAAGCCTTCTTGGTCATACTCAAAGTGGCCACATTGCAGCTGTAGGATACGACCTCTACGTCAAGATGGTAAAAGAGGCCATTGCCTATCTAAATGGAGAGGAGGTTGCACTACCGGTTGAATGTCGAATTGATATTCCTGTGAGTGCGACGATACCTCGAAGTTACATTGAAAAGGATGAGATTAGGTTAGAAACTTACAAGGAGTTGGCTGACTGTCAAAATGACGAGGCAATTTCAGCGATTCAATTGGCTTGGCAAGATCGTTTTGGTCCTGTTCCTGATGAAGCCAAAGCCCTCTGCGATGTGACGAGAATTCGTAATCGGGCTCTTTATTTGGCTATGACCGAGGTCAAGGGTGTAATCCAGAGCACGTCATTTCAAAGTAGATTGCGGATTACAATGGTTGGATTTTCACCAGCGTTGAGTGCCCTTGTAAATTTGAGGCGACGCTTTGCCAAAGCAGACTTTAGAGACATCTCTAAGACTCTCTCGATCGAAGTTGATAGTACTTTGGATCCAGTAGAGGTAATTCTCTCCATTATGGATCTACTTATTGAACGTGCTAACATCAAGTCGGCGAGGATAGGTTAGATTCTTAGGGTACCTTTTTGGATGCCAAATTCTTATCAGGAGTATCATGACAGAACCGGAAATTAGCCTTAGCCCCTTGGCTCAAAGTATTGCAACTTTTTTGGCGGAATCAGGATGGGGTATAGAAAGTCAAGATGGTCTTTTGACATGTCTTGGCGGAATCACCACAGACACTCTTGAACTGGGTTATATAGCCACCTTGGCCCCTGACAGCGATCAGATTTTAGTATCCGTTGTCTTCGAGCTTGAGGTCGATGAGACTTTCAAGATGGAGCTGTTGCTCTTGTTGAATGAGATCAATAAGGGTGTGATTCCGGGTTCGGCATCTTATCACTTTGATGACTCGATGGTTGAACTCTGCTCGAGCCTTATCGTTGGCGGTATTGATAATCTAGATGACGCTCAAATTGAAGAGATTGCGATTGAGTCATTCGCTCAGGTTCATGAGATCTTAATTGGTGTAGCGCTTGCGGCTCACATGTCAATAGGCGAATTGGTGAGCGGGGTTGGCGTTGAGTCAGCATTTTCGACCTTCACAAACGCGATTGACACTTTTATCGCCGCTCTGGATTTGGAGTTGGACGAAGAGGAGTAATTTCCAGGTAGAGATAGAAGTTTTTTTAACTTGTGCTTTTGGGATTATCTTGGTTTAAGGACTAAATTGAGATATTGAGCTTGTGTGCCATAGGGTTTTTGAGTGACATATCGCCAGATTCATGGCTTTTCGGCCTTGGTGAAATTGGCTCGGCGCATTTTTGCTTAGATAGAGATTTATAAAGATAGGGTTCAATGTTTATTAGAGGTAATCGCAATAGTTCGATCTTTTCTCGTAAGAGACTTATGGTTGGGGGCGTTTTTGGCGCACTAGCGATCACTGCATCAGCCTGTAATGTGACTCCATATGCCGCTTCGGTAGGATCGAGCTATATCTCTGTATCCTCATTAAATTCAGAGTTGGCATCTTTAGCTGCTAACAAGACTTTTGTATCGAAATTAACAGCCCAAGAACCAGTATTTGCATCTAACAGTGCAGGTTCAAAGGTTTTTTCGACCAAATTTGTTGATCAAGTCCTCAATCGAAGAATCTCCGTCGATCTCATTTCCCAAGCTGTAGCTAAGTTGGGATTGCATATTTCTCCCTCGGAGATGACAGTCGCGAAAGCGACAGCAGTTGGATCATATGGTGGCACCGCTATATTTGACCAGTTTCCTAAGTCGTATCAGGCCATCTTGACTTCAGATACCGCAGATATTACGGTTTTAGAGGCCTATATAACCAAGGCGAATATCTCGATTCCTGCACTTCGCTCCTATTATCAGGCAAATCCAACTCAATTTGATCAGATCTGCGCTGCTCACATTTTGGTACCGACCCTAGCTAAAGCACAATCCCTCCTAAGCCAACTTAGGGCTGGAGCGAGCTTTGTGACTCTAGCTCGGAGCAATTCAACTGATACGAATACCGCTCCTAACGGCGGCTATATTGGCTGTGGGCTCGACGCCAACTTTGCAAGTGCCTTTGGTAGCGCATTTGCCAGTGAAGTGGCCACGGGGGTTCCAAACCAGGCGCTAACTCCAGTGGCGCTCGGTTCTAGTTATTCCATTCCGATGGTCGTTTCGAGGACGCAAATTAGTTTTACCAACTCGATAGCAAATATCGTCTCTGATAAGTTTGGAGCGAATGGGAGCGCGAGCCTAAATGCTTTCATAGCTGGCGAGGCTAAGGGGGCTAACGTGAATGTGAACCCTGCTTATGGAACCTTCAGTATAAATACTTCAAATTCCGCCGTAAACCCTCCTGCGTTGCCCAAGCCATAAAGCCGACTCTGAAGTGCTATCTGAGCGATTGACTCTGAGTGATCGAGATTGCCACGAAAGGTCCCCGAATAGGTGGTAGGTGGATTGAGTTAGAGGGTGAGAGGGTGAGATGGTGAGATGGTCTAAGGATCCCTCTCTTTTTAACATCCAAAGATCAGCCTTTGTGTGGGTGCTAATTGCGCCATCGTCTTTTGATTGTCTTTGGCTAGGTTGAAATGCGTCTGGAGTTCTATGGGATCCCGTTATGGGAAGCCAATCGAAACGCTGTGGAAATTCTATTTTAGCAATAGCTCGACTAAGTGGCTCATGGTCAACTTCGATTGCGACTTTGGGGGCCGGATAATCAGGCGCCTTTAAATTTTTGACGATGCAATTATCCGGCTTCACCCGCTCAAGGCAGCACCTGATGACTAAGGGCTATTTCTATACGTGAAGAGATCAATCAGTAGTGATAGGCAATTTGACATCGGTCCTTTGTAAAAATACTTTTAGTATTGTTGAGACGATAGATCTTATGATTATCGATTCCTTTACCCTTACCCCTTACCCCTTACCCCTTACCCCTACCTCTTCAATTTGGCTGTGGTTTTTGAGCGTGCTGCTACGAGGCAGATTCAATGCCAGCAGTTTTTACCTGGAGCATTGTCGGCTTTCTCTTTTTGTGTAGCTATTTTTAGCTTATGGCACTGAGCAGACTGGAGATTCGTAGAATCATGGCTCAATCGATAAGTCGCACTTGAGCTACTAGGGTTTTTGGTTGTTGGCTGCGAAGTTGCTAAGTAGATTTACCTAGAATTTGGAGATTAAATGGCTTTCTTGACGATCGTCGGCATGGGCCCAGGTGCTGACTCTTATCTAACCCTTGGAGCCATGGCCGAGATTGCCTCGGGCGACCTTGTGGTGTTTAGAACAACCAATCATCCGAGTGCGGCTTCGGTGCTGGATAGCTTGGCTCAAAGTGCTTCGCCAGTTTTTTCCTTTGATCTTCTCTACGATCGATTTGATGACTTTGATACGATCTATGAGACTATGGCCAAGCTTATCGAGGGGCTTGTTCGTCAGCGTGTATCTATAGAGGATTTTGCTCAATCGGCGACTCTAATTCATGGAAAACTAGAGCTAGATGAGTTGAATAAGGTAGTCTTCGTAGTTCCAGGTTCGCCAAATGTAGCAGAGGCGAGTGTGCGCCATCTGTGTGAGATCTTCAAGGATTCTATTCAAGTTGAAGCCGGCGTATCGTTCTTGGACATTGCATTCTCTAGGCTGAATCGCGACCCGTTTGAATCACCTTTAACCTTGGTCGATTCTACAGAGTTTTTGGATCATTTCGATCGATACGCTGGAGATCTTTTGATAGGACAGGTGTGGTCTGAGATCATCGCTATGTCCATAGCGGACCTATTGGTTGGTGCTGATAAGGCCTATTCCATGACGTACCTATATCACTTGGGATTAGATGATGAGCTCGTCAGGGAGATTGGTCTCGCCGAGGTCTCCTCTTTGCCCTTTGACCATTTGACTTCACTTCTTCTGAATGACTTTACTGAATCTTCGGCGAGCGCTTTTACCTCACTTTTGGAGATAGTTCGTGAGCTAAGGGTAAAGTGTCCCTGGGATGCTAATCAGGACCACCAAAGTCTCTCCAAACATTTGGTCGAAGAGGCCTACGAAGTTGTGGATGCTATCGACAAGTTCTATTCAGAGACTTCCAACTCTGGCGCACTCGGAGATGAATTTCTCTCTGATCACCAGATCTATTGCGATGAATTTGGGACAGAACTTGGAGACTTGGTTGTGCAAGTATTCTTTCACGCAGTTATCGCTCAAGAGGGTGGCCTCTTTGACATGCGGTTTGTCCTTGATGCCATTCGCCAGAAGCTGATTCGCCGCCATCCTCACGTCTTTGGTGGTCTCAAGGTGGATGGAGCTAGCGAAGTTGCGAGCAATTGGGAGAAGATAAAACGGGAGGAAAAGCCAGACTCCTCTCCGATCGATGACATTCCATCGTCACTTCCTGGCCTTTTATATGCCGGCAAGGTAATACGAAAGGCGGGTGGTTTTGGCTTTGTGATACCTGAAATGCCGGAGTTGGTCCGCTCGATTCGATCTTTTGGCTCCTTGGAGGAATTTAGCGAAGCGGATCTCCTTGAACTTATATTTGAGATTGTTATGCTTTCCAAGGCGATGGGAGTTGACCTTGAGTCGGGCCTTAGGCTAAGGGCTCGCCAATTTGCAAGTCAGTTTTCAGGGGACGAGGCCGCTGAGTAGCTTTTGGAGGTGATTTGTAGCTCTTAAACCGGGCATTTTGGCTTTCTTTGGGCCTTGGCATTTTCTTTGTGGTTGCAAATGCAACAATAAGCCTATTTTACCAATTGATTCGAGGAGTTTTTTTGTACGGTTTCTAACTAGGCTAGAGGCAATTATCCTCCTTGTTATCTTTCGAACTCTATATCGGAGTTGGCCTTGGCTTGGTCGGTATTAGCTTTATGAACACAGTTGCAATTGATATCCGCGAGGTTCAACGTGGGATCAACGAAGTGAAAAGAGATTGTTAGGTATGACCATAATCAAAGACATTATTGGGAGAGAAGTTCTAGATTCTCGAGGCAACCCTACCGTTGAGGTTGAGGTCAGATTAGATAACGGCGTTCATGCTTTGGCGATTGTACCCTCGGGTGCATCAACGGGATCGCTTGAGGCTCTTGAACTGAGAGACGGCGATGATCGCTATCGAGGCAAAGGCGTACGTAGCGCGATCCAAAATGTCAATGAGGACTTAGCGGCGCTTTTGGTGGGTCGTTCGCCCTTTGATCAACGGGCGATAGATCAAGATATGATCGCCCTAGATGGTACCAAAAATAAAGATCGGCTTGGCGCTAATTCAATTTTGGGTGTTTCGTTGGCCGTGGCTCGAGCGGGAGCCATTTCTTTGGGCCAACCTCTCTATCGTTATCTTGGCGGCGTGAATGCCCATCTTTTGCCAACGCCAATGATGAATGTAATCAACGGGGGTGCCCATGCCGATAACTCTATTGATCTCCAAGAGTTTATGATTATGCCAATTGGCGCTCCGAACTTCGCTGAGGCTCTTAGGTGGGGTAGTCAGACCTACCACGTGCTAGCTTCCCTGTTGAAGGAGATGGGCCTATCGACCGGGGTTGGAGATGAGGGTGGTTTTGCACCAAACTTGAAGGCCAATACAGATGCGCTCTCTATCTTGGTTACCGCGATTGAGAAGGCGGGGTTTGAGCCAGGTGTTGACATAGCGCTTGCTCTAGATCCAGCAGCATCGGAGTTCTATGTCGATGGTTCATATCATCTCGATGGAGAGGGCCGCGTTCTCTCAAGTGCTGAGATGGTGGATTTTTGGGTAGATGCTGTCGATCGTTATCCGATCGTCTCGATCGAAGACGGTATGGCTGAAAATGACGCTCAGGGCTGGAAACTCTTAACGCAGCGTTTGGGGGACCGTATTCAGCTCGTTGGTGATGATCTTTTTGTTACTAATCCAGCTATTTTGGCTTCAGGAATCCAAGATGGGATCGCGAATTCGATCCTGATCAAACTAAATCAGATTGGCACTCTAACCGAAACTTTAGATACGGTTGAGCTTGCTAAGAGATCGGGCTACTCTTCGATTATCTCACACCGTTCAGGTGAGTCAGAGGACACCTTTATCGCAGATCTTGCGGTTGCTACAAATGCCGGTCAAATAAAGACTGGTGCGCCTGCTCGAAGCGACCGTGTGGCAAAGTACAACCAGCTTCTTCGCATTGAATCGGCACTAGGCGCTACTGCTCGCTTCGCAGGAGCATCTCGAGTAAAGAAGTAGCTTTGTGATCTTGCTCTAGTGCATTCCTCTCCAAGGAACGTGCTTATCGACCTTGTGATAACTCAGAGCTCGAGTTTATCAGTTTGATTTGGCCGATTGACACCTCTAGTCGCGGCCAAATCGACGTAGATGTGGACTGGATAATTACAACCATGGTATTGTTATCATGTGACTACTATCGACGCAAAGCCAAAGATTGTCAAGCCTTTTAGGGGCTATTTAATTTTGGTAGCTTCATCTATAGTTTTGGCGGGCATTTTGCTTTGGTCGCCTATCAATGCCTATTTTGTTGCGAAGACAAATCTCACGGCGACGAACACTCAGCTGGCCCAACTTCAACTTCGCCAGAGGCAACTTTTGGCCCAGATAAGTAAGTTGAATAGCCCAAATGAGATTGCCTACCTTGCGAAGGTAGATTTGAATATGGTCTACAGCGGGGCCAAGAGCCTCGCACCACTACCCTCCGGTAGCCCCAACGGTTAGAAATCGTCCCCTGAATTCTTTAGAGTCTTCTCTCTGTAAAATCGGCGATTCTCTGGATTTTCTCTATTGAATATCGATAACCTCCGGAATTTCCATTTTTGGACTGATAGCCTTTTGATTGCTTTGCATGAGTAGTTCGGATGAGAATTGAAATGCTAGAAATTCCATTCACTTTTTGGTGCGTGCGGATTTGGGATATTCATGGAATTGAAGAATATCTGCCATCTTAAAGTCTTACTGATCTTTCTCAGTGGGTGGTTTTGATTGATGGAAAGTGTATATGGGAGGGCTCTCTAACTTCGAATAAGTGGTGGCTATCCTATTTGCGTTTATTACCTCGCTTTAGCGATGCAACTTAGAACTTTGATTTATTGAATCTTTCAAGGAATCCATTTGAAACAAGAGGCCCGAAAAGGTGGTGTACCAGGCTTGGTGCATCAGAGTTGAAATACGGTTCGATTTTAGGGGAGTTTTATGAGTATTCTTGGTAACCGCGTATTGAGGAAAGAGGATCCGAAACTTCTTACCTCCGGGGGTGTTTATGTTAGCGATCTGAAATTTGATGGCATGCTCTATGCAGGATATGTGACTTCATCTATGGCTTTTGCCAAGATATTGACCATCGATGTTACCGAAGCCTTGGACCTAGAGGGCGTGGTAGCTGTCTTTGTAAACAGTGATCTAGAGATTCCACCTCCACCTCCACCTCGAATGTTTAATGCTGCAATGGCTCGAAAGTGGCTCGCTGACGATTACGTGCGCTATGCGGGCGATCCAATAGCATTGGTCGTTGCAACCTCGCAAGCCTTAGTAGAAGATGCTATTGAGCGCGTATTTGTTGAATTCGAGCCATTAGAAGCCGTTATTGATCCGCTTGTAGCACTGCGAGATGAGACCTTGCTCTTTCCAGAGGCGGGTACGAATATCGCAACCACATTTGCTGGTGACTTTTCCGATAAATTTTTTGACGACGCTGATGTTGTAGTTAGATCGAGTTTTGTCAATCAACGGCTCGCTCCAGCACCTCTTGAGGTGAGGGGTGCGCTTGCTCGGTGGCTCGAAGATGATCGCTGTGAGTTTTATATATCCACCCAGGTCCCCCACTCTCACAGGGACCAGGTTGCTGATGCCCTAGGGGTGGATAAAGAGATGGTAAGGGTGATCACTCCCGATGTAGGTGGAGGATTTGGCGCTAAAGGTACGGTTTACATTGAGGAGATTTTGATAGCCTGTGTCTCCCGTGTCTTGGGTAGGCCGATTCGTTGGGTCGAGACACGCAGCCAGTCCATGATGGGATTGGGCCACGGTAGGGCCCAGCACCAAAGAATCGAGCTTGGCGCTACACGGGAGGGCATTATAACTGGCTATCGCCTAGATGTAGTGCAGGATGCGGGCGCATATCCGATGGTGGGTGCATTCTTACCCTATCTGACCAAGGTTATGGGGACCGGCGTTTACCAGATTCCAAAGTATGAGTTCAATTCTGTTTCGGTCCTAACTAATACCACTCCGATCGTCTCCTACAGAGGTGCAGGACGCCCCGAAGCGACTGCTGCTATTGAGCGAGCAATAGATCTGTTGTCGAATGAGTTGGGGATGGATCCGGCAGAATTGCGGTTGAAGAACTTTATTAGGCCAGATCAATTTCCCTATCAAAGTGCAGCGGGATCAAATTACGACGTTGGCGACTACTCCTTAGCACTGGAAGTGCTCTTGGAGAGATCTGACTATAAGGGACTGAGGGAACTTCAGGCACGAAGAGTCGCGGATAAGGATCCAATTTTGTTGGGCCTTGGCCTTTCAACCTATGTAGAAGTCACTAATCCATTCCCCTCGGGTGAGTTTGCCCGGGTGGAGATACTAAAGGACGCAAAGGCGATCGTTTACACGGGGACTTCACCACACGGTCAGGGTCATGACACCTCGTGGTCGATGATTGTCTGTGAGACGCTGGGTATTGCTATGGAGGACATAGAAGTTGTGCATGGCGATACGGATCGAGTTGCACGAGGCGTTGGAACCTTTGGGTCGCGTTCGCTCCAGGTTGGAGGGAGCGCGGTACTAAATGCTAGCGAGGAGATTGCTGACAAAGCGCGGGAGTTGGCTGCGAGTTTACTGGAAGCTGATCCGGCTGACGTAGTCTTTGATGTCGCCGTAGGTGGTGCTTACATTATTGGTACCAAGACCAAAGCAGTCACATGGGCGAAACTATATGAAGCTTCGTCGACAAAGGGCATCGATCTCTTTGCGGAGGTGGACTTTAATCCTGATGGATCTACCTATCCCTTTGGTGCCCATTTGGCAGTTGTCGAGGTTGACAGTGAGACGGGCAAGGTGTCGATTTTACGCATGATAGCCGTGGACGATGCGGGCAGATTGCTAAATCCGCTACTTGCAGAGGGCCAAGTCCAAGGTGGTCTCGGCCAAGGAATTGCTCAGGCGCTTTTAGAGGAGGTCGCCTATGATGAATATGGAAATCCAACAACTTCTAACTTTAGCGATTATGGGGTAATCTCTGCCACCGAACTTCCACTCTTTGAAGTATTCCATACTCAAACCCCAACTCCGAGGAATCCCCTTGGAGCCAAGGGTATTGGGGAGTCCGGCACAATTGGATCGACTCCAGCCGTTTGGAACGCGGTAATCGATGCTCTTAGTGTGTTTGGGGTAACCACCATAGAGATGCCGACTACGCCAATGCGCGTATGGCAGGCAATCTCAACCGCTAAAAAAAATTAGTTGCGTTAAAACTTCTGATCCCCTAAAAAAATTAAATGGCCTGCTCTTCTTATGGGGGGAGAGAAAGCAGGCCTACAAACTTTGGGGGAAGTTGTATTAATTATAACTATCGGATTGGGAGTTTTATTCCTTTAGATCTAAAAGTTAAAGTTAGCACCTATCAAACGCCCAATATATGATTTTGATCCCAAGTTGATGGGGTTGATGACGCTAATATGCATGGTGTTTGAGTAATTTATGCGAAAATAACTTCAATGATTAGCCAATCAAGTGCCTATTGATAAGTGATGCCTTGGTGTCTTGAAGTTTGCAAGACTTTACCTTCGGATGAGATTTTATCTAAACCGCCACAGTTTTAGACTTATCCAATATGACCCAGCGCTTTCAGTGTTTTCGATTGATCTAGTTTGTCGTGAACTCCAAAGTTCGGCTCGGCCAGGGAGAGCCCTCGCCTTGTTATGATTTCGCGCAATAGAATGTAAAGATAGCAAGAGAATGGCCAGCCGATTTTGAAGTGGCTACGAGGTTAAATTTATAGACATGGACAAGCAGATCTCACAACGGAAGATTCCATGGCTTGCAAATGCGTTAGTCTCTAGCGTGATTTTGGTTATCGTGCTGGCGTCTGTTTTTCTGTTGACAAGCATTATTAATGGTTCGCCGACCAACAGTGTGGTTCGTACCTCTAAAGTTATGACGAGTACGACTGATCCTTCAAGTGCGCAGGTTGGTGCTGTGACGAATGTTTCGGTAAATGACTCTACGCCTCCGACGGGAAGTACTCTCATATCACTAAGTGGAAGTGGCACAAGATTATCGCGCCCGATCGATCTCTCTTTTTTATGGAGCGGTGTTTGGTCTGTGGATTGTATCGATACGACGACGTCTGCGAGTCTAAGCATCTCTTTGTCGATCATAAGTGCCACGAATGGTCAATCGATTACAACGACATCGCTTCTTAGTCGTCCCCTAAAAGTTGGTGGTATATCATCTGGAACTTTCTTGGGTAAGGCCGCAACTCTTGGTCGAATTTCCGTTTCATCAGGTTGCGACTGGTCGGTTTCCATCATTCGTAGCAAGGTCAAATAGTGATAGAATTCGCTAGTATTGCATATTCAACTTTCACATTTAAGTATTCCCATGGGTAAAAATAAACTGGATTACCCATGTCAAATTACCCAGGCCAAATTACCCAGGCCAAATTTGTAGTTCGATTGTTCGTCAAAATCGCCTGACAAGGATTGAGGTTCTAAATATCGATTTAAAGTAGTTGAATTGATCACAGATTTGCAAGTTTTACGAAATCTCATGGATAAAATCGATTGGTGATGCGGGAAATGTCGCGCAGATTGTGGTCAATCGCAAAGATATCAAAGTTTCATAAATTGCCTGCAGAAGACGTGCTTATGCCGTTGCGACAAGCTCAAGTTGTAGGCATATGTTTTCGTTTTTATATCAATCATTAAGAAGACGATTGAGGACATTCCATAATTCCAGCGGGCAACGTTGTGCCGATTATTGTAATTGTCGCAGCGCAAGTCCCACCCCCGATCGATCCAGTAGATGGGAATGATTGATTTCAATATCTCTATGGGAGTTGTCTATTGCGAATGATGCTAAATGCACATACCCGGTTTGTAGGTCGCGCTTATAATCTTTGGGATTGTATCTTTATCTTTGGGAAATTAAATCCCCGCATCTCTTGAGACGTTTGCGGAAGTTCTATGCCAGATGTGGGTTTGTTTTGGTCTTCATTTGGACCTGGTTCAACTTTTTAATGCCCGAACTATTTGAAGGTTTGTCTCATGTCCTGTGCTTAGAAAATTTTGATGGAATATGGCCATTTGAAGCGCGATCAGATCACGGTGCGATAGCAGTGAAATAAGAACTGGTCGATGCGTCATCATGGTTCATCGATGGCGCATGGTATTTTGGGTCGATTGGGTTGTCAAATCTCACGCGTCATTGGTCGTGATTTGAGAGAAGGTTAGTTCCATATAGTTGCAATGATCCAGCAACTATGAATTGCTAAAGGAGACATCCTATATCACCGGAAATGGGTGATATAGGAACATGGAATAGGTGGCTAAAACTTTTAGTTAGGCTACTACTTCTAGAAGTGGCGCTTTCTGATCAATCTGAAAGAACCTCGTGGGGATCGTCGAACAATCCTTGAGATTATAAAGAGCGGCGCCATCATTATTCCGAGAATAAACATGAAAGAGACGAGTTTGAAGAGTATGAAAGCTCCAGCAGTTGCCATTTGAAAGAAGAACATGAACCCAAGTATCAATGCGGCGACCCTAAGACCCGGATGACGGTTAGTTTGATGTCTGTGGTTGTGTGGTGGCCTTAGATCCAGATGCGATGACGTTGAGTATGACTGGGGTGTGGCGAAGTTGGAGCGGATATGAGAGCGCGCAGCGTCTCGCACTAATTCGGCTCCGCCGGGAATATCTTTGACGAGGGTCAGAAGGTCTGAAAAAGTTTTTGACGCAATCGCAACGTCTAGACGACCCCGCATTTCGTCGGTCGTTATAAACCCTTTTGCAAGGGCATCCGATAGGAAGTTTGTGACCTTATTTCTGTCCTGGTCACTCGCACGTAAAAAAAGTTCATCGCCCATGATTTGAATCTACCACCGAAACATAAAGATTGCCCAAAGGTTTATGAGAAGTTATCGGTGCGGGGTCCTCAAAATGAAGTTATCCATGAAAAATCTCCGCCTCTCAATCCATTCCTCAACTGTGATTGCAAAGATATCGTGGTCTTCCCATGCGCCGTTAATCTCAATATATCTAACAGCAATACCCTCATGTCTTATGCCCAATTTTGTTATAACTCCGTGACTTGGTTCATTTCGGGGAACTATGGAGATCGCGATTCTATGGAGACCTAGATCTTCAAATGCGAATTTGAAGATTACCGCTACCGCCTCAGGGATATATCCTTTGCCGGCGCGTTCTTTGTCGATCCAGTATCCGATGTTGGCTGTTTGCACTGGACCGCGTTGAATCCCAGAAAGATTTGCTTCACCGATAAAGTTGTCTTCAAGGAATACGCCAAAGGCATAGGCGCTGCCAAGGCGACTCTCCTGTTCCCGGGCGACGCAACGGGATTGATAGAGTCGCTTGCCGTTTGGGTCACCCCAACCCTCTGGGGGTAGCGGCTCCCATTGGGTAAGCCAATCACCGCATCGAACTCGTACTTCGTTCCACCTGTCGAAATCGGTGTCACGCAGGGGACGTAACATTATCCGACTTCCTCTCAAAATAATTGACATTGTAATCAGTTAAGGTTAGCTGAGTAGTTATCGTAAGATCCGACCTTTTACCTTTTCTTTTATTACTAATGACCGACATTTAGACGCGATTGCTAATAACCTTATGCAGCCAAAGGGAAATTTGATTTTTTTTCTTTGCCAAAAGAGCAAATCTCTTTGAAATGGTTTGTGAAGTGTGTCACTAAATGCTAGCTTTAGCTAGTTGACCTTAATCGGGAAAGGATTGTCGTGGAAGTTACCATGATTATCAACGGGTCCAGCGTCACCCGTGACGTCGAGCCAAGGACTTTGTTGGTACATTTCATACGAGACCAAGTGGGTCTCACCGGCACAAATGTAGGTTGTGATACCTCGTCTTGTGGGGCATGCACTGTGCATGTAAATGGCGAGTCGGTCAAGAGCTGCACAATGTTAGCGGTGCAGGCAGATGGAGCAGAGATCAAGACCATTGAAGGAATGGCAAGCCCTAGCGGTGAATTGCATCCGCTTCAAAGAGCTTTCCAGGAGAATCATGGTCTGCAATGTGGGTATTGTACCCCCGGTATGGTTATGGCCGCCTCTTCCTTCTTGGCCGAGAACCCACATCCAACCGAACAAGAGGTGCGCCACGGGCTGGAGGGAAATCTTTGTCGGTGTACGGGATATCACAATATAGTCAAGTCTGTGCTGGCTGCAGCAAATGAGACGGCGGAGGTCTAAATGACTGTTACTGAGCCCAAGACCTCTGGCGGTGTAATTGGAACTCGTATGCTTCGCAAGGAGGATCCAAGCCTTCTGACTGGTGAGTCAAAGTTTTCAGATGATCTTGTTATCCCAGGTGCACTCTATATTGCGCTTTTGAGAGCGACAGTGGCCCATGCTAGGATCGTCTCCATCGATACCTCAGCGGCAAAGAGCAGTGCTGGGGTGGTCGCAGTCTATACCTATGATGACCTCAAGGATGACTGGGCTGGACCGATGCCCTGTGCTTGGCCTGTAACGGCTGACATGAAGAACCCAGCGCATTTTCCTTTGGCAAATGGCAAAGTGAACTATGTAGGTGATGGAGTGGCCGTCGTCGTCGCCAACTCCAAGACTGCGGCGATCGATGCGATCGAGGCGATAGAGGTTGAATATGAGGAGCTGACTCCGGTGCTCGATCTCGAGGACTCGGTTTCGGATTCAACGGTTATCCATCAGGATCTAGCGACCAATTCGAGTTATTTATGGGAGCTAATTCCAAATAAGGATGCAGTGGACGAAGCGTTTTCTAATGCTGTTCATACCGTCAAAGAACGATATATTCAGCAACGACTGATCCCTGCAGCCATGGAACCTCGCTCCTTAGTGGTTGTTCCGGCTCCCTTTGGCGGCGACTTTACCGTATATACCTCCACTCAAATCCCACACATTTTGAAGGTTATGTTAGCGCTAACCTTGGGTATCTCTGAAACTAAGATCCGTGTCGTTGCGCCTAGTGTAGGCGGCGGCTTTGGCTCGAAGTTGAATGTCTATGCCGAAGAGGTTCTAGCACTAGCGATAGCTCGTAAGTTGCGTAAGCCGATTCGATGGACTGAGGAGCGTACCGAGAACGCTCTTGCTACGATTCATGGCCGAGGCCAGGTCCAAGACATTGAACTGGCTGCTGACGCAAATGGGAAGATTACTGCCGTCAGGGTTAATATCCTTGCTGATATGGGCGCTTATCTCCAGCTGGTAACCCCAGGAGTTCCACTCTTGGGTGCATTTTTGTATCATGGAGTCTACGACATCCCAAATTACTCCTTCTCCTGCACCGGAGTCTTTACCAATAAGACTCCAACCGATGCATATAGAGGCGCGGGTAGGCCTGAGGCAACTTATGCAATCGAGCGAGCGGTGGATGCCCTTGCTCGCAAGATGGGAGTCTCAGCGATTGAGCTTCGTCGAAGGAACTTTATTCCAAAGGAGGCTTTCCCTTATCCTTCTGCAGCTGGACTTACCTTCGATAGCGGCGACTATGCGGCGAACCTTGACAAGGCCCTTTCTATCTTGGATATAGAGCCCATCCTTGCGGAGAAGCAGGCAAGGATTGACGCTGGATCGACCAAGGTTTTAGGTGTCGGCCTCTCTTTCTTTGTAGAGATGTGTGGCCTTGCCCCAAGTAGGGTTTTGGCATCCTTGAACTACGGTGCGGGTGGCTGGGAAGCTGCCACAGTTCGCATCTTGCCCACATCGAAGGTTCAGGTTGTAACTGGAACTGCACCACATGGACAAGGTCATGAAACATCGTGGTCTATGATTGTTGCAGATAAGTTGGGTATTTCCCCTGATGACATCGAGGTGCTGCACTCTGACACTGCAATTGCTCCATATGGTATGGATACCTATGGATCGAGATCGTTATCTGTGGGTGGAAGTGCTATACATCTTGCAACCGAGAAGGTTTTGGATAAGGCGCGAGCAATTGCTGCCCATCAACTTGAAGTTTCAGCGGATGACCTTGAATACTCAAATGGCACATTTGCTGTGAAAGGTTCTCCAGAGAAGGCCTACCCACTTGCAGCAGCAGCCTTTGAGGCCTTTACCGCCCACAACCTCCCTGACGGAATGGAGCCCAATCTGGAGGCGTCGGTAACATGGGATCCACCTAACTTTACCTTCCCTTATGGTAGCCATTTTGCCGTTGTCGAGGTTGATACTGAGACTGGTAAGGTCGAGTTAGTTCGCTATTTAGCGGTGGACGATTGTGGAAATCGAATTAATCCACTGATCATTGAAGGTCAGATTCATGGAGGATTGGTTCAGGGCATCGCTCAGGCACTCTATGAAGAGGCATCTTATGATGCAGCTGGGAACCTTTTAACCTCCACATTGGCTGATTACCTTGTGCCATCTGCGACCGAGTTTCCGTTCTTTGAGCTGGATCATACGGTTACACCGAGCCCGACAAATCCGCTTGGAGTAAAGGGAATCGGTGAAGCTGGCGCTATCGCATCACCTCCAGCTATCATCAATGCGATCATTGATGCATTGAGCCATTTAGGTGTCAGTCATATTGATATGCCTGCATCTCCACAGCGAGTATGGGAGACCATTAATAATGCCGGAAAATGAATGGCAATTGCATATTTTTTGTAGTTATCAAACCAAAGAAGGGTTAAAAGGGTAATGTTTCCATCATCTTTTGACTACGTTCGAGCATCGTCGGTGGCTGAAGCCATATCGATTCTTGCGAACGAGGAGGATGCAAAGCTCTTAGCGGGCGGCCACTCACTCCTACCTCTAATGAAATTGCGCCTAGCGAGTCCGTCAAAGCTGGTTGATATTGGACGCATCTCCGAGTTGTCCTATATAGAGGATCGCGGCGAGTACGTGGCAGTAGGTGCTTTGACGAGACATCGGGACCTAGAGGTCTCGGCGGTGCTGGGCTCAAGCGTGCCTATGCTCTCTCACGTAGCATCTTTGGTTGGAGATCCATCGGTTCGTCACCGCGGTACTATCGGTGGCTCCGTAGCCCATGGCGATGGTGCTTCAGACCTTCCAGCAGCTGTATTAGCGCTAGATGCAACAATGGTTGCTCAGGGGCCAAATGGTACTCGAGAGATCCCGGCTTCGGAGTTTTTCTTGGGCTTTTTGGAGACGGCACTTGAAGAGGGCGAGATCTTGACTGAAATCAAGGTTCCTAAGATACATGGTGGATGGTCGTATCAGAAGTTCAACCGAAGGGCTCAGGATTGGGCTATTGTAGGAGTTGCAGCCGTAAGGAATGGATCGACGAAAGTTTCGTTGGTTAATATGGGTTCAATGCCGCTTCGTGCTTTAGCTACCGAGGCAGCTATGAACTCAGGTGCTTCAATCTCTGATGCCGCAGCCTTAGCTGCGGAGGGAATCGATCCCCCCGCAGACTTAAATGCTTCGGCGGATTATCGTCGGCACCTTGCTTCAGTTTTAGTAAAACGAGCCTTGGAAGAGGCAAGTTCAAGTTAATCATTCAAAGGAGTTTGATGGATCCAAAGACGCGTCAAAGCCATGACGATTTGGCGCAGTTGCCATCAATTTGTGAGCAGCTCTCGATAGAGTCGCCAAGTGCGCTCATTCGAGAGCTGCGCGATTGTGATTACATAGCCTCTGAATCTTTGGCCACCGCTATCTATTTGGCTCTTAGCCTTCGCCGTCCGCTTCTTTTGGAGGGTGAACCTGGTGTTGGAAAGACAGAGGTGGCCAAGAGTCTTTCTAGGCTGCTAGGTTCTCCACTGGTTCGCCTTCAGTGCTATGAAGGGATCGACGTATCCCAAGCACTCTATGAGTGGAACTACTCCAGGCAGCTTTTGCATCTACGTACCGTTGAAGTTTTATCAGACACCAATGGCCTGAAGGTGGATGAATCCATAGAGGACGATCTCTACAGCGAGAAGTTTTTGGTTCGCAGACCCCTTCTTCGGGCTCTAGATCCTATAGCAGCAGGGGACGAGTTGCCAACGGTTGGTGGCGCCACCTTGCCGGCAGTCCTATTGATCGACGAGCTTGACAGGGCTGACGATGAGTTCGAGGCGTTTTTGCTCGAAGCCCTCTCAGACTATGCGGCTACCATTCCCGAACTCGGCACAATCTTTGCTCCGGTCCCGCCGGTCGTGATTATCACCTCGAATAGGACACGTGATCTTCACGATGCACTAAAGAGACGATGTCTCTACCACTGGGTAGATCACCCTTCCTTTGAGACCGAAGTGTCGATCATCATGACACGCGTACCAGGAGCGGATCGCTTTTTAGCTTCTCAGGTCGCTATTTTGTCGGGTTCTCTTCGTGCGATGGGTTTATTTAAACCGCCAGGCGTCGCCGAATCTATCGATTGGCTCCGTTCGCTAATAGCACTAGGTGCAAGCGAGATAACAGAGTCAATCTTTGAGGCGTCACTTTCTGCGGTAGTCAAGTATAGAGAAGACGCGCAGAAAGTTAAAGAGGCAGATGTGTCGGCGTTAGTGCGGGCGGCGATTGCAAAATCAAGCTAACTCTTAAAGTTGGACTTAGCCCTGGTAACTAAGGTTTGAGATATGGCAAATACCTACGAGATAGTAGTGGGCTTCGGGGAACACCTTCGAGCAAATGAGGTTTTGGCTGATCCAGATTCTCTTTCTCTTTTTTTGAGAGGAATGGAACTGGTTGGAATAGATACCAGAGCAAAGGTATACGAGGTGGCACGCGTTACCTTGGTAAAGCGCGTTGAGGATTTGGCAAAGTTCGATCGAGCATTTGCCAAGTTCTTTGATGGTGGTATTTTCGATGACGATTCACTCTTTAGCGAGCCCCAAGTTCATGAGACGCTCTTTATAGATATCGCCAGTGATGAAGAAGACCAAAGCGATGAAACTCAAGATATTCCCGAAGATGAGAACCACGTAACATTGCGTTTTTCAGCCAAGGAGATACTTTCTAATAAGGATTTTGCTAAATGTACGCGAGTGGAGCTCGTGCAACTTTATGCGATGATGTCAATGATGCGATTCTCTGGATCTAAGCAGCGCTCCAGAAGGATGATTAGAGATCGCAGAGGCGGCCTCCTAGATCTCAAAGGAACCGTGTCCAAGGCAATTTCTCGATATGGCGAGCCTATAGAACGTGTTTATAAGACCAATGGAAAGCGATTTAGGCGCGTCGTTTTTATCTTGGATATCTCTGGATCTATGGATCCTTACGCCCGCGCGCTACTACGATTCGTGCATGCTTCAGTTTTGGCACGTAGCCGAATAGAGGTCTTTACCTTCAGCACCCGGCTGACTCGAATTACTCGTGAATTGACTTGGCGCGAACCGGACCAAGCTTTGAATGACGTATCAAAGCGCGTTGCAGATTTCTCAGGCGGTACTCGATTAGGTGAGACGATCGGCGAGTTTAATAACAACTATGGGGTGCGAGGAATGGCGAGGGGAGCCAACGTCGTAATACTCTCTGATGGCTGGGATCGAGGGGATCCAGATCATCTTGGTTTGGAGATGGCGAGGCTTCATAGGGTGGCACGTAAAGTTATTTGGGTTAATCCCCTAAAGGCTCATGAGGGATATGCACCCCTGGCTCGCGGAATGGCCGCAGCTCTACCCTATGTCGACGTCTTTGTAGAGGGGCATTCCCTGAATGCGCTAGCAAATTTGGTTAGGGTTTTAGATGCGCCATGATTTTGAAGGCCCTTGACCACTTTATCGATCGTTTTCGTGAATGAAGGGCGTCTCGTTGTGGCCTGCGTCCATCTATAAGAGAGCCGTCAAGTTCGGTAGGTTGATTTTTTATTTGAAAGGAGCATACATTGAGGGATGTCTTATCTGATTTGATCCGATGGCGTGCCCAGGGTAAAGCTGTAGCAATAGCGCGAGTAGTAGGTACCGAAGGGTCCAGTCCGCGTGAGCCTGGTGCCACCATGGCAATAAGCGATATAGGAGAAGTTTCAGGTTCGGTTTCTGGCGGTTGCGTCGAGGGAGCCGTGGTGATGGAGGCACTCGCGGCGATGGGTGTCACTAGCGTAGCCGTCGGCAATAATACTGTAATGGATGTGGATGCATCTGGTGTGCAGGCATGTCCAAGCGTATCGGTCTTTGGCTATTCAGATGATGAGGCGTTTGCTGTGGGTCTGACCTGCGGCGGTACTTTGCGAATCTTAATTGAACCCAATGTGGATCGACCATATGATCTAGTCGCTCGACTGTTGGATGAAAATACTCCATTTGTGCGTGCCACCGTGGTCTCAGGTATCGGTGCAGTTCCTGGGAATGATGCTCCTGTAGAGCTACAGATCTCCAGTGAAGGGTTGTCGGCCTTTGAAGTCTTTGGGGCGCTTCCTAGCGTTGGATCAACGCTGATAATTGTCGACGGTAAAGCCATTTATTCGAATTTAGAGAATGATACCCTTTCGGATGTAATCATTCGAGATAGTCAAGGTGCATTGGCGTCTGGCACGACCATGGTTCGTCATTACGGCAGAAATGGACAAGCAAAGCTCGAAGAGGTAGAGGTTCTCTTTGAGACCTTCGCTCCGCCACCTCGCATGATTATCTTTGGCGCCGTAGATTTTACTGCTGCCCTTGCTAGAGTTGGTAAGTTGTTGGGATATAGTGTTTCGGTTTGCGATGCTCGACCTATCTTCGCTACGCGTGTGAGGTTTGCGATGGCTGACGAGGTGGTCGTGGACTGGCCGGATAAGTATTTAGATCGGATTGGTGGCTCACTTGGACAAAGAGATGCTATCTGTGTACTTACCCATGATCCAAAGTTCGATGTACCAGCAATTGTCGGAGCTCTCAAGACTAAAGTGGGCTATATAGGTGCGATGGGGTCGAGAAGGACGCATCAAGAGCGCAGCAAACGCCTGATAGATGTAGGCGTAGATCCTGACGAACTTTCACGGGTAATGGGACCAATTGGGTTAGATATTGGGGCTAGGACGCCCGAGGAGACGGCTATTTCCATTGCTGGAGAGATAATTGCACTACGGACCAATAAGGTACCCGTCTCATTAGCGCTGGGCGAAGGTCCAATTCATCCTAGGAGCCGTTGACAATGGTTATGGCTGGGATCTTACTCTGTGGTGGATCTGGTTCTAGATATAGGGGAGATACCCATAAATTAGAGGCGCCGTTTCGGGGATCTACAGTCTTTGAGCATTCGCTGGCGGGGCTTCGGGGAGCATCTATAGAGCCAATTGCCGTGGTCTTTGGGGTGATTGATCTATCGCATTTACTGCATGAGGGCGAGGTTGCACTTCTGAATCCTAACCCCAATTTAGGGATGGCATCTTCTCTGGCGATTGGGCTAGCGTGGGCGAAGAGCCTCGAGGCGTCCGAGGTAATTGTTGGTTTGGGGGATCAACCTTTAATTGGTTCATCCCCATGGTTAACTCTTGCACATGCAGGCGAAACCTCGCCTATTATGGTAGCAACATATGAGGGAAGACGTCGTAACCCGGTTCGAATTTCCCGCGAGCTTTTCGACCTCATTCCGAGCCAGGGCGAGGTTGGAGCCAGGTCGCTATATTCGCAATTTTCGGAGCAATTGCTAGAGGTCGAATGTGTTGGCGAGCCGATTGATATTGATACAAAAGAGGAGTTGGATAGATGGAATTGGTAAATAAGTTTTCTGTAAATGTTCCAATAGAGCAAGCGTGGGCGCTTTTGACTGACGTAGAAAAGATAGCACCTTGTCTCCCGGGAGCTGCTCTCGAGGAGATTGATGGCGATGAATTTCGTGGATCAGTCAAGGTTAAGGTGGGACCTATTACTGCTGCCTACAAAGGAAAAGCATCTTTTATAGAGCTAAATAAAGAGACACATACAGCGGTTCTCAGGGCAGAAGGTCGAGACACTAAGGGTCAAGGTAACGCCTCGGCTACCGTAACGGCACAGCTGGATGGAGATGAGAATTCGACAAACGTTTCCGTTACGACAAATTTAGCAATAACTGGCAAGGTTGCTTCGTTCGGTAGAGGGGTCTTGGCTGATGTTTCAAACAAGCTTCTAAGTCAGTTCGTAGTATCGCTTGAGGCGCTGGTTGAAAACGATGGCAAAGAGGTACCTTCGGCAGAACCACAATCCTCGGACCCGGCTGCGTCTCCGGCCAAAGAGGCGGTCAGCTCCAACGACGATGAAAAGCCTCCAACCATAAAGAAGACCTTTGCACCTACTGAAACTGCTCCGGTAGACCTTTTGGGCGTCGCTGGATCGCCAATAATAAAGCGGGTCGTTCCGGCTGCAGTGGGCAGTTTGCTCTTTTTGATTATGATACTAATCCGCCGCTCAAGAAAGCGAAAAGGTTAAGTTCAATTGAATATTGATCTTTGGGAAGGTCCTTCGGAAGTCGACTACAACCATGTTGAGCGCCTCTTGGGGCGACCTCCTCAAGGGCGCTTCGTGGTTGTGGCTAGGCGCATCTCCACAGGTATCCCTAGCGTGATTGCATGCTGGCCGATAATTGAGGAGAGGCTTCCGATGCCGACTCTCTTTTGGCTCTGTGACCCACAAATATCTCTTGCGGTTTCACGGCTAGAGTCGGGTGGAATTATCAAAGAGATCCGAGAGAGTCTTGACCTTGACCTGGTCGAATATGGCCACAGAACGTATTCTTCTATCCGCGATGGTTTGATTCCAGATGACTATTTGGGTCCTCGTCCCTCAGGAGGGGTTGGCGGCACTAGAAGTGGATTCAAATGTTTACATGCCCATGTGGGCTGGCACATCGTCTCTAAGGTAGATGCTCCAACTCTCTATGTATTGGAGCATCACCCGCAGAGTTTGGACTTGAGTGACGTTCGAGTTCTTGGGATGCCAGCGGGTTTGGGCCGCGTTATCGACCTCCACGTTGACGCGTTATCGTAACTATTGCACAGGGTGAATAATGCTTGATGGTTCACCCTGGGGCTGGCGCTTATTTGAGGTGATCTTTGATAGTGGAGGTGGTAGTTGCGACTGCGCTCCGTTTGATAATCTCAAATTATACCGTCGATTTAACTACCAAAGAGCGCCTTATTGTGTTGAAATAGGGGTCGCTAGTCGTTCAATTCGACGAACCTTTCCAGAGCTTTCATCTGATTTGCGTGGAACGAGCGTATCTTTTCGATAGAAAGGCCAAAGGATATTCTTCCTCTCTCGATAAATGTTACATAGGGATCGATTGCGCTCGATGCCATGAAATATTGATTTTGAGAACTCTCTGTTGCCGTGGGTGCGATAGATTCGGCGATGAAACGGCCATCTTGATCGAAGTGGCGAGTTACTTTTTTCGATCCCGGAATCGTCTCCTTGCCGATCGAAGCCTTAGAGACGCCAACCATTTCGCCATTGACTTCAATCTCGGAGAGTTTGTAAACCAAATTGGCGCTAGGGTGTCCTGAGCCAATTACAAAGCGCGTTCCTACACCGTAGCCATCGATTGGGGCATCTCTCAGACGTTGGATCTCAAATTCATCCAGGTCGCCCGTGACGATGATTCTCGTCGATTTGGCGCCCTTAGAGTCTAGAAGTTGTCTCGCGTTGGTGGCACCTTCAAAAAGATCTCCTGAGTCGATACGAATAGCTCCTGGTTCCCCGTCGCAAGCCATAATGGCATCTAAAATTCCGCTATCTTGATCGTATGTATCCACTAAAAAGGTAGATGATGCCCCTAGCGTCATAGCTTGAGCATGGAATGCCTCGATTTGATTTTCAAAAGCCATTACCAATGCATGGCCTGCCGTGCCAGACGCTGGAATATTGTAAATGCGTGCGGCACCAAGATTTGACGTAGATGCCATCCCTACGATGTATCCGATCCTTGCTGCGGCTAGAGCCGCTTCTTCATGAATCCGACGGGAGCCCATTTCGATTATTGGACGTCGATTGGCAGCCCTTACCATTCTCTCGCCAGCTGCAGCTAGAGCAGAGTCGAAATTTAGAATTGAAAGGACCAATGTCTCGATTATTAGGCACTCTGCAAAGGTCCCTTCGATCTTCAAAATCGGCGTTCCGCCAAAGTAGAAGCTTCCCTCTGGGAGTCCGGTTATAGTGCCGTGAAATTCGAAACTTTCTAGATAACCTATTGTTCGCTCACTTAAAAAGTTAGCTCTACGAAGAAAGGAGATATCAGCTTTTGAGAACTTGAATCTAGAAAGTGCTTCAAGAAGGCGTTGCTGGCCCCCTACGATTCCGTACTTTCGCCCTTGAGGTAGGCTTCGAGTGAAGACCTCGAAGACGGCTCTATGGAATGCTTTATCTGCATTTATGGCAGTATCGAGCATCGTGAATTCATATTTGTCGGTATGTAGAGCTGTAGTTTCAAGGCGGTTTTCAGTCAAGATTCCTTCTTGGTTTTAGATGATCTATTCTGTGATCTTTAAGATGGTTTGTTTTCGTCAGGTTGAAGGCCATCCACTAAGATGTGTTCGTTATCGTTGGCATTGGTCATTCCGGTATTGGTCGAATCTTCGCCCTCGCCGTCATAGACCTGTGTGTTTTGAGAGTTGCGTCTTTCTGGCGAGTTCAGAATTAGAAATGCACATGCCGAGCTTATGATCAAAATAATGGAGAATACCTCTACTGCATCCCATAGGCGGGGAACTGCTAGCCAGAAGTATTCGTCCCAAAATCTTGGGATCGACCATAGAAAAAGTCCAGCTATGGCTAGGCTGCCGCTTCGATACGGTGGAGCTTTTGTAGTCATCCATTTTTCAATTTTAAGGAGAATCAGAAAGATTATAAAGTCTTCAGTAGCCTGAAAAATGGGAACTGGTATTCGATATCCGACCTGCCCGGCGTATTGTAGACCATACCAAGCATTGGTAGGTCGTCCTCCACCTTGGAACATCAACTGTGGCCCCAAAATGCGACCTATCGACCAAGCTAAAATGAGCGCTGGAACCAGCTTGTCAAAGGTGTCGGCGATGCGGAGGTCTGGAGCATATTTACGCTTTAGATAAATACCAACGGGGATTGCTCCTGCTAATCCGCCAAACGAAGAGAGGCCGCCGTGCCAGATCAAGGGAATTTGTGCTGGAAATTTCAAATAGTATGAGATATTTGCTATGACATGGACTATTCTGGCGCCAACTACAGCTGCCGCAATTATCCACAGGAACGATTTTCCAACCCAGTTGTATGGCATCCCTGAATCTTTAAGTCGTTTCTCGAAATATCGATAGGCAACGTAGAATGCGATAGCCAATCCGATACCATAGGTGTGTACCTGAACGGGACCGATATTGAAAACGATGGGTATTGGTTTCATGTTTCACCTAAAATTGTGTGGTGCATAGATTTCTCGATGATCACTGAAATGGTCGTTACATAGTAAGTGCATTGGAAGCGTAATGATTCCATCTTTTTGGTCAATTATATTTTAGAGCTATTTTAAAGCTTTGAGGAGGAGATCTATGACAAAGCATTTGCCAGGCCAGTTTGGCATAGAGGGTAAAGTTGCGATTGTAACTGGTGCGTCGAGTGGGATCGGTGCTCGCCTTGCGACGGTATTGTCACAGGCGGGAGCGTCGGTGGTTTTAGCAGCACGGAGAGAAGAACGTATTGCGGCGCTCTCGTCCACCTTGCAAGATTCTATTCACGTGGTGTGTGACGTCACTTTGGATCACGACCTGGAGAATCTGGTTGCCAGAACGATTGAGCGCTTCGGAAAGATAGACATCTGTGTCAACAACGCCGGAATCGCCGAGCCATTGTCGGCCCTTGAGGAGTCGCCAGCTCAATTTAGGCGGATAGTAGAGACAAATTTGACATCGGTTTTCGTCCTATCGCAACTTGTCGCCCAGAAAATGATTGATTTGGGTGGTGGCGGTACCATTGTAAATGTTGCATCGGTGCTTGGACTTATCGCATCGAACTCTATTCCTCAGGCAAGCTATACCGCTTCAAAGGCTGGTGTCGTGAATCTGACAAGAGAGTTGGCTTATCAGTGGGCCAAGCATAAGATAAGGGTCAATGCTATCGCTCCAGGTTGGTTCCCTTCTGAAATGACTTCTGTAATGTTTGAGGAAGGGCGAGGTTTGAGTTGGATTAATCGTAATACGCCACTGGGACGCGGTGGTAATATCGATGAGCTCGACGGGCCTTTGCTACTGTTGGCATCGGATGCTTCTAGTTACATTACTGGCCAAACGCTTGTAGTGGATGGCGGGTGGTCTCTGACTTAGTGGCTAGTTGATGAATGCTACTGGCTCAAGAGGTTTCTTGAATTGTCTCTTTGTCATACTCTTTTACGACCCGGTGGGTCGGAGGGTCTTGGTCTGTGGTTTTGAGTGACTTGTCGAGATGGTAACCCTGTAGTGGCGTCGCGCATGAACTTTGTAAAGCGCATTAGTCGTAGTTTGCTTTAATGTGCGTATTTAGGTGGTGCGGATGCGAAAAGTGTATATGCGTCAGAAAATGGTGGCTTGCTTCATTCTAGCTGTCTCTCATAAGGTGGTTTTTGATAACTCAATCGCTATGTGATAGCCATAAAGGCACTGCCTAAGTGTCTCATGGAACCTTTTCTGGTCCAGATGGTATTTGGCAAAGAGACCGATAGCTGCGGTAAATGTTAAAGTGATCCCAGTGATCTGATTTAGGTTCAGATCACTGGGATCGGATAAGTGCGGCTATATGGTGATGATATCGATTCGGTTTGTGTCTCCAGATATTCGGCCTTGTGACCCCTGTGTTAGGAGTACTACTGACGTCGTGGGGTCGATCTCGGTCATAACCTCTCGAGTCTTGATCTCCCAGGTTGTATCATGAGGCTTGATGACTAAGGGAGCAACCCCTGAAGTAAAGGCTAGGCGTCTCGCGGTCGTTTCTTCTCGTGAAAGCGCTACGATCCAAGGCTTCATTCTGAACTTGGCAATGGATCTAGGAGTCGATCCTGACTCGGTCGGAGTGACGATGTAGTCCGGATCCAATTTTTCCACCGCAGAGAGCACCGATAAGGCGACAATTTCAGGAATTGTTGTGGCGTGATCGCGCATGTAGTCGGCAACCCGTTCACGTGACGGTATAAATGTGGCGTGTTCCTCGGTGTATCGAGCAACCTTGGCCAACGTTGCAACCGCTTCAACCGGGTACTTACCCATTGCGGACTCTTCGCTTAACATTACTGCGTCGGTGCCATCTAAGATTGCATTCGCCACATCTGTTACCTCAGCACGAGTCGGTCTTGGCGAGTCAACCATCGATTCCAACATTTGTGTTGCCGTTATGACTGGCTTTCCGATACAGTTTGCCCTAAAGATTAAGTCTTTTTGGACCAGTGGAATTTCTTCGAGAGGAAGTTCGATGCCAAGGTCGCCACGTGCCACCATAATCCCATCGCACGCATTGAGGATTGCATCGATGTCTCGAAGTGCTGCTGGATGTTCTATCTTGGCGAAAAGAAATGGAGAAAAGCCGTGCTCTCCTGCGATAGCTCTTGCCCGATGGAGGTCTTCAGCCCGTTGGACAAAAGAGATTGAAAGTGCATCTGCCCCCCTGGAGAGGGCGAAATATAAGAGCTCCGCGTCCTTATCTGTGAGTGATGAAATGTCAAGGGTGGCACCAGGAAGGTTGATTCCTTTGTGGGATGACAATTCTCCGCCTGCAGCAACGGTGCAGAGGATGCTTTCACCTTCGACTCGAACTACTTTGAGAGAGATAAATCCATCTGCTAGGTAGATGAGTGAACCTGGTCCAACCGCTCTGGCGATTCCAGGGAAATCAACAGGAATATTTATATCATTATCGACTGCCGGCGAACCGGTAGGGGCGAGCCTTACGGTCATTCCGCCCTTTAGCCCTATCGCTTGGTCTAACTTGCCGATCCTCATCTTTGGACCAGGAAGATCGGCAAGAATGGATATCATCTTTCCGGTATGTCGCTCTGCTCTGCGGACCAGTCCAATTAGTCGTACAATTGATGCTGGAGTTCCGTGAGCTAAATTTAGACGAGCTACATTCATTCCCGCTTTGGCCATCGCTACTACCGTATCAATATTGGCACAAGCGGGCCCGAGAGTTGCCACAATTTTGGTCTTTTTATCTTCGATCAAGGGTCCCCTTCCTTACTTCGAGTTTAAAACTACATACGACCTTAGCCACTGGATATTAAACAAAGGTTGTACACCAGGCAACAAAGTTACAGGATTGACCTGCATGGGTGTAAAAGGGTTTGAATTTATCAAGCCGCGGTGGCAAATATTTGAGATGGCGACCCTTTTTAAATTTGAAATTATCGTTTAGATCGAAAAATCCAAGATGAGCTTGCCTACTTTTGATTTGCTAAAGTCGCTATAGGCAAGTGCGGCCTTCGATGCGGGGTAGACCGCTGATATGAGTGGTCCGAAAGTTCCATCTTTGATTGCGGGTAGGATGTGGCTTTGAATTCGCTGCGCAATCTGCGCCTTCTCTCCAACGCTTCGGGGTCTTAGTGTCGAACCTCTAACAGTCGCTCTTTTAGCCATAATCATACGAAGGTCGACTTCAGCCTTTGGCCCTGCTCCGACTCCTATTATGACTATCCTGCCAAGAAGCGATAGAGCTTGAAGATTGGAGGCCATATTGACCCCGCCGACGAGTTCTAGTATAAGATCAAAAGGGCCAGATGTTGCGATTTGCGATGGCGAGATTGCCATAGCCCCCTGGCGTTCTATGGCCAAGAGTCCTTCGTCGGTCCGTGATACTCCAAAGACTGTGGCGCCAGCAAATTTTGCAAGCGCGATAGCGGCAGTTCCGACACCTCCAGTAGCTCCAGTGATCAAGACTCTATCTCCGGCGCTAATCTCACCTTGGCTAAAGAGTGCATCGTAAGCCGTTGTATAGGCCTCTGGTATCGCGGACCACTTCACTAGGGGTAATGTTTGGTCAACTTCTATTGCGTTGCTAAAGTGAATCTTTACCAATTCGGCCTGGGCTCCGCCTGCGACGATACCCATTATTGGTCTATTGATCCAGTTCGTGGGTACCTTTGATCCTTGAGCAACTACGGTCCCAGAAAATTCCAAGCCCGGAATATCGCTAACCACTCCATTTGGCGGGGGATAAAACCCTCCAACTTGGAGTAGGTCAGCCGCGTTTAATCCGGCACCGGCCACTCTGACGAGTAACTCTTCATCGCTGATAGTGGGATCTGGGCAAGTGGTGAATAGGATTGTTTTGTCTATGATCTTTGCAGCATTCATTGCAAAACAAGCATACGACCCATAGATAAAAATCAATCCACCTACAAGTTGGATCTAGGGACGTCCGGCTCCTACGGGACTTCCGTCCCAATAGAGGCTCCGCACCATGATTGGGTATGAAGGATTATCGGCCACTACTACTTCGCCATTGCCAATGTACATTGCAACGTGGTCTATGGGAGTGAAGTAAAAGACTAAATCCCCTGGTTGAAGGCTGTTGAGTGAGACGTGTTGAATTGAGTCGTATTGTGCTGCAGCGGAATGCGGGAGATAGACCCCAGCGTGCGCCCATGCGTACATTACAAAGCCAGAGCAGTCAAAGTAGTTGGGCCCGGCACCGCCAAATACGTAACTTTTACCGATTTGTGCCATCGCAACCGACACTGCTGTACCTGCTCCAGCACCTGGAGGAATTGCTACATATGCTGGAGCAGCACCTGCTCTAGTACCTGGAGGAATTGCTACATATGCAGGTTGGCCATTTGGGTTGCTTTGTTGAGCATTTGCACGACTTGTAGTAGTCGCACTTCGTTGTTGTTGAAGCTGCTGTTGTTGAAGCTGCTGTTGTTGAAGCTGCTGTTGTTGAAGCTGAAGATGCTGTGCAAGAGCAAGAGCTTGGGCCCGCTTTTGGGCCTGCAGGGCCGCGGCTTCTTGGGCTAGTTGCTGTTGCTTTTGTGCCTGGAGGACCAGTGATGCGATATTGGAATTGACTGTGAGTAATTGCGATTGCGCAGTATTCATCGCGGACTGCGCGGCGGCTTTTGAAGAGGCTGCGCTTTTTAGTGCCGCTGTTGCTAGGGCCTTTTCGGAGGCCAACTTAGCTTTTTCGATGTTGAGGTTGGCATTTGCAAGGTTGAACTGCGCGATTAATGTCTGTTGTGAGTTGGCTACGGTTCCCGCGAAGACGTCTCGCAAGGTTACGTCTGTGGATGAACCATTTAAGACGTCGGCAAAGGAAACGACTGATCCACCCTGGGTGTAAAAATTCACAGCTTCAGCGGCTAGTTTTTTTCTAAGCTCCGCGATCTTTGCTTCTGTGGAGGCAATTGAGGCTTTGCTTATTGAGATCTGCTGATTTAGGGTTTGTAGCTTCAGCTGCGCTTGGTCATAAGCTTCAGAGTAAGCGCTTACTTGGGCATTGAGGGTAGCAATTTTACTCGCAATTGCCGATGCTTGTGCTTTCGCGCTTGAAAGCTGATCGGCCGATGCGCTAGTTGCGAAAGTTGCTATCGGGGTCAACCCTAGTACTAGAGCTGAAATTCCGGTAAGCGCCTTTCGGCTAAATTTTTTGGACCGAACTTCGGTCACTTTGAATTCGGCATCTAAATCCGTATCATCGTTAGGCAGGTTCGTCACAATTCAAATATGATAGTAAGCTCCGCAGAGATATTTGGCTGATTCCATACATTAATGTCTGTTCTAAGGAATATTTTATTTCATCGACGCTTCTTCGAATCGACTTGAGCAGGTAGAGCGTTTTTGAGGGATTTTCCTCTAATAAGACAAAACTTATCTTTGAGATTCCTTGACTCCGAAACGATTCTGGCTGCCTTGACACGGAGGAAGCAGAGGGAATCTCTCATATTGATTGACTCTTACGAAATGGTGATTTTGAGGTCGTCGGTTAATTATTCTCCTCGTGTCGGGGGCTACATGGGGAATTGTAGCTGCTTCTAGCTCACCTAAAGGGATGGCTTTTCCATACGATACTTGGGTTCCAAGGCTCTGGTGTACCAGTGGAGACTAAGCGTAGGCTAGATTTTGTGGGATGGGTTTGGATATGCGTCTCGAATTTGTTGTTCATAGCTGATTCTGGTGAGCATGACGTTGCTAGCGTTATCATTGGCATAATGGTCATTGCAAATTAGCGACGGCATTTATATTTGTAGTAGTTTTGTGAATGATGAGTACAACTTCAAATTCCCAAAACTTCCGGTTAGAACACGATTCCATGGGCGACATTGCAGTCCCGTTACAAGCTAAGTGGCAAGCTCAGACCCAGCGAGCGGTTGAGAACTTTCCCATTTCAGGCCTTCGGATATCGAAACCTCTGATACGGGCTCTAGCGCTCATAAAATCCGCTGGCGCAATGGCTAACTCTCAAATTGGTACTCTGGATCCGAAAATTGCCAATGCCATTTCCAGCGCTGCAGAGCGCGTGGCTAATGGTGACTTCGACGACGAGTTTCCGATTGACGTCTTTCAGACTGGTTCTGGTACTTCTTCGAACATGAATATGAACGAAGTTTTAGCAACTCTGGCAAGTGAGATTCTCGTTGACGTTACCGTAAAGCCGAACGACCATACCAATGCCTCGCAATCTTCCAATGACGTTTTCCCAAGTGCCATTCACTTGGCTACCGCCAGTGAGCTAAAGTTCAACCTGATTCCGGCGCTTTTGGAACTGTCAGCCTCACTTGGTTCAAAAGCAATTGAATTCGAGAGCGTGGTCAAGTCTGGTCGAACCCACCTAATGGATGCTACTCCGGTTACCCTTGGGCAAGAGTTTTCTGGGTATCGTGCAGCAATCGACTACGGTATTGAGCGTATCGAATCAGTTCTACCTCGGGTGTGCGAGATACCCTTGGGCGGAACGGCCGTTGGAACTGGTATCAATGCCCCTAAAGAGTTCGCGCCTAAAGCTATTGCGCTCCTTCGCGAGTGGATGGACCTGCCCTTGACTGAGGCTAGAAACCACTTTGAGGCGCAGGGTTCGCGCGATGCTCTCGTGGAGGCTTCAGGAGTGCTTCGCACTATCGCGATCTCTCTGTATAAGATCGCAAATGACCTGAGGTGGATGGCTTCAGGCCCACGTTGTGGGCTCGGAGAGATCCACCTCCCCGATCTTCAACCAGGATCCTCAATTATGCCTGGCAAGGTGAATCCAGTTGTGCCAGAAGCAGTATGTCAAGTGGTTGCTCAAGTGATCGGTAATGATGCCGCTGTGGCATTCGGCGGAAGCGCCGGCATCCTTGAGCTAAATGTTATGCTTCCCGTGATAGCGCGAAACATAATTGAGTCGATTGAGTTGATCTCTTCCGTCTCAATTGCTCTGGCTCACAAGTGTGTTGATGGCATTGAGGCCGATGTTGAAAGATGTAGAAATTACGCACTATCTTCACCTTCTATTGGTACCTCGTTGAATCCCTATATTGGCTATGAGGCAGCTGCGAAAATTATCAAGCGATCTTTAGCCGAAAATAAGGACTTGCGAACTTTAGTATTAGAAGAAGGACTTCTAACTCCAGAGGAAGCAGATAAAGCATTAGACGTCTTTGCGATGACAAAGGGTGGATTAATAGGGTAACTTAGTAATATGAATCCCCTTGAAATTCTTCGCTATGTAGCGGGTCTTGATGATCGTTCTCCAGAGGTAGTGGCGCTCTCTGCGCTCGACTCGTTGGGTGCGCTTGCGGACCGTCCTGAAATGCTTTTAGTCGCAATTCGCCGCCTATTGGAGTCACATCCAAGAAATGGTCTTTTGTGGACGCTGGCCAATCGAATTTTACTCTCTATCGAGGTCGGTGATGAGGTCGAATTGATTCGGGATGAGATTTTAGGGGATCAGAGTATATCGGGTCTGTTTGGCCAGATCGACAATGGAATGGCTCTGTATTTTTTAGATATGAACCGGGCATTTGAGACGATGACTACTGGCCGTACCAAAGAAAATGGACGGTCAGTACGCTCTGTTTCAAGTAAGAATATTGACACCTTGGATACTCGAGATAAGATAAACTATTTCGATCCTATGAACTCGATCTCTCAGTTGATCGGGAAGGCACACCCCCCAAATCGTTCAGCATTGGTTTTGGAGCCATCTTCTTTTTCAGGCGGTCGGGTTGTAATTGCGAGTCACATAATCTCGATAGCCAACCAAGTCCTGGGGGATGGAGTTAGGGTTATTATCCGAATTCCGTTCGGGTTTGAGCTACCTAGCGAGCTATTTGACGCCCAAATTAGAGCCCTCGCTTTGGGGAGTTCTGAAGGTGGTAGCGAGCTCCACAAGGAGGTAACTACCCTCAGTGAGTTGCCTGGTTTTAGGGCTAATCCTGAGAGCGTCACCTATGTGATGGGGTCACGTAGAAGCACAAGAAACGATGCTGTTGCCTCCGAACTGATCTGACGTCCGTTTTTGTAACTAGTGGTTGGGCCCTTAGGTGGCTATACATACCAACATGGCTGATTTGATATTTATGACTCTATTCTTCAAGGTCTTCAATTGAGACCTTGGCTCCCCAACTCTAGATTTGGAGCGGGAGGCGATCTATTGGTTTTTTAAGGTGATATCAAGTCTCTTAGTAACAATCAAGGATAAGGATCTCATCTCTTTACATTTAGAAGAGAGATTTATTCACAGCATATATGTTCACGGCGTATAAAGGTATGTCTGACAAGGCAATGCCGTTGTAATCCGGAGAGTTCCTATCCTTGCTTTTTGACATTGCTAAAAGGTTTGCGCGAGAGACTCTTGGTGCGACTTTATATCTCTAGTGCTATTTATTTTTTGAGAGAAAAACCATTGGACCCTTGAAGTCCGTTTGTGCAATAAACTCACCACTTGGGCAATGCGTGCGATTGGTTCGATCTCCTATTTATTTTAATTTGGTGATCTTGGCTTTCTGATTAGGGTCGAAGTAAGGATCTCTATCGATGCTCTCTGAAGTCAAAGCTCTCCATCTCGGTTGGGCTTCCGCTCGATTTTAATGGGTTTGACTTTCCTTTTGAAATTTTGAACGAGTCGATTCGCAAATGCCGAAACCCCAGGTGGGGATCTTCAGGTAACAGATCTCGTATCTTTGTCTGACTGCTTTTTCGCGCCAGAGCCTAGCAATGAGAAGTTCGATTTGCCACTTTGCCTCAAGTTTTCCCTCCTATTGCCCTGCAATGTCGTGCAAATCTTGGATATGTTGACAATTATCCGTGAGGTCCAAGACACACCACGCTTTTGCTGGCTAATGTTGGAACTTTAGGACGCTTTTTACGATAGGAGATCACATTGGCCACCAGAAGAGACCTGATCAAGATGACCGAGGATGAATTAGCGGCCTTTTTGCACCTTCCGTCTTCAATGTCGGTCGCAACTCACTCGCCGTCTAACGCAATTCACCTTGTCGCTATGTGGTATGGATTTTACGGCGATGATCTTGCATTTTGGACCTATTCCAAGAGTCAAAAGGTAAAGAACCTTGAGCGCAACTCATCTATTACTTGTTTGGTGGAGAGTGGCAATAGCTATGATCAGCTTAGAGGCGTCGAGATAGTGGGCACTTGTGAGATAGTTCGAGATTTAGAGGTCGTTAGGAGCATCGGAAATTCAGTCTTTTCGAGATATTACCCAGAGGCTGATCCTGCTGCATCGCTCGTATTTCTCTCTAGTACTCCAAAGAGAGTTGGTGTCATAATTAAAGCAACGAAGATGGTTTCATGGGATCACTCGAAGTTGGCCGGCGCTTATTGAGAATTCAGCCATTCACCTCTAGCGACTAGGGTTTTCAAAGCTCTAAGAATTACTTTCGAAAGAGTTGCTTGTAAGAAGGAGTGATTATAACGTTAGATTTTTGAGATCCAGAGAGCTTTCATCTCTGTCCAAATACTATTTCAACCCAGGGATGAGCCGATAAAACGCCTTTGGTTCATTGAGTTTTGAATCGTTCAATTCCTTTCTGAGGAATTTTGTGGCATTTGCTTCACAGTCTTTTGGTCATCGAACTAATTGGATCTACTTTTCTGCTATCTTTAGAATTATGGGCAAAATGATTGAGTTTCCAAGTAATGGAACAAATGGCGTTGGTTATCTCGCGACGCCGACCACTAGCAATGGCAAAGCAATAGTCGTAATTCAAGAGTGGTGGGGTCTTGTCGATCACATAAAGGACGTGTGTGACCGTTTCGCCGCCCTTGGGTATTTGGCTCTCGCACCAGATTTGTACCACGGCAAAGTCGCGACAGAGCCAGACGAAGCGGGCAAGTACATGATGGCTCTTGAGATCGATAAATTCGCCAAGGATCTTTCTGGTGCTGTGGATGAACTGATGGTTCGGGCCGAGACATCTAAGGTCGGTGTCGTTGGGTTTTGCATGGGCGGAGGCTTGGCATTAGTCTTGGCGGCCAATAGACCAGATGCGGTTGGTGCGGTTGCACCGTTCTATGGAGTAATACCTTGGCCAGAGGCGGCGCCAGATTATTCGGCGATAACTGCATCCATCCAAGGTCACTATGCCGAGATCGACGATTTTGCTCCGCCAAAGGTATCCAGGGGACTGGAACGCAGCTTGGTCGAACTTGGTAAAGATGCGGAGTTTTTTGTGTATCCAAATACTGAGCACGCATTTTTCAATGATGCGAGACCTGAGGTCTATGATGCAGCTGCATCAAATCAGGCTTGGGATAGGTTGATTCCGTTTTTAGAGGAATCCCTTAGGTAGCCACCGGTGCAAGGTCAAAGTGCTTACTCATTAGTGATGTGCTTTTTTTGAGTGGAAGTTGCTCTCCAGGGTCGATGTAGCAGTCGTTTTCTGCTTTTTAATAATCCCAATGGGTTGCCTTATGAGGTAATCCATTGGGATTATTTTTATAGTTCGGGCAATGATGGCTTCAATTGGAATCAACGAGAAAACTGAACTCTTTTTGGATTTTTATTGATAGATACCTTTGAGCGGCCTTCCTTGTTTATAGGGCTATTGGAGATTCACTAGAGGCCACAGATGAAAACAGAAGGAGTATTTTTTTTCCGAGACTGGAAAAGCCCTCTCGCATACGGCTGAGATCGATGACCTTTTGTTTGTGTGTCATGTGAAGTTTGTCACTTATCTTCAACAAACCCATCTCTTAGTGGGATTTTGCTGGTATTTATTTTGGGGCTGACATTTAGTTTTAGGTCTTTGACTAGTAGTGCGTGATCAAATTGAGTTATTATTTTTGAATGTCTGATAGAAGTAGAAATTTACCAAGGCGTTCCTGCCTTTCAGTTCCCGGATCTTCTGAGCGCTTTCTTGCAAAGGCGCCAACGATTCCGGCCGATATGTCTTTTTTGGATCTCGAGGACTCGGTAGCACCTCTGGAAAAGGAGGGTGCTAGGACCAAGGTGGTAGAGGCGATACGTAACCTCGAATGGGATGATCGTGTATTGTGCGTGCGTGTGAATGCATGGGATACCAAGTGGACTTACGCCGATGTTATTGAAGTGGTGGGAAATGCTGGTGAGCGTCTTGATGAGATTATGCTCCCGAAAGTCCAGAGTGCAGCAGACGTGATAGCCATGGATCGCCTATTAACCCAAGTTGAGATCAACGCTGGCCTTCCTAAGGGTCATATTGGGATCGAGGCACAGATTGAATCGACTTTAGGTTTGATAAATGTCGAAGAGATATGTGCGGCTTCTCCCCGCCTCGAGACAATTGTCTTTGGACCGGCTGATTTTGCAGCTTCGATGGAGATGCCTGTTTTGACGGGTGGTGTTCAGATTCCTAATTACCCTGGTGATCATTTTCATTATGTCTTCTCGAAGATTTTGATGGCGGGACGTGCTTACGGGTTGCAGGTCATTGATGGACCATTCTTGAAGGTAAAAGACAGCCAAGCGCTTAGAGACTACTGCAATCGTACTGTAACCTTGGGCTATGACGGCAAATGGGCTTTGCATCCTGATCAAGTAACAGTGATAAACGAGATGTATTCGCCAACCGCCGAACAGTTTGAGCTAGCTTGGTCAATTTTGGACGCTTACAAAGTTGCCACCGAGGGTGATCGAAAAGGTGCAGTAATGTTCGGAGATGAGATGATCGATGAAGCATCAAGAAAGATGGCTACCAAGTTCGTTACTCGAGGTGAGAGAGCTGGCATGAAGAGAGTCGTCGAGGACTGAATACAAGACGCCACAGCTCTAGGGCGATAGATTATTGACCAATTCCCCGTGTATTTGTTCAGAGCATGAATACACGGGGAATTTTATATCTTTAAGTAGGAAGACGATGAAATGGAGATACCTCTTCTCTTCGGCTCGCCTTAATGCATTATGATTAAATTAATCGAGCTTGCAATGTGGCTAAGCTAGTGGCATTACCCTAGCTTAAGCTCTTGGGATCGCCACCATCGCTCACTCATCGGTTGCTTGGTGTGTTGTGGGTGAGCGGAGTCAGAATGCACTTGTTGGCAATTCCGGCTACGAAAGGTACAAGTCCAACTATCGAGATCACTATCCAGGCCTTTCCTGGAATCAAGCCCGCGAAAATCAAGATTAGTCCGGCTATAATTCGCGAGGATCTCCCTGTGGTGCTGTTCATAAAGGTAATAAATTTCATTGAGATCTCCTTTCTATATAGATATATACCCCCTATGGTATATATCTATTCCTGTAATCGAATGGCAAGGTCTTCGTGCCCTATTGCTTTTTTGGAGCGCCTTTTGGGCTGTGAAGAATGTTGGACAGACCACTGCCATGATCGGCCTGATTGTGAGGAAGGCGATTTGATTTTTAATGCATAGTCTCAAACCCGCGCCCTGGTCATCGTTTGACTAAGCTCTGTGAGTTTGGTTGCATCAAATTAACAATGGGGTCATTTTTGATTAGAGATGAACCCTTTTATTGATGAGTTGAAATTCGAGATAGTGTCGAATTTTTAACACGTTTTATGAGTAATTTGTCCTAGAATTTTATAAATGATGAGTGATATTTTCGGAGGTAGCCAAATGATAGGTTGTGATTATTAATATAGAATGAATAAAGTTTTATAATAGATACTCTATCTATAATTTGTTTTTGCGATTTAATTTGAGCAGATAATGCGGTTAGAAAAATGAAAGAAATGGGTTTGAATCGCTAGAACGTGGCCGAACTAATAGCATTCTTTTTGAACTGGGCTAACTTGAACTGGGCTAACTAGCGGAAGTTGGAAACTAATTTGGGATGTCGGTAGGCACCGTAGGTATCTTCGTTCTATGAGATAGGACAGTGGACAGTAGTCGCCCTTGCAAAAGTTTTTCTCAAAGATCGATATTCATAAGAACAATTCCATTGATTCGGAGGTGAATATTGTGATTGTTCATTTAAAATAGGATATTTTTAGAGACTGAGTTGACCTTGGCGGCTGCTTGGTTGACGATTTCATGCTTGTAGTCATTTTTGAATATTGATCTGATTGGATATGCATTATAGATACCTATCTCGCTATATTATACTATATTTACTCAAGGTAAAACCATTGATAAATTTGGATTTATGACCGTGGTTGAATCGCTTTTTCTAAATGATATTTGCTATTTTGAGCTACATAAGTTTGATAAAATATCTTGGATAGCGGACGATTTCCGAGATAGATTTACTCTTCGATTTGGTTGGGTAATATCAAATGGTTTTCGCCAATGCAGGTGGCTCGGCTAGGCATTAGGTCTTAGACTTTGTGCATTGCGGGTTATCGTTGAGGATTTGTTAGCAAAGTTGTGAATCGACCAAACGTCTAGCTGATCTCGACTACTTGGCGGTTATAGGTTTTACTTGATCAGATCGATGGTTTCGGCCACTTTTGTGCAGAGGGCAATGGTCTACGGAATGGAAGATTGATAGTTGCATAACAATAGCTCGGCGCCAAGGTTAAAGACAGAACGACTTACCTTTTTCGTTACTGCATTGGGCACCTATATGGCTTCGTTGGATCTCTCGATCGTAAATATCGCATTTCCTTCGATCGAACAATCATTTCCATATGATTCACGGGCAGCCCTATCCTGGGTGGTTAGCGGCTACACCATAATCTTTGGAGCGTTACTGGTTAGCGCTGGTAGATACGGTGATCGATCGGGACGTAGGAGGACCTTCTATCTCGGACTCGTTATCTTTTCCTTGGGATCGGCGCTATGTGCGCTTGCACCTTCGGTGGTTACTGTAATTCTGGGAAGGGTCGTACAGGGTCTCGGGGCGGCGGCATTGCTTCCAGCGTCTTTGGGTCTGCTTCTAGGTGCATTCTCACCCGAGCGGCGTTCGCAGGTGGTTACACTTTGGGCTGGAATTGGTGCATTGGCGGTCGCTACCGGTCCTACTCTTGGGGCTGGATTGATCTCTCTTGGTGGATGGCGATTGGTCTTTGTGGTAAATATTCCAATCGCGATAGTCGCACTTGTTCTTGGTAGGCGATGCTTGGTTGAATCTGAGCGTTCGGTTTCGACAATTCGACCGGATTATTTCGGTGTGGTTTTAGTGACAACATCAATTGCGAGTGTCGTCTTTGGAATATCCCAGGGTGCATCATGGGGGTGGACCTCTCGTTTTGTCCTATCGGCCTTTGCTCTTTCTTTGGTTAGTGGATACTGGTTTATTAGGCGGTCAATGAATCATCTACAACCCGTTGTAGATCTCAGTCTTTTTCGGATTCGTTCGTTCAGTGCAGCGAATGCGGCTACCTTTCTCTATGCGATGGCTTTTTTCGCGATGCTACTGGGCAATATCTTGTTCTTGACTAGCGTGTGGCATTTTTCTACATTGGACGCGGGGTTGTCTATTACACCTACTCCTATAGTCGTTGCCCTGGTTTCTGGCTTCGCAGGAAAGGTAGCCCGACGATATGGGTTTCGTATAGTGATGATCTTTGGTTCTGTTATCTATGCGTGCGGCTTAGCTTCCTTTGGAATATTTGCCGGAGGAGTTCCTAACTACCTTTTTCATTGGTTGCCCTCGTCTTTAATTGTGGGAGTTGGAATAGGTTCGACCTTTCCCATCCTGAGCGCCGCTGCAGTCGCTGACCTTTCTCCTTCGGACTTCGGAGTTGGAAGCGCGTTGAATCAAACAGCTCGCCAGATTGGTGGGGCCGTGGGCGTTGCTATTTTGGTCGTAATTTTGGCGGGTTCGTCACGGAGATCTGGGAATTTCGGTAATTTTCAAGATCTCTGGTGGTATGAGAGTGCAACGGCGATTGCATCTGGGGTCTTTGGATCGTTCTTATCGTCAAGGTCTAGGTCGCACTCCGACCTAAAGGCGAGCGCTGATTGAAGTTGAGACCAGCTGGATTGAGCTTTGTGACTTTGAACTGCGGTTGAATTGTTCTTGTAGGACTAGGTGGAGCCGGAGGTTTCTTGCGTGGGTCACCTTTTGGTAGATGGTTGTAGATCCAGGATCAGTTCCAAAAGAGATAAGCGAGCCTTCGATCTTGGTTTGGATGGATTTAGGCTTATGCCGGTTTTGGTACCAGTTTTGGCTAAACCAAGATCTTAGGGGCCAAGCGATGACGACTATAGCTTGGCGATAGATTTGATCGAATGTGGCTGGGGATACGAATGATTGCCATATTGGCTATAGAAATGGAATAAATCTTGGCAAACTAATGCAACCAATGCCAGTCACAAAGATCGTGATGTAGGTGGCGATAACGGGTCCACCGATGGCCTTTAGTACTATGGAGGCCACTGGTCCCCACGATATTGCGAGCATTGGTATTATCCATTGTGGAAGTATGAAGAAGACGAAGGCGTTGAAGAAGCTTATTGCAATTAGCCTCCAGCCGATCGCTTCAATGACATGTCTTCGCTTAGCTGCAATGATAAATGCGAATCCAAGCAGCAGTCCCGCGCCAACAAAGGCATCACGCTCGACTCGAGGAAGTGCTCGTTTTATAATTCCAAGATTCGGAAGGGAGGTGCCAGGTATGTTGATTACTAGAGGAGTCTTTTGTACCAGAGACGCTAGGGATGGGTCAATCGGTTGGAGAGACGATGCTAGGGTGTTTTGAAATGTTGGACCTCCTATGGTGATGGGGCCAAGTGAGGCGCCATTCAAGTGCGACTGAGCCTCCGATAGCGCATTTGCAAATATGTTTTGGACGGAGGCATTTTCGAAGGTCTTTTGGAGTGCAAGATTTACCTCGTTTGCACTTTGTGGCGATGTCATTCCCAATGTATTGGTTATTGATGAAGTGATTGCATTGGAGATGTCGGCTCTAACCGCGGAACTTGCCATAATTGTCTTTGCAGAATTCGCGAGAGTACCCTGTTGGAAGATGCTCTGCGTTGCCAGAAAGCTGAAGATGCCCACAAGGGCAAAGACCATACCAATATTCATAGCGATCCAGGCAACAGCGTCTCGTGCTTGTTTCATTGAATCTAAACCTCGTGTCGCTGTTAGATATAGGTCACATCTAGTTAACGGTTAAATATCGCAACCGGAACGAATTAATATTACAGTTTCTATCAATATAAGATATTTCGGCTCGTTTATGCCCCCGAATAAATAGTTTTTTAGAAGCTGCGATGGCTAAATGGTCGATCGATAGTACATATTTGCCACTTTGTGGTTGACTCTCTCAAGATAAAGTTCGAGGTCTCCCTGTAAAGTTCGATGGATCTAAATTTTTTACGAACCGAAAGCCCTTGTATGCCATAGCGCCGATGACTATCTAGAGTCGCTTTGAAAGCTAAAATCTGTTGGCGCATTTTCAACGCGGTGCAGGTGTCCAATCCAAAGCATTCTCGCTTAAATTACCCAAGGAACCAAGATGCATCTGCAGCCGACAGCCACAAATCCCGGGATAGTCCAAAGCGTGGAACTTACTGAAATCTTGTGGCTGTGGCCGTCTTCGTGAACTATTTAGAGATTTTGGAGTATTTCATTTTCGACGATTAACTTATGCTGTCGATAAGTTTTCGTGCTATGACCTTCAAAGAGAGGGTTTCGTCGGCACCTTCAAAGATTGAAAGGACTCGTGCGTCTAGAAAAAGGCGACTTACGGGGAACTCTTCGGCGTAGCCCATGCCACCGTGTATCTGCATTGCCTCACGAGTTACCCATTCTGCGGCTCGACATACATAGGCCTTTACCATAGATGCCTCTAGAGCCCCTTCGCCTTTGGCCATCAAAATACAGACTTGATAGGCGAGTTGGCGCGATGCTTGGATGATCGCCGCCATCTTTCCTAGCTTGTATTGGCTTAGCTGGTAGTCAATTATCGGTGCCCCAAAGACCTTTCTATTTTGTGCGTAGACGACGGCACTTTCATATGCTGCCTGCATGATTCCCACTGCTCGTGCTGCGGTTTGAATTCTTCCGTTTTCAAAGCCTTCCATCTGGTAGTAGAAACCTCTTCCAAGGCCGGAATCTTCTCCAACTAGGTTTTCGTTGGCCACGAACCAGTTTTCGATGGCAATTTCATACGAGTGCATGCCTCGATAACCTATAGTGTCGATTGGCCTGCCTTCCATTTTGGCAGGTGCTCCATCGGCGCTAGCTTGCTCAAAGAGAAATCCGCCTGAATCTCCGTGGGGCTTGGGAACAATAAAGAGGGAGAGGCCACGATGAGCCTTTGAGCGATCCGGGTCTGTTCTGGCAAGGACCATCAATACGTCGGCTCGAGCTCCAAAGGTACACCAGGTCTTTACTCCGTTCAAGAGCCAACCACCTTCAGTGCGAACCGCGCTCGTAGTTAATCCAGCCACATCTGAACCATAGTCTGGCTCGGTGACAGCTACGGCGGCCATTATCTCTCCTGAGGCTAGTTTCGGGAGCCAGTACTCTTTTTGGGCTTGTGTCCCTCCTCTAAGGAGTGCCCGAGCTAGTATCTCAGGTCGGGTGATCAATGATCCACCAGACGCAAGAGAGCAACGTGAGAGTTCTTCGGTGGCTATTACCATAGCAAGATAGTCGTTCTCGTTGCCGGTGGAGAAGCCTCCATATTCCTCGGGAATTGAAAGGCCAAAGGCTCCCATCTCGCCTAGGCCCGAAATTATAGATTCGGGTACGTCAAGATTTTTACGATGAATCTCATCGGCAAGCGGTGCGATTTGGTCTTGGGCGAATTTGCGAAATGTATCTCTTACCAGCTCGAAGTCAACGTCTAGGTGTGTTGGTCCCATCTGATTTGCAAGGCTGCTTACGTAATTTGGATCGCGGAAACGACGGACAAAATCGTGCAGGGTCTCCAATTGATTTTCATTTATACCCCAGAGTGACTCTCGGCCAAAGGCTCGCGATACCAGATCTCCAGCTACTTCTGCGATAAAGGCACACGCTAGGCGTGCCTCGATCGCACCGTTAGCACCATAGGTGATCATTGCCTTTGCCGCCTCAACTCCAGATGCCGCATGCGCGAGATCGTAAGCTACCACTTGGTTGGCGTCTATTCCAGAGTTTTTCATTTCGACAATTGCGCTAGCGACAATTTTTTTCGCTGTTTCAACGGCAGTGGCCGCTAACTGCATATCAGGTTCGTACATGAAAGGAGATTTTAGCCTATTTCGCCACTATTTTTGAATTGCCAAATAGCAAAAATTATTCATTTTCTCAAGATATGGATTATTCATCTAGCCATCTTTGCTTTCTCGGGTATCGATTGCGTAGCTTGTGCGTAGCTTGCGACTTCACTCGTTATTTTGAGATCCATCGCTACGTCGCAAGGGCCATTTCTGCGATCAAAGATTCAGCTGCCTAAATGGAGCAGCCAAGGCGTATTTGGCAATTTCGACTACGGAAGAAGTCTATACAAATTAGTTTTTCCCTCAATGGTTATCACTATTTTGCTTTCATGGTGCCCAGTGCTCTTTTCTGGCGCACTATTTCCTTTTGGGCTAACGATTAACTCGTCCTACTACTGTCACCACTGGTGGAAGCACGATCTGTTCATCTAGTACTTCAGTGTCCGTAAGGGCCTCGAGGTATGACGATACTGCTCCTGGGCCAATTCCCACTGGAGCTTCAATCCATGCGTCTTTTACTTCGAGATCTTGGTCTACGAGAAGTTCAAGGAGAGATGCCCCAATATCGGGGTCTACCACAAAATCACTGTCCATGCTTAGAGGTAAGCGACCTACTCGTCCGCAGCTCGTGATCGGTTCTTGGAGAATCACCCAACCTCCTTTTTTAGTCGCTTTGATCATTCGAGATATGACTATCTTTGGCTCTGGCACCGCCAACAAGAGAAATCGGCAGTAGGCTAAATCGACTTGTTCTGGCAACGTTAATTCCTGGGCGGCTTGAGTTAGCGCGATCACTTGAGAGAATTGTGCCGCATGGGTTGCGATCTCATTTCGACGGACTGGATCGATATCAACTGCGTAGATACGCCCATTTTGTCCGCAAAGTTCTGCCAGAGCAATTGAGACATCACCACCGCCAGCTCCTACGTCTACGCAGGAAAATCCTGTCATATCGCGCAGGTGTTGGAGTGCTCGAAGAAGCGGACTTTTATAAAGATCGTCGCGAAGTTGATATGGAATGGCAAATGTCACGCTAAAGACACTAGCGTATCTGACGTGAATGCTACATTACTTTTATGCGACTCCGCTGTGGTCTCTGAGGCCAAGCTATTTATCCTCGGTGGCGGCTGGAGCCTTGTTGGCCCTGGACCGACCCCAATGGCAATTGCTCTAAAGATTGACGTTGACTTTAACGCCGTCGACGACGAGCATCATTGGGAACTATTTCTCGAAGAGCAAAATGGCGACCCCATTATCTTTGAGACTCCGGATGGCCCGCGTCCAATTGAAGTTAGAGGTGACTTTCGTGTTGGCAGACCAGAGGAGATGCCTGCTGAAGCGGCAATTCCAGTCAATATTGCCATCAACTTGGGCCCCCTTCCCCTCGAGCCAGGTAAGTCATTTGTTTGGAGACTGACAGTTAATGGCTATAGCGATCCAAGCTGGAGCGCTTTTTTTGCCACACGAGCAATGCCTGACTTCACAATGATGGAAGGCAATCAGTGACAACCTACGATCGTCCGTTCGGGCGCTATTTTGAAGATTTTGTCCCTGGTGACATATTGAAACATTGGCCAGGAAAGACGATCACAGAGGCGGACGACCACCTTTTTTGTATGATCACTATGAATCATCATCCACTTCACACCAATTTATATTTTGCTGAGCACGAAAGCGTTCAGGGAAGAAATGTTGTGGTGGGGAATTTGGTCTATTCTCTGATTCTGGGTATGTCTGTACCTGATGTTTCAGGCGCCGCGATTGCGAACCTAGAGATCGAATCGTTGATCCATAGAAATCCCACATTCCATGGAGATACGATCTATGCCGAAACCCGCGTACTTGAGTTGATTGAATCTAAGTCCAAACCAGATAGGGGTATCGTTGTGGTTGAAACCAAGGGAATCAATCAAAATGGCCTTGAAGTGTGCTATTTCCGGCGACGAGTAATGGTTTGGAAGACAGAATTTGCTCCAGCGCGACAGCGCCCCTATGCCGGCGAAATTTGGGATTGACCTTAATCGGCATAATTCACTAGAAACTTTAGCAAAATATCACTAAAAGTGATAAATCTTTGATATAATGGCTTCATAAGCTTTTTTCCTACCATGAGTGGTAGGAAAAGGTGGTTACCAAATCAGGGGATAAGATGACGTTAAAGTTTCGAACGAGGGCCGCGATTGCGAGCAGTGTTTCTGTTGCAGGTGCACTGCTCGCTACTCTCATAGTGACAACCTATATTCCCAGTGGTGGTCATGGAACACTTGCCTCGGGTAACTTCTCAAGTCTCGTTTCATCAAATGATCGTCCAACGACGACTGTAGTTCAGCCTATACTTAGTTCTAGTACAACTCAAGTTGCGTCGTCTCAATCTCCAATTTCCACACCCGCCACAATTTCCACACCCGCCACAATTTCTAATACAACTTCTGCTCCTGCTTTGTCACCGAGCCAAACTCCTTCTCCATCTACGACAGGACAATCAAACTCTTTGGTTGTTTCTTCATCTCAAACCGCTCCTGTCGTCTACAACTGCACATCTAGCTCGTCTTTAGATTCCCCAGTCTTGACTCAAGTTCAAAACCCAAGCTCAACTATCTACAATGCGAACCTGGAGATTTTAGTAAAGGGTCAAAATTTGGCGCCCGTTACTCAGATCCTGCTCTGTCCTTTAGCGGGCGAGGCGATCGGGCCGGTATCTATTTCTACCTCAGATGTGAGCGGTAACTCGACCCAATTGAATATCTATCTTGGCTCGGCTGTTGTAAGTGGTGCTTCTTATGATGTTCGGATCGCCTCGGGAAACGGAATTAGCGCGATATCGAATACCGATCGTCTTTATAGCGCTGCGAACCCGTCGTCTGGATTACTGGCTCAGTAAGCTTTACAGATTTATAATAAAGTTTCCATTTTCACCTCCTGCAAAAGATAAAAATGGCCTAGGCGTCGACAGAAGTAATTCGGTCGACGCCTTTGTTTATCCCCATAGACATCGATTGTCTCTCATCCTTTGAGAGCTTTAGGGTCGATTTATACGCACTTTGTTTTGTGTTTTTCTTGAAGTGGATGGCTGAGTTCCACTGTGGTAGTCTTGTTAGTTTAATATTCAAGCACATAAAAGATAATCGTATTTTTGGCTAAACCCGCGCCTTGAATTGTTCGAAAATAAGCACAGCGTCTTAGCCAATGATTAATAAGCCGTTAGTCGTTTCTCAAAAAAGAGAGTTTAATATGATCGATTCGAGATCGTGGCATAAAGGTAGGTTTTCTATCGTCATCTCGATTGTTGCGCTAACCCTTTTTTGCCTAGATATTGTCCTAAGCGGCGGCAATCTCTTTGCTAGTGCATTTTCGGTTCATATGGTCCGAACAACAACTCTTTTTGGCTTGTATCTAGCCACAGAATCCTTCTCGGTGCTTAGGAGATCAGATAATAAGCAAAGACCTTCCGAGGTCTATTCATGGACTTTTTTGTTCGCTTTGATTTTGGTTAATCCATCGCCTCTATTTGTTATGGGGATTGCAATTGCCAAGGTGTTTATTGAGCTGATCGCAAGGCGATCTGTTGGGACAGCTATATTTTCAGGTGCGTCACTCATGATCTCACTTAGCTTTGGAGAACTGATCCTACGAGTTTTTCGCGTGATCCCAGAGGCGGTACCTAGCCTGGCCCTTGACAGGGTGGATCTTTTCACGGTTGTCTTTGCCGGTTTGTTTATCGCGGTTTTTCATGGAGTGCTACGTTCAATTTATTGGTCCAACTCCAGAGATTCATCATGGATATTGGGCCTCAGGAGTGAGACCTTCGACACTACCGTATACGACCTAGTTCTGATCATGCTTGGCGTTTTGGTAACGACATTTGTCTTGAGCGGGTTGGAATCTCTCCCATTGGCGGGAGTCATCGGTTTTGCTATATCCATTGGAGCATCTCTTTCGATTGAAGCTAAGAGAAGTAGAGGTCTGGATTCGCTTACGAATCTTCCCAATCGATGGGCATTTGAGCGTCAAATCGAACGTTATGTTCTTGAAGCGTCTCGTCGTCATGGTCGATTTGGCGTTTTGTTGATTGATCTAGATGATTTTGGTGAGTTGAATGACAAATTGGGAAGTGCCGCAGGAGATGCAACGCTAAGAGCAATGGCAGGCCGACTTGATGGCACCAAGAGACCGAGCGATTTAGTTTCAAGATTGAGTGATGACACATTTGGCTTTTTGGCTTTTGAGATTAAATCCGACGGTGACATTAAAGCAGTAGCGGAAAGGCTTAGGGCTCTAATATCTTTGGATCTGGATGTTGATGGCTTTCCGGTTGTATTGCGAGGTACGATTGGTGCTGCAATCTTTCCAGATCACGCTGGTACGGCATTTGAGTTACTTCGGATGGCCGATGTGGCACTTTATAGGGCGAAGCAGTCCAATAGCGGAGTGGGAATATATGCCGGCAATGGGGAGCGCTTCAATGGAGGTAGATTCTCGTTACTCGCAGATCTATCGGCTGCCATAGGCTCCGACCAACTCCATCTGGTTTATCAACCTAAAGTTGATCTAGCGACGGATCGTGTAACGGGGGTCGAGGCCCTTCTTCGTTGGGATCATCCTAAGTTGGGATCAATTTCGCCATCTCAATTTATGCCATTTGCAGAACAGACCGAATTGATGATACCTCTTACCAAGTGGGTGTTGGAGTCGGCGCTGGACCAGTGTTCACGTTGGCATGCAGCGGGATTGAGGATTGGGGTTTCGGTAAATGGGTCTGCTAGAAATCTCCATGATTTTGAATTTCCCGCAGTGGTTGACTCTGCCCTGCGGCGATTTGGAGTGAGTCCGCAGTGGTTGGAGATCGAGATCACTGAGAGTTCCGTAATGGCGGATCCAGGCAGATCTAAAGCCATTTTAGAGAATCTCCGAAATTTGGGCGTAGCGGTTTCAGTAGACGACTTTGGCACTGGCTATTCGTCATTTACGTATTTGAAGAATTTGCCAATTTCAAGTGTAAAGATAGATTCGTCTTTCGTGACCTCAATGAATGTCGATGAGAGCGGACATGCGATCGTGCGAGCCATAATCGACTTGGCTAGAAATTTGAGTTTGACTACTGTAGCAGAGGGTGTTGAGACCTTTGACGTTATGGATTCACTTCGCGGGTTAGGTTGCTCTATGGCGCAAGGGTTTTACATCTCAAAGCCCGCTATTGCGAGCGAGATTACTAGCTGGATAGCGCTTGACGGGGCGAATCGAAAGGCATCTAGTCATCTTTTAGAGTAGCTTTGATTTTTGGCGAAATTCCTAAGGGGCTAGCCGATCAAAGACGTTAGCGTTCTTGGTGGATAGCTTTGCACAAAGCCGATAAATTATTGCCTGGTGGCTCCGCGAAGCATTCTCGGCTAGTTATATTTGGCTACTAACAAGCGCTTTTAGTCGTTTCCACATTTTTACTGCTGTTTTTTGGCCCATCGTCCGCATTGTATTTATTCTGTCAAATGTGCCCACACGTAAGTAGCGAGACAGCAGGCGGATCAATCTTTCCTTTTTTGCTTGTCTTGCCTTGGGTTTTAGCGGTGTGATCTTTGTTTTGGGATTAGAAACCTTGTGGCCGTTAGCTTTTGAAAGCTGCTAATGGTAGGATGTACGACTTTAAAGTGCGGCTGTATTAATGCCGATTTCATGGTTGTGCATCCTGAAGTGTTAGATGGTTTATTGCGGATCTTAGTTTCCCGGAAGGGTTCCGATCTGCACGTTAAGGTCGGCGTTCCTCCGAGAATTCGAGTCAAGGGACTGTTGAGCGAGATTGGGGGAATACCCCCGGCAACTGCAGTTTTGGTCCAAGAACTGGTTCGCAAATCGATACCTGCAGAGATGTGGGATGAGTTCTTGCATTCAAAGCAGGCCGATTATGCCTACCAATCGCATGATGGTAACCGATTTAGGGTGAATGCATTCTTTCAACGAGGGAATATCTCTATCGCGTTTCGCTTGGTCGCCTCTTCACCGGCATCGATCGAAGAGTTGTATCTACCGGAGGTGGTATCTGCGCTTGCCAATGAGAGAAGAGGCCTGATTTTAGTGACTGGACCGACCGGTTCAGGGAAGTCGTCTACCTTAGCGGCGATGGTTCAAAGGATTAATGAGACTCGAAGTGCTCATATAATCACAATCGAAGATCCAATAGAGACCTTGCATAGCGACATCTGCTCTTTGATAAATCAACGCGAAGTTGGATTTGACGTCACTACATTTCTAGACGCGATAAGGGCGGCTATGCGTGAGGACCCAGATGTTATCTTGATCGGAGAAATGCGTGACGAAGAGACGGTTCGCGCCGCGATTTCGGCGGCAGAGACGGGTCATTTGGTGCTTTCAACGCTCCACACTTTAAATGCAAAGGAGACAGTTTCTAGAATTATTGACTTCTTTCCCTCTCATCAACATCAACAGATTAGATCCTCGTTGGCTGGATCTTTGCGAGGAGTAATCTGTCAACGATTGGTTCGAGTTAACGATTCATCGTTGCGTCCAGTTTTGGAGGTTATGGTCGCAAATGGACGAATAATCCAGTGCATTCTCGAGCCCTCCAAAGGTTCGGAGATACCTGTGATTATCAAAGAGGGGGAGTACTATGGAATGCGAACATTTGAAAGGTCTCTTTTTGATCTGATCGAGAGTGGGCTTATCTCCTCCAGCGAGGCGATGCTTTCAGCGACTTCTCCACAAGATCTTCAGGTTATGTTGCAGCGAAGCGGCTTAGTTTGAGTGGACCCGGACGATTTTGGCTTCATTTAGAGGCGGCCTAAGAGGTGATTGATGTCTCAAATCGTTTGTCTTGGGAATCTTTGGGGTAGTTTGTAAAACCAGTGGCAATAAAAGTTAAATTTTACGGAACTCGCGGTTCGACGCCAAAAGCTGGGGATGATTTCGCAACTTTTGGAGGCGACACCTCTACGGTAGTCCTTTTTGGAGCGGGAGTTCCAGTAATTTTGGATTTAGGAACAGGACTCAGCAATTTTGCACAGGAGTTAGATCCACTTAGTAGCTTCGGCGCCTACGTCCTATTGAGTCACTTTCATTTTGATCACATTCAAGGGCTTGGCTTTTTTGTTCCGTTGGATCAACCCGGAGCATGGCTCGAAGTGCACGGTCCCAATCTCGAATTCGATCCTCTCCGTGCCCTTTTTACTCCACCGTATTTCCCAGTCTCTCCCTATGACGATTTCGCCGGAGAGCTGAGATTTGTAGGCCATGAGCCAGGTTCGTTCTGGCTAGAGGGGTCTTTTGCTCGGATAACTTGTGGAGTGATTGCGCACTCTAATTTGGCGTTTGGCTTTCGAATCGAGATGGGTTCGCACTCGATCGCTTACCTACCAGATCATCAGCAGCCCTATGGCGCCCAAGGCGTCGATAAAGTTGCCTTGGCCTTGGCCGACGATGTAGATCTTTTGATCCATGATGCGCAATACTCTCAGGATGAGTTTGAATCCAAGTCCACTTGGGGGCATTCCACCTTTGAATTTGCGATAGATTTCGCCAGGTCGGCCAATGTAAAGCGCTTAGCGATGTTTCACCACGATCCATCACACAACGATGAATATCTACGCGAGGTTCAGCAGCGCTATGGATTTGTCAACGGAAGTGGGAGCTTGAAAGAGGTCTTTGTCGCAAAGCAAGGTAAAGTGGTGGAGTTCGACTGACCAAGATCTAGAGGCCGAGCCACTAATATCGATCTTGAAGTTCGGGCTTTGCGTGTCGAAATAAGAGGTTCAATTAAAATGTCTCAGATAAATCCATCATCGACGATTGCTGACGTTATTGTCATCGAGCCAATCGCATTCGGCGATGACAGAGGTAAATTCACTGAAACTTACCGTCGATCTTGGTTTCCAATTGGGCGTGAAATGGTGCAAGGCTCGAGGTCGGATAAGATAGCCGACAGTCTTGTAGGTCTTCACTACCATTTGCACCAAGCTGATTACTGGTACGTTGTCACTGGCAGAGCCAAGGTGGTGCTGCACGACCTTAGAGTTGGATCACCGACCAATGGTGCTACATTGAATATCGAACTAGGGGAGGAGAACCCAGTTGGGCTCTATATCCCCCCTGGCGTAGCTCACGGATTTGCAGCAATCTCCGATATGGTCTTAACCTATCTAGTCGATAGTTATTACAACCCATCTGATGAGCTTGGCGTGGCCTATGATGATCCTGAGATTGCCGCAGATTGGGGCGTCTCTGAACCCGTGGTCTCGGAGCGTGATCGTAAAAATCCCTTAAGAGCAGCGATTCCTGAACATTTGCGACCCAGAGTTACTCTTAGGACCTAAGAAATAGTTTAATTCTGGAATTTAACGCTCAGAGTGGTGTTTTTCTACTGGTGTTGTGCTAATTTATATTTACTATGGTTAACGTAACCCGAACAATTCAAGAAGCAGGCCCATGGCTGTTTGTTCCGCCTACCGACGTCGACATCACCCACAAAAGATGGCGTCGGAGACGTTCGTTGATATGGTTGGGAATACTGGTTCCAGTTGCTCTTCTTAGCCTTGCTAGACTTGGCACCTATTTGTGGTTCGATAATCTGATTTCGTTCCCGTCGATACATATTGGCTCTTCGCCTTATCTGATCCCAGCGCTTTTGATAATTGTGCTTATCTTGGTAATGCTTCTGCCGACTTTGGCGCTTGGACGATCGCCTCACGTTCGGTTTGATCCTAGCGATATTAGCGTTGACTTTGGATCCGTCAAAGGCCTAGCTCCTGAGGTTGCGGAAATCAAAAAGACGCTTGAGCTCTTTATGTATCGGGATCGTTTTGGAAGCGAGATGGGTGGACAGGCTAGAAGGGGAGTCCTCTTCGAAGGCCCTCCGGGGACCGGAAAGACCATGATGGCAAAGGCTATGGCCAAAGAGGCCGGGGTGCCGTTTTTGTACGCATCTGCATCCTCATTTCAAGCAATGTATTATGGTCAGACGAACCGAAAGATTAGAGCCTACTTTAAGTCGTTGCGAACCTTGGCAACTCGCTATGGGGGCGCTATCGGCTTTATAGACGAGTTTGATGCAATTGGTGCTGCGCGCAGGGGATTGGGTTCCGGAAGTACCGAGGGAGTGACTGGCGTTGTCTCCGAACTTCTGGTTCAGATGCAGAGTTTCGAGATCCCAAGTCGTTTTGCTCGGTGGAGAGCAAGTATTGGTCGTGGCATACCTTTGTTGGCCCGGCGAAGCCCAAAGGCTACATATGTGCCTAACGTCTTGATGGTTGCCGCAACCAATAGGGCCTCTGATCTGGATCCAGCATTGGTTCGACCAGGTCGTTTTGACCGCATCATTAGTTTTGGACTCCCTTCTCGTTCTGAAAGAATGGAGTTGATTGACTTCTTTCTGACCAGTCGATCTCATGATTATGATTTGGATGTCGAGCTCAATCGCGAGCGAATTGCTGCTAAGACTTCGGGCTATTCTCCTGCGATGCTCGAGCGCCTCTTTGACGAAGCACTTGTGGTTGCAACTAGATATGGCATTTCTGTGATGCGCTACTCTCATATTGAAGAAGCTCTTCTCACCGTCTCGATTGGCATAGCTAGGGTCGAACCGTATCCAACTTCTCAAAGGGTTGCCATCGCCACCCATGAAGCTGGCCATGCCATTATGACCTGGGCATGTGGAAAGAATCGCACAGTTGAGATGGTTTCAATTCTAAAGAGAGGCCCAGCGCTTGGTGCGACCCTTCATGATGGAATAGAGGAGTCATTTGTTGAGACTAGAAGTGAACTTCATGCGATGATGAAGATATCTTTTGGTGGGATGGTCGCCGAGGAGGTACTGCTCGGCGAGTCTAGTTCTGGAGCTTCTGGAGATTTGATAAATGCAACTCAGATCGGTGCGAGATGCGTCGGCACATATGGAATGGAGGGCCTCTTTCTTTCGTTAGCGTCCACTGGGCGTCCCAACGACGACGTAGCTAATGTCGTCAACGATGCTAAGGCACGTGATCTGCTCGAGGACCTATTGGAGAAGATGTATGCCGAGACAGTTGCGATAATCAAAGTCCACAGGGACCTTGTCTCGAAAGTGGCAGACGAATTACTTTTGCATGAGGAGTTGACGAAAGAGCAGCTTTATGAGCTTTTGCCTCAAGGGGATGCTGAGGTGCTTGACCTGAGGGAAAGTTGAAGGAAGCCCCTGCAACTTGAAGATACTCCGTAAGATATTTGGTCAGTCCTACTAGAGTATTGTTTGTATACTCCCCTATTTGGGTCATGGACTAATTGACTGGAGTTGGAGTGAAACTACTACTACTACTCCTGATTGTTTTCGGAGTTGGCGGATTTTTGATGTCGTGGCTTGCGACGGCTTACTCGCGCGAAAGGCGATCAATCGCTCGTCACAATCAGGCTATGGGCGTTATGCATAAGATTTCTGGTGATGCACCTGGTGTCGCTGGGGTTATACCGGTCGAGGCGAATCCTCATATTAGAGTAGTAAAGCCCGGTGGTAACCATGAGGGTGATGATCTTGTAGTTAAAGCATCCAGTGACGCGGTACCCCCGCAAAATTTGCCTGCTGATTCCATAGAGAAAGTTCCTGATCCACCTTCACTCCCAGCTGCGAAGTCGGTTGGTTTTAGTGATGGTATCTCAGGAGACGAACCTAGCGTTTCGAGGCGCCTAGTTTCTGCTTCTAACAATTTCAAGAAAGAGCCGAATTTAGATGAGTTCAATCTCGATTCAACGGGTGAGTTCGCTCCTCGATTTGGCGCTCCACTTGTTTTTGATGAGACTGCTTCACTAGATCCATCTCTGTCTAACAAAAGCCTTGGTCGTTCACCCCGCTTTGGTTGGAATAGGCCACGAGGTTTGGGGAGGGGTTCTGCAACTCCAGTTTTAGCAGCGAGTTCGGTAGCTCTGGTTTTGATAGTTATTATAGGTTTTTTCGCCTTCTCTAAGTCCCCGGCGACAGTCAAGTCGAATATAGTCACAACCACCGTTCCGCCAGTACCTAAAAACAAGACCACAGCTTCAACCACCACCACGGTTCCGTCTTTTCTCGCGCCATCAAGCTCGAATTATTTGGGGGCCAGCTATCCAGCACCGACAGGTAGCTATAGCGTTGTTGTCTCAGTAACATCTGGTGCGTGCTGGGTTGCCCAGAGCACTGCGGCGGGCGCTGTGATATCTTGGGAAGCTGTCTTGCAGGCTGGCCAGATTCGAACTATCTCAACAACCGGTCCTTTGTGGATCCGAGTGGGAAATTCCACAGTAGCTACGCTGTCGATAAATGGGGTACCGCTTCACTTTACATCGAAGCCTGGACCCTACAATTTCACATTTGTGCCAAGTCAAGGGTCGCAGATCTAAACTTTGTAGTAGCCCCTAGTGCTCACTTCGATTCGGTGGATAAGTTATTTTGCGTGTTTTGGCCAGTCGATAACCTGTCCAATTACAAGGTTATCCAAAAGGTCAAGTCCTTGAGTTTGCCGGAGTAGCCCAATTGGAATGCCTATCCAGTGGCCGATTCGCGCCTTTCTTTGCTTTGGGATCCTAAAATCTTTATTGCCTCAATGGCGCTATGGCTATGAATTGTACCAAGAGGAACTTTATTGGTATCTATTTGGGTTTAATTCACAGTCGATTTGGGATCTCTCTTGAGGTGGCTTTGGATGGCGAGCTTTCTCTATTGAACAAATGGACAATTGTGCCTAGTTGACTTTGTTATTTAGCTCTTCGATATCGTCGAAGAGGCATCCCAAGACAAATGCGTAGATTCGAGATTCCATCTCCCACTCGTTGAAACGCCCGGAAGTGCCAAAATGTCCCGCTGAGGTCTCTGTCCATAAAATCACCTTTGGATTGGTGGTTATTTCTCTTATCTTTGCGACCCATTTTGATGGTTCAACGTAGGAGACTCTTGGGTCTGTCAACCCAGAGGTGACTAAAAGCGGAGGATATTCGACTCCAGCTGCGACGTTATCATATGGAGAGTACGAGAGCATCTCTTTGTAAATTGTGTAGTCATCTAATGGATTTCCCCACTCTTCCCATTCGGGTATTGTAAGGGGTAGGCTTGGATTTGAAATAGTGGTGAGACAATCTACGAAGGGAACTTCTGCGATCACTCCTCCAAAGAGTGATGGATCTTGGTTTAGAGCCGCTCCTACCAGCATCCCGCCAGCACTGCCGCCCATGATCATAATCTTGCCTGGTTGGGTCCAACCCAGGTCTACTAGGCCTCGCGCGACATCGACGAAGTCGTTGAAAGTGTTATGCTTTTTAACGAGTTTTCCATCCAGGTACCATTGACGCCCTAACTCTCCGCCTCCTCTGATGTGGGCGATTGCAAAGATGGCTCCACGAGAACAGAGCGATAACCTAAGAGTTGAAAACCTCGGGTCGATGGAATGTTCATACGAGCCATACCCATAGAGAACGACCGGATTGTTGCCATCCTGTGAGATATCGCGGGGATATATCAAAGATACGCCAACTTCGACGCCATCTCGGGCTCGTATTCTTATTACTGCCGAAGAATAGTCGCTCGGATCAAAGCCTCCGAGGACCTTAGTTTGCTTGAGGAGTTTGATCTCTTTGGACTTTAGGTCTATTTCGAAAGTCGATCGTGGTGTCGTCATCGAGGTATAGCTATAACGCAGCGAGTTGGCGTCCATCTCGGGATTTGCACTCAACTCTAGCGTCGAAGCTTCGTCTTGAACTGGGATCTCAAATGAACTTTGATCCAAAAGATCCACAATTCTAATTCTGGCGAACCCATCTCGTCGTTCTTCGATTGCGAGATGATGGTCGAAGATCTCGATTGCTTCGATCTTTATATTGGGTTCAATGGGCAGTAGATCGCTCCAGTTTTCCAGTGACATCTGGCCTCTTGGACAGATTGAGATATGGAAGTTATCGTTTTTTAGATTTGAGAGGATGTAAATCTGATCGCCTATTGGCTCCACTGAGTACTCCAGGCCGTTAGTGCGCCTCTGGAATAGCTCTAGTTGTGCCTGTGGATCGCTCAGATCTAGGAAGTACGCCTCAGAAGATGTTGTTGAACTTGAGTCAACGATGAGAGTCTTGTTGTCTTTGGAGCGGCCTATTGAAACTCCGAACGACTGGTCATCATCTTTGTATAGTTCCATAGAACCCTGCTCTATATTGTTCAGATCAATGACGTTGACTTTGTATGGCCTAGTCGCGTCGTCGCTTTCGACCCAGAAGAGTCGTTTTGCTTGGATATCGAATTCCAAACCGTATGTGGCATTCTGAGTTGGAATGTGGATCGTCTTGCCCGTTGATAGATCCTTGATGTAGATCTCATAGTTTTCTGCTCCAGTGGTATCTATTCCATAGGCGATTAGGTTTTCGTCGTCAGAGAGGGCCGTTGATCCTAGCGAAAAAAATTCATGACCTTGGGCAAGTTCGTTCTCGTTGAGCACAACTTCTACATCTTGTTCTACGATTGTGGGTTCACCGTAACCTCTGTCTTTGTATCGAAAGTGAATCTCATACTGCGACTCTTTATCAGTGGCGCCGTAATACCAGAAATGTTTTCTTCGCTGAGGTACACCGTGATCTTCAAGCTCAATTCTCTCTAGAAATTCGGAGTAAACCTTCTCTCGCAGAGGTTCAAGATTTGACAGAACTGTGCGCGCGAAGGCATTTTCCTCGTCAATAAAGGTGCGTACAGAGGGATTTTCACTCTCGTTCATCCAGAAGTAGTTGTCGATACGGGGCTCACCAAGGCCCAGCAGGATGGATGGATTCTTGGGTGGTAGTTTAGGCGGGGTTAGTGATTTGAAGATCTTTGAAACTGCTGACACAGTTATGACCTTATAGGCGCTTTGATTTGTTTATACCGATTGCACTAAATTTATATTACGCTGGATTCGCAGGTGCCATTTCTAAGTGCTGGCCTTTTTTGGTTTCGGCGAGATCCTAGATAGAAATTTACCTTCGGCGATAGAGATTTCAGAAGGACGACTGCTTTAGCTGAAGCTAGTTTAGATATTTGAAATATTTTCTCCTATCTGTATAGGAGAAATTACTTAGATGGGCTAGTCTTAAAGTAATTCTTGAATGCGTTTGGTTTTCTTTTTTATTATTTTCAAGTGAGGTCCAATGAGTACTGTCGATCTAGATCTTGGTAAGTACAAGCTCGGTTGGTCCGACCGGGAAGACTATGTCTTCAAGCCAAAGAAGGGTATCAACTCTGAGATCGTCAAAGAGATGTCTTGGATGAAGAATGAGCCCGATTGGATGAAGGCCTTTCGGATGCGATCTTTGGCTAACTTCGAGCGCAAGCCGATGTTACAATGGTTTGCAGTAAATATGCCTGATATTGATTTCGATGATATCTATTACTACATAAAGCCAATCGAAAAGCAGGTATCTTCCTGGGATCAGTTACCAGAATCGGTCAAGGCAACTTACGAGAAGCTCGGGATACCAGAGGCAGAGCGAAAGTACTTAGCTGGAGTTACGGCTCAATATGAGTCTGAGGTCGTCTACCACCGAAACCGTGAGGACCTAGAAGAGATGGGTGTCATCTTTTGCGACATGGATACTGCAGTTAGGGAACATTCCGATCTTGTCCGACAGTATTTTGGCACAGTGATCCCACCAAATGACAATAAATTTGCTGCATTAAACTCAGCCGTCTGGTCTGGGGGCTCGTTTATCTATGTGCCTCCTGGCGTAGAGGTGGATATGCCACTTCAGGCATATTTCCGTATAAATGCTGAGAACATGGGGCAGTTCGAGAGAACCTTGATCATTGCAGACGAAGGTTCAAAGGTCCACTACATCGAAGGTTGCTCTGCGCCTGTTTATACTACGGATTCGCTTCACTCGGCTGTGGTCGAGTTAATCGCTAAGCCGGGAGCGCGGATCACCTATACAACGATTCAGAACTGGTCTTCGAACGTCTACAACTTGGTAACCAAGAGGGCAATTGCCGAGACGGAAGCACGCGTTGAATGGATCGATGGCAACATTGGTTCCAAGTTGACGATGAAGTATCCCGCGGTCTATCTTATGGGGCCTAAAGCACAAGGTGAGGTTCTGTCTGTCGCTTATGCAGGAGAGGGTCAGCACCAAGACGCAGGAGCCAAGATGGTTCATGCGGCTCCAGAGACTACATCTACCATCATCTCCAAGTCAATTTCAAAGGACGGTGGAAAGACCACCTATCGAGGATTGGTGCACGTAGATGAGGGAGCTAAGGGGTCTAAGAGCTTTGTTCGTTGTGACGCGCTTCTTTTGGATGATATCTCCGTCTCTGAAACTAAGCCATATATGGAAGTACAGGAGCAGAACGCGCAAATTGGCCACGAAGCGACAGTTTCTAAGATCGGTGACGATCAATTGTTTTACCTCATGAGTCGTGGCTTGAGCGAGTCTGCGGCTATGAGCTTGATTGTAAATGGCTTTATCGAACCAGTCACCAAGACGTTGCCAATGGAGTATGCCGTTGAATGGAGTCGTCTGATTGAATTGCAAATGGATGGTTCTATAGGCTAGTTCTGAAGTCTTATTGATCCTTTGAAGTGCCATCTCACGATGATTTCCTGTATATGAAAATGGGCCCGACGTTATAATCGGGTCCATTTTTATATTTGCATCTTGCCGACTTGGACCCTAGGAGCTCGTGGTGGAGATCTTATTTGGGCACCGAGTGAAAGATATTGCTCAGCCCCGAATCGTCGCCCAGAAGGCTTTGGACAGGGATTGAAAAGGGAACTGTCTGATTCGCCACCTTGAGACCTTTGGGGTAATTTGTCGGTCTGAATTACATTGAATAGTTGGAGTAGCCTTCTTATCGTGCGATTCGTAAAAGGATCAAAATTGCCTATAGCGAGTTTGGTGCCTTGCACTAATGGTCCTTGGGTAGTGGCCTGAATCAGGGGCGTGGGTTTGGCAACTACCATAGCTGTTTTATGCTAGCTACTTGAAAGCTTCAAGGATGGAACTGCCAAATTCATAGGCTGATTCTGCGTGCAAGGACGTATCCATTCCTTCGTTCTCTTGCTCTTGAGAAATTCTTAGGCCCATTGTCTTGTCGATAGTTTTTGCGATCAGCCATGTCATCGAAAACGAATAAAGCCCGCATGCCAGGACTGCTATCAACTGATGCAGGAGGAGCAATGCGCTGCCTCCGTAGAGTATGCCGTTGATTCCAGAGACGGCTGAGGTGCCAACAACTCCGATAAGTAACGTTCCGACTATTCCACCTACAAGGTGGACCCCGCCTACATCAAGTGCATCATCCACGCCGGCTTTGAACTTCAAAGTGATCGCATAGGCACAAACCAATCCGGCAATAAGTCCGATTGCGCTGGCACCGTAGATGTCAACAAAGCCACACGATGGAGTGATAGCTACGAGCCCTGCTACTGCACCCGAGACCGCGCCTAAGGTAGTAGACTTTCCTCCGCGAAGTCGCTCAAATACCAACCAACTCAACATTCCACATGCGCCTGCAGTATTGGTATTTATAAAGGCGTGGGCAGCTAATGTGTTGGCGGCTAGTGCCGAGCCAGCGTTGAATCCGAACCAACCGAACCATAGGATGCCACCACCCAAGAGGGCCAATGGCACGCTATGTGGAGCCATCGGTTTGTGTGGCCACCCTCGTCGTTTTCCTATAACAATTGCTAGAGCTACACCAGCGGCTCCTGAATTAATTTCAACGACATTTCCACCGGCGAAATCTTCTACTTTGAGCTTAAATAGCCAACCGTTGGGGGAAAATACCCAGTGCGCCACAGGCGCATAGACAAGGATTGACCAAAGAATTATAAAGACCACGAACGGTCCAAACGCCAGACGATCTGCAGAGGATCCAGTTATGATCGCCGGAGTTATGATTGCGAAAGACATTTGAAAAATGACAAAGACCAATGGAGGTATATGTTGAGTCAGCGGGCCAGAGTAACCCGGTACGGCTTGTGTTATGTGACCCAGCCCAAAGAAATGGAGAGTTCCAATCACTCCAAATCCGCCTAGGTCCACACCAAATGCCAATGAATAGGTTACAAAGACCCAAAGAACGCTAACTATGCCCATTACGACAAAGTTTTGCATGAGCATGGCTAGAACGTTTTTAGATCGAACCATGCCGCCGTAAAAGAATGCAAGGCCTGGAGTCATAAAGATGACCAATGCTCCAGCGATTAGGACCCATGCGGTATCTCCCGAATTGAAATTCATATCTCTCCCCTGATCGGCGACTGGTGATTTTCCGAGCGAAGGCGGCGCTTGCGCTTAGGATAACTCCCGATTCGTGTCACAATAAATGGGAAATGTTTCTAACAGAATTCCAGAATGTTTCCAAAATGTTTCGTCTTGTTTTTTTGAGATGAATTGGCTTTAGACAGTGTCGCTGGTGGAAAATTTAAAGGTATAAAAATAGACAATGCTTGTGTGGCTCCTGGCCTTAATGAGACAGGAGAGCGGGGCGAATCTCAGATTTCATATAGACCGACTTGCCTGGTCGTTGTCTAAATTGCATCAATGCCGCGTTCGCCGGTTCGAACGCGTATTAGTTCGTCTAGGTCTATCACCCAAACCTTGCCGTCACCGATCTTTTCAGTTCGGGCTGCGGTCACAACGAGTTCCATAACTTCATCGAGGGCTTCATCGGCCACGACTATCTCCACTTTGAGCTTTGGGACAAATCTTGTCTGGTACTCTGCTCCTCGGTACACCTCGGTATGTCCGGCTTGACGGCCATACCCCTGGACTTCGGAGACGGTCATGCCTTTAATGTCTATCTTTGATAGTGCGTTTGCGACGTCCTCAAGTTTGAACGGCTTTATAATGGCGACGATCAATTTCATATCGATTGTAAACCTTTGATTTAGGACCATATTGGTGCGAGATGTCGGAGTCAATGTTAGTGTTTTCTTCGGGTGTCGATTCCTTAAAGTTCAGTTGGGCCGGTACCTACTTTTTGTAGGTGCCAAGCAAAAAGCTTGGGTAAGAACCAAGAGTATGAGCGCCTTCGTGGCGCCTTGTTGTTTGGATCTCTACTGGAGGTGCTACATATTTACGCGTATCCATGTTGCTATTGCTTGATGGTCATTGTGTTAGCTAGCTTTATCAATTAGAGCAAACTCAAGAGAGCGTCGATTTGACCGAAATCTTACCTTTTCACTCCAGGACGGGATCTGCTTGCTTATCTGAACCGTAGCTTACATGGTGGTAATTCCCGCGTAACTTTTTTAGAACACGAGCCAAAAACGGAGGGCTCCCATGCATCGATTTCGGTAACCGTGGGTTCAGATGGCAGAAAAGCCAATCAGATTTAGTTATCATGCTTTTTGATGCGCAGTGATTTCTATTTTTGGAAAATCGATTGAGATCTAGATTGGAAAATCTTAAGCCAGCGGGTGGAAGTTCTGTATGGATATGGCGCCTTGGGTGCCAAATGCTTTTGGTTTCAAAAGGTGGCGCTATGGGCGCTTCGAAGGTGGTAGATGACATGTAATTTCAACTACGAGCACCTTTAGTTCAAATACCAGTTTCAGCGTTATTTATCTTGGACACCCCGGTCCAGGTAAAGTTTGAGTTACCTAGCCCGGGGCTTTTGTTCCAAATATCTCTAATGGTATTTTCGAAGATCTAGCTGATCGAAATCCTAGGAGTTACTTTTATATTGTTTTCCTCGTGGCCAGAGAATTACTGAACCAACTATTGCCAATAGTGCTGCCAGGTACCAATAGACCAGGGTTCCCATGGTTTGCCCGTGTGGGTTGAGGGTACGACTACTTGTGAAGCTGATTTTGGCACAGTAGTTGCCGGATTGGCCGTCGAAGGTGCTGTCACCGGTACCAGTGTTGTCGGAGGCGTCGTGGTCGAGGAAGAAAAGCTAGGCACAGTCACCGGCGTTGTAGTTGGCGGAGCCGTCGTGGTCGTGGTCGAAAGGCTAGGCGCGGTTACCGGCGTTGTAGTTGGCGGAGCCGTCGTGGTCGTGGTCGAAAGGCTAGGCGCGGTTACCGGCGTTGTAGTTGGCGGAGCCGTCGTGGTCGTGGTCGAAAGGCTAGGCGCGGTTACCGGCGTTGTAGTTGGCGGAGCCGTCGTGGTCGTGGTGGTAGCGGGCGAGGAGACCGTTACCGTGTCACTCCATTGTACTGGATTGGCGTCTTCTGATTCCGCTGTGGCGGTGTTGGTAAAGCTTCCAGTCGCGTTTGCTTTTACTCCTACGGTTATGGGTGGAAGTGTCGTGCCCGGGGCAATCGGCGATGCCGGGGTGTATGAACAGCTGAATGAGTTTTGCGGATGATTAATTTGACAATTCCAATTTGGCGTTGCTCCGCTAGGGCCGCTAACGGTGTCGAGGCTAAATTGTGATGGTACGGGGTCAGTTACAGTTATTGTTTTCGATTCGGATCTGTTTTGAATATTTCCAATTTGAGTCGGCAAACCGACAGTTACGGTAAAGTTGAAGTTGCTATCTATCGTCGTGCTTCCGCCGGTGGTAGTGAAGCTTGAGGTACTAGCTATTCCGCCAACGCTATCAGTCTTTTTGATGGAAAGTGTTGGTCCTCCAAAATAGTAGATTGGGTTACCGTTGGCGTAAAGCGCAAAGTCGTCGGCTCCTTCACTTACTCCTGTTGGAGTTTTGTACCAAGTTGGAGTGAGGGTTTTTACGCTAGATGTCCCTGTTACTGAACTTGACAATGCGTTTATGTTGAAATAGCCAAAACTCACATTGGAATATGGGACCCCATTTACGTTGCCAGAGGCAATCCATAGATTGCCTGAATGTGGATCATAAGTCATTGATTCAATTTCGTTGTTAGGACTACCTCCTATCTGATAGTCGTACCCAGTTATGCTTCCGGTGGTTGCAATTGGGATATAACCGACTTGTTTGTTGAATTCACGCACGAACCATAGCTCGGAACTACTTCCGTTGGTGGTGACCCCTTGAAAGTCTCCGAATCCTCCTCCGTTTGAGGGTACGCTATAGACGACATTTGGGGTATTTGGGTTTGATGCAGTGTTATTTGCAGGGGAAAGAGTGCTGAGTAAATAGGAATAGATGTGGTGCGATGCGCCGCCGATATAGGCGTATTTACCGTAGATGCCCATCGCTGACCCAATTGTTTCGGTGGGGTCCAAAATAAATGCAGTAGCAGCCAGAGAGGTGGTTGTCGTGCTGTTTGCATTCTTGATTTCCCATAGAACGTTATAATAAGTGCGCGTAGTGGCAGGGTTCAGAACTAGGGAAGGTTGCGTTAGATAGACGTTGGTTCCATCTGTTGCAATCGAATATGAGGACTGGCCACTTAGGGCTTTGCCCGTTGAACTATTTACTACGCAATTTAATTTCGGAGTGGTGTATTGAAGTGATCCAGCGCTAGTAAAAGTTAATCCGCTTAGTGAGAGCTCAACGACTGTGCAATTGCTTGATCCTTGGTTTATGAAATATAGACGATCAGAACTTCCAGCAACAGGTACTACTACGCCATCGTAGAGTTGATCGGCGGTATGGATATAGCCTATTGCAGAATCCGAGATACCGGAGAATTCAATTAAATACCCACTCGTTGTTGATACCCAGTAGTTGCCATCGGAGGTTTTGAGGGTTTGCTCAAAGTGAGTGCTAGAAGATACAACTTGACTTGTGATGAGATTCGAAAGGTTGAAGGCAATAGGCGTGTATTTCGTGTTCGATGCGGGATCTGCGGAGGCTGTATTTGTGCTGGAGAAAACGGTAGCTAGGCTCGCGGCACCTATCATCGTAAGTGACGAGCCTAGCAAGGCGGCTTTTCTTAGAGAAGTTTTCACAGGGTTTCTACTATTCTTTTCGATTAGGGCGGTCACGATCTCATCTCTGTTGACCGACTGATGATCAATTTTCTTTTATCCGTAGCTTCGGGTCTTTTTGGCTCGGGTGCTCAAGATCTTTAACGTTGGAAGATTTGTTACTTTTTGATGATCGAATCTAAGACCTGCCCACATGGCTGTTGATCTCTGGAAGCTCCATTGATGTATATTCCGGAATAATTCCTTGATGTGTGCGATTCGGCTAGACATTTCTATCCCTGGCGGCGGGTTCGATGGTGTGTCTTTTGTTACGTCGGGCGATGTGTCCTCGAAGCAGCTCATTTCTTTTTGACTCGAAGGTGCAAATTGTCTTTGAAGATTTAGGTCAGGTTTATCTTCAATATCTCTTTTTTCGGCGGATTTTGAGCCTGGGTTAAACATATCAGTAAATATTTTGAAATTTCAATCATTCCAATGTTAGCAATCCTTTGACATTGTCAATTACACCTCGGCGTCATTACTAAAGTTCATTGGTAATACTTTTGTGTGGGTTTTAGCCATACTGGGCGATACGAGAAGTGGATTCTGGTGAGTTTTGATTGGATAAATATCTTTTTGCATCGATCCGCCGTGATCTAGCTCGTAAAAAGGTCTTAGTTGGATAATCTTAGTCATAAATGGCAAATTTAGAATTATTAAAGATTACGTAAGCTAGCTGTAGTCAATGTATGATTTATCTTTTAAATAATTTTTCAGGTTCTGCTGATTCTAGAAAATATAAATTGTCGTTAAATTTTCTGTCTAAATCAATGAATTTCTGACTAAGTTGAACCATTTAGCAACCTTAAAGATTATTTTTTCAAGTATCTGACATTGTCGTAGAGCACATTAGCCATCGTGACTTGGACCTATTGAAGGGAGATCCCTATTGAAGGCAGAATCACATGTAGGTCTCTATGTCAATATTTTCGTAGACGTTTATAGCAATCGGGGAGATTGATGGCAAGATTACTCCAGTTTTGCTAGAAATATGATTTAAGATTGGCTATTTTGTTTCAAAACCATCTCCGGTTAGGTTGGTGTTTACTTCGCGTTGAGACCATAGGTGGCGTTCGATGGATCTATTAGATTTTTATCGAGTTAGCTTATCGTAGAGGCCTATCTGGCCAATACGGGAAGTTGATTAGTTGTCTACCAAGTACTTATTTGTTACTTTATGATTTTTGTTACTTTATGAATTTTTTCAAAAGGAATGCTTTGGTTGTTTAATACAAATCATTATTGCTTTTCACTTAGGTAAAGTGGGTTGTTGATAAAAGTGTACTGAGGCTTTCCCGCGGCTTTTTGGACATGGCAATCAAAGGCGCGTTCGTCCATGGCATTGTTGGGAACCATGTATAAAACATGAAACCTAAGGAAGCTTTGCTTGGCTCTCCTAGTCATTATGTGGTTCGAGGAAAAGAGAAAGCTAGGGCTAAGGGTGGCTTGGTTTGGGCTGTGGCATCATGGGTGGATAGGGCTTCAATTGCGCTCCAAGGCCGGAGTGAGTTCGTTATTCGGGCGATCTTAGCTGGCTGGTTGGCATCAAAGAGGCTCGGCACTTAGGTCTTTGACTTTCTCGCGAGCTCTTTGACGATAATTGCCTTCTCCTTGGAATTTTCCAGTTCTCCTGGGGAGCACCTCGATGGTACTGCGGGTATCGGTCATGGTTGGTTGTGCTTGTGAATTTCAGGGATCGGTTGTCTTTGTGTGGGCATCCATCTCGATAAATTGACCTTGGTGGATAACTTAATCTTTTTGCTCGTTCGAGATAGGCATGGATAAGTAGGGGTCATAATTGGTTAGAAGCACAACATTGTCTTTTGTTGCGATTTCTCTACCTGATGCGCTATTTCGATCGTTTGAGAGGTTTCGCCAGATGAGTCTCCAACAGATAATGATGCTCTGTTGAATAACGTTCTATCAGCTAATTCCAAGATGGTCAAGGTGGCCATTAAATAATGGTCTTGGTTCGCAGGTCTTGTGATCATGAATCCTGGGTGAATCCCTGGTTAAATCTTTAAGCTCCGATGATCTATCAAAAGCGCAAACGAGAGCAATAGTTCAAGGTAGCTTCTTTTTTGAGAGTGGTCGAATTAGGCTCGGTGGCTAGTTTTGGCGGCGCCGTCGAAAGATGTCTCCATGATGTTAAATGGAGATATTCTCTTTGGCGTTGTGAAAGGTTTGCTTGCTGATTGGCAATGGCCTATCTCTATTTCGTCATTACTGGCACACGCCAGACCAGATGTTATTTTTTTGCGTGCTCTAAAAATTGGCTACTCCAACCCAAAACAGAGCGATCTTGCGATAACTTTTTCTAAAGCTGGGTTAGTCGATATCAAATAAGACGATTCTTGAGCAAGTGGCTCATCGGGGTAAAGGGTTAACTAGATTTTTACGATTTCGTGCCATTTGTCCGCCAAGGTATGATCGCCGATTAGCTCTAGATTCTCGTAGGCGAATCGATTCCATAGCCACCCATAAAGCGCGCTTGCGGTACCGCGTAGCGCAAGATCACACTTTTGGTGCAATTGCTTTGCTTCTATGGTCGTAGTGCCAAAGAGGAAGACCCATTCGGTATCTGAGACATCATTTGCATGGATATGGATGGAAAATGGCTCGGAACTCCCTTCGTACTTGGCATTTAATCGGCCCAGAAATACATTAACAAATTCCGCGATTCCGTCACTGGCAAATTTTGGATTGAAATATTTATTGACATCTTGGACTAAATTCAATGCGAGTGCAATGTCGAGAGAGTGTACCGCTACTTCGTGGGCCGTACGACGCTTTAACCAAGCGCTATTTTGATTTGATCCCGTCCAATTCCAGGCAGGTGTTTGATCGCTCGTGGTTTTCAACGTTGCAATAAGACGATTCGAAGTCTCGGTGTATTGCTCAAGATGGTCGATGGTTCCCGTCGCACTTTCGCCAGCTTTGGGTTCTTCGGTCTTTCCAATGCGATTTATTGCCCTCTCTAAGACTAACGAAAGGTGTTCGAGTAGGTCGCTTACACGCCACGACCCAAGGTGAGCCAAGGCCAAGTCGAGATTGGAGGGGGCCTGTTCGCTAATCTGGGCAGCGTATTTCTCTAATTCATCTATCAATTCAGATGTTTCTATTGCCATTTCGATCCTTAGTATGAGTCAGAAGGTGTTCCGCGGGTAGAAATTGATAAAAAACAATGGAAAGGTCCTTCCAAACGAGCACCTTCGCCAGTTGACTGAATTCCTAGAAGAAGCTCCGATGAAGATGAATGCATTGTCTTTTAATTTATCTATTTTATGAGCTGCTCTAGTCTTATCGTAGCTTTAATATTTATAATATCTAGGAGTGAGTAGATTGTGATGGCGAATTTTACGATCCGCTACCGAATGAGACCGGGGGGTCGCCGCTCAAAGGTGAATCGATCGATCCCAGGTTGTTTTGGGCGGTGTTTGGGCCCTGATTGGCGATTGGAAGTTCTACTCCAATGGTAATGCCTTTTCCAATTCCGCCAGAGGTTATCCAAACCTTTCCATTGTGCGATTCGGTAATCGATTGAACGAGGGAAAGACCTAGTCCTGCTCCACCTTGGGATCGCGTTCGAGATGGGTCAGCTCGGTAGAAACGCTCAAATACGTGGTCAAGTTGCTCTTTTGAGAGACCTGGTCCCCAATCCCTCACTGATAGCTGACAGATTGGAGCCCCCTGTTCATCTGCTGTCACCCCTAGGGTAATTTCAGCCTGGGTATTTTCTGTCGTATGTGTTCTTAGGTTCGACATAATGTTCGAGACGACTTGGGTGAGCCTTGGCTGGTCTCCGATTACATGTATATCCGGCGCGATAGATGCATTAAGTGGTCTGTTGGGCTCCACTACGTGGGCATCGGCCACTACAGCTGCGACTATTTGAGAAAAGTTTACGTCGAGTTTTTGCAGGGCTCGAGCTTGGTCCAACCGAGCAAGAAGTAAAAGGTCTTCGACCAATCCCGCCATCCTAACCGATTCAGTTGTGATACGTTCGGCGGCGGAGTATATATCTTCGGGTTTAGAGATCAAGCCGGTTTCGATTAGCTCTGCATAACCTCTGATTGAGGTAAGCGGCGTCCGTAATTCGTGAGATGCATCAGCAACGAATCGCTTTAGACGCCCTTCGGAGGCTTCGCGTTTTTCAATCTCGGCTTGAATCGTTCCCAACATGTAATTAAGGGCGTCCGCCAGTTTTTCAACTTCTGCATCTCGTGATTCTGCTTCGATTCGTCGCGAGAAATCGCCCTTTGAGATTTGATCAGCAGTCTCGGTCATTCGATCAAGAGGTGCCAGACCAATCCCAATTAGATAGAATCCAAGTGCGATCAGAATTACCAGTAAGGTCAGCGACACGAGCGTTGTGACTATGGCTAGACGTGATAGGGTCGCATGTAGACCAGTCTCTGGAATAGCTAAGATGACTGTAACATTTCCAACTGAGGTAGTAATGGCTAACGCGCGATATTGAATTTGGCTACCGTTGGAAGCTGTAACGGTCGTTGGGTGATTCACTTTAATTGCCTGTGAGCCGCTTAGTTGGATCTTGGGTGGCGAACCTTGGAGAGTTCCGGGTTGAACGAATGCAACGCTAAAAACTATTCTACCGCCCGAAGCTATTTCTCCCCAAGACCCATCGGGTACCATGGCTGGTATAGAACCGTTGCCAGGTCTTCCCTGAAATGATTCGAAAAGTGCTTGCGCCGTGGATCCAATTGTAGTTTGGAGCTGCTGGTCTAATTTTTGGTAGAGAAAAGATTGCAAGGCTGTATACGTTGCGAGATCAGCTATCCCAAGTCCAAAGGCCACCAGTAGTGCCACTGTTATTAGAAGCTTAGCTTTTAGTGTTGATTTCGGTTTTTTATTTCGAGCGTCTGCTTGGCTTTGTTGAGTTGCTTCAATTCTTCGCCTTAGGATTTCCTTTACTGCAACCAATCCAATGTCTTTCATCTCGAAATTGGCACTTCATTTTGGTTGAATGAAGTGCCTAAATTTTGTATTTGGATCTCTCATTGAGCGTCATAGCTATTGGGCATTCGCATTGAGTATCCAGCTCCTCGAACGGTTCGAATGAGCGAAGGTTCGCTATCTGAGTCGATCTTTCTTCGCAGATAGGAGATGTAGGTCTCCACGATGTTAGCGTCCCCACCGAAGTCGTAATGCCAGACGTGATCGAGGATCTGTGATTTAGATACGACCCGTCGGGCATTTTCCATCAGATATTGAAGTAGATTGAACTCGGTTGAGGTGAGCTCGACCTGTTGTCCTTTTCTAAATACTTCATGCGTTTCTAGATCGAGGATGAGATCCGCGAAGACCAACCTCGTCGAAATCTCATTATCTTTCTTAGTGCGTCTGATGATTGCATCGACTCGGGCAGCTAGTTCTTCAAGCGAAAATGGCTTTGTTACGTAGTCATCGCCGCCGATTTTGAGGCCTGAGACCTTGTCCTCAGTCGTATCTTTGGCTGTTAGAAAGATTATCGGCGTATCGATCTTTTCCATTCGCAAGCGTCTTGCCACTTCGAAGCCGTCTAACTCTGGCATCATTACGTCAAGCAAAATAATATCTGGAGAGAATGAGCGAACTTTTTCAAGTCCCTCTCTGGCACCCGATGCCTTTTCTACTTTGTATCCTTGGAAACCAAGGGCTAGTGAGACCAGATCGGTTATGGAGCTTTCGTCATCGATAACTAGAACTCTAGGGGCTGTGGTTGGTTCGCTCAATTTTGGCTCTCTGCTCGTTGAAACCTTGGGAATGAGATTCGTCACTTTGATCCTATCGGCTTTTTATTGTGCGTCATGACGACTAGGCGGTCGGGGCTGCTGCCAAGGTCACCGTCGCAGAATTGGTGCCTTGTGCGTTGACCCATTTGACAGTCAGAGATTGCCCAGGCTTGTGTGAATGTATCGCTGTGACAAGGCTCGATGCACTGGTAATGGCCTTCGAATTGACGTTGGTGATTACGGATCCTGGGGTAATTCCAGCTTGATTTGCTGGTGCTCCTGCTGTGACCTGGTCGACTAGAGCGCCATTTAGGGATGTTGGTAGACCGAGTTGGCTAGCGATGGAAGGAGTCAGTGTTTCCACAGCTACACCGAGGTATGCCGTTTGTCCAGTGACAGGGGTAGTTGTAGTAAATGTGTTCGGGTGAGCTTCGATCTTGGCGACGATTGGAAGTACAGAGTCTATTGATTCGGCAAATCCTAGATTTTGAGCAGGTTCGGTACCGGTTCCTGTCAAGATTTCGGTATTCATTCCAATTACTTGCCCGGATGCATTTACCAACGGTCCGCCTGAGTTGCCAGGATTGATCGGTGCATCGGTTTGGATGAGACCGCTAAGGGTGCTAGTTGACGACTGTAGCGTTCGATTAAGGCCAGAGACGATTCCCTGGGTCACAGTCGGCATTCCTTGAAGTGCCAGTGCATTACCAATAGCGACAACGCTGTCTCCAACTTGAAGGGCTGATGACTTTCCAAATGTTACAGTAGGCAGATTGGATGCGCCTTGAATTTGAAGTACAGCTACATCGTGGGCCGTATCTCGGCCTATGACGGTAGCGTTGTATGATTTGGATTGACCAAGTAAAGTCACGCGAATTGTACTTGCATTCGCGACAACGTGTGCATTTGTTAGCACCTTACCATTGGGTGTCATTATCATTCCTGTACCGGCAGCCGAGAAGCTGCTAGAGCCTCCGAAGAAGCCATTGGATTGAACGCCGGTGGTAGAGATGTCCACTATCGCAGGTTCAACCTTCGCGAGGATAGCTTGGATACTCATCGCTCCATTGGCCGACGTAATTGCGGCAGCAGCCTGAGCTGTTGTGGTTGCATTTGTTTGGACTGCAGAGGGAACGGTTGTGCTTGTGGTGGTGGAGCTAGCTAGCTTGTAGCCGCCATATCCACCAACTGCGCTGACCACTAGGGCTGTTAGTGCGACGCCAGCAAAGAGGCGACCATTTCCTCTTCTTCGCCTTTGCGTTCTCTGTTTTTGCGCTATGGGTGCTGCAGTGTAGAGGTTTTGCCCATTGAAGCTGGTACCTGCTGACGTATCTGTCGGTTCGTTTAGATATCCCGGGTTTGTGAACTTCGGTGCCTGCTCCTGGGAAGGTTGATCGCCTTGGGATTCAAATGAGGTTGTTGGCTCAAAATCTTCGAAACTCTGGCTCGTAATGATTGCTTCTTCTGAAGTTGGTTTTGGTCCACTTTCTGCCAGTGAGCTGAGCGCTTCGTCGAATGGATCAATATCGGAACTCTTGTCGTTTGGGGTGTCACCTTGGGGGGTAAAGTTTTCTTCCATTGCGTATCCCTCGTTTTTGTCTCGTCTTGTCATCGTTTGGGTTTTGAAAAAACCTTATGAGACCACTATCGAGGTTGAACCTTTGAGGATTCTGAAATATCGCTAAAGGATCGCGTATAATTGCCGATAATAAATATGCGACCCAATGAGAGTCTAAAAGGGGCCCCACTCTCTCCCTCTAAAGGGTCGACAGATATTAGTTGTAGTGCTTTTTGTGATGATTTCCCCCATCACTATTTTTTTTAATCCGTTAAATCATTTGGGAAAGTTGGGCCCTCCTAACTTAGATGTGGATCAAGCAACCCGCTCGTAGGGGAGCCTTGGGGCAATTGGTCCCCATTAAAGCATTACCAAAGCAAGTTTCGATTTTGCCATAGGAAGACCATGGGTTCTAACATCGTGTTTTCAAGGCGGCCCAATATCTTGGTAATTTTCTTAGTTGAGTTTTTGTCGGGATTTCATCTTGGTGACGTAATCAGTCATCTGTTTTTTTAAATGGATAATCCATGGGGCATCTTCGTGAACGAATTGAGTTTCCGATATTTTTGTTATTGAGTCTCTCCATATTGGCCATCTTTGATTTCGCCCATTTGAACTGGATATTCGATCGATTTAGGAGCCATTTAGGTTGGTCGTTTTGAGGTCGTATTCATAGTTAAATGAGCATGTAATTTTTCATTGTTCGTCAAAAGTGTTGAGCTTGGACTAGTCTTTGCCAAAAGGGTTCGACGCTGGAAGAAGGAAATGTCGGATGGGGATGCGTCAAGAGTGTAAAAACTATCAGAGCCGTACATATGATACGGGCGATGTTGCGAGGTATTGCGTTTTGGGCCTTGCCCCAGAGGCACCATGGAAGTGTCCAGATAATTGTCCGAAATATGAGCGAAGACTTGCAGATGTTGGTTGGCAACATGGAAAATTGGTTTCGCCGCCTGTGGTTCCTATCGATATCCCGCAAGACGAAGAGCGCGATATCGAGGAGCTCTTAAATCGTGCTGAAGATGTTGTCAATTCCGCAGTCTTTGACACGATGAACGAATTAAAAGAATCGAAGAAACGGCGAGGCCTTTTCCGACGCAAAGATCGCGACTAGGTAAGGTAGCTTATTCGGCGATAAAAGCTCGTCTTTTGTCGTACTGGATGTGTTGTACGCGATGGGCGAACCAAGCCCAATCTGAGGTCTAGCACGTCGCGTTCCATTTCGCTCAATTTATGGATACCTTGGAAATGGCGGTTCGACAAGGTGCTAAATCACCTTATTGAGCGAGAATCCAATAAGGTGATTTAGATCTTTTATTTGGCTGTGGTGTCCGCCTCTTACTACGTTGGGTCTTTGTGGCCCATCTGCCTTGCCAGCTACCTTACTACTCTCCGGTAAAGTTAGGGGGTCGCTTTTCTATGAAGGAGCCAATGGCTTCGTTTAGGTCATTTGAGCGCAGGAAGGCTGAGTTCCAAAGGCCAACCCTGTCAAGGTCTTCAGATAGGTGGTGACCATAAACTGAATTGAGAATATTTTTTGTGCCAGCTGTGGCGAGCGGCGAGTTGGCAGCGATTTTTTTAGCAACCTCAAAGGCTGCTTCAATTACTTCTTCTTTTGTCGGGAGTATCCTATTGATCAAGTTTATCTCTAGGGCTCGGTCGGCTCCAAAGTCCTCAGCCGTTAGTGCGAGCTCATAAAGGTGGCCTCGTGGAATTATCGAGGGAAGCCTTTGCAGAGATCCCAGGTCGGCAACGATAGCGATCTTGGCTTCCCTTATGGAAAAGATTGCATCCGCAGATGCGATTCGGATATCACATGCAGCAATCAAATCGACACCGCCACCGATACAATATCCGCTGATCGCGGCGATTACAGGAATCGAAGTATTTTCTAAGACTGAAAAAGAGTCCTGCAGAGCTTTGACTCTTTCGTACATGATCGAAGCCGATTTAGCTACTGATCCACCAGGTGAATGGAGTATCGACTCTTTTAGATCTAGGCCGACTGTAAAGTCATTTCCACTTGAACTAATTACGATGGCTCTGACTTGGCCATCTTTAACTAACTCTTTGATGGCTAGAGGGAATTCTTCGAAGAATGCAGGATTCATTGCATTTCTTCGCTCTTGACGTGAGAGGATTACGTGACCAATGTGGCCATTGATTTTGTATTCGATACATTGGTTACTAGACATTTCATAATGCTAACATCAACAAATTGTCGGTTTTTTCGATTATCTAGATTTGCCCTACATTGTGGCTCTTGGCCGGGTTAGATCCATTAATTCGGTCTGGAAGGATTGGCTTGCAAATGGGCTGAAGTCGCCGATATTCCTTTGCAAATTTGAAGAACTAGGTTTGACAATCCGTTTGTAGGCGAATTCCAATTGGGATTCTACTATCGTGATAGGAGAAATTATTTTTGAAATTGCGATCGAGGTGACCGTGTCGAGCGAAATTGGCAGCGTCCAAGCATTCGAACTTGAAAACCAGACTGTTTTAGGAGGGGATGGCTCTTGGCTAACCTCTCTTCGGGAGGACGCCCGGAAAAAGGCGATCGAAATTGGCTTTCCAGCTCCCAGCGAGGAGATTTGGCGTTATTCGAGAGTTGAGGATTTGACTTCACTCTCGTTAAGAGTTGGCCTTTCAAAGCCAATAATCAAGCTATTCGATGGAGTTCCACCGCTATTAGATGGCCTAAAAGCATCTCTCGTGGCATCTTCTTCACTGTATCTAGAAGTTGCTCCAGGTTCTTTGGACATCTATGACCGGGCTAAAAACTCTGAGGTTCTCAGTGTCTCTCATATCTCTGATATAACAAAACCTCATTGGGACGAGTATCTATTGATGGACGACTTTTTTTCTGCATACTCCTTGGCGTACTCGCAAGATCATTACGTCATATCGATTGCCGACAATGCGAAGATTGATGAACCGATAGTCATAAGCTACAGGGTGCCTGGTGAGGATGTGGCGTTTTTGCCACGCGTTGTCGTGGTTTTGGGAGATGGATCCCAAGCAAATGTCATTGAGTTCATATCTTCGGAGCCTTCTGTCTCCTTCGTAGGGGCAAACTTTCTTAGTTGCTTAGGGGCAGGCTCCAACCTCTATCACTATCAGATTCAAGACCTTTCTAAAGATGGTTATATCGTTGCCAACTGCTCGGCACGCATTAGCGATCATGCCAAGCTTGAATTTGGCGTTTTTAGCTTTGGCGGTAGCTACGCTCGTGTTCGCGCGGAGAGCCACTTGGATGGAGCCGATGCCAAGGCCTACCTGAAGGCTGCTTATTTTGCAAGCGGTAGCCAGATGCTAGACTTTCGCACTCTCCAGGATCATCATGCTCCAAATACCTTTTCGGAGTTGCTCTTCAAAGGGGCAGTTTCGGAGAATTCGCACTCGGTATACTCTGGTTTAGTCCGCATTGAAGAGGGCGCCTCGCGTTCCGATGCCTTTCAGACAAATCGAAACCTCGTGCTTTCTGAAGGCGCGCGCGCTGATTCGGTGCCAAATTTGGATATCAGAGAGAACAATGTTCGATGTTCGCATGCGTCAGCAGTAGGACCGATCGATCCAGAGATGGTCTTTTATTTGGAATCTCGCGGAATTGACCCAGAACGTGCCAAGCGGATTATCGTTAAGGGGTTTTTCAACGAGATTATGGAGGGGATCGCTTCGTCAGAGGCGGTTGAGGTAATCAATGAATTGGTTGATATCAAATTGAGGGAGACCTTGTAATGCACGATAGTATCGCTCTTGGAACGGTTGAAGAGTTCGAGGTCGGAAAGGCGCGAAGCGTCGAGGTCGGTGGTCATCGAATAGCAATTGTCAGAATAGGCGATGATTTTTATGCCATTGGAGACAAATGCAGCCACGCAGATTATGCATTGAGCGAAGGTGAAGTCTATTCGCAAGAGAAGGAACTGGAGTGCTGGAAGCACGGAAGTACTTTCTCTCTTGTCACAGGCAAGCCCACTACGCTACCTGCAACGCGTGCTGTGCCCGTCTATGACGTTCACGTAGAAGATGGAAAGTTATGGGTGACAATCAAATGACGATAGCTGCCAAGACCTCAGTAGATTCGGTCATGCGCCTTGTGGATCTTCATATTGAGATAGACCACAAAGAGATAGTCAAGGGCGTTGATTTGACTATAAAGGCCGGCGAAGTCCACGCGATAATGGGCCCTAATGGCTCAGGCAAGACGACGCTTGCATCTACCATCATGGGAAAGAATCCATATGTGGTGACCTCTGGCGGGATTTTTTTGAATGATTTGGAACTTACTAATCTTCCGACCTACCAAAGGGCCCGGGCTGGGTTGTTCATGATTGCCCAGTACCCTCCCGAACTGGTGGGCGTGAGCTTTGATGACCTTGCCCGTGAGCTGAATTTGGACGAAGCTAGGTTGGCTGCTAAAGACTTAAGTAAAGAGGCAGTTGCAATTGGTCTTTCGCCAGAGCTTCTTTCGCGAAGTGTAAACGTTGGATTTTCTGGTGGCGAGAAAAAGCGGGCCGAGACCTTTCAGCTGGCTACCTTCGGCGCGAAGATTGCGATCTTGGACGAGCTCGATTCCGGTCTAGATATTGATGCTCTGCGTGACGTCTCTCGCCGTATCGCTTTGATGGTTAAGGAAGAGGGGCTAGGTGTACTTGTCATCACTCATTACTCCCGCCTTCTGCGTGAGCTCGAGCCTGACTTTGTGCACGTCTTTGAAGATGGACACATAAATCGTAGCGGTGGTCCGGAGTTGGCTTTCGAGCTTGAACGAACAGGTTATGGTCCAAAAAAGAGGTGAAATTCCTCTTTGTGGCTGATAAATCCTTCCCTGCGGCAATAATTTCATCAGATTTTAATTTTTTTTAGAGGTTTCTACCTTTAGTGATTTGTGACTTAAGTCACTGGTGTGTATACTGGTTCTCAGTGAAGCGCAAGGAAATTCACAGGCCGTGCGAAAGCAACTTGGGGGAGTTTGGTCAGTGTAGTGGGGATTTCCAGGCGCTTGCTTTTTCTGGATGGGGGAAGTCAAGGAGGCGCATAGCGCCTCCTTCTTCGTTTAATCTTCTATATCTGTATCGTCTTTGTTGGTCGCTTCTGAAATCATTTCTTTTTGCTTTGGACGAAATCTATCCAGGGCGACTGGCTGTCCTCAGAATTTTGATCCCCAAGGGCCATGGCCCTTGGTCAGGGATGTCAGCAGCTAGAGGTATCTCTCTTCGCCATAATTAGCCCGATTTCACTCGGCCTTTGCAACTGGACTCTAGATAAAATGGCAAGTATTTTCGCTTGGGGTTCTAGCGGTAAGATTTTAGGTATTAGATACAGCAGGTAACACATAGGGCACGTGTTTCTAATGATGGGGCAAAGTAGGCGCTTTGGACCAATGCAGTTACCACTTGCCATATTTGAAGGCTCGCTAGAGTTCGAGGTGATTACAGCCTGAACAAATGAAGTTGATTTGAGCACCTCAAGCGTGTGGCTTTTGAAATTGCCTAGTTGGTTATCGTCTAAATTGCGTTATCTTTGGTGGATCATCTTCAACCTATGATCGAGAGCGCTTGGGTCGGACACGATTCAACCGCTTCGATCAATGTTTCGCGAAGTTCTTCGTCTGGTGTATCGTTTAGAACGTAGAGATATCCGTCTTCTCTAACTTCAAAGATTGTTGGCGCAATTCGCATGCAAATTGCATTTGACTGACACTTTTCAAAGTCGACTTCTACTTTCATTGAAAGCTCCTTGGTTGATGTGATCTAAAACCAAAGGTTAGCCTATTTTTCAAAGTGAGAATAGACCTTTGCCGATTTAGAAATTTGACTCTTTGTTAGCTTTCATGAAGATTACTTATAATGTCGGTGGGTTCTTGATAATCTTGGTGCCAGATTTTAGGTTAGGTGAGTGATATGCGGCTGCTGGTTGTTGAGGACGAGGTAAGGCTCGCCGAGGCGTTACGACGTGGCTTGCAGGCTGAGGGTTTCGCAGTCGATATAGCAAATAGTGGAACTGAAGGTTTGCGACTAGCCAAGGAGAGCCCATATGATGTGATCCTTCTTGACATTATGTTGCCCGGGATCAATGGATTTAAGCTATGTGCAATGCTTCGTGAATCTGAGATTTGGTGCCCGATAATGATGCTAACTGCAAAGGATGGAGAACTCGATGAGGCCGAGGCATTAGATACCGGCGCTGACGACTTTTTATCGAAGCCATTTTCTTTTACAGTATTGTTAGCTCGGATTCGGGCCCTGCTGCGGCGGTCATCGCCTTCTCGGCCAGCCCAGTTGAGCGTCGATGATTTGATTCTTGACCCAGCGAGCCATGGAGTGAGCCGTGGTTTGGTGGAGATTGAACTGACATCTCGAGAATTTTCTTTACTCGAGCTTTTGCTTCGGCGAAAAGGCGAGGTGTTGACCAAATCTGAAATCATAGAGCACGTTTGGGACTATGACTTCGAAGGTGACTCAAACATCGTTGAGGTCTATGTCGGATATCTGCGCAAGAAGATCGATGCACCATTTGGAACAAAGACAATTCGAACTATTCGAGGAGCTGGTTATGTCATATCATAATTTGCCTGCTTGGCGCACTTCGATTGGCCTGTTTGTTTGTGTGTTTCGTCTTTGTCGGTGATTTGCGTTCTGGCTTTAAATCACAGTTTACATTCAGGGAGGTTTGCGCTTAAAAGTAGCCCAATGATCCCTGGGCGTTATATCCAGGACAGGTCTCAGGCGTCATCTCACCTAAAGTTCAGCCGATCTTCATCCGTTAGCATCTGTATGGATTCTGTTGCTTATCGTCGCTGGAGCTTTTAGTCAACGCTTTTTTACCGCGGATACGGTTTGCGCTGTGGCTTGATTTAGAGACCTGGAGCTTTGTCTTTGGTGCAGGTCTGACTTTCTGAGCGTGTTGGCGCTTTCTGGATGTTGACTATATTTTTTGTTTTAGATCTTACGTGCCAATGTGTTTTTTTGGTTTAGAGTTGGTTGATTCCGTAGCTGGGATCCATCTCTTTTTTGGGGAGGTCGTAGCTCGGTGGCTCTAGGTTGATTTGTTTTGAAAAGTCATCTAGACGTGTGTGAAAAAGTGGTGTCAAGCTGGCAATGGATCGAAAGATACAAAACGAAGTTAAGGCTAAGACTCGATCCTTTTATAGGTCCGTACGTGCACGGACAACGTTTGCGGCAGTTCTAGTAGTCTCTCTGGCCCTTTTTTTGGCTGGAGTTGTATTACTTCGTAATACGTTAGATGCCTTCGATCAGGCGGCAATGAACTTAGCTCGCACGGAGCTCGGTACTGTATCTATTATGCTCCACAGCAGGGATATTCTTAATCCATTGCCGGCTCCTCGGGGAGATTTGGGAGTTCAAATCATTGATTCCCAGGGACGCGTAGTAGCATCAACTGGAAATTTTAGCGGATTGGGTCCAATCACTAAGATTCCGCCGGCTCAAGGTGCCGTCAACTTGACCTATACGCCTCCATCTTCGAATCTTCATCGCCGTTTTGTTCGTGATTCAAACGGAGTTATAGTAGGTGCTGCAGTTCCGGTTTCAAGCGAGGGACTCAGTATTGTGAAGTTCTCATCGGGAGCTACTCCGGATATAGGACTTCCAGAGCGATCGGAGACTCCAGTTCTTACTACAAAAAAGGAGATAGGTCCTGCCGCTGGGAATCAAAAGCTTGCTAGCGCTAAGGTCTATGTCTTTGTCTGGGCTTCGTTAGCCTCGCGAGAACAGTCAATTAATGCTATTGAGACGTCGCTCTTTGTTGTCTTTCCACTTTTGGTGATACTGGTTGGATTGATCGTTTGGTTTGTTACAGGACTAGCTCTTTCTCCGGTTGAGAAGATCAGAAGTGAAGTTAGCGATATCTCCGGTTCCAATCTGCATCGGCGAGTCTTTGTTCCACAAACAAAAGATGAGATAGCGGCCCTTGCTTTTACGATGAATGCAATGCTCGATCGAATTGAGGTCTCGACTGAGCGTCAACGTCAGTTCGTCTCTGACGCATCTCATGAGCTGAGAAGTCCCATATCGTCGATTCGGGCCGAACTTGAGGTGGCGCTTTTGCATCCAGAAGCCACCGATATACCTCAGTCCTTGAATGCAGCGCTGGATGAAGCTCAGAGAATGCAGCGGATTGTGGCAGATTTGTTGACCTTGGCCAAGCTCGACGAAAAGGTGATTCGACCATCCCTAGAGTCGGTAGATCTAGATGAGATTATCTCCGCAGAGGCGCGACGGGTTCGAATCCACAATCAGAAGATCGTGGATGCCACTAGGGTGAGCGCGGCGCGAGTTAGGGCAGATAGGGATCAAATAATACGTGTCATCCGGAATTTACTCGAAAACGCTGCTCGCCATTCGAGATCTACGATTTCGATTGGTCTAAGAACTATTGATTACCATGGAGAGGCTAGCGTTGAGTTACGCATCGGAGACGATGGGCCGGGCATAGCACCTGAGATGAGAGAGAAAGTCTTCGAGAGGTTTCACAGGGTTGATGAAGATCGCGCGCGAATTAGTGGCGGGTCAGGGCTAGGTCTGTCGATCGTCGCTGCGTTGGTTGAACTTCATCAGGGTACAATTGAAGTATCGGCTGAACCTGCTGAATTAGGGGGAGCGGAGTTTATACTGCATCTTCCTATAGATCCAGACTTTGCTGACCTTGATGTTGAGTCAATTCAGCAAATTCATACGTAGACCATTTATGTTGTAGTAGGTAGTTTTTGCCCTGTGGCTTTTATTGAATCAGCTACAGTCGGTATGAAGATTTTCAGCTAATAGAAATTAGCGAGAAGTGGAATAATGCAAAGAACCTATAGCCGTAGACGTTTTCGACCAAGATATTTTAGAATTTCAATAGTCTTAGTTGGGGCAATTCTCATATCCACCGTAGCGTGGTCTTATGGAACAGCCCTTACTGCCCCTGGTAGTAGTAGCTTGGGGGTAAAGACAGTTGAGTGGATTCGTGGTCACGGTGGAGCTTCGATTGTTCGCTATGCAGAGAACTTCTGGTATAGCCACAACAAGCCACCAGTAGGTGGCAAACCACCAGCCGGGGCGATTGCCAAGGTGACGAAGTCTACGACTACAACTATAGCTAAGGGTCCTGCCCATCTGCCCCCACCTAAATCTTTGGTTCCATTCGTATCTCCGTCTATAGCTGGAGAAGGCGTTTGGCAGCCTCAGGGTAGATTGATCGGCGGGGTGGCTGGTCTTTACACCACGACCATTCGTCCTTCTACGGTCTATACATCCCTAGTGGCTGGAGTGGCATGGATGGATCCGAATTTGCTCTCGTTTACCCTTTTTGCAGGGGCGGCAGAGCCAGGTCATGGACCATGGACCTACATGGCCCCATTTTCCACGACAGAAGAGCAAAGCTTGGTCGCTGCCTTCAACGCGGGCTTTAGAATGCAGGATGCCAAGGGCGGCTGGTATTCTGAGGGTCGTCAGGTCTATCCGTTAGTAAATGGCGCAGCGTCTTTTGTAATCTATAAAAATGGTACTGCCAATGTCGTGCAGTGGGGTAGAGATCAGACGCTAACTTCAGATGTGGCGTCTGTGCGACAGAATCTATCATTGATTGTCGATAATGGGAAAGTTAATCCTGCGGTCTACTCCAATAACTTTCTCATTTGGGGGGCAACTGTTGGGAATGCTGTTTTGGTTTGGCGGTCTGGAGTCGGTGTGACGGCTAACGGAGCGATAATCTATGCAGCAGGAGCGGGTCTTAGTACTGCCAACTTGGCGAACATTCTCATTAGGGCAGGGGCCGTTCGCGCTATGGAGATGGATATCAACTCCACTTGGACCAACTTCTTCTATTTCAATCCATCGACAAATAACGGTCTAGCGTTACCTAGTAATGGATCCCGTCTGGTCTACAATATGCTGCGGCCGCCTGCTCGCTACTTTGAAGGTACCGCTCGAGACTTTATTGCCGCCTTTGCTCGGCCTACGGATGCAAATGGGCATGTAATTCCTCAGACATCGTCATCTACAACCTCAAGCGTGCCAGCTGGTTGAAATTATACCGAGCGAGATAGCTACGTTGGTTGCAATGTAGCTATTTTAGCTCCAGCCTTTCGGCTTTAGCGTGGTTTTACTCGTGAACTATCTGGGTTCTAGTCACGGCTTCGAACCCTCCCTGCCTTTACGGACGTGGCTTCTGGCCCCTATCGTTTGGTTGAGGTTGCCTCACATGCCGTCCATCACGCCACCACGAACATCTGGTCGGGTATCGAGGAATTGATACTGGTAGGTGAGGTTGCTAGTTATTGGCTTGCGCTGGTCTGAGATAAATCAGACAGGGCCCGGTTCGGGGTGCTACTTTGGGCTCTGGCCTTGCGACCGTGAACCTGGGGTGTATGCCTTACGTTGATCTAGCGACCAACGTTTGACGGATTGGAGATGTGCCGACTCGGACTTTTATTTCCGGGCCAATTGGGGTGTATCTGTTGCCAGTAACATTAAATTGACCACCCCAGTAAGCCTTATATTGGAACGTTCAAAACCACCCGGGAGTCATCAAATGCCAAAGGTTAGGCCATCAATGAATTGATTAGAAATTAGGAGCCCAAGGACACAGCTGTCTCGAAATAGCCAAACTTATCGGAGACAAGAGCAAAGTTATCTTAGTCCTTAGCCACCTTTGATTAGCATTTATTTTTAGTTTTTCCAATGAATTTAGGTATTTCAGTTGGTTGGGTGTATTCGGTGGCCATAGACCTTATTTAGGAATGACTAAGCCGCCTAGGGTTAAATGGTCGCATCTATCTCATCTAGAATTTGAGAAAATGTGTTCCAAGCGAGGGTCGCACATTTGATGCGAACTGGGAATTTCACCACACCCTGAAGCGCGGCTAGTTCGCCTAGAGCCCTTAGGTCTTCGTTGGTTTGAATCTCTACTGTTTCATGATCATCTGCAAGAGATAGTAGAGATTTAAAGGTCTTAATTACTCCCCGGGCCTCCTCTAAGGATTTGCCTTTTACGGAGATTGTCATAAGCGAGGCTGAGGAGCGAGAGATCGAACAACCCTGTCCAGCCATTTTTATATCGGCTATCTTGTCACCATCCCAATTTACATAGATGGTAACTTCATCACCACATAGCGGATTGTAACCCTCATTCTTCAGTGCCGGTGGCGATTCCAATGTTCCTGAATTTCTTGGGTTCTTGTAGTGGTCAAGGATGATCTCCCTGTATAGATCCTCTAATCCCTGCATTTCCTTCGTACCTTCATTCAAAATTTATCGATTAAGAGTCTAATCGTCGTATTGCAATGGCCCCTTTTGGGTGATTGCCTTTGGCGGGTGGCTTTTATGATTAGCTAAAGTAGCGCTGTGCTTCGGCAAGCGCCTCTACCAGTGCGTCGACGTCATCTTCGTCGTTGTAGATATGAAATGAGGCTCGAGCCGTTGCTGCTACACCCAATTCACGCATCAATGGCTTTGCACAATGGTGGCCAGCTCGTACGCACACGCCATGGAGGTCGAGTATTTGTGATATGTCGTGGGGGTGCACGTTTTCAAAGCTAAACGAGATGCAGCCGGAGCGCTCCTTGTAGTCTTTTGGACCATAAATCTTGATGGTGTCTCCAAAGCGATCATTGATTTTTTCGAGAGCAATCTTCATTATTGCTCGATCGTGATTAGCGATATTTTGCATACCAAGATTATTCAAGTAGTCAACGGCTGCTCCTAAGCCAATGACTTCAGCGATTGGTGGTGTCCCCGCTTCAAATTTATATGGAAGTTCATTAGGGGTATAGCTTTCAAGGCGTACATCGGCGATCATGTCGCCACCTCCTAAGAAGGGCGGCATCGATTCAAGGGTTTTGAGATTTCCCCATAGCACGCCAACACCTGTTGGTCCGAGCATCTTATGACCAGTGAATGCTACCAAGTCAGCACCAAGCTCTTTTACGTTTAAGGGCATATGTGGCACATATTGAGAGGCATCCCCAACGACAATTGCACCATAACTGTGAGCGACTTGAGCTATCTGACTAAAAGGAGTAATCGTTCCTAGCACGTTTGAGGCGAGAGTGAGCGATACGACTTTGGCGCCATCTAATGTTTGATCTAAGTTATCTAGGATAAGGCGACCTTGTTCATCGTGGTCGATGAATTCTAGTTTTATACCAAGATAAGATGCAAGCATGATCCAGGGAACGTGATTAGCGTGGTGTTCCATTTTGGTTAGGACGACCTTGTCACCTGCGTGCAAGTAACCGTGACCAAGCGAATTGGCAATTAGATTTAGTGATTCGGTTGAGTTCTTTGAGAAGACAATCTCTTTGGATGGATTGGGCGCACCTATAAAGTTACCGATTTTTAGGCGGGCGGCTTCATAGCGGTTTGTCGCCTCTTCAGCTAGAGCGTAAACTCCCCGATGGACGTTGGCGTGTGTGGTGCGGTAGTAGTCGTCCATGGCGTCTAGTACTGACGTGGGTCTTTGTGAAGATGCTCCGGAATCTAAAAAGACAAGCGGCTTATCTCGGTTTTGGGAAAATATGGGGAAATCTTTTTTGATTACCTTTGGATCGAAACTCAATTCATTTAAATTCGGCATCTCCGGTAGAGTCCCCATTTGTGTTATCTCCATCCTTCGTAGCCGCTTATTTCTAGGGTTTCTACGATCTCCATGCCACCACTAGCGATTATCTTTCCATCGATAAGGATGTGAATTTTATCTGGATGTACCTCGTCGAGAAAACGCTGGTAGTGCGTTACTAATAAGGCTCCCAGATTCGGATTGATTGAGCGCACTTCATTGATACCTCTAGATACGACTCTAAGTGCGTCGATATCGAGGCCCGAGTCGGTTTCATCTAATATTGCGAAATCGGGATTCAAAAGGGCAAGCTGGAGGACTTCATTGCGCTTTTTTTCGCCGCCTGAAAATCCTTCGTTTAGATAACGTTCAGCGAAGGACGGGTCCATTCCAAGGCGATCCATCCAATCTAGCATTTCAAAGCGTACTTCAAGGGCCGATACATCTACCCCTCTACGAGCACTCATGGCCTGGCGTAGGAACTGCACTACCGAGACGCCGCTAATGGCTTCAGGATATTGAAATGCTAGGAAGATCCCGGCTTTTCCTCGGGCGTCAGTACTCCATTCGGTGATATCTTCACCGTGGAACAAGATCGACCCCGAGGTTATGCGATACCCTCGGTGACCCAGAAGGGCTGAGGCCAAAGTGGTCTTTCCTGAGCCATTTGGTCCCATGAGCGCGTGAACCTCACCGATGGGTATCGTGAGGTTCACGCCTTTGAGGATTTCTTTGTCATCGTCAGTGCTGACGTGTAGATCGCGAAGTTCGAAGAGAGGGAAAGCCATGTTTTTAAATAATAGTGGCTGTTGGTAGATATTTTCCCTATCTAGATAGTAATAATACCTATGACTCCCACTTCGATACGATATCGCTTAGTTCCGGATCGTTTGGCTCTGGGGTGATACCGTCTTTGTAGGATCCAAAATAGAGGAAACCTATAAGATAATCTGTTTTTGCTAATCCGAGCGCCTCTTTTATGAATGGATCAAAGAGGACATCGCCGCTGCGCCACATCGAACCGTAGCCGAAAGAAGTTGCTGCTAGTAGCATATTTTGTGCGGCTGCGGCACCGGCGCAAATTAACTCTTCATCGGGTAGGACTATCTCTGGGTGTTTTTTGGCAGCGACCGCAATGACTAGGGGTGCTCTTAGGAATTTTGTCTTTTCTTTTGTGATTTGACCTTGAGTTGGTTCGATGCCTAAGGCTAAACTGCGACGAGTCATAGATTCGGCTAAGACTTCTCCGAATTCAAGGCGTGCGTCACCTTCAAAGACGATAAACCAAAAGGGTCTGGTCAATTTGTGATCTGGTGCTGCAGCTCCGGCTCGAAGTATTGTAATCAATTCTGCTTCGCTTGGTCCCGGTGGGTTGAGTTTGCCACTCGATCGTCGATTGAATATTGTTGCTATTGTAGCGTTATTACCGGTCTTCAATGTTTCCTTCTTTAGTAGAAATCGGTGCGTAATTAAGGGCTAATTCGAAAATCAGGGTTGTTTCTATGAGTTAGTTAGGATATACGCCTTATCTTAAGATTTTCGAGCGAATTTTAATTGTTACCTACAATTTTATTACTGTTATTCTTTTGCGACTTTATGTGAATGCGACTATCGAAATTTCATTGGCGAAATTAACCTTTTCGTAAACGACCCGTAACCTTTTGTTCGCTTTGTCAGACTGTGCATGAATTGATAGGGTCATTGGCGGTTTGGGTCAGTAGCCTCTTGAGATCCATTCGTTGAGATTTGGAGCTTCATTTGCGATGGTGGTATTTTCACCGTGACCGGGTAATACTATCGTTGTTCCGTCAAATCTTGCGAATAGCTTTCGTTCGATTGAATTGATTATCTCTTGGAAGTTACCTCCAGGAAAGTGTGTAGCGCCGGGTCCTCCTGGAAATAATGTATCTCCAGAGAAAAGTAGTGGGCTATCTTGAAGGTGAAAGCTTAAGGAGCCTGGAGTGTGGCCTGGAGTGTGAATAACCTCTACCTTGAGTCTTCCGATGGTGATGATAGCTTCATCAATTAATATTTGGTCGTAAGATTTGAGCATGGATGAATCCTGGGCGGAGATGGCAACGTTATACCCCGCATCTCTAAGCGCTGGCACCGCTGCGATATGGTCATCGTGGCCATGGGTCTCTAGAACATTTCGAACGTTATAGGTTTCGCAAAGCTGTTGAAGGTAGTCATCTTCATTTGCTGCATCAATAAGGACTGATTCGCCACTGTCGCGGCATTGCAGAATGTAGACGTTGTTGTCAAGTGGACCTACTACGCATTTGTATAAGTTAAAGGCGGAGTCCTGATAGAGCTTGATAAGGGATGGTGTCATGGCTTTATTCCTGCACTCTTTCAATGTCGATACTTTGGACCATGTGGTAGTGTTTTTATAAATCTAGGTCTCAATTAGCAATTACCACACATTTGTATTGAACTTTGGCTAGATTTGGGTTTTGGTTTGGCATCAAATGGTTTTATAGGAAGCCTACGAATGGGGATGAGATGAATTTCGCATTTTCTGAAGAACAGGAAGAGTTGCGTAAGTCGGTTAGGCGTTTTATGGAAGATAAATCGCCAACTTCTAGCGTCAGAGCGCAGATGGAGACGCAAGAGGGATATGACCGTGAGGTATGGGATATCTTAAATAATCAGCTGGGCCTTTGCAGCTTAGCGATTCCAGAAGAGTTTGGTGGCGCTGGATTTGGCCCACTCGAGTTGACTGTTGTATTCGAGGAGATGGGCAGGGCGCTTTTTTGCGGCCCCTATTTTTCTAGTGTTGCGCTTGGAGCAAATGCGATTCTCCAAAGTGATGATGAGGTGGCAAAGGCCGATCTTCTTCCTTCGATTGCCTCTGGTGAGACCTTGGTAACCTTGGCTATCACCGAAGGGGATGGTCGATGGGATCTGGATGGGATCTCGACGACGGCTACAGCTATCGACTCGTCTTGGGTTATCAATGGCGAGAAGCGTTATGTGATTGATGGCAGCATCGCCGACAAGATAATTGTTGTGGCTCGCACCACCGATGGCATTTCAATGCTTGTTGTAGAGTCCGATGCCCCCAACATGACTATAACTCCCATCGTGACCTTGGATTCAACCCGAAAGATGGCCACAATAGAGTTCAATGGTACTCCAGCGCGGTTGATTGGCACTCAAGGTGCATCTGCTAGAGCAATTGAAACAACTCTCGATCTAGCTGGAGTCGCTTTGGCGGCCGAGCAGGTTGGAGGTGCCTCACGTTGTTTGGAGATGGCTGTGGATTACGCTAAATCCAGAATCCAATTTGGGCGACCGATTGGAAGTTTCCAGGCGATAAAGCATAAGTGTGCTGATGTACTTCTCGAGGTTGAATCAGCAAAGTCGGCAGCCTATTACGCAGCGTGGGCGGCGAGTGAGCAAAATGAAGAGTTTGAGATTTCAGCTCCCTTGGCGAAGGCATTCTGTTCAGATGCCTATTTCAAAGCTGCCGCTGAGAATATCCAGATTCACGGTGGAATTGGCTTCACATGGGAGCACGACGCACATCTTTATTTCAAGCGCGCAAAGGCTTCCCAGTTGCTATTTGGGGATTCTTCCTATCATCGTGAACGTCTCGCACAAAAGATAGGTCTTTAGTCCGCTTTTTGCTTGGACTAATCGGTGAGATGGTGATCTACTGGCGGGACCCTTTTGTGTGGCCCGCCAAGATCTTGGTATTTAGCAGATGATTTATCTATTTAGATTTTTGATAGATTTGCCATAGAAGTTATTTCTGATATGAAAATTTTTTGATATTGGAATTGATAAATCTTGCTAAGTCAAAAGTTGGAGGTGCTACATGGATGAAAGCCATGGCCATTATCAGAGTCTCTCGAGGGATCTTTCACTTCCGGCAAAGGAGTTGCGGGCACTTACACCAGATGTATGGAAGGGCTTCGCTGATCTCTCTCGAGCTGCGATGGCAGAGGGAGAGTTGCCAGCTAAATACAAGGAGTTGATCGCTCTCTCTATCGCGATTGCCCGCGAATGTGACGGTTGTATCTCCTCGCATGCGCGAGGGGCCGCACGAAAGGGCGTGACCCCTCAAGAGGTCGCCGAGATGGTTGGAGTTACGATTCTAATGCTAGGGGGTCCGGGTACTGTTTATGGCCCTCGAGCTTGGCAAGCTTTTAATGAGTTTTACACTCCCCAGGTTGATGAAGGTTAATGGACGATACGCGGAATTTCCATCGGGGTTATACTTCAACTTCTAACATGCGACGATATCGGTCGTCTTCTTCGGGTATGAATTCAGGCTTGACTCTGTGATTATTGAGATTCCATCGGGTGGAAAACGCCTGAATGTATCGGTGGTAGAGGATTCTAAGTCCAAAATGGACAATCTTCCTCCCCCAAAGGCACTGATTTTAGCCTATGGTGCTCCCACCGCTCCACGAGTTTCCGGAGTCGAGGTCGACTTCTATCTGGATAACTTTCAGCAACGTCTAGTTACATCATCGGGGTGTATGGTGGCGGTAGTTAATTTGTCCGGTGTGGGTGGTTCTCAGGGTGCTTTCTCGCCTTTGACGTGGCGCCAGGACCTCGTGAATACTGTTTCATATTTTCGAGATGAAATGCACGTAGATCGTGTATTTATGGTTGGCTTTGAGTTGGCTACGATTCCAGTTTTGGCCGCCGCGGCCGAGATCCGTGACCTGCAAGGTGTCGTCACAGTGTCCACTATTCCGACCGTTCCTCCCTATGGCCTTTCCGTCTATGAATTGGCCGATCAACTTGAGAGTCTCGGGGTTGGTGTGCCTGGATCAATAGAGATGATCAAAAGCTGGGAGAATGAATTTCATGCGATTGATCCCAGCTTGAGCGTGCAGAGCCTATCTACCATTCCTTGGTTGATTATTCAAGGTGGTGACGACAATGCGATAGACGCCAACGACCTACGCAAGCTGGTTGAGGATGTGGCAGGTCACGGTGAGCTACACTTCATCTCAGCCGGTGGCGAAAGTCTAAGAGCAGACCCACGACTGTTGGCCCTTGTGGTTGGTTGGATCGCACGAATAGATGAGTAGTTAACCATTTTGGACTAAGCGACAAACCGGACTCCTACCAATATTGGTCGATAGCGTCCCTTAGTTTTTTTGCTGAAAGAAATGCATCTTTTGCTTGAGTGATATATCGCACTACGACAAAGTGGGAGATACCCAAAGGACTTAACTCGTGGATTTTTTCCGGTGTTATCCCACCTGTGATAAAAACCGGTCGCGGGGATGTCTTTATGGCATATTGCGCATAGTCCACTCCAACGGGATCTCTCAATGGTTTTGTGGGAGTTTTTTCGATGGGGCCAGCTGAGATGTATGCTATCTCTTCGTCGAGCGACCTTTGGCACTCGGCTACTGAATGGGTTGACCTGCCTATGGCTGTTTCAGGCCCTAAGATTGTCCGCGCTTGGGTAGGGGATATGTCACCTTGACCTAGGTGAACTCCATCTGAGGCTACTATCTTGGCAATATCTACACGATCGTTGATAAAAAATGGAATGTCGTTCCTCTTTAATATCTCCTTTAAGGCTAAGGCGGTCTCAATGATTGGCTGAGCTTCAGCATTTTTTTCGCGCAGCTGTACTACATCAACCCCACCGTCGATGGCGGCACGCACAACGTCGCGGACTTGCTCTGAGATCCCAATGCACAGATATAGCCGTCTATCGGAATAGTCAAACTTCATCGGTCTTCGCCTTCTTGGCCAGCTTCATCTCTTGCTTGAATTGGCGCACACTAGCAAATGTCGCATCATCGATAATGTCCGCGACGCTTATAGTGGTACCTTCTTCTCCGAATGGTTGACATACTTCCTGCCAGCCATCTATCTTTATTCCAACCTGTTTGCCTAGGAGTGCTATGAAGATCTTGGTCTTATCGATCCCAAAGCCAGGGAGGTCGCAGATGCGTTTGAAGAGGTCGCTTGGAGAAGTTGCGTTATTCCAAATTGCTCCTGCGTCGTTATTGTAATCAACGGCAACTAGCCTTGCCACCTCTGCGACTCGCTTAGCCATTGCTGATGGGAACCGATGTAGCGCGGGCTTGATTGAAAATATTTCTTGAAGCTTTTCGGGATCCATGGTGGCAATATATTGCGCATCGAGAGGTTGCCCGAGTCGATTTTGAAGGAGGTACGGTGCCGAGAAGGCCCGCTCCATTGGTATTTGTTGATCTAAAACCATACCAATGAGTAGCGCTAGCGGGGATTGATCCAGTAATAAATTGGCATTTTCTTCTGCTGCAATATAAAAAGGCATATGGTTCCTTGTGAGAAGGTCTCGACTGGTTAGGTTGTTGTTTTATAAGTTAGTTGCTCACTGGATCACAAAGACTTGCTCTTCGCATAAATCTTTAGTCAGGTAACTCCGGTTGGTTCATGAAAGGAGGTACCACAAAAGGGGGCTATTGCCTTCGTCTTGGTTGAGATGGAGGTCTGTTGATCCACAGGTGCGTCGATGAGAGATCGATTTCGGGGAGGTTTTTTGGGTTCGATTTACCTTTTCTTCGTAGCTTGTGTGATCCTTTATTACCATGATCTTCTAGGATGAAGGGAGATATAAAGAAGCCTCTTTTGGTGATTTTAGATAATCGACCAAGACCTTCTGCCTCTTCGAGGTGATTGTCGTAAATTGGCTAAAGGTGCAACCACTTGGTTGGGGTGGCCAGTTTTTAAGTGCTTCTGAGTACTTAGGGTCGTGACTTCAAATAGGCGACATTGATGATGTGCGCGCTAGAGATTGTACGGGTAATACGGGCAATTCAGGAGATGAGGATGGTTCAATTCCATGTAATCTCCCGGAACGATAGCGCAAAGGTGTGGCTTTTTTCTGAAAATGAAGACGCTCTCGCTACCAGCCAGCAGCTGTTGTTGTGGTCGACCACCCACTTCCTCCACAGGTGGTGGGCATTTGGGTAGATTTTAGGTATTGAATAGGCGCCATAGATGTGCCGCCGTTGTCATAGATAGAATAATAATTCCCGGTTTGAGAGTAGGTAGTTATGCACTCGGGCGCGTAGGTTCCATGTGGAACGCCTCCAGTGGCATACCAGACGTCTACTTCGTTTACTTTACTGGGGGCTATGGCGTCGACATAGCTCAGAGAAGGTTCAATCTTGGCCAACTGTGTGGCGTTGATAGAGCTGTAGCCGTTGTGTTGGAAGAAGTAGATCTTCTCTGCCGAAAATGCATTTCTAAGAGTGGCTTCCGCCTGTTTATTCTGCGCGGATGCTGAAACGCCAAGATAGGTTGGGATGGCGATAGCTGCTAGGATTCCAATGATCAAGACTATGACCATCAGCTCCACCATGGTGAATCCGTCTTGAATATCGGTAAGTCTACTGGCAGCCGCCAAGCGCCTTTTCATCTTCTTGTCGAACTTCCTTGCTCGATAATCCTTGCTCAAAGAGATTGAAGGTGGTGATTGATCCTCCTCATCTTGCGAGATCTATCGTCAGTCCTTAGAACTTCCTTTAAGATCTATTATTGGTAAAATTATCTTCTTATACTCGGCCACTTTGATTATTGAGATCTCCTTTACTAGATGCCGCCACTATAACCAAACCGCCTTTATCTCCATAGGAAGAGCCTCCAGTTATCGTGGACCTAACGGTGAGTGTGTATTTAGCTTTTTTACTTTGATGAACAGGCAAAAAGAGATCTGCTTGGCAATAATTATGTAGATTTTGGTCCTGTGGGACTATGAGTGCGGCCAAGATTTGAGCTGAGGTATTTGTGGACTATGTCACTTTTTGAAGTCCTCGGAATGACGTTCTAATTTTGCAACCAGGTAGAGATAGATCGAAAAAAGGAGGTGATGGCGCTTTTATATCGATCTTGCCGTTATCAGCGAGTTATTGATTACACAGTGAGATACTGCTCCGAGTCGAGGTCAATCTCCACTTAGAGCAGTATCTTGTGATTATAAATGAACAATCAGTCGTCTTATTTAGATGGTTCTGAGCGGATCCGTTTTGGATGCGTCGATTCCAAGTTCATCGATAGCACTTTGCACCAATGTCATTGGGACCAGCTTCTCCTGCGCGAGGGAATTTAATATTCCCACTACGATTTGTGGAGCATCTATTTCAAAGTATCTGCGTAGGTTCTCTCTTGTATCAGATCTACCGAAGCCATCTGTTCCCAGTGGAGTAAAGTTCCTATTGGCAAGGAATCGTCCCACTTGATCTGGAACTGCTTTCATGAAATCTGATACCGCAAGAATGGGTCCTGAGGATGCATCGAGAACGGAACTGATAGTTGATTGACGAGGGGCGGAGAGGGGGTGGAGACGGTTGTAACGCTCGGTTTCAAGAGCATCTTCACGCAGACTCTTGTACGAGGTGACCGAGTATAGGTCAGCCGCCACAGAGTATCTCTCTGTTAGTATCTTCTGAGCTTCTACAGCAGCTAGCCAAGCAGTTCCCGAGAAGAGAATTGTTGCCCTAAGGTTTCCATTTTCATTCTCGATCGATGGCGCTTGTCTAAATAGATAGATCCCATTTATTATCCCGGCTTTTACCTCCTCGAAGTCCACGCCTTCTGGCATAGCTGGCATCTGGTAGTTCTCGTTGTAGAGGGTGATGTAATAGATCTCATCTTTTTGAGGCACCCCATACATCTCATTTATCCCGTGTTCTACCAAGATTGCCATCTCGTAGGCGAATGCTGGGTCATACGCCCGAACGCTAGGAACGGTAGAAGCTAGCAAGAGGGAGTGACCGTCGTTGTGCTGAAGTCCTTCACCCATCAGAGTGGTACGCCCTGCGGTACCGCCAATTAGAAAGCCGCGCGACCTAGCATCGCTCGCGGCCCATATCTGATCGCCAGTGCGTTGAAATCCAAACATTGAATAGAACATGTAGAACGGAATTGTGGGGCATCCAAAGGTGGAATAGCTGGTTCCAGCGACCTGGAAGGTTGCCATTGAGCCAGCCTCGGTAATTCCCTCCTCGAGGATTTGCCCGTCCACGCCCTCTTCGTAGGAGAGTAGTAGGCCGGCGTCCACAGGGGTATACCTTTGTCCCTGCGACGCGTAGATCTTGACATCTTTGATGAGCGATTCAAGGCCAAAAGTTCGAGCTTCATCTGGAATTATCGGAACCACTCGGTTGCCTATACTTGGATCTCGAACAAGATTTTTTAGCAATTTGGCAAATGCCATCGTCGTGGACGCCGAGACCCGTCCTGAGCCTTGATAGAACTCTTTGAAGCATGCCTGCGCTGGCATGGGAAGCGGTGACGCCTTTACAGTGCGAGATGGCGAGTTTCCTCCCAAGCTCCTTCTCTTTTGAATCATGTATTCATAGACATCGCTGCCTGGCTTGGGGCGAATGTATGGTGGTAATTTTGTTTCAAAAGCAGAATCTGGAAGTTCTAGATCTAAATCTAGGGTTTCACGAAGGGCAAGCAACTGATCCCTTGACATCTTTTTGATCTGGTGAGTTGCGTTTCGTGCCTCTATTCCTGATCCTAGAGTCCATCCTTTGACCGTCTTTGCCAAAATAGCCGTTGGTGCACCACTATGTTCGGTTGCAGCTTTATAGGCCGCATAGAGCTTCTTGTAGTCGTGGCCGCCTCTTGGAAGCTTTACCAATTCATCGTCAGATAAATGCTCAACCAATCGTCTAAGTCGAGGATCTGGCCCGAAGAAGTGCTCTCGTATGTATGCACCAGTTTCGGTAGCGAGTTTTTGAAATTCCCCGTCACAGGTTGAATTCATCTTGTTGAGCAGAACACCGTCGATATCTCTGGCTAGCAGTTCGTCCCATGCACTTCCCCAGATCACCTTTATGACGTTCCATCCAGATCCACGCAAGGTGGCTTCGAGCTCTTGTATTATCTTTCCATTGCCTCGAACTGGGCCATCTAGGCGTTGTAGGTTGCAGTTGACGACCATTACTAAGTTGTCAAGTTTCTCGCGACCGGCAAGTGAGAGCCCTGCAGTGGTCTCGGGTTCGTCAAATTCACCGTCACCGACGAAGGCCCAAACGGTAGATTCAGAGGTATCACAGAGCTGGCGATTTTGTAGATATCTATTGAAATATGCTTGGTTGATTGCCGTGAGCGGCCCGATTCCCATTGAGACTGTTGGAAATTCCCAAAAGTCAGGTAGACATCTTGGATGCGGATACGAAGGAAGTCCATTTCCACCCGTCTCCATTCTGTAATTGTCGAGTTGTGCCTCGCTCAATCGACCTTCAACAAATGCGCGTGAATAGATTCCTGGCGATGCATGGCCCTGAAAAAAGACCTGATCACCAGGCCCACCATTTGATTTTCCCTTGAAAAAGTGGTTGAAACCAACTTCATACAAGGTGGCCGAGCTTGCATAGGTTGCCAAGTGACCCCCGATGCCATCGGATTTCATGTTTGCTCTGGTCACCATAACTGCGGCGTTCCATCGAATGTAACGACGTATCTGTCGTTCCATCTCCTCGTCGCCAGGGAACCACGGCTGTTGTTCGGGTGGTATCGAATTTATGTATGGAGTTGAAACGGTTGCTGGAAACCCTACTTGACTCGATCGAGCAGCTTCGAGGAGTCTCAGAAGGATATAACTTGCCCTTGATTTTCCCTTCCCGTCAACGAGGGAATTGAAGGAATCAACCCACTCCGTGGTCTCTTGAGGGTCGATATCTGGTATTTGGTGTGAAAAGCCATCGATTATCATACTCTGAATCTAAGCACTTTTTTTGCTCTCTGTCACATCTGAGCATTAAAGGTGATAAATTGTCTCCTTCGATTTGGCGACATAGTTGTAGTATTACCAGTTCAAAGTAGTTTTCAATCACCGCAGACTCCTTGGTTCGATCCATAGTTTCCATCGAGGGAGGTCCTTGATCGAGATGGCGTTGTTTGGAGTCCTTGAATTGTGAACAATGACGGTTGAAATTAACAAGCATTTTTGCCCTAAATTGAGCTTTGAGGGACGGAATTGGTCGAATTAGCTGTCGAGCCGTTAAATTGACTCTAAATTCTATACCATGGATATTTCTGGAGCATCTGCAATTGTCAGCGGGGGAGCATCCGGTCTCGGAGCCGCCGCCGTTAGAAGAATAATCGAGGCTGGGGCCTTTTGTACCGTCTTGGATCGCGATGAAGAGCGTGCCAAGGCATTCGCTGGCACTTTTGGAGATCGAGCCGACTATTTTGGAGGTGATGTCTCCGATCCGACCGACGTTTTGGGCGCTATCGAATTGGCGTCCTCGAAGGCACCATTGCGTCTCGCTGTAAACTGTGCCGGAATCGGTGCTGCTGAGCGTACTATCGGTAAAGATGGGTCCCCACACAAGCTCGAAACCTTCGAGAGAATCATGCGAGTGAACCTTATAGGAACCTTCAACCTGTTGCGTCTTGGTGCTCAGGCGATCTCAAAGTCCGAGCCAATGGAACATGGTGAGCGAGGTCTTGTCGTAAATACTGCTTCGATAGCGGCTTACGATGGACAGATCGGTCAGCTTGCCTACTCCGCATCAAAGGGTGGAATCGTTGGTATGACACTGCCTGCTGCACGAGATTTGGCTGCTGCTGGGATTCGAGTAGTAACGATTGCCCCAGGAATAATGGATACACCACTACTTGGTCAGCTGCCCGATGAGATTCGTGGTATTTTGGCCGCTGGAGTTCCTTTTCCGCATCGACTCGGTCTGCCAGAAGACTTTGCATCTTTGGTAATGGAGATTGTTCGAAATGGCTACATCAACGGCGAAGTCATTCGTTTGGATGGCGCACTTCGGATGCCACCCAAATAGGCCTTAACTGCAGTCGTGCCATTCGACTATCAATATTTCGACTATCCATGAGAGTTAATTCCGTCTCTATCCATCGATAAGGAATTAGACCGACAACGATTAGCTCGACATTATCGAAGTGAGATTTTCCCTAGGGCCAATCGTTGCTTCTAGGGATTTCCTTTCTAAGAGCGGTGATAGCGCCCGAAGTGCTATCGGCGAATGGTTAGGTGCGGTCTTTGTCGCTGCTTTTATGTGAGGGATTCTTTTGCTTGGCCACAACCTAACTCCTGGTTAGGTGTATTCGATTCTCAAATAGCATTAGTTAAGTGAAATATTACGATCTTGGAGATCAAAAGATCTCCGCAGTGGGCCTTGGAACGTGGCAATTTGGATCAAGAGAGTGGAATTACGGTTCAGATTACGCCTCCTCGATGGCTCGTGCGATACTAGAGCGCGCGCTTGAATTGGGTGTCACCCTAATTGATACGGCTGAACTATATGGATTTGGAGAGTCTGAGCGAATAATCGGAAGAGTTCTAGGACGACAAGCCAAGGACGTTTGCGTCGCGACTAAGGTTTGGCCGGTCTATACCTCTGAAAAGTATTTTGCCCTGCACGCCAAGAAGAGTTCTGAACGCCTCCAGTCGTCAAAGATAGACCTCTATCAGGTACATTTTCGAAATCCAGCATTTTCGAATTCATCTTTATCTCGCGCTCTTGATGGCGTGGTATCGAGAGATTTAGCGGGTAAGTTCGGAATATCTAACTTTTCTAGGTATGACTGGGAAGATCTCGAGAGAAAATTTGGCCGACCGATATATTCAAATCAAGTTCACTACTCGCTCTTGCATCGGCGAGCGGAAGAGGAGATTATTCCATTTGCTCAGGCGACCAAACACCTAGTGATTGCATATTCTCCCTTAGAGCAAGGTATTTTATCGGGGAAATATAGTTTTGATAATCGTCCACGCGATATTCGTCGCATAAATAAACACTTTGGAATCGATGCAATCGAGCGAATGCAGCCACTTCTCATTGCCTTGGCGAAGATCGGTGCCAAATATGGTGCATCCAGTGCACAAATTGCATTGGCTTGGATAATTTCACACCCGAATGTTGTTGTGATACCTGGCGCTTCAAGTGTCTCTCAGCTAGAGGCAAATGTTGGCGCCGGAGAGATCGTTTTGGAGAATGGTGAGATTGAAGAGCTCAATGAGCGATCTTATCAATATGAGCAATCGGCCATGATGCCGATTCTTCGAACCTTGAGAACTCGGCTGGGTATTTAGATCTTTGGTTTAAAGTCCATGGTGTCGCCTTGAAACAGTTGTTTTGAATTGAAATTTTAGGAAGTGTACAGATATGCCCAAGTTGATAAAATCCAAGAAGGCTGCTATCTTGAGCCTTCGTATAACTGCTGGTTGGACTTTTTATGTGTGGGCACGGCTAGTGCGTAATATGGTTAGAGACAAGGATCATTCTCGCACATTTAGATTTGTACATATCGCCCTTGGTATCGTCTCAATAGTTCTTGGATTTTCTGGGTTGGCCGTCTCGAACTATATCTCTGACGAGGTGGGCCAATCGGTTAATCCTAAAAATTAATGCCTCCGGAGACAAGAATTAAATCAAATAATTGGGTGAGACGACTTGCGAAAATAGTATTTTCTCATCGTCTTGCAGTGACTACAGCCCTCGTAACTTCTGTTTTGGGCATGTTGATTCAAGTTGTGATACCGCTTTTGGAGCGTCAGATCATCGACTCTACGATGGTAGTACATAAGTACAGTCCTGCCGGTCTTGCTATTGGTATTATCATTCTGGCACTTGGAGCATTTGGCCTCTCGTTTCTGCGACGTTATTTTGGGGGCCGACTCGCCTTTGACGTTCAGCATGACATTCGAAGTAGGATCTTTTCTCACTTGCAACGCCTTGACTTTGCCCGTCACGATCAGCTTCAGAGCGGGCAGCTTGTATCTAGAGCCAATTCGGATGTCGGGCTAATTCAGGGTCTTTTATCTTTTTTGCCTTTGATGTTTGGAAATCTGTTCATGCTCGTTGTGAGCCTTGGCGTGATGTTCTATCTCTCTCCGATATTGGGATTGATAGAGTTCTGTGCTATCCCCTTGCTTGGAAGTGTCGCCTATAGACTCCGCGCAAAGGTTTTTCCTGCAGTCTATGACGCTCAAGTAAAAGAAGGCGAAGTCGCGGTTGTCGTAGAAGAGTCGATCAGTGGCGTTCGAGTCGTAAAGGGGTTTGGACGCGAGAAGGCGCGCTTGGCAGAGCTATCGCGGGCCGCTCTCGCTCTATTTCGCTCCTCGGTCAGAGTCGACAAGATTGAGGCTCGACTCCAATCTTCGCTCTCTTCGTTGCCGGGACTCATACAGGCGCTGGTTTTGTTGGTCGGTGGTTACCTGGGGCTGCACCATGAGATGACAATTGGCACCTTCTTGGTCTTTTTTTCCTATATAGTTCAGATCGGTGCACCTATTCGACAGGTTTCGGTTCTGGTAACCTTTTCGCAGCAGGCAAAGGCGGGTGCAGAGCGAATCTTTGAACTCCTAGACGCTAATCCGCTTGTCAAGGATGCGGAATTTCCAAGCGAGATGCCTCTTCTTCCGGCAACGATAGCCTTTAGTGATGCCTACTTTGAATATCAACCTGGAAATCCAGTCCTAAAGGGTCTCTCCCTAGAGGTAGAGGGTGGATCTGTAACAGCTTTTGTCGGCCTTTCGGGTTCGGGAAAATCCACTTTGGCGCTATTGCTACCGCGCTTTTATGACCTAAATCGCGGTTCGATCGCTATTGGCGGCGTTGATATAAAAGAGCTCTCAATTGCGCAGTTGCGAAAAAAGATAGGAGTTGTCTTTGAAGAGAGTTTCTTATTTTCGGATACGATCGCTAAAAATATTGCCTTCGGCTATCCCGATGCGACATTGGAGGAGATTCGAATTGCAGCTGAACGGGCGGGCGCCCTATCTTTTATCGAGGGTCTTTCAAATGGCTTTGACACTGTGGTCGGAGAGTATGGAATTACTCTCTCTGGCGGTCAACGCCAGAGAGTTGCTCTTGCTAGAGCACTCATAACAGATCCTGATATTTTGATTTTGGATGACGCCACCTCTTCGGTAGATGTGACAACTGAGGCTGAGATCAACCAGGCTCTTCGTGAATTTGCCAAGGGGAGAACGGTCTTGGTTATTGCCCATCGCCGTTCTACTTTGAGCCTCGCTCAGCGGATAGTCGTCCTTGATTCCGGGCGTGTGGAAGATAGTGGAAGCCATAGCGAGTTGATCGATCGATCTGCGATCTACAGAAAGCTGATCTCTGCTGAGGGCGATGAGATCTCTGAGGGCGATGAAGAGTTAACTACTACCTTATCTGGATCAACGACCAAAGCACCTTCAACTCCGTTAGCTCAGTCTCAAGGTTTTCGTCTTGCACGGGGTGGCAGGGGAGGCGGTGGTGGTCCGAGAGATGCTGCACTTAGCCTAACTCCGGGGTTGGCGCAAGCTCTAAACAGCCTTCCGGCCGAGGAGATGACTCCAGATGTCGATGAGGAGTTAGTGACCAAAGATGTTGATCATTTTGCATTTTGGCGTTTTATATCGCCATTTCGCTGGAAACTACTAGCCAGTTTTGCCTTCTTGTTGGCTGATACGATCCTTTCACTCGCTGGCCCATATGCAATAAAGACCGGTATCGACAAGGCGTAGTAGGTGGCTCTTTGTCGATGATCGTTCTTGTCTCCATCTTCTATGTCTTTGTGGTCCTTTGTGACTGGGGCGCTGTCTACATGCAGAACATCCTCTCTAATATCACTACCGAGCGAATCCTCTATGGCTTGCGGTTGCGGATCTTCTCTCATTTGCAACGTTTGGGGCTTAGCTTTTACGAATCTGAGATGTCCGGCCGTATCTTGACTCGCATGACTACCGACGTGGTTGCTCTTTCGAATTTGCTACAGAGCGGTTTGACTGGCGCCTTGGTGAACCTATTCAGTTTTGTGGCAATCTCGATAGTTATGTTGGTTATCGATCCACGTTTGGCCCTGGCTGCCCTCTATGTTCTCATTCCGCTTGCCATAGCTACAGTTTGGTTTCAACGTCGCTCAACGAGAGCTTATAGAGTTTCACGAGAGAAGATAGCTGCGGTGAATGCCAATCTTCAAGAGGGGATCTCTGGGGTTAGGGTGACCCAGGCCTTTTCCCGCGAAGCTCAAAATGCAAAAGAGTTCAATCGGGTATCGCAAGGGTATCGTGACTCTAGGGTAAAGGCGCAGCGCTTAGTGGCTATCTACTTTCCGTTTGTCCTCTTTCTCTCTGACTTAGCTTCGACTTCGGTTTTATGGTATGGATCGAATCTTGTCAACGCAAAGGTGATATCGGTTGGCGCTGTGATTGCTTTTACCCTATATATCGATCAACTTTTTGCGCCACTTCAGCAGCTTTCTCAGACCTTTGACCAATTTCAACAGGCAAGAGTATCTCTGGTTCAAGTCGATCGACTCTTGAATATGCCAACAACGACACCGGCCTCTTTGACGCCGATAAAGCCGCTGATAGATAGTGGCGAGATCGTCTTTGAGGATGTGGGATTCTCCTATGACGGAAGTGATCGAAACGTTATCGAGGCTATCTCAATGCACATCAAAGGTGGCGATACCGTAGCTCTAGTCGGTGAGACAGGAGCAGGAAAGTCTACAATTGTGAAGTTGATCGCCCGGCTTTATGATCCAACTGATGGGCGAATTCTTATAGATGGCCAACCGCTTAAAGATCTTGATCTAGATGACTTTAGATCCCATCTAGGTTATGTGCCCCAAGAGGCTTTTCTCTTTTCTGGGACCATTGCATCCAATATTTCATTTGCTCGTCCTCAGGCTTCATTCGAGGAGATCAAGGAGGCGGCAACGGCTGTAGGGGCCGATTCTTTTATCGATAAGATTCCAGGTGGTTATAGCTATGAAGTGAGCGAGAGAGGTAGAGCGTTATCTAGTGGACAGCGTCAACTGATCGCTTTAGCTCGTGCATATCTGGCTCGACCGAAGATCTTGATTTTAGATGAAGCTACCGCCAATTTGGATCTATCTAGCGAACGCAAGGTGACACAAGCAATGGGAGTGGTTGCAAGTGGCCGCACATGTATCTTGATAGCACATCGACTTCAGAGCGCTGCTCTTGCTGATCGAATCTTTGTAATTGGCGATGGTCGACTTCTTGAGGAGGGTTCTCACGATGAACTCTTGCGTAATGATTCCGTTTATGCATCTCTTTGGCGTGAATCTAACGACTCTAGCACCTCAAGGATTGCATGATTTGGTGATCTTTCGTTTCAATTTGAATTTTTGCTCGGAATAGCCCGGGCGACTGCCACTAGGAGACAATCGCGCAATTCATAGATCAACTATTTCGGATGGTATTTTTTGACCCAGACTGCAATTGCCTTGCCTTACTTGGCATTAAGTACAGAGTTTATAATCCAAAACGGGTTAAATCCACTTGTGCAATTATCCCTCAGACCTCATTGCTAGATTGAAGAAAGAAAGCAGATCTATATGGGTTTTGCCCAATGCGCTAGCTCGTGGTGCTTAGATTCTGCCATGGCAGTGAGAGCTTGCCACACACTTACACTTATGCTATGGAGTTCTGGAACCACAACACCGCCTACCATGTCTTCATTCTTGAGGTAGCTCATGGCCTGAATGGGGACGTGCTTGACGTTTCGGTGTGGGGAGGGCCTTTTGCTTGAACGACTATCTTTCCTTTCGCGATCTGTAGTTGGGATCGACCCTGATTCTTGGGCGATCATGCGAGCCCGTGTGCGAATTGATGGGTTAGAGAATGTGAGAGTCATCGAGGGTGATTTCATGGAATTGATATCGAGTACGACTCTTATGACCTGGTCACAATGGTTGCTAGCCTTCATCACATGGAATTTGAGAGAGCGATTTCACGGGTAAAACTGCTCTTGCGTCCCGGGGGCAAATTGATAGTGATTGGTCTTAGCGCTAATAAGTCGATCGGAGATTGGACGCTATCAGGGTTGTTTCTTCCGGCCGTTCGCCTTATGAGTCGACTTCACTGGGAAGTTCGAGAGATCCAGGTGGTGACTAAGGTTCCGAGTCAGAGTCTGCGAGAGATCAAAGTGATCGCTGGTCATCTTTTACTGAATTGTAAGATCAAAAGAGGGCTTTATTATCGCTACATCCTTAGCTGGACGAAGGTCTAATAGTCAATGTGGTATCGATATTTTCAGAGATAGCATAATTTTCAGATAGAACGGGGAGGCTGTATTATACAAAGCTCTCCAACTCATATGTGAGACTTGGGGTGTTATTGGGGCTTCTTTGGTCAGATGGTTATCTAATTTTGGTTTTCGTCTGGGGTCTCTCGAAATTTTGTTATCGCTGCGATGGTTGTCTAGTAGGTCTCTGTGGTGACTTTATAGGAGTAGAAATATGAACGTTGGCGACTTGGTGGCAGATTTTGAACTGTATGACCAGAATGAGCAGTTATTTCGTTTGAGCGAAAAGTTAAAGGGCGGTCCAATAGTTCTGTTTTTTTATCCCGCTGCCATGACTAAGGGATGCACCGCCGAGAGTTGTCATTTTCGCGATCTCAAAGAGGAGTTTGAGCGGGCTGGCGCACAGCGCGTTGGGATTAGCGCCGATAAAGTTGCCAAACAAAAGGAGTTTTCCAACCTTCATGACTTTGATTACCCGCTTTTATCTGATGTCGATCAGGTCGTAGCTGAGCAATTTGGGGTAAAAAGGCGATTTGGTCCTATACCCGTCAAGAGGCACACCTTCGTTATTGGTCAAGATCAGAGGGTTCTTGAGATCTTTGCCTCTGAGTTTGCAATGAATGCTCATGCTGATAAGGCCCTTGAGTTCTTTAGGACCAGACAAGCCGGGTAGGTTGGCAGGTTGATCCAGAAAACTTTTGAGCGATCTTTTTTATAGATCAGTTATTCCTGAACTTTAAAGATATCTATCCATTTACAAACTATATTGAACATATGTTCGATATAGTTTTATTATGGGCAGACAGGATTTAGCTAAATTTTCGGCAATTGTTGCTCCAACAACTTTAGCTATCGATCAGCGGATAGAGGTTCTGGATAAGTTTAGGGACATCTTACCTAACTCTTCTTTGCGTCGGGGATCGGTTGGTGTGCTTGGCGGTGAATTAGGGAGCGGAATTACATCACTCTTATTTGGACTTCTGGCAAGACCTAGCTCTATGGGGAACTGGATTGCTATCGTAGGCAGCCCGAATCTTGGTTTTGCTGCAGCTAGGGATCATGGCGTCGACTTGAAGAGACTTCTCAATGTGAAGTGTACCTCTTCGGAGGCGGTTGAGATCGCCGCCATTATGTTAGATGGCTTTGATATTGTAGTTTTATCTTCTCCGCTTGATGCGACTCGCGCACGAAAGCTTTCGGAACGCACAAGAAAGACAAAGTCGATCCTTATCTATCTTTCTACCCTTGGAAAAAAAGGGGCGACCTGGCCGGGTAGTTGTGACTTTTCCTTATTGGCCAAAGGATCGAGTTGGCAACTCGATGGAAGTGCTCCAATTGCAACTAGAACGCTGAAGATTGAAGTGAGCGCAAACAAGTGGGCCGCTTCCAAGATGCAACTGGTCGTTGGACTATGAGGCGTTATGGATCCAGTCAGAGTCTGTTCGAAGAGTTAGATCAGGTAAATACTCCACGAATGCTCGTCATCTTTGTCCCTAACTGGCCTTTTCTGTCACGTTCGATCTCTCAAGATCAACAGGCGATTGTGGTTGACAACAAAAGGGTAGTGGCGGTTACATTGGCTGCACGGGCTCTTGGCATAAGAGTTGAAGATCGCATTGAGGCCACATTGGAAAAATCCTCGGAGTTGTTGGTGATCGACTCCGACTACGACTTAGAGCTCTCGCAATTTGAAAGAGTGATCAATGTCGCAGAGGAGTTTTGCCCTGAGGTCGAGGTCTTTTCTCCTGGTCTGTGTGGCTTCAACCTAAAGGGACCGGCAAAGTATTTTGGTGGTGAGGCGTCTCTCTTGAAAAAGCTCGCAAAGGCGCTGGGAAAGATTGACTTTGAGGTCTATGCGAATCCCAGCAAAAAGAGGCGGAGTCCGGATCGACCTTTCTCAAATTCCACCTTAGAAGAGGAGTCAACTTCTGACTATGGTAGTTGGTTTTTGTTCGGCGTGGCCGATGGCCTCTTTTGCGCTAAGGTCGCCTCTGGCTTTGGCGTTGTGGTCAAGGTGGGTTTCACCAAGGAGTTTCTATCGGGTTTCCCTATAGAGGTCTTCGGGCAAGGACACGACTTTGAAACTATGAGATCCTCTGGCATCGATAAGGTCTCCGACCTACTGGAGCTTCCTCGCAATTTGCTTATCGAACGATTTGGTTCGATGGGTAGACGACTGTTCGAGCTGGGAAATGGGATAGATGGCAGTGGGATTCAAAAGAGGGATGTGAAGGCCAGCCACTCTGTTAGAGTCGAATTTGATCCTCCGGGCTATTTGGCTGAGACAATTATCTTTTCCATGAGATCAAATGTGGATCTTCTTTTTTCCTCCCTTTACGACAGAGGACTCTATCCGCTAAGGGTGAGAGTGGTCTTTGAGACGGAGTCGGCCGAGACTTTCTCTAGGGTGTGGACCAGTGGGATTCCTATATCTACTCAGTTTCTTTTGAGTTGGTCCCGATGGCAACTTGACTCGTGGACTACGCCTAATTCAAAGACCAATCGAGAGCCACCAAGTTCAGGGGTGGTCTATTGTGAGGTTGAGGTCCTAGATGTCACCTCGAACCCCTCGGTACAGCTGGATCTCTATTCCTGCGCCTTTCACCCCAAAGAGCAGGTCTTGAGGGCGATTGAAAGGGCCAAGGCGCGCCTTGGAGACGGCTCGATTACCGTTCCGAAGAGCAATTCGGGAAGATCTCCGAGAGATAAGTTTAAGTTGATTGAGTGGCAGTTGCAACTCTTTGAAGAACCTCAAGATTCATCGAGGATTAGCTCTTCTCCTTGGCCGGGCCAGGTCCCAGGTCCTGAACCATCTTTGGTCTTTGACCCTGTGGTTCCAATGGAGATATTAGGAGTTGATGGCCTAAAGGTAAGCGTTAGCGGATCGGGGGAGTTTACCTCGGAGCCGCACGAGATAGTTATCAACTCTCTTTTTGAGAGGCCTAAGAAGATCTCAAAGATTATAGGACCATGGCCGATGAACGAGAAGTGGTGGGACTCCAAAAACTCTAAAAGGCTAGCAAGAATCCAAGTTGTGGCTGATGACGGAGTTGCGATGATGGCGATAATTCAAAACTCTAGATGGTACCTGGAGGCGATCTATGATTGATCATCTTACGGCTGGTCGATTCTTTAGGCCCCTTGAGGTCGAGAGGTATTTGCCCCAGAGACCCTTGGTCGTTCGGGTTCACAACTAATATTGTAATCGAACAGATGTTCGATTACAATATTAGTTGTGAACGATAACCCAAAATACGCCGAGCTTCACTGCCACTCTAATTTCAGTTTTTTGGATGGTGTTTCAAGTCCAAGTGAGATAGTTGAACGAGCGATAGATGCGGAACTTCCGATCTGTGCCATAACTGATCACAATGGCCTCTATGGCGTCGTGGCTTTTGCAGGAGCTGCACGAGGGACCTCTCTCAAGACGGTTTTTGGGGCTGAGTTGACCATAAACTCCACAAAGCCAAGAGACAATATTGAAGATCCTCAAGGTGAACATCTAGTTATCTTGGCTAAAAACCCCAGTGGCTATGCGAGCCTTTCTCGCGTGATTTCCAAAGGTCATTTAAAAGATTCAAATAAGGGGGTCTTTGATCTTTCTCTTGATGACCTGTCTCGTTGTGACTATACGGATTGGGTCATACTTAGTGGATGTCGCAAGGGTGGCTTGTCGTCCGCTTTGATTGAAAATGGTCCCCAGGCTGCTCGAAGAGTTGCCAAAGAGCTCTCTGAAATCTTTGGTAGAGATAGGTTTGTTATCGAGTGTTGGGATCATGGAGATCCCCTAGATCAAGCCCGTAACGATGAATTTGTTAAGATCGCCACAGACCTTGACTTGAATTGTGTTGCTAGCAATAACGTTCACTACGCCAGTACTAAGAACGCTAAATTGCATTCGGTTACCGCTGCTATTAGGGCTGGCAAGAATCTAGATGGAATTGACGGATGGCTTCCGGTGGATCAGATGGCGCACTTGCGTTCTCCGAGGGATCAACTTCGTCGCTTTCGTAGATATCCAGAGCTGGTCTCTCGGGCCTATGAGATTGGCCTTGAATGCGCATTTGATCTTTCACTGCTCGCTCCGGCTCTGCCTAATTCTTTGGTTCCCCATGGTCAGTCTCAGACGTACTACCTTAGAAGCCTGACTATGAAAGGGGCGACCGAACGCTATGGTCCAAAGGATAACGAGAGGGTCAAGGGGGCCTATGCTCAGCTTGAGTACGAACTTAAAATAATTGAAAGGTTGGGATTTGGTGGATATTTTTTGATTGTTTGGGATATTGTACAATTCGCTAGATCCTCTAATATCTACTGCCAAGGCAGGGGGTCGGCTGCAAACTCTGCAGTTTGCTATGCCCTTGGAATAACCAATGTTGATCCGGTCTCGCTGGGGTTGCTATTTGAGAGGTTTCTTTCAACAGAGCGAGATGGCCCTCCAGATATCGACGTTGACTTTGAAAGTGAGGCTCGGGAAGAGGTTATTCAGTATGTCTATGAAAAGTACGGTCGTGACCGTGCCGCCCAAGTTAGCAATGTAATTACCTATAGATCGCGTTCAGCCATACGAGATGTGGCGAGGGCTTTTGGCTATCCAACCTCTGTGATCAACACTTGGTCAAAGCAAGTGGACCGCTATAAGTCCTTGGCGGAAATGGTGGCTGTTAGAGATGCAAAAGGGGAGCCGATTTTAGATCTTCCGCCAAGAGTTGCGCAGTTCGCCACTGAGATTGAACGGTCTCCGCGACATTTGGGTATTCATACCGGTGGAATGGTGATTTGCGATCGGCCAATTGTGGAGGTATGCCCGGTTGAGTGGGCTCGTCGTCCTGGAAGAACCGTACTCCAATGGGATAAGGATGATTGCGCTATAGCGGGTTTGGTCAAGTTTGACCTTTTGGGTCTGGGCATGCTAGAGGCCCTTCATCGCATGGTGGATACGGTCTTTGGTTACTACGGGCAAAGGTGCGACTTGGCGCTAATTCCCCAAGAAGATGTCGTCTACGAGATGCTCTCACAGGCGGATACGGTAGGAGTCTTTCAAGTCGAGAGTCGGGCACAGATGGCAACGCTACCTCGACTGAGACCAAGACACTTTTATGATCTTGTTGTTGAGGTGGCTCTGATAAGGCCAGGACCCATCCAAGGTGGTTCGGTTCACCCCTATATCCGCCGACGAAATGGTCTAGAGAAGGTTACCTATCTTCATCCATTGTTAGAGAAATCTCTCTCTAAGACTCTTGGGGTACCTCTATTTCAAGAGCAACTCATGCAGATGGCAATCGATGTGGCCGGATTTACCCCATCTGAAGCAGACCAGTTGCGCCAGGCTATGGGATCCAAGAGATCTAAAGATCGAATGGAAAAACTCAAAGTTCGCTTTTATGAGGGGATGGCTCGAAATGGTATCGTCGAGAGGACGGCAGATGAGATCTTTGCGAAATTGGAGGCCTTTGCCAACTTTGGGTTTCCCGAGAGTCATTCGGCGTCGTTTGCCTATCTGGTCTACGCTTCGGCTTGGTTCAAGTACTTCTATACTGCTGCATTTACAGCCTCGATTATAAATTCTCAGCCAATGGGTTTTTGGTCAAGAGAGACTCTTATAGAAGATGCTAAGAGACACGGTGTTGAAGTGCTAGGTCCACATGTGAACTTCTCAAGCGTTGAATGCACCTTGGAAGGGCCATCGGTCGTGAGGGACCCCTCTTTTGTTGCCTCTGGGAATGAGAGGCCGAAATCCGAAGGTGGCTACATCTCTGACATCCATGAACGTTGTCGGATTGGGCCCAATCTACGAATAGGAATTGGTCAGATAGCCAAGGTAGGCAAAGCCATGGCATCTTCAATAGTTGCGAATGCACCATATCTAAATATTGAAGATCTTGTGATCAAGACGTCAATTGATAGAGCGCAACTTGAGTCTTTAGCTAGCTCAGGGGCCCTCGAGGGACTTACCTCAAGTGGGGCTGGAGCTACCTTGACGAGGAGGCAGGCGATTTGGATAGCAGAGCCTTTGGCTAGGCGTGCCTCGAATGGTTTGCCCGGAATGACACTTGGAGACGAGGCTCCAAAACTAAAGGAGATGACCTCTAAGGATAGGAGCTACATGGATTTAGCCGCATTTGGAATGACACCAACTAGTCATCCAATGGCATTTTTTCGGGATCGATTGTCTGGTTTTGGTGTCTCTTTGGCAAGTGAGCTAGTGGCGCGTAGAAATAGAGATCGAATTAAGGTCGCAGGAGTCGTGACCCATCGTCAGCGACCGGCAACGGCTAACGGGGTAACTTTTATCAGCCTTGAAGATGAGACTGGATTGATGAATGTGGTGGTGGCAAGGGATATATGGGATAGCCACAGACAGATAGTTAGGCTTTCGAATGCATTGATCATCGAGGGAGTTTTGGAGAGCTATTCCGGAGTGGTAAATATCGTGGCTAAGCATATTGAGCCTCTCGATATCTCCATAGGTTCAATGTCGAGAGATTTTCACTAGCTCTTTCGACGTCGAACGGATATGGTGATATTAATTTAAGTTCGTGAACAAGATCCCAAGTCTTGTTATTTTTAGCTATTTCCTGTTGTTCTTTAAGATAGATCTTTATATAGATTATTTTGCTAGATCTCTTTAGCGTCAAATACTTCAAATCTAATTTTGTACCTTATGCCTTTGATATCCAAGTTAAGTTTTGCTCGTTAGATAATTAAGCTAGGTAAATAACCATTTTAATGTGACTTTTTATGTGAGATAGCGTTTAGTGATTTGATCCGATTTTTATAAGTAAAAAGTTGCTAGCCGTTTTAATTATAAAGTGTGTCATTAGCTTAGATAATTGATTAATTATAAATTTATATTGAATAAGTATTCTCAGCTTTTATAAAGTGACTTCGGTGCTTTGGTCGCCACGATGGATCGAGGATCAACTTGATCGGTACCGAAGATGGAACTAGGCACTTGGTAAAAGATATAGCTAACCTATAAGACGATGAAAGCGGTGACTGTAGGTATGAATATCTGGACTTGATTGTCCAAAATGCGCTATATCGCTTTTATGTGTTGGTCTTTAGTACTCTAATAGCTATCTCAGAGCTATCGAAATAGCTAAAAGGTCGACTCTTTGGTTGGCGGTGACATCGAACTTCTCAAAGGTTTTTATTCTATCTTTGTAACCATCCATCTGGTCTATGACCTTCCTTCGGTGCCTCATTCGTGTTTGGTACTTTCGGCGGACAAGATATAGTGATTGGCGAGGTGATGGCGCCTTTGACGGTCATCTTTGACTCCATTGAAAGCGCCTCATTTTATTGATCTTTCATTTCATTCATCTTTGTGCTGCTGATCTCTGCGCTAGTTGGTTTAACTTTCAAAGAAAGAGATATTGATTTTTAATTGAGGGTTAAGGCATGGTTTCCACCTGAAATATTAGACATATTAGGATTTTCATATTTCAGATAAGATTACCTATCTGGCTAATTTATTACTACGAAATCTGTCAGTGGTAATAGCGACCATTAATTCAAAGATGTATCTATTTTTGGTTGTTGGTTAGTTCCATCTACGACGACAAAAACTAATGCGCCTATCGCAATTGTGGTGCCGATGATTTGGTTGAGATTTACCTTATCTCCAAGTAATATCCAAGCAAATATCATTGTCACAATCGGAGTGCCAAGGGTAAGAATAGAGGCCAGAGTTAGCTCCAAATGGCTGTGAGCCCAATTGATGAAGAAGTGACCACTACCTGGAATGATCGTAAGAATTGCAACCAAATATAGGCTGTGTATTGTGATTGAGCTGGCACCGCCCAGAAAGATGCCAAATGGAAGGACTACCAACGCAGCGGAGATTTGCATGCCTGCTTGGTATTCAATGGTATCTATTTTGAGGCGGGCTTGTTTGGAAAATATAAAGTAAAGTGCATAGGTTACTAGAGCCAATAGGGCAAGGAAGTCTCCAAAGAGTGAGTCGTGTCCCGACCTAGGGGCGCCAAAGACGACAAGTGCTGTGGCTGCTATGGCGACAATGGAACCGAATATCGTTTTGGTGGTGACTTTTTCTCCGAAGAGTCTTCCAGATACCGTCATCAAGAGGGCAGGCTGCAGCGCGCCGATGACTGTTGCTGTGGTCGGTGAGGTGTACTTTACCGCGCTGAAGAAAAAGAGGCTGTTTAGGCCGAATGCCACACCTCCCCAGAGGCCCAGCTTTAGGATTCTAACGGTAAGTTTTCGGCGGGTTAAATAAGCCATTGCGATGGCAATTATGGCTCCAAGGCTCATTCTAAGGACCGATAACAGAGGTCCGGAGATTGGAATCATTCTTGCTAGAACGTTGCCGTAACCCCATACAGCGACTGCATATGATGCTGCGAGAACTCCACCTGGTGAGTTTTTGGTGGTGGCGTGCTTAACATTCATCTTTGGCGGTTCCTATTCTTTGTGTTGCAGCTTTTAAAGGGTTGACTTTTTGGGTCTCCCATCAAGCTTCAAAAGGAAGTTGGTTGATTCGATGAATCAAATGATCTTCCCGATTTAAGGCGATCTATCCCAAATTGAGTGATATGGCGTGCTTAATTAACTATTAAAAGTTTGCCTTTGCGAGCTTTGGAATTTGCCGACCCCGCTCGTATGGAATCCTGCTGGCTGCTCTCAAAGCATTTGACATTATTTGTCAAATAGCTCTCATTCCCACAGGGCAGAATCTCTTGCGGAACCCCCAGTAAAGCTTATTGTTTTACCTTGAGGTGATCTGTCATTTATAGCGACAAAATAATCCATTGTTTGTTGGAAGAATAAATATATGGTCATTAGTGAGTTATTCGTTTCCCTAACGGCTTATTGGTGGGGTATGGCTCGGTTAGGCGGAAAGAATTGGGCGATAAATGTTACAAATTCGCAGATATCGACCTTGGATGATGTCAAACTCTGTTATGGAAAATTCGAGATTGATCGCGGACGAGGTTACAGTTCGATTTGGCGGTCTGGTTGCCTTGGATCGAGTTTCGCTAAATGCTAATTTGGGTGAGGTTCATGGAGTTATTGGCCCAAACGGGGCGGGGAAAACGACACTCTTTAATGTCTTGTGCGGATTCGTAAAGCCGTCATCGGGAAAGTTGACCTACTTTGGGAATGAAGTCAAGACGCTACGACCAGAGCAGCTTTCAAAGATGGGAGTCTCTCGGACCTTGCAAGGTCTTGGCCTCTTCTCTCGAATGACAGTGCTTGAAAATGTGATGATTGGCGCGACGTCGCTGACCAAAGTGGGGCCATTTCGCTCCCTATTGGGAGTAGGAACGACTGTCACCGAGGAGGCTCGAATCAAGGATTTGGCGCTTTCGGTGATTGAAGATTTGGGTCTTTCCTCTTTTGCTAAACGCCTTCCTCCGTCGTTACCCTATGCCATCCAAAAGAAGGTTGCTCTAGCTCGAGCACTAGTTCTATCTCCGAAGTTTATCCTTCTTGATGAACCAGCTTCTGGTCTTTCCAACGTTGAGATGGACGAGCTCGGTGATTTAATCCTAGGTCTCTCCAAGAATTTGGGTGTTTTGCTAGTCGAGCATCATATGGATTTGGTCATGCGGGTATGTTCGACAATCACAGTCTTGGACTTCGGACGGGTGATAGCGAACGGGAATCCCAGCGAAATTAGGGTAAATCCAATAGTAACCCAAGCTTACCTTGGGGAAGATGTTACTATTTGACACCTTCGATTAATGGTTAGAAGTTTACTTTTTACAGGGGGAGAAAAAGTTGCTCATAGTTGAAGGGCTTTCCGCGAGTTATGGCCCGGTGAGGGCGCTACGCGGAGTTACCATGTCGGTCGATCGATCTAAGATCACGGCGGTCCTTGGAGCTAATGGTGCTGGTAAAACGACGTTGCTTCGTACGCTATCTGGATTGGTAAAGGCAATTGATGGAAGTGCTTCCATAGACGGATTGCACTTCGAGAACAAGAACCCAGAAGACATAGCTCGAATGGGAATCTCACACGTTCCCGAAGGGCGTGGCGTTGTTCAGGAGATGACGGTGGATGAAAACCTTCGCTTGGGAGCAATTTGGAAGAAGGATTTTGACATTAAATCCAAATTGAATTGGGTCTATGAACTATTTCCACCACTGCTTCCGCGATCCACTAAGGCAGCCTTTACCCTTTCTGGAGGTGAGAGACAGATGCTTGCCGTAGGACGAGCATTGATGTCTGAGCCAAAAGCTCTTCTTTTGGATGAACCATCCTTAGGGCTGGCTCCATTGGTTACTGCTGGGATAATGTCACTTCTTCGAAAGCTATGTGACGATCAGGGCCTTGCAGTCTTACTAGTTGAGCAAAATGCGAGAAGTGCCTTATCGGTCGCTGACGAAGCTGTGGTGCTCTCTTTGGGCGAGGTGGTCGTATCAGACAAGGCCTCTGCTATCAAGGAAGATGCCGCTTTGCGTCATCACTATTTAGGTTTTTAGGTGCCCAATGGGAGACTTTTTGACGATGGAATTTGATTTGGGGGAAGATTGAGTAACCTTGGTAACTTTGTGCTGATTGGTTTGAGCAATGGCTTGATCTATTCAGTTGTGGCGATATGTATCGTTTTGATCTTTCGGTCCACCAGAGTGATTAATTTTTCACAAGCCGCATTGGCTATGTTCTCTACCTATGTGGCTGTCTCCCTCATAGATCGGGGTGTGCCTTACTATCTGGCATTTTTGATCGCGGTAATCTTTGGTTTTATAGCCGGGGCACTGATTGAGCGCTTTTTGATGAGGAGGGTTGAATCGAAATCGCCCCTTAATGCTGTGATCGTTGCAGTTGGCGTACTTATCACCCTTGAAGCGATGGCCGGCGTCATCTGGGGGGCAACTCTCAGAAACTTTCCATCCCATTTTTCTTTGATAGGAATCAAAATTGGGAAATCAAGATTAGGTATTTCACCCTTTGACATATTCATATTGGTTGTTGTCTTGGTCTTGCTTGGTGCTTTAGTCTTTTTGTTTCGCTATACCAAACTTGGAATGATGATGCGGGCTTCGGCTTTTGCTCCCGAGGTGGCACGACTCTTAGGGGTTAGGGTTGGAAGGATGTTGACGTTAGGGTGGGCGTTGGCCGGTGCTGGCGGTGCCGTTGCAGGAATGCTCGCAGCCCCGCGTGTCTTTCTATTTCCAAACAATATGGATGCAGTTTTAGTTTTTGCCTTTACAGCTGCAATCATAGGTGGACTTGATTCGCCGGTAGGCGCTCTTGTTGGAGGGTTGATAATGGGAGTATCACTCTCGCTAATAGGCGGCTATCTGGGTTCGGACCTAGAGAATCCGGGTGCATTTTTGATTCTGGTGGTAGTACTGATGGCCCGGCCACAAGGACTCTTTTCTTCAATTTCGGAACGGAGGGTCTAATGGAGGAGTCAACGATTTCAGGTGAATCAAATGAGAATCTCGTCTCAGAGATTCCACCAAAGCAATTGGATCAAGCTGCGTCAGAGAAGATCAAGTTGCCCTTATGGAGATTGCCACTTATTCGTAATTGCGGAATAGGAATTGTCGCAATTGCCTTGTTTTTTGTAATAAGCGGTCACTTAAGCCTCTATCGCAACTATCAACTTGCTGAGGTGGGGCCCTATATATTGGCGCTTTTGGGTCTGTCTCTTTTGGTTGGCCAGAATGGTCAGATCTCCATTGGACATGGAGCCTTAATGGCGATCGGAGCTTGGACCTTTGCCCTTTTTCAACTTCATACCAAATTACCATTAGCGGTTCTTTTGATCTTGGCGACGCTGGTGACCTTTATCTTTGGTTCTTTGTTGGGATTGGTGGCTGCTCGACTGAGGGGACCCTATTTGGCAGGCACTACCCTCGCTTTGGCGTTGGGATTACCCGATATAGCGACTCGATATCGATCTCTTTTTGGTGGTTATCAGGGGCTTCAAATTACACAACCATCTCCACCTGCCTTTTTGGGCGCAACCTTTTCTGCTCAGCAATATCTAGCTGTTATTGATATGATTTGTATCGTAATTGGTATCATCATATTTGCAAACCTCATACGCTCCAAGACGGGGCGCAATATGAGGGCTGTGAGGGATGACGAAATTGCAAGTCGAATTTCGGGAATTTCAGTTCAAAAGACCCAAGTCTTCGCCTTTGCTGTCTCCGCTGGGGCTGCTGGTTTGGGCGGCGCATTGTTGGCTTTGGTCTCGTCGAATGTCTCTCCGGGCGCATTTACCCTTACCCTTTCAATATCTCTTTTGGCTGGAATGGTAATCGGGGGAACTGGAACCATAGCAGGTCCGATTTGGGGCGCATTCATAATGGTCTACGTACCACAGTGGGCCACCACGGCTACAGAGAAATTGAACCTGAACCAGGGAATCGCGGCGAATCTATCCTTGGGCTTATATGGAGTACTTTTGATCGTGATTATCTTGTTGGCTCCAATGGGGATACAGGGTCTTTTGAGAAGTGGATTTTCAAAGCTTGTGTTGAGACGACAAGGCAAATTATCTAAGTGAGACTATTGAGCCTTCTGGCTGACTTTCATCATTTTTATCCCATGATTACGCTTTGAAGCTCCATAATTCGATGGCGGCGATCAGATGGATATCTTTATTATTTGACTATAGATCATCCCAAGTCGGAGTTTTTGTGCCTTGAGGTCGGCTTTTAATTTTTAAGGTTTTTATCTGATACGGGATCGGCCATCTTATTCGAATAATTTTCTTATCGATCTCTATTTTTATCTCCTAAAACTGTGAATTGACCAACATTTCGTCCGCGGATTGTCTAGTCTTAGTGAATCACATCAGACAACTATTGATTTTGGTTCGGGCGGGGTGCCCGAAGCCATGAATGGTCAGTATTCGTCGTTGATAATTAGGGGGAAATAAATGGGGAATAAGCGTTCATCGTTGACGAAACGCTTTCGTATCTTGGCAGCGGCTGCTTCATTAAGTTTGCTAGCAGCAGCCTGTGGTAGTTCGACAACTTCGTCCGGATCTTCTGGGTCGAGTTCGACTCCAGGGGCAACAAAAAACACTGCATCTGCTCCTGGGATTACTGCTACAAGCATTTTGTTTGGATCGCACCAGCCATTGACTGGACCAGCAGCACCGGGTTATTCCGAGATAGCGCCAGCAATACAGGCATTTTTTGACTATCTCAACGCCCATGGTGGGGTATACGGGCGAAGTATTACCCTAAAGTACGAAGATGATGCGTATAATCCGGCTCAGACTGTTCAGGTGGTACAAAAGCTTGTCTTACAGGATAATGTGTTTGGTATTTTGGGCGGTTTGGGTACGCCAACTCACCAAGCAGTCGTCAACTTTTTGAATACCAATAAGATTCCGGATATCTTTGTTTCTTCGGGTTGTGATTGTTGGAATCAGCCTAAGATCCACCCTTATACCTATGGATTTGAGCCTGATTACATAATTGAAGGCAAGATCTTAGGAACCTATATCAAGAGCAAGTATCCCGGAATGAAGATCGGTGTCCTCTATCAAAATGATGATTTCGGTGGCGGTGGATTGATCGGCCTCAAGCAGATATTGACCTCAGGACAGATCGTCTCGGCTCAACCGTATGACCCAACTACTCTTGCTAATGGCCTTGGAACGCAGGTTGCCTCACTTCATGCGGCAGGTGCCC
>NZ_CAJHCI020000004.1:0-267204 GCF_904848545.2 Acidithrix sp. C25
CCTTCGACAAATATTCCTGTCTATCAGGTTGCCTCGGGCTCTGCTAATCCTCTACGCTATAAGGTCCTTGTCGACCTAGTGCGAGAGTGGTTCCTAGAACACCCACTTTATGATTCACAGGGACAACCTATCCTGGTACCAGAGTGGAACTTCCCCGGCCGAGGTCGGGTCCAAAAACAACTCGCAAGGTTAGCTACCAATTTAGAATTCGCTGATTCGATAATTTCACATCTCCCCTCAGAGGGGAACGAGCCGAACTCGTAACAGACTTAGAGGAGAAGAAGGAGGCTATAAATAGAGCCCTTTCATACGTCAAGCTCTATGGCTCCTACGCGGAGACCGAAGCTATCTTTGACGTAAAGAACCTCCTTGCGCTTTGGAATAAGCAAAGCGCCTCAGATCAATTAGATTTTGCATTCGATCCGCGACTGATCAATTGGGACTCTTTTGTAACAGAGATTCATCTACCTTCAGTAGTCAAACACGCAAGAGTAAAGACGACCCCAGATCGCAAGTCCACTAGCGCTCGAGTGGATCGTACCACCTCATCCATATTGAACGATGAATTCAAAGTGGCAGCTTTTGACCTAGAGAACACAGTTATAGCATCCAATGTCGTCGATGCATATGCCTGGTTTGCAACAAAAGATCTCCCTCTTGGTAAGAAAGCACTTTTTTCGCTCGCGCTAATGGCTGAAGGACCGTCGCTGATAGCCTCTGATCGAAGTGATAGAGGTGACTTTCTGCGCAACTTCTATCGACGCTATTCAAAGGCAGAAGCGGCTCATCTCAGTGAAGACGCCAACGAACTCTTCAACTCCTACCTCCTAAAGAAAGCATTTCCTCGGGCTATCGAACGGATTCGCCATCACCGCAGATTGGGTCACAAGACGATACTGATAACTGGAGCACTCGACTTTGTCATAGCACCATTAGCGCCACTCTTTGACGACATCGTCGCATGTACCATGACGACCGATAGCCGTGGACGCCTTACCGGAAACTTAGATCAAACCCACCTACCGGGGAAGCGCGAGCCATTCTGCTCGGAGACTTTGCCGATAAATACGAGGTATCCCTCTCCAAATGCGTTGCATATGCGGACTCGTCATCCGATCTTCCAATGCTGGAGGCTGTTGGCTTCCCGGTGGCTGTAAATCCAGAACCGCGCCTACTAGCGATGGCAAAAAGACGGGGTTGGACGATAGAAAATTGGGAACGGCAACCAGGACATTCAAAACTACTCCTCCCGATTGGTAAAGCACGATGAAAGCTTTAGTATTCTCAAGATCTCCAACGAGGTACGCGGCGACGCGGACTCTTAGCGTGGTTAGTTCGCGTTTCAATGCGTCGGTCTCTCCCTTAGACTTCACAACTAACTTCGAACTACCAAATAGAAACCTTCCTTATCAACAATGCAAGGTACTTTTGAGCGGAATCTGTGGCTCTGACATATCCATGCTGGACTCATCTTCTTCTCGATACTTCGAAGATTTCACCAGCTTTCCTTTTGTCCCCGGCCATGAAATTGTTGCGCTTGCCCCAATGACGATGGGACTAAAAGGCGAGTGGTAATTGAACCGGGATTAAGTTGCATCGTACGAGAAATCTCGCCCCTCTGTGACTACTGCAGCGTTGGCGCTACCGACAAATGCATAAACACCATCTCCGGATCACTAAATAGTGGAATTCAAACTGGCTACTGCCATTCAACTGGCGGAGGATGGTCTGAGAACTTTATCGCCCACCCGAGCCAAATCCATGACTTGCCAGAGTCGATCTCAAATGAAGCAGCCCTCATGATCGAACCACTTGCATGTGCCATGCATGGAGTTCTGCGAGCTAAGCCCAAGGCCGATTCTGAGGTAGCAGTTATTGGCGCTGGAACCGTCGGTCAGATGACGCTCGCAGCCCTCTTCACCTTGGCGCCTGAGGCCAAGGTAAGTGCCTTAGCCCGCTACTCAAACCAAGCCGAACTAGCTAGTTCGTTCGGTGCCTCGATTTTACGTTCCAACGACGAACTACGTCGAACTGCAAGGCGAAAGTCAAAGGGTATCATGGTTGCCAATAGGGTAATGGGCGGCTTCGATACCACATTTGATTGTGTTGGCACAAATGAAACCTTAAGCCATGCACTCGAAATAACTAGACCTGGTGGCACTGTAATTCTCTCCGGTCTTCCTTCTCCGATGCGAATAGATTTAACTCCGCTTTGGCACAAACAAATCTCTATCGTGGGCACCTACGCATATGGTAGCGAAATCTACGAAGATAAGACGATACGAACATTTGAACTCGCTATTCAAAGAGCCAACTCGCTTGGCTTGGAGCGATTTGTATCGACAATTTATCCCCTCGAAGATTTCGAAGAAGCAATTAATCACGCTAGAAATTCAGGGCGCAGAGGAGCGACCAAGATCGCATTTGACCCTGCATCCAAAGTTTCACACACACCTCGAAAGGCATCCTAATTGAGTCCTAGACCTGGATTTATCCTAAATGTAGACAAGTCGTATCCGGGAACTCTCTTTTGGCACGGCGAAGGCTATCGAATTGAAAAACTTCCCGAAGGTTCATCTGTCATCTATGCACCTGAATCGCTACCATCTTTATCTGACCCTCTCGGGGCCATCGAAGATGCTCTGGACAACCCAGTTGGCGATAGCGATCCGTTGGATACCCTTCTGACCTCAGGGATGCGCTTGACAATCGCCTTTGACGACGTGTCGCTTCCTCTTCCTCAAATGGTCTCACCCGACATTCGCTCCCTAATAATTGAAGCAGTATTAGAGCGTGCGGCTAGAGCAGGCGTCGAGGACGTGGTGCTGATAGCTGCTTTAGCTCTCCATCGCCGAATGACCGAATCCGAACTTCGCCATGCGGTCGGAGATCGAGTTTATGACTCGTTTTACCCACGCGGTCTCCTTTTGCAGCACGACGCCGAAGATCCCAAGGGGCTTAGCTTTATAGGCCTCACGCCACAGGGCGAAGAGGTCGAAATCTCCAAGCGCGCCGCTGAAAGCGACCTGATAGTCTATGTAAATGTCAATTTAGTCTCCATGGATGGCGGCCACAAGAGCGTAGCTACTGGTCTATCTAGCTATCGGAGCCTAAGACATCACCATAACGTAAAGACAATGGTCCACTCTAAGTCATTTATGGATCGTCACAATTCGCAGTTGCACTCGTCCAACTGGAGGATGGGAGCAGTCATAAAAGAGGCAGGCATCAAGATCTTCCAGATCGAAACCACTCTAAATAACGACACCTTTCCAAAGCAATTCGAATTCCTCCAAAAGCGCGAATGGGAGTGGAACCTAAAAGACCGCGCGAAATTCATCACCACATCTAAAGCTCTAGAGGCCACTCCCCCATGGATGGCTCGTAATATCTTTCACTCCATAAGATCTCCCTATGGCCTTACTGGCGTGAACGCAGGTGAGGTAGACGCCGTCCATGAAAAGACGCTTGAGCGGGTCTACAAGCAACAACTGGTTCATGTCTCTGGACAATCCGACATATTGACTATGGGTTTGCCATTCATTGGTCCATACAATGTCAATTCGATCATGAACCCAATTCTGGTCTATTGTTTGGGACTTGGGTATTTCTTTAATATGTACAAAAACAAGCCTCTCGTGCGAAAGGGAGGTGTGTTGATAATGAGCCACCCCACGCGCAACGAATTTGACCCGGTCTTTCACCCTTCCTACATTGACTTTTACGAAAACGTCCTAAGTGAAACCACAGATCCAATTGAGATCGAGGCAAAGTACGAAAAGAGTTACGCTGAGGACCCCTGGTATATCCATCTCTATAGAACAGGTAACGCATACCATGGAGTTCATCCGTTCTATATGTGGTACTGGGGAGCCCACGCACTTGACCACCTCGGAGCAGTGATTATTCTTGGTGGCGACCCTAAGGTTGCAAAGCGACTGGGTTTCATGGCAGCAAGTACCCTTAATGACGCATTAGCAATGGCCTCGGCTTATGTTGGTACTTCTCCGTCGATTACACACTTGCACTCACCTCCTCTGTTGATGGCTCAAGTTGAATAATCTAGAATTCGAAAAGATCTAATACCAAGGACGAGCAATGGCAAAAATGCGTGGACTACTGGGCAAGATAACTATGCCCTTCCCACTTGGTCGGCCCACTTGGCCAGCCAATGTAGAAAGAACAATTCCCAAGTCAAAACTCGGTGCAAACTACGATACAGAATGGGCTAGAAGGTACTCAGTACGTCTTGTACGATCACTGATAACTGACTATGTCACTAAACCCGCGATAAATATAGTTGCTTCCCCAAAAGTGCTCGGTACCGATCGCCTAAAGGGTATCGACGTACCTGTTATCTTTGCCGCTAACCATGCCTCTCACTTAGATACTCCGCTTCTACTCTCGGTGCTTCCAGATGACTTTCGCCACAAGACGGCTGTTGGAGCCGGAGCAGACTACTTCTTTGACCGCAAATACAAGGCAGTCATCTGGTCATTCCTCTTAGGAGCAATTCCTATCGAGAGAACAAGGGTATCGAGAAGATCAACCGATTTAGCCTTAGAGATCCTGCGCGATGACTGGAACCTAATTCTCTTTCCTGAAGGCGGCAGAACCCCTGACGGTTTCGCAAGGGAGTTCAAAGGGGGCGTCGCGCAGCTAGCCCTAAAGACAGGCTCGACCATCGTACCCGTCTTCATAGGTGGCACCTATGAGGTCCTAGGTAAAAATAAAAAAGGCTTTAGCCCCGGTTCTACAGTTGTAAACTTTGGCAGGCCAATAAGTCCTAGCGGTTCAAATCCCCGTGATTTAACCAAAGAGTTACAAAGTGCGGTCAACCGTCTTGGAGATGAAGTCTACAGCGACTACTGGGACGCTGCGCTAAGAAGCGGAGCAAGTTCCACGCCGGACTTGGCCGACAATGGCGATAATTCCTGGATAGCAGAGTGGAATCGTCCCAGGTTTAGCGACACCTTTGAAGATTCAAAGAAAAGTCGTTGGCCAAGATTACCATTTATCGACAAGCCACTCTGATTTAAAAGCCTGCTAGAGAAAGACGAGCCGAGCCTTAAGGTCGACGTCGACATATTTATTATCCAATGTACTCCCAGGGAACGGCTTTCTCTCGGTTTAGGTAAGGCCAAATTACACGATGCCAGCTCGTTATTTATAAGGTCAGTTTTAAGGATAAAATCATCTACCCGTCGCTCTTTGGCTGTCTAGCGGTGGTTATCCCATCCACTTATAACCTAACTACCAATCGCTCCAAGGACTAACCCCTGGTTGATCCAAACTCTAGATACGAGGAGACTTATACTTGGACCTAACGCCTAATAAAACGAGGGACTGAGATAGCCTAAGGCAGTACTAATTGGTTAAAAATTGAAAAATCGGCGCCGAAAGAGCGGCTATGATTGCACTAGACGCAGACCCGAAGGAGCTATAGAATCTGGCTCACTAACCAACTCGGTAACAAATTCCGTTTTATGACCAGGAAAGACGGAGACTGAATAAAGTTTGGCCCCACCGTCTTCATCATAGGTAATCCTCTCACACCAAAGCGCCGGCGAGTCACGCGGTACTCCAAGCAACTTGGCATCGTCATGGTCGATTGCAATGGCCACAATTGTCTGCACCGCCCGACTCAGACGCTTAGCTAGATTACCCCGCTCCCCCAAAAGATCATACAAACTCGCCTCCTCCAGTTCAGGTATCGAAAACTGAGCACCAATTTGCGCCGGAACCCAAACTGTAACCCTAGCAAACGGATTACCATCGGCGAGGTTGATTCTCGTTATGACAAGCAACTCGCCCTCGCCGAGAATCTCCTTCAGCCGGCCCTCGGCGATCTCAACCCGTGCGGAGATAATCTTCCTGCCCGGTTTAACACCTCGTTCAGACATCTGGGCTTCAATGGTAGTGAAGCGCCCTAAGCTCTGACGTACCGGGTCTGAATTCGCGATCCAACCAAAACCCTGTCTTGAGTCAACAAGGCCCTCGCTTCTCAAGACATCGAGAGCTTTTCTTACAGTAATCCGACTAGCCCTATGAGTTCGTGAAAGGGCCGCCTCGCTCGGTAAGACCGAGCCACGACTCACCTGTCCGGACACAATTTGCGTACGGAGGCTGGATGCAATCTCTATATATCTGGGTGTTTTTTTGCTTTCTATATTCCCAAGATACCCAAAGTTGGATACAATTCCAAAACCGAGCCCTCAACAATCATTAAAAGCAAAAAAGTAAAAGCTAGGTTCTAATTTTAGCGTTACAACTTAGGCTAGGTACAAAAAGCGCCTAGGCGAGAGATTCTCTGGTTGGGTAGATTCTCTGGTTGGTATATATTCGCTCACCGACCTATAAGCAGCCAATCTCCTCTGTAGACATTAGTTAGCTGTTCAACTTCGAGATGCGCCAAAATCGTTTGGCTAATTTCCGAGAGCGCGATCAACTGTTGGCCACTCAACACATTCGCAAAGCAATGACAGACTGCTACGGCGTGGATAGGCTCCGCCATAGTGATTCGCTTCAGACCCTCTTCAGTGAGCACCTTAATCGATCCACGCCGATCGGTGCTACATATCCTTGCGAACAACGACGCCACGCACGCCATCCGGCTAAGCTGCTGAGAGGTACGACTGCGCTACCAGCCAAGACCGCTGGCGAGATCCATCGAACGCATCTGGTGGTCAGAAGACTTCGAGAACACAGCACTGGTCCTCATCGACCACCACGTCGGCACGATCAGCTGGGCGGGCGAACTCGTGGTCGAAGAGAAGGAGCAGTTTGTTGCTGGCAGCACAGCTCAAGATGTGAGTTACGGTCATCGCGCGCTTCGCTGAGGCGGCTGGTATACCTCTTGTCCTCACGAGCAGCCTCGAAACCGAAGCACAAGGACCGCTATTGCCCGAGTTCGAAAAGTTCCTTCCCGAAGAGTTCGTCGCGCGCATCAAGCGAGAGGGAGTCATCAATGCTTGGGAGGACCCGGCTTTCGCCGAGGCAGTGAGAGCCACTGGCAAGACGAACTTGCTGATAGGTGGTTTGACGACCGATGTCTGCTTGGTCCCCCAGCCCTATCGGCGAAAGAAGAGGGCTTCAACGTCGTAGCACTGATGGACACCTCGGCTGCTTGCACCAAAATCGGTGCCCAGAACAGCCGTGACCTCTTACTAGCCACGGAAATCGAGTTGATGACGGTGATACCCATGATCACCTCCATAATCTCAGGAACTACTAGAACCCTGCCTCTGGGGAGCTTTACGCCGCGTCCGGTGAAGAGGGTGTCTATCACGCCTTCGCCCAGGGCGACCTCCGCTAACATCGCCACCGGAACCCTCGTCGTATCTGCGGTGTGAGGGTTCCGGTGGCCCGAGATTCAAGAGGGTACAACTTTGCGTGATTGGCCCAGCGCATCACAAGAGCGAGGCTTCTTCTTGCCTGTAGCTGAAGCCCTGACAGTCGGCGTCGTGTTCGTCGCGGTATTGCTGATTGGTTATCACTCACCACGCCCGCGCGATGGCCGCGTCGACGTGGTTGGCAGTCCGGCATCCGTTCCGGCGCTAGTTCATCAATGTCAATCAAAGCAAACCGGGGGCTCTCGACCTTGTCCGGGCTCGCTCGAGCGAAATAGGCCTCGAGTCGCTACGCGAGGGACGGATATTCGGCGTCCTCACTCTAAGCAGCAATCCAACTCTCTACGTTGCCGGCGCCAACGGGCTGTCAGTGACATCTGGCCTCGAAACGAACTCTTACACTCGATGATCTCGCAGAGCGCTCCATTGCACACCGTCGACAAGTTGCCCCTACTGCCCAATGACACGTCGGGGCTACCCCTCTTCTATCCAGTCTTTGGCGTTGTAATTGCCAGCTACCTGTTCGGGATCGCGTCGGTGACTACGGGTCGGAGCCTCTCACCGACTGGTCGCTGGGCCCCGGCGTCCCTGCTTGCATCGCTACTCGCCGCATTATCAACGTTGATTGCTCGCTTCAGTACTCAAACCATCAACGGCCACGCCACTATCGTCTTCCTCTTTCTCCTGTCGCTTGTTGTAGGTGCGGAACAGCGATGTTCCTCGGTATCTTCAACACCTTTCGCGCAACCATGGCCACTGTGGTCCTGGTGCACTCGCTAGCGCGAGCGGGGGTCTGCTCCCGGCTCCGTGGCATCCTCGTTGGCTCGGAGCGTTGCGCGGCCTCTTGCTTATGAGTGTGGCACTTACTGGTATTCGCGACGCCGCCTACTTCAGTGGTGTTGGAGTGATCCACGCTCAATCTGTTCTGTCTGCGTGGTCAGTCGTACCGGTTGTATTCATTGCCATCACCCAAAGATTGATGGGATGGATATTCCAGTAATTCATTTCCACCTATTCTAGTAATACGTTTCCATCCATTCCGGAAACTCTTTACCAGTCTTTTGGAGTAGGTGAATATCAAACCTTTCGACCAGCTGACTTTCTTAGATAAGTCTCGGTTTCCGAACCATCAATCACGAATGCTCGCGAGATTCCGGATTTAGTGATCGCAAGTTGTGGAATAGTCAAAAGAGAGGCTAACGCCAGCGCTATTAGCATCGCGATGAGGATTAGGGCTTGTTGGCTCCCTGAAAGAGGGATCAATCTTCCCTATCCCCCCTAACGCCTAGGTTCTTCCTTAGCGACTCCAACAATTACTTAGCGACTCCAACAATGTATAGGTTTGAGCTTGCGCCTGCTACTTACGAGCAAGCTCGCGTTCTAAGAGGGTCACCTTTGCCCGTTCAATCGCTAAGTTCGCACGGTACTCCTTGGCGGCGATGCTAAAGCGGTCATTGGCATTGCGACAGGCCGCCCTTTCCAACCATCGCGATCCTACGCCAGAATCCCAAGTGCCCGAGGTAGGTGTCAAGTTCGAGTTTGGTCAGGGATTGGACTCTCACAACATCTCTCGTACTTTGCCTTGAACGAGAGCGTAATCGACGGGTTCGCACATGCGGAGAACTTGCCAATGGCACCGGTTCGCTTCAGTGACGTGTTCTGGGTGTAGCGCGCATTGAGTGGAATTCCTTCAACATTAGAAAGCTCGATAACTGCACCTTTGTCTATCCCCGTCATCAGCTAAACATAAGAACTTCCTCAGCACTCGTTCCTTTTATTTTCCTGGGTATACCGTTTCCATGACTCCTCTATCTTTGCCCTATCTTTGACTGAATTAGATTTTCCGACAAGGACTCTGAAGGCTAGAGTTATCAAACAGTCCTAGAGTTAGGTTGCGTTAACCGTCTCATAAGGGTGCGAACGGACCCCTTATTGCCTTGAACCTCTTTGATTCGCTCACGCCTCAAATTCTCAGCTTCGATACCTATATCGCGCCTTCGAAGCGACTCTAGTTCGAGTCCGTGAACCCTCTCCAAAAGTCGATCGGCTAGCGCAGGATTCCTAGCAAGAAGGGGCCCATGGGCATAACTTGCTATAACGTTATCCGACAAATAACCGTCCTGGGTGTCTTCGTATCTATTTCCAACCCCGCGGATCACACGCCCTAACGGATTACCATCCAATATCTCCGTCTGACCCCCATGGTTTTCATATCCACTTAACAACGCAATTCCAAGCTCCGACGACGCCTCACAGAGGAGCTCGCCGACACAACGCCGTTGGCGACCGCGCCGCGTAACGACCGGTATCAGGCCCAACCCTGGGACGTTATCCACGTCCGAGGTTGCAAAGGACTCCCCAATTATCTGAAATCCGGCACAAATGGCTAATATTTGACGACCCTGCTGATGAACCTCTTTCAAGACTCCATCTCTCCGCAGAGCATCGACTGCCGCCTGTTGGGGTCCATCCTCCCCTCCGCCTAGAACATAAACATCACCTGAATCATCTAAGCGTTCCTGAGAGTGGACCACCCTCAGCTCAGCATCAACTCCTCGAAGAGTTGCCCGCCTCACTAATATCTCAGCATTGCCCGAATCGCCATATGTGCCCAAAAGATCTGGATAGACCAACACCACTTTAAACTTGGACGTAGCCATCCTTAGACACCTCCGTTGATATTTGGGCGACTCGATACCCTAAGGGTCGATCTCGCATCCTGGAACGCGGTGTAGTTTCCAACGACGACAGCCTCAGAGCCAACGACGTGGCTCAGAGCCCGTTCGAAAGATTCAACAACCTCATGATCTACATTGGCATAGCTAAGACGAAGGCCAATATCCCATCGTCGATCGCCAAAACATATAACCCGACGGTTTGAAAAACGCCCGAAGTCTACATCGTAAAGCCATGAAGTATCTCTACCGTCTGCCACTCTGGCGTTGATACCAATTACGATGTCTCGCTCATCACTAGCTAACATATCTATCAACGCTTGCCAACCGGCTGGATTTTTAGCCATCAAAGTTGTCAGCGAAAGACCCTTATGTTCGATCGTGTCATAGCGTCCCGCTACGGTTCGAACCTTGGAAACGCTCAGGAGTGCATCCTCTGGGGATAGGCCCCACTCAATTCCCAAGATAGCTGCCAATGCCCCATTGCACGCATTGAAATGACCAGGAAGTCCGACATGGACTGTTCCGATCGCCGACTTATCCCTATAGAGCACCTCGCTTTCGAAGCTATATTTGGCAGTAGGCATTCGAAAGTCACAATCAATACAACGATAAAACTCATTTTTGCCAAACTCAAGCGCCGAATCACAGACAGGGCATACTGTCGAATCCAGTTTCCACTGATTACCAAGCGCAACACGAACTACTTTGTTGCAATTCATTGTCGCAAAATGTATGTGGGGATCACTTACATTAGCAATCACGGAAATTTCGGGATTTTGGTCGATCAATTTCTTCCAACGAAGCGCCAAGGATTTGACTTCACTAATGCGGTCCAACTGATCCCGTGAGAGATTCATGAGTACTAGCCACTGCGCGCCAGTACGTCGTGCGACTTCACCTAAATGCGCTTCGTCAACTTCAAGAACTCCGATCTTCGATTTATTCGAATTCTCCAAAGCCAAGGCTACGCCAGGAGTCATGTTATTTCCAGACGCATTAGTGAAGACCGGCGCAACTTTCGATAACACCGAAACACACATGGCTGTAGTAGTCGTTTTGCCGTTAGTTGCACTCACCAAAACAATCGACTTGTCCCTCGAGATGCGTTCGATACCACCTGGATCAAGCCGATTTAATATCAAACCAGCTACTGCTTCCCCTGAGCCCCGACCACTAGCCCTCGAAGCTCTACCAACAATTGTCGCTAACGGTCCGGCTAGGAATCGAGTAAAACCAGAAACTTTTCTCGAAATCAATTTTTAGGCAACCTTAATATCATCGAACATATGCCAACCCAACGCCTTAACGGTGCCTCATACGACTAGAGCATATTTACAAAATCACAACTTAACCTCAACAGAAGTAGTTAAACAGTCAGGTTGCACAATCGAAAACATCCGATCCACTCGATACTTGGCGGCGCAAAAGTTATACAGATCAATCTAATCTCGAGAAGTCATTGCCTCAAATATAATCACATAATTTACAAAAATATAAATGACTCCATCGTTAGAGATGCAGGCCTACCAACCCTCTAATAGGGCGTTCTGTCTCATTCGGCTCAGGAAGAGTGCGCCACCATCTTGAGCTTTGGCTCTGGCCAATAGCGGTCAACGTCTCTATGTGCCAATCAGTCGAATCTTATCTATTTAAAGACTCAACCTGATGGTTAAATGAGAGCATTTTTGATCAAGGCGCTAGGTTCAACACCAGTCATATCTTCCTTCATGCGGGTTCAAATTGCCATTTACAATGAAAAGAAGCTGACTATTTGCTATCGCAAAGACATAAAGACTCCATCGATCCAAAAAGATAACGACCTCAAAGTTAGATAGCTCGCCTTTAGATTTCACCCCTAAGCTCTCATCTACCTCCTTTACCGCTGGAATATTAGGGCGGTTGTCCCACAAGAGAAAGAACTTATACAAATACCGAACTGTCGAGGAGCGATCTTGTTCTTGTCTTTTGTCAATTCCCCGAAAATTCTCAAGATCCAAGGACCATTGTCCAGCTAAAATCCTAGGGGCTGTTAGCAGCGAACTTCCCAAGCCCTATCAACGTCTGTCAACGGCCATGAGAAACAAGATAGATGCGGTCCACAAAATAGACCTTTTATGGCAAATTGCTTATAATTTTAAAGGGCTACAAACACTCCAGGCGCTTGCTCGTTGCCCTTTGGAGAATTTTGTTACTTTTATAAAGCGTCACAAGCACAATGGCCAAATTGCTTAAGAGCTTTGGATTAACGATCCCATGCACTCCTTGAAAAAAGAGCTTGCTCAGTTCCGCTAATCGCGATTTCCTAGGGATTTATTCAATTGGTCGTCCCGCCCTAGATGCATCGCGATAGTGAGTGTCATTTTAGTTGAAGATGAAGAGATAAATTTGGTGGTGAACGATTAATCGTTCACCACCTTCGACCCACGGGCCATATTTCCCCTGTAACATGGGGCAGCTAATCCATTGAGCACCCCTGTGTGAAGGATAAAATCCTATCTAAAGATGGATCCTCAAATATAGGCTTTTGTCATTACTATGCAATTGCCGCAATTGGCGCATTTAAGTGAATTGAGGCAACTCCACCGTCATAGCTTGAGTTGAAGTTGAAGACTCCACCATCAGCCCCGACAAGGCTGTAGCCGTTCAACGGGGCGTAATACTTGATTCCCACTATTGGTGCATTCAGGTGAGTTCCACCAAGAGATCCTTGGAACTTAGCATCTCCAAAGCTAAAGACTCCACCATCGCTTGCGACTAACCAATAGCCTTGACCGGATCCACTGGATGCAATTCCAACAATAGGTGCATTCAGGTGAGTTCCACCAAGAGATCCTTGGAACTTAGCATCTCCAAAGCTAAAGACTCCACCATCGCTTGCGACTAACCAATAGCCTTTCCCATCGGGAGTCGATGCTATTCCAACAATAGGTGCATTCAGGTGAGTTCCACCAAGAGATCCTTGGAACTTAGCATCTCCAAAGCTAAAGACTCCACCATCGCTTGCGACTAACCAATAGCCTTTCCCATCGGGAGTCGATGCTATTCCAACAATAGGTGCATTCAGGTGAGTTCCACCAAGAGATCCTTGGAACTTAGCATCTCCAAAGCTAAAGACTCCACCATCGCTTGCGACTAACCAATAGCCTTGACCATCGGGTGTACGAGCTATTCCCACTACTGGCGCATTGAGTTTAACGCTAGCCATCGATCCTCTGAATGATCCATTGAAGGCAAAGACCCCTCCGTCCTTTGCCGCAAGAAGATATCCCGATTGGCTTTGCCCAAGTGGAACACCTGGGGTAAATCCAGAAGTATCAAAAGCTGGGGGTGCCGGATAAACGTTGCTTGGGAAAGTCCGCGGACTAGAGTCAGCAGTTGCATTGTAACTAGGGTCGCTATAGCACTTGGCGGCATATGCATTAAGTGCCGCCGGTGTTGCGCCGCTCCAAGAACCAGTGGCTACTCGCGACATTAGGCCATGAAGTCCACTGGCATATTCGGCGGCGCTAAAGGCACAGTGGCCCGGATCATTTACGTAAACTTGATTCAATAAGTTTGAATTACCGCTCGCCGCCACTGCATTAGCATAGGAAGTCTCATTCTCAGGTGGCACCAATCCATCATTGGTTGTATGCATCGTAAGTACCGGGATTTGTATATTCCCATTGAATGAGAAATAACTTTGCAGATAGTGCAACGATGATGGGTTTGCCGAAATCGGAGTTGTACCTTGAATTGAAGCCAAATCAGAGCTCAATGAAATTCCAGCAGCCGCATAAAGTGCCTGGACTTCAGCATAGTCTGGCGAATTAGCGAGCACTTGAGCGTAATTGACGCCGTTAGTCCAAGATGGATTACCGCCAGCTACAGACTCAAGGTCAGATCTCCCCGGACCAAAAGCAAAAGGAAAATCTACATAAAACATCCAGTCAGCTTGGCCTAAAAGAGCAGACTGTAGTCCCGATGGGGTGGATAAGTTAGGTGCAGTGGCACTCGATTGAAATGGAATTTCAGTAGAAGTAGGCGTGCCAGAAGGAGCTTGGGAAAACCAAGTCGGCACGCTACCAAGGGCAGCTACCAATGCTAAGCGCGCCGCGGTAGCTGCCGAGGAACTCGCCTTTGAAAGGGCTCCAGCCAAGATAGCATCGGCGCTTGCATAGTTGCTCGTTGCTGCTCCTGGTGAGATACCAGTCGTCAATAGAGACCCTGTTGGATCAAATAGCGTCTTAAAGGCAACCTCGGAATAGAGGGCTCGATTCCAAGCGGTCACGCCACCACCAACGACTCCACAAGCCGGCATAGCCCCAGTAAAGGTGGTCGGGTTTTGCTGCACTAGCGCAGCTGTAATCATTCCACCCAAGGAAACGCCAGTCGCATATGTAGCGCTAACCGCATTGGACGACAAAGTCTGGCCCAAAACCGCAGGGTCATTAGTAGCAATCAAGCTCTTAGCGTCATTGAGAGTCGTAATTTGATCCACAAGTGCAGCTTGAACTGCTCCCCATCCATTCTTCGCATAGCTCGAACCCGCCAGGGCATCTCCCTCTGCTAATAAAATTGAAGCAGTTCCCGCCGAGAAAGCGTCGACAGCGGTGAGCGGATTTCCAGAAAAGACATAACCATGACTATACAAAATCAAATTGCCATTGAAGTTAGAAGGTATCTGGATCAGCTCCTTTGACCCATCGGGGGCCACCGTGGTACAGGTACTAACCGTGGGCTTCGCTGAAATATTTGGAGTTGCCAAAGACGAAGTAGCGCAGGAAAAACTATTCGACGCTCCAACTGGAGTCGAATTTACCAGCGGAATAGATGCGCCAGCCAATAGCGCCAGGGCTGATAAAGACCCCTTCAAATGCTTCATATATTCTCTCTCATCTCTCTTATCAATAGTTTTCGAGATCACAGTTCTAGCACACAAAAAACCTCCAAATGAGGAAAATATCATAAAGATAAAGGCATCCACCACTGTTTACAAAATTACGTAACTTAGGATGTAATTGCTATTCGGGAATGATCTCACGGTAAAAATACGTATAGGCCGGTGATTACCCGCCATCTCAACAAGCCACATCGACACACCTATGCAACAACAAAGACGAAATACCTAGGTGACTCATCTAAATATCAATTAGCAACTTGGGCGAACCCACCAGGGAAACTACTGCATTTTAAGCACATAATAAACTCCTATTAGAGCACACAAGATTGCCTGGCCACGCCGGAGGTTTGCAAGCCTAAATCAGCATAACATCGCTCGATATCCAGGCAACATAGCGAATAAATGTCACAACAACTAAATCACCCAAATCACGGTTTTAAAGCTAGTTTGCGAAGATATTCCCTAGTAGTCACGACAGCGAGCACATAGGGGCTAGAAATCCACAGAGAAGGAAATCTCATCTTGGGATAGTAAAGATGTGGCTCTGGTCCTAACTTTGGCGGAAAATTTTCCCTCAATCGCGGATTCCAACTAGTTTTTAAATAATCTGAATCTACGAACACATCAACACTTTTCAACTGAAGAACCTTCAATTCCTATCTAAAGGTAATATTCATCTGACGAATAAGAGCCCGACCTATATTCCTCACTGAAATTCGCCACCGTCAAATCTCCCGTCAAAGCACAACTTCTTAAAAGTCCAAATTGAAAATTTCATATGATGACAGCTATATCAGAACAATACGTCCCAGCTAAAAAGAGTCCATGCTCAAGAAAGATCTCAAGAAAGATGCAGTATTCAAAGTCGATTCAATCAAGGAGGTCAACATAGGACTTTGGCAGTGATGTAAACTTATGAAACTAAAACACCGTTCGAAATGCCAGAACATCTCAAGCCCACCAAAGAACATCCGAGCAGCACAAAGAGGATAATCTTCCAGATCATCGAGAACTGTAATCTCACGATCCGCCAGATCAAAAAGAGGGCGACCACAGATAGACGTCCAGGCTGGCAGAGTAAAAAAGAAGGCCAGCGGGGGGAGCTGGCCTTCTTCTAATTTGCAAGCTGGAGGGGGGATCCGTTATCTTGCTAATAAACATAATAGTCAATGTGCAATTATCTCTCTATCAGTAATGTACGATAGCTAGAATCATATTTTATGATCGAATTACGGCAACTTCGCGCCCTCCTAGCAATAGAAGACTTCAAGTCCTTCTCACAAGCCGCCCATGCACTAGGAACAGTTCAATCTAATATCTCAGCCCACCTCTCGCGGCTAGAAGATTCTGTCGGTGCAATCTTAATCGACAGGAAGAGCGGGTCGTTGACGCAAGAAGGTCGTGCGGTAGCTTTACGTGCAAGGCGCCTCTTGACGGAGTTGGACGCCATCGATTCCGACATCTCCGGACTAAAAAATGACGTCAGGGGTCGGGTTAGGATAGGGATGGTAGGAACGGTTGCTCGATGGTTCGTACCTCCGCTGATCAACGAATTATCCCTTCGCCATCCCAACCTCAAAATAGAAGTTGCAGAAGGAACAACCTCTGCACTGGAAGCAAGAGTCTATTCAAATGCATTTGAGTTTGCAATCATGACTCGACCCACCAACACCGATGAACTGGCCTTCAGGGCCGCCTTTGAAGAACCTCTGGTGCTGATTACGACCAAAGAACATCGACTAGCAAATAGAGAGGCAATCACCTTGGCTGACCTTGATAACGAGCCACTTCTGCTGCCTCCCCGAGGCACCCAATTTCGTGACCAAATCGAATTGATCGCAACGCAAGTAGGTATCACGCTCCAACCTAAAGCAGAAATTGATGGGATACGGCTCTTAGCCTCCATGGCATTCGATGGGTTCGCACCAACCATTGCACCAACGTCTGCAATTCCAGACTTCATGGTCGAACGGTTAGGAATTGTCGAGATTACCGGACTGCCTCCCCGCAGAGTAGGGATAGCACGGCGAAAAAGGGTCGCGCATTCTGCGGCCGTCAAGACCGTTCTTGATATCGTAGATGAGTTCTTCAGTTCGTCCAAATTGGCCCATAGGTACAAATTTCCAAGAGGCATACGCCAGATACCTTGAAGATCCCTAAGCCAATCAGGCCTGAAAATCTCACCAGCACCTTCCGGTCGGACTTAGAAATGAGACGGGAAAAGCTGTTTGAGCGACATTTTCACTTGACCCTGATGTATTGTTTTGTGGCAAACTATATTGGATATTACCATCTAGTAACATAACGACCTCCAAAGCGGCTTTTGCCGCCTGGAATATCCCCAAGGAGTTAAAAAGTGGCAGGTATCTGCGAAGATCGAGTTGTAATAGTAACTGGAGCTGGCCGAGGCATCGGAAAAGCACACGCTCTGGAATTTGCCCGTCAAGGTGCGAAAGTTGTAGTCAACGATATTGGAGCCGAGGTCGACGGCAGTGGCTCGTCAATTGGACCAGCTGGCGAAGTGGTCGATGAAATCCGTGCTATGGGCGGAGAAGCGGTCGCAAACGGCGATGACGTCTCAGATTGGGAAGGCGCCCAACGCTTAATCAATAGCGCAGTCGAAGCCTTTGGCACCTTAGACGTTCTGGTAAACAATGCTGGAATTCTCAGGGACCGAATGCTCATCAATATGACAGATGCGGAATGGGACGCGGTCATCCGCGTACACCTTCGAGGAACCTTTGCACCAAGCCGATGGGCCGCGACCTATTGGCGAGAGCGCGCAAAGGAGGGCCACACCAATGATGCTCGTATAATCAACACCTCTTCTTCGAGCGGCATATATGGCAACGTCGGCCAATCTAACTACGGTGCCGCGAAAGCTGGGATAGCATCCTTTACGGTCATAACCTCCCAAGAGCTAGCCCGTTACGGAATCACTGTCAATGCCGTGGCTCCCGCGGCACTAACACGAATGACCGCCAACCTTGGCTTTGCGTCCAACGATGAGAAGCCAGAAGCCTTTGACATCTTTGCACCTGAGAACATATCACCACTGGTTGTTTATTTGGGCTCCTCCGCCTCCAAGGCGATCACAGGAAGAGTCTTCGATGTAGTGGGCGGCCATATAGACGTTGCTGAAGGATGGCATGGCGGACCTGCGATCGACAAGAACGATCGTTGGAGCGTCGAAGAACTCGCCGACCTTATACCGGACCTTGTCAACAAAGCGGCACGAAATGCTGACATGTCGGGCAGAATTCCTTCGTAACAGCGTCCAACTTTGCGCACTAGAAAACAATACAAGTCATAGCATAGATCTCGCCAACGACCAGCACCGGTCAACTCCAAAGCTGGTTGTTGGCGAGATCATCGCCTCATTACTAGCCATTACCCACTAATCATGCGCATTAACCCAGAGAAGCCTTAGATCGAAATCTAGCACCATGAGGATCACGGATTTAGGGTAATAACACCAAAGCTCATCCAAAAATAACTCAATACAATCAAGACGTGGCCTATTTAAAATATCCGCCTACTTGAAATATCTAAGGCTTCAATAGCCGCGACCTATCAATTGGTTCATTTCACTTCTAATTACCTTTATAAAGCCATCTGAAGACTTTTCGCAATAGATAGAGCACTTCTTCAAACAAAAACCATATTACCTAATTTACCATTATTACAATGTCATTGGTCTGGAATATATTGGTTCATTCCTCCCAATCTCCGAAGGATTCAACGCTGGAAAGTGACAATTTATCTGGCAATTCACTCAAGATAAATATGTGAAATAGCAAAATATAAAATTACTATAAATACGCAGACCTCTCTGAATTCGAAATGCTCAATTGCTCTGCTATGGTTACTATTGAAAAATAAGATAGAACTCAAGCATGAAAACAGGAGATTCTATAATCAAAATATTGACGATTAACAACCACAGCATAGCTCATACATTAACTCAAATTATAAAGCTGTGTCTAAAAATTAAACAACTTATAGCGGTCCCAGTGATATATGTGCGAAGCACACGATGCGCTCTGTTGCTTGGGCAAATAATGATTGTTGATCACTACTGCAAATAATCATAACAATTTATTGGATCGCCTTTTGCTATCAATATGCTCGTTAGTTGAGAATATATCCAAATCAATCATGCCCAGGCAACCTATATGTCTTCCCGCAGATCACTAGGCGAGAAGTTCATAAATTTATAAATACGAAGTAATATTATCCAAAAGATCATCCATTGTAATATGTAAAACAAGTTGAAATCAGAGAAGCAATTGACATTAAGGATCCTCATAAACTCAACACCCTGGTACGAAGTTGCACCCCGCACCTACGGTGGAATTGAGTCCTTTTGCGCAAATTTAGCAAAGGGCCTTGACGCTTTGGGGGCTGAAGTTGGAATCGTCTCGCCTGGAAATCTCAACATCGACGGCGATCACAATATCATCCATTTTCAGAGCCTTAGACAAAGTGCAAATCAAAACTACTCACAACCCGAACCACTCATAGCGCACCACAACGCATTTCTAGACGCGCTCAGATCGACCAAATGGGACTGCGTCAGCGACCACACGCTTATCGGCTCCCAAATGGCGTCACTTACCTCCACGCCTGCGGTTTTGACAGCACATCGAATCATGGATGAGCAATACCGGGCACTTTATGGTGCGATCTCTAGGCATACACCGATCGTTGCGATCTCCAACCGACAGGCCGAGCTGGCGGTAGACGTCAATATCACAACAGTAATTCACCATGGAATAGACACCGATGTCTATCGTCCAACGTCGCATCCCAGTGACGACTACTTGGTATTCTTGGGATCAATGACACAATTCAAAGGTGCTCATATCGCCATAGAAGCCTCTCGTCAATCCGGATATCCTCTTATAATTGCAGCAAAATGTCAGGAACCAGTTGAACTCAACTACTTCGAGGAGTTCATCTCTCCCAAGTTGGGAAACGACGTTACGTGGATTGGCGAGGTGGGCGGCCCAGACAAGATAAACCTCTTGGCAAACGCTAGCGGTCTAATATTCCCCGTAGGTTGGGAAGAATCATTTGGCCTTGTGATCATTGAGGCTCTCAGCTGTGGAACGCCTGTCATAGCGTTCAATCGAGGCGCTGTTCCCGAAATCATCACCAACGAAAGAACCGGATATGTGACCCAAGATCTCAAGTCAATGGTGAAGGCCATAGAACACATCGATCAAATCTCTCGTTCCACATGTCGAAAGGAGGCTCTAGAACGATTTGACTATAGAGCCATGGCATCTAGCTATTTAGCCACCTTCACCAAATCCATCGCGCGTTACCATTCTACCAATATGCTCCAAAACTTATAGTTGGAAGGTAAAATCCCCTTTACCGTCCTCCCAAAGCTGGGAACAAAACAAAAGCCAATTTGTTGATCAACCAAGTCAACAATAGAGTCACAAAAAGGAAACGAGTTATCTTGGACAAAATAGAGTTCTTCTTCGACCCGATCTGCCCTTGGGCGTGGGTAACTTCCAGATGGATTGATGATCTAGCCAACCAACAAGTCGTCGAACCTACCTGGAGGTTTATCTCACTTGCGGTTGTCAACTCATCAAGAGATTACGAAGCGGAATTTCCACAAGGATACACAAATATCCACGGCTTGGGCCACAATCTGCTTCGTGTAGCAGCCGCAGTTAGACAAGACTCCGGAAACGACGGAGTTGCCCGTTGGTACCGAGAAATTGGAACCGAACTCCACACAAATAAGAACCGTGAACGCTACATAGCCGGCGAGTCCATAGCGCCGATCCTAAAGCGAGCAGGCATCGATCAGGAACTCGAGGGCGCCTTTAGTGATTCAACTTACGATGCACTAATCACCGCAGAGACCAACACAGCGCTAGAGCGCACAGGACGAGATGTTGGCACCCCGATCATCACCTTCGGAGAAAATGGACCCTCACTCTTTGGCCCTGTCATGAGCACGATCCCAAAGGGACAAGATGCCATTGAAGTCTATGGCGCTTACAAGGTTTTAGCCAGTCGGGAAGACTTCTACGAGATGAAAAGAGCCGTTCGAAAAGCACCGGTCTTCGAGTAATTGAGCAAAGCAGTTTATCTATAGGCGTTAGCCGTAGTCACAAATACAATTCAAAGAAGTGCCTACGGCTCGCACTCTTTCGTCCTAAGATATAAGGGCACAAGGAGTCGCACCTAATGCAAAAGTTAAGGATCCGGGGGAGTCACTTTTGAATAATTCTGATCGGGGTCCCTATCTGAACAAATTATTGGAGACAAATGAGTTTCAATCGATCGAGACACTCGTAATCCAACTCTTTGGCTTAGTGGGTGGCCACCTATCCGGCGCCACCGAAGCACTCCTTTCAGGCGATCACCATATTGCTCGAGACTTAATACGCCGCGACTCCATGGTGGATGAACTCTACAAGAACATTCAGAGATTCTCCTACGAAGTTCTCCTTACCACGGTTCCTGAGGAAAGCGCTATGCGCTATCTCATCTCAATTTTGAGAATAATCCCCGAACTAGAACGTTCTGGAGATCTAGCAGAGCATATCGCCAGACGCGCCCTCCAAAATGTAACAGCCGAACTGACTCCACGAATGAGAGGGATAATCGCCCAAATGGGAGAGATAGGTCTCAAAATGTGGATGCTAACAGCCGATGATTTTGCTGATCACGAATGCACCCACCAGTCTACCGTCGAATCCTTAGACGATGAACTCGACGACCTTCAAGTCGCATTGGTAGCAGAGTTAGCCTCGGGTGGGCTTCCTATTCCAGTGACAATCGAACTCGCATTGATTGCCAGGTTTTACGAAAGATTTGGAGATCACGCAGTAAACCTCGGAAGAACGCTCAGGGAACTTTGGATGAAATAGATCCCTAACTTTCTGCTTTCCTGAGCGGCTATATCTCAGCAAATTGGCAGTCCAAATCTAGTCTGGTATAAACCCATCTTTCAATTTATCGACCAAAGGCTCGAATATTCTTCGGTCCAGAGATACGCCTACCAGATATGATGTCGGGGCGTATTCCAAGAAGACTTGCGGAATCCGCATCGATCCAAACTTCCATAACATTATCTATCTTAGAAATCAAAGTGGGCTCTTCATCCAAGCGAAAGGCAACTCCTATCGCCAGCACCGACCAGCCATATTCGTCTTCACTCGAATATTCATCTACTTCAAAAGCCACGACCGACTTGTTGGTCGCAGCGGAAAGCTTCGCACCGCTGGCCGAGAGAACGATAATAACACCGTCTACAAATCTATAATTAACTGGCAAAATAGCAGGTAAGGCATTTACCGATAAGCCAATACGTCCGAAGTCTCGACTCTCTAGCAAATCAAGGCATTCCTGGCCAGTAAGCATCTCAAGGCCGTTTCTATCAAATGTTGTCACTTATCAATCCTTACCTAAAAGAGTCGCTATTCAAAGGGTCCAAGGTCACTAAGTCGAACGAAAAGTCCTGCCATGTCTAGTTACCAAGTCTACGCTAACTGTGAATTAAAGAGTATTTGGGGCATTCGACAGATCTCATTAGCAAAATATTTAAATTGATTTTACCGACTCAAATAGAAGCTCGACGCTGCCTAGCTTGAGGCGGGACAAGTTACGAATTTACAGATACATCAAAGGACAACAATTACCAATCTATTTCCAAGTCCGCTCGGGTCAATCCCTCTAGTTGTCACAAATATACAGCCACCATTAAACGAGCATTCTGTCACTTTATCAGATTATAAAGACGCCCAATTGCCGACAACCTAACATTTGAAAACTTATAGATCTAATCTAAACCAGCAGTCGATCCAAAACTCTGAACTTGGATAATTTAAGTACACAGAAGCCAATATTTACCCCACTCGTAAAGGAAGCCTATCGACAATTGTCGATAGGCTTCCTTGTTGATTTGAAATATTTATTGCTACAATAAGAAGAATCTTTGAGGTTTCTTTGACTTATATCTAGTCGATCTTCTCTGACTCAACTTCGCGATAATAATCTCGCCAAATAAGCCTATAGAGCTTTACTTTCTCTGGAATTGCCCGAAGACCCGGAATGAATGGTAGCAACATCATGCCCAAACTTAGAACAATGATTATTGACCATACCAGAACGTCCGCATTACCTGAAGTCGAGAATGGAGATATCTGATACCAGAAGGTATACAGCCACAGCCACGCTTGGCCAGGGTAGTTTCCGGTCTCGTTCATCATTCCCCACTGAGTACCTAGCAGATGTTGCTTTTGTGCAATTCCTGCCATGTATCCACCATCTGCCAAAAAGAGCAGAGGCTTGGTATAGTCGGTTCCGTAGAATCCAGTTCCAGCAACCAATGAAGCATCAAGGCCGCCTGAGCTTGCGAGACGTAGTAGTGAGTTCATCATGTACGGAACAGGACCATATTGCCCACTCGGTACACTTACCACACCGCCAGCTGCCGTTCCTTTACTAAGAGCCTTAGTATAGGCGTCGACCCATTTGCCATCCTGAGATGCTCCAGCGCTATTGTAAGTTGATAGATCACTCGCCAATGTCGGGTCGTTTGTGACCGTGGCAAGTGGCTTTAGAACAAAGTCTTGAGCTGGATTAACTGGAATCGTTACGCCAAAGATCGAAGGGAAGGAGATTGGTCCTAGCTTCTGACCTGATCCTGGAACGTTATTGTAAGGGTAACCATATCCAGCAGAGATCGAAGTGCCTGCTAATTCACTGGTAGCCGTTGAAACAAAGTCCACGGGAGCACTTCTTGCCCAAGTTTGAAGGGTAATTGGAGCCTCATCAGGAGAGGAGAAGACCACTGCGAACAGAATCGTCAAGACGAGCACTACCGTCATAGCGATGGTACCCTCTTTTAGAATGTCGTATCGGCGATACTTACCGGTCCAAGGCTTATCATCAGCTGGGTAGTCCTTAGCGCCCTTTGGTGGGAATGGATGAACCACTCCTCGCAACCTAACCATAACCACGTGAATCGCGACGATGATCAAGACAATCAATGGAAGAAGGACGATATGCCACATTAGCATCTGTCCAAAGTTCAAAACATTGAAGAACGAGCCTATGCCTGCAGCATTAAGGCCGTCTTTACCTTGAGTAGAGATCCACTGAGAATCGAAGTTCTGCTGGGAAACGTAACCGGTAAAGGCAGTACCTACGGATGCCAAGAATGTGATCATTCCAGTTATCCATGTGAGGGATCTCTTCCCGCGCCACGAGGCCATAAAGAACTTGCCCCACAGGTGGATAATCATAAAGAAGAAGAAGAGTTCCACGCTCCACATATGGAGAGAGTTCACATAGTGGCCGATTGAAGAACCATGCCACCAAGATGGCCCTTTTACGGCCAAGATAGCACCCGAGAGTGCGACTACAGCCAAAGCCGAAACGGTCAATATTCCAAAAACGTAGATCCACGAAGAGACATAAGAAGGTTGTCGATCGGGGAGCAATTTCTCTGGTGGTAGCTTTCCGTAGAACTTTCTTCTGACCTTATTTGTCCACATATCGCTATCTTCGGGCAACCCCGCAACGATAGACTCACGATCCATACCATCCATTTCAGTCTTCATGATTGATGTTTCTTTCCAGGAAATGGCACGAAAATTGCCAATAGAAATACCGCTATCATCAGCAAAATGACTATAAAATTAGCCACCGAGATCGAAATGACCCCAACACTGATGAAATGCCCCGGAGTATTCAAATTCACGAGACTGGCGATAATTGGAACTAGAGCAGCAAACGCCAGTTTCATCTTTCACCACCTTACTTTGCACATTCAAACGAAGAATATCTCCGCACTTACAGTCTCACCGATAGTCACCGATTTGCTAAGTGACCTTTTACCCTTTTGCGACCCTATAATGTCCCAACATTTACTCGCATCCATGCACTTGTGCGAAAGTTCAATCGCTAAAAGTAATGTGAACCCCTTAGGGTGATATTAGCCCCGCTAGGGGCCAAACCGTAACGGATCAGGCGATATCTCAATAAGTTACCTGCAACAGCTTTCGTATGAATAGCGCTCTGACCGATATTCATTTCTAAAATCGGCGCACCCATAATCTTTAAAGACTCCTTGGCCTGGCAGCTTCGCTAATTCAAACCTAAACCACCAGCGGCTTTCGAATAGGAAAAATAATCTAAAAAATCTGAACCTAACCAAGGCAAAATTCCACGAACACACCAAGTTACCCTTATGTCTCGGACCAACTCGGTACCGCGGTGATAGATATGTGAACCAAGTAGCTTCGAACAGTTCACGAACTGCCCATCGTAAGGCAGTTGCCTTCCTAGAAAAGCAAGTATCACTCCATAGCGTCGGCCAAATGGTCGAGATTGCTTAAATCACATTCTCCAAGGAGAAAGCTACCCTTGTTACAAGGGCGGATGAACTATTACAACGGGGCAACGAGCGGCCTCCGAGACGTGATGTGATGTGGAGTCGATCAATCCGCCAATTACGCTGTGGCCACGAGATCCCACAACGATCAAGTCCGCGCCGACTTCACTTTCAAGCATAAGTAGCACCGAAACTGGGTTACCATCCCGCAAAACGAGTTCGTAGTCTAACCCCGAATCAGAAAGAGGCTTAGCCCATTCACTGCCAAAACGTTCTCTGATCGAATCCATGTGACCCTTGGTCGGGGTGATAGAGCCATTCGAATCTTGGTTCAATAATCCACAAGCATGGACGCCAACTACCTTCGCTGAAAGGATCGAAGCAAGTTCTATCGCCCATAACAATGCTGCTTTGGATGCATCATCTTGGTCGATTGCGACCATAATCGTTGAAATCATCACATTCCCTTAGGGTAATTTAATGGGTAAAACTGCAATGAACGGGCTGCCAAATGAAGACCCAAACAGATCTCCCTAGAGGAAACCAGCGCGAAAATCCTGTTTCAATCGATATAGAACTCACCTGGTATCGCGCCTCATTCGTTCCTTTATCCTATTTGAGAGGACGTCTTGTCCAGAGAGGCTATTGGCACATCCAAACCCACCTTAAAGCCCTACAATTTCGCGTAAGAAGTCACCCCAAACGATAAATAACAGGTACAGGCATACAAGTCCCTTGAAACTTTTATTTTCAATTCGAATAGGGTCAAATGACTCCATTAATATCCAAATGCCGTTCATTTGCTATCTTAGATTAGTTTAAGTCATGTGGCAATACGTGTATTCTTGGTAGATGATCATGAGGTAGTTCGACGTGGCCTCGCGAGCTTAATCGACGTGGAAAGCGACATAGAAGTCGTTGGAGAAGCGGGGGGCGTTGCTGATGCGTTGGCGCGAATCCCAGCAGTGCAACCTCAAGTCGTAATTTTAGATGTGCGACTTCCAGATGGTGATGGAATCGAGCTCTGTAGAGAGATAAAGACCAAATCGCCAGAGATAGGATGCTTAATGCTCACATCTTTTTCTGACGATGAAGCACTTTTCTCGGCAATCTTAGCGGGAGCAGCCGGCTATTTATTGAAGCAAATTCGAAGTTCCGATCTTATTGATGGTATTCGTCGAGTTCACAATGGCGAGTCCCTTCTCGACCCCGCCGTCACAGCACGAGTCCTACAACGACTTAGAAGCCCCGAACCAGAAGACGATCTTCTATCAAAACTATCACCTCAAGAACGCAAGATCCTTAACTTTATAGCAGAGGGAATGACAAATCGCGAGATTGCCAACGAGATGTTCTTGGCCGAAAAGACCGTAAAGAACTACGTCTCAAACATGCTTTCCAAACTTGGGATGGGGCACCGAAGTGAAGCAGCAGCATATGCGGCTCGTCTCTCTGAGCGAAAGCGACTAAAGGACCACGATTAGCTTTGCCTGATGACGATCGTTGGCGATCGATGCAACCCAAAAATCGTCGACTTGAAGATTAAAAGGCTCATTTTACGCAAGAGTACCCTAGTTGAATTACCGTCGTTACTACAGCACAGTCAATAGCTCCTCCCGCTCTGATTTTCAATTAACAGATGAGTTCAATCTATCTAAAATGAAGTTTAGGCGGTGGCGCAATCCTCCATAAATCAGCTTTCATAGTCGATACACAGGCTCTATGAAAAAATCCTAGGAACAATCCCTAGTAAAAAAGGCTTAGGGACTAATGTCCTTAAAACAAATAGCAATATGGCAATTCATTTTTTCTTATAAGTGTGCGATAATGTTGGCATGCGAACGAACCTATTGTGGAGATGATAGAAATGTCGATCAGAAAAGAATTTTCGAGGGTAGTTGTTGGTGTAGACGGTTCACCGTCCTCGAAGGCGGCTTTAGAATTTGCGGCAGAAGAAGCCAAACTACGTCATGCAGTGCTGGAAATAGTTCACATCTGGGGATTGCCTACAATGGCATATGGCGGATATGTAAGCCAATTAGATGATTTTGAAAAAGATGGTGTAAAGTTCCTAGACGAGATTACAACGAAGGCCAAGGAGAGCTATCCCGACATTACGATCGAGTCAACAATCCGCCAAGGACCTCCAGCAGTGGCACTCATTGAACGTGGAAACAACGCTGACCTCGTCGTAGTTGGATCACGAGGCCATGGAGGATTCACTGGACTCATGCTAGGATCCGTCTCCCAGCAACTCGCTCATCATGCAAATTTTCCGTTGGTGATAGTGCGCAACGCCAAAAACTAACGATAGACACAGTTTCCCAACCCAAAAACCCAAGCATCGGGCCTTCGTCAAATAGACGGAGGCCCGATGCTTAATTATGAACCCTAAAACCACATGTCGATAGCCATAGTTTCACCACAAGACACTCAAAGCCCCTAATAGAGACGACACCAATACAAGTAATCACTAAACTCTCAGACCCACATTGGCAGATGCAACAAAACGATCCCAGTGGGATCCGACGAAATTTTTACATAAAGTCCCAACTCCAAAGTGGTAGCGACTACCTCCAAGACAAGTACAGGATCTAACTCAAGCGAAGTTGGCACCAACTAATTACTACTTTTAATCGCCATAGACTAAATCACTAGAAGTGGTAATTCTAAGACTATGGCCAATCGCCAAACAACGCAGCGAAGCGCTCCGCTTGTTATCTTGGGAAATACAAGCTATCAAGAGGCAGGGAAATTCCCTGGTAATTTCAAGATCAAAGGGGTCAAGACGGATAAAGAGCGACAGAGAACAAGAGATTTCCGCAAATGACGACCTGGATTTTATAACTCCAATCACTATCGCGCCTATTTTATACTACTCATAGCACTATTTATCACTCATCGACTGCAATAGATCAGCAGATATCGCTATATCATGCAATTAATCCTTGTGATCTGCTTTCTTATCACTTTAGGTGATATTTTGCTCAAGGTCAACCACAAAACGTCCGTTGCTTAGAGCAGAATACAACCCACAGTCGGAAAGGACTCCAATGACGTGGAAGGACAAAAGTAGCCATTTAGCACCAGGACACCCAAGCCGCACAAAGGCGACTGTAATGGTGGCGTCCACCCTGATAGCGACTTTTGGAATTGGACTCGAAAATACATCCAGCTATCACCACTCTCAAAACACAGCAGCCTCAGTCAAGGGGAAAAACTCCCTTTTAGGCAACACAGCCGACGGAGTAACCCCAGTTGTTTCACCTGGACAGTTGAACCCTGCAATCTCGAATCTGAATAAGCCAATAGTTGGAATGGCAGCTACTCCAGATGGAAAAGGCTATTGGTTGGTCGCAAGCGACGGTGGAATCTTCACCTATGGAGATGCAGCCTTTTATGGTTCAGCCGGAGCAATACCACTCAATAAGCCAATAGTTGGAATGGCATCTACTCCAGATGGAAAAGGCTATTGGTTGGTCGCAAGCGACGGTGGAATCTTCACCTATGGAGATGCAGCCTTTTATGGTTCAGCCGGAGCAATACCACTCAATAAGCCAATAGTTGGAATGGCATCTACTCCAGATGGAAAAGGCTATTGGTTGGTCGCAAGCGACGGTGGAATCTTCACCTATGGAGATGCAGCCTTTTATGGTTCAGCCGGAGCAATACCACTCAATAAGCCAATAGTTGGAATGGCATCTACTCCAGATGGAAAAGGCTATTGGTTGGTCGCAAGCGACGGTGGAATCTTCACCTATGGAGATGCAGCCTTTTATGGTTCAGCCGGAGCAATACCACTCAATAAGCCAATAGTTGGAATGGCATCTACTCCAGATGGAAAAGGCTATTGGTTGGTCGCAAGCGACGGTGGAATCTTCACCTATGGAGACGCAGCCTTTTGGGGTTCAGAGGGTGGTCAAGGCATCTCAGATGTCGTTTCAATTGCACCATCTGGATCGAATGGATACCTTCTCTCAGGACAAGACGGGGAAGGCTATACATTTAATAAAAATACACCATTACCAACACCACTTCCGGTGGCGCCATCTAATTCACAGAGCGCTATCAACCCCTCGGGACAAAGCCTTGTAAGCTCGACAGGACTGACATGGAATAGCCAAGGAGTTTCCAGCGACAGCGGAGTTCATTTCTCGTCAGCATCACCTCCAATTGGCCAGAGCGCACCAGCAGCTGGGACTTTCGGCTTCCTAGAGACTCAACCGGGTTCATCTCTTCCCGTCCGGTACAATCCGTGCGTTCCCATCCACTATGTCGTCAACACCTCGGAAGCACCCTCATGGGGGCTATCACTTATCAAAAGCGCCTTCGCCGAACTCCATGACGCTACAGGTATCACCTTCGTCTTCGACGGAACGACAGCAACCTTTCCATCCTCTACCTATCCAGGTTGGCAAAATGGCACCCCTTCACCGATACTCGTAGCGTGGGAACATAACGGTCAAACCAATTACCTACCGGCCGGCCACAACTATGTAGGTATGGGAGGATCATCCTTTACCTATAGTTCGAGCGCTGGGCAATATGAATACATAACTGGCCAAGCAGCAATATCTTCTAGTTACAATCTATCCCAGGGACAAACGATAAATCTAGCTCTCCACGAGTTGGGCCACGTTATAGGCCTTGGACATACCTCCCAGAACAGTCAAATAATGTATCCATACAACCAATCCAACCCGACTACCTACCAATCAGGCGACCTCGCCGGACTCGCACGGTTAGGACTGGCCGCCGGCTGCCTTGATTGATTAGATCATGGAAATGATAGATCGCACAACTCCAAATCACCCCTAGCTAGCCAAACAGCCACCGTCACAAATAGCCAGAAGGCAAAAAGTTCGATGGTGGCTAAAGTCATCCAGTCAAATAAACCAACCGAAGGATCACTAGGGAAAAATCAAATCGTCTCACAAAAGTCCCTCGGAATCCCTCGAGCATTGAGAGTCGACCCTATCCATGGTCCCCCAGACCACGGGCATAGAATCAAACTTTGATATTCTCAAAAGTTTTTAACCCTTTTTGATGCTAGGGCTCGCAGGTCACTGTTATTTTCTATAACATGGAACTCGGTATCAGTGGGAAACATGCACTTGTAACAGGTGGATCAAGCGGCCTAGGCCTTGGAATTGCAAATGCACTAGCAGCCGAAGGTGTAATAGTGACAATAGCATCACGGAATGAGGCAAAGTTAGAAAAAGCAATCTCCGAAATAGGCCATGGCGCCAAAGGCTTCGTCTGTAATCTATCTCAACCCGAAAACGCAGCCACCCTAGTTGATCAAGTCGCTTCGGATCTCGGACCAATTGACATTCTTATCGCCAACGCTGGTGGCCCACGACCAGCCATGCCATCGCAATTGGCGCTCTCGGACTTTCGATTAGCGATAAACCAAAATCTACTCTCCTCCATTGGCCTCTGCCAAGGCGTAATACCCAATATGGTGGAACGGGGATTCGGTCGAATTATCGCGGTAACATCGCTTTACGTGAAGGCTCCATCTAGTCCTCTCACCCTTTCGAATACGGCCAGAACTGGACTGACTGCATATCTGAAATCTCTATCAAACGAAGTTGCGCCCAATAACATAACCGTCAATTCACTTTTGCCTGGCCTTCATCAAACACAAAGATTGATCGAACTCAGCGGAGCCAACTTACAAGAACGTGCAAAGACAGTCCCATCTCTTCAGCTGGGAGACAGTGAAAGTTTTGGTAAAGTTGCGGCCTTCCTCTGTTCAAAGTGGGCTTGGTACATCACGGGACAAGCAATAACCGTTGACGGAGGACTGACGCCTGGTCTCTTTTGAGAAAGCCAGACCTAAACCATGGCCGACCATAATCCACTGCGAGACCCTCGCCTGTTGTGTGGGCTAAAGCTTTTACCTTTGTCATCTTGACCCACGTAAGTCAACTCAACCTACCAAAGCTTCATTATCGCCACGAGATTGTGCAGCTAACTCCATTAAAGCCATGGTTGCAATATCCATTCGGATTGGCATATAGGTATTGTTGATGGTAGGCCTCGCCATAGTAGTATTGCCCCAAACGGCCAACCTCGGTCCTAATCAAGCCCCGAGAGCGCTCTTGTAGTTCCTTACCATAAGCTTCTTTTGCCCTATTGGCAATGGAATATTGGGCATCGGTTGAAGCTAATACCATCGAGCGATATTGAGAGCCCACGTCATTGCCTTGCCGCATCGACTGAGTTGGATCGTGATTCTCAAAGAATGACGAGAGAACCTCATCGTAGCTAATGATCTTTGGATCGTAGACTATCCGGGCAACTTCACCGTGACCGGTACGTCCGCTACAAACCTCTTCGTAGGTCGGATTCGGAGTAAAACCCCCGCTGTAACCGACGCTAGTCGAGACAACTCCATTCAATTGCCAAAAGATCCTCTCAGCGCCCCAAAAGCAGCCCATTCCAAGAACTGCAATCTCAAGGTTAGGATCGAATGGTCCAAACAGTTCCGTCCCAAAAACTCTGTGGCGTGCGCCTAAAAAGATCGGTTCATCTCGACCTTTTAACGCCTCATTCGGACCTGTCATCTTAGAAACTTTCCCAAACATTTAACTTGTTTTATCCTTCCAAAATCGGATCGAGGAACTTCAATTGTTTTGAGAGACAAAAAACCGACTATCTAAACCAACACAACAGGTCAAAAACGAAAAATATTCACACAGCTACCATATTCTCCGGAGATAGACGGCCAGCCTAGGCCATCGGGAACACTTTAAAAGGATCAAAAGCAATGCTGGCCAAATCACCCGCGACTCGCCATAGAGTTTGATTAAGACGCTCACGTCAATCGATTCGCATCTAGAGTGGAGTTTTGTATGGACTGATCGATAATGATCGCCCTGGAAGTACCGCGATAGATAAGGAAACGGACAAATGTTACGGCACATGGTTATCTTTAAGTTCAAAGAGGGTACCGATCCCAAGGCGATCGATCTTCTAGCAGATGAGCTTTCAAAGTTCTACACCGGCTACGTTGGATTCACAAAAGCCATTCGAGGCAAAGACCTCAAACTGCGTCAGGGGAATGGCGATCTAGGCATCTGCGTCGACTTTGAAAGTGAACAGGAATTCCGAGCTTATGCTGATGACAAAGATCACCTAGAGCTGATAAAAAACTATGTAGCGCCGATCATAGAATCTCGGGCTGCAGTACAAATCGAGATCTAACACAGCAATACTATCTTCGAGAGAGATCAAGAGCTAGTAGTCACGCCTGAGACTATAAGCTCTTGATCTATCGCCTCAATGGAGTCCAGAATATATCGCTCCCGCGAAAATCGATCTACGGCAAGATGGTAGCTCGATTCATCGACCAGCGCAATAGTCTCTGCAAACCTCTCCTCAATCAGATCGACTTTAGCGGGTGAATAGAGCTTCAATATCTCAATAATCTCCTCCGCATCATCGCCGTCCAACGCTTTCAATATTGCATCCACTTTGCTCGAAAGATTTACCAGTGAATGGCGCAATATCTCTCTATTGGAATACAGAAAGCTACCAACCATAACTGGAGAGCTACGCGCTACGCGTGTTACACCAGCAAAGGAGTTTCCAGACAGAGTTTGCAGTAGAACCTGATCGTTGACCTCATTGGCGAAACTCGATGTCAGATAGGCAAATACATGAGGAAGCTGAATCGTAAAGTTGGTGACGCGATCGTGAATTGCAGGATTTACGAAGATCACACGTGAACCTAGATCGTGAACTATCAATTGTGCTACGGCCAATGACGACCTAGGATCGCTCGCGCTACCAGAAGATACAACCATGGTCCGCCCACGAAACAGGTCGAGTTCTGCCCCTTCAAAAGATGGTCGCTCATTTCCCGCAAGGGGATGGATGCCTACGTAACTAACGTAACGCGAATCAAAGTTTAAAGAAAGTACTTTAGTTTCGATATCTAATTTGGTTGAGGCCATGTCTACCAAGACAATTGGCGACTTTAGGGCTAAATCAGATATCATCTCAAGAAGTCGAATGACTTCAAATGATGGTACCGCGAGAAATACGATTTCGGAACTCTCCAAAATCTCTATCAAATTAGCCTTTATCTCGATTCCGTTAGCCTCCCCAAAGGCGCAAGCCGTCTCGCTTAGGTCAAACCCATAAACCTCATAGGATCCCTTGAGTCCAAGCATCAACGAAGAGCCGATTTGGCCCAAACCTATAATTCCCACCCTCTTGAAACCTGGCAATCGAAAGATCCTTAGACTAGCAATTTCTCAAATCCCCTGCCAGTAAGTCCAATTTACTCGAGAAGACTTAGCCGGAGACAATATTTCTAAATTAGCGACGACTCAGCGTACTGTGGGAAATAAGTGCCTCTAACGTCCCAACACTACCTCTTGGAAGGTTGGGCGAAGGAACTGAAACATCGATTCCTCGCCACCGCGGATAGGAACCTAAAAGTTTAATGGTTGCATCAAGCTCAAATAGTTCACCAACCATCGACGATATCTGTTCATCATATATATGACCCTCTAGGACAATATGCATTGCATAATTGCCAATCTTTGCCGAAAGGGGCCGAGAGAGTATGTGATTCATATTGACGCCATGGCGTGAAAATATAGCTGCCACCTCAGATAGAAATCCGACCCGATCTGAAGTCGGAGTAACCACTAACGACGTGCGATCATCCCCCGATGGCGGTGCCACTTCCCTACCCAAAAGCACATAACGGGTTCGAATATCAGGTACATCCATCACCGCATTTGCAACCAGCGAGAGACCATAACTCTCCCCCACCACCATTGGCGCTAGAGCAATCACGGTAGGATCACGATTGTCTGCGACATATCGCGCTGCCTCAGCCGTTGAAAGAGCATGGCGGGTCACAAGCGAGTGTTGTTTAATATATTTAGTACACAGATCCAAAATTAGCGGATGTGAAACGACTGTGGTTGGCTGGACTGCTGGATCTAGACAGTATGCATCAATACTCTCGGCAAGCACAACCTCTTCGCGAATCATTACATTCTCGACTTCGAAGATCAACTTGTCAAGATTGATGGTCATCTCGCCATCGGTAGAATTTTCAAGCGGAATAATTCCCAAGGCACCGGGTGTGTAATTTACGGTCTCAACCACATCAGAGATTGAGGACATAGGAAGCGGTTCGGGCCCCTCAACCGATCTCAACAACGAAATTGCCCTAAAGTCCGAGGTACCTCTAGGTCCCAGGTAACAGATGATCATTCCTTAATTGCTCCTTCAATTTCTATGGGTCATCTTAAACGGCTTCCGACAATCAGCAGGCAAAAGTCACGACAAGAATCTCCTCTCGCAATCTCAATTGAATCGAACGAGCAGAATTGAGACCAAAGTTATAGGAAAACGAGCAAACCAAGAAACAGTATCGGCAGTTGCAAGGAAAAATTATCCTAATCTTGATAGGGACGGAAGGACCCAGTTCCCAAGATAATCAAGCGTCTTTGGGCGATAATCATCTTACGAGATTCATCGCTATCCTTCATAATCTGGGGTGCAAGAACAACTAACCAAAGGCGAAATCTAGGGTGCGAATTCAATCTGGAAGCTCAAAAGGAAAAGCCATCTCCACAAAAGTCAGTGAGAAGACACGACCAACAACTGCGCGAGTGCGCAAGGCCATCTTCGATACCCTCTTTGGAAAATTTGAAATCGCCAACGCGAGTGTTTTAGATCTGTTTGCAGGGACGGGCTCCTTGGGCTTTGAGGCCGCCTCTCGCGGTGCCGCCGAGGTAGACCTAGTGGATATCGACCGAATGGCAGCCAACGCCCTTTTGCGTACAGCCACCTCCCTAGAGGAAAAATCGAGCTGTAAATTTAGAGTTTGGAACCAAAATGCCTTCATTTACCTGAGAAATGCTAACCGAGTAGATCACCCTGTGGACTTGGCCTTTTGTGATCCCCCTTACCTATTTAGCGAGTGGGACGATCTATTTTCACTTCGCCCTGGGCGGTTCCTTGTAGTTGAATCAAATCGTCAAATTGCACAACACCCCAACTATAACGAGGTTACGCTAAAGGTGTATGGTGATACCTATGTCTCGTTTCGCACGTTAGCGCAAAGCTAGATACGATTGATCGAGATAAGAGTTATCTCTTTAGCAATATTGGCATGAACAAAGATTTATCAGTTGGGTGGGATAGCAAAAGTTGAGAGTTGCACTATTTCCTGGATCATTTGATCCCTTTCACAACGGCCATATGGAAGTCGTCGAGCGAGGATCTCGTCTCTTTGACAAAGTGGTAGTTGCGGCTATGAGAAACCCTCAAAAGGCATCTGCTCTATTTAACCTTTCAGAGCGACAGGAACTCATAGAGGCATCAGTCTCTCACCTTGACAATGTAGAGATCGTCGCGCTCTCTACATTGGTTGTAAATCTTGCCGAAGAAATTGGAGCTAACGTTATCATTCGAGGACTCAGGGCAGTCTCTGACTTTGAAAATGAACTTCAAATGGCTCAGATGAACCGACAACTCTCCGGGATAGATACAATCTTTATTCCAACGTCATCTGAATATTCATTTTTAGCGTCGCGACTGCTCCGAGAGGTGGCATCCTATGGGGGTAATGTATCAAAGATGGTACCAGAGCCTATAGCTAACGCGATACTTGCTAAATTTAGAGAGTGAGTTCAATAGGAGACCGGCAATTGAACCATAGAAAATCTTCACTTGCAGCCTTGTAGTATGCATCGCTGCAACAAACCTCATCGATTGAAACTTCAATCTCATCAAAGGCAAGAATTGATCTCATGGACCCTTACTAGATAGCGGTTGTCCACTTCATAACTTTATGAAAAGAACACAATATTTCAACCAATATCTCAGAAAAGCCACGATAACCAAAACACTCTCGATCCAAGTTGACATAACAATGGTCAAATTGGATCGAACCCTATAGTTGAAACCAAATCGGATAGGTTTAAAACTCCTCAAGGCCAAGGGCCCTCGTCACGACTCAGTCAGGCATCAAAGCGTACCAAATAGCTGCTATTAGCCATCCTAGAGAAGGTCGATAGTGCCTATGTGGGAATAGGGGACAGTCTCATACGTTTTTAACAAATCGATAGTTTAGAAAGAAGAAGCAGATGAAAGCGATATATTACGAAAACTACGGCGATGCTGATGTCCTTCAATATGGAGAAGTACCTGAACCCAAGGTAGGTCCAGACTCAGTTTTAGTCGATATCTCAGCAACGTCGGTCAATCCAGTCGATTGGAAGATTACTGCTGGATACCTAGACCAGGTCTTGTATACAACCTTTCCTATCATCCCAGGTTGGGATGCCTCTGGCGTAGTAGCGGCAAAAGGACCCGCCGCCTCTGAAATAAAAGAGGGTGACGAGGTCTATGGCTACATCCGCATGGATTTCATACATGCTGGCACCTTCGCAGAGCGAATTGCTGCCCCAATCAGAACACTCGCACTCAAGCCTAAGAATCTAACCTTTGCCGAAGCAGCATGTGTTCCTCTAGCTGGCTTAACTGCCTATCAAGGTCTGGTCAACGCTCTAGGTATCCAAAAGGGCGATACCGTCTTTATAAGTGCGGGTGCTGGAGGAGTCGGTACATTTGCAATCCAGATTGCAAAATCACTCGGGGCGAACGTGATAGCCAGTGCATCTCCACTTAACCATGACTTCATTGCATCGTTGGGCGCAGAGCCCGTAACCTACGGAGCAGACCTGATAGCTGGGATCTCAAAGCAAGCTTCAGGCGGTTTGGACGCGTACTTAGACCTCAATGGCGGTCCAGAAGGCCACCGTCCGATCGAATTACTAAAGCAAAGTAACAGGGTCGCATCTATCGCCGACGCTAGTGTCGCTCAAATCGGAGGCAAATATGTCTTCGTTCGCCCGAGCATCCAAGACTTAAATCATCTAACCAAGTTGATCGAATCCGAACAAATTCGACCGATAGTCACCGAGAGCTACGCCTTAAAAGATAGCGCTGACGCCTTCAAGTCAAATATGAGTGGTCACACGCGCGGCAAAATCTCAATCGTAGTCAAATAGCACGCTCCAAATCTCCAACTAACCATTGGAATTTAGGCAATTGGCTCAGCCATCCAAAAGACAATTAGCGCGTTCAGATAGATCTCAATTACAAGATCCAAAGATTGCTCTCAAAATAGCTATCCAATAATAATTCAGCTCACCTCAAATACTCCTCCTTCATCGCGCTCTCGAAAGATACCTTCTTTGAAGGAGGAGTACCGGCCAACAGGAACATCTCAACCGATGGTCCATTATCACCAAAGGCTATGGCGAAAAAGAAGAGTTCTAAAAACGTTAAAAGATGCAGACCTAAACTTGAGTGCAACCCGAAATTGAGTGCAACCCGAAATTGAGAGTCAAAAACTAAAGTCTCCCTAATCCAATGTTGAGACGAGGTTATCTCTTTTTTAATTGGTCTAGCATTGCGGAAGTTAAAGCAGCCAAACCTTGAACAAGCTGCGCCTCTAACCCCGAGGGAATCTTGGCGTCGCTTGGGATTCGGCCATCTCTAGCCCCCATAAACGGCAGTTGACGATGATCTCGCTCATCTGAACCAAAAATGCGCGTTAGCCAAGAAGCCAACACCGGATCGGATCGGATCGAATCGAATCGAATCGAGCCTAACCAACCTGATTTGGAGGCGCACTCATGGACAAGATATTTCCAATCATTGTCTGTACAAACACCCTTAAATATCAAAGCGCGAGCGCGTAGCGACATCGAAACTACATTTGCCTGTTGCCCTTTGAAGAAAGACCCTTGCAGCAAAATGCAGCTATTCAAAGCAAGAGTGCCAGATAACTTCAACACTGCTCCGTTAGTGCTTTGATGGGCTCCCAAATGCTAAGGCTTCAAATAACTAATCCCAGAACGAAACACAAGTGCCCTAAAGAGCGCCAGAACCAGATCCGTATGAGCCTCACCCCTGGTAGGTAGTTCGAAAGAGATTACAAGCCCCACAGCCCATAAAACCACATAGCGAAAGTCACCTTTGGCGAGGCTGGTTGATGAATGCGAAGATGTCAGGTCGCTCTCATGGGTGATTGTAAGGATAAAGGCGCCCTTGAGATCAGACCGCCTACTTCGTTGGATCGCCTCATAAAAAATCCTAAAAAATCAACACGCCATTAATAATTAGATCTCATGGACCAAAACCACAAAGACCACCTCTACATGAATCGAAGATCATGGCGCAGATTATTAAGACATTGAGATCGAACCAGAAAATATCGATGGAAAGAGCTTTAATGTTGGAAACCAACGCTCCAAATCCGGAGGATGAAATCACGGTATCGTAAAAATTCCATACGAGCTCCCTAGCGAAAAAGATTGACAATAACCTAAAGTTCTATTACAATTAGAACTATGCTCATTCGTATCGACACCAATAGCTCAGTTCCTCTCTTCGAACAGATTACTAGCGCCCTTCGAAGGGCCATTGCCGATGGCTCCTTACCAGGGGGAAGCCCACTCCCACCGGCTAGAGAACTTGCAGAAGGCCTCGAAGTCAACATGCATACAGTCCTACGTGCATATCAGATTCTTTGCGCTGAAGATCTAGTAAACATGCGACGTGGACGCGGTGCGTACGTCTCTGATAACCATCCCGATTCTCGGGCACTCATAATTGAACAAGTCCAAGGACTCGTTCTACAGGCCAAAAGACTCGGCTTCAATTCGGATGAGGTAGTTGAGTTGATCAAGGGCGCTATGGCATGAAGCCAGAACAACGAAAGCCTTACATCATTTCCCTAATATTTCTTGCGGCCACAGGTTCTATCATTGTCGCGAAATCACCAAATTATCGCCTCGAGATAGGGTCAGTTATCGTGGTCACCACCTTTACATCGATAATTGTGGGGCAAATTCGTGCTCGAAAATATTTGTCGGCCCCAAAAAAGATCTCGAAGTCGGATGAATCTCAAGAGACCATAGATTTACGACCAGGCGAAAGGGCCATCTATCACAAACGGGTTACAAACCCCCTGCTTTTCGTGTTTAGCCTCGCTCTGCTCGGCATATATTTCTACTCTGGTATCACCCCAATCGAGCTAATCGGGGGTTTGGGATGGCTTTATGTAATCGGTGGCGTTTCGACCATTACGGTTCACATCGATTCCAAGGGTCTCAGGGTCATCGCTTGGCCCCTAAAAAGGCCCCAACGGTATGTTCCAATGGAAGATATAGCAAAGGCCGAGTCAATCAGGATTGGAAGATTTCACATCTACGGCATGTGTTGGCTACCTCGACGACGAGCTTGGGCATTTTTTATCCGTGGAAGAGAGGCACTTGAGGTGCACAAACAAAATGGAGAATCGCTAATTGTCACGATCACGGACTCCAAAGTCGCAGCGGGCCTCCTGAATGACCTTGGATCACAAAGGGACCCACTCTTGGATAATTAAGCATGAGACCAAAATGACAAAAAGGCAAAAACAATTTTGCTAGCTAAATTGCCACACAGCTTTGCATGCTGACTCTACCATGTCGCAACCATGTCGCAGCGCAGAGGTGATTCTCGATCAAGACTCAAGACCATACAACACTCGAACTCGTACATAGCTAGATGCCAAAGATTATTGAGGTTACAAAATCAATTGTGGGCCGTACAAGACTCGAACTTGTGACCCCTTGCGTGTCATGCAAGTGCGCTACCAGCTGCGCCAACGGCCCATATTTTGTTCTATTAAAGATAGTTGGTTATCGGGTCTCTTCGCGCAGAATTAATGCGATTAGTGAATTCGGTATTAGATTGATTACCTCGCAATAGGTCATATCGCCCAGGACCGTAGCCGCATGTCCCGTTGATGAATCCAACAAGATCGCTGCATCTGAGGTTGGGAATCTATCGGCCACACTTATCTTAATCTCGTTCTGCGAGAGATTGAAGTAGATGACGACCTTGTTGGAACTACCGCTCTCGCGCCACAGGCAGACCTCTAGGATGCGAGGATCGATCTCTGGATCACCATCGAATCCACTGGCATCGCTCTCAAGTATGGTGGCCTCTATGGAGTCACAGCAAGATATGTAGTTCTTTCTAATCTTTGATAGGGCGCACACCCACTCGCAAAATGGACTCTGGGCCATCGACCAATTGAATCCAAAGTCCACTCGATCTTGACAATATGCGTTATTATTGCCCTGCTGACTCCTCGAGAGTTCGTCCCCACCAAGCAGCATCGGAACACCTGGAGCTAGCAACAGAGCCGCTATCGCACTTCTCCGCGCAAGATCACGCATCTCTACAATCTCTACCGGCGCATTCAAACCTTCAAAGCCAAAGTTATTTGAAAGATTGTTGTCGGATCCATCTCTGTTTTCTTCACCGTTGCTATTGTTATGTTTGTAATCAAACGAAACAAGATCCATCAAGGTGAAGCCATCATGACAGGTGATAAAGTTTATCCTTCGTGAAAGCGAAAGAGGATCATTACGTCCTTCGACTATCTCCGCAACCTCATTTGGGTCACCCTGACGATTGACAAGAGCTCGCCGCATCCCATCTCGAAAGCGATCATTCCACTCAACAAAAGGTCGAGGAAAAAAGCCACGGCGGTAGCCGTTGTTCCCCAAATCCCAAGGCTCCGCAATAAGTTTGATCTTCGACAGAATCGGGTCGTTTGTCACCGCGGAGAGAACACCCCCCATAGGGGAAAAGGAATAACCATTCTTAGTGTCATTATCGCGTCCTATAGTGGTAGCTAGATCAAACCTAAAACCATCAACCCCATAGGCCTCTACGAAGTGGCGCATCGAATCAATAATCATTCGGTTACAAACCTCAGAGGCAACATTGAGCGTATTTCCGGTTCCTGTTATGTCAATGTGATAGTTGCCCTGTCCTTCCATCAAGTAGTAGTCATGCGCGCTCAAACCTCGATAAGAGAGGGTGGGGCCAGAGATATCACCTTCTCCGGTGTGGTTGTAGACAACGTCGAGGAGAACCTCTATATCAGCCTGATGGAGCAGATCAACCATCTCAGCAAATTCACTTTTAGCTGTTGCAAAATCGTTACAACTTGCATATCGAGGCTCGGGAACAAAGAAAGAGATTGGTGAATATCCCCAGAAATTTGTCAATCCATTATGAAAAAGTGCCTCAGAGTCAGCAAAGTGAAAGACTGGCAGCAACTCCAGCGTTGTGACACCTAATCTATGAAAATGCTCTATTACACTTGGATGCGATAGACCCAAGTAGGTTCCTCTAAGTGAAGAGGGAACTACCATATTTGAAATGGTCGCACTCTTTACGTGAACCTCGTAGACGGTCGTATCTCGCCATGAATATGAAGAAGCGATATCTTTGGGTCGATCCCTTTGGGCAAAATCTCCATCATCAATCTGCGCAAGAGCAACTCCAGTTATTGAATCGACCGATGACTTCGTAAGATAGTCATACGGAGCGTGGACTCTTGTGACATCGCCAAAGGAGATGTGGCCAGAAAATGACTTTGCATATGGATCAAAGAGGATCTTGTTTGAATTATAAAACAGACCATCATTTGGTTGGTATGCCCCCGATGCCCTAAGGCCATAGAGCATCTTGTCCGCTCCCGCAAATACGCCGATCCACCATCCATCGCCAATGGGTCGCAATGCACTAGTTGAAATCAAATGACGACGATCGTCAAATAACTCCAAAGATAACGACTCTGCTCTACCTGCAAAAACCTTAATGGTGTAAGTTCCATCTTGATTTTTGGTCAAACCGGGCAATAGATCTATCGATTCGAAGTCAACGGATTTGATTGGAAATCTCCTTGTAGCGTGGCCCCATAGCTGAATAATCGACACGTAAAGACTCTAGGGTAAATCTTCTTTTCGACAATGCTAGCCATATTGCGAGCACTATGGAGTTCATGACGAGATTCGCCTAAGGGCAATTCTTCTAACGAAGATTGAGTAGGCCATCGCCAGCAAGAGGAGATGTAGCCGAAAACGATCAAGAGAAAGAGAGGCGGCGAGCGGAATCGAACCGCTGTGCAAGGCTTTGCAGGCCCTTGCCTAAACCACTCGGCCACGCCGCCAGAGCTGTAATTACTGTCTAGAAAAACCTAATAGCCCTCCGGTCTTATTCCGGCTAGTTAGTGCTCTATCAGATGCGATTAGAAGATATCACCCTCTTGAAACCTTGATCTAAGCTCCAAAATTCCAGATCTTAGCCTCACAAGAGACCATCACCCCGACACTGTGGCTCGGCGCTGTTGGCTCGGCGCTGTTGGCTCGGCGCTGTTGGCTCGGCGCTGTTGGCTCAAGAAGTCGATCCAAAAGAGTCATGGCAACCTTTCAACGGCAAAAACCACCATCTCAGCCATCTCACAAGAACACACATAAAATTATCTGACTCAACCTTATGTGCCTCAACCTTGCACCCTTTTACATCGTAGAAAAATAAGAAAAATCGAACAAATCTGAGCTTGGCAAGGCAAAAAACCAAACTGCGAGTTAGTCTATACCACGCATGACAAGGGGTCACTCTCCTTGGATCGCCTTATTATCAGTGGAGCTAATTATCCGCCATGGAGCCAACTATCCCCCGTGGAACTCCTTGCAAGGCGCCAAGGTAACCTATCTTCTACGCCGAGGCAAAGACTGCCCTTAGGAATGGATGGTCTTTTTCTCTGGCCATCACGGCTCAAACACCTCGATTGGAGAAATCTATGCCAGGACGCGAAATATCAATTCACGCCTTGATCCAATCAACTTTAATCGCTCCAACTATGCTGTTTCCTATGCCTAAAACGACACACGAAGTGGCTTGGTCACCTGTAGCTAAAGTTCGCAATTACGGGGCAAAAGTTTAAAGCACAAGAGCGACCCGACCCTTAGGTTACCCAAGCATACACCGTGACCAGGTAATTTGTTTAGGGTAATTCAACTTCATCACCATGGGAACAACGGAGCGAAGTTACATATCTAGCGGAGTTACATATCTAAATGAAAGTCGGACAACTTAGAGAGAAGACAATTGCAAAGCCAATCTAGCAATCAAAAAAACGATCCCGACAAGGAGGTCACAGATCACCTCGAGTCATCTGAAGCGACCTCGGATTCTACAGAGACAAACGCCATTGAGAATTCCTCATTTGTTGGGGCAGTAAAAAAGAGTCGCCTCTCAAAATTGCAAAAGAGAATTATTCTCGGGGTGCTCCTTGTGATCTTCACCGGTGGTACCTTAGCTGGGATTCCTATTGGAGCAAAACCAAATAGTAATGTGCGAATCACGCTTGCCTATCAATCTATCGCCAAGGCATTTATGCCTCTTGACAAAGAGGGTGTCGTGCCCAAGAATATCTTCTCAGCTAGCGTAGTCCCGCTAGGTGCTTCACTCCTTGGCTTGGCCAACCTAGACATGGGCAATGGCCCCTTCGACCGAGAGATTACCTTTTCGATTCCATTCACCATCTCGCAAGCAACTACTTTCGAACAAACCGTCATAGCACACATGGGTTGGCGACTTCTCAGCCGCCAAATCACTCCAACTGGTTCAACTTTCTATCTCCAAAAGTCAGGCACTGACGGAAAGCTTTGGGAAGAAAAGGTAAACATCAAAAAGTCCAATATCATAAGCCTTGGTGCAACCGTCGCAAAAGTTACCATCTCACTTAGGCTCTTAATTGTCTCTTTCCAGTAGGACAAAGACTATTCATGGATGGGAACGTCAACTTAACTACCTTCGAATGAACAGTTGGTCCAAAAGATAGTCACTTGATCCTATGTCCACTTTCCAATTTCAAAGATCATAATCAAAAAATACCCCAGGAGTAAATTTGAATCGATATGACGTCGCGGTGATCGGTGCGGGCCCGGGGGGATCCATAGCCGCAAGCCTTCTAGCATCGAGTGGCGCAAGGGTGGCATTAATCGACAAGTCCACCTTCCCCAGAGACAAAGCTTGCGGAGATTTGGTTGGACCGCGTGCCCTAGCCCTCTTAGCCGACCTAGGCATTGACCTACCTAGAAACCGAAGGGTCGTCTCAGATATGTTATTGGTTGGACCATCGGGACGACCACTGCGACTACCGGCGGAATCTGGAATTACCTATCCGGGAAGCGGTTGGCTAATCAAACGCCGCATCTTTGATGAGACACTTTATGAAAATGCAATCTCTGGTGGTTCATTGCCAATCAGCGCTAGAGTAAACAAAATCACAAGAGCCGATGGTGGCCGATATCAAATTTACATCGGGAATTCGGCTATCAGCGCAGACTTTGTTATAGGTGCAGATGGTGCAAATTCTTTAGTCGCCAAGGAGATGAACCTCTCAGATGAGGCAAGTGCCCTCTATGGCTTTGCCATTCGAGGATATCTAGAGGCTTCAGTCGACACTCCTGTTATCTCGCTCTTTGACGAAAAGTCGATAGGGGGAGAGTCAAATGTACTCTTCCCGGGCTATGGCTGGATCTTCTCCGACTGCGAAGGAATGGCAAATTGCGGAGTTGGCATGGGAGTTCTGGGCGATAAAAAAAACGCATCGATGGCCACTCGAGCGCTACTACCCTATCTCGAGCTCCTTAAACGACAAGGTTGGATAAAGTCATCTAAATTTGACCCCGCTACCAAGCTAGGTGGCTGGCTCAAGATGGGATACCATGGAATCATCCCAGCCAGAGAAAATGTCCTACTTATAGGCGACGCCGCAGGGCTGGTGAACCCCCTTCAGGGAGAGGGAATCTATGCAGCGATGGATTCAGGTATGCGAGCAGCTAGCGCAATCTCTTCAAATCCTGGAAATGCCGCACAAATCTACCGACAGGAGCTAGAGAAAAACCATGCAGTCTATTTGAAATCAGCCGCAGCAATACAGAGGTTGGCGCTAGCTCATCCCAAACTAGCCAAAAATGGAGCAAACCTTCTGACGAGCAAATGGATGCCTTCTACAGTCGGTTCAGCTTGGGGGATCTATTGGAACGACCTTATTGAAGGAGCTGGCCATATCAAGGGAATCAAACTAGCCAAATCAGTCGCCTTTGGAGTGAAACTCTTAGCAGGGATGACCCAGTAATCAATATCAACGACTCGACAATCAGCTCAATCAATTGAGAACTCCCCAAAAAACCCATGGATAGGGCCAAAAATCAACGACAATCAAAAAGGTGTCGCGCTTTTCTAGCGGTACTTTGGAAGGGTATCAATATTTGATCAAAATTCACTAATCATGAAAGCGGGTAAGCATTCAAGCCATCAATCGATAGTTGATTATGTTTGGCCTGGTATTCGAGAAGCTTCGAATCACCTTTACGATTCAACCACCCATCTAGATCCGATCTCTCTTGTAACTCAACTGCCACAGGTACGCCAAAACCGCAAGAGTTATCGAGCCGTTGGATCTCTACCACAATGACTCCGCGAACGCCTTTGTGTGGAGGGAAATGAGCGATCAGCTCTTCAAAATCGGGGGTCTGTGGTCGCACAACTCGACCACGGCCGTGAATTCGCAAAATATTAGGGTCACCCCCAAACGAACACCACATTAGCGTAATCCGCCCATTTTCACTTAGGTGGGCTGCTGTTTCTGCTCCAGATCCGGTCAGATCTAGATACGCGACGTGATGATCATCCAAGATCCTAAAGGTATTCGATATCCCTTTAGGGGAAAGATTGATATGTCCGTTGGGATCCAGCGGAGCGCTCGCCACGAAAAAGACGCTCGATCCCTCAATCATCGATCTTTCAAAGTCGCCAATCACGGTTGCATAAGCCATAATTACCATGTTAGCGATTAAACCCAATCTTTAATTTCGTATCGAACCTGAGAAAATCTCCAGACGGCCAAAGTAAAAACTACCAACTGGAAATAGAATCAATTTAAAACTAGTTGACTATGCAAGTAAAACCTTTACAGAAACTAAGCAGAACGGAAAGAGATGTCAAAGCCAAAAATTGTCGCCCTATCGGGATCTGCAGCCCAAAAAAGTTACAACAGCGCACTTTTGAGAGCGATAGGATCGCTCCTACCAGAAACGGTCGAATTCGAGCTCTTCGAAGATATCAAAGCATTGCCCTTTTACACCCCCGACCTCGACAACCAGAACGCTCCAGAAGTTGCATCGAGATTTCGCCAAACGATCAAAGAGGCAGACGCTATCATAATCGCAAGTCCAGAGTACAACTACTCATTCACTGGCCTAATCAAAAATGCATTGGATTGGGCATCGCGACCTTATGGCAAGCACGTCTTGATTGCAAAGCCGGTGGTTCTTGCTAGTGCTTCCACTGGCATTTTAGGTGGAGTAAGAGGTCAGCTTCACCTTCGAGAAGTTCTCCATGCAACGGGCTCGCTCGTTCTGTCACGTCCAGAGATCTTTGTCACATCGGCCGCACAAAAGTTCAACTCCAACTTAGAACTCACCGATGAATCGACTTGGACCATGCTCGAGCAGGCCGTTGAGGCACTAATAGTACATGCAGATCTTAAGGTTGAAGATAGTGCGGCTTAGTACTAATAAGGTACGGGGCGCCTTTGTGGCTTCCAAGCTCCATTAGGAAAATGCATATAGTGAATTCACTTGATTGAATGCGCTCATGTAGCATGCACTTGGTCAAAACTTGTTCTTCGAGACAATGATCGCTCTCGAAGAACAAATGCCTCTATGTTTATCATTTCATCTCCAAGAAGTAGATAGTTAGTTCGAGCCAATCTAGCAAAAAGCTGGATGGAGATCCTAGAGATAACGCTTTCTTGGATATAAATTATCAGGAGACATGATTCGGTCTAAAAAAACCATACCATTCAAGTGATCCACTTCATGCTGTATCGCCTGAGCTTCAAAGCCATCGGTTTCAATCTCAAAGATCTCCCCATTACAATTTTGAGCCCGAAGCGTAACGTTAGAAAAACGTTCAATTGCCCCGGTAAAATCAGCGACACTCATGCAACCTTCGCGCACTTTGATCGGCTTCGACTTTGCAGTTATCACCGGATTGATTGCCACGATCAGGCCGTTATAACTACGAGTTTTCTTGTGTCCCGCCACGTCGGCCACAAAGATCGCCAGGGGAACTCCTATTTGAACTGCAGCTAGACCTACACAACCCGGAGATACAGCCATCGTATCGCACATATCGCCGACCAACTTCGCAAGCTCTTCGTCAAAAAAATTAACTTCCAAAGCTTGACGAGAAAGTACTGGATGCGGAACGCTTACGACCTCTCTAATAGCCATGAAATCCCGACTTTGACAATTAAAAAACCCAAAACCTTCCTTAGATGGTGTCTGGCTCGATAAGTTCCGCACTCAAGTGCACAGTGAGCCTCAAAGCGACTTCGATCAAATCAGCCCGAATTCTCTCAAAACTTACAGAGGAATCGAGATCAACAAGAATAATCATCACGTAATTGGAAGATGGAAATGGAGTCGTCGAATGAGTCTTCAGTTCAACGATGTTAGCTTTATAGTTGAACAAGACTTCAGAAATTCCTGCAACGATTCCCGGACGATCACCGCCAATGACTCTAATGGCGACCCGGGATACGTCCTTGAGGTCAATCCAATCCTTAATCTCGATCTGATTTACAAAAAGTGCTAAGCCTAAATCAGCTAGATTCTCATTGAGCTCTTTATTCAACTGATCCGAATTGGAAAGACCTTCAACTTCAAATGAAAGCATTATCGCAAATTGGCCCTCCAAATCCGTCATCGTAGAGTCGGTAAGGTTTGCGCCCAACCGAGCCAACTCCTTTGTCAACCGATATACAATTCCTGGCCTATCAGAGCCGAACGCAGTTAGAATAAAGCGATTCACGCTAATAAAGGATAGTTGTATAAGGGAAATACCCAACGAGCTATCCCTAACTATCACATTGCGGGGGGGGTTATATGCAAAATAATCTAGAAACACTGATAGATTCCAACGCACTAGTTGAGCTAATCCATACAAACACAGTAAATGTAATCGATGCTCGATGGTATCTAGATGGTCGAAATGGGTACGATGCATATCTCAAAGGCCATATACCAGGGTCAATCTTTATCGATATTGATGCGGTAGCAAGCGACCACCGGGTAAGCAATCATGGACGACATCCGCTTCCTGACTCAAACGCCTTTCAGCTAGCCTTAAAAACCTGCGGAATCGATCTTTCCAAACCAACTGTCATCTATGACGACTGCGGAGGTGTTATCGCAGCGCGAATATGGTGGATGAACCGTCGCCTTGGTCTAAAAGCCGCAGTTCTAAACGGTGGAATTGCGGCATGGGATGGCCCGCTCGAAACAGGGTCAACCAGAATCTCACAATTTAATGGATACGATACGCCTCTCGCTGAAAATAACCTTGGCGGATGGGGTCCTGGGGTCTGCGATACACAATACGTCAAAACTTCCATCGAAAAAAGCTCAGCGATAGTTCTAGATGCACGGGACGAGAGTCGATACCGAGGTGACAGCGATCCAGTCGATCCTCGCCCCGGGCACATCCCTGGTGCAATTTCACTTCCAACGAGATCGCTGCTTGATCATAACTCATATTTTCCTGAGGTCGAACAACTCCGAAAGACCCTAATGGACCGAGTCGGATTCGAACCAAAATCAGGAAAAGAGATAATCGGAAGTTGCGGATCTGGAATTACAGCTTGCCATCTTGCATTGGCATTCAAATATGCATTCTCGATCGAGATCGAAATCTATGAAGGTTCCTTCTCGGCCTGGTCTAGGGAGACGTCGCTTCCAGTTGCCACCGGGACTGCACCAGGGAGCCTAAACACTCCAAATAGATTTCCCCTTGGCTAATTTTTGGGTTGACCCTCAAATAAGCAAGGCAGAGGCAGATTGAGGATTGCACCGTCAATCAAACTCCATTGACAATACATAGCAATATTTTGTTCCTTTTCCATAGCCAAAGCAGTCTCTCCTTGGCCTTCTCCTCTCATAAAATTCAGCATGAAATTCAGGAAGCGCAATCCAAGGACCAGATCCGGGAAATCGAGGCTTGGGTTTAAATATTCACTGATCAGCTAGAGACGATCCTTGAGGTCTTGGTATTCAAGGATCAGATCCGGATTCGCCATGGAACCTCGCGACGCGACTTTATCTATCTCCTCACCTAGGAGCAAACGCCTAATCGGCACCTCCATCTTCTTACCATTTAACGTTCGTGGAATTGCTGAAACCTCTACGATAAGATCAGGCACATGCCTCGGGGACAATTCTTCACGAATACGAGTGCGAATTTCAGATCTCAACCCATCCGTAAAGACGCCACCAGCCTCAATGACGACCAGCAATACCAATTTCCCGTCATTCCCCAATCTCGAGGTATCAATTATCATGGAGTCCACAATCATAGGAATCATCTCAATCACACGATAAAAATCAGCGGTACCCATACGAACACCACCTCGATTCAAGGTAGAGTCGCTCCTGCCATAGATTACAAACGAACCATCACTGCGCTCTTTCACCCAATCACCGTGGCGCCACATATTTGGATAGGTAGAAAAATATGCGTCATGAAGCTTTTCACCCGAAGGATCATTCAAGAAATAGATCGGCATGGAAGGCATTGGGTCTACAATTACCAATTCGCCTACCTCGTCCACTACGCCCTGCCCCTCACTATTTGCCGCGATAACAAATGCACCCAGGCCAGCCACATTCAACACGCCGGCTTTGGTATCATGAAACGGAGTGGAAAGTAAAAAGGCGGTACACAAATCAGTCCCACCGCTTACGGATGCTACGGCAACTCCATCTGCAACGTTCTCATAGATCCAAGAGAATCCCTCGGGAGAAAGCGGTGCACCTGTTGAACCTATCGTACGAAGGCCTCGCAAGTCATATCTTTGTTTTGGAGTGATATTGGCCTTCTGACACGAGGTTATAAAAGGTGCGCTAACCCCAAGAAAGGTCACCTTCTTAGAAGCCGCAATATCAAAAAGACGATATAAGTCCTTGTATCCTGGCGATCCATCAAACAAAAGGATTCCAGATCCAACTAAAAGGCCAGAAATCAAAAAGTTCCACATCATCCAGCCAGTGGTTGTGAACCAAAAAAAGAGATCACCATCTCGAATGTCACAATGCAACGACAACGCCTTAGTGTGCTCTAAGAAGATTCCACCGTGGCTATGCACTATCGCCTTTGGCATTCCAGTCGTACCCGACGAATAGAGAGCCCACAAGGGGTGATTAAAGTCGAGATCTTCAAATTGCGGTCGATCTAAACCCTCTATTGGCTCCATGAACTCAGCAGTAGCAAACACCCCAAACCTATCCTCAACAAACGACTCTGTATGATCCACAATCAGAAGCTCAAGATTGGCGCCCAAAGCGCCGCAAATATCTCGCACCTCTGAGCTTCGGTCAAAGACCTTTCCCCCATAGGAGTAGCTGCTTACGGCAACAAGTACCTTTGGCTTTAGCTGAATGAAACGATCCGCAACAGCCGAAGATCCAAAGTCTGGCGAGCACGAAGACCAAATTGCCCCGATAGATGCAGCGGCCAAAAAGGCCACCAACGCCTCGAGCGAATTGGGAAGATACCCCACAACTCCATCTCCTGCGCGTACTCCGCGATCTCTTAGTCTCTTGGAAAATGCGGCTACGAGTGCGTTCAACTCCCTAAAAGTTACCTTTGCCTCGTTCAGCTCCGACACAACCACAATCGCAATCGCATCATCACACCGCGCAAGTGAATAACTGGCATAATTACACCGCTGGCCCTTGAAGAACCCGCTGGCTGGTTGATCTCTGGAGTCTAAAACCAAGGTAGGATCAAACCCTATATTGGATATGCCAGATCTTCCAAGATCGCTTTGGCCGAATGCCGGATCTATGAACGCCCACCATAAGGTCCAAAAACGTTCCAAGTTCTCAACGGAAAACTTCCACAGCTGATCGTAATTTTCAAATTGGCTTCCAATATTGCGGTTAAGCCAGTCCATAAAAACAGCCAAGTTGGACGATTTTGCTATGGCTTGATCAAACCTAGCAAGAACTTCACCTTCAGAAACCATCGCTTTAGCCTTATCAGTCAACTTCGACCACTCCAATTATCCACAAAACTGCCAATCACTGGAATTAGTCAACACCCATTGTTGCCAAATGTCAATGCGAATGACATGCTTTGCTATTGACAAAAAAAGACCAAGACCACATTTCACAATGTGACGTGCGCTATGTTAGGCTGCAAATGCCACTATTCGTCTTCTTTAATGTGTGGTTCTAGCAAGGTAAGATCCCCTTGGGCTTTTTTTAGCGCCCGAAGGACTTTGGATAGAATTCTCTCGATTGCTAGGGCCTCACTGGTGAATTTTGGATCAACTCCAATCAGGCGGGCATAACCTAGCTCTTCGACTTCTTCAATCAATCTCTCGACTCGGCTTTGAAGTCCATTAACATCTTCACGCGAGATCATCCCGGGAACCTCCAGAAAAAAAGAGTAGTTCAATACCTTCGACCCATCAAATAAATCTTGCTAAGTCGCAGCTGTCTTCATGTAAGACAATAACCGCCAGCCCAATAGTCGATGACGACTTTCTCCACGTGTTCACAGAAGGGCCCCAAGATCAAATAGACAAGGTCCAAATTTTAAAAACAGATCCTTCCTGCAAGACGAGGTCACACAATAAACCCTGACCACCTAAGTTCCAGCCCCATTACAGGTCCAAATCATCGGGTGGTGGTTTGCCCTTGACCCATAGATCCTGCCAGATTCTACAAACGAACAAATAACCTAATATTTGTTATTCAAAGCAAACAGCTTTGGTCGCTAAATTGATAAGTTTTAATTTCAAATTAGACAAGGAAGAAGGGCATGCTTTGAAAACTGCATTGGTTACAGGTGGAACATCTGGAATAGGATTGGCCACCGTAGAGGCGCTTGTGGCAAAGGGATATACGGTCTATGTAACCTCGGTCAGAAGCGCCCAGGCTGGACTCGAAATGGAAGAGTCCTCAAACGGGGCGATTCGCTATGTTCAAACTGACGTAACAGATAAAGAGCACCGAAATAACCTCTATGAAGTTATAAAAAACGAAGTCAGTGGCCTTGATGTACTTGTAAATAATGCTGGGTACACCAAGGTGATTCCACATAGAGACCTCGAAGGAGCAAGTGACGACGTATGGGCGAAAATACTCGACACCAACCTCATGGGCACGTGGTGGATGTGCAAAGAGTTCTATCCCCTCTTAGGAGCAAATGGAGGATGTATCATCAATGTCACTTCGATCGCAGGGATAAGGCCTACGGGTTCATCGATACCATATGCCGTCTCTAAGGCGGCAATTAACCATCTCACAACACTGCTAGCTGCATCGTTTGAAAATGGGGTAAGAGTAAATGCAGTCGCGCCCGGATTGATCGATACTCCATGGACCAAGGACTGGGAGCAAATTCGTGAGCATGTAGGCAAAACCGCACCGCTAAAACGCTCAGGACAGCCCAAAGATGTCGCAACGGTTATCTGCTCTATCATCGACGCCACCTATATGACCGGTCAAGTAATCACTGTAGATGGCGGGCTTACACTAAAGTAACCTCCGATAGAGATCTTTCGAGTCGGCCAAAGTGTTCCTATCGAAATCTAAAAAGACTGGAAGGCTCCAACTCTTTAGGTCATAAGTCACCAAATTTGTTAATAAATCCAGCCATAGAGGCAGGTGGGCTTCCAAATGCGAAGCTCGCAAGTGCCACACGGATAAATCAAACGGATAAAGACGCTGGGAGAAGCTTGTACATTTGCAATTCAGGCAGAGGCAACACCAAATATGACGAAATGAGACCATGGCATCGAGCTCCTTGGAAAAAGCACCTGTGTAGTTTCAAACTCTAGCTTCGATTCGAGACTCTCAAAAAACCATTCTTTTAATCAATCTGACCCTTCAAGGAGGACGGCACTTGGAACCCACCCGAAATGTACTTTTTATAACCCTAGATCAATGGCGTGGTGACGGAATCTCCCTCCTTGGTCACCCGGTTCTTCAGACCAAAACCCTAGACCAATTGGCTAGGCGAGGAACGATATTCAAAAACCATTGGGCAAACGCGGCCCCTTGTGGACCGTCACGCGCCTGTCTGTATACAGGGACTTATCTTCATAGAAATCGATCAGTCCTAAATGGAACTCCCCTATCACAAAGATTCACCAACATCGCGCTCCTTGCCCGGGATGCAGGATATGATCCCGTTCTCTTTGGTTATACCGACACAAGCATCGATCCGTCAACTGTCCCAAAAAATGACCCGGCACTCTATTCATACGAAGGCATTCTTCCCGGCTTTCGTCCAATTGTTCACGATCCATTTGAAGCTAAGAGTCCAATGTGGGCAAAGTGGCTCGCCAAAAAAGGCATAGACGTCCCCTCGAACCCTCACGATCTTTACCTACCCGACACGACATTTCCCGGCGCCACAACCCACGGATCAACATGGGCCCCAACCCGCTTTTCGTCCGAAAACTCTGAGACCTCCTTCATGGTGGAACAGATCACGCACTACCTAGACCAAAATGGCGACAAACCCTTCTTTATCCACGCCTCATTCATAAGACCGCATCCACCGCGTCGAAATCCACCTGGCTATCACGACCTATACGACGCGAACGATGTAGATGACCCAAAAGGAGCACAGACCAAGGAACAAGAGGCAGCTATTCATCCTCTAGCTGCTATCGCGACGCAATTGCCCAGGGTAGGCGCGCCTAATGATGAAGGTGAAAAACGCCAGATGCGCGCAACTTACTACGGGGCTCAGCACGAAGTTGATGACAAACTGGAGATCCTATTCAGCTATCTACGCGACAGTGGCCTCTTCGAATCAACCCTTATCGTCCTCACTAGCGACCATGGAGAGATGGGAGGAGATCATTGGCTCTTTGAAAAACTTGGCTACTGGGATGAAAGTTACCATATTCCACTCATAATCTTCGACCCGTATACAACGACTTCCAACAATACCGTGGAGCACTTTACAGAATCCGTAGATATTGTTCCCACGATCTGCGAATGGCTCGGGATAGAAAAGCCCCTACAGTGTGATGGCTTTTCCCTAACGCAATTTATAAATGGCCAAGGGGCTCCATCGCATTGGCGAAGTGAGGCCCATTTTGAGTGGGATTTTAGGTCTCCTTCTACCAAGTGGGCAGAGTCGATCCTTCAGATACCAATGGCACATTGTGGCTTGAATGTCATTCGATCCGCTACGACCAAGTACGTAGCATTCGGCACCGACCAGGATAAACTTCCTCCGCTTATCTTCGATTTGCAAGAGGATCCAAACCAAATCTACGATTTAGTTGCAAACCACTCGAGCGACGCAGCATCAATAGGGTGGGAGTACTCAAACAAGGCACTGCAATGGAGGATGAGAAACGACGAGCGACTAAACAGCGGCCAGTTTCTCTCTCCATCTGAAGGACTAATCGAAGAACGCGATGCGTGGTGGTGAGAATGAGAGAATCAAGGATAAGACCAGGAATACGTTGACCATTTGGAGACCCATGCAAACCCCAGCAAAATAGGCTTGCGAATCGCTTCGCAAAGGACACACCTAGAGGTAGATAACTGACCTTCCAAAGAAACCAATTGAGGCAAGTGCACGTGAATCTATTGATATCGAAATACCCAATAACAAATAAATCGAGGCAACATCTGAAGATATCAACCCAACTCGGCCAAGATTGCAAATCTTTATGAAAGCGCCTGAACGACCTCATGGGGGAAAGATGGATCCAACCGAGATCATAAAAATTGTCACAGCGGCAGAAAAATACACCGAATCACAGAGCGTCAAACCACATGTAGATGTACATCCTGCCATGAAGCTGACTATCGTATCGTGCATGGACTCTCGTCTTGATCTCTTTGGGATATTGGGGCTCGATATCGGAGACGCCCATATCGTTAGAAACGCGGGTGGCATTGTTACCGACGATGTAATTCGCTCCCTCGCCGTATCACAAAGGTCGCTCGGAACAAATATGATAGTTCTAATTCACCACACAGATTGCGGTCTAGAAAAGATTTCAGACGACGACTTTAAATTTCAGATTGAACGAGAGATCGGCATTCGCCCATCTTGGGCAGTCGAAGCATTCAGAGATCCCTACGACGACGTACGTCAGTCGATCGCTCGTTTGGCAGCGTCTCCATTTGTAACTCACAAACAAAACATCTTCGGTTTTGTCTATGAAGTCGACAAGCATCAACTCGTTCGAGTAGATCCATACCCAAGTTGACACCTTTAGATTATGATTTGGAGACCAAAGGCTACCATTTTTACAGGTAGCTCTCCTTGGTCTCCAAATCTATGAAGTCGCACTGGATACTCCTTGGGACTTCTATCGCTCTCCGGCAAAGAATAGCCCTACTTGATATGCAAAAATGTCTGCAAGGATAAGCTCGTAGCAGCCACCAATACCCAAAGAATGGCACCCATTGCTAAAGGCTTGAAACCTGCACGCCTAATCTGATCAAAACGGATGGAAAGCCCAATGGCAGCCAACGCTGCGGTAATCATCACAGTCGCGACGGTAGAGACATGAACTCGTACAAAGGTTGGCACGATTCCAATAGAACTTACCACTACTGCCAATAGGAAAAAGAGTATAAAGGGAGGGAATCCCTTACGTATTTGACGAGAAAAGACTGCGAGTGATGACGAAGCAGGATCCTCATGTCGACGCTGTCGAATGAGTGCAGTTCCAACCGTCAAAGGCACGATAGCCAGTGTTCGAGTCAACTTCACAATGACTGCGTATCCAACTGAAGCTCCGGAGAAAACCGTGGCTGCCGCTACGACAGACGACATATCATTTACCGCAGTGCCGGCAAAAAGACCAAAAGAGCGTGAACTCATGCCAATCAAGTGGCCCAATAGAGGAAATGTCAGGACAGCAGCCACGTTAAAGGTGAAGATAGTCGCTATCGAATAGGCAATTTCAGATTCAGTCGCCGCGATGGTTGCGCTCATGGCTGCAATGGCAGAGGCTCCACAAATTCCAGTCCCGACTGAGACCAAAAGTGAGATATCGGGTTCTATCTTAAGTAACCGTCCAACTAAAAAACCCCCACCGATAGCAGCCAATAGCGTTCCCGCCAAGACAGGAAGCGAAGATGCCCCAACTCTCAACACCTGTGAGAGTGAGAGGCCGAGCCCTAGAAGGACTACCGAAGCTTGTAGGATTCCGCGGGAGGTAAAGCGGACCCCCGGTGCAAAAGAAGACGGTAACTTGATAAAGATCGTCGATATCGCACCAATAAGTATTGCAAAGACGGGCGAGCCGACTATTGGGAACAAATGTCCCAGGTAGGTAGCAATCGCAGTTATCACAGCTGCTACCCCAACTCCTGGGATCAAGGTCATTAGATGCGAAGGAGAAAATCGATTTTGAACAACATCTCCATCGGCTTGTTCAGTATCTGGTGGCGTTATATTTGGGTCCATATAAAAGACGATATGGCTCGCGTACCCGAGGCTATGACCCGCCTACATTATGGTATTATAAGTAGTTCTTATGCCATTATCTGAACCAATTCCAGACGCTCTATCACTTGACCTTCTAAAGAGCGTTGCAGGCCTTGGCTCGATCACCGAAGCCGCGATAGCCCATAGGATCAGCCAACCGGCTGCGAGCATGAGACTTAAAGAACTCGAGAGAACTCTAGGGCTGACCCTCATCGATCGCTCGAGCGGAAGAGCTCAGTTGACCGCTAATGGTTTGGCAGTAGTGGAATGGGCGGAAGTGGTACTAGTTGCAATAGCCAACCTTCAGATTGGATCGACAGCGCTTCGCAAAGGCAAAACCTCGCACCTAGCAGTCGGTGCTAGCATGACCGTAGCCGAATACCTAGTGCCCAAATGGCTCGTGGCCCTCCACGACCACGATCCGGCTCTAACAGTAGCCATAACAATGGGCAATTCTTCCGAAGTCATACGTCTGCTCGCCAACGGTAGCGTAAATCTAGCTTTCGTCGAGGGTATTGATTATCCAAAAGATCTTCAGTGCCAAATCGTTTACCACGATCGTCTAGTAGTTGTCGTTGCGCCAAACCACCCCTGGGCAAAACAAAACCGGATAGTTTCGATCGATCAACTCGCAAAGACACCTCTCGTCCTTCGTGAAACTGGTTCAGGAACCCGTGAAGTACTCGAGGAATCCCTCAAACCCCATGGATCCCTAGTTACTCCAGTCGCTGAACTCTCCTCCACCACGGCTATCAAATCAGCCATTGAAGGCAGACTCGGCCCAGCTGTAATTAGTTGGTTAGCAGTCCACGATGATATCGAACGTGGAAAAATGGTCGAAGTTCAAATCGAAGGCCTCTCGCTATCTCGAGAAATTAGGGCCATTTGGAGAAACGAATCCGACCTAGACGAACCAACTCTGAAGTTCCTAAAGATCGCCAAAGAATCCAAGTCTGCCTTGTAGGCGAACAGTTACGCCCCGGTGGTAAAGGTGGGTGATTTAGTCCCATTGTCGTCATGGCACCTCAAATGACACAAGGTATGACCTTCGACAAAGGAGTGGACTTTGACTTTAATTCGAAGAATGCTTTGAGGGCGCCGCTTTTACTCAAAGCAGCTCCCTCAAAAAAATCGATTAGTCAAAAGGAATTGCCACAAAAAAACCCTAACTATAAATTGGCTATTCCATCTCGAAACCTCGCCGTCACAACCCTCCTTTTGCAAGAAAACCCCTTGCAAAGCATCAAGATCCGACCTTTTATTGGCGAGATCTCAAAGACTATTGCCTATCCAAAAAGGATCTGACTGCAAAATTCCACGCCTGGGGATCTTCAAAATATGGAGAGTGGCCACAGCCGGTAATCTCCGTAATGCGGGCATCGGGAAGAAGATCGGTAAGAGCCCGAATCGATCTAGGAGGAAAGAGAGGATCTCTATCTCCAACGAGACATAAGATCGCCATGGTGAGTGAGTCCGCATCTTCCTTTGAATGAGTATGTGCAAGCAAACGCGGGATCATGACCTGACCGTCGACACTTCCCATTGCGGATAGGCACTGATAGAGGTGTGCTCGATCTGGAAACCTTTGCGTAAACGAAAGAGACAGGGCTGGGTGACCACCAAGATGATCGGTGGACTGGATCTCAAAACCCTTCGAGGATGCGACAGCCGCTTGAATTTCAGGGGTTATAAAACCACCTAGTGTATCCGCTAAGACCAACCGGCGAAATAAAGATGGCTCCATTAGTGCAGCTCCAACGACGCTCCATCCTCCCATGGATTGTCCGACGAAGTCTGCCTTGCCAATAGACAGCTCCTTTACCAACGCCAAAAGATCTCGTGCCGCCACTTCTGGTCCAGACAATCCCGCACGATCGCTGGAGCGCCCATACCCCCTATGGTCCCAAGTTACGACCATACGATCACGAGCGAACTCAGCCACCTGCTGATACCATGAAGCGTGATTTCCTCCCGCACCATGGCTCAAGATTAACGGCACTCCACCTTCACCAATAACTTCATAATAGAGGGACTCGCCTTCATTGTCGAAAAAACCCGTCCTGCGTGGAATATCTTTCGCTCTCCAGACCCTCTCAGGACGATGACGCCTTGCCACACATTCGATCTCCACCGCGGCGCCCAACGCTAAGACGACCCCGCCGATTGTTATCCGAGCTGGTGGCTCCTGGTCAAAGAAGCTGGCATAGGAACGATTCATGGCATCAAAGTTAGCCATATCCGCAACGAAGACGCTCACCTTCAATACGTCGTTCCAGGACGATCCGACCTCGTTTAAGATCCGTTCGATATTCCCCAGACATTGGATCGTCTGTGGTCCGATCCCACCATCAACTAGTCCTAAATCTTCAGAGGTTCCCAATGTGCCCGATACAAAGATCAAATCATCACTCATAGCGGCGTGAGAGAACTCTCGAAGACGCCCTAGCCCTGCCACAGAATATCGATCTAATTGCGAAGTCATATCCTACCCATCGTTCAAGCTTCCTAGATAATGCGACTATAGACGATAAAAAGCGAACGGACCATCTGGTAATTGCCACATCTGGTGCAAGCTCGCCTAAAAAACCAAAGAAAACTACACCAATTAATCCAGAGCAATATCCAAAACACCCACATGATCGCTTGATTGGATCAATGATTACTTCGTCTTTCGACCAATCAACCACGGTCAGTCAGTTCTAGAGAGTCGATGGTCGTCATGGTAGGCAGCTCTTTCAGCGTCATCCTAAGGCTTTAGATCTTCTAAAAACGAAGATTCAAACATTACCTTTGGACAGGGAGATTCGGGGCACAAATCTACAAATCCGTGACAAGTAGAAACACTAATCAAAAAAGCTATGCCCTTTGTTGTGCACGAGCCTGAACCGTTAGGCATTTTCAATCGAGGAAGTCAACTCGGTGCTCTCAGTCGCGCCTTTATGTCATCGATAATAAGGGCTTAATACGGTTCGAAAGGGGGCCGATTTGAAGGGGGCCGGGTCTCGGGTGGCTTTGGCAAATGGCATCTAGCGTCACTTGGGATTTACGAGTGCCTTGGAGAAAAAGGATCCTTTACGTGAGGTCACTTAGGCTATGAGCTCGTGCAGCCACAACAGACTTGGGAATTCGCCAGCATCGATCGCCGATCTTTCCCAGAACTCATTTCCACACACTGTATCTACAGATAGATCGATAGATTTGTCGAATTGGTTCCATCGAATTGGTTCATTTTTGAGGGCTGATGATTAGCGGTGACCGTCAGTGTATTTGCTGGTTCGAACTAGATCCAACTCCTATCATCCTTTCGCGCGCGAGATAGATGAAGGCGACACCAAACACATTAGGTTCCCCTCCATAACTATTGGCGCACCCTATTAATCTTCGAACTGGCACAACCTGATAAGGACCTAAGGCTTGCCGATGTCGCCTGCAGGACATAAGGTCACACAGGCTCATTAGAACTCTCGTTAAATCAGCCATCCATTCCACAAGATCCAAAGTGCATCACGCTACTTCAGTCAAGGAAAGGAAACTGCAAGAATGCAAAACCATGCAATGCAAAAGGGTCACGGAGAGCTAAAGATCGAGTCACGATAAACTCAATATCATGTAGTCGAAAAAGAGCGGAAATATCCGTATCGACCGTATTATCGACAGAATTATTTGCCATGGAACCTTAAAGTGATGAAATCGCCCAAATACGCCCGGTGGCAGGTCCGAAAGCGACTGACCCAAGGTCAATTGTTAGTGTGTTCTACGATCCTATTGTCCGCCTGTGGTACGTCGGTGGCGACCTCAAGCACTACGTTGACGCCACGAACCAGTATTACAACTACCTCTACAACACTTAGTGTTCCTAACTCCACCACCACAACCGCGGCGGTGACGACGAGTTTAGCCGCTACTGAGGCAAAATTGGAGTCCGATCAATCGCTATATCCTCCTCCTCTCGCTGGCACCAAATACTCTTCCTGTCCCAATCCCCTTGGAGTTGGTGCTGATGCAAATCCTACTGGGCAGCTGCGAACCTCCTTGATCCAGACGACCCGAGAGTGGCTCATGGCCTCTTCAATAGCGACGCGGCTTAGCTTATCGGATAGAGCCCTATGGGCCCAGGTCTCACTAGGACCCTCACAAAATCCAGTCATGTCTGCCGCGAGCGCAGAACACGTACAAATACAGATCTCTCGACCGACACCTCTTAGCGCCTACTCAGGTTGCTTCGCAAAGATAGTAAGAGACAGCCCCTTGATCGTGGTCTGCAATTCAGCAACCGCAACGGTAGCAGCCTGTGACCCAGGACTCTCCATTGAGCTATACGTTCTCAATCGATCAGGTCATTGGCTAATGTGGCAGGAACTTGCCTAGCAATAAATGTCATCTTGAACAATCGCATATAGCTATTTCCCACGAGGAGCCAATGGACAAATGGCCTAAGACCAGTGTTAGTCTGACGGTTGGCCTCGGCAGCTATAACACCTAGCCCATGGTCTTCGTCGAGATCAACAGGGCCTGCTTCGGCTGGGTCACCTGTCGCAGCATTCCACTCGATGGTACCGATCGTTCCACCGAGACCCTCCCGGGCGGCCACAGCCAAAAAGCCTGAACGGCCAAGATATAGCCCATTCACCATCTGCAATCACTCGAATACTACCACGGAGAGATCTCAGATGGATTATTTGCTTGGAGATAGCCAAGAACTGAAATTGGCTTCGTCCAAACTATCAACGCTGCCAAACGCCTTAGAAGTCGGCTAAAGGAATTCATCTGTCGAACTTTATAGATCCCCTGGAAACACCGGAGCAATTTGGCCCCAATCGGCTTGACTAGGTGGCCCCACTCTTAGACACAATATTTCCTATTATTGAGTTTATGGGAAACGACTCGAAAGATGGAAAAAGATGCTAACAGTGCAACTATATGAGACTATCAGAACCTCGCCAAATAAAGAAGGCATTTCCATAAGAGGTGCGGCAAATAGGTTCAAAGTTCACCCAAGTGTGGTATCGACGGGCGCTACTAAATTCAATGCCGCCAGAACGAAACGCTAGTTCTATTAGACGACCAAAACTAGGCCAGTACGAACTCATAGTTCGCAAAAGGTATCTTTAGAACTACCAACTCATGAGAATTTGGTTTTAAAAGTTTTCAACCGTCAGCTACCTGGCAATTGCGGTATCAAGAATTGGGTCAGCGACGATCTTCTCTAGAACACTGATCTTTATATTCGCCTTCTTTGTGAAAGTTACCCGTCGGTTCCCTTAAATGCATCGTAGGAATGTTTACCAAGTAGTATCCCGATCACAGCGCGATTGGATTTTAACGATAAATTGACAACATCACTTTGCGTTGCACCCTCACTGAGCACGTTCTCCTCATATGTGAGCTTCTTCAGCACAGCTGCTCAGCTGACCTCGGATGCATAGGGTATCTTCTTTGGAGTTCACAATAGTTTCTTCCTTGTACACCACGCATGCCAAACTCACACCAGCAGTTGGCCAATTAATCGGTGGCCTTGCGCTGAGGTCAACGAAGATGCCACCTTCAATCTCTTACCCATTTAGCCAACCATACCCGCGACATAACGATAAAACTGACGCCACAAATCGAAAGTAAGTCACTCTAACAATCAACTTGGCATCAAGTAGTTGGAAGCAACAATTGGAAAAATGCCCATCACCGGTAGACAGACAATCATAAAAAAACGGTCTCTTCCAAGCGGAACCAGCGTTCTTCAATTGGCCCAAAGGTAACGCAAAGGCTTGGAATTATTTAGCAAATGGCGGCCCGTGAAAAACGAGCTAAGAATAATTGCCAAAGACAAAATTGTCCCAAAAAGCGCATGGCTATAAGAGAGAGTTGCTAACCCAAACGGGATTGCCACCAGCACAAAAACCATAGATAATACCATTATCACAGTTCTTCGCTTTTTTGGACTCTCTGTTTTTGATGAATCGATATCGCCCGAACGAAAGACAAATTGTACTACTGAAGCAGCTATGAAGCTCGCGAAGGCCACTGCGAGACTGGTTACCATCTCAACGACAGCTAAATGGCCCAATGACGCTAACGCTACCAAAAGTGAAAGTACCCAAAAGGCAACTATCACGGGCAAAGATGAGATGATGCGCGAATACCATACCTTCGAGAGAGAGACGGGTGCTACGAACAACAACGGCAACCCTTTGACCCCAGTTAAGTAACGAAGTTGTGAAGCTCCCAATATCCCCGAAGCAATCGCCACTCCAGACATCCACATATGGTGTTGAAAAAAGGTGAAGGCAAATATCATAAGGATAGGGGCGATGAATTCAGCCCTTCGTCGCTTGTAGTAGATGGCCTCAACCCAATGAAGCATATTATTCAAACCATGAGGAGCGCTCTTTGAACGATAGATCTTGCTAGTTGACTTGAATTTCATAACCTTGATCTCTTCTTGCGAGCGCAAGGTGACAACGACACGCAAACAATAGCCACCAATGCCGATGATCATGGCGACAGCCACTATCGGAAATGCATGCGTGTTCAGAGTTCCAACGTCAAGAATTCCTTTCCCGACCTTCTCAAGCCAAGGTTTACTTTGCTTGCCAAAGATAGCCAAAGAGAGGAAACCGAGCATCATTATCAAAAAGCCAGCAAGGGCAAATACTTTTTGAGGCTCCTTTGGCTTGAATGTTTTGATCACCAATTCAAGTAGTGCAGAAAACCCAAAAGGCATACCAAAGAAGAATACAAAGGCGCAGGGGAAGATGACAAGACCTCCCAATGGCGATAGTCGAATCGCCACCAATATGCCCAAGGCTAAGCCAACACCAAATGAGCTGAGAAAGTGGTTGATACTTAACATCAATAGTACCCAAGCCGACTTGGCAGAAGAAGGAAGTGGAGAGATACCAATGATTCCTTGGGTGGTGGCTAACTTCTGGGTACTATATCCAACAACGGCCTGTGGCATTGAGTACAAGAACATAAATAGAACAACTTCCCCAAGGGGTCTTTCGAGACTCCTTCCGCCTCCAAGAAAAAAAATGAGCAAAACGCCCATCTGGATCACTGTTGACATAATCAAGGGAAACCAGTTTTGAAAGGATCGAAGCTGCCGTTTCAGCAAAAAGAGTTGCCAACGTATGACGAAGGAGATCATCGTTCAGTTCCTTTGGTCAAGGAAAAAAAGTAATTCTGAAGGTTGCTATGTGATTCGAGCAAGTTTTCATCAATACGTTGATCTGCCAGCAGAACCCCCTTGGACAAAATGAGTACGCGACTACAAATTCCTTCGGCCATTTCAAGCTGGTGCGTGGACAGAAGAATTGAATTACCAGATTCCACATATTCGCGAAATGTCTTTTGCATCTCCAAGATTCCGTCAGGATCTAGCCCTACGCTCGGTTCATCGGCCAACAGGAGATCAGGCTCGTGAACCAACTGCGCAATAAGTGCGATCTTTTGCTGCATTCCGTGAGAATATTGATCAGCTCTTTTGTAAATGGCACCAGTCAGCCGAAATCGCTCTAGATAGGGTTCTGCTCGGCACTTAGCCGTTTTGCCGTCGATACCATACATTCCAGCAACAAATTCCACGTACTCAATACCCGTCAGATAAGGTATGATCATAGGTTGCTCAGCCACATAACCAAAGTGTCTACGGGCATCTATGGGATCATCAGCAATGTCATAACCGCGATATGTGACGCTACCTTTCGAAGGCGCAACGAGACCGGTAAGCATTCGCATGGTAGAACTTTTGCCCGCACCGTTTGGACCTAATAGGCCTACAAGCTCACCTGGATAAATTTTCACAGTAAAGTTGTCTACGGCTGTAATCGTTCCATAGACCTGACTGAGTTCCTCCGCGTTCAAAATCGTTTGATTCATTGCGCTGTCTCTTCCGCATAGAAGCCCACTCTGTTTTTGCTCCTTTGATCCCATGCATTGCAATGATTTACGCTACGATAAGCCCGATAAGCTTCCAAACAAAAACCTATCTTAGGACCAAATGCACGCATCCGACGTATAAAAGAGCTCTAGTTCGCCAATTCAAAGAAATTTAACGATCCAGAATCAATCATTCTCATTCCTTTGAGATCATAGCGGACGAACTATCTCTTTTTAGGATTTCAACTCTAGTTAATGAGTTGGAAGGCTACCATTTAATTGATCCGCTACCAATGTGAGTCTTGTATCCATAATGCAGATGGAGGAAATTATTGTGAAGTCCAAAAGGCATACCCGTTCTACTCAAGGTAAGCAGGGCGCAGGTGCGCAAGAAGATCGCCGAAGGGGACAAGATGCTAAATGACAGTGCAACCATAAGTGAAGTTGCCGCTTTGCCATAAAAGCCCTAAGGCGCTGCAGTTACCGAGACAACCTGGTACCGATGGAAGGGTACCTACGCTGCATTGAAGGGAACCAAAGTAAAGCTTACTCATTGAACTTGAATCTAAAGAACCGTCGCCTAAAGAGCATCGTTGTCGACCTAACTCTTGATGTCTCCATGCTTAAGGAGGTGACGATAAGAAACTTCTAACCCTAAAATCTCACGTCTTTGGTAGTTCGCAAACTACAGATACGATTCGGGGTTTCTAAAGAGACGAGCCTGCAAAGTAGCAGGTCAAAATCGTTCTACGCAGCGTACCGTAGCACCTGAACGCAAAAGTGCAGATCTAGACGAAGAGATCACGCAACTCCTAAGAACGTTTGTCCTAGAACACAAGGCTCAGGGTTACAAAAGAGCATATCGCTACGTCATAGACAAGGGATACCATGTCAATATCAAAAAGGTAAGGTCTCTTTGGCGACAGGCTTAACAACCTACTACTACTTAACAAAAAGCTCTATGAATTTTCCTTAGAGTCGCTAACATATAGAAACAACCCGATCCAAAAATCACATTAATTTTGGACCATTAAATGGAGACCCGCCAGAGTGACCTTGTTTTTTAGCAATCCCTCTCCAGCAAAGACGCCATAGGACTGGCAACACCCTCTTTCGATGGCTCTTTGTCCACATTTAGCCATAATGCTCCTCTTTTGCTTTTAATCCACTGCCATGGCAATTACTCGTGCCTCGGGCACTAGAATTTCCGACTTTATCAAGCAGGAACACCTCCATTTGTTTAGTGCTCTAACAGAAATATTAGGTCACCAGACCAAACGGGTTCATATGATTTTGGCTAATCAGATTCGACCAGGCATGCGGGCAAATCGTAAATAAGCCGGGGCTTCCAATCACTCATCTCCTTGGCATTGCCAATTTCCTAACTTTCCCAAGCCCGCTAAAAAATCAAAACAGGAAAACCCTGGCTTCAAATGGTGAGAGCTAGATTACCCTGAATCGCCATTTCAACCCCGGATGGTCCTTTGGGGCCAGAAGCACAAAAGCCAATCATTTTCGGATTACAGGAGAAAGAACCCTCTGGAGGACAGCTCCCGGAAAATCTCCCAGCCACACGGTCTCAATAGTCAAAGAATCCCAAAAGCCAAAGTCATGGCATCCTGAACAACCTCAAAAAGTTCTCGATTGATCCGGTCATATTAGCCCAAAGATCAAGCATACGACTGGTCGAATGCGATAGCGGAACTTTCAACCACCGTAGCACTATCCGGCCTCGGTCTGCTGAGGGTTTGCCGTGGCCTTACCCACTGCACACATACTCAACTCTAATCGATGGCCCTAATGACCCCAGTGATAAGAGTACACCCCAATTCAGAGGGTGCGCATCAAAAGCATCTCAAAAGTTTTGAAACAAACAGCCTGAGTAGCTGCGCTAGAGATCAAGACACCTCGCTGCACGGCTATCGCTGGTATTGCTGGCGGACCAGGACTCGAACCTGGAACCTCCTGATCCAAAGTCAGGCGTTCTGCCAATTGAACTATCCGCCAATAGATCGCGCACGCGATTCAACATGAAAAGTCTAGCGAAAGTTCTCAAAACAAAGTACCTGCAATTTTCTAATAAATTGGAAAATTGAAAAAAAAGATCACCCAACGACCACTACCGCCGACTCAAGCCGAATCATGAGTCGGGATGAACGAAAAATAACAGAGAGGGTACGTGAACCTCCACGCCCTTACAGACGGGGCTTCTGGCTCCGTCTGTTTGGTTGGGGTTCCCTGACATCGCTCCCATCACGCCACCGGGACCGACTGGTCTGGTACTAATGAATTGGTACTGGTGGATGAGTTCGCTAGTTTCGGCTTGCTTGTCTGAGATGTCTCAGACAAGGCCCGGTTCTGGGCACTACTTCGGGCTCTGGCCTTAGGGCACTGCACCTTTTGGTGTGTCTTGCGTTGATCGGGTGACCAATGTTTTTCAGCTCGAAGATACGTGACTAAGATTGTTGTATCTAGTCCAATTGGAGAGTGCTCTGCGTATATCGCCTTCTGGAGAATGTTTATTGCTCCTAGGGCGTCTCGATGACAGCTGAACCCACAGATAGGGCTCTTGCATCGGTAGTGCCGACCTGATGGTCGGTTGCGTCTTAAACACGCTAGACAAGTTTGGCTAGAGTATGACTCGTCCTGGTGAACCAACTCTAGCTTGGTCTTTTCTTGTAGATAGCGCCCTTGGCGTCCTCTCGACCACTGGAATAGTTGCTGGCGACCGTGGCGACCCATGGATCGTTTGGCTTTACTATGTTTTTCTATCCCTCTTACGTCACCAACTATGAGTGTGGCGGTGTTGTGGTTAATGACGTGATTGGCCGCCTTGTGCGAGACTTGATGGTCAAAATCACAAAGTGCTAGCTTTGTCTTAAAGTTGACTTTCTTCTTCGCCGCAACTAGACGGCGATGCCTAGGTGATCCATTCTTACACTTGCTGATCTTATGTTGGAGCTTGCCTATGGCCTTATTTCTTTGGGAATTGATTGCTCGGGCTTTGCCAGCTGAATGACAAGTTCCTCCTTTTAGAACAGTTAAATTCGGCGACCTCATGTCGCACGCCTGTTACTGGCCATAGGGTTGATGATTTTCTCGTCTATAGCGGTGGTGGCATCTCCATGTGAGCCTTCACGCACCGTCTTGTAAGGGATATGGAGGCTGAAGCGTCTGTGGTCTTGGTCCCAACACAGTTGTATCTCACCCCCATAGCTTGGGTTAACACTTCAGGGTCAACATTCTTGTTAGACATAAGAGTCCAAAATAGTTGGAATCGCTACGTCAATACGTGGACGGCCTCTTCCTAGTGATAGGTGGAGTTGGCCTTTGGAGATACGCCAACCGTACCCCCTTAAGTACGATAGAGCTGAGAACGATAGAGCTGAGAACGATAGAGGGCGGTAGTTCTTCTTGCGCCAAGGAGATCGAACTTTCATAGCTGTTTTACTGTTCGTCCTAAAGGTGGTTATGACCTCGTGTAAATCATGTGCAATTATTTCAGTGGTATGGGCGTGCAGTGGACGATCTTGTCGATCTAGCGAGTTGAGAAACCTTTGGATGTCATACTTGTTCGCAGAGCGTTTGGCTTTCTACTCTCCTTGACACCTAGGGCCATGAACCCAATCGACGCCTTGGTTCCATGACAGTGCTGCGTTGTGGTATGAACGGACCAATTGGCTGATCGACTTAAATCCAATGACAAAGATACCCAAATGATGACCACTACAAAAAGTAGATGAGCGAGGCTAGGTCGATACCATGGCCATGAGATCTCAGCCGTCACCACAGACTCTCAGCTTGATAATCAAAATATAAGTTATTCATAAGCCACAAACAGAATACTCCCAAGCCGATCATCGAGGAATTACGGACGATTTCAAGCTAAAAACGACGAAAACAGGAGGTTCGAGAACAAATTATCTAAAAACCGCCCTTCGATTACACATCGAGCTCAATTAGCGGCTAGCTTTTATCTTTCTATGGGATCACTTATTAAAAAACGAAGAAAGCGCATGCGCAAGAAGAAGCATAAGAAGATGATGAAGGCCACACGCTGGCAGCGTAGGGCTGGTAAATAGCTGATTTAGGGCTATAGATGCATTTGCTAAAATATGGCCCTAAACTCAAATTCCCGATCATTGCACAAAAGCTACATTTAAATAACCCACTACAGCGGTGATGAGCAAAATGATGACCGTTATTATCTATTTAATATGATCGAGGCTCAATCATCAGCTTCACTGAGTTCAACCTCAATCAAGATCCGACCGATGAACCTCTTGTACACTAACCGCTAAAACCGCCCCAAGACCATCGTCGCCAAAATCAACGTAACTCCATTCAGCACCCGCAACTTCACCCATCGCCCTTAGGTCCAAATCGTCAAAGTCTCCATTACAAAAGTACGTAGAGCCAGAGCCAGCCATGCTCGGCACCCTTTTAAACCGATCGGTCAACGCACTGCGATAACGACCAAGGATGGGAGACACAGCAATCGCTGCAGATTCAAGATCATTTTCGAATTCTCCAAGCTCACCCAAGGAGTCAAGGTTCGGACCCATCTCATCGAATCGTCGATAGACCTGGGGTGTAGAAGAATGCACAGGGAGCAAAAACAATACGAACTTATCGCGCCGGGCCACCCCAGGAGCAAATACTTCACCAATACCGCTAATGAAAGCTCGATCGACCCCAACGCAAAAAGGAACATCTGCACCGATTCTAAGAATTGCACTGGAAAGTTCAGAGGCATTGAGCAATGGTTCATACTTTGAAGTGCAATACCTAATCATTGCTGCCACATCACTCGAACCGCCACCAAGACCACCACCGGGAGGTATCCTCTTGTACACAATACAGTGGCCCCCCATTCCAAACAATGCAGCCCCTTTTGTTATGGTATTGGAGGAATCTAGAGCGACTGAGCAGATGTTGAAATCAATCTCCTCAGAGCCGAACGAGTCAACAATAGAAAGGTCAAGCGCAGAACCAGAAGCAGGTTCGTATTCCAAGGTATCAAATAAAGAGACCGACACCATCTCGGAGTCGATCAAATGATATCCGTCGTCACGTAGACCAATCACCTTCAAACCCAAAGTCAATTTTGCTGGCGCGTAAAGTAAATTAGGAGATCGCTCTAAGCCAAACCATCTCATTGTTGGTCCACAACTCCGTTCTCAGGGCCCTGGTAGCCTTGCCTCGCCAACCAATCTCCCAGATCCAGCCATTGGGTGGTCGTAACTTCCTCAGCTCGCTTTTCCTGCGAAATCTCAAGCGCTACCATACCTGCTCTTATCATCGGATCAGTTAAGTTTCTTCTCAGCATCTGGCGACGATGGCTGAAGCCAATCCTAGCAATCGAAAATGCGATATCGATTGCACCAGAAGAATAGCGAGATACATTACGACTCGTTGGCTTTAATACAATTACAGACGAAGTAATATTTGGCTTGGGCACAAAGGCATCATTGGAAACGTCTAACTCAACCTTTGAGTCGCAATAGACCGCGAGTTTAAGCGAGACAAAAGAACAGTTTTTACCGCCAGGAACTGCACACAATCGGTGAGCTACTTCCTTTTGAACTAAGAAAGATAGACTCTCTAAACTGCTTGGCCTTTCAACCAAAGAAAGTATCAGGGGCACGGATATGTTATATGGGAGATTACCGGCGACTGTTCTAATTTGTCTATCATCACAGTAGCCCAGAATATCAAAGAGAAGCGCGTCTCCATTTATAACCTCAACATTTGAGATCTCTCGGCGGGCCAATACTTTCTGTAACGACTCGGCAATCTTTTCATCTTTCTCCAGCACAACAACGTCTTGTCCCAGAGTTGCTAAAAAAACGGTTAGAGATCCTAGACCAGGTCCAATCTCGAAGATTCTTCGTCCATCTGGATCTGCCAAGCGTGCAATTGCGGTTGCGACGCTCGAATCGATTAAGAAATTCTGCCCTAGTGATCTCTTCGGAGAAAGCGAGGCATCTCCAAGGAGAGCTGCGATCTCACTCTTGGTTATGCCCACATCTTTTATATTCAACCCAGACCGCCTAGCATTATTAGATTCAATCTATCTAAGGTTAGCTACCAGGAGATCTTCACGGGTATCAGACCATTCGACAAAGAAGACAGCTGAGAGAATACATCCGGCGAAAGATCTATAACCCGCCCAGTTACATAGGGTCCTCGGTCATCTACCCTACAGGTAGTCGACTTGCCTGTAGATAGGTCAGTAATCGTAATAATCGTCCCAAAAGGAGCCGACAGGTTAGCACAACTGCCAAAGAACGTTGCGTACCAAGAACCGATGCCACTCATGACGTGAGTCAGCGCTGACGACACTACCACCGGCGCTGGCGGCACTACCACCGGCGCTGGCGGCACTACCACCGGCGCTGGCGGCACTACCACCGGCGCTGGCGGCACTACCACCGGCGCTGGCGGCACTACCACCGGCGCTGGCGGCACTACCACCGGCGCTGACGGCAACGCAACTGTCACTGGAATCGCTGGCGATACCACAGTCGAAATTAAGGCCACATCGATAGGCATAAGGGCTCCAAACGAGAGAGCCTCTACAGGGACGTTTGATGGATGGCTTTTATTAGCCACTGCATTAGTCAGGGCTTTTGCACTCATGATCGATAGATTGCGCCTACCAAGCGAGAGATTCTGGCCTTGTGGATCGGATAATTTGGGTGCAATCGCGCTGATTTGCGACCCACTTTTAGAGTTAAAAGTAGAGTTATGATTTTGGAGAAGTTGCGGTGAAATTAAGGTTGCGCTAAAACTTAATGGCAATACGACATAACTTCTCCAGTAGTTTTGAACCGTCAAGTGTAAACCTTTCGAGCGTTCAGTACGACTGGATAGAACTATTCGTGTGTCTTGGGCGTTATCGCTTCACTTTCTTTTGGGCCAAAACTATTTTTGGCATGCAATTAGCTGCAACTCGAGATCAAAGAGTTAGTCCTCTCCCGGAATGGAGGACAAATGCAACTAGTCGCTACGAGCAAGAAGGCGCCTAAATCCTCGTATTGATTATTACGAGAACTGGCTTGCCGCTCTCTGGGGAAACTACCTTTTCTCTGGCGTCTCCGCGGCTCTATATAAACTACCATAAGTTGGACCAAACAAGGTCAATTACTATCAAAAACCTATGCAACCAGCACTTTAATGCGCCAAAATAAGATGAGCAAACTTCCTAGCCTAGCGCAAAGGTACGCAGGGTATTTTCAAAAGTTTGCCTAGAAAAGACAAGGGGATCCATCGCCTTTAAATTAGCGATAAACCCACCCGTTAGTGAAACAAAGTGAGGAACATTCGGCTTCCCTCGGTGTGGAACCGGAGTAAGAAATGGCGAATCTGTCTCAATAATAATCCTATCCATGGGGCAAATCTTGGCAGCTTCCGCATTCAATTGAGCGGTTTTAAAAGTGACAATTCCAGAGAAAGAGATCATCGATTCAAAGGTCAAACATCGTTCCATTTCAGCTGGTCCCCCGGTGAAACAGTGAAGCACATAGGGATGATTTGGATAATTCTCCATTATGGAAAAGGTATCTTCCCAGGCATCTCGAGTGTGAATCACGACCGGAAGACCCAACTCTGCGGCCAAAGCGATCTGTCTATCAAAGATATCTCTCTGGGTGGCTCGGTCACTGTAGTCATAAAAATAGTCGAGGCCGCATTCACCAACTCCACAGATCAAATCAGGGAAATTTGTCTTAGCCTCCTTAGCAAAGTCAGAAAAACCCCCAAATTGATCGCCAGCAACCTCCTCGGCATCGTGAGGATGAATACCGACAGTTGCGCCAAATATCATACCTTCAAAGTCAAGGGCTACCTTGGAGGTAACATCGACCGCTTGACGAGAGGTGGCGAAAGTCGTACCTACGTTGATCAATCCGCCCAGATTATTTTGGCGGCACTCCTCGATTATCTCATTTGGACTCTGTGCCTCCTGGATATGACAATGTGAATCAAACCATAGGGGTTCTAAATCTAGCATTTTACTCCTACCTAGCTAATTCTGGGGAACAAGGGCTTAGCCTTTAGCACCTTAGCCCCACCTTGATACTCACCCCAGGACAATTGACCACTAAAGTCAAAGTCTATAATTGTTGGATCGATTCCAATAGCACTCAGGATTGTGCGGGACGATCGTACTAGAACCGGAGAGGTCAAAAGTGCTACGAGACGCAGCACTTCAAGGGCGTCTCCGAGTATCTCACCCAGTTCGTTTAGGTCACTGACCTTCCATGGAGCTCTATCCTCTAGAACCGAATTTGTATATCGAACTAGATTTTGAACTTCCTCTAAGGCCCGGGACGATGCATAGCCATTCCAAAAGTCCCGCGCACGATCGACATGTCCCTGTACGATCGAGGAGTCGATAACCCGTCCGGTCGAAGAGGGAGAGATGGAATCTAAAGAGCGCTCCACAATGTTAGTTACCCGCGATAGCAAATTACCGATATTGTTCGCCAATTCAACGTTGTAACGTTGCTCAAGAGCTTCAAGTGAAAAGTCACCATCTGAACCTAATGCATGCTCGCGCATCAGGTAGTATCGGACCGCCTCAACGCCATAGGTCTCTACCAAGTTGATCGGGTCCACTCCGTTCCCGCCAGATTTTGCCATCTTCTCGCCTTGAACCAGAAGCCAACCATGCACCAGTGCCTGAGTTGGTGGCTTCAAACCGGCCGCCATGCACATAGCTGGCCACCAGACGCAGTGAAACCTAATAATGTCTTTGCCAATAAGATGATGTGAATTCGCCCACCGCGCCTCAAACTTTGGGCCACCTTCTCCATAACCTATTCCAGTCAGATAATTGATCAAGGCATCAAACCAGACGTAACAGACATGACGTTCATCCCAGGGAAGCGGAATTCCCCAAGAAATTGAGGTACGGGAGATAGATATGTCCTGTAAACCTCCTCTTACAAACGAGAGGGCTTCATTCTTTCTAAAATCGGGAAATACGACGTCATTACCGCTTTCGTACCACTTCAAGATATCTTCTTGAAATGCGGAAAGTCGAAAAAAATAGTTCTCTTCAGCCATTACAGAAAGTGGTCGCTTATGGACCGGACACATCCCCGATTCCATTTCAGCATCGCTATAGTAAGCCTCGCAGGAGACACAGTAGTGGCCCTCGTATTTGGCTAAATAGATATACCCATTGTCATAAACCGCCTGCAGGAACTTCTGCACCGATACCCTGTGGCGATTCTCGGTAGTACGAATGAAGTCGTCATATGTGACCTCTAGTTTTGACCATGCATTCCTAAAGCGACCAGAGTAGGAGTCACACCAGTCTTCGACAGACATATTGGCCTTTTCAGCAGACTCTGCGACCTTCTGGCCATGCTCGTCTGTGCCCGTGAGGAAATACACGTCGTCGCCCATTCCTCTATGCCACCTTGAAAAAGAGTCGGCATTGATCATGGTATATGCATGGCCCAGATGAGGTACGTCGTTCACATAATATATCGGCGTCGAGATGAAGTAATCTGGCACGGTGACTTCCTTGCAATGGACTTCCAGTTGTTTGGAAGTTGATCCCGCCCAATTGAAAGTCACTTATTAATTGAAACTTTTACCATATAAGATTAGGAGTCCGATCGACAAAGGCGGGTTGTTCGGCGGGTTTCTACCTCAACTGCTACCTAGTATCTCGTTTAGGCCAGCGCAAAGAACACTGACTAACCTACTTCATCAAGTAGGATCCTCCCAGGCAAGTGATTAAATTAAATCGCCTTTAGATCGATCCCTTCAACCGACAAGATCAAAGTAACTATCGGGCACATTGATAAATTACCCATCTTTGAGTTGAAGTACCAACAAATGAAATTCCATAACTGACACCGATCATGTCCCAGTTTCCTCATGTCCCAGTTTCCTCATGTCCCAGTTTGTAGAGTGGCGGGAGGGATCTTCCCCCTCCCGTTCCCGTCAAACCGGACGTGAAAGTATCCCTTCATCCGGCTTCTCGCTCGCAACTGCTTTGTGTTAGCTCCTCCTCGTTGCTGAGTTGGCTAGTCCATTGCAGTCCGTTCGCCTTTAGCCTTTACTCAAAGTCTCATTACAAGACCCACGTCGCTAATACACCCCAGTCCGCCCCGCTGCGTAGCATCCGGTACTCTTACCTTTTGCTTTTGGCCTCGGCATACTCCCGCTCTCTCTGTTTCCAAAGGGACAACTACACGACTGGTTCCTTAAGTTCAACATGAAAGCCCATCTTGGGACCCTCCTGTGTTCACCCCTACTGTGTCCACCCCTACTGTGCTCATGCCACCTTTGCACGAAACCTTTGTCTGGCCAAGAACGAGACAACCTGCCAAGCTTATCCCAAGGATATGAGCCGACCTTGGTTCTGATGTCAACCATCTGGGTTTCGATGCGTCATCGGATGGTACGCTTTCGCTCATCTTCGTAGTACTTACCCAACGGAGGTATCTCCGCCTTTTAACAAAACGCTCGCCACCTTAGGCTCTTTACCAACGCAGCTTGTGCCGGTTTGATATCCCTTTCTCGTAAGTTGGATATCGAAAGGCCAGGGAGCTAAAATCTCCTTCTGTCATCTTTCAAATTGCATTGCTTGGCCAGCGACCTCAAAGGTCGACTTATGGTTAGCATTCACAGCACACGATCATGGCCAAGTTTGCTCAGGCCCCAGTTGGCGTCGAGGGTATCTAGGGTCACTTGAACACCTCTGTCAATTCTCAGAAGATCGACCGCCTCCATCGTCTCCCAAAAGTCCATAAGCTGCAGATCGAGAAATTGATGCTAACTTAGTCAGTCGACGTGCCTTTTCGGATCGAGAAAGTGTTACGTCTCTTACCACCTTGATGATCTCGATCGCATGATCCTCCTCTATTTGCCTTGGTTGATTAGAGGTCGATGGTACAACAAGGACATACTCACCCTTGGGTGAGAGCACCCGCTCATGTTCGAGCAACTCTTTGACACTAAGGTCGATTCGAGATTGAAATAACTTTGTCATCTCTCTGCAAAGAACGACTCGAGACAGCTCGCCGATAACGTCACCTAGTATTTTTAAGGTTCTCTGTAAATCGTGTGGTGCAACGTAAGCAACGACAGAACAACCACTATTTGCAGCACTTGAAAAGACAGTTTCAAAGCGATCTTTCGCCAAGGGCATAAATCCGACAAACATATACGGCCCATTCACCACACCAGAGAGTGCAACTGCCATTGATTCAGCCGACGGCCCTGGTGCTACATCGATCTTGAAACCATTCCTAATAACGAGATCAGCCAATTGAGAGCCGGGATCCGAGATAGCTGGCATTCCGGCATCGGTAACAAATCCTACGTCGTTACCGTCTCTAAGTTCACGCAGAATCGCCTGCTCTCCTGATGTGCGGTCATGATCGGAATATCTAAAGACGCGCCTATTGGAAGCACCTATGTGTGACAAAAGGGCCTTGGTCTTTCGCGTGTCTTCTGCAAAGATTACCTCTATCTCGCCAAGAAGTCGCTTAGCTCGAATTGTTATATCCTCGAGATTACCTATCGGTGTGCCAATTAGATATAGACACGGCGTGGAATTGGTGGCCTCACCGTCTCTCTTTTCTTGCCTATTAATCTCTGATTTCAAGCTGGTCCCCGATGTGGATGTCTAATTTGGCCGCGATGCGAATCGGGATATAAAAGGTCAAGGTATCGCCGAGAACGGGAATCCCGATACGATTACGCTTTAGCCTTCTGATTGAATTTACCTTAAGGTCGCCATCCGAACGCACCAAAAGCACATCCCCAGAATGAAAAAAAGAATTTATAAAAGTTCGGCCTCGCACTATGACAACTTCGTCCTTATCAAGCGTCGAGCTCCTCAGTGTCGCATTTACCTTCTTGGTCGAATCGAAAATTAGAGCACTCGCCAGAACTTGTGCATCCTTTAGTAACCATCCCATATCAACAAACCCCCGTGGATGCATTTGCAGCCAAACGCGCTAGCTGGTCGTGCGAACCAACCAAATAAATAAATATAGATAATGATCGATTTGCCAGCCGTCTACGTGAAATCATCAAATCAAACAGGTTTCGACTCAACGATCCCACCAACCTTCAAAGTTTGTCACCTCAGCATTTCATGGTTATCTAAAAGGAGGAGGCTCCCATTGGCGACACTTCACAACCTAGCCCAATACTCGATATAGCGCAGCGGCCAAAGCATTTGATCGCGAGTCGTCAATTAAAGCATTTGCCATTCGATTCATGGCATAGCCAAAACCTATACGTGCATCCAGATCACCAAAGCCAAGGCTCCCACCGGCTCCAGGATGGCCAAACGCGCTAGCTGGCAGCGACTCGCCAAGCATTGGCGCCAATGCAAACCCCATGCCAAAGGCAGTCTCGACACCCAAAACTTCATCGATTCCCCTAGAGCGTGGAATGATCGCTTCACGCACAATTTCGTCGCTAAGTAACCTCACCCCGTTATGACCAAATACGACTCCTTTGTAAATTTGCGCCAAAGACAAAGCTGAGGTCATTGCGCTTGAGGAGGGCATAGCCAGTGATCTGTAGGCAAGACTATTCCATCGCTGATCGTATGCAAATAGCCTTCCTGGACCATGGAAAGCACTAATGGATACCTCAGCTAGGCCAGCACTTCGCTCCATCTCGATCAGCTGATCTACGTCAGCCGCGACCGGATCGGTTACTAAATCAGCTATCTCGCCTTCAAGTGAGTCATTCCACTCCAAGGCGACGCTGACACCTAGCGGAGATGTGACCGTCTCAGAAATCGCAGAAGCAACACTGGTCGAATACAGCCTTCGCAGCAGCTCCCCATGTATCCAGCCAAAGGTTCTCATATGGTAGCCATGCCGTGATCCTGGCTCCCAAATAGGCCGCTGTCTTTCAATAGCAGCTATAACCTTATCCCAGTTAGTAACGTCTTGGATTGACAGAAGCTCATCATCGACGATGGCTACGCCTGATCGATGAGTCAAAGTGTCATAAAGAGTGATAGAGGCCTTTCCCGAATCCCCAAAATTAGGCCACACCTGCGAAATTGGTGTGTCATAACCAATTAGTCCCTGCGAAATTGCTACATGAATCGCAATCGCAGTGATTCCCTTTGTGGAGGAAAATACTATAACAGGGGTTTGACTCGTAAATGGTTTGGTTCGGCCCAAGTCTCGGTATCCCCTTGAAATATCTACCACCTTGATGTCACCGATGTAGGCCACAACCGCGGCACCAACTTCAAGGTTCTCGTCAAAATGGCGACGAAAAACGTCGGCCACTTCGCCAAAGCCCTCATCTACGAATTCTCTATCATCACTTTTTTGATTCATCTCCCCACGCTAGCCCATCGAAATCACTCGCGAATTGAAAAGATCACCCTCGTTTAAAAAAAAGCTCTGTGCAAAATTAAGGTTGGAAAGGGTACATCCCGTTGCTCGAGCTGACCTGACCCACACAGCACCACCAAGGTTGGGTTTTGCGAGCCATAATCGAGTAGATTCCTAGCTTCAGTGGTTGGGACGCCTATTCTCCCGCTGTCGGCCAACCTAGTCGTACTCCACATCTTGTGGGATTCTTTGGCGTGTGGCACCTTTGCCCGGAGGATCTCAACACTATACCCTGAGCCATTGCGATTGGCGATTTTGATCAGACCGTTCAGACTCTCCGTGTAAACCTTCGTAATCTACACCCGAGAATCACAGTACGCAAAGGTCTCAGCGTGGTGGCTTCGAACCGTCATCGCAAAGGAATTTGACTCGTTTGTCTCCTTGTTTAGGATTAAGCTCTCCCGCTCATCGAAGGTTCGCATTGAGAAGCTTTATAATGGCTGTCATAGATCCCGTAGAAGTTTTCCTTTGAATCGTAGGCCAGTGCAAGTTCGGGGTAGCTCGAGCGCAGCGCTTCGACCGCTCCAAATCGCAATTGAGAAAATTCATGGGTGCGCCAGGAAACTCAATCCACGATCCAAAACAAGAGCGATGTGACAAAAGGACAGCGTTTTAACTGACAAGCCTTTGATGCCAAGGCCAAGACCTAGTCCATTGTGCATGATAGCCACCTATCGCTTTGTGAAAGGCAAAAATTGGACAAGGTCGCCTGATGCAACCTATCCCTGAGCAATCTTAATGACTGTAACAACTACTCTGAGGGGATAGATTTTCGGGCGCGAGCGCTGGTAACAACTGATCTTAGATTTAAAAGACAACTTGCAGTGGCTGTTTCTCTCTTGATAGGTTGCCAGAATATGGAGATCACGGCAACCCCTTTCAAAGGACAAAGGAGATTACCCATTGAATCGCTTTAATGGCAGATACGGACCATGGGCTTTGATTGTGGGAGGGAAGCCAAGGATTAGGCGCCCAATGGTCATAAGCACTGGCTAAGCGAGGTCTCAATCTGGTAATAGTTGCTAGACGTGATAATCTTCTAAGCGATTTCACCAATGAGATACAAAATAAATACGGTGTCGAAGCTATAGCACTAGCTATCGATCTATCGTCACCAGAAGCCGTCGATGAAATATTTAATGGCATCAAAGACCTAGATATCGGGATAGCGATATACAACGCAGCCCTCTCGCCGATAGGAAATTTTTCAGAAGTTGATCCTGCGGTGACGAGAGAGACAATCACAACCAACCGCACAACACCGACTCTCTTTTCCCAAAGGTTTCTGAAGCGTCAAAACGAACGTGGCATGGATGGACTAATTGTCGTCTCGTCACTATCGGGGTACGTGGGCTCACCAAGAGTCGCGACTTATGCAGCAACCAAAGCCTACCTCCATGTACTAAGCGAAGGACTTTGGGGCGAGGTAAAAGATAAGAATATCTCCATATTGACGATAACACTGGGAGCCATATCCACGCCTGGACTAATCTCTCGAGCACAAAAAAAGACCCCTGGGCAACTCGATCCGGCAAAAGTCGTTGACCAGAGCTTATCCCACCTTGAGGGAGGGCCAACTTACACACCAGGGCTAAATAACAAGATCGGTCTGACCGTGCTAAACAAAATCCTCCCCAGGTCCTTTCAATAAAAATGATCGCCCTTGCATCTAGCGCAATCACCAAAGGAGATTGACTGCGGCGTGTAAAGTAAAATAGATCCGTCCTAAACACACCTGAGTGTTTGTTTGCACCTAAATTCCACAAACATCCTTTGGTTTACCAATCCAATTAACCACATTGCTAAAGGCACTGATTAGTTATGGAAAAAGAGGGTTCAGAACGAATAGCAAACACCTAAGGGTTGAAGAAGTTTTTCCAGAGAGACTCTCAAAAAGCTTCTATGATGCTCCGGATGCTAAGGCTTGGTCCCATGTGTAGGTAAAAGCACTGGGGGAAACAACTCCCTTTACGTATACCAAAAGAACGCCCTGAGAGACAAAAGAACCATTAGTTACAGATGCTGCACCCATAACTATTGATGTACCTGGTGGAGGTGTCGTCAAGATTGAGTCTCTGTGACCCCAGCAACCGAGAGAATATACAGAACTGCAGTCTATGTTCGAGGATCCGAGGCCATCGTTGTACATCCAGTCGTAGATTGACGACGGTGAAGAGTAGTCATTGGACCAAAGAGTTGTATAGCCAAAAACCCCAGTCGCCCCAGGAATACTTTCATTGCGATAGATAGGGTCAATAAAGCCATTCGCACCTACCGCAGCATCGGAATTCAACTGAGAGACCAAACCCAAGACTAAAGGTAACCCTCGTGCTTGGCGCTCTTGGTTGATCAAGATAAAGAGTTGCTGATCCATAGACATTGACGCAAAGTCACCAGGCAATACCATAGGGCCTAGCCCTTCTAGCGAGGCTCGTGCGTTATTTATGGCAGCGATTGAATCCGAAAGGCAAGTTGCTTCATTATTAGCCAGACATGGCGAAGCGTAGTTAGGCACGGGAGGTACATTGGTAGCTGGATTGCTAGGTGGAAGTATCACCCGAGAAGAATGATTAGAACTGGAAGTTTCACCTGAACCATAAAAGGCTGCGTCTCCATAGGTGAAGATTCCACCGTCGCTTGCGACCATTGAGTAGCCTTTTCCATCTGGAGTAGATGCCATTCCAACTATTGGCTTATTCAGTGGTAGGGCTCCGGCTGAACCGTAAAAGCCAGCATCTCCATAGGTGAAGATTCCACCGTCGCTTGCGACCAACCAATAGCCTTTTCCATCTGGAGTAGATGCCATTCCAACTATTGGCTTATTGAGTGGTAGGGCTCCAGCTGAACCATAAAAGCCTGCGTCTCCATAGGTGAAGATTCCACCGTCGCTTGCGACCAACCAATAGCCTTTTCCATCTGGAGTAGATGCCATTCCAACTATTGGCTTATTTAGTGGTAGGGCTCCAGCGGATCCGTAGAAACCAGCGTCTCCATAGGTGAAGATTCCACCGTCGCTTGCGACCAACCAATAGCCTTTTCCATCTGGAGTAGATGCCATTCCAACTATTGGCTTATTCAGTGGTATTGCTCCAGCTGAACCATAAAAGCCTGCATCTCCGAAGGTGAAGATTCCACCGTCGCTTGCGACCAACCAATAGCCTTTTCCATCTGGAGTAGATGCCATTCCAACTATTGGCTTATTTAGTGGTAGGGCTCCAGCTGAACCATAAAAGCCTGCGTCTCCATACGTGAAGATTCCACCGTCGCTTGCGACCAACCAATAGCCTTTTCCATCTGGAGTAGATGCCATTCCAACTATTGGCTTATTAGAAAATGACGAATTGATCAAAGATGCTCGAGAAGAAAGAGACAAGGAAACATTCCTAGATACTTCAACGAAGTTAGAACCCGTCAGGAGAGGTAGCCCTAAAGACAACATTAAGCAAAAAGAAATCAAGCCCATTATGGTTCGACCCCGGCAAATATGATCTTTCGCTCGTTGATACTTCAAGCAAACCCCCTCAAAAGCCTCTGCATCTAGATCGGCTTCAAAACTTTAGAATTAGCCCTTTTTTAGAGACCACAGTTTCACAAATTAGTCTCTTTCATTACGATAGCCACCAAGTTGCGATTTACCCAGAAAAAAACCGAAATACCACCAATAGATTTATCTAGCGATAAACAAGGAAGCGGCGGGATTGGTCCAAACTAACCATGACCTGGCTGCGTTACCATCAAAATGAGCGCCAAAGAAAATGCAAGGTCAACGATCAAGCTCAACCTTAAAATCTTCTTCATTGCAACCCGAACTTCAGCAGTCATCTCGAAGTTGCCGGTAGTTATCAAACGCCTAACCGTCGCCTCAATTGGCCAGATTAAGGCGCCAGAAATAGTGGCAGCTATCAGATATGCGATAAACGCAATTCGAAGCCATGGAGCATCTACGAACAGTAGGGGATGCTTAGAGAGCGCAATAAGAACGAGTCCAAATAAAAGCGCTACAACAACAAGTACTTTTGGTCCAATCCGCCGCGAACTAAAGTACTTTATACTTTCGGGGTCACCAGTGCTCAGTCGCGATGCATAGAGGCCAGAGAGCCCTACCCCGCCAAACCCAAAAGTGACACTTCCAAAATGCAGACCAAGTAAGACAATATAGATTGGGCTATTTGGGTTCATTTATCATCCAATCTCAAAAGCGCCAATCCAAAAAAACTCATTTAAAATTACTTTAGAGGCAAGATCCTTTTTAGCTTTAGCGATCTCGCAGCTCGAATAGTCTAGAAAACCTCGAAGATTGCAAAGGCGCCAAAAACTTTGAGAGATGATCACTAAAGCTGACCCCCAGTAAGTTGCAAATAGACCTTAGCCACAATCTCGCTAGCTTCGATAATCTCCTCGGCCGTGTTCGAGGTTGAAAATGAGAACCGAAGTGCGCTCTTGGCAAGAAGTTTGTCAACTCCAAGGGCCATGATTACATGACTTGGGTCAAGTGCACCCGAAGCGCACGCCGCTCCACCTGACGCGTACACACCGGCACCATCTAGAAGATACAGCATCTCTTCATTTGTGGTACCAGGAAACAATAGATTAGAAATTGCAGGCGAACGATCGCCATTCAAAGCATTGACGCTCACGTTTGGGAGCAAAGCCGTCAACCTCTCCTCAAAGAGATCACGAATCTTAATCAAGTATTCATGGGTTGTTGACCTTTGAGATTGTGCTTCTTCTAAAGCGACAACCATGGCTCCTATCGAAGGCAAATCATGAGTTCCAGGACGTATATCGCGTTCTTGAGAGCCACCTCGAACAATCGGTCTCAGGGCCGTCCCCTCCTTAACCACCAAAATTCCAGTGCCTTTTGGGCCATTGAACTTGTGACCACTCAAACTAAGACAATCCACCGATGCCACGATCGGGGCTAGATTCAAAATCTGACTGGCCTGAACACCATCGCAATGAAATATCGCTCCACCGCTATGTTTGTGGACCATCCCCGCAAATATCGGTATTGGATTAATGACACCGATCTCATTGTTAACGGCCATTATTGAGACCGCCGCAAGATTACCTCTCTTTTCTTTTAGGTAATCTCGAAAAAGATCTTGATCAATCATACCATCGCCACTGACGGGCACCTTTTCTCCACCGCCGTACTCCACAGGAGAAAGCACCGCCTTGTGCTCAATGGATGAGCACGCCAAGTCGCCCAACTTTCGATGCGAACCCAGAAGCGCTAAATTATTAGATTCAGTAGCACCGGAGGTAAAGTAAACCTCAGAGACGGCACAGCCCAAAACTTGGGACGCACGTTGGCGGTACTCGTCCAATTTCCTGAGTGCCAAGCGCGAAACAGTATGGTTCCCTTGGGGATTTCCATAAAAATCACTAGCGAGCATCTGGTACTCATTAAGTGCCGCCGCCGACATAGGAGTCGTCGAAGCATTGTCTAGATAAATACCCACTTCGACATCTTACCAATTTACTGCCAGGGAGAGATCCCGGAAAGATTTGAAACCCCGGTTGGATCAGCTTGTCAGAACTCTGGGCTTCCCCCAAAGATCAGACCAATCAAACGCGATTTTATGCAGGCTCGAGATCGACCGCCATCGTTTTACCATCAATTCTGCCCACTCGGGGCAGAATTAGTGCCTTGGAGATACGGCTACTCAACTACTCAAGAGCAGCCCTTGCCTTTATCGTTCAAAATGATAATTCAAAAGTCTAAATTACCCTTTCAGAGCGAGCCAATCAACTGCCGTAGCCTAAAGACGCCTATCGATCAAGCTAGTGGTCGGGGCTACCAAGGATAAAACAAAATGCCTCAGCCTTAGCTTTTTGGTAATATCGATCAAAGCCGGGAATGGTGATGAAAATCAAAATAATGGCTGTGCCCTAATAGGAGATCGAAAAAAGGTAAATCAATGATCCCAACCTCATACAAAATAGATGGACCAGATTCAGCGCCACCCCTCGTACTCCTAAACTCGCTCGGTAGCACGATGGATATGTGGAGATATCAACTACCCTTCCTAACTCAGAGATTCAAGGTAATCAGAGTCGACACTCGCGGCCATACGAGAGATACAAAACCACCGTCGGGACCATACTCAATCCAAGAACTTGGAAGCGACATAGTTGATCTCATAAAGCATCTGGACCTTAATATGGTATCGCTATGTGGCCTCTCACTAGGTGGGATGATAGCCATGAATATAGCGGCCAACCAGCCAAACCTCGTAGATAAGCTGATAGTATCATCTTCATCTTCTTATCTACCTCCGCTGCAAGGTTGGCAAGAACGGGCCCACACCGTTAGGACAAGCGGAACTGCATCTATCGCCGAAGCTTTGATCAAACGATGGTTCAGCGAAGCCTTTATAGCTTCTCACCCGCAAGAAGTTTCTTCGGTTATACAAATGATCGAATCGATTCCTGACGAAGGTTACGCTTGGTGCGCAGAGGCAATTGGCCACATGGACCAACGTCACCTTTTAGCAAAGATAACAGCGCCAACACTGCTCGTAGGCGGCTCCATGGATCCAGTAACGCCACCATCAATGATTTTTGAGACACACAGCGCCATCAAATCTTCATCTCTAACGATAGTTCCCGACGCATCGCACCTGTTGAATATTGAAAAACCCGATCAGTTTAATCAAGTCGTATCGAATTTCCTCTTAGACTCCCAAACCAGCAGGGGATCTCGAATCCGCCGAAGCGTACTTGGAGACAAACATGTCGACAGATCCATAGCTACTGCAAATTCATTCGATCAAGACTTCAAAGACTTCATTACAGGTTATGCATGGGGCGAAGTTTGGTCACGACCCGGGCTAGATCTAAAGATGCGCTCGGCAATCACGATTGCCGCCCTAACGGCGCTTGGTCGCGAAAAAGAGCTCTACCTTCATATCAAAGGAGCACTTAGGAATGGCATTACGGAGGCTGAACTGAGCGAGATACTTATTCATGTTGCTATTTACGCTGGTGTTCCTGCTTCAAATTCAGCATTCGAAATTGCCAGCAAAGTTCTAAGCGAGGACCCAGCCACATGGTAGCAAACGCGACTCAATTCCAATCTCGACCATGACAAGGAGACCCACCGCTAAGCCTTGGCTTTTAGCTGGCAACAGTGGTGTTTGGATTGTCTTTACTTGAATGCAAATTCCCATTGCACCTGGCGAATTACCTAACCGTTCATGTCAAGCCAAGAACTTTTAGGTAGTAGTAGAACTATTGCAGCCTTAGGCACAAGACTAAAAAGCCATATCAAACTAGCCATCGGTTGGAGTGGCTACGATTACCCTTATAGCTTTTCATTTCAACGCTGAACTATTCGTAGTGATTGAGAAATGGCCCGAGTCATATGCAAGATAGTGATCACACCTAAGATTATCGTAATACCTATCTTGGTAAAATATGGTCTCTTAGATTCAGGTTCGACACCTTCTCACCTTTTAAATTCTTAAATTCGCGCCTAGCAACTTCGAGCACCGCGTCCATATGACAAGTAGAAATTGACGGACCTTTTGGATTGGCAATGGCGACTGATGAGTTATGGATAAAGAGGCGACGATCTATCTTCCTCCTCGGTCACTTGCGCGGTAGTGATCCGAGGGTTATTCAACATCTTCGATCGGGGGTAAATGGCGATCTCAATCCACAAAAAGCGCCAAAGAAACAAGAACCAATGAGGGGCACTTTGTCTTTCCATGAAGAGTTCTTTCAGAATTAGCTCTATTGCTGCATTAGCAATTGAGCTAATTCACCCGAGAGGTGGTAATGTCCCTACTCTTGCAATACCTAGTCCCCGAAATGATTGTTTAGAGCTATTGGTGCAATGTTGTGGCTTTATCGACTCGTGATCGGTGGAATTAAAGACTTTCTATACGACTTCTAGACTCTAGGTGATAATTAATCATGGCTTTAGCAGTCGCCGAAAAAGATGGCACTCCCCCCAAAAAGTCAAAGACGCTCCCTGGAGGCAGGCAATGTGCTTATTCTGAATTAGAGCTACGATCTCGTCATTTACCCCCGAAGGCTCGCTTGCCTCGACTCAGAGTAACGCGAAATTAAAATCACCAATTTTTCGACGTTGGTTTAAAAGGAGTACCCATATGTGTCAAATGTCACGCAATACCGATCCTCCATGTTGTATCATCGGTTCTGACACCAGAATTTAATTTGGTGCAGTAATCAACCGGGGGGTTGTAAGTGCAATCTTGGGGGAAATATATGACTACATCAGTAACTGATCGCGTCTCGGGGGAAACGCCCAAAGGAGGATCGGGCTTTAGTCTTACCAATCGAAGACTTGAGTCCTATCCAGAGTTTGGACCCCGCATGGTGCAATTAGCGATTGTCGTTTTAGTGACAATCGCACTTTATTACGAACTTTACGTGGGTGGATCGGTTACGACCATTCTGCTTCCAAAGCTAGGAATGAGCTTCACATTTTACGTGACAGCCCTTGCCTTTGGTAATCTAATTGGAGCCTTTGGATCGCTGGCCGCTGGCCTTTCTGATCGTCTCGGCCGAGCGAACATAGTCGTCGCGGGTCTCTTGATAACGGGCCTCGCTACCGCTTTCGTGATACCATCCATGACTTCAAAATGGTCGTTCGTTATCGCGACTTACCTAGTCGGAATCGTTGAAGGAATCGCCCTTGTTGCCACTCCGGCTCTAATCCGAGACTTTTCGCCACAAACCGGTAGGGCAACCGCGATGGGACTTTGGACAACTGGACCAGTCTTGGGAAGTCTCGTAGTATCTGTCGTAGGTTCCACCACCATAACAGCTACGACACAATGGCCATATGAATATCGCATCTGCGGAATCGTTGGCCTCGTAATCTTTGTTATCGCGCTTTTCGGCCTCCGCGAGCTCTCGCCAAACCTTCGCGACCAGCTAATGGTTTCTGTTAAAGACCGAGTTCTAATTGAGGCAAGGGCAAAAGGAATCGACATTGAGGCCTCCCTGAAGAACCCTTGGCGCCAGATGTTAAAGGCTGATATTATCATATCGGCCGTGGCGGTGTCGATCCTGCTTTTGATCTACTATACGGCTGTAGCCTTTGGCACGGTCCTGCTTACCACCGTCTTTGGCTTCTCTCTCAAAAACGCCAACGGAATTGCCAATTGGCAGTGGGCTGCCAATGCTATAGCCCTGATCCTGGTGGGTATAATCTCCGACAAAGTAAGGGTCCGTAAGCCATTCATGATCGTTGGAGGTATAGGAGCTATAATTCTTACGATCGTATTCATCTTCAAACTTGGCCACACAAACAGCTACTACGAGATTGCATTTTTACTGGCCGGAATCTCCATCTTCCTAGCCTTCGCATATGCGCCATGGATGGCCAGCTTTACCGAAACAGTAGAAGCCAGAAATCCGGCACTGACTGCGACTGGTCTTGCAGTTTGGGGATGGATCTTGAGAGTGATCGTCTTTGTAGCATTTTTGGTAGTCCCGGCCGTCGTCAATTCAGCAACTCCTTTGGTTGAATACGGAGCTCAAGTCCAGGCTTACGCCACGCAAGATCAAAGTCAACTTGCCTTCGCGGCCTCGCATGGACCTCTACTCGCATTTGTCCAGAGCCACGGCTCTTTGATCGCTTTCGCCCAGTCTCACCCTACAATAATTCAAACGGCCACTACCTACTCAGCACAGCTAGCTGACGCGCAAAAATTTGCACCGGAGTTAGCCGTAATTGAGGCCCACCCGGCCATCTTCACTCAATTGGCTGGTTATTCAAATCCCGCTACGATCCCACCTGCACTCTTATCCCAAGCACTTACCGCTGCTGGAGGCGGAGCTAAAGGTGGAGCAATCCTTGCCTCAATCTCGGCGAATAAGGCCGCCATTGAGGGAGTCATAGCTGTAGCTTCACAATTGCAGAGCCTCGCTCCATATGCGACCCAGCTCAAAGCAATCGCTGCAAACGCTACGCAGTTCCAAGCACTTTCGGCTAACGCCTCGGAATTGGGGGCGCTGCAAAAAGCATCTAGCCAACTCAACTTCCTAAAGCTTCATGCGCCAGCTGTTCAAAGCGATGCAAAGCAGTCGCCTAAGCAATGGCAAACTTGGTACTGGATCTGCGCAGCTGCTTGTGTGCTATTTTTAGCCAGCGTACCGCTCATGCGAGGGCGCTGGAGTCCTAAAAAGGCAAAAGAGGATGAGGATGCTCACGAAGCAATGGTTGCAAAAGAGATGGAAAATTTGCATCTCGTCTGAAGTACATAGTCTGTCCACATAACCAAAACTCTTAAGACGGTCGTGAACTAGCCTTCCATTCGAAGTAGTTCACGACCGTCTTCCAATTTATGGAGCACCTTCGCGATCTAAAATTTAACTACGATGGTTCAAATTGCTAAAAAAAGATCAGCAATGGATCCAATGGGTCAACACTTGGAGATATTAGAAATTAAATAGGATTGACGGTGTTAGCTCAAGACGAAAAGATCTCTAGAAACCTAAATCACATCAGGATAAACACCTCTCATCGACCCCCAAACGCTCTCGATCTGAAACATAAATCTTCGATTCAAGGTAGCGCACTGATCTTCCAACACTATTTTAACGAAATTCCTCGTTACTTCGATAGCCATGAAACTCTTGATAAGCCACCGATAGGTTTCGAAATCGGAATCTTGTTAGACCTCTAGACATTACATCAAGTGATATCCGTGCGAAGTTTAGCTTCGAAAATAACTTTTATTCCATTTTCGGCCCGCTGCTTTAGCAAATTGAAACGACCTAACCTCACCACTTTCTGCCCTAAAAAGTCCGATAAGCAAGAGACCTGGCAAATCATTTCAAATATAGCCAAAGCGCTACATCGACGTAACGCTCGACTAGCAGATCTACAATTCGATCCTCTTTATTGATAGACATCTCGAAACGAATTATTCTTTTCCATCACGTATTCAATGCTCGCAACTCAAATTTTTGATAGGATCTATTCAATGGTTACTCCCTAAGATTAGCGATGGAAATCTTGCTTATCTTAAAGAGGCTTAAGGCTTACTGGAGGGCCTGGGTAGGTCATGGCTGATGGTTTTGAAAAATCCATACAAAAATTTCAATTCCAACATCATCTCTCGAACTCATTGACCTCCGCCATCATTTCAACTCGAGAAACTGTAATAAAATCGACTCAAGGTGATAGACAAATACCGGCGTTACCAATAGGTCCTGAATCTGACCGTTTTAATAGAAAGATACACTCCTTGAAGCCAAGCCATGATCAATCTACATACCGTCTTAGCTAAAGATATAGCCTCAAAAGTTAAGCCTGAAGACAAAGCCACGCATCCCGCTCCATCTGAGCTCGAGCAAATTCACGCCAAACGAACATCTTTGTGTAGCGATGGTGAATGTAGTGTCCCTTGGGTTCGTCATATCCGATCCGATGTAACGCAGAGATAGCCCCGACCCTACCTATGGCATCTTCAAAGCGACTTGGGTGCAATTTAGGTAGTGAAGCTGCTGAAATAAACACAAAGCATTAAGCACTACACCTTCACAATATTTTAAGGTAGTTGATAGCTGTCGCCAAGAAAGGCAAACCGATATGAGTGAGGTTTTCGAACAATTCAATGCCGGGCCATATGATCTTTGGCAGATCTGCGATAGTTCTTTAGATGCGAGCGAGAATATTCTTAGCACTATGAGTGTAATGTCGGAAAATTCCTTACTCGATAGGGGCAATCAAGCCATGATCAGTGATGACTTTCCAACGCCCACGCACCCACCGAGAATAGTTCTTCGACCACTCTCCATAGAGTCGACCACACCTGGAAGCCGAGCCAGCGCCGGCATTCTCTCTCGCCTTGAGCGGGTACTGACTCTCAACCCGAGCCACGAAGGCGAAGCACTCGAAGATCTTGAAATCTAGCTTAGGCGACTTCTAATAGCAGTAAGGATTGCTATGATTGGCTTCCCAATCTTTGGTCTACTTGCTTATTTTGGCCAATACGCCCATCCCTATCTCGTCGCCGGCGGAATCGCAGTAGCAATTCTTGGCGGGTGTTGTGAAATTTCACTTTTGCGAAAGGGAGCACAACTCGGCGGACGCATCATCCTCCCCTTTGACTTAGCTATCATCGCCATCGTGGCTCTACTTAGCATCATTGGCGCAGGACCACTCGGAAGGAGGCATGGCCTCGATGGCTTTACCCCATATGTAATGATGATCGCTGGCCTTGCCGGAATTGGTGCCGGAATGTCCTGGCGTGGAATAACGATCACCGCAATTGCAGGGGCAATTTGGGCCGTAATGCCTTTAGGAAGAGGAGCAATTATCTGGAATGACGAAGGGGGTTTTCTCCTTTGGCTCATATCAGGATCACTCGTCGCCGCCGCGTTACGCCTCTTTGCCACGCGGCTCGACCAAGCTGTAGCGGATCGGATCATAGCAGAACGAGCGGCAGAAAGAGCCGAACAAGAACATTGGATCCACGAGGACCTCATAGGTCTATGTGAAAGACTTGCACACGGAACCAGTGCGCCTGGAGATCGCCGGCTTGCCAGAAGAATCGCTGACCGTGCACGCGTTGGCGTTCTTGGGGATGCCCGATCCCATTCCGGAATAGTCGAAGGCCTCTCCGATCTACGCGACCAAGCCGTTCAGCTAGGAGCACGCCTTGAAGTCGTCCCACTCATAATACAAGAGCCACCGCTGACCATTACAGAAACCGCCCTGCGGCTGCTCGAGGGTTTTCTTGGCAACGCAGTTCATGACGGCGGAGCTACCGTCTGTGAACTAGCGGTAGAATCCGACCAAATGAGCCTCAACATGCACCTCTTGGGCCATGGATTGGGATTCGATCCAAGACACACCAAGTGGTCTCCACACACACACAATAAGACTAGTCAACGATGCCCGTTCGGTGAACTTGCAGATAAGCGTGCAAAGCGACCCTGATCTGGGAAGCCGATGGGAATTGAGATGGCAAGCATGAATCAACAATCGAGAGTTAAACACACTCAAGAGTTAAGGGACGATTGTGTCGGTAAACGTGCACTCGTGATCGACAACGACGCAACAGCCGCTCTCGGACTGAGCGTTGCGCTTGAACGTCTAGGAGTAAGCGTCGTCGCTGAGATCTCTCGGATTGAAGAGTCCGTTGACTATCCCGCCGAAATCGTCTGCTGCGACCTTGTTTTAAGTCGAGAAGGACGCGCGCTTCAAGGAGCCGCCGGCGTTGCTGAACTGGTTTCACAAGGTAGAAATATCCTAGCTCTTTCCAGTGTAGCTCGCGCCAACGAGGTGGGCGATGTTATCGGCGTTGGCGCACTAGGTTTTATAGACCGAGACAATTTAGACTGGGGGGACTTTGGCATTGCAGTTGGTGATATCAGCAGTGGCCAACGCCATCTTTCACGCTCGCTAGCGGCACGACACCTCTCCGACATCAATGATCGGCCCCTTCCCGGCAACTTTGAGCTCTCCCAAAGCTCGAAGCACTTACTTGAGGAACTCTTCGCCAAAGGCGACGAGGTTCTCAGGGCCATTCCCACCCAAGAGCTTGATGCCATAACAAGTCAAATTTGGTCAACGTGGTCGCGCCGTACGATCCGTTATCGGCTGAACCTTAGCAAGCGTTACCTTGAGCTTCTCCGTCGATTTCACGATGGTGCAAGCCCTGAAGCAATAGCCAAAGCTATGAATGTCTCGATCGGTACCGTCCATGCGGACCAAGATCGCATCAAAGCAGCCCTTCTTGCCACCTACGGAAAAGACTTAAGGCGAGAGGCTGCTTGTCGGCTCGTCTGGCAACTTGTCGACGGGCAACTGAGGTGGGGGGATAGAAGCGGTGAGTTAAAATGACATTGCAACTATCTGGATAATCCACTACTCCCTCCCCCAAACTAGATCAGCACTAAAAGAAGAAAAACTCTAGGGCAAAGATGTAAAACATTGCTCTGCCAATATCTAGCGACCAAACAAGAAGGTCACCTACCTAATCTTTAACCGTGGGGACCCGCCAGCACTACCGTAGAAATAGGCGACAGTACCGCTGACATAAGACTGCTCAAGGGGAATCTATTGGACTACTAGGTCTGTTACTTTTGACTAACTACCATGCAAACTTGCGAAGCCTCTGTGGGTTTCATCGCAATCAGGTTGCCTAAAGTAATAACTTCCCTCAGTTCAGCTATCTACCCGTTGCATTGAGGTCTAGATAAAAGAGTTAGACAGGCGCTGGCATGTCACCAATCCCGGCCTCAATAAATCCGTGGTACTAATCACGCCTTGGTGGAACCGTGAAACCCCCGATATCGCTTATATCAAAACCCACATAAGGCCCTTCGCTCAGACCAAGACAAAATAGTCAATTGGATACATTAGATCTTCAGGGTCAACGCCAAAAAGTCGTACTATCCAAAGCTTCAAGTCCCCAATAGATCAAATTACTGCCTTTAAAGATTTGCGCAAGCGCCTAGTGAATGGTATCGTCTCTACTACGTTGTCACGAGGTGCCCAAATCGGTCTTTGACCGAGGGAGAATCGGGAACTAGGTGAAACTCCTAGGCGGGCCCGCCACTGTAAACGGAGAGTCTATGTTCAATATGCCACTGAGAATTCCTCGGGAAGGCGAACAGTGACGTTTGATCCGCAAGCCAGGAGACCGGCCTCGATGATTTCGTAAACTACCCCTGGAAGCGGTAGTCAACCTTAAGGGTATAACTGTGTCACTTCTTTCGAGAGTAAAGACGTCACTAGAAAGTCAGCAGTTGTCAAAGACAACTCCAAACCAAAGATGGAAGCCCGAGACCTACGGTCTTGGAGCTATCTACGACCATGACCGAATCTCAAAACCTCGAGATCTGATCTGGATTTGGATGGCTGCGAACATCGGACTCGTTGCCGTCGTATACGGGGCAATAATGGCCGCAATGGCACTCGATCCCCTCCAAGCGATCATCCTCGCGATAATCGCGTCAATTGGATCATTCATTCCAGTTGGTCTACTGAGCATCTCGGGAAAACGTTACGGCGAACCCATGCTCGGCCTGTCCGTAAGAGTCTTCGGCAACAAATTCAACAAAGGACCCGCCTTCGCTAGTTGGCTCAGCCTATTGGGTTGGGAGACAATTACAGCAGTCATTGCGACCGAAGCCATCGAATCATTCCTTGGTAGCCACTCTTCTAGCCACAAAAATGAATTATCCATTCTGATCCTCACCGCCATAACAATTATCTCCTTATTAGCCAGTCGCCTAGGCCATAGAGCGATAGTCACTATTCAAAAGATCATTGCATGGATCTTCGGGTCAGCTACAGTCTTACTAATATTGGAAGTCGGTAACAAAACCGCCCTGGGCGTCTCTAATCAAGCGCATCCCGCGCCACTCACCTCAGTTTTGGCATCAGCCTCAATAATTGCAGCAAGTGGAGGGATTTCTTGGCTAAATGCAAGCGCTGACTATTCCCGATATCTTCGACGAACTGAACCTTCGTTTAAAGTAACGATTTACACAGCGCTGGGAGCTGGGATCCCATTTTCGATATTAATAATCTTTGGCTATCTGCTCGCCAAGTCGATTCCTTCGTTGGCTGGAAGTGAAAATCCAATACACGCTCTTGGCGTCTTACTTCCAACTTGGATGGTTGGCCCATATATCACACTGGCTATTGCTGGATTGATAGCCCAAATGATCCTTGGCCTTTATTCTTCGGGCCTAAGCCTACTGGCTCTTGGCATTCGGACCAAGCGCACCAAGACCGTGTTCGTTGATGCTGCTATAGTCGTCGCATTGGGAGCTTGGATTGTAACAAAACCAGGACCGATCCTTACAACCTTGGTGAGTCTGGTGGAACTCTTAGCTGTGCCAATTAGCTCATGGGCCGTCGTCTTTGCAATCGGAATCATTGCCGAAAATGGCTCCATGATCCAAAAAAGTGGTTTCATCAGTCGTTGGAATTCGTTCGTATCTTGGATTACAGGGACATTCGCAGGATTAGCATTGACCAACTCTTCGGTCTTTAGTGGCCCATTTGGCAATGGCACCATTGGAAAAGATAACTTAGGATTCGTAGTTGGCGCTATGGTAGCACTCGGGTTATATGTGACCGTAAGCACTTTGGATCGACACTTCAAAAAAGATAAAGAGCCCTTATCGGTTGTCGCCTTGACAAACGAAGCCCGACTCTGAACACCGAGCCGAGATAAAAAAGTCGAGTTAGAAAAAATCGAGTTAGAAAAAGTCAAGGCAATTGAGGTAAATGTGATCGGAATCCACATCAGACCTTCTCAGTCAAACATTTGGCCAAGGTTCTCTTGTCCCAAATAACCTCTATCAACTCTGGCTTCTTCTTCGGACAGGGACGTTTGGCAAGAAAAGTCAAATTCCAATTATCGTTTAACTCTCTGATTTGAAATGCAACTCTTCAATCTCAGCTTCCAAAAGTTCGAACCAATTGATAGCAAAAGCTAACTCGCAACCACCAGCATTAGTCATCCAGGTGGACCAAGATCCAAGGAGTAAATCAAAGGCACTACGTCATAGGCACTACGTCATAGGTGCTACGTCATAGGTGCTACGTTTTGCACAAGGAGCAAATACTTCCCAAAACTTGTGCCTCTCGGTCTATGTACGTATTATCAAATCTCAACATAGCACCTTCTTCAAGAACACCTTGGGATGCGGTTTCTTGCCCAGACGATAGCATATCCCGGCAAGAAACCGCCCAAGGGCATAAGAGCAGCTAGAAGTAACTAACGGTGAACGAGCCAGAGGAGGAGATCGGCCCCGGCGAAGCAACCAACGAACCACCTTGATACATATCAAAAGGAATCAAGGAATTCAAAGTTGCCGAAGTCGATCTACTCGCATTCACAAACTTAACATCGCTAAAGGGTGTCAAAGTAGCAACTGAACCATTGATCTGAGGCGCCTCTACGATCCACTCGGCCGAACTAGCAGGCCCGCTATAAGAAGATACGGTGGAAAAACTCTCTCCATTTGTAGTATCCGTAACGTTGATCTGCCATTGCCCACCAGACACCTGAGAAATGGAAACCGCAACAGAATCACCTGGTGAAACGTTGATCGATGAGATCGGGGTAGCGGACGCTGGTAGCACTTCCCACCAAGCATAGAGCTGAACCTGATTGCTACCTACTACCGGTTGCTCGGCAATTCCAGCCTGAATCAAATTTTGATTAGACGAAGGATAGCCATCAACGCCAACCCAAACAGATGAAGCACAATTTTGACTAACCTGTCCTGGAGTCCCTAGGTTACAATTGGCCGGCAATGCAGATGGAATGGCGGGAACATTAAATGTTGCGCTTACCCCTGTGAATCCACTTCCACTTGCAATATAACCCGCCCAATTAGTCGACCTGTTGCCAACAACCATCGGCAATGAAGATGACGCAGAGACACCACTGGCGTCTACAACACTAAGAGATATTGTGAATACCCCATAAGCAAGTGGTATTCCACTAATAACCCCAGTAGAAGAAAGTGCTAACCCAGGCGGCAGACCCGAACCACCCCACGTATAGCCACCAACTCCTCCACTTGCACCAAGTTGAAAGGAATAGTTCAAACCAACCACCGCTCCAGAAATCGAAGTCGTGGTTACCGCTAATGTGGAATTGCCAAGAGGTGTGGTTGGAGTACCTCCTACCGAAGTCGACGGCGCACTACTCGATGGAACAATCATTCCAACTATTGGCTTATTGAGTGGTATTGATCCAGCGGATCCATAGAAACCTGCATCTCCATAGGTGAAGATTCCACCGTCGCTTGCGACCAACCAATAGCCTTTTCCATCTGGAGTAGATGCCATTCCAACTATTGGCTTATTTAGTGGTAGGGCTCCGGCTGAACCGTAAAAGCCAGCATCTCCATAGGTGAAGATTCCACCGTCGCTTGCGACCAACCAATAGCCTTTTCCATCTGGAGTAGATGCCATTCCAACTATTGGCTTATTTAGTGGTAGGGCTCCGGCTGAACCGTAAAAGCCAGCATCTCCATAGGTGAAGATTCCACCGTCGCTTGCGACCAACCAATAGCCTTTTCCATCTGGAGTAGATGCCATTCCAACTATTGGCTTATTGAGTGGTAGGGCTCCAGCTGAACCATAAAAGCCTGCGTCTCCATAGGTGAAGATTCCACCGTCGCTTGCGACCAACCAATAGCCTTTTCCATCTGGAGTAGATGCCATTCCAACTATTGGCTTATTGAGTGGTAGGGCTCCAGCTGAACCATAAAAGCCTGCGTCTCCATAGGTGAAGATTCCACCGTCGCTTGCGACCAACCAATAGCCTTTTCCATCTGGAGTAGATGCCATTCCAACTATTGGCTTATTGAGTGGTAGGGCTCCAGCTGAACCATAAAAGCCTGCGTCTCCATAGGTGAAGATTCCACCGTCGCTTGCGACCAATGAGTAGCCACCAGCGACTGACACAGGGGATGAACTTAGCTTACTAGAGACCAGTCTCTGTCCCATAGGAGGATAGACAATCCCCATGGCACCGACGAACAGCGCCACGACAAAGAAGATTCTACCCACAAAAAGCGCTAAAACACGAGAAGTCAATCTCGACGGGACATTAATTCGATACAACTTCACTTGCCTAAACTCCCCACAAACCCAAAAACGTGCTCAAAAAACTAATCTTTCCTTAGCATTATGTTGAAACACCACAAAGAATATCGACTAGAACGAGCGCGGGGTTCAATCTACATTGACATAAATGCTCGCGTTATCGCAATGTCCAGAGCGGGGATCAATTACTCATACGCAAAACAATAGCTTTCCCCGCATATAAGTCCCACGCTAAGGGAGCGATTCTTACATTTTCAAGAATACCACTTTAAAAACACCATCTAAAAATGAAGCGTAGACTCATATAGCTCAGTTGCGCCTCGCGCATTAAAGCAGTACATCCTTCTCAAGTTCGTAAGTTTTATCCCTAGTGAGATTGGAAAACTCCAAGCTGCTAGTGCTTGAAGGCTCCTAATTAATTGATCCGCTACCTATGTGAGCCCTGTATCCATAATGTAAATATAAAGAAATTGACATGCATTCCAAAAGACCTTCCCGATTGACCCAATAGTAATCAAGCATTGTTCCTGAAGAAGATCGCCGATTAGGACAAATAACTCGGCTAAGACTTTGCTTATGCCACAACCCTAAGTTACCCGTTTAGCAAAAGCACCACCGCACTTCGATCTTCAAGAATACGATTTTCAAGAATTCTTGCACATCGGTACGAATACCTAACGGCAATAAAAGAAGCCGACCTAAAGCCAACAGTGGGTTCCGGAACGGTTGGCACATCTGCTCAGTTTCAGACCGATGGTACCTTGGTACCACCAAAATGATAAAGCTCACCAGACCAATCCAAAAATCACTTTCTCTTTATACCGTAGAATGGGGATCCATCACTAGCAAAAGCCAAGCAGACAAATTCTCTCTGTTCCGAGATGAAGAGTTCCGAGATGAAGAGTTCCGAGATGAAGAGTTCCGAGATGAAGAGTTCCGAGATGAAGAGTTCCGAGATGAAGATAAGGATTAACCCGAAACCAATTGACCAAAGATAGAATATCCATGCAAAGACAGCTAAAGAAAAACCCGATCAAAAAGCCTCCATGCCCTAACAATCATGGCTAGTTGACAAGCAAACCAGTTTATTTAAATATGCATGAGCAACTATAAAACTACAAGATTTAAGCTAATATCCTATCATATTGCGAATCATAATATCAATAGAAACCGACAATTTCAAGCTACATTTCTGTTCATATCCAAATGCTCTCATTATAACTACGTGGTCAAATCAAACCTACATGGTCCAAATGTTGACACTCATTTAGAATTATTAGCTCTCTAAAATTCGCTTGAGATTATCTAGATCTTTCTGAAAAACGATCCGTAAAAGCGGCTTCATCACCCATTGCAATCCAAACCAACTTAAGTAATTGGGAAGAGTGAGATATTCATTCCAGGTAAAAAGTGTCTTCCCTATGCCGTAGTCGCGAAGTTCAAATCTGCCCAAGCCTTTGACTCTTCCTCCATGTGAAATCTCAATCAAGCTACCATCTTGCCATTGCGTCACCAACATAGTGTCCTTGGTTCTTAGGGGACCAAGGCGAGTGTGACAGACAAACTCAAGGCCGACGCCCTCCTGAGCGATGGAAGTTATCTCGATTCGCTCGGCATCTACCATCCATTTTGTATGCGTCCTCACGTCACGGATTGATGAAAAAACATCCTCAGGCACACGAGAAATAATTACTGCACTTCGTATATGAACACTCACTCGGTAAATCCTAGTTGAATCAAAGATCATACGACGATAGAAAAAGATCTGCTAGGCAAGCGAAGATCAAATATTAACTCGAAAAAAAATAAATAAGATATGCTAAAGGTTTGGATCTAGATATTTTAATTTACCCCAGGGACCAAATTCGCACCATCACAATGAGCGCGAAGGCATCAATTACTATCCATATCTACCATCTATCTTGATATAAATATCATCAAAATTCAATCACGTAAAGAGAGACGAGAGCCAGCGGTCTTTGACCTGGGGCCCGATAGCCTCATTCCAAACCACAACATCAAAAACTAGGGTCCATGGTCGTGTAGCTTTCCCCAAGATTAATCTCTAGGACAGAATCCAAAAAATAACCCAAAATATTCACCAAACAAGCACTCCGACAACGGCGCCCCAAAGATAATCAAACAATGTAGGGATCCCTAACCATTCATTGATCCAATCATCACAATTCGATAACACAATCCCTCGAGAATCTAAAGCACTGATCTAAAGCACTGGAAAAGAAAGGAGTAAGAATGAAAAAGAAACCGATCAGATTTTTAGCGACCTTTGGCGTATTAACGGGTTGCGTGCTAGCTGGATGCGGCACTTCAAGTGCGGTCCTAAATCCGGCCGGTTCGGCTCAGGCGGCAAAGACAACGGGAGTTACTACTTCAATCGTTACCCACAATGCAATCGCTCAAAACAGTGGCAATCAGCCAAAACCAACCACAAATCCAATATCGCTGACAAATCTTTCGAATCGACCACAAAGCCTAACACCAACGAGCACTTTAGCGACAAACAATACCTTGGCGGGTACATCCCAGGGCACCCTCCAAAATAATATCCAATCAATCGACGCCCAACTTGCAAAATTGAATGCCGACATCACCTCTGCGAATTCAGATATAAACAACTCAGGATCGGGAAATTAATGAGACCTAAAATAGCAATTCTGTTATCGACCTTAGCGACAACGAGCACAATTATGTTCATGCCAGGAGTAGCCAGCGCAACCTCTTCTAGCGCGGGAACAACAACAAGCAGCAGCTCAGCAATCAATCCTTCGCCAACTACCAATAGTGCACAAAACTTCACATCGGCTCAGTCAGCCTTGGAAACACAGATTCAGGATCGCATTTCCAAGCTTGAAGGACTCAGTTCGAAGATTGCCAGTTCAACGACACTTACTCCTACAGATCGTACGACGCTTAGCGCCTTAGTCGGCAGTAGTTCAACCGGAGATCTAGGCACACTCAACGCGACGCTGACCAAAGTGCAATCGGACACCACAATGGCAGAACTAAAAGCTGATCGCACTGCAGTGATTCCAGATCTTCGCGTCTATGTAGTTGTGGCTCCAGTGGTAAACATCACAGTTACCGCCGATAAAATCACTTATATCAATAGCCTCATCACTTCAATTGAACCTAACGTATCAACCGTGGTGACCGACAATGGGAACTCCGCCACAGACACCACTGCCTACAACCAGATTCAGACCAATGTGACAGCGATAACTTCTAGCATAACGAACATTGATTCCGAACTTGGCTCCCTGACGCCCTCGGCCTTCAACGCCAATCCAACGGGGATCCATAGCCAAGTACTTTCGATGTGGCAAAGCGTAAAGAACGATTGGGCTACATTAAAACAAGATCACCAAGATATCAAAACAATAACAGGAATCGCTTAGTTTACTAAGCCCAGTTGAGTAAAAGGTTGATTTTTGCATCTGCTCAACTTCAGCCTAACTAGTCCCAAGATAAAACAAAAGGTGACTCGTCGATTTGACTCACGAGTCACCTTTTGGATTAAGGAAATCAGCTCTTCGAAAACTGCCCAAACAAATAGCTATCGCTAAATTCAATATGCCACCAAGGGCCAACTCTGGCTATCTTAGAATAAAAAAATAAGAAAACTTTGTCCGCCTAAATCAATGCCACATCGCCTAAGAACGGTTGAAGTTCCAACTTCACCAGGAAGGTCTTTCGGATTCAATCTCGAAGTGTAGCTTATCTAAGCGACAAGCCACGATGTAGCTTTTGATAGTTCAACCCTCCAAAGGAGTAGATAACTCTTTTGCTTCCGGTACCTGGACTAAGATCAATTCCATAACCCGATAGTTCCATCTATTGTCTTTGCATCGCAGTTCCGCCCAATTAGATATGATCTATCATCAAAGACACTAGATCAGCTACCGGAAATTGAAGAGGTCATCCAAAAAACGCCCTAGTTACCACTGCGACTAAAGGCTCTTTTCCGCACCTCTTACTATCGCAGTGATTGAATGATCGCCTTGGATAGCGCTGGCCATTGCACCTTCGCAAATGAATCAAACGGCCGATCAGTCAGCAGTCCAACACAAAGCGATAGACTCGGGTCACACCACAAAAAGGTCCCACTCGCACCAAAATGACCATAGGTCGAGGTCGAGGTCAGCGAGCCACTCCAATGGGGAGACTTTTCACCCTTGACTTCAAAGCCATAGCCCCAGGAGTTATCGTCAAAATAACCATAGCCAGGAAGGATTCCTCCAAGGCCTGGTTGGCTAGCGCTAGAGGCAAAGTCACGACTCCTTAGGCTCACAAGAGTTGGATTCATAACTTCATAGGCAAATAAACTGAGATCGACCACAGATGATACAAAACCAGCAGCAGCCCCCGAACGACCGGCACTTGGAAAGACCGACGAGGAGATCGAAGTATTGCTCAGCGACAGGGGTGCCAGTACTGCCTCATGAACATAATCCTGAAAACCAAAACCCGATAGATACGTCAATATACGTGCCAGAAGCTCAAAGCCGATATTTGAATAGATACGCCTCGATGCAAGCGGCCGCTCAAATGCGATAGAAGCACGTCCCTGCGATAGCACCGAATCTACAATTTCATCCGAAACCACACCGCCACTATCAAACCGGAGCCCACTTCGGTGACTTAGCAAGTCGCCAATGGTAAAATCCAACCCCTCAAAGTGGGTAGACGAAGAGGCCAAGCCTTCCTCAAGAGCAACCAGCCAAGCGTAAGTAGAGAACATCTTGCTCAGCGACGCCAATCGAAAGCTACCGCCAACGTCTCCGAAATACTCTATGGAATGAGCCTGGTCCGGACCCAACGCATCAATTACAAAGCCTCCAAAACCAACGCTATCCCACGTAGAAGTTATCGAATCGATCTTTTCTAGCAACTGCATAACCTATAAAACTAGTTGCCCTTGGTAAAATCTGCAAAAGCTCAACCTGTCAACCGCGTCTAGGAAAACCCTCCGAAAGACCCCTGCCCTAGAAGTGGCAGCTGACCCTAGCTCAAACGGGAAAACAACCTGATCAGATTACAATAGAAACCCACCAACACCCATGGTCTAGCTTGTAGCTCTTATTTAGGCAAGTATTCGGAGTCGTCAACTATGTAGCTCACGGCCTGACTCTTCGTTTATCTTTGGACTCCCTCGCCGAAATCTTTGGACCACCTCGCCGAAATCTTTGGACCACCTGATTCTTTATCTGATTAACTTGCTTTGGCGTCTTAAAAAATGTGGACGCCAAAGGAGGAATGATCATAAATGAGTTCAAAGAAATGGAAGGTGGATATGAAGGATATCCGTAATTTATTGGCTCTTGTAGCCAAGGGTAGTTACAGCAATAGCGAGATAGCAACATCGCTTGGTATCTCACACCAAAGCGTAAGTCGACATCTCGATAGGCTCGCCAAAGCAGGCGTTAGTACCCAAGAGGCATGCGACCTTGACGATGAGGCACTCTCTGCTATCTGCTATCCAAATAGTCCGGGTCCAAAATCCAATGGAGCGGTAATGCCGAATTTGGATGCAATACTCACAGAGCTAGCCAAGCCGAATCCACCAACTCGTAAAGTACTTTTTGACGAGTATTGTGAGCAATTTCCCGATGAGCACTATGGATATTCGCAATTTGGCGAATTTATCCGTCAAGCCAAAAAAGACCGTAGTCTCACGATGCACTTAGAGCATGTACCAGGGGATCAGTTATTGATTGACTTCGCTGGGGATAAGGTGGGAATCTACTCATCGCCAGGTGCTAGTGATCCCGACTACCAAGCCTCTATTTTTGTTGCTACTCTTGCCTTTTCAGGCAAGACATTTATTTGGGCTACCAGATATCAAGATGTATCTTGTGTGATAGATGCAACCGAAAGGGCTCTCTACTTCTTTGGCGGTGTTGTAGGTCGATTAGTCCCAGACAATATGGCTGCAGCGGTAACTACCGCCAAAGGTCCTAAGACTGCGCTGAAGCTAAATAATTCTTTCAAGGAATTTGCCAACCATCTTGGTACTTTAATAGCTCCGACCAGGGTTCGCAGGCCAAAAGATTATCCCGAAGTTTTAGTTATCCCGAATTAATTGCACAAGTCCTATTCAGGGTGTCAAGGGTAGATAAATCTTCGGGATAACCAAAAGATCAAACCCCAAGTGCATTTACCCAAATCACAACATCATCCATACTTATGACACCGGCAACAACGCCGGTTCGAGCTATGGAGAACCAGATGGAGAAACAGCTTTCACTTGAGGATTTGATCGTTTGTACGAGAAAAGCGATTGCTCTCCTTAACCACAGCAAGTCAACGCTGTGGCAGTACAACTACGGCTGGGAAGAACTGCGCTTTTATTTTATTGCCCATGGCTACGACTCATTTTCGATTGACCTGGCAGGTCGTTATGTTGATGAGGCCAGGGAAACCTACGAGCAGGGTGCGCCAAAGATGTGGAAATTCAAGCTATTTCGTCATACTCAGGCAATGCACTTGTACCAAGCAGGGATGCCAACTATCTTGACACTCACCACACCGGAGCGGAATGCAAATCTATCCAAGGAGAGATCCATTGCCTTGGCGGAACGGAGAGAATAACCTCCCAACCAACCAGCTTCACGAAGGCCTTTTCTCATCTCTGCTATAAAAAGGGCTCTCCGGCCCAAAAATGAGTGAGCTTCTCGGCAAACTCTTCGTCACCCTGAAAACTCTCAAATAGCCGCAGTGACGCACTAAGGCGCTGGTCTAGCTTGCACTCAGGCTGATGGAGCCAAGAATACGATCGACTGTAAGGATCGACTGTAAGGATCGACTGTAAGGATCGACTGTAAGGATCGACTGTAAGGATCGACAGACTGCTCCCGGTTCCAAATTCATCCCAGGTCTGGTCGATACCGATTGCATTGGCTATGTCGAGAATTCTGATATAGGGGTGACTCTCTATCAGGATTATTTTTCGCTTATGGCTTGTGAAAGGGGAGTTACCTGCCAGATTACGAATGTCCTCGACGGAGGGCTACTGTCTGGCTTATGGCCCGTCAGTATTGAAAACCCAACGACGCAATGGCGCGTAATCGCATACCGTAGAAGCGTTTTCGGTATGGCAAAAAACACCAAGGGTGAAATCCCAAATTATGGCAAACAGAAACATGAGTTTTCAGATCGAATGGCCCTCGCTATTGCCCAAGTGAAAGCTGATGGAGTCAGGCCTTAAGTTTCTAGCAAGACCGGGGCATTGCATATTTAAAGACCTTGGAGCTGACCTTTTAATAAATTAATCCGCGAATAAAGTACTCGATATCGTCTAAATCAATAAGTCACCTAAACCAATAATAGGAATCACCGTACCAAATGTCGCTTTATCGAACGCCACACACCCAACTAACGATGGTGGCGCTGCACTCCCCTTTTAATTAACTAGGTCAAGGGCGTCTTTGGTTGGGTCGAAGCATACTGTTATGGTTCGACCCAAGTCAAATCGCGAAAAAGTTCGTGAAAATGCGAAAAAGTTCGTATCTATATTTTTGGTCATCAACCTTGCAATTGGCATGGCGATAAGTGTCATCGCCCTCTATTCCAACGTTTCTGCCTCCAACTCCAAGGTGTCAAAGGCCTATTATCTCTGGGCACTCTCCGAGCAAGAGAATTCATTGCTTTTCGGTGCAACTTCGTCGGGTTCACTTTCGACCTCAGCCCAAAGGACATTTCGCTCAATCGATGGTCAATGGAGCTTCGATCTTGCCCAGCTTACGAAGGACAATTTTATGAATAGCAAGGTTCTTTTAGAGGCGCGAGCACTTCACCTTGCGAATATGAAACTTATGACGCTGCTTGGGAGAAAAAATACCTCTCTCGCTCAATCGGTTATTACCACGAAATCCAATCATGACTTAAAAATTCTTCGAAATGCAATTTCCCGAGCAATAAAGCAACAAGAAGCAGTGGCAGCCAGCTTAAAGTTAACAGCCGACTCGGAGACCCTTGTTTTTACCGTCCTTGCGTCAATACTTGCATTGATGCTCTTCTTTAAAATTACAAACACGAAGATTGCAGGTGCGATGCGAGCGAGTCTAGAGCGAGAGGCCGCTCAGACTCGTTATCGAACTTTAATCAATCAGTCCTCGGATCTTCTGATTGTTTTAGACGCACGTTCAACCATAAAATTTGTCGCACCATCCTGGATAAAAAACTTTGGCCATATTGAAGATGATGCCCTTGGATATGATTTTCTTACATTCGTGCATGCCGATGATTGTCTGCGTTTACTGAGCTACCTTGATCTATCGGTGGAGGGTTCAACGGCAGAAGTTGTCTTTCAGATGCTCCATGGGGACGGTTCTTATCGACATATCTCCGCGTTCATCTCAAATTACCTTGATTTGCCAGAAATTGGGGGCATTGTTATTAACGGTCGCGATATTACCGAAAAAAAGGCGCTTGAAGAGCAGCTCATACGAAATACCCTGTACGATCCACTCACCGGTTTACCTAATCGAATCTTACTCAACGAGCGACTCAAAGTAGAGATTCGCAACGAATCAGGATTGATGCCGGCGATATTATTTATCGACCTTGATGATTTTAAGACTATCAACGATTCTTTTGGGCGCGAGGTGGGGGATCAGTTGCTGGTTGGCGTGGCCGATCGAGTCTCTCAATGCATTGGAAAGCACAGGACGCTAGCTCATTTAGCGGGAGACGAATTTGGTGTGCTTTTGAAGCAAAGCGATGATTTAGAACAGATTGCTCGCAACATTATCGATGAGTTCTCGCATCCATTCTTGCTTTCGACCGGAGAGGTGAATATCCGCGCGAGCATAGGTGGAGCACGAGCAACTAGCCGGGAGAACACGGTCGAGGACCTCCTGCGAGATGCCGACGTCGCCATGTACGTAGCCAAAAGAGGCGGGAAAGCATCATTTTCCCTTTTCGACCCCTCGATGCATGCCTCAGTTCGCGATCGTCTGACACTAAAAGGCGATATTCAAGGAGCGATTGATCGTGATGAGTTTGTAGTAATGTATCAGCCCGTGATTGATATGACAACTAACCTTACCGCAGGCGTGGAGGCTTTGGTGCGTTGGCTTCACCCCCAGCGAGGGCTAATTGCGCCAGGGGCATTTATACCTATCGCCGAAGAGAGTCATGCTATCGTCGACATAGATCGAGTCGTCCTGAAAAAAGCAGCCTATCAAGTTGCGAAATGGAATAGACAACGATCCGGTGAAAAACTATCACTGAATGTCAATCTTTCAGTGGTGGAATTACACGAGAAAGATGTCGTGGAGGCCATTGCTAGCGTGTTGAGCGAAAGCAATCTAGACCCCAAGTTATTGATTCTTGAGATAACCGAATCGGTATTCATGGACAACCCCAAGACCCTCATCGGCAAGATCAATCAGATTAAAGCACTGGGGATTCGAATTGCAATTGACGACTTCGGCACTGGATATTCTTCGCTTAGTTTTTTGGAAGAGTTGCCTATTGACGTGCTTAAGATCGATAAATCATTTACAGATCGTTTAGCAAACGGTGATGCATCGATCACCCTCAAGGCGATAGTTCAATTGGGTCGAGCTCTGGGGTTGAAGCTCGTTGTTGAAGGAATAGAAGAGGCCTTCCAGGTAAAAACCTTGCTAGATCTCGGCTGTATCTTTGGTCAAGGATTTCATTTTGCACCTCCACAGACTGGTGATGACTTCGAGGCAAAGTTTCTAAATACAAAGGTAGCTACGCCACGATCGAATAGTTCTCGCAGCCGATTTCGCCCCGATAACAGCAAATCACCGTCCGAAGTAACTCTATCTAGCATTGTTGAAGAGAGGGATTGAAAATGAAAGAGATTTTTAAAGAGATAAGCGGCTCTACCTCCCAAATTTTCGCTGTGGGTGTTGGTCTGTTATACCTCATAATTGGCATTGGGGGATTGGCTTTCGTAGGAGTTCAGAGCTTTCCGCTTTTGCCCCATGGAACGTTCATCATCTTTGGCATGAATCCCTTGCATTGCATAATTCATCTAGTTGTTGGCATCGTATGGTTAGTTGCATCAATTAGATTTGAATGGTCAAAACGGGTCAATATCATCCTAGGTATTGTCTTTGGCACTTTGACCTTACTCGGACTCTTCAATCTTCTTGGCTTTTTAGGAGTTAACGGAATAGGCAATCCTGATAATTTCCTTCATTTGATGACGGGTGCATTCTCTCTGTATTTCGGAACTACGGCAAGCGAAGGTGCAAAACCGATTATGAAGAATCACCGCAGTTCTAACAGCAGTTCAAGCCCATGGGTGCAATAGTGGACTTCAGAGATGTGCCGAGCGTTTCGTTTTGATCATCGCCATATTAGATTCGCTTTAGAGGGCTATCGTATTGCGTAAATTCAGTCTCTATCGAGCCTAGAATCAACGTAGTTATCACTGAAAAAGATAGCCCATAAAAGTGCAAAAATGGATATCTTGGCCTTGTAATGATCTTTGCCTTAAAATCACAAGTTGAAGATCGTTCGATGCAAATATCAATGGCCCTAAAGAACCACAGAGCACACCTATTACTCCCGACTGAAAAGTTTTCGAAGGAGTTGAGATCCCTCGGTTCAGACATCTATCCTAGGGGAATCAAGATGGTTGTTATTCTTGATAAAGATGGTCAGCTACCACTCGTCTCTCCGACTCAGAACTGAAAGAGTATCTGACCTAACTCAATCGTTTAATCACGTCTTTCGCGCCGCTTCGAAAGCCGCCCTATAGCTCATACCTCATGTCATATTTACCATAGGAGTTGGAGCTGCCCCCCAAAAAAAAACAATCTCGAAGAGCCCAAACCCATCAATTGTCGGACGTTTCAGTGTGAGTGCTATCAGCTGGTATTGGGTTTACGACTTCTTTCATTTGCAGCACACGGGGAAAGACTCTAGCTAAGTGCTCTCAAGCAAATCGAACAATTGTGTCAAATCACCGTCTTCCCCATAGTCAATCTCAACCTTGGTTACGGTAGTCTGCGGTATGAAGGTAGGGTCAAGACGGATCAAATCCCACTCATTGATCCACGCTCGCACATACTGACGCATTCTATTTGAGCCCAACCTCTCTAGCCCACCCACATGTGGTGGGTCCCAGTTATAGGCAGCGCCGTGAATTCTTCGAATTGCCTCATAGGTTGCGTTCAATTCATTATCATTTGGAGACTGAAGCTCTGATTGACGACTGCCCAATATCTTCATCCCAGCTATAGCGTCGATTGAAAGCATTGCCTCCTCTAACCGGTCTTTAGCACCTAAGCGTTGGGGAATCTTGTTATAGTCACCCTTACCGATTAGGACTTCTCCTTCAAAGTCGTCCACACTGGTTAGAACCGAGATAATTGGCGAAGGTGGGTACTTTTTCGAACCCTCCACCCAGCGACGAATCTCCGCATAGGACTTTGCCCGTTGCATCAGGGAGTAACGTCCGATCAATTCAACTTCGTCGATCAAAAGCACCCATCCAGAAAAACCCGCCGCATGAATCAAGCGGGATACAAATGCAAATCTATCCAAGGAGAGATCCATTGCCTTGGTGGAACGAAGAGAATAACCTCCCAACCAACCAGCTTCGCGAAGGCGTTTTCTCATCTCTGCTATAGAAAAGGGCTCTCCGGCCCAAAACTGAGTAAGCTTCTCGGCAAACTCCTCATCACCCTGAAAGCTCTCAAATAGCCGCAGTGACGCACTAAGGCGCTGGTCTAGCTTACACTCGGGCTGATGGAGCCAAGAATAGAGCGCGGCATATCGAGGTGAATCAAATTTCAATGCAGCTGCAATCTCATCGATAGCCGATCCAGATCGTTCTGGTACTTTAGCTGAAGCTATCGCCGCGCGAAACATTGCAGTAGGATTGTGAAGCGGAGTCTCTTTGGAGATGACAATCTTTGAGACCACAAAACGTTTGGCCAATGCGACTTCGCCTAGATATTCAAGCAGGTGACTCTTTCCTGATCCAAAACCACCCTTGATGACCATGCCAAGGGAAGATCGATCGCTGGTAGCATCGGAGGTCTCGGTAAGCAAACCTTCAAATCGATCCACAATCGAACGCTGCGTTGTTCCAAGTGCCTTGACACTCTCGCCATTAGGAACTCCAGATCGAAGTGCCTCTATCGCTCGCCGGGCGATCTGTCGTACATCTTCTAAGCTCTCTTGATCCACGTTCAATGCGACACCTCCTTCAAAGTTGCCAAGTTACCATCTAAGAGATCTTGGGAGAGCTCCTCCGCGGTTGAAGAGGAGAGAGAAATAAGAGAAGAGTATGGGTTGTCACGGTTTTTATCTCTCACCTCGTCATAAATCCGCAGCTTAAGGGCTTGATAGGCTGACAGGCCTCGCGAGTCGTCACTCAAAAACTCTGGTGAGATAACGACGATCGTGGCAAAATTAGAAAATTCGTCCGCATTGTCGATGAGTTGGCGTAATGATTCATAGGCATCCATTACTGCATTGCGACTATAAATTATTCCGGGCGACTCAATGTCTGGTTCTTTTCTCAATTTCTGAAATTGACGGATATCGAGCGTCAATAGAAATCCCTCATAGCCATTCGCCACTATCCATCGAGAGAGAGAAAAGAGCATTGCCCTCGCATTCGAACGAGAGATCTTACGAAAGATTAGAGCACTCTTCAATAGAGAGATCTGCCTTAGGGATCCCTCCAGCCAAGCAATTATTGAATCACGCTCTAGTTCTGTAACCTGTCCGCTCTTGAGTTCGTACTGGCAAAGTCGCATCATTGCTATGCGAAACTCTCCAACCATAGAGTAATCTTTGAAGATCCTTTGCTGAAGAACGATATTGATATCGCGTTTAACTTCACGTTCATCAGCCCCATAAGAAAAAGCCAACATCGCTAGAGAAAGATCCTGATCGTCGTTGGGAACTGGATATCCTGCACTATGGGCTGCAATTCTGGTAAAGCTATTTGCTAGCTTTTGCCAATCGATCTGCCTTGCGATACCAAAAAAAATCTGCTCGATCATCTGCACCTTGGAGGTCGCTGAATCAATTCGTGCCACTAAATGTCCACTCGACTGTGCTTGCGAACAGATAGCATCAACGAAGTTAGCCTCTTCACCGGAAGGTGGTAAGACAAACTTTGTCGTAGTACCTCCCCTGGGTATATAGCTCGTTAGATATTCTTGGGAGAAAAACTCGAGATACTTATCGCTATCTATCATTGCGTCACCTCGAAGGAGATTCCTGCGTATAGCTTGATCTGACCACCTTTAGCAACTGTCTCCATCGTGCCGGAACTTCGAGTCATTGCACTTGCTGGCAACTTCAAGACACGGCCACCTCTGGTGGTATCAATTCCACTTTGATCGAGCAGATAGATATCTCGCACAAACTCCGATTTCGTGTAACTCTTAGCAGCTGGAAGAATCGTCAAAACTCTATAGAGATCCACAAGTTTGACAACTGTACCTGCTGGGAGCTCCTTTTCGGCAACTACTAGGTCATAGGCAGTTGCGATCATCTCAATAAATGTTTCTGGCTTTAATCCAAATTGGCGCTTTGAGAGGCTTTTCAATTGAGCAACCAAAAAACTAGGGCGAATCCCCCGCTGTTTCTTCTTTTCAATGATCACTGTTGCATCTGAGGGAGAAAGCGAGATTATTGTCGGATAGGAGAGGAATTTTCCATCGGATTCAATAATCCTTATATCTTCCTCCTCGCAAAGAGAAAATAGTTCCTCCTTGTAAGAGCCCGACTCCATTATCTTTGAGACATCTACTTCAGCAAGGGAACTAAGTTCATCCACCACCGAGCCAATCCCCTCAACCAATGTTTTCAATTCAGTCACAGCAAGGATGTAATCTCGAACTGAACCAGTTTGAGAGGCCTTCTTAGCCTTTTTCCCCCGAGCGCTGATGGAATTTACAATACGAACCAACTCATCAACCGTTGCTTCGGCCATCTCAAAGTGTCGCTCTAGAGAACTATCCTGCTTCAAATTGGGATTCAAACAATCATCCTTTCGATCGCATATGAAAGCGGCTACACATCTAAAAACACGAAAAGTGCAAATGCAAGTTAGTACTACTTTAATGTATCATCCCAGCTAGTCGCCTAGATACAATTTCATACGCACCCTTCGAAATAGGGATCGAATGTAGTTATCTCGTAACGAAACACCAAGAAATGACCTTGATAAAACCGATCCTCCCCAACCGGATAAGATCAAGAAATCAAGCCTCCTTCTTGCACCATTGACAAATCCGCCTAGCGTATCTTTGAGGGAACTCTACAGTCAAATCCAAGGTTTTGGTAGGATCAAACTGTTCTATCACAAATAACATTTCGCTCGCATCTACGAATTGAATTAGAGCTCATCTAAGCTGGAAAATCTATTTAAAAAAACTAACCGCGGCATGGGTATAAGAGTTAATAGAGCCCTTGCCTCTAGGGGTATATGGGGTCGTTCCGTCATCCTATCGCAAGTCAAATGGCTAAAGCTAAGAGTTCATACACTATAGCTGTGGCAATAATCGCCAGAGATGGACCCCAAAAGCCACTAGCCCTACTTTCGGCGTGCGTCATGAATGAAAGAGGTTGTAAATCATGTAGAAGCTGATAACAATCACACTGCAATGCTACATAGATGATGGAGGTAGGCCCTCCGGGATCGCCTTTTGGGAGGAGATTCCAAACCACCGTACGGGGCATTAGCTAAAGACTGTTGTCCAAAGCGGTACGGAAAAGTTAGAGCAATGACTCTTTCAGGTATGAGTTAAGAAGACGAGTGAAAACAAACCACTGACGAAGCGTTCGAAATTGGTATGGATGATGTCGAAACCGAGGGACGTCGAACTTTCGGGACAACTTGGAGACTAACCCAATTAGTGCTCCTTGGGCATCCGGCGTGTAGGTGGCGTGAGCTTAACATCAGGCGTTTATGTGGAACATGAGAACCCAGTCCTAGACGTTCTTGGCTAAGCCCACATGGGCTAAGCCCAAAGATGAGGAAAAACCTACAAGTTGCAGATCAACAAGAGGGAAAGTACCAAATGCCTATGGATTGGGGGCGGACCATCCCGTAGTAGCTACGAAGTCCTTGTAATGAGGATGGAGCCAAGGGGATGGAGTAAACAGCAGATCTAGTTGTAATTGGCAAATGAACAACTTCTCAAGGTAAAAGTTGAGGGGGAGGGATCAAATGACAAGACCACGACAAGAAAAAGCTTTTGATATCGACAAGTACGTCGTACTTAAAGCATACAAAGAGGCAAAAGCCAATCGAGGAGCACCAGGGATTGATAAGCAGTCCATCTCAGTCTTTGAGATGGATCTAAAGAACAATCTCTACCAACTCTGGAATCGAATGGCTTCTGGAAGTTATTTTCCAGCGGCAACTAGATATGTCGAGATAGACAAGTCAGATGGCGGTAAAAGAATCCTAGGTATTCCAACCGTCAAAGATCGCATCGCCCAAGGGGTAGCTAAAGCCTACATAGAGCCAAGATTGGAAGAGGTCTTCCACGAAGACTCCTATGGTTACAGGCCGAATCGCTCAGCCCATGATGCCATTGAAAAAGCACGCAAGAGATGTTGGAAGTACGATTGGGTCATTGATCTAGATATCAAGGCCTTCTTCGACACAATAGATCATGAACTGCTGCTAAAAGCTGTCTCTATGCACGTATCAGAGCCATGGATAATTCTCTACATCAAACGTTGGTTGAAAGCTCCAATGCAAAACAAAGATGGACAACTAATAGATCGAGAGCAAGGATTACCCCAAGGCGGGGTGATTTCTCCGATTTTGGCGAATCTGTTCTTACATTACGCTTTTGACAAATGGATGGTAAAGAACTTCCCGGATGCCCCGTTTGAACGATACGCGGATGACCTTTTGGTACATGTGAAAACAAAGAAACGAGCCGAAGAGATCCTAGAGGCTATAGGTCAGAGAATGACGCAGGTCAAGTTGGAGTTACATCCACAAAAGACCAAAATCGTCTATTGTAAGGACTCCAACCGTAAAGGAGAGTTCGAACAAATACGCTTTGACTTTCTAGGATTTACCTTCATACTTATCAAGTTTCGTAAGTTTCGCCTCCACCGAGACCAGATTGGAGCTAATCTTTAGTAGAACAGATGTTCGATTAAGGAGGCATGGTGGATATCTCAGGCTTTATGGTACGCTTCGCTTCAGAGGAAGCATGTGAAGATCATTTGATCAAATTGCGGTGGAAAGAGGGATTTAGATGCCCAAAGTGTGACTCTGACCAGTTTACCTTAATCAGGCCAAACCATCGAAGAAATGCAGCATCTCGAGCTCCACTTTTTCAATGTAAATCTTGTCACCGTCAAACTAGCGTTACCTCCGGAACCATCTTCCATCGAAGCCATATCTCTTTATCCAAGTGGTTCTCCGCTATCTATCTATTGTCCAACGACAAGCGTGGTCTTTCGGCTACTACCATTGCTAAATTCGTTCAAGTATCTTATTCGACTGGCTGGTTGATGCTAAATAAGCTACGAAAAGCAATGGCTGACCGAAATGGTTTATATAAACTTGGAGGAAACGTCCAGGTAGATGAGTTCTTTTTAGGTGGTGAGAGCCATGGCGAAGGCAGAAGAGGAAAGGGAACAAAACAAACCAATGTCCTAATTGGAGTGTCGATTAGCAATGGTGCTCCTACTCATTGCTTCATGGAAGTAATCAAAGATACCACTGCTAAATCATTCAAAGATGTTTTTGTGAGACGTTTAGATTCCGATACCAAGCTGATAAGTGATGGTAACCCAAGTTACGGGGTATGTGCTCGAGACCTTGGACTAGCGCATTCGATCACTCTATCCAAAGACGAACAAGCACATGTAACATTCAAATGGCTCAACATCCTGATAGGGAACTGCAAGAAATTTATCGACGGAACATACCACGGACGTGAGGAACATAAGCAACTTTACCTCGAGGAATTCGCATACCGATTCAACCGAAGGCACTTTGAAATGTCCTTGGTAGAGCGACTTCTCAATACATGTGTGTTTGCGTCTCCACATCCGCTACTCCGCGAATCTGATTCCAAAATGGCTCTTGCTTACGAAACTTGATAAGTATGTTTACCTTTGCACCACGCTACGCCCGCAATAAGTTCAAGCAGCAGTTTAACAACTTCCTGCCAGCGGCTTCAGATAAAGCGGTAGAAGAAATGGGCAGAGAACTTAGGCGGTTTCGTATTCACCTCCAAACAGGCCAAACCATAGCCGAACTCGCCAGGCTTTACAACCCGGTGATCTTAGGCTGGATCAACTACTATGGACGCTTCTACAAATCCAGATTAGGCCAACTCCTCCGACGTATCAATATCTATTTGATTAGATGGGCACGCAAAAAGTACAGGCGACTTAGCATACGAGCAAATGCTTGGAAATACCTATCTCAAATAGCCGAACGTGAACCCAATCTTTGGGCTCACTGGTCATTTGGGGTAATACCAAAAGTCGGTTCGCTAGGAGCCGTGTGAATTGAGAGGTTCACGCACGGTTCTGTGAGAGCGGGGAGGGGAAGTTCCTCCCCGCCACTCGACAACCACCCCATGAAAGCCCAGGTCATGACCATATTGGTGTCTGGATTTGGGCACTACAGTTGAGCAATCACCTTCTTGGTTCGAGCTAGGGTATCTACTACTCCAAGAATAGAGTAGATCTCTTTTTGGGTAGAGTTTGGAGTAGAGGAGATACGAAGGTTATGTAGACGTTTGTTATCATCTAACATCGTTACGTTCAAGCGGCTATGGGTAGACACTTGAGCAAGAATGCTGTGAACACTTCTTTTGTCACCGGCTTGAGATAAGCTAAGTGCAATTGCTCCATAGAGGTGATAAGCAACTACCGAGATAAATAGATGAGCAGCGGTACGACTAGCTAGTTGGTAATAGATCGGTCTCATCCCAAGATTGCTCTTTAGGGCTTTGAATGCATCCTCTACCTTTGTTAGGGTCATATAGAGCTTCCAGATCTCTTCTGGTTCTAGATCGTTCCTATTGGTCTCAATCACATATGCACCATAGAGAGTCTCAGCTGCTTCTTTTACTTTTGGTTTCTCGGTCAAAACCAGCTCTTTGACTTTTTGGTCATCGCCAGTTATGGCATCTATCTCATAGCGACGTGCAATAGAGCGATGCTCTTGCTTTAGCTTTCCTATTCTTGAAGCCACAGTTGTGGCATTGGAATATTGACCACGCTTAACTGAGTCAGCTAGTTTGTCAAATGCACTTTGGAACTTAGTTTGCATACCTATAGCAATTGCCTCTTCTTTATCCCTGCGACGCTCTGAGATACATAGGATCTGCTTTATCTTGTTGTCCATTGAGTCACTTGCGTATGGTTGAGCGCCATTGGAGTGGTTGGCTTGGGGTTCATTGCTCTGGGAGTGCTTGGCCTGTGGACCGCCAACTTGTGGAGCAGTATCCATCGAATCGATACCGAGGGACTCGCCGCCAAGTGAATGGTTAGCTTGTGGATGAGCGCTGAGTGATCCAGCATCGATGAAATCAACACGCATCGACTCACTGCCCATCGACTCGATGCCCATCGACTCACTGCCTTGTAGATGAACAACTATTTGCTCAGAATCCACCTCAGCACCCAGGTTACCACCCGACTCAGCAGCTTCTCCCTCGGCACCCGACTCAGCAGCTTCTCCCTCGGCACCCGACTCAGCAGCTTCTCCCTCGGCACCCGACTCAGCAGCTTCTCCCTCGGCACCCGACTCAGCAGCTTCTCCCTCGGCACCCGACTCAGCAGCTTCTCCCTCGGCACCCGACTCGGCAACTTCTCCCTCGGCACCCGACTCGGCAACTTCTACCTCGGCACCCGACTCGGCAGCTTCTCCCTCGGCACCCAGGTCAGCACCCGCCTCGGCAGCTTCTCCCTTGTCATCCATCTCACCACCCAGGTCATCACCCAGTTCTTTGATGTAGATGCTCTCATTGGAGGAGTTCTTGATCTCTAAGAAGGTATCTTTTCCTTGGCGTAGTTCAGCTAGATAGTGTCTAGCTGCATTAGCGCGTGTAATTACCAGATAGCTAAGACCATAGGACTCAATCAGTGCGATGTTGTCATAAGTTGCTATCCCTCTATCCATGATAACCGTTGGGAGATCTTCGCTAAAGAGTCCCTGTCTTAGGTGACTAGAGATACTAGATAAGACATCACCAAGGGTTTCAGGCTCTGACTGATTACCGGGATATATGTGGCTATAGATCGGTAGTCCACGATCATCCACCAAAAGGGCAAGACTTACTAAAGTACAGTCGAAGCGCTTCTCTTTGAAGTGGCCATATTGGGCTAGATCATTACCAAGTGTTCGTCCCTCAAAATAGGCATTGGTAAGATCAAATAAAAAGAGACGCTTATTAGTTGGGTAAAGCTCATTCTCGGCTTTGATAAGTGCCATCTCGATTGAGTCTTTGGCTTCGTAGATAGCATCAGCTATCTCATAAATAGCATCTTTACCGATATTGCTAAGGTCTTGGTCTACCAATTCATAGAGTGCAGAGTCCTCTTTTAGGAAGCGATGTGTTTCAAGATCAGAAGAAGGAGCAACCAAACGAGCACATATTACAGCTTTAGCAATTGCTGTCTCTTTTTCACTAAGGCCACACCGTAGTAGTTGCTCTTTGATCTTCAATCTGTCATAGAAGCTACTAGCTATTAGTTCAGGACCTAAGCGCCTAATATCAGATGCCTCTAGAGATGATGTATTGACATTTAGGAACTCGGCATCTTTTGTGATTACTTCACGATCAGAGCGAAGTGTTTGAGTAACAGAAAAGCTAGATAGAACTTTATCGGCGATTGACTTTAGTTCTAGATCACCTTCAAACAAAGACTCAGAGCCAGCTAGTCTCATCGTCAATATCTGAGCTAGCTTCTTGTAGTCCTTAGGATCGATCTCAAGTCGTCCTAGATCCATAACTATCTCTTGGCGTACTTTATCTCCTTCGCGATAAGACCTAACTAACTGATGCTTTATATATTTAGTTCCAGTTGCCTTATTCTTAGTGGTCTTCTCGCGAATGAACATATAACAAGTATACCAGATGAATTACCTTGTAGGTCAATATTCGCAGCTAACTCTCAGCTTAGGGCACTACATTCGCCACTTGAGAAAACCGAACTTCATCTACCAGCATCTCCAAATAGGGGTTACCCCTAAATAGGGGCTAAAAGGGGGCTTAAACGGGGTCTTGGGGGAAATTCAGTCGAGTGGCGGGGAGGAACTTCCCCTCCCCGCTCTCACAGAACCGTGCGTGAACCTCTCAATTCACACGGCTCCTAGCGAACCGACTTTTGGTATTACCCCAAATGACCAGTGAGCCCAAAGATTGGGTTCACGTTCGGCTATTTGAGATAGGTATTTCCAAGCATTTGCTCGTATGCTAAGTCGCCTGTACTTTTTGCGTGCCCATCTAATCAAATAGATATTGATACGTCGGAGGAGTTGGCCTAATCTGGATTTGTAGAAGCGTCCATAGTAGTTGATCCAGCCTAAGATCACCGGGTTGTAAAGCCTGGCGAGTTCGGCTATGGTTTGGCCTGTTTGGAGGTGAATACGAAACCGCCTAAGTTCTCTGCCCATTTCTTCTACCGCTTTATCTGAAGCCGCTGGCAGGAAGTTGTTAAACTGCTGCTTGAACTTATTGCGGGCGTAGCGTGGTGCAAAGGTAAATCCTAGAAAGTCAAAGCGTATTTGTTCGAACTCTCCTTTACGGTTGGAGTCCTTACAATAGACGATTTTGGTCTTTTGTGGATGTAACTCCAACTTGACCTGCGTCATTCTCTGACCTATAGCCTCTAGGATCTCTTCGGCTCGTTTCTTTGTTTCCACATGTACCAAAAGGTCATCCGCGTATCGTTCAAACGGGGCATAGGGTAAGTTCTTTACCATCCATTTGTCAAAAGCGTAATGTAAGAACAGATTCGCCAAAATCGGAGAAATCACCCCGCCTTGGGGTAATCCTTGCTCTCGATCTATTAGTTGTCCATCTTTGTTTTGCATTGGAGCTTTCAACCAACGTTTGATGTAGAGAATTATCCATGGCTCTGATACGTGCATAGAGACAGCTTTTAGCAGCAGTTCATGATCTATTGTGTCGAAGAAGGCCTTGATATCTAGATCAATGACCCAATCGTACTTCCAACATCTCTTGCGTGCTTTTTCAATGGCATCATGGGCTGAGCGATTCGGCCTGTAACCATAGGAGTCTTCGTGGAAGACCTCTTCCAATCTTGGCTCTATGTAGGCTTTAGCTACCCCTTGGGCGATGCGATCTTTGACGGTTGGAATACCTAGGATTCTTTTACCGCCATCTGACTTGTCTATCTCGACATATCTAGTTGCCGCTGGAAAATAACTTCCAGAAGCCATTCGATTCCAGAGTTGGTAGAGATTGTTCTTTAGATCCATCTCAAAGACTGAGATGGACTGCTTATCAATCCCTGGTGCTCCTCGATTGGCTTTTGCCTCTTTGTATGCTTTAAGTACGACGTACTTGTCTTTTGTCAAAAGCTTTTTCTTGTCGTGGTCTTGACATTTGATCCCTCCCCCTCAACTTTTACCTTGAGAAGTTGTTCATTTGCCAATTACAACTAGATCTGCTGTTTACTCCATCTCTTTGGCTTACATCCTCATTACAAGGACTTCGTAGCTACTACGGGATGGTCCGCCCCCAATCCATAGGCATTTGGTACTTTCCCTCTTGTTGATCTGCAACTTGTAGGTTTTTCCTCATCTTTGGGCTTAGCCCATGTAGGTTTTTCCTCATCATTGGGCTTAGCCAAGAACGTCTAGGACTGGGTTCTCATGTTCCACATAAACGCCTGATGTTAAGCTCACGCCACCTACACGCCGGATGCCCAAGGAGCACTAATTGGGTTAGTCTCCAAGTTGTCCCGAAAGTTCGACGTCCCTCGGTTTCGACATCATCCATACCAATTTCGAACGCTTCGTCAGTGGTTTGTTTTCACTCGTCTTCTTAACTCATACCTGAAAGAGTCATTGCTCTAACTTTTCCGTACCGCTTTGGACAACAGTCTTTAGCTAATGCCCCGTACGGTGGTTTGGAATCTCCTCCCAAAAGGCGATCCCGGAGGGCCTACCTCCATCATCTATGTAGCATTGCAGTGTGATTGTTATCAGCTTCTACATGATTTACAACCTCTTTCATTCATGACGCACGTCGAGTGGCGGGGAGGAACTTCCCCTCCCCGCTCTCACAGAACCGTGCGTGAACCTCTCAATTCACACGGCTCCTAGCGAACCGACTTTTGGTATTACCCCAAATGACCAGTGAGCCCAAAGATTGGGTTCACGTTCGGCTATTTGAGATAGGTATTTCCAAGCATTTGCTCGTATGCTAAGTCGCCTGTACTTTTTGCGTGCCCATCTAATCAAATAGATATTGATACGTCGGAGGAGTTGGCCTAATCTGGATTTGTAGAAGCGTCCATAGTAGTTGATCCAGCCTAAGATCACCGGGTTGTAAAGCCTGGCGAGTTCGGCTATGGTTTGGCCTGTTTGGAGGTGAATACGAAACCGCCTAAGTTCTCTGCCCATTTCTTCTACCGCTTTATCTGAAGCCGCTGGCAGGAAGTTGTTAAACTGCTGCTTGAACTTATTGCGGGCGTAGCGTGGTGCAAAGGTAAATCCTAGAAAGTCAAAGCGTATTTGTTCGAACTCTCCTTTACGGTTGGAGTCCTTACAATAGACGATTTTGGTCTTTTGTGGATGTAACTCCAACTTGACCTGCGTCATTCTCTGACCTATAGCCTCTAGGATCTCTTCGGCTCGTTTCTTTGTTTCCACATGTACCAAAAGGTCATCCGCGTATCGTTCAAACGGGGCATAGGGTAAGTTCTTTACCATCCATTTGTCAAAAGCGTAATGTAAGAACAGATTCGCCAAAATCGGAGAAATCACCCCGCCTTGGGGTAATCCTTGCTCTCGATCTATTAGTTGTCCATCTTTGTTTTGCATTGGAGCTTTCAACCAACGTTTGATGTAGAGAATTATCCATGGCTCTGATACGTGCATAGAGACAGCTTTTAGCAGCAGTTCATGATCTATTGTGTCGAAGAAGGCCTTGATATCTAGATCAATGACCCAATCGTACTTCCAACATCTCTTGCGTGCTTTTTCAATGGCATCATGGGCTGAGCGATTCGGCCTGTAACCATAGGAGTCTTCGTGGAAGACCTCTTCCAATCTTGGCTCTATGTAGGCTTTAGCTACCCCTTGGGCGATGCGATCTTTGACGGTTGGAATACCTAGGATTCTTTTACCGCCATCTGACTTGTCTATCTCGACATATCTAGTTGCCGCTGGAAAATAACTTCCAGAAGCCATTCGATTCCAGAGTTGGTAGAGATTGTTCTTTAGATCCATCTCAAAGACTGAGATGGACTGCTTATCAATCCCTGGTGCTCCTCGATTGGCTTTTGCCTCTTTGTATGCTTTAAGTACGACGTACTTGTCGATATCAAAAGCTTTTTCTTGTCGTGGTCTTGACATTTGATCCCTCCCCCTCAACTTTTACCTTGAGAAGTTGTTCATTTGCCAATTACAACTAGATCTGCTGTTTACTCCATCTCTTTGGCTTACATCCTCATTACAAGGACTTCGTAGCTACTACGGGATGGTCCGCCCCCAATCCATAGGCATTTGGTACTTTCCCTCTTGTTGATCTGCAACTTGTAGGTTTTTCCTCATCTTTGGGCTTAGCCCATGTGGGCTTAGCCAAGAACGTCTAGGACTGGGTTCTCATGTTCCACATAAACGCCTGATGTTAAGCTCACGCCACCTACACGCCGGATGCCCAAGGAGCACTAATTGGGTTAGTCTCCAAGTTGTCCCGAAAGTTCGACGTCCCTCGGTTTCGACATCATCCATACCAATTTCGAACGCTTCGTCAGTGGTTTGTTTTCACTCGTCTTCTTAACTCATACCTGAAAGAGTCATTGCTCTAACTTTTCCGTACCGCTTTGGACAACAGTCTTTAGCTAATGCCCCGTACGGTGGTTTGGAATCTCCTCCCAAAAGGCGATCCCGGAGGGCCTACCTCCATCATCTATGTAGCATTGCAGTGTGATTGTTATCAGCTTCTACATGATTTACAACCTCTTTCATTCATGACGCACGTCGAAACTGGGGCTAGTTTCGCTAGCAAAAACCATTTTGGAGTCAAATTCTCGGAGTAGCGGATGTGGAGACGCAAACACACATGTATTGAGAAGTCGCTCGACCAATGACATTTCAAAGTGCCTTGCGTTGAATCGGTATGCGAATTCCTCGAGGCATAAGTTGCTTATGTTCCTCATCTCCGTGGTATGTTCCGTCGATAAATTTCTTGCAGTTCCCAATTTAGGATCTTGAGCCATTTGAATGTTACATGTGCTTGTTCGTCTTTGGATAGAGTGAACCAGTGCGCTAGTCCAAGGTCTTTCAGCACATACCCGTAACTTGGGTTACCATCACTTATCAGCTTGGTATTAGAATCTCAACGTCTCACAAAAACATCTTTGGGTGATTTAGCAGTGGTATCTTTGATTACTTCCATGAAGCAATGAGTAGGAGCACCATTGCTAATCGATATTCAAATTAGGACATTGGTTTGGGTCGTTGCTTTTCCTCTTTAGCCTTCGCCATGGCTCTCACCACCTAAAAAGAACTCATCTACCTGTACATTTCCTCCAAGGTTGTATAAGCCATTACGCTCAGCCATTACGCTCAGCCATTACGCTCATCCATTACGCTCAGCCATTGCCTTAGGTAGCTTATTTAGCATCAACCAGCCAGTCGAATAAGATACTTCAACGAATTTAGCAAGGGCTCTGATGGCTGGGGGAGGTAGTAGCTGAAAGACCACGCTTGTCGTTGGACAATAGATAGATAGCGGAGAACCACTTGGATAAAGAGATATGGCTTCGATGGAAGATGGTTCCGGAGGTAACGCTAGTTTGGCGGTGAAAAGATTTACATTGAAAAAGTGGAGCTCGAGACGCTGCATTTCTTGAAATGATTTGGCCTTACTAAAGTAAATTGATCGAAGTCACACTTTGGACATCTAAATCCCTCATAGCATAAGCAATTTGATCAAATGATCTTCACATGCTTCTTGCGACGCGGAAGCGTACCATAAAGCCTGAGATATCTACCTAGACAGCTTTATTGAACATCTGTTCTACTAAGGATTAGCTCCAATCTGGTCTCGGTGGAGGCGAAACTTACGAAAGTTGATAAGTAGGTTTATGTAGCATTGCAGTGTGGCTGTTATCAGCTTGTAGGTGATTTACAACCTCTTTCATTCATGACGCACCAAGGAACTTCCCAATAGGGACACTAGCAGATAGCAAAAATAGCTAGGCCATGGGTGGTGCCTAGGGCTGTCTTGGAGTCAAAAAGCCAGCGAATCTGGCTTTCATCATACGAATTTTGCCCCAGGAGGCAAGTTCACTGCGACTAATCACACTAAGATTGCCTTAAACCTACAAAGTTAAAAATATACGCCAGGTTAAACGCTTACCCAAAGTCGTTCGGATAGAAACGATAGTCGAATCTAAGTAATTTCGACTTTGGATTCGATGCGCTAGCTTGGGCTATAGGGTTAACTTTACGGAATAAGATTTCGCTAGGAGCAGTCAAGAAGGGGTGGGGTCGAGACAATTGTCAACTGTTGTATTTCCAAATGGAATGGAAATGGACGAAGAGATCTGTTTGAAACTCGATAGATACCCCATATACCATCTTTGCCAACTCATCGATAGCCAAAGCATGGAGACGTTATGACCAATGCAGTTCAAACCAAATTCCAATCGCTCTCGGACCGCTACTCCCTGCAAACGGGATGGGTTCCGCTCTCTGGCATTCAGGGAATAATTAGAGCCCTCATAGAGATTCGAAGATACGATATCAAAAACGGTCTCAACACTTCAGCCTTCGTCAGTGGCTATCAGGGCTCACCGCTAGGCGGATTAGATACCGAACTATTGCGCGCTCATAAATCCATCGACAACCTCGGAATTGTCTTTCAACCTGGCCTAAACGAAGAGTTGGGTGCGACGTCGATAACAGGGACCCAGCTGCTAGCTTTGAATCGATCATCAAGCGTAAGCGGCGTAACTGGTATCTGGTATGGTAAGAGCCCCGGTGTGGATCGAGCTAGCGATGCGATAAGACACGGCAATCTCATCGGAGCCTCATCAAAAGGCGGAGTATTAGTATTAGCCGGGGATGATCCAGCAGCGAAATCCTCTACAGTTCCGGGTTCGTCGGACGCCACTTTAGCGGCTATGGGTCTTCCAGTTCTATTTCCTGGGAACACCCACGACCTGATCGGCCTAGCTCTCCATGGCATAGCACTCTCTCGCGCAAGTGGACTATGGAGCGGCTTCAAAGTCGTCACCAAAGTCGCGGACTCTACAGGTATATTCCCGGTAGGGGCCGACTTCAATCCGATTATCCCGACTCTCGACTATCGGGGCACCCCGTACCACCACATACCTGATGCGGAACTCCTTGGTGCCCACCTTTTGGAGTTAGAGGAGCGTCTCCTTGGGATCCGATTAGATATCGCCAAAGAGTACATCTACCAAAATAAGTTGAATCCAACCACCAGATCTTCAAATGCACGCCTTGGAATCGTAGCCGTTGGAACTGTCTATCATGACCTCTTGACGGCGCTTGCAAACCTAGGCATAGCCGATTCTGACGACATTGCAATAAAGAAAATGATGGTCACATACCCGCTGGATGAACGTGATATCATCGAATTTGCCAATGGACTTGAAGAGATTCTGGTCATCGAAGAGAAACCAGCCTTTGTCGAGCGACAAATCAAAGAGATACTTTATGGCCGCGCGCAAGCGCCCATCATCACAGGCAAAAAAGACGACCGGAACAATGCCCTTGTTCCCTCCCATGGTGCACTTGAATCCGACGATATCGCCAAAATTGTAGGTCGACGCTACCTTAGCCGTCACCGAACAGAGTCAATTACCAAATACTTAGACAAACTAACCAAGATTGATTCGAGAGAGCTTCTCCAAGTAGAGCAAAGAACTCCGTTTTTTTGTTCAGGATGCCCTCATAACACATCTACCCGCACCGAGGACTCAAACATAGTCGGCGCTGGAATTGGATGTCATACTCTTATCCTTCTCAACCCAAGAGGCAGAGGAGAGATTACCGGAGTTACTCAAATGGGAGGAGAGGGAGCCCAATTCATCGGAATGGCTCCATACCTTCCCGGCAAGCACTTCATTCAAAACATGGGAGATGGCACATTCCACCACAGCGGCTCCTTGGCCATTAGAGCCGCTGTCGCAGCCAAAATCCCCGTCACCTACAAGATCCTATACAACGACGCGGTAGCAATGACAGGGGGCCAGCGCGTCGAAGGACAACTAACAATTCCCGAGATGATCGAATCGCTCTATCTCGAGGGCGTATCAAAAGTGGTGGTTACAACTGACAATCGGGAAGCTTACGACGGCGTTAACCTGCCAAGAGGTACTGCCGTTTTTGATCGAGGGCAGCTAGATAAGGTCCAAAGCGACCTATCAAAGATCAATGGTGTTAGCGTAATCATTCACGATCAACTCTGCGCGATAGAAAAGCGCAGGCGTAGACGACAAGGGACCCTCGATGCTCCGAAGACTCTCATCGTTATAAATGAACGAACATGCGAAGGGTGTGGAGACTGTGGCGACAAATCCAATTGTCTCTCGGTCGAACCGGTTCTAACTGAATTCGGAAGAAAGACCAGAATCAACCAAGGCTCATGTAGCTCTGATCAGACGTGTCTTCAAGGCGATTGTCCTTCGTTTATGACAATTCCAAACGGCCCCAAATCACACAAGCCCATTGCGCTACCCAATGTCGATCTCGTGAAACCAAATCTCAAAGACTTCCGGGGGGCGACCAATATACGTCTAGTGGGAATTGGGGGGACTGGGGTTGTAACCCTGGCCGCGATCATTGAAGTTGCCTGCATTCTGGATGGAAAGTATTCTCGTGGGCTAGACCAAACCGGACTTTCGCAAAAAGCAGGACCGGTCATATCCGATATAGTGATCTCCTCCATTTACGAGGAGGGTTCAGCTCCATTGACATCGGGAGGAGCCGATTTGATCCTAGGATTCGACCTCATCGGCACCGCTGCCACCAAAAATCTAAAGGTGGCAGATCGAGACCGAACCATTGCCATCGTCTCTAGTTCGGTAATTCCCACCGGACGTCAAGTAACGGATGTAAAGCACGCTAAAACTCCCGACTCTAGCGCCATAGAGATGATAAACGAGTTCACCAACAGTGAGTCAAATCGATTTATTCCAGCTCAGGAACTCTCCGATATCTTATTCTTAGACCAAATACCGGCAAATGTAATTATCTTTGGTGCAGCTTGGCAGCTTGGACTTATTCCATTAAGCCTCGAAGCTATCGATGGTGCATTCAAACTCAACGGGGCGAACCTAAAGACGAATAAAGACGCCTTTGCATGGGGACGGATCGCAATAACCCATCCCGACAAGATCTCTGAATTGATTGATCCGATGTCAGCTAGAAATCAGCCGACACATAAGACCCTCACCTTAGTAAAAGAGGCACTCCCGATCAACGAACAGTCTTTGGTCGAAACTGTAGCAATTCGATACGAAGATTTGATTCGCTTTCAAAATAAAAAACTAGCCAAAAACTATCTCTCATCTGTGGTCACCTTTGCCAAGTCGGCCTGTTCTAAATTTGATAATCCAACCAAAGTGATCGATGAATTTACAAGAGGTCTCTACAAATTCACCGCCTATAAGGATGAGTACGAAGTGGCGAGACTGCATCTTGAATGGGTCGCCTCTCAAAACTACAGCGAATCCCCTACGATTCTGTTACATCCGCCGATTCTGCGTTCATTAGGGATGAAAAACAAGATCAAACTCAACAAGAGTGCGGCAGTAGCTATGCCAATTTTAGCGAGATGTAAAGTGCTCCGAGGAGGAAAACTTGACGTCTTTGGTAAGACTCCGATTCGAAAAGAAGAAGCCAAGTTAGCACTTGAATACCGAGAAACCATCACCAACGCACTGGATATCGTAAGCGCGGCTGACTATGCACTATTTCTAGAGCTAGTAATGCTATATGACAAGGTTCGTGGTTACGAAGAGATCAAACTAGCAAACCTCGACCGATATCGTGCTCGTGTTAGAGAGATCCAGGATACGTTGGCTCAAAGTAAAGTGTCAAAAGCATAGCCAGGCATCTCTAGCTCAATAGTAAAAGTATTGAGTTGAAGTCTAGGTCAACTTATCGACTCGACAATTCTTTACAACACCATGAATAGTCGAGGTATTTGAATCCAAGACAGACCTTCTAAAGGACCATGCATCGATTATGAAACGAGAGTTAAACCAATTAGGAACTTACTATCGTCGCTGTAGCAACTCTGAATCTTTGGGATCGCAGAATCAATCTAAAGATTCAGAGTTGGAGATCCGCGCGACATTTGATCCAACATGACCCAATTAGAGGCCAGATCAATTGAAAACATCCTCAAAACAACTACTGCACTTGGACGACAGGACGAAGATCTATAAAATTAACTTTCTACAGCTTTCACCCTAGATGGGGGTGGCTCTCAGGGATCATCCATTCCATGAAAGCAAGTGGCCACCTAGCGAACATTCTAACCATCGCCGATACCGATAATAAAAATAAGTTGATAGCACAGACAAACCAAAATTCCATAGATCGTGCCAATGACCAGTGTACCGCTATGGAAATAACTCCAAAAGGAGCCTACCCTGGTAAAATACTGACTAGATACCATCGGAAACTATCCTGAAATAGCCATCACAATCAAATCGAATTGATCAACTATAAACCTGTATTAAAGTGGCTTTTAGTACTATCAAAATTCATCGAGTTTAGGAATCAAATCTGGCACATCAACTGAGACTAAATCCATGAAATTGGGCTCACGCTTTTGAAGGAAAGATTCGATCCCCTCGTATGCATCGCCCGAACGACCCCTCGAGACCATCGCCTTTGAATCTAAGCGATGAGCATCCATTGGACTTCCTGCGCCCATCATCGTCCAAAGCATCTGTCGCGCCAATGCCACTGATACCGGCGAAGTTCCTAATGTCATTTGGTTAGCACGCTCAAGCGCCCTATCTATCAAAAGGTCCGGCTCAATGACCTCCGACACCAAATTCCCCGCCAGAGCCTCTTGGGCGTCGAAAACCCTACCACTCAAAACCCAATCCAGCGCTTGGGAGATTCCGACTATCCGAGGTAGAAACCAACTCGATGCAGCCTCTGGTATCACTCCACGGCGAGTAAAAACGAATCCAAACTTAGCCTTCGTTGATGCAATCCTTAGGTCCATCGGGAGGGTCATGGTTACCCCAATTCCAACCGCTGGACCATTTATAGCTCCTACGATGGGCTTTTTAGATTGAAAGATCGCCAGCGACACCTTTCCTCCGGTATCTCGCGTTTTACCGTTTGAGCGTGCTTCATCTTTTGAATAATCAAACGTTTTTCCCCCGCCAACAAGATCAGCGCCTGCGCAGAACCCTCGCCCTGCTCCAGTCACCACCACAGAACGAATGGCATCATCATTGTTTACTTGGTCAAAAGTTTCAATAAGTTCGTATGCCATAGTCTTGGTGAAGGCATTCAGCCGCTCAGACCTATTCAAAGTGATGAGCCCAACTTTTCCTACAACCTCAAAAATGATCTCGCTAGCCACGCCCGCCCCTTGTTTGATTAAAATGTCTCACACAAATTCTTATTCCAACTCAAACACTAGCCAAAAGATCACATGAGATGGTCCAAAGCGCCAAAAGCTAAAACAAATCTGCTAATTCGCCTCACGAAAGTACCCAGAGGGGCAAAGCTAATACTTATAGCTCTGTTTTTGGACGATCTTTCTAACAATGGCCTAGCCAAAGCACCTTATCGTGGGCCAAGTTGTCATCGATCACAACCAAAAGAGAAAAACTAGTTGCATCTACCTATCGGCGAGAGGAAGATTGATTCCGCCGGCCAAAAAGATTGGTCAATCGCGCAACTAAAAGCTCAAGAGCAAATCGATCTGAAATGCCATCGAGTCCTTTCATTCGCCCCTCAGTCTCTGCACAATACTCCAGTGCTTTCAAAACGTCATCGTAGGTAAGCACAGAAGCGGCGCTCGCTAACTTCTTCGCGGGAAAATCGTTTTTCTTTCTCATTCCGCTTGCTACTAAGGCCCGATTGATTTCGTCGACTGAGTAATTTAAAAGTCCGTGTACCGCCGCGATCTCAATGATTCTCCGCGAGATGGTGGTATATACCAGAAGAGGATGGATCCGGCTATCGTCTATAAACCGACGCAACTCTCCCAGCACCTTTGATTCAGAATTAGCCCGTGCCTCTTCAATGGCAGAGGTCAAAAGATAAAGTGGCTGAGATCCAGCCCGGTTCAAATACGGCTCAATCTCCTCGACTCCTAGCCTAGATCCGCTCCCAAAAGTCGCCTCTAAAACCTCTAGAAGCGATCGAACCCTAGCGACATCCTCGCCAAAGTGATTGGCAATCAAATTAGTCACACCGGCTTCAAATGACAAAGAAGACGATCGAATCTCGTTTTCAAGAAACGATCTCCGGTCCTTGGCATCTCCTAGTTTAAGATCTATCACCTGGCCGCAGGTGGTAATAGATTTCAAAAGCTTTGAATCTATAGTTCCGGTACTACTTGAGAGAACCAAATAATTATCGAACAATCGCTCTTCGGTTGCTTTGATCAAATATTGGCCAAGCATCTCTGTTAGCGAACTATCCAACGCATCAATGGATCGCAACGTCACTATCGCCCCGTCGCTAAACATATAGGCTTGACTCAATGCCATAACCACCTGAGAGCCCTCAACAGAAGACGACTCAAAGGTCACAACTTCAAGTTGCCCTTTTTTCTGTAATGATTCAATTGCCGCTGCCTCTCCATCTTGGACAAGGCGAGGATCGTTCCCTCTAATCAAGAAGATCCGCTTTTGGTGGTCTAAGCTTAGTTCGTTATCCATAGCATCTCTAGATCCAGGCTCAAGGGCCAAGCTAATATTATTATCGCCTTTAGAGAACTTGCCTCGACGGAGAAACCGAGTCGGCGATAGCCTCTGATATTTCGAGGGCGCGACGAGTTCCTTTGACGTCGTGAACTCGAAAGATTCTTGCTCCTTCTAGATACGCAATGATCGCAGACGAGATAGAACCAGGACCCCGTGCCGAAACGTCATACCCTAGCAGGCCACCTATAAAGTCCTTATTCGAAGCCGAAAGCAAAAGCGGAAAGCCAACATCGTCTATCAGTTCGCCAGTGCGAGCTAACAATTCGAGCGAATGAGCGGTCGTCTTACCAAGATCGAGCCCTGCGTCGATAACTATCGATTGACGGTCGACGCCACTAGAAATGGCATCGTTTACCTTTAATGTCAAAAATTCACAGACCTGGCCGTAGAGATCGTGATAAACGGGATCTGGGTCCGGAACTCTGGGCGCCAATCGAATATGAGTGGCTATGACTCCACAATCATGACGTGCGGCAACCTCCAAATATTTTGGGTCTCCAAAGCCGCTGATATCATTTCCACATACACCACCGACACTAAGCGCCTCATCTAAGACGATTGAGTTCCAAGTGTCGATGGAAACTGCAACATCGAAACGCTCCACCAAAGCTGAAACCGCCGGAACTACCCTATCAAGCTCCTCCTGCGTTGATATTGCAGGGCCAGCGCCTGCCTTTACTCCACCTACATCTAAGATCTCGGCACCACTTGAAACAAGCTCCTCAGCTCGCTCTAAAAATTTAGAAAATTCAAAGTAGGCACCCTTATCAAAAAAAGAGTCGGTCGTACGATTGAGAATTCCCATCACAAGGCCATGTGTTGCAATGTCAAATGTGTACTTGCCAAATCTAAGCATTCATACCACCGAAAAACAATTGTCTCGATTCCGCCCCAATCTGGTTTTATAGAAAGAAAGCGGCTCGAAGATGCTAAAAATCGTCAAAATAGACGAGCGGCCATCGCCCGACGATACTTGGTAGCTAGCTCCCTATCGGGCAAGACCTCGAGTAGATCGCGAAACTCTTGACGAGCGTCCTCATCATCTTTGACTAACTCTAAAAGGACTGTCAATCGCTCAGTAGCGTCAACCGACGAAAGCGCACCTTCACCTCCAAGGCGAGCCATTGCCTTTAAGCGAATTACATCCTCGCTCTCAGGAATTCTACTCAAGAGGCCGAGGGCTTCTTCGTTTTCTCCACGCTCAATAAGAATCGTAGACAACGCAATAATGGCTTTTTCATGACCCGGTTCGAGAGTTAGGGCCTCTCGTAGCGCCTCTTCGTCACCTGCCTGGACAAGTACATCGGCAGGCGACTGGTTTGCTTCTACCAACTTATCGACAAAAGCTCTAACCGTTGCCTCGGGCTGAGCGCCAACAAATCCATCGACAACCTTGCCATCTTTAATGGCATAGACAGCCGGTATGGACTGGACTTTAAACGCGCCTGCTATCTCTGGGTTCGCGTCAACGTCGATCTTTACAAGGGCAACGTCCCCATTTTTTTCATCTACTACTCGTTCAATAATTGGACCGAGAATCTTACAAGGATTACACCACTCTGCCCATAAATCCACAACGACAGGGACTGTCATTGAACGATTTATTACTTCGGCCTCAAAATTTGCATCTGTTACATCAATCGCACTCACATAACCAATACTAGCAGCGACGCCATTACGCCACCCATGAGAGTTTTATAGGTTGCTATTGACGATTTTTGTGGAATTGAGCCACATGTGCAGCCATAAGGGGTATAAGTTTTATGGGCAATGGAAGGCATCAACGAACCCGCAGTAACAAATTGGATCAAGTCGGCACTGCCAGACTTTGAGAGTCCCTACAACTACGAGCTCATCGCCGGAGGTAGGTCCAACCTTACCTTTGCAGTAACAGGGGCGACAGGAAAGAAGATCGTACTTCGTCGACCTCCAGTTTCACATGTCTTACCGACGGCTCACGACATGGAACGGGAATTTAGAATAATCTCCGCCCTAAAGCCAGTGGGATTTGAAGTTGCAACCCCCTTGGCGGTCTGCCATGACAAGGAGGTAAATGACTACCCTTTTTACCTAATGAGCTTCGTCGACGGCTACATATTGAAAGAGCCGGAGCTACTTTTAGAAAAATTTCCCAACCCAAATGATCGAAAAACAATCTCAGAGTCGGTCGTAGATACACTTGTAAAGCTACACAGTTATGATATCGACGAGATTGGCCTCGGAGACTTAGCGCGCAAAGAAGGATACATCGAGCGCCAACTCAAACGATGGTATAGCCAGTTCAGATCTAGTGCTTCTGAGATCGACCATAGCGTCCCCGAAGTTGACGAAATGTTTACTCGCCTCAGTGCAACAGTTCCAGAACAAAAACGCGCCGCCATAGTCCATGGGGACTATCGCCTTGACAACACCGCTGTTGGACAAGATGGCACAATTGCAGCGGTTCTAGATTGGGAGATCTGTACTTTAGGCGATCCATTGGCCGATATCGGACTTTTATTGGTCTACTGGACCGAACCGAGTGATACCAATCCACCACTGTCGTCGGTGACTTCTCTCGATGGATTCTACACAAGAGCCGAAATCGCACAGCGCTACGCTAATGCCGCAAAGGTAGACCTAGGGTTGATCAATTATTACGTATCCTTTGGTTATTGGAAGTTGGCCTGCATCCTCGAAGGCGTCTACTCCCGGTATGTCCAAGGAGCCCGTGGCGGCGATCGTAGCGAAATTACCGATTATGCAAAACAAGTAATGCTCTTGGCGCAATCAAGTTTCGCTGCCCTCGAGAAGTTTTAAACGCAAAGATGCAGCTGACTCTAGAGTCAGCTGCATCTTTGCGTTTCCATCTTGGTCCAAAAAGTACCAGATGAATAAGTACCCTGATGAATAAGCAATGGCATATTTGTGAACTTTGATGAAAAGAATTCATGCCACAGCGCAACGCTATTTGGCAATCCTAATAAGACCAAAACAACTCATAAAAACAAAAAGTCCGACGTCAAAGAAGCTGCCTGCCACGACTCGACGAATATTGGATTCACACAGGGGTTTCGAGATCGTCTTCAAATGATCAAGCGACTCCAACCCCAAATCACACCTATAGGTCAATTCCTGAGATCGGCCACGATTTCATACGAATCGGCTCCTGGGGCTTCCGATCCTGAAGAGCCGCCTCGATCTCCATGCGCCGCCCTAAAGGCGTCAGATTGACGCCAATTAATAAAATCCTCTTCGGATTCAAATTCCATAGTGGCCAAATAAGGAGATCCTTCCTTATTTGGTCTCATTAGACTCGCCCGAACAAGACCAACAACCTCTTTGAGGGTAGAATCCATCGAAGTCGAAAATCCCTTTTCAAAAGATTCACTAACGGGGGCGGCTATACGATTCACAACAAAATACATCTATACCTTCTCTAACAGATAAAGCAGTTCAAGCCGATAAACCTCCAGGGAACCTGGGAGTCCAATCCGTCGCTTAAAAATCAAACTATCAATGACCTACTTACCCTCTGAGCATAATTACTAATAACGATTTTCTCCAATAGATGATGTAGATACCACAGCTTTCGCCCAAAGTCCAAAAACCCAATCCTCACCGAAAATGCGACATTATGAAAAATAGGTCGCAGGGCAGCGGGGTCGCGGTCAAAGTGAACCAGCTCAAGATAACGCTAAAACGCCCGCACTCCCCCTTTGCGATCCAAAAATCAAAAGAAACCGTAATAGAAAAATGTAAAAGCCATTTATCTCAAAGCTGCGAAATCAATGCCGATTCGATGCCTGCTAGCGATATCCATTAGCCAGCGGTCTAGAGTTGCAATCGCGCAAAGGGAACGCTTTGGCCGTAAGATTTCTATGTGACAAAGAAACAAAACCCAAATGATATTGTAATTTTCGATCTAGGTGGGGTCCTTGGAGATTTCGGTGGAATAAATACACTTCATGAGATTGCCGATCTAAAGGACGATAACGAACTTTGGAATAAGTGGCTTACCTCAAATAGCGTGAGAGAATTTGAATCCGGCCGCTCCACATTTGATAAATTCGCTATTCAGATCACAAAAGAGTGGGAATTCACGATCACTGCGGATGAATTCAAATCACAATTCCTATCCTGGGTCAACGGACCGCTGGAGGGTTCCTTGGAACTTTTGAAATCGGTCAAGGAAAAGGTGCAAATAGGCTGCTTGAGCAATACCAACGAACCCCACTGGACTAACACGATATCAAAATGGGATTTCATCGAACTCTTCGATTTCCCCTTGCTATCATTTCAAATTGGCTTGCTAAAGCCAGACCCTGAGGTATTCGCGCACCTAACCCGGGTCACGAACCGTAACCCCCAGCAGATAATCTTCTTAGACGATAACCAAATGAACGTTGATGCCGCATTGGAATTCGGATTGAGGGCATACCAGGTAAATGCAATCGAGGGGTGTCAACGGGTTTTGAAGGAGATTGGGATCCTATAAATCGACTGAAATCGGTTCGCATTGGAAAAATAGCAATTCAATTTTTAATAAGATGCATCAGCAAATTGCGCAAATACATCCATTAATCTCAAAGACCACAAACACCACAACTTGTTTGGATCTTTTGTGGCTACTTCTCGATCGAACAAGATCCATTTAGGATACTCAGACTCGAAGGTTCAAGCCACTTAAAAATCTTGCCAGTTAAGAACCATATTGGCCTGATGGCTCTAGATGCGCTCAAAAAAAAGAGACTTCAGAGATACAAAAACTACTTCCAAACAGAAAGTAGAGTAAAAAGCTAAAAGGCCAATGGCGCGAGCGGTGGAAATAACTATTACCGACAACTCGATGGCTTAAATGTGAATTAACGAATCAAACGCCCCAAAGGTGTCATTGGGGCGTTTGATTGTTCTGAGTCAAATAGCTTCGCCCATCCAATACGCGAACTCGAGAATATCTCAATGATTCACGAAAAATGGACTAAGGAATCAAATTGATCAACTTTGGAAGTCTATAGACCACTCTTGATGCAGAGCCGTTAGCAAGGAATGATAAAACTTTTTGGCTGCCCATGCTGAGGGCAAGAGCCTCTTGCTCTGTAATAGATCCATCAACTTCGAACTTCTCTCGCACCTTCCCAGCAACCTGTACGACCAAGGTCTCTTTGACGCTAGAGAGCAGTGCCTGGTCAGGAGTTGGCCATTTCTGAAGATGCACGATCTCGCCATCATGGCGAATCGACCAAAGTTCAGCACAGATGTGCGGAGTCATAGGCGCTAAAAGTTTGATCAAGATATCGATCGCTTCGTCGACGCTTGAAGAATCTGCTCCGTTTGAGATCCCTTTATATATCTGGTTGCACAGCGACATAGCTCCCGATACAACTGTATTGTAGGACCAGCGCTCGTAGTCTATTGTTGCCTTTTCGATGATTCGATGGGTAAATTCTCTGAGCAATTTCGACTCTGAATCTTGAACCTTAGTGGGTACATATTCATTGACAGCGACGCGATAGACGCGCTTGAGAAAACGAGAGCAACCCTCTATCATCTCATCGGCTTGACCTGTCCAATCAAAGTCGTCGCCGGGAGGCCCAATAAAAAGATGAAAGAGCCTAAGTGCATCAGCACCCACTCCATCAAAATATTGCTCTGGAGAAATTAAATTACCCTTTGATTTGGACATTTTTGATCCGTCCATCCTGATCATCCCTTGGGTAAAAAGACGAGCAAAAGGTTCCTTTAGTGACTTTGGAACCAACGAAAGATCTGAAAGCGCACGCGTAAAAAACCTAGCGTACATAAGATGCAAAATCGCGTGTTCGATACCGCCGATATATTGATCAACCGGCATCCACTCTTCAAGTGCCGTCAGAGAAAATGGCTCTTTGGAATTGAACGAGTCACAAAATCTGAGAAAATACCATGACGAGTCGACGAAGGTATCCATTGTGTCTGTCTCTCGAGTTGCTGGACCCCCACACTTTGGACAGACAGCCTTTGAAAATATTGCATGGCGCGCCAATGGAGATTCGCCTGTTGGAAGAAACTCAACATCATCAGGAGCCAAAACCGGAAGATCATCCACTGGAACCGTTGAAGTGCCACACTTGTCACAATAAACGATCGGAATTGGACATCCCCAATATCTCTGTCTGGAGATCAACCAATCGCGCAACCGATATTGCGTAGAGGCAACACCTAAGTCACGCTCTTGCAACCAAGAGATCGCCTTAGATTTGGCCTCCTCGATGGAAAGTCCATTCAAAAATTCAGAGTTTATCTTCTCGCCGCTTCCGGTATAGGCATCGCCTTCAAAGCCCTCTGGTGGTGCCACGGTTCGAATAATAGGCAGATCGAAGACTTTGGCAAAGTCATAATCCCGTTGATCCTCACCAGGAACGGCCATGATTGCGCCGGTTCCATAAGTCATAAGCACGTAATCCGCAATATAAAGTGGGACCAATTTTCCGGTGAATGGATTCATTACCGAGCATCGGGTAAAGATTCCTCTCTTTGGTCGTTCGGAAGTAGTCGTGACCCTATCCACGTCAGAAAGGTTCTTCACCGATTGAACGAAATCCTGGATCTCTCGAGAATTCTGTTCACTTACAGAAAACTCGGGACTAACCACATTGTCAATCTTCCACTTTTCATCTTGGATCTTCGAAGACGTGATCAACTCGACAAACGGATGCTCAGGGGCGATAACGGCATAAGTCATGCCAAAGGAGGTATCAGGCCGGGTTGTGTAAACCTCAATCGAATAGTCAGACAGCCCTGCAACTTTGAGCTTCATCTTAGCGCCGACAGACCGACCGATCCAGTTACGCTGCATCGTTTTGACTCGCTCTGGCCAATCCAAACTGTCGAGGCCTTCAAGAAGATCATCGGCATAGGAAGTAATCCGAAAGAACCACTGCGAAAGGTTCTTACGTTCAACGATGTCACCGCTGCGATCACACGTACCGTCGGAATTCACTTGCTCATTTGCCAACACCGTTTGGCAACCTGGACACCAATTGACTGGGGCCTCTGCCTTGTAAGCAAGGCCCGCTTCATAAAGTCTGGCAAAGATAATCTGTGACCATTTAATCATCGATGGATCGTGACTCTTTGATTCACGTCGCCAATCAAAGACCGCTCCAAGGCGCTTTACGCTGGAACGAAGTTCGTCAATTCGTGCATCGGTATATTCCCTAGGATGAATCTTGGTCCTTATGGCAGCATTCTCTGCAGGAAGTCCAAACGAATCAAAGCCAAATGGCGAAAGGACGGCCTCGCCCTTCATTGTTCTAAAGCGAACATTTAGATCGCCGAAGGTATAGTTCTTAACATGGCCCTGATGCGCAGCACCCGATGGATAAGGATACATGCACAAGACATATGATCTTGGCCGGGTATCGTCCTCATCGACTTGGTAGATTCCCGATTCTTCCCAAATCCGTTGCCACTTACGCTCAACTTCTTGTACGTTATAAACCTCAGTCATTGACCCTCATGTCGTTACAAAATTACAACCATTCTAAACGGGGCGTCGTTAGAATACATTTTTGTGTGTCAAAAGTGTATTCTAACGATATAGGTTTCATTGATGGAAAATCACCCCATTGCTAGCGCCCGGGAGCTCCATACCCAGAGATTGCCTGAGGCCAAGAGGCAGCACCGACCTAGTGCAAGCTAGTATCGACACATTGGAACTGACCTATTGCCCTGTAAATGACCAAATCCGACCTTGCTAATTTTTGTCAAAGCTATGGCTCCACCTTTCACATTTACCACTCGGTCAGGGTGTCAGAAGGACAAAAGTTCATTAATTCGACTTGAGGCTAACCGATCAAACAATTTTGCAATATACTGTCATGGTGACCTCTTGGGGGTGTAGCTCAGCTGGAAGAGCATTTGACTGGCAGTCAAAAGGTCGTGGGTTCGAGCCCCATCACCTCCACCAAATGTGGGACGTTCAAACCCACGTCATTAAAAAAACCGGCACTACTGTTGTTATTAGATCCTTCGGCTATTAAGTCGGAGGATCTAATGCTTTCATAAACCCGCACCTCGTCATGTCGCATCGGCATGGCTACTACTCTCGGGTTGTTTTGGAGTAAAAGTCCCATCCCTTCGGTGTACTCATATGCTGCAACTCCGTCTTCAAAGACCATCAGTCGAGTAAAGACTGCCTGATTGAGTCGCCGCCGAACGCTGTTGCCAGCGAATTTATAAGCCTGTGGCAAATCGGCTGCCCAACCTATCGCCCGATTCAACTTCAGCTCAATGTTGCCAAATTCTTGGCTGGAATCATCCAGACGCTTTTGAGCTTGTGTCATCGCAGAACTAATGCGCTCCTGCTCAGAATGCAACAGATCCATTGGCACTGCACCGACGTAGTAGGCATCAAGCAACTTCTTGCGTTCAGTTGTTAACTGTTCGATCCGACGTTTCTGCAAGCGCTGTTCTCGCTCGGCATCAGCCCGGGTGTCGGCCAGACCTTCTTTCAGCACCGCTCGAAGTTCTTCTGAGCGTTCCGGCGTAATTCGAACATCTTGCCAGAACTCCTCCACTCGTTGTTCGACAAGCTCCACCTGTAAGGCTTTCTGCCAGCAGGAGTTGCCGTTGGCCCGACGGCCCAAGCAAAAGAAATAGACGTATGACCCCCCGTGTCCATTAGCGTGCGTCAGACAGAGCCGGGCCCCGCACTTGGCACAAAATACCGTGCCCTTGAGATAATGCTCGTGCCGCCAATGTTTCTCGCCAGATGTGTTATGCAGTGCCAGCACTTCTTGTACACGATCAAATAGCTCTGGTGTTACCAGCGGTTGATGCTTGCCTGGGTATTTAACGCCGTGATATACCACGACCCCTTTGTAATAGGGATTGACTAAAAATCGTTGCACAAGTGACAGATGTAACGGCTGGGATGGTTTCTTTAGTGTCGGACGAGTCATCAATCCTCGCATGGTCAGCTCTTCAAGTAATTTAGCGAGTGTCCAGTTCCCAGTGGCATATGTCTCAAAAGCCCAGGTGATATGCGGAGAGCGTTCTGGATCGGTCTCGATCCAACGCTTGTCCTTCTCCGCATTTGCGCCCTGGACGTTGAGATAGCCGATTGGCGCGAGCGATGGAGTGCCACCGTCTTTGACTTTCTGTAGCGTCTTGCGCTTGATGTCGTCACCTTGATTGCGCGATTGGTACTCATTGACGACTGCCAACATTCCCTGAAGCATCCGGCCAGAAGCAGTCCGGTCGATGCCGCCCTCCATGCAAGAAATCAATGTCGCACCAGATGCTTCCAAGCGCATGGTGATGCTGGCATCATCCAGGCGGTTACGGGCGAAGCGACTTAGCTGGTGCACGATCACATAGTCGACATCGCGTTCCTGGGTCACCCGATCAATAAGCGCTAACATGGCCGGACGCTTGTCAACACTGGTACCGCTGTCCTTGTCTATGTACTCGTCTACGATTATCGCTCCAAGCTGGCGGGCCCGGCTTGTACAAGCTGTTCGCTGAGTCGGCAGTGAATAGCCCTCTGGATTTCCATCACGTTCTGCCTGTGCCTTGGTGCTGACACGGATATAGGCAACGGCACGTTTGGTGGAAATATCCTGGGAAGCTGTATCGATATCCTCAGGATTTGAACGTTGGTCGCGCGCCACTTCCGCTGGAAGTGTAAGAGTGCTTTGATCAGTGATTGTCATGGCCTCTGTTGCTCCTGACTCATCATGCGCTGTCTCTGGTTCCATAATCACCTGCCTCTTCTGTAATTGGAACTGCTTGGTTGTTGTCTAGGCCATGGCGAGCTGAGAGTTCTTCGAAGAGTTTCTTCAGTTCTATAACCGCAGTGGCTGGTAGATCCTGGTACTTGGTTTTCAGATAAGACTCGAAGCTGGGCAGTTCTTTGGGCACCAGGTATCCGGCCCGGGCGTATACATCGGCTAAGGGTATCCCCAAAAGACTGGCGAAACGGGCCAGCTTGTCGGGCCGGGGAGCGGCGAATTTGCCTTGTTCGAAACGCACTACCGTTGAGCTTCTGACTCCAGCAGCATCGGCCACCTGATAGACCGAGTATCCCAGTTCCTTGCGTTTCTGGCGGAATAATTCTCCGAGTGCCTTTGATTGTTCTGGATTCATGAATATTGTTCCTTTTCCCAATACCCATTCTACCAGGAATAATGCGCGTACGCATCCCATTGTTGCCAATTCCACAACGAGAAAATTCAATAAATTTCATCAAATACATAAACACCCCCGTCTCCCTCACTTGTGGAAATGCTCCCAGATAATTCAAGGTCTCGGGCAAAGGCTTCAATGTCAATACGGACATAAGACCGAAGGTGCTCTGGCACGATGGTTTCGATCAGATCGTTATAACCTAAATCATCAAAGAGTTGACTGGCATAGTCAACCAGGCTGTCGAAGTGTCCACGGTAGGCATCTTCAAAACGACCCAGTGTTTCGGGACTGTTCTCGTCAGCCAGTGTCGCCCAGTGGGCATAGGCCACTCCGTGTTCACTGATTCCCTGGGCCAACCGAGCAACAGTTGCAATGCTCTCGTACTCATCAAGTTTTAGCGGTCCAAAGTTCTCATAATCATGTATGGCGTATTCTTCAGCTCCAGGTGTTGGAGACTTTGTCAGCATGTCTTGTATCGCTGTGTGGATATCTTCCGGTTCCTGTGCAGCGCTGATCCATGCGCCGTGCAGGTAACCGTCGTTGTAGTCACTCAGGCTGGCCACGTAAATGCGTGGCTCTGCTTCTAAACATTCAGTTTTGTCTTGTTCTTGTTCACCCTCTGGTATTTTCGGTTCGTCTTCCATTGTTCACCTCCTTAGTTATTCGTTATCTTTTTATGGGTTGATGACAGGGACTTTCTTGAGGTTCGCATAATTGCGATTCAGAAAGTCCCTGTCAGGGTGGAAATGGGTGCTCAGCTCAAAGCTGGCTCATTTTCCTTTGAGCGGTTGGACCGTTGGGATTTTGCTCCCGTTGGACTACCTGACTCCGGCGCTGCACTTTCGCCCCCAAATAGGGTGACGATGGCTTCACGCCGTTTGGCGGCATCGCTCTCGATTTCAGCGAGAACGGCTTCAGCCCGTCCAGCCAGTTGCGGATTGCCGCGCTTTGTCTCGATGAAACTCTCGATGGCTTGGCGAATAGCGTCGCTTATCGTAAGTTCCTCGAGCTGGGCAATCATTGTCAGCTGGGCGTGTAGATCTTCTTCCAAGCGAATGGCAAGTGATTTCACAGTGCCACCTCCTGGCAGAAGTACTTGAGTGCAACATGGCTCATAACCATATCCTCCTCGGTTTGGTGCGACCGGCGATCCCCGAATGGCATCTCCTCGTAAAGCCGCATTTCACCGACGAGGCATTCATGCGTCATGAAACCTCCTCCTTTGCTTGTTGTCCAGCGCTATCCCCAGTTATCCGGTCCCTGGTGATTCGAGCCTCAGTTATCCGTTCCATGGCCAGTTTGGCAAAGCGGGGGTTCAGCTCAATACCAAGCCAATCCCGCCTGTGTGCTTCAGCCACCAAACCAACAGTTCCGGCTCCGAAAAACGGATCGAGCACCACCCCTGGACGCCACCCCTTGCGGCACTTACACGATGGACGCAAATCACCAGGTACTGTGATATGCCCAACGGTCTTGGCTTGATTTCGTTGCCAGGGACTACCGCAACGAATACAGACCTTTTCCGGACAGGTTGCCAGTAGGGGCTGCTCCACGAGGCGGGGCGGGAAAGTGGCGAAATGCTCACCCCGGAAGTTCGCTGATGCCATTGTCCAGACATCCCCGGGATTCTTACCGAGCGGATGACCACTCAACCCCTGGGCTTTTAGCTTTGCCAGTCCAACGTTGTTGCCAGCCAGCGGTCCGGCCCAATTTGGTGGACTGGCCGATAATGGTGGGTAGGGCTTTAGTGCTTTGGCGGGGTGTTTGAGTGACGTGAGATGCGGTATCCGGATGGCGTCAAGATCGAAGTAGTAATGATGGGAACGGGTCAGGAAATAGATCACTTCCCAGGTGCACGACAGTCGGTCCCGAACGCTGCTTGGCATGGAACGGGTCTTGGCCCAGATAACCTTGTTTCGAATCGTCCAGCCGTCTTCTATAAGAGCAAGTGCCAACCGCTCCGGTCCCAGCAGCAGACTTTTCGACGGTGCACCAAAATGCGGGTGACGACTGAAGCTGTCTCCCAGGTTCAGCCAGACCGATCCGGTCGGCTTGAGCACTCTTGAAAGTCCACCCATTACCAGACGTAGCTCATTGACCCAGGCCGATACGTCAGGCTCCAGACCCATCTGATTCTTGCTTCCATAATCCCGTAGCTGAAAATACGGCGGCGAGGTAACAACAGAATCCACTGAAGCCTCGGGGATTTCCGCCAGCCGCTTTCGGGCATCACCTACTATAACGGTGTTGGTGATAATAGAGCTGCCGGGCAGATTCCTGCCTGATTGGCCGCTCATGAACTGCCTCCGCTAAGTGTCGATAACCCCTGATCAAAAGTGGTTGTCACAAATAGTTCCTTGGTCAATCGATGATCACGGGCAATGGCTGTTTGTAACCGCGCAACACGTTTGTTGTCTGGCATAATCCAGCAAACCTGGGGATGGAGACCGTGAGCCGCCTGTTCCTTACCGGAGCGGTAGTAGGTGTCATAGATGCGGCACTTGCGAAGAAGGGCTGGCAGGTGTTCACTGCCCCTGTCGATCTCGATGAACCATCGCTGTTCGTAGTCGCCCACACCGAGTGCCAGAAACAGATCAGGCCGTAAAAACATTGGACCACCCAGTCCGGAAAATTCCCGCCAACAGCGAGGTTCGCTCTGACAGCTCAGAATCTCGAACGCACCTTGACGGCTGGCTAGGGTCACGTCAACCACAACCTGGGAGACAGCCAGAGTGTGATCGACGAAAGTGGTGGTTGGTTCCCGAAACCTGGGACGATTGCCACCTGATGTAAGTATCCGGTGGCCAACCGGACCAAGGGCGTAAATATACGAGGCCGATCCGGCCCTAACCCCACCGACTCTACGATCAAGTCGCACCAGCAACCGGTCTCTAGTCAGTCCGGCCAGAACTCGTCGACAACTGCGAGCCGCCGATAAGGTACTGGCGTGATCTTCGCCCGAAAAATAAAGAGCTTCGATCTGGCGGCCACTCATCAGCCGCAACTCAAAAACTCGGCTGATTATCTCAAGATCCCGGGTCGAGAGTTGTTGGCGGGATCTCCTCAGTCCCTTTGAGCTGGTCCGTTGATCACTCATCGAAACCTCCCTGAGTTGCATACCAATTCCGCGCCTTTAGAGAGAGTATGAAAGGTGTAAGTGAGTGGGAATTTGGCAACACGAAGGGACAGACAACCCCCTGGAGCTATCTGATTATTGATTGTTCTGGGACTTCTGTCCGTCGAGTAATAGCCTTCATTGGTCGCCGTTGGCTCAGGCCCCCGGCCTTTGGCGAAAAAAGGGAAAGTGCAGCGAAGCAGCAATAGAGTCCGCGCCCTTGTTGAGGTATTTATGCCTTCTGGCCAGGTAGTACCCACCCCTGTTGACCACACGACCGGTAGAGCGAGCGGACACTGCCATAGGCCGCTCATAAGCTATCCCCGCGGTTACGCCTGCGGCGGCCAAGATCCTCTGTTGGCTCAGTTTTTCGTCCATAGGCAAGATCACGGATTGCGGCCTCGACAACACTTCGGTCAATGCCGTAGGCATCACGTGATGCAGTTCGAATAAGCTCCGGATCGCTCGTGGAATTGTCTGGCATAAGGGTGCGGGCGCTGCACCAGGGCTGAACCGAGTTTCGGGCCAACAGTTGCACGTAGCAGTGATAAGCACTCAGACTTTGAAAATCTTCTGGTTCCAAGTTGCTACCGGCGGCAATCAATTTGGCATCTTCGTTTGGCAGTCGAAAGGCAATGCGGGACTGGGCGTTGTTCATTACCGCTGAACGTATTGGCAGATCCAGTTGGTGCATGTACTGATGTGCTAAGACGAATCCGACACCCAATCCCCGAGCTTGAGCCATGGCATCTGCAAAGTCAGTAGCAGCCCGCAAATAATTTTGAAATTCATCGACGTATATGAAGACCGGGTGCCGTTTCTCCGGGGCAACTGTTGAACGGTTCAAGGTAGCCTGCCACAGTTGAGCAATTACCAAACTGCCAAGCAGTGCTGCCGTCTCCGGTCCCAGTTCTCCCTTAGCCAGATTGACGAGCAGGATTTTTCGTTTGGTAAATAGATCGCGGACATCGAATCGGGGCTTAGCTTGTCCGATAATGGCCCTAATTTGGGGCCGCAGTAAAAATGGACGGAGTTTATTCATAACCGGCGAGATGGCGGTTGTTCTCTCAGCTTCGCTCCAGTTTTCATAGGAGGCCCAAAACGGCTCCAGGCCAATCGGATCATCAAGGCTGGCCACCATTCGGCGGCGAAATCCGGCATTGGTTAGAAGCAGCGGCAAAGCCACAAGTGTCATGCCGGGATTACGGGCAAGGGTTAATAAGGCACTGCCCAAAATGTCCTGGGTCCTTGGTCCCCAGTTTGCAACGTAGAGGTTGTGAAAGACGCCAAGCAACTGATCGGCTACCAGTTCAGGTGAACGACCATGGGTAGATAAGGGATTGAGTCCCACTGGTTGTTTGTCATCGGTTGGATCGAGCAAAACCACGTCACCTGCGCGATGTGGCGGAACGTGGCTCAAGATATCTTTTATCAGATCGCCTCTGGGTTCGATTACCGCAACGCCCCTGCCATCTGCCATGTCTTGGACAACAAGATTGAGCAACAGCGTCGATTTACCAGATCCGGTTGGACCAAGCACATGGAAATGGCGCAGCGAGTCGGCTGCCGAGATAGCCAACGGTCGTTCCCTACCTGGGAATGTCGCTTCGCCAATAATGCGTCCCGATTTTGGTATCGCCGATGTCGGGGCCAGCATTCGACTGCCAACCTTGGCAACCGGAAGATCGCTGGTGGCACCGATTGGCCAACCAGACACCGTGGCCAGTTCAAGTGCATTGAGCCGCAGCGGAATGAACAAGGGCAGGTGAAGACTCGTGATTCGTTTAGGACTGGTCGAACGAGCCCGGAAACTGACACCGGGGGCTTCAGAGGTGCGCAGTGCTCCGAGAACCTGGCGAATGAGCTGGCGCTGCCTTGCCTCACTCTTAGCCATAACGCCAATTCGCCCGACAGCTTGCCAACCCGAGACGCCTTGCTTGGAACGCAGGGCAGTGCGAAATTCACTGTCAGCTGATTGTGATTTACCAAGAACGGTATCGGCCACATCAGCCAGCCAGAATTCATGAGAGGCGTTGATTTTGTTGGGAACCGGACTTGAAGACAGCTGACGGCCAAGTACCCATTGCAAAACCAGATGCTCATTGGCACCAAGGTGAGAAAGGGCACTCAGCAGTGCCGTACTGACAATTTCAGGATCGTCGGTACCAAGTGGTCGGCGGCGGGTCGATAACCGCAGTTCTACCGCCCGATTGAATGCACTGTTATTGTGGTCTATTGTCTCAACGGCCAGTCCAGGCAGACCAGCGCGTAGCTGATGGACGATGCTTCCGACCCGGTCTCTTGGCAGTGCCAGACGATGCTCCACGAAGTCAGCACTGCCAACTGTTTCAATTACAACTGGGGTTCCAGCTGTAGCGCTGAGCAGCAGAAAAGCCTGTTCAACCTGCTGGGCTGAGACATTTCGGGGCCAACGCAGCCGGTACCAGATAAGGAGTCCCGCCTTCACGCTGCATCACCCTGGTTACTGGTGTTGTCCTGATCTTTGACGGGTTTGATTGTCCGGTTAGCTCTGCTACGCTTTGCCCGGATTTCTGCCTTGGCTTGAATCCCGGCTCGAGCTTCAGCCTCGGCCTCAGTTTCGGCTTGAGCTTCAGCCAGGGCAATCAACGCCCTCGCCAAACGTCGCAGATCAGGTGGATCTTTTCTGACACCTCGGACTCTGATATGATCGTCATTATTGTGAAATGTTCTGCTCATAGCGTTACCTCCTTTTTCTGTTAGTTATGGGTTAATAAACAAGGGCGTTTGGTCCCAGAGCTTTGAATGCAAATGGGATGGACTTCATGGGTTATGCCCGCACCGATCCATTTCGCCTGATGCCAAAACGCATTGCTATGGACTGATAAGTAAATAATGCTTTTACGCATTAGTCAATGATGATTGTTAATTCCACAACACCGATTGGACATCATCCACCTCTGGCATTGTTCTCATAGTGGCCTCCAGTTACCACCCTTGCCTCCGGCGATGAATTAACCGCAACACGTAAACAATGGCTGCTGCCAGGCCCACTGCGATAAGCACCGGTAGCATTGCCTCGATAAGTCGAATGGCCATGTAAATAGCGAAAGTTGAGACCAATAGGGTGAAGGCGGCACCTGTCAGTGACTTGCGCCAACCCGACGAACCTGGTGTGGTCATATTGCCGTTCCTTGCATGAGGCTCCATCTGGCCTCACGCTCCAGTGCCGTGTCGAAGTCAAACCGGATGCAGTCGAGCGCAAACTGGAGCTGGTTAATAACGAAGCGGTGGGTACGAGCTGTATACAATGTCTGGTTCACTGTGTCCGCCAACAACAGGGCATATTCCAGTGATTCAGGACTAAGCCCTTCGGCTTTGGCTCTAGCCAAGTGACAAGAAGCCACCACCAATTCTGCCTCAGTTGAGAAGTCGGCCGAGAGCCAGACATGTCGAGTGTCATGCACATAGCGGAAGGCCCAGTTTGTGGCCGGGCGATCATAGATGGTGACATCTGAAAAGTCCCGTAGAACCCGCAGTGGCAGACCAGAGGCATGACAGGCTTGGAACTCAGTCCGTAGGGCATCCAGGTCACTCGGAGCTAGGGATGCTGGACGCCAGCCAAATCCGAGTTCGCCTGCTGTGCGCCGTGCCTCTGAACGAATGAATCTACTGAGGTGTTGCCGGGCAGTCAAGAGTTCGGTATCTGAAAGTTCTTTGCTATTGTTGGTCATCTGAATCCTCCTTCAGTTCGGCCCACCACATCTCCCTATCAAGTTCCCGCCGTAGCCTTGCCGAGGTCGCCCGAATCTCTGCCTTGCTTTGGGCTACGGCAAGGCGGGTTCGGGCTTCATGGAGACGTACTGTTGCATCAGCTGCTGTCTGGTAAAGCGATCTGCCGATAAAGCCGGTAAGCAAGAACAGGCCGACGATTAGCAAGGCAATCATGAGTACCACCACCGCTATCACCGGAACCGCCGAGGCTGACGTCGCTCTTGCAGAGTCGTCCCAAGCCGTAGCTTGTTGGCGATAACTGTTTCGGCTTCAGGACGCCCGTGGGCGGTAGCCCATTGTTTGGCGGCCTGGTCAATCCAAGCGTCGGTAGCTGGATCAAAACTGGGAATTGTCTGATCGATAGGCTGTCGATCAACTGTGCGGCGACGGAACCGACCGGCAATTCCGCCAGCCAAGCCGCCACATATCGTGGCGGCAACGACCGTGATGACGCTTTCGTACATGGCCATCACCGCCCGAACCGGCGGGCGATTCGCTGGTTGTTAATGTTTGACATCAGGTTGACCTTGCGGGCTACTAACTCGGTCTTAGCGACACTGTTGCCTGAAAGGGCCAGGCCGTAGTCAAGAAATCGCAACTCCTCTTCGGTAGCGGTAGTCATGACATCGGCGATGGCCTGGCTATCTTGGCGGTCAAGTTCTGTCATAACTGCCGTCTCAAGACTGTGCCGGAAAACCGTCACTTCTGCTCGGTACTGCGCTCTAGTAGCCTTTATCGTTTTTAGCTGAGCAAGCCCGTTGCTACGACTTGCGGGAATGAGTGTTGACATAATGTTGCTCCTTTCGGTTGGTATATGGGTTAAAGAAATTGGTGTTTGCAGGCGATCCAGCGGGTAAGGCAGGCGGTGTTAGCTGACTCAGTGTTTTGGGCACTTCGTACACCGGGCTTGGTTTGATTGCTTCGGGGGCATAGCGAATGGGGAAGACGGTAATTCCGGTCAGTACTAGCTTTGAAAAAGTTGGCCGATTGACTTGGTCTGTGGCGATAGCTTGGCGGATAATGTCGAGATCCTGTTGCAGGTTCGCGGCGTAGTGCGTCGCGGTGTCGACACCAGTAGGGTTCGTCATGCAGCACTCACCAAGCACATCGCAACGGACGCAGTGGTCGCAGCTTGCAATATGGTTTTGACAAGGATGGCAAGTCATGAATCCTCGCCAACGCTGAGTATCATTGCTACACGCTTAAGTGAAGACATTGATTTTGGTGGTAGCTGGCGAAGTGAAGTAATAATCGTATGGATCATCAGCGGACTCGTTCCCTATCTTTTTTACTAGCAATGAGAACCGTTCTCGTGCTGTGCCTATGCTTATTGAAAGAAATCGGAACATCTAATGAATTTTCGGGAGATTTCCGGGGTGATGAATTCAGACCTTGATGTGATGAACGAGATTGCTCGCCTACGCAAGGCGACAGTTTCCGATGTGGCTGAGCGTCCAGAGCGGTATTCATGTCTCGTTGCGATGATGAGCTCGATTGCCTGTCGACCGTTTCCTCGCGATTTTGCTAGTCGACATGATTTCACTCGAGATGTATTCGAGTTGGTTCTTCAGTCGCTACCGACAGAACAGCATTTTGCGGAAGCTATTCGCGAGCTATTTGGGATTGAGGGGTATCAAACAGTTGGGTTAAATGCGAGACGCAGATTAGCGAGTGCTGCGTGGGACGGTATGTACCGGGGCGCCGACACCTTCTATCGCGATATTGAGAAAGTTCTTGATCATCAGCTGTTCTTGACTCTAAAGCAACTTGCAGACGAGCGACCAGTGCATAGAGTAGGAAACGACTTACATTATGAAGAGGGCCTTGAAAACTGGGAGTACGATCTCGAACGTGCGGGGAGTTCCATTGCACAGCAGGCTTTTGCCGACGCCGATCGTCTACTGACACCGCGACTGTCTATCGCATTTCGGCGAGAGCACCTCAACGGGCCGGCGGCGACCACTCTTTTGGCTCGCTCGTTTGAACTTGCGGGGGATGCCCAACGTGATCGAGGTAATCTGGACGGACCGAATGGAGCTCGGCATAGATACCGCGAAGCACAGGAGCTGAACCTCCAGCTTGGTCGCTTGCCTAGAGCAAACTCGAATGAGTTGATGATCGCGGTTTGCCAAGAGATGGCTGGCCACCTGGTAGTAGCCCATCGGAGCTATCAACGGCTTACTCTGTCAATTGATGAGCCGGTGCTCGACTTTGACCGAGAACGAGCACGCCTGTGGACGGGCACCGTGCTGGCGAAACAGGGCGATGGCGAGTCTGCTCTCCCTCCAATTTATAGATCAATCTCATATTTCGTCGACGCAGGCGATCATCGAATGCTCGGTAATGCATATCAGAAACTGGCACTGGCTCACCTTAAGACTCGACATCCTCATCTTGCCAGCGGTGCGATGGAATTCGCCGAGGAGTTCTCCGATACAAATACACCGCTTACTCACGTTCGCTTTATGATCGCTAAAGCTCATGTTCTCTGGATGTGCGGTGAGCGATCAGTCTCGGAAACGTTGTTCGAGAACGCACGCATGCTCGCACGAACAAATAATCTTGAGCACCAACTTTCGTCGATTGAAGCACTTTGTCGTACACTTGAATTAGAGGAATCAAAATGATTGATGAAGAATTGAATGCTGCTCGTATTCTCTGGGACTATCACCAGATAGATCAAGATGCGCAAAAGTCCGATGTGGGAATTGGTCTTGGTTCACACGATTTAGGCGTAGCGCAAAGAGCAGCTAAATTGTACTTTGAAGGATACTTTCCAGTCCTTCTTTTTACCGGAGCAAATAGTCCAACCACGAAGGACCGTTTTCCAGACGGCGAGGCGGCGTCCTTCGCCCAATACGCAATTGGACAAGGCGTGCCTGAATCTGCACTGATAGTTGAGCCCACGGCGACTAATACCAGTGAGAACTTCACTAAATCACGGGGCTTACTTCAAGATGAGGGGCTTTCTCCTTCTTCAATTTTGGTTGTCTGCAAACCGTACATGCAGCGCCGAGCTTATTTAACCTGCGGCAAAGTATGGCCCGAAGTCACCGTGACATGTGCTTCTGAATCAATGACGCTCGAGGAGTACATATGTTCAATTGGCTCTGAGGACTTGGTCTTGAGCATGCTGGTCGGCGATACTCAACGAATCGAAATCTACGGGATAAAGGGATTCGCTCTCAAAGAGTCGTTATCAGCTGAGGTGAAATCTGCTTATGATTTCCTAGTCCGCAGAGGATATACGTCACGGCTTTTGGTAGACAGTGACTGATCCTTTCCTTGATTTACGACAACTTGTTTCTATCCATCAACCGAATCTATTCCCTCGCGTTACGACGCTCACAAAGATTCTACTCAGCAACATCTACGTGCCGCTTACAGAGGTGCAATTCACACAGCGTGACTATCAACATCGCTTTAGAATCTCTGACCGGCTTGATCACGAACAAATTCGATGGTTGACGGTGCCAGTGCATCTGACAAATGGGCAGAAGACTTTACTTACAGATGTCCAAATCGTAAAACCACAAATGTGTGCACAGCATCTCTTCGACACGCTTCGTTACCATTATGGATTGACCCCAGGGTGGGATATTGCAACTAACTGTGTTCTAAATGTGTGCAAAGCCATTGTGTCAAATGATCTCGTCGAGGCCAATCAAATTTCTATGAACTTCATGCTTGAATTGATGGATTGGCCAGGCACTGTGATTGCTAATGCAACTCAGCCACAGTGCGAACGATCTGAACGTCTTGCACGCATCACAAAGTCGGTTCGGGGAAACGCCTACATCTGTGGTACAGGAGGGCGAAATTATCTCAAAGAGAGTACTCTAAAGGACGCTGGTATTGATGTCATAAGTATCGACTATGCCGGATTGCAGAGCGTTTTAGGACCGTCGTGGAAGTCACGAAGCTCTATTGATCTCCTCTGCCTCAGTGGACTTGACGGATTTCGCTCAATACTTCAACGATGCCAGATGGTTCTAACTTAAAAGTAGGTTTCCAACCACAAGTACAAGAAATTGACACAAATAATAGACATTATGACAGTTGAACGCAACCAGTGCAATGTAGCAACTCCACCTTTCTTGAAGACCTGGGGTGATTTAGACGCAGCACTTCGGGAATTTTCAATAGCAGAAGCAGTCGTTCCGGCAGCGGGTGGTTGCATTTCTGGCGGGCTTTGTGTCTAAAACAACACGGGTTGGACGACGAATCACGGGCTGCACTTGAGCGAGCACTTCAAGCCAATGCGGCGCCGCTCAACCGAACTAAGCGGGAGCAGGCTATCCAGTTGCTTGGAAATTGGAAATCAATCTGAGCGTACCGCCCTGCAGGTATCACCAGTTGAGAAGGTACATGTAACACTGAGTCGCTATAGTTCGTTTACCAGCTATTTTTCGAACAATGTTATATAATCGAAGGTAAGTATGATAAATAATCCTGCAATGACTTCCACGGATAACAACCGATATTCCAAATTCACGAGGATGGCATATCTGAATAAGATCTCCATTCTTGGCAAGAATGCCCATCGACCAATCACATTACACAGTTTGCGGGCTATAACGTTGTTCGAGATGGAGGGATTGTGGCCACATGTTCCCTCAGAATATGGGTCGAACACCAACCATCAATCGTGCACGGAGATTGCCCAGTGAACGGCGAACAGCACAACCAGATCGTTAGTCTCATTTGGGGCATTGCAGATGATCTACTTCGGGATCTCTATGTCCGAGGCAAATATCGTGATGTAATCTTGCCTATGACGGTACTGCGTCGAATTGACGCCGTATTAGAGCCGACCAAACAAGCGGTCCTCGACATGAAGTCCTCGCTTGACAAAGCTGGCATTACCAACCAGGATTCAGCACTGCGCCAAGCATCGGAACAAGCCTTTTATAACACATCAAAATTCACCATGCGTGATCTCAAAGCCCGTGCCAATCAGCAACAACTAAAAGCTGATTTCGAGGCTTACTTAGATGGGTTCTCACCAAATATTCAAGACATACTTGACAAGTTCGAGTTTCGAAACCAGATTCCACGTCTGTCGAAAGCCGACGTACTGGGGAGCCTTTTGGAGAAGCTCCTCGACCCGAGTATCAACTTGAGTCCATACCCGGTGATGAACTCCAACGGGACTGAAAAACATCCTGGACTTGACAACCATGGAATGGGAACGGTCTTCGAGGAACTGGTACGTCGTTTCAATGAAGAGAATAACGAAGAGGCAGGCGAGCACTGGACCCCGAGAGACGCCGTAAAGCTCATGGCTCGTCTCATGTTTTTGCCGATTGCCGACCAGATCGAATCCGGAACCTATCTCTTATATGACGGCGCCCTTGGCACCGGTGGCATGCTCACCGTGGCGGAAGAGACCCTACAAGAATTAGCCGCCGAACATGGCAAAGAAGTGGCAACACATCTCTATGGCCAGGAAATCAACGCTGAGACCTACGCCATCTGCAAGGCGGATCTGTTACTCAAGGGAGAGGGCGAAGCTGCGGACAACGTAGTCGGAGGACCGGAGTTCTCGACACTTTCCAACGATGCATTCCCCTCCCGTGAGTTCGACTTCATGCTTTCCAATCCGCCTTATGGAAAGAGCTGGAAGAGCGATCTAGAGCGCATGGGTGGCAAATCCGGCTTGCGAGATCAACGCTTCATCATCGCACACGCTGGTGACCCCGAGTACTCACTGGTCACTCGCTCAAGTGATGGCCAGATGCTTTTTCTCGCCAACATGGTCTCAAAGATGAAACATGCCACGCCCCTTGGAAGCCGGATCGCAGAAGTCCACAACGGCTCGTCGTTGTTCACTGGCGATGCTGGCCAGGGCGAAAGCAACATTCGACGATGGATCATCGAAAATGACTGGCTCGAAGCCATAGTCGCGCTGCCTCTCAACATGTTCTATAACACTGGCATTGCCACCTACATCTGGGTGATCACTAACCGCAAGCCTGAGCATCGCCGAGGTAAGGTCCAGCTAATTGACGCCACACAGTGGTTCAAGCCTCTACGCAAGAACTTAGGCAAGAAGAACTGTGAACTCTCCGAGGACGACATCAACCGCATCTGTCAGACCTTCTTGGATTTTGAGGAAACTGAACAGTCAAAGATCTTTCCCAACAAAGCCTTTGGCTACTCAAAGGTCACCGTAGAGCGTCCACTGCGACTAGTTGGCATCGATCCAAACCGTGTGTATAGCCCCAAGGAAATTAAGTCACTGAAAGAGAGTACTGAGCGCAGCGACAGTGCTTTACCGGTGATCCGAAAGATTCACAAGAGGGACACCAATCCAGATCCCTTGCGTGGTCTCTTCGAAGTCACTATCGGCTCCAAGCATTGTGTTGCCGAATACGAGCCAGATCCTGATCTCCGTGATACCGAACAGATACCGCTAAACGAGGATGGCGGCATCGAGGCATTCCTGAAGCGCGAGGTATTGCCCTATGCGTCGGATGCATGGTATCTACCCGATAGCGTCAAGATTGGTTATGAGATCAGTTTCACCCGCCACTTCTACAAGCCTCAACCTTTGCGTACACTCGAGGAGATTCGCGCCGATATCTTGGCACTTGAGCAAGAGACCGAGGGATTGCTAAGTGAGATAATCGGGGATAGTGCGAGATGAAGGCTAACGAGGCGCAGCTACTGAAATTCCTCAAGGATGTAGAACAGCTTCAGATCCCGATCTACCAGCGCATGTACTCCTGGACCGAACGTGAATGCCAGCAACTTTGGGATGACATATTGCGCACCGGAGCTAACGATGACATTTCTGCTCACTTCGTCGGCTCAATTGTGTACATAGAGAGGGATCTTCACCAGGTTGCAAACTTCTCGCCAGTATTGGTGATTGATGGTCAACAGCGTCTTACGACCGTAACCCTTTTCATAGCTGCGCTAGCCAAGGCTTTAGAGAAGGCCAAACCGCATCAGCATGAGTCAGATGACGACTTTACGCCGAAAAAGCTGCGTAACTACTACCTAGTCAACCCGGAAGAATCCGGCGATCGTCACTATAAATTGCTATTGTCGCAGACAGACCGGGACTCGCTCATCGCGGTCGTTGAGGGTACCGAACCGCCCAAAGAGCCGTCTCTAAGGGTGATGAAGAACTTTGCGTTCTTCGAGGCAAAGCTAGACGAGCACAAAAGCGACCTCACGTCGTTGTTCAAAGGCATATCCAAGCTAATGGTGGTTGACCTTGCACTCAATCGTGGCCAGGACAACCCACAACTTATCTTCGAGAGCATGAACTCGACAGGCCGTGAACTAAGCCAAGCGGACTTGATCCGCAACTTTCTCTTGATGGGCATCGAGCCCCAGTTGCAGACAAAACTGTACGATCGATTCTGGCATCCCATCGAACTTGATTTTGGACAGGAAGCTTACGATACGCATTTCGATGGCTTCATGCGGCATTATCTGACGGTGAAGACCGGAACAATTCCCAAGCAGGACGAAGTCTACGAAGCATTCAAGTCTTATGCCCGTTCACCACAGCTAGCCGAGTTGGGCATCGAGGCTTTGGTGGGCGACATTCGCGAATTTGCGCAGTATTTTTGCGCTATGGCCCTTGGTGCCGAGACCGACACAGATCTGAAGAGATCATTCCGAGATCTTCGTGAACTGAAGGTGGATGTTGCGTATCCGTTCCTATTGGAACTGTACCGGGATTACCGTGCGGGTATTTTGGCAAAGGATGATCTCGCTGAAGCTGTCCGTCTAGTAGAGGCGTATGTCTTTCGGCGTGCCATTTGTGCCATTCCTACTAATTCACTTAATAAGACCTTTGCAACTTTCACCAAGGCTCTCAAGAAGGATCGATATCTCGAAAGTATCAAGGCACACTTCCTTGGACTTCCCTCATACCGCCGATTTCCAAGTGACGAAGAATTCCACCGCGACCTACAGACCCGCGACCTGTATAACTTCCGAAGCCGTAGCTACTGGCTTCGGCGTCTTGAGAACTACGGCCACAAGGAATGGGTGCAGGTAGACGAATACACCATTGAGCACATCATGCCTCAGAACGAGAACTTGTCTTCTGCCTGGAAGGAAGCTCTCGGCCCAAATTGGAAGACAATTCAGCAGACCTGGCTTCACACGCTTGGGAATCTAACCCTCACGGGCTACAACTCAGAATACGGCGATCGAGCCTTCATTGAAAAGCGCGACATGAAGGGTGGCTTCGCCGAGAGTCCCATCAGGCTTAATGCGGGCCTCGGCAAACTTGAGCAGTGGAATGAGGACACAATCAAGGAGCGGGCGAGCACGCTTGCTGATTTGGCGATCGACGTCTGGAAGTCTCCAACGCTTTCCGCAAGTATTCTGCAGACATACCAGGGAAAAACCCAGATCAGTGGCTACCGTCTTGCCGACCATCCATATCTTCTCAGTAGTCCCGTACGCGAGCTGTTCGAGGCTCTTCGCCGAGAGGTGCTCGCTCTCGACCCTTGCGTTACTGAGGAGTTTTTAAAGCTCTATGTCGCCTACAAGGCGGAGACCAACTTCGTGGATGTGGTGCCGCAATCTAAGCGACTACGGCTGTCACTAAACATTGGGTACGTAGAAATTGACGATCCACGTGCCATGTGCAGAGACGTGACACTCCTCGGACGTTGGGGCAACGGAGATGTCGAGGTTGGCTTTGCCTCTTTGGAGGAACTGCCTTATGTAATGGGACTTGTTCGTCAAGCGCTTGAGAAGCAGCTAGGCAACGGGGGTGACCAATGAAAGCCACATTAACGGCGTATCCAACATACAAGGAATCGGGTTCACTGTGGCTTGGCGATGTACCCGAGCATTGGAAAACGCATGCTCTCTGGACGATCAGCAAACTTAGGAACGAGAGAACACTCGGTGCACTCCAGCTACTTTCTGTATTCTTAAACCGCGGCGTGATTCGTTATGAAGAAGGTGGGGGCCAAGTCCATGCTCCGAGCTTGGATTTGACTAATTACCAAGTGGTTCATGCTGGCGACTTGGTACTTAATAATCAGCAGGCATGGCGGGGCTCAGTTGGTGTATCTTGCCATCATGGTATTATTAGTCCTGCATACATAGTTCTTGAGTTGCCGTGTGGGATCGATTCCGAATTTGCGAATTACCTAGTACGTTGCCCTGCGATCGTTGACCAGTTTGTGATCGCCTCGAAGGGTGTGGGTGATATCCAACGTCAAATCTTCTGGCCTTTTTTGCGATATGTGCAAATTCCTCTCCCGCCTCTAGACGAACAAGCGGTGATCGTAAAGTTCCTCAACTATATGGACCGACGGATTCGGCGCTATATAGGCGCAAAGCAGAAGCTGATCAAACTGCTGGAGGAGCAGAAGCAAGCAATCATACATCGAGCGATAACCCGTGGTCTTGATTCCGATGTCCGTCTCAAGCCTTCCGGTGTGGAGTGGCTGGGCGATGTACCCGAGCATTGGAAGGTAGAGCGACTCAAGTATCTTGCAAAAATGAATCCGTCAAGGACTGAACTAGATGAACTTGCCAGTAATACAGTGGTTACGGTCTTACCGATGGAGAATGTTAGCGAATGGGGCCAAATCGATAGCTCGAGGACCTCTGAACTAGGTTCCGTAAACCCTGGTTTTACCTACATGCGCGATGGTGATGTGATTGTTGCAAAGATTACCCCTTGCTTCGAAAATGGAAAGGGCGCTGTCTGCGCTGGACTAGCGAATCGCGTCGCATTCGGGTCAACCGAGTTTCACGTACTCAGGCCTTTTGCAAGAATACTACCTTGGTATCTGTACTATTTGACGCGAGAGCAGGCCTTTCGTGCGCACGGTGCTTTCAATATGCGTGGGTCTGCTGGCCAGCAGCGAGTTCCAACTGAGTTTTTGGCAAGCTGGTACATACCGATTCCGCCCGTCGCGGAACAACGAGATATCGTCGCAAGCATTAATCAAGAGTTACACGAGATCAACGACACAGCTGAACGTTTACATCGCCAAATCGTGCTCTTAAGCCAATACCGAACTCGTCTCATTGCCGACGTGGTCACCGGCAAGCTGGACATACGTGAAGCTGCAGCGAGATTACCTGACGAGCAGATTGAGTCGGAGCTGCTTGACGAGGAGAATACTCCGATGGTTGACGATGAATTTGAAGGTAGCGATGATGACCTCAATACGGAGCTGGAGGAGGTTGAGGCATGACCACCGACACTAGCGAAGGCGGTCTTGAATCTCTCATCGTCCATGACATGACGAGCACGAACGGCGGATGGATGGAGGGCGAAGCATCTGACTATGACCGAGAGTACTGCGTAGATCTAGCCCAACTGACTGCCTTCCTAAATGACACTCAGGCGGAAATATCTGAGGCGCTCGATCTCGAAGCGGATAGCCCTATGCGGCGCAAGTTTCTTGCCCGCTTGCAAGGAGAAATCGCCAAGCGTGGAATCATAGATGTGCTGCGCCATGGCATCAAGCACGGTCCCCACGAGATTACATTGTTCTACGGCTCACCCTCGCCCGGAAACGATAAGGCTAAAACTCAGTACGAGGCCAACCGTTTCAGCGTCACTCGTCAACTCCGTTACAGCCGTGACGAAACCCAGCTCGCATTGGATCTGGCTATATTTCTGAACGGTCTGCCCGTCGCCACATTCGAACTAAAGAACAACCTCACTAAACAGACGGTCGAAGATGCCGTCGAGCAATATAAGCGAGATCGAGACCCAAGGGAATTGCTTTTCGGCTTTGGGCGCTGCATAGCCCACTTTGCAATTGATGATCAGTCAGTTCGCTTCTGCACTCACCTAAAGGGCAAGGCGTCCTGGTTCCTGCCTTTTGATAAGGGATATCAAGATGGAGCAGGCAACCCGCCCAATCCTGACGGACTAAAGACCGACTACCTCTGGAAACACATTCTCTCGCCTCAAGGGCTGACCGATATATTGGAGAACTACGCACAAGTTGTTATTGAGACGAACCCCAAGACGAAAAAGAAGTCTTCTACGCAAATATTTCCTCGCTATCACCAACTTGATGTCGTGCGCAAACTGCTCGCCGACGTTTCTGAGCATGGAGCGGGTCGGAGGTATCTTATTCAGCACTCAGCGGGTAGCGGCAAGTCGAATTCCATCGCGTGGCTTGCCCACCAATTGATCGGGCTCAAAAAAGATGATGCTGAGGTATTCGACTCAATCATCGTCGTCACCGACCGACGTATCCTTGATCAACAGATCAAAGATACCATCAAGCAGTTCGCCCAGGTAGGGGCGACGGTAGGCCACGCGGAACGCTCCGGCGATCTACGCACATTCATCCAGGGTGGCAAAAAGATAATCATCACGACGGTGCAGAAGTTTCCATTCATCGTACAAGACATCGGAAGCGAGCATCGAAATCGCAAATTCGCCATTCTGATCGATGAGGCGCACTCCAGTCAGGGAGGTCGCACAACGGCGGCCATGAGTACTGCGTTATCAGAGGTAGGAGCCAAAGATGACGATGAATCACCCGAGGATGCCATCAACCGGATCATGGAAGCTCGAAAGATGCTGCCCAATGCCAGCTACTTTGCCTTCACGGCGACCCCGAAGAACAAGACCCTGCAGATCTTCGGTGAGCCGGTTCATGAAGGTGGGAATATTACCCATCATCCATTCCACAGCTACACGATGAAACAAGCCATCCAGGAAGGTTTCATCCTTGATGTACTCAAGAATTACATGCCAGTCAACAGCTACTACAAATTAGTAAAGACAGTCGAGGCCGACCCGGAATTCGATATCAGAAGAGCGTCAAAGAAACTTCGCCATTACGTTGAGAGCAACGACCACGCTATCGGTCTCAAGGCTGAGATCATGGTTGACCATTTTCTTCAACAGGTGATCGGTCTTAAGAAGATTGGCGGTCAGGCCCGGGCTATGGTTGTCACAGGCTCCATTGAGCGGGCGATCCAATACTACTACGCCATTACCCAGTACCTAATCGAATGCAAGAGTCCCTATCGCGCTATCGTCGCATTCTCAGGTGAGCCTGAATACCACGGTCAGGTTGTTTCGGAAGCTTCACTCAATGGCTTTTCGAGCAGGGAGATTCCTGACCAGATCCAAGAGGAACCCTACCGGTTCTTGGTGTGCGCCGACAAGTTCCAAACAGGTTACGACGAGCCTCTTCTGCACACGATGTACGTCGACAAGCCTCTCTCTGGCGTCAAAGCCGTTCAGACTCTGTCTCGGCTGAATCGTGCCCATCCTCAAAAACACGATGTGGCAGTACTGGACTTTATGAACAACACGGATGTGATCGAGAAGTCGTTCGCTCCTTACTACCGCACGACAGTACTTGCCGAAGAGACGGATCCCAACAAGCTACACGATCTAAAAAGTGAGCTGGACGGCTACGAGGTCTACGACGACAGCCAGATTACCAACTTCGTTAAGCTGTATCTTGGAAATGCCGATAGAGATCAGCTCGACCCAATTCTTGATGCTTGTGTTGCTGCGTACAAAGACAATCTCGACGAAGACGGGCAGGTGGATTTCAAAGGTAAGGCAAAGGCCTTTACTCGTACCTATGGATTCCTTGCTTCTGTTCTCCCATACTCGAACGCCGAATGGGAGAAACTCTCGATCTTCCTCAATTTCCTAATCCCCAAGCTTCCAGCACCGATAGAAGAAGACCTCTCGCGAGGCATCCTTGAAACCATCGATATGGATAGCTACCGAGTCGAGAAGATGGCCGCCATGCGCATTGCTCTCGCCGACGAGGATGGGGGAATCGGACCGGTCCCTACTTCTGGTGGCGGCCACAAGCCTGAACCTGAACTCGAACGACTATCAAACATCCTGAAGGCCTTCAATGATCAATTCGGAAATATTGATTGGATTAACTCCGATAGGGTGCAGCGCCAAATCGCCGAAGACATCCCGGCCCAGGTTGCGGCTGATAAGAGATACCAGAACGCACAGCGCAACAGCGACAAGGGAAATGCTCGGATCGAACACGATAAGGCGCTAGGCCGTGTAATGAATGCGTTCTTGAAAGATGATACCGAATTGTTCAAGCAATTCAGTGACAATGAGTCATTCCGGCGCTGGTTATCCGACTCGATCTTCTCGGCAACATATCGAAACGACATGGAGAATTCACACGAGAAAGCAGCGGCGGACTGAAGGGATGTACACCTATAAGAAAAGCATTGACATCGGGATGAGTCCCCATCGGATATTGAGGGCTAGATCATCAGTAACTTCACTTCTGCGGTAGCTATGCGCCCAACAATCCTAGATACTGACCACACACGTGTAAGACGTTTCTTTTTAGAAGATAAAGCATACACTACACTCGACTTGCCTAAATATTTTACATTTCAGACAATGTTATCGCAGCTTTCTGTCGTACTAAACGGCACCTTTCTAGGAATCACGGCTATCAGCGCAGCCAAACGACTGGATACCGTTAACCACGTCTTATATGGAAATAAGGACGGTAAGTACGACTGGCGGAAGTATGAATTGATAAATCCCCTACTCTACGTCTCTCTCGTCAACGCGGTTACTGAAGAGAGCAACTGGTGCACAATCACCTCCCGCTTCGACGAACTACGCGTAACTCGATCGATCCAGTGTATGAGCATCCCGGTACTGCCGGACCGCGGCGCTTCACAAAAAGCCACGCAAGTTAGCGAATGGCTTGAAACAATCGAAAAGGCATCACTTCGATATGCTCTCGATTTCGAGCACATCTACCAGACTGACATTACCGATTGCTACGGGTCAATCTATACACATTCGATATCTTGGGCGCTACACGACAAAATAACAGCCAAGGCTAATCGCCGTTATGACGCCTTATTAGGCAATTTAATTGATCATCACTTGCAGGCAATGTCTAACGGGCAAACCAATGGAATACCTCAGGGAAGTCTTCTGATGAATTTCATTGCCGAAATGCTTCTTGCGTATGCCGACCGCGAACTATATCAGAAGATCAATAGCAAGGTTCCGGATGATGCTTATCTTATTCTTCGTTATCGGGACGACTATAGGATCTTCGTTCGTGAACCCAGCCACGGTGATTTGATTATGAAAGCATTAAGTGAAGTCATGATCGATTTAGGTTTACGCTTGAATACTTCAAAAACGAAACGAAGTGATGACGTCATACTGAGTTCGATTAAGCCCGCAAAGATCGTCATGCTTGATAAAAAAATACCTTCAAAGTTGTCGCAAGCTGCAATGAAGGTAGAGCTACTCCAAATTTACGAACTTGGAAGATCCTATCCGAACGCCGGAACAATAAAAACTAGGCTTACAAAACTATATGGGATTGCAAAGGAACGACATTACAAAAACCAGAAATACGAATTATTGAGTATTTTAGTTAACATCGCTTTTGATAGTCCTGATTGCTTTCCAATGGTAGCTGCATTCATAAGTAGCATTGTTGGTACCTTGAATATAGAAGCGAAGAAGACCGCTATGGAACGAATCTGGCGAAAGCTTAGTTTGCTCCCTAATTCTGGGCTCGTGGAGATATGGCTACAGCGTGTCATGCTTTCGAATTCGTCTGATCATGACTTTAAAGAAGATATTTGCAGAAAAGTTACAGATAACGAGGTCGCGCTGTATCAATGTGGCTGGATCGCTGACCAATCGATAAGAGATATAATTGTGAACGCGGAGTTAATCGATACGAAGATCCTAAGAACGATGGATCCTGTAATAAGCAGTGAGGAGATTCAGCTCTTTGCGATAGAAGATTACTAACATATTGCAATCGAAATGCGATAGTGAGGCCTACTGTCCCATGCAGGTGAGTCGCTCACCTATTACGGGCACCGTTCAGGATGCAAGCTCGCTACCCCTGGTGAACGATTGGTATCCCAGAATCTACTTGTCAACCTCTACTTTTAATGAACACCTTGTCTGGACTTTTTTGTAGCCCTGCAGCGTAAGCTACTGGCGTGGTTTTTAAAGCTGTGTGGATTCTTTTTGTATTGTAGTAGTGGATCTGCAAAGCAACGGCTTCGTGTAATTCAGCTATATCCTTGAACCTGTTTAGTGGGCCAAGCTCTAGTTTGAAGTTACCGAACCAGCGTTCCATGAAACCGTTTTGCCAAGGCGAGCCTTTGTCACTAGCTGACAAAGTTATCTCCATCTTTTCACACAGCAGTTCATGTTTGTGACTCAAATATTCACTGCCTTGGTCACTATGCAAGATAGCTGGTGGCTCATGTTTAGATAGAGCGTCAAGTAAGGAGACATAGGTTAACTCGCTACTATGGTTGGCACCTAACCGCCAACCAACTACTTGCCTGGTTTTTAGATACATTACTATGGCCAGGTAGTACCAGCTTCGCTCAAACCACAAGTGAGTAAAGTCTTGTACCCAAGCCCCAGCGTTAACCATGCCAGAGTAATCCTGGCCATCCTGTGGCCGGGCCTCGTCCTTAAACACGGCATAAGGCTTTAGGGCATTAGCTGGAGCCATTATCTCTGCTTTACCCTTGCGATAGCGATGTTTTTTAGTGGCTCTGGGTATGACCATGCCGGCTAGATTACGTATCCGTCTGGTTTTCTTTTTACTCCAGTGTAAACGCATGCTCAAACGTCCAACACCATCGTAAGCATGCTCTTCGTGGACGGCTAATAGCTGACTCACAGCCAGTTGATCAGCCTGAGCCCGTTTAGTTGGCCGGCAGTAGTAGCTGGTTATGGATATCTCCAGGACAGTGGCAAAGTGTCTGCGCCATCCTGGATCGACCTCATCCAGTAGGCTTAGCCTTTTGGGCGTTTTAGTTCGGCTGTAGCCCGCCCCAGTAAGTTGTAGAGTTGTTCGTTCTCTTTCTTAAGGCGGTTCACCTGCAGGACCAGGCTGGAGTTGCCGTTAACAACGCCGTCCTTAAGCCAACCATAAATGGTTTTGTAATGGACACCATACGTACTAGCGGCATCGGTTACCCGCATACCCTCATCACGTATTTTTTTCACTATCTCGGCTTTAATGGCCGGGTCAGTATGTAAACCAACTGGCATAAAAAACTCCCTTCTAAAATGTTACATATATTGTACCGCCTGTTAGCAAGACAATGTGTTCATTTTAGCGGGAGGGTGACAACTTACTCATTTGTATACGATGGGAAGGTTCATATGAGATCATGCACCGACGCTCAACTTGAACTGCATCGATACTTTCTGCCTACGGTTAACATCCAAGAACATGAGCTCGCGAGCTACCGTGACTACGTGCAGAGACAATAGATCAGCGTGAGGGAAATTGACCACCAAAGAGCAGATCTAGATAAGTGAACGCTGTCACAGGATCACTGTTGTTGCACGCGTTAAGAGCTTTTCGAGCTCTGACCGCAGCCGTATGGACTTTGGAGAGCGCGTCTGTTGCTTTGGCCGTGCTCGAGCAGGCATAGATCCACCCCGTCGCTCCCTTGGGGTCATTCATAGCCGCCAGCTGCGTCGAGTCCAGCTTTTCGAGCACCTGGCAAACGTCCCACACGTGTATGTAAGTTGCTTGCGTGGCCACGTGTTGTGCACATCTCATCTCCAAGTAAAACGAAGAAACTGGAACATCGCAGTAGTACTTCCAAGCCTTGATAAGGCGTGATAACGCTTTCGCATCACCCTTATGTGGTTTGAGATTGCAGTCGTTTACATAGGACAAGTGTTCGTTCGGAGCCGAATCAATCCAGCTCGGGTTATCACTTGCGCCGGGAATATCGTAAACTAGTTGATTGACTCCTCGGTTGGTGAGAAAACCTGGAATCACTTCCCATGTTTCATAACCGCCTGCAAATTTAATAACTACTGCTGGTCTACGTATCTGCACAGTAGTCAACGGAAATCGCTTTTCCATAGCTTCCTTCACCCAGGCAATAGCCGTATACGAGGTCTCTGGACGACTATTACCAATACTTACAAGCACGTCGATGTCACTAAATCCTCGAAGTCCGGTGCCATGTGAAAATGAACCGGTCTCGAAGTACGCCATGATCGTGAGTTTTGCTTCAAGCGCGGCTTTGATAGACGCTCTATGGCTTGAACCCGCATCACGCTCTGCTTGCGTCGGCGTCAGGCGCTTTAGAAACTCTTCGAATCCTTCGTTAACAGTCCTGGCCATCAGTCGCGACCCGCTCTTTCCTTGGCAGCATAACGCATGTCTTCTTCGTAGGTCTTGGACAGAATCCAGTAGAACCACCCGGCAACTGGCGGAGCATCCCGTCGCAAATCGAATATCTGATCTTGAATCTCCCGCAGCGCCTCATGCGAGGAATCGTTCTTGTCGAACATTGCATTCGTCTCGTCTTCAAGATGTTGGCGGCGGGATGAGGCCAGGAAGTGCTTCTTCGACAGATCAACAGCATCAAGGACAGCTGGGAGCGACGGGAGGGCAACTGTAGTCAGGTACCCGGCGAGCGTTGCTTGTTGTACAAGTGCAATAATCACACCGAAGATTGCCCATACGAATGCCGAGACCAAGAGAAAACATCCATAGGCATGATGTTGACGTCTGGCCCAGACGGTATTCGATCGTTGACAAGTGATGACACTTCTTGGCCAGGCAATATCAATGTCGGTGGGATACCAGCCACAATGCTTCTTTGTTGACTTCGGATCTTTGAATCTTTTACTTGCCGATCGGATCTCTTCCTCCGAAGGCTGACGAATCAGTGCATCATTCCAAGTAAGGCCAAGGACATCGCAATCGAACATTTCTTGGGCAGAGGCCCCTTTTACCTGGCAGCCCTGCTTGAGAGGTTCGAAAAGGAGGCGGGACATGAAGATCCATACTCCAGCGATTGCTCCGAGCAACGGACCCCAGTCTGGTTCATACACGAGCACAAGTGGCGATGCCAGAGCCAAGATAATGGCTGTTGAAGCTCCCCAAAAGTGCCAACGGTTTCCTATTTTATAGAAGCGATCTTTGGCTTCTTGCCTGCGAAGATTGCGATTGCTGTCTTGCGCAACACCAATGTCATGCATAGATGGAGTCGAAGGGGAAAATTGTGCCATAGAATTAACCGTATGCCGGAAAGTAATCCCCGAACACCTTTCTCCATTCAACTATCGCAGCGGAAGTATTGCCGTTCTTAGCAAACTGCTCAGCCTTGATCGCTCTGTCGTAAGCGACCTGAAAGCGGTTGACTGCGTCAGAGACAGTCTTGGTCGCCAAGAGCGGATCAATCTGCTCTCCAAGTCCAGCAGGGTCCTTGACTTTCGTCTTGATCCGTTCACGCCCCTTATCAAAAAAGTAACGAACTGCGCTCGAATCAGAGCTGAGTGTTACGCCAGAGAAGATCTCTACAGCGACTAGCTCCAGGTAGAACGGAACGAAACTTCCTGAAATTTCCCGATTCCAGGCCTTAATCATCTTGGCAACTGGAACCACTGTCCCACCATGGTCCGCGTTCGACTTACTCATGTAGGTCTCATGAATAGTTGGATCTGTCGATATCCACCGTTTGTTACTCGAGTCTGGTATCAAAAAGCCACCACCGTTGCGGTTAAAGGCTGGGACCACGTCAACTTTGAAATCGGTAAATGAGATCGTTACGGCATGTCCATTGCGGCTGATTCTGGGAGTGTCGGGATATGTCTTCAATAGAGTAGCCCGTACTTTGTCGAGCAAAGATGCGTGCCCGTCGCTCTTGAAGTAGCTGGGATCCAGTACTACAAAGATGTCAACGTCAGCTTGACGCAGAGGTGCGATCATTGTTGATCGCTTGTATGAGCCCGTCAGGAACGATCTCAGTACCGTGAAGTCCTTTTCAACGGCTTTTCTTACGTTCGTTTGTCTCGTCGAGACAGTTGAAGCCTGAAGATCCGTGATCTCCAAGTTCTGTCGCAGTTTAGCGAATGATGCGGTGATTGTCGTGGCCATCAGTTCATCTCCTAATACCTTGGTAAGCTCAGTAAGTTATCCGTCCATGTGCTATCGGCATAGGTTTGGACGTAAGGTGGGGTTGCCTCACGTACTTGCAAAAACGCTCTCATCGTTGGCCCTTGAACGTAGGCTTGGTTGGGATTACTGCGAACGAAAGTGACCATAGCTTCGCGAGTGCTTGCGCCTGTGGCGCCAGTGCCAGAATTGACCCACTTCATTTCAGCAATATGTTTGTGATGTTCTGTCCCGACCATATGAATCGCAGTGATTTGGACCATTTTGACACTTCCTTTTCGTGTTGAGTTATGATACTCTTTTAGTATATGGCAGGTCAATAGAATATGTCAACAGTTATAGGATATTTACTTACTAAAACAGGAGGATATATTTAATGACAGATGTTTTGAAATATGTGGCAGGCAGAATACGGCAGCTACGTACCACCTACGGAGAGACAGGCCTCTCACAGGAAGCACTAGCAAAAGAGTTAGGTATAGCCGCTAATACAGTGTCGAGGTGGGAGACTGGAGCATACAAGCCCGATCTGGCTGACTTGGATAAGCTAGCTCGCTTCTTCCACCAGTCCATACTTACTTTCTTTCCGCAAGATACTGATCCCGTCAAGAAAGAGACAGAAGCTTTACTACGAGCAGCAGAGGCTTTACCGGTTGACGATGTTGAGGAACTAGTCCGTTTCGCTGAGTTCAGACGCGCAAAATATATACACAAAGCAATCGAAAAAAACAAAGGCTGAGCAATGAGCCGAAGCCAAACTTATGCTCATGCCAAAGCCGAGGCTCTCCAAGTTCGAGAAACATATGGGATTGATGGCCCATCCCTCAAACTTCAGCAAATGCGAAAGATCTATAAGCATCAGGGAATCGATCTTATTTATTGGCCGTTCAAACTTCGTGTTTTGCGAGGGGCATACATCTGTGACGAAGATGGTCCGACGGTAATGGTTTACAAAAAACTGCCAGATGACCCGAAATTATTTACGCTTGCACACGAGCTAAAGCATCATCTGATCGATAACGGTGCTTGTAGCACTGTAGATAACAGCTCAGATGTACGTGAAATCGCCGCAGAAGTTTTTGCAGCGGAATTGCTCCTACCTGAAGCCATCTTCATTGAAGAACTCCACCAGCGTGGCGTCAGCCTTCACCAGCCCGTGGGTTTGGAAACAGTACAACGAGCTATTATCGACCTGAAGCGAGAGACTGGTACCACATTGAGCTACGCGGGTCTATCCAAGCGCGGTGAACGCTTAGGGTACGCCGCCACGGGCAGTTTGATTCAGACAAAGTGGAAAATATTGGAAGAATCAATTTATGGCAAGCCTTTTCATAGACAAAAGTATGCATAAGGTTGACTTTGGCACCGAAGTTCCTCGCGATCAAAACCCATGAACTTGAGGGCTGATTTTAAATTTGCCGACAATTTTTAGATAGATTGTGTCTGCCGAAAGCGCTTATTCACTCCCTGTCGCTTCAATATCGCTGATACCGTTCGGCGATCAATCTGGTAACATTTTGCCAACTCTTTCACTAAGATTCCAGCTTGATAGGTCTCTATCAATTCGATAACCTCATCAGGATCCAGTCGATGTTGGACTTGTTTTGGTATGAACTCCTTGATTTGAGAGCCATAGTCACAATTATTCAGATTGACAGGTTGTTTTTTGTTTTTTCTCTTGTTATCTGAAGGCTTCCAGCTCATAATCAAAGATTGAGCAGGGTGAACGGGGTTGTAAAGTCCTCGCATCACCTCCACTCGTAGTCATTACCTTGGAACTTTCATCGACAAACCAGGCGATGCAAGTTCCAAGGTAATGAATTGGCATCTTAACGAGCCACACCTCCTAGCAATTACCAACCTACTTATCAACTTTCGTAAGTTTCGCCTCCACCGAGACCAGATTGGAGCTAATCCATAGTAGAACAGATGCTCAATAAAGCTGTCTAGGTAGATATCTCAGGCTTTATGGTACGCTTCCGCGTCGCAAGAAGCATGTGAAGATCATTTGATCAAATTGCTTATGCTATGAGGGGTTTAGATGTCCAAAGTGTAACTTCGATCAATTTACTTTAGTAAGGCCAAATCATTTCAAGAAATGCAGCATCTCGAGCTCCACTTTTTCAATGTAAATCTTGTCACCGCCAAACTAGCGTTACCTCCGGGACTATCTTTCATCGAAGCCATATCTCTTTATCCAAGTGGTTCTCCGCTATCTATCTATTGTCCAACGACAGGCGTGGTCTTTCAGCTACTACCCCCTAGCCATCAGAGCCCTTGCTAAATTCGTTCAAGTTTCTTATTCGACTGGCTGGTTGATGCTAAATAAGCTACCTAAGGCAATGGCTGAGCGCAATGGCTGACCGAAATGGTTTATACAAACTTGGAGAAAACGCCTGAGTAGATGAGTTCTTTTTAGGTGGTGAGAGCCATGGTGAAGACTAAAGAGGAAAAGCAACGACCCAAACCAATCTCCTAATTTGAATATCGATTAGCAATGGTGCTCCTACTCATTGCTTCATGGAAGTAATCAAAGATACCACTGCTAAATCACCCAAAGATGTTTTTGTGAGACGTTGAGATTCTAATACCAAGCTGATAAGTGATGGTAACCCAAGTTACGGGGTATGTGCTGAAAGACCTTGGACTAGCGCACGGGTTCACTCTATCCAAAGACGAACAAGCACATGTAACATTCAAATGGCTCAAGATCCTAAATTGGGAACTGCAAGAAATTTATCGACGGAACATACCACGGAGATGAGGAACATAAGCAACTTATGTCTCGAGGAATTCGCATACCGATTCAACCCAAGGCACTTTGAAATGTCATTGGTAGAGCGACTTCTCAATACATGTGTGTTTGCGTCTCCCCATCCGCTACTCCGCGAATCTGACTCCAAAATGGCTCTTGCTTACGAAACTTGATAAGTCTGAAAAGATACGACTTTGGGGAACACGGAGTCGCCGACTACCACTGATCAGGCGACCTCTCACCTGCCTATCACCGATCTATGAAAGGTTCCACACCATCAGAGGTCTCCGGCCAAGGACGAATCGCTAAAAACCTGTTATTCAGAGTTTTACCCAGCGCCTTTTACCCTTGTTTGGCAGGTCGCATCGGAGCAACAATCTAATCAACACAGACCAACCAAAAGGCCGTTAAAACAAACTTTCCCCTATCCATATCGGAAGTAACCGACTATCGACGAGGGAAAGCCAAATGGAATTCAAGCTGCCCAAGGAGATAAAAAGAAGTCGTACCGAAACTGATCTCCGAAAGATCATCGACTCTAGGTCAGAGATTTTCCAAGAATCAGTGCGACCGGATTATCCATTGAAGGCCAAACAAAGTGACTCTCGCAAGCATCTCTGATAAGTGCTCGGTTCCGGAACCCAACAAACTTGATTAGCAGCTAGCCATGAGAGCTATTTCTGAATTCTTAGACCAACCTCAGTCGACATCAATTCTTGGCACAACTTTATCCAACCACTTTGGAAACCACCATGCGGCATCGCCGAAAAGTTCCATAACTGATGGGACGAGACAGAGGCGAATGATGGTCGCATCAATAATGACACTCACGCCCAAACCCACTCCCAACATCTTGATGACAATATTGGTAGAAGCAACGAAGGCGAAAAAGACTGCCGCCATGATGCTCGCGCCAGAACTGATCACTCGTGCCGTTTGCGAAAGGCCTGATGCAACGGCTAACGACGAATCCTTAGTACGCAGAAATTCTTCTTTTACCCTTGAGATCAAAAAGACTTCATAGTCCATCGACAGTCCGAAGGTAATCGCAAACATAATCATCGGGACGTAGGACTCGATCGGAACCTTCTGGTTCATTCCAACCAACGACGACCCCCAGCCCCACTGGAAGACAGCAACAACAACTCCATAAGCCGCTCCTATCGAAAACAGATTCAACAGGGCTGCCTTGATTGGAATCAATATGCTTCTGAAGGTGGCCATCAAGATGATAAACGCTGCAAGGATAACGAACAAAATGATGATTGGCAATTTTGAAACTACCAACTCTAGGAATTGGATTCCCGAAGCGGTATTTCCGGTAACATATCCCTTTTCTCCACCATTCAAGACCTTGGGAAGGGTAACATTTACCAAATTATCAAAGAGCGCCTTTGTCTGAGAGGCTTGTGGTCCATAAGTCGGAACAACATTGAAATACAAGATGGCTTTATTTGGAGAGAGGTTAGGCACCGTAATGTGAGCAACGTTAGAAAGAGAAGAGATCGAAGTATTTAAATTTTGTTCGAGAGTTCCAAGCGCACTAGAGGAGTTTGCAACGCTTGGGGGAAGCGTTACAACTATCACAAATGGACCATTTGCCCCTTGACCAAAGGCCGAGGCAACGGCGCCGTAGGCTTGCCGGTCTGAATATGTGGTTGGATTGGAGCCTGCATCTAGACGACCAAGCTGCATTGAAAAGAGTGGGATCACTAAAACACCGGCAATAATCGAACCTAAGACCAAAAAGGTCCATGGTCTCTTTTGAACAGAGCGCGAAAATCGATGCCAGAAATCTTCACCCTCGCCCGTCTCTGCAACAGCTTTCCCAAAGTGGATCCGATCCATACGGGTTCCCAAAAGTCCGAATAAGCCAGGGACTAGGGTAATTGCGCCAATGGCAGATGTAACCACACCCACCATCGCCGCCAAGCCGAGCTTACCTATAAAAGTTAGCCCCGAGACGTATAGTCCCAAAAGTGCAACCGAAACCGTGGCCGCAGCAACAATTACGGATCCACCAGAGGTAGAAACCGTTACTCCAGCCGCCTCCGCTGGTGATAAACCATCCATCAGCTTCTGGCGATGCCGGGTAGTCAGAAACAGACAATAGTCAATTCCGACCCCCAAACCCAACATCGTCGTAAGGGTAGGTGAAGTGGTTGAGAAGGTGGTAACTTTGGCGAGCAAGGCCATTATCCCCAGCGACCCCAAGACGCTAATCAAGGCAGAGACGAGTGGTAATCCAGCGGCATATAGCGACCTGAAGGCAAAGGCGATGATCAACAATGCAAGCACAAGCCCAATCAACTCGGACCTAATATCACTTGCCTTGGGATTCGCCAAAAGGCCAAGAGGGTCATTGTAGTAGACATTCACCTTCGCATTTGTTACCGACTTCATCGCAGTTTCAACCGAGGAGATGTAACTAGGCGAGAACAAGGAAGGATTCTGATTGAAGGCAACAGATATGTAAGCCGTCTCACCAGAGACAGAGACAGCGCCGGTGGCGGTTAGGGGATTCGAAACGGAGACGACATTGGGCAATTTGGACAAGCTGGTCAAAGCTTGAGATATTTGCGCGGAAAAGTTACTCAATGGCTTATTTGGGTCAACGAGAACGATCTGACTCGAATATCCAGTTACAGCTTTATTGTTTGCTTGCAAAATAGAAAGACCAGTTGAAGCCTGGGTGTTAGGAAGTGAGTAGTTGTTGGAATAAGTTCCGCCAATCTTTCCCATGAGCACCACTAGAAATACAACTACCAATAACCAAACCAAAATCGAGGTCTTGAAGTGTCGCGCATTCCATGCACCTAGGCGGTATAAAATCCCCGTCGAGGAGGGCCCTCTATTTGAATTGCCCTCCGATGCTAAAGAATCTCGAAACGACCCATCTAGGAGTTCATCCACCTGTTCCTCCAAAAGTAAATATTGTCATAACTGCCATTTAAAATATAATTCAAATTTATGGCACTTCTGCCATTTGTCATAAGCGTCTATAATTAAAGGGGTAATCCAGTCCAACGGAGGAAGATTCTTGAACGAACTTGGTCTAAGAGAAAAAAGAAGCTGCAAACACGGGTTGCCATCATGAAAGAGGCTGGACGATTATTCCAAGAAAAAGGCTTCTTTGATACCACGATTCGAGAAATTGCCGAGTCAGCGAACGTCTCAGAACGCACCTTTTACAGGTATTTCGAGAGCAAAGAGGAGCTGTTATTTTCAAATCTCAAGGAGGTGCTCGCCAAATTCATTCAAAATTTAAAGGTAATCCCCATGTCAAGCGACCCCATAGTCGCTATCAAATTCGCGTTAAACGAAACCTTGGAGGATTCGCCGCCCAATCTAAGCCAGATCCGAAAATTCATAGGGAGTTCGACCATCGTCGACGTCCACAAAGAACTATTGGGGATCATCTTCAACTGGGAGTCATCGTTGGCTCAAGAGATGGAAGGGCGTGCTCGTTACCTCGAACCAGAAGGAAACTCACTCGATCTCAAGATCTGGTCGCTGGTGCTCGCTAGGGCTGTATTCGGAGCGGCTCGAACGGCGCTAAACATATCTAATGACACTGCGATAAGCGCGCGAGAGCGCGATGACCTGATTAGGAGCACCTTCGATAAGTCACTAACGATAATGTTAAGCGGATTCAAGATACCCGCCCTGAAGACCTCGGCCATCGATGCTTAAATCTACCAAATTCTCGACATAAGTCTTGACACCACTAGGGACGCTCCAGACCTTCACTTATTTTTGGCAAAGCTAGAGGCTCAAGGTCAAATAGCCACATAGAACCAGTTCCCTTTTGGTCCCGTGGATCAATACTCACCTTAGAAATCTAACCATTTGCTCAAAGATTCAACCCTACCAAGAAAAATTTCAGCTACCCAAGCGTAAAAGACAGATACTGAAGTAGAAAGATCGAGCTGTTGTATTACGATAGCTCTATGGAAATCGGCACTTTAGGGACACGTAATTGCAGGATTATTCAATCACAGTCAACCACAGGTTAAAATATGCGCGCATCAAGGTCAAGGCTGACCAAAGCGTAGAGGTAGTGGTCCCTTTGGGATTTGACAGGTCCAAGATAGAGCGCTTCGTCCACGAACAGGGTGACTGGATCAGCCAAGCTCAAAACCGACTTGCAAAGCGCGCTGACATTTCTGGACTGCCACAAAAACATGAGCTCCCCGAAACCTTCTATTTGGCCGCAACCAATGAACTTTGGACGATTAAAAAGATATCTGGAGATCCAGCTCATATCTACCTCGAAGAAAAACACCCAAACATCTTGGAATTCACCGGCGGAACCAATAAGACCTCCCTGCAAGCGATTCATCTATTACGCGACTGGACGAAACATAGGGCCAAAGTGGAGTTCACCCCACTAGTGACTAAGCTCGCCTCGGAGATGGGTGTATCTCCAAAAAAGGTGGCCACTCGTATCCAAAAGACTCGCTGGGGAAGCTGCTCAAGTTCAGGGACAATCACCTTAAACGCAAGGCTGCTCTTCGTGGATCCGACTCTAGTGCGTTCGGTCATCTATCACGAACTAGCACATATCACGCACATGAACCATTCTAAAGAATTCTGGCTGCACCTAAGCAAATTCGATCCGAACTGTCATATCAATAAAACGCATCTAAATAGATCGTCTAAGGCAATTCCAAACTGGATGTTGCCCACCTTGTAGAGTCCAATAAAACCCTCTTGCCTGCCTCGAAATCTGAAATTAACCCAAAATTAGCGATCGTCTTAGTGGAAGGGGTCGCCTAATGCTGTTCAAATCAATCCTCAAGATCACTTCATCCTCACATAGTCCATCAATAAGTATTAAAACCTAAGTTTAATAAAGAGCGGAGCACCCTGTTAGAATTGGGCACTCCGCTATCGATCTATTTAAAATAAAGGAATCTTATCGACTTTTAGATCAAATATAACGATCTAAAGCGCCGAAAAAAATCGCGACTATTTATTTCCAATCTCAAAAAGTCTCTTAAACTGATCATCAGAGAGTTTCACCTTGTCGGCGTTGGAATTTTCTACCAGATGGTCCACCGAAGAAGTTCCTGGAATCGGCAGAACCACTTTAGATCTATGTAGCAACCACGCCAACGAGACCTGAGCCGGAGTGGCATCCAGCTCTTTTGCGACTTCGCCTACAACACCAGAACCTCCGGCTAAAGACCCCATCTGAATCGGAAACCAAGGTATAAAACCGATCCCATTTGCTCCACAATACTCCAGGACTGCTTCTGATGAGCGATTCGTTAGATTATACAGATTCTGAACTGTGTCTATCTTTGCGTACTTGGATGCTTCTGTGATATCGCTTACGCTCACCTCTGAGAGACCGATTCTATTCACCTTACCCTCCTTCTGGAGATCGCTCAAAAGACCAATCTGATCCGCAAGATCAACCTTTGGATCTATCCGATGAAGTTGAAAGAGATCGATCCTATCCACGCCCAAACGCCTCAGGCTCATTTCGAGCTCCTGACGCAAATATTCAGGCCGTCCAACTGGATGCCACTGGTTTGGCCCGGTGCGGACGAGACCTGCCTTGGTAGCAATCTTTACACCAGAGGCATATGGATAAAGTGCCTCTCGAATAAGCTCTTCACTTACGTAAGGACCATAACTATCTGCTGTATCTATAAAGTCGATCCCAACGTCTATCGCTTTGCGAAGAACCAAAATCGCTCCGGGACGGTCGATAGGTTCTCCCCAAATTCCAGGTCCGGTTATTCTCATAGCCCCAAAGCCAAGTCGATTGACCTCGAGCGAGCCACCTATATTGAATCTGCCACCTAGTTTTTCCAAAATGCCACCTTCCAGTGAAAGTCGTACAACGCTTTGGTTTCTTGAAAGAAGTAGACCAAAGGCTTTGCACAAAATTAATTTCTTTAACCTTTCAGTTTCAAACATGCTCTATAGATAAAACATTCCCTCGGGCGTCTCCCATCAATTCACCAATTGCACTTTCGCCTAAGCAAGTTGGGTCATCACGCTTTGATAAAAAATTCGAAAGCTACTATCCAAATCTTTCAGACCTGAAAAATAGATATGCCATGTTGGCGGTTCAAAAAATATCGAATTCAAATCTCAAGACAAATATAAATCGGCCAAAAAAGCTTTGATCTATATAATAGAGTCGATTGATTAAATAATCATAAAGTCGCCGCTAGGGTTCCACTAGACAAAATTCGTAATAGTACGTGTTCTAAAACATCAACTATGGAAATTGAATGATAAAGCATACAGAGTTTTCGTCCGACAAGAAACTATTGCAACAGATGATTTATGAACAAGTGACAGGGCCAAAGATTAACAACGCTGAGGTCTGTCCATAATGAGTGATATCCTACCTACGACCTATGCCAAACTTCGATCGGTCATAGATGCGTCCCAGCATTTAACTCAGATGGTCGACGAACATGAACTCTTTGAAACCATAGCGACAAATGTCTGTCGGGATCTTGGCTTTTCCATGTGCGTAATCTTTGTTCTCGAAGGAACCACGTCTTTTGTACCCAAGGTTATCAAAGGATACGATGACGACTTCACACCTCCTCCATCTAACTACGTTCTTCCGATGGAGGCGTTTAAGAAGATCGAGGAGCACGCAAGCAGAATTGGAAACCTATTTTGGGTGGATGGACGTTCCGATCTCATTCGTCATCCTATTATCTTCCCACACGTTGTAGCAACTAAAACAACCAACCCCGACATCGGTGAATGGCATGAAAAATCACTACTAATCGCACCACTGAGGGATCCCAGCGGGAAAGTAGTCGGATTGGTCAACCCTGACGACCCAATCGACGGCCATCTTCCATCGCTCGAAAGCACGCTGATCTTAGAGACCTATGCAAACTTCTGCTCGATCGCTCTCGAGTTAATTCGTGCCAGAACGAATGCAGCTGCAAAAATATTAATACTCGAGGCGCAAAGGTCACAGATCGTCCGGCTATTTGAAGCAAGTAACGCAATTCGCCGTGAAGCTCAGCTCGATGAGATGCTGGAAGACTTTGCAAGGTCGATGTCGCAAGTTGGCGACTTCCAAAGAATAGGCATCTTACTAATCGAGGAAGACAAAAAGACCTTGCGTTTTCAAGCCGGTTGGGGATTTGCGGCCTCGGAGAAAGCGCAACTATCCGCCACAAATATTGACATCTCTCTCTTTTCGAAACTTATGCAACCAGCTATGCTCCAAAGCAAATCTTACGTTTTTGATCACACCCGATTCAACGTGCCCAAAGAGCTAATGGACAGACTAAGCGTCCCTCTGCACACCCAGGAGGTAGAGGCTGGACATTGGCATCCTCTAGATTCTTTGAGCATACCTATGCAAGACGAAAGCGGCCGACTCATTGGCATAATCTCCGCCGACGAACCTCTATCTGGCCTCTTTCCTGAACCATCACACCTTGAGGCACTGGAGTTCTTTGCCGATCAATGTGCAATAGCGGTCTCGCAAGTACAAAAATACAAGTCACTTGAGCGGCGTGCCGAGATCGATTCACTGACCGGCCTTCCGAATCGCGCTACTTTCACTATTGCATTAAACGACGAAATTATAAAGGCATCCCAGGCGGGAGAAGAATTATCTTTGCTGTTTATGGATTTGGACCATTTCAAGGCAATCAACGACTCCTTTGGCCATCTTGGAGGTGATAGAGTCCTCAGAAATGTCGCATCTCTCATAAGAAGCCAAATCCGAAAGACAGACTTCATCTCGCGTTACGGAGGGGAAGAATTTACAGTACTGCTGCCACAGACCAAGATCGAAGAAGCAGTTCAAATTGCCGAAAAAATTCGCCAACAAATTGAAAACAATACAACAAAAATAGATGCTTTGGTCTCGATTAAAGCGACGATCTCAATTGGAGCATCATCGATCAGACCAGGTAATACTCGCTCTCATCACCTAATTGAAGAGCAAACTACTACTCTGATTTCAAGAGCTGACAAAGCATTATACGCCGCAAAAGCGTGCGGAAGAAATCAAGTTTCAACAGATTATCTCTAAACGCGATCTTCATAAATACTGACCTCGATCTACATCGCTCGCACAAGCCAGCACATCCCAAGAGCTTGGCACTTTATATTGTTGCAAAACAAGCGTCCTAAAAACTCTCCTAGCCAGATTGGATCCAGCAGCTACGGTGTCTCTCAATACAGAGATTGAGATCCCTTGATTAGCCCAAGCCCAAGCCCAAGCCCAAGCCCAAGCCCAAGCCCAAGGCCAAGGCCAAGGCCAAGGCCAAGGCCAAGGCCAAGGCCAAGGCCAAGGCCAAGCCCAAGCCCAAGGCCAAGGCCAAGGCCAAAGGTAATCCAAATGGAACAAACTAGGATCGGATCTCAAATCCGAATTGTACAAGAGTGAGAATTTATCCTCGATTCGCTCCCAAAAACCTAACAACTTTTAAAAACCATCGCCATAGGAAATAACTACGACCTTTGGATTACCGAACGAGCAATATCAATGCCAACTAACCCACTTGATCCAGGGGTATTTCCACAATATTTAGGTCAATCGAGTAATAGCCCCTCTTATTGCATTCAAAAGATAGTTAAATAGCTCGAGGCTCAAAGGGATTCGCCTCTATCAATAACTTCCCACTTGCATAAGGAGTTGAAACAATTGGCCTAATCAAGCCCGATAGTGTGGACACAAATCCAACTAAAGGCTAATCTATGATTCAAGGAGTCTCACATGACAGATTGGAATGCCAAAGGATTGCCACCTGCAGCCCAGCGGCGAATTGACAATATACGCACAACTCATCTTCGATCCTCGCTTCTGAGCGTCAACGGAGCAACAGGTGTAGAGTCAGCCGGCTTTACATTTGCTAGCGAGGTAATGGGGGCGATTGTGCTCAACACCACCGGCGCAAGGATGCCAAGTTGTGGGTTTGTAGGTAACTACTATGGCGGTGGACCGTTCGGTGGAGGAAACTTTCAAAACGCTGGAATGGGGGCGATGTTCAACACGGGCTTCAATTCGACCTACGGCAACTATTTCGATATCATCAATTCAGGTTGGAGAAAAGCCATAGAAAGGATGATTCTCGAAGCCACCGAGATTGGCGCTGACGGGGTCGTTGGAGTTCGACTAATGCAAAATTCTCTCGGCGAGGGATCGTCGGAATTTATTGCTATGGGCACTGCGATCTCGTCTAAAGGGAAATTACATTTAAAATCCCCCTTTAGCACCCATCTAAATGGAGCCGACTTTGCCAAACTCGTCCACAGCGGATATATTCCTGTTGCCATTTCAGTTGAAGTTAGTGTCGAGGTCACACACGACGACTATCGCACTCAACGGCAAAACTCGGTCTTCGCACCCAACGTCGAGATCGACACCTACACGGTCCTAGTCAAACAAGCACGGGAATCTGCCCGTCGGGCCTTGAGAAATGACGTAGCTCGAAAAGGCGCCGAAGGCGCCATAATAGAGGAAATGTCACTTCGAATATTTGAAACCGAACCATACGAAAACCACAGAGATCATGTAGCTGAGGTAAGAGTCGTCGGTACCTCATTGGTGAGATTCGACACCAAAACAAAGCCAGATCGACCGATGACGTTTATCTCACTAAAAGACAAGCGGTAAATCTCAATTAGCCAGCGCCTTGACGGCCAAAGATTAACAACCGCGAAAAAAGCAAACGAAGTAGGGAGCGCGAAAAAATTGACTAATGACAACCAAGCAATAGACCCAAGGTCAATCGGAGTACCCGAGGACGCTATTCGCCGGCTTTCTGAGATGAAACCGGGAAAAGCCACCTCTTTATTCACATCTGACCTTTCAGTCAACGAGTTCCTATTGGTGCGTGAAGCAGGATTTCGACCCCTTGGTCTAGTCTTTGGCTCCAGCATCTACCACGTAGGACTCCAAGTCGGAAAGTGGAGCGCCAATCAAGAGTTGACCAAGCTCACCGAAGCGATGTACCATGCCCGCGAGCTGGCGATGACAAGGATGGAAGCGGAAGCCGACATACTTGGTGCCGATGGTATCGTCGGGGTACGACTGGAGGTTGAATTCAAGGAATTCGGCTCAGATATAGCAGAATTCATAGCTGTTGGAACTGCGGTAGTCGCCGATGACAAGGAGATGCACTGGCGTTCGCAAGGAAAGCCGTTCACATCTGACCTTTCAGGACAAGACTTCTGGACTCTAGTTCAAGCAGGATATGCACCCCTCGGAATGGTGATGGGCACCTGTGTCTACCATATTGCCCATCAAAGGATGTTCCAATCCATGTCGAACTTTGGCCAGAACGTCGAAATTCCTCAATTCACTGAAGCGCTATATGACGCTCGCGAACTCGCCATGAGTCGCATGCAAGCCGAAGCCGAAACCCTCCATGCCGAAGGTATCGTTGGAGTCCAGCTCTTGTCACTTCCACATCGGTGGGGCGGCCACACCACGGAGTTCTTTGCAATCGGAACTGCCGTTCGTCCACTTCGCGAAAACCACGTCATAGCCAAACCACAGCTCGTATTGCCACTTGGAGACTAAGGTGACCGATGAACTAGAACCAATCTCTTCGGTAGATATGGTCGCTGCGGCACTTCGTGCCGACACCTCGGATCTTAATCTTCTGGGACAAGCCCTCTCTTCCAAGCTCGAAACTCTTCTTCCTGCAGGAATGGTCGAAGTTCGAAGGGAAAAATCGCTGTCAAACCGTTTTTCCAAACGAGAAGGCAAGGTAATTGCTCTAACGATTCGTACCAACAATCAAGTTCTGGAGCTAAATCAGGACAAACCGGGCCACATAAACCCGCAGATATCCCAGAGTGTAAAAGGAGTAGTAATTTCAAGAAGAAGTGTGGAGTTAGACGACTGGTTGCTCGCTTTAGCTAGTGAACTTACAGCTCTCGCAGCAAGCAACGCCAACGCTAGAAATGCACTTATCAATCTCCTGGGATAGCAACTTAGACGTGGATTGCATTTGAAAACAGATCGATCCACGTCTAAAAAATCCTAGAGTATTGCAGTCCTAAACTCTTTTTCTTTTGGATGACGAGATATAAACCATTCAGTGCCAAACGCTCTAGCGAAGTCTTCGTTGCCTAAGTCGAAGACAAAGGCAACTCCACCGATCTGGCTCCTATGGCGACTTAAAGCCTCTCTCTTGAGAAAGACGTACTCCGAGACGTCAACAGCCGTGTCAATTGCATCCTCGCCCATTCCAAAAGCGCTTTGGGGTTCATCGGGAACCTTCCCTGGGTTGTCAACGGAGTAATCGGCCATTAGTTCCATTAAATAGTCACGATTCATAGTGGCTTGATACACCTCCGACAAACCGGAAATTTCGCAAGCTCTAAGGCCAACCCGATTCACATTTATATGATCCGGATGGCCGTAACCACCGATTTCATCGTAGATGGTTACGACATCGGGCCTCTCAATCGCGATAATCTCCGCCAGAGCCTTGGCCGACTCGTCGATATCTGTCATCCAAAAAGATTTGGGATTGGAATTGCTTTGTGTTCCCATCATCCCTGAATCTCTATAGCCAAGGAAATAGACCTTGTCCACCCCTAGAACTTTCGCGGATTCCAATAGTTCACCGCGACGCCGATCAGGTAGTTCCGATCTATCGGATACAAATCCGGCTGGATATTCACCCTCTTCGCCACCAGTAGCTACGACTATCACTACTCGATGACCATCTGATTTAGCTTTTGCTAAGGTTCCGCCCGTCAAAAGACATTCGTCGTCGGGATGAGCATGAAATGAAAGTAAAGTCGCCATATGTACCTCGTGACAGTCGCAAGAATGAGATGTGAACGCCTATTAGCCATTAGCTCCACGAGATCATCAACGAAGATTGCGAAGATAAAATTTCCCACCAACAAAAACGGCGCCTCAAATTACAACACAATAATAAAAGCCCTTTTAGGTCTAAAAGATCGAGCTAAAAGAGCAGATAGGTCCAATAGATAGAGGTGATGAGTTTTTAGAAAATTACAAACGACCTCCAGAACCAATAAAGCTCCATCAACACATCCCCCTGGCAAATCAACCCATCACGGAGGTTACCCCGGAGGGGGGATCGCTCAGTTACTCCCACCTATCACCCCCGAGATCCAAAGCAAAACCAGAACCTCCCAAGGTAGCTCTTACCCGTCGATCTATCTGATGAGTCGATATTACAGTGACCCACAGCCGATCTGACCTTCGAATCCCACCAACTCGACCGCTATCGACATACATCAAAATAGACCTGAGTAGTTTGGATAGATAGAGTAAATGAAGCCTCAATTAAAAACGAAGATCAATTCCCATCGGTGGAATAGTGAACATAGATACATGTTGTATACAACATTAATTATCTCGTCGAAGTAAGGAACAAAAATTAGCGCGACGGTTGAAACTAAATCAAAAAGAGCTTCTGGAAATCCTTACATGAGTGCTTTCGCGATGTCGTTGGGCGTCGCAACTGCCCTAGGATTCGCACGCTTTTCTTATGGCTTAATCCTCCCCGCCATGAAGTCCAATCTTCACTGGACATACCTAGAAGCCGGCTCGCTCAATATTCTCAACGCTGTCGGATATGGGTTTGGCGCTATTATATCGGCGCCCGTAGCGAAACGATATGGAGCGAAAAAGAGCTTTAGATTCGCAATGGCCGCTATCACGATATTGACATTCGCCCCGGCTATCAATTCATCCCTCGGCTATCTTTTCATCGTTCGAGCAGCATCAGGGGTCTTTGGGGCCATGTTGCTAGTTGTCGGAGGTGCAATTGTTGCCCATTCAAACATTAGAAGTACCCATCGTGTTGCAGCCGGTTCATTAGGGATATTCTTCGGCGGAGCCGGTCTTGGAACGGCGATATCTGGAATCGGCATTCCCCCGCTACTTCACCTGGTTGGCAATAACGAATGGCAAGCTGCATGGATTTTACTTGGAGTTTTGTGCTTCATTAGCCTAATTATCACCAGCGTCGAACTCACCAAACTCACAAACCCAACCCCGCCAAAAGACATTTCCGAAAAGGCACGACTTCGAAGTTACATGCCTTCCTTTCTAGGATATGGAATCTTCGGTGCCGGATACATCTCATTCATGACCTTCATCGTGGCATTCCTTAAACAAAATGGATCGTCTTCAACCTTTGTCTCTGTCTTTTATATAGTTCTTGGAGTCGTTTCGGTCTTTTCAGGATTCTTTTGGGACCGACCTCTAGGCGCGCTTCGGGCAGGATGGGGACTTGGCGCGACCTTGACTGTAATTGCGATCGGGACGATCCTACCCCTGGTCAGCAAAGATCAGGGCGTCGTTCTCCTCTCAGCGGCCCTAATTGGCCTTGGATTGATGGCCGCCACAACAGCCATAACCCGGTTAGCCCAACGCAACTCAGCGCCCTCGCAGGTCGCTAAAATTCTTGGGACTGCCACGCTGGCCATGGCAATTGGGCAAAGCACAGGTCCGCTAGTAACCGGCTACTTCTCCGATACCTCTTCAGGGCTACGAATCGGAATGATCATTTCCAGCGCCTTCTGTTTGATAGCGATTCTGATCACTATTGTTCAAAAAGACTTCGCTCTGGAAAAACTAACTAGAAAAATACGCTGCCAATGCGATACTTCAAAAGAACCAACTACATTTTTCTAAGGTCCAATCCCTTTTTTATGATGGCCACATTGATCTGTATGGCCATCATAAAAGGTCGCGAAAGAAGGTGTTTTTATCTCAAGCGACGCTTTCGTGGCTCATTGTTGTAGTCCAAGAAAGGGGTCTCCAAATAATCGGACGAAACCTGTCTTGGTGGCCCTCTCCGACACCCATCGTTATAAACCCTGCCATCTGCCACTTTTCGATCTCTATCGAACTCGAGCCGTCAAATACTACGGTGCGAGAGTTCATGGCGGTAATCGCAATAGGATCCAGTTGGCCAAATTCTGGCCATGCTGCGCCAAAGACAATTGCATCAACGTCAACGATAGCTTCGCTAAGGGAATCAACTCGCGATGTAATTGAAAACTCTTGAAGCGAAGTCAACTTTGCCATAGGGTCGTAACCGACGACGACGCCACCCCTATTTATAAGTTCGCTGGACAATAAGAGCGCAGGCGAATCACGACAATCATCGGTTCCGGCCTTAAATGCCATTCCCAAAAGGGCGATACGCTTTCCGGATAAACCACCAACCGCCCTGTCAATGCGATCTATCGAACGCTCCCGAGCGGCTCGGTTAGCCAAAATCGCTGCCGACACCACCCCCGAATCGCACCCGAGGGAATCTGCGATAGCGACCATCCCAGAAGTATCCTTTGGAAGACAGGATCCACCCCAACCTATGCTTGGACTCAAAAAGGCAGTTCCTATCCGCGAATCCAAACCAACACCCCGAAGGACGTCGCTGGCTTTGGTTCCAAGTGACTCACATAGTGCTGCAATCTCATTCGCAAATGAAACCTTGACCGCCAAAAAGGCATTGGAGGCATACTTGATCAACTCAGCACCACGGCGGTCCATCTTGAGTAGTGGCATATAGTCGGGGTAGAGCGAAGCCACCACGTCAACCGCCCATTCTTCGCCTCCTATTACGACCCGATCCGGATTCATAAAATCGTCGATTGAGCGTCCTTCGCGTAGAAATTCGGGGTTTGAACACACAGTAGGCTCTACGCCTTCTTTGGCAGCCTCGTGGCAAATGAGCTCCAACGCCTCACATGTTCCAGGAGGTACAGTGCTCTTGACGACTATTGGGAGGCTTGTCGTGGCCGCGCCGGCAACTTCAGCGGCTGCTGCTGCAATAATTGACAGGTTGGGGTTGCCGTTAGGAGATGGTGGAGTACCTACACATAAAAATGCTACATCGACCCCAAAGCAACCATCTGCCATGGAATCACCCAAGATGATTCTTCCATCACGCAGAGATCGCGCAAAGATCTCATCCAGCTGGGGCTCGTAGATAGGTATCTTCCCACGTGAAAGACTCTCCATTCGCTCCTCGTCCTTTTCGATGAGGTAGACCCTATGACCCAATTCCGCGAAACACCCGGCAGCAGTTAAACCTACGTATCCCCCGCCAACAACTAAAATATCCCTGACAACAAAGCGACTTTCCATTTTGAAACTTTTCTCCGTTTCTAACTAAATCAAATAACTACGCCGATCAAAAAAAGACCGACCCTAACTAACAAGCCGTGCCGTCTTTTTCGTGAAAAAACCAAGCACAATCAACGACGGCCTTCCAATGAGACATTGAATACTCAAATAGACAATGACCAAAAAGAATCAAGCGCATCAAGATCTCAATGGTCACGCCTCAACCAAATGAAAGAAATTCATCGATTTGTTGACGTGGTTGACGATCCAAAGATGACAGGAAAAAATCTTCAAAGGTGCTCTTTTGCAATCGACCGTCACGAAAGCGATAGATCTCGTCACAAAAACGCAGCGTCTTTTCCTGATGGCTGATTACTATTGCAGTTCTACCTTTAGTAACCCGCTCGAAAGCACCGCATAAAACTTCCTCTAATTGCGGATCGACACCCACAGTTGGCTCATCCAAGATGATTATCCTTGCATTCTTAGCAACAGTTCGGGCGATTGCAATACACTGTCGCTGCCCTCCTGAGAGGGAGGTACCCTTTTCGGAGACGACTGTATCAATACCCATAGGAAGCACCTTGAAGACTTCCATAACTCCTGCCTCATAACAGGAGCGAACTGCGTCAAGGCGAATCGCCCCTTGAAGGCCATAGATGACGTTTTCCCAGATGGTACCCGAAAAGATAAAGGTCTCTTGAGGCAAGTAGGCGACTAATTCCCGTAGCTGAAATGAAGGAATCTCATCTAGAGAGCGACCCCCTATGGTCACTCGGCCCTCTTTGGGCTCCAAGAGCCGAGGGAGCATCTTTGCAATCGTCGACTTTCCCGATCCAGTTTCGCCTACAATTGCAATTCGCTTACCCTCCTCTACACGAAGGTTCAAATCCTCAAAGATCGAACGGCCGCCATGAGAGAAGGCGACACCTTCATAGCTAATAGAGCTCCCGCCGAGTGGAACTCGCCTCTTCGTGGTTACACCTGGCCTTGCATCATTGGCCAAAAGCAACTCTTCAACCCGCTCCTTGGCCGCTAAACCAACTCCAACGATTCCCGCTCTCTTGGTCAATTGTTGAAGCGGCTTGTATACCGATCGTGCATAGGAGGTCACAACCAAGATCATGCCAAGGCTAAGGGTGTGGGAAAAGACTGCCAATCCAGAAAAGAGGACGAAACCTGCAATAGTCAGATTCAATACCGAGGTTACAGATGAATTCATCGCAGCCTGTGCAATGTTGGAATTCAAAGAATGACGCGTACTCAATTTAACGAGCGAGGAAAACCGAAAGGATTCCATCTCTGTCGCTCCGTTAGTTTGAACTACCACCAAACCGGTAATCGCCTGCTGCGCAGCCGAATTCGCCATACCCTCGTAGTCTCGAGCCCTCCTCGACTCCCGCCGAACCCGTCGCATAAAATACGTTAGGTCAAAGACTACGAATACACCAAGTGCCAAAACCGCTACCAAAAAGACGACTCCAAGCATGGCCAAGATAATCATGATTCCAACTATGGCCAGTATCGAATTGACCAAGGTCGGAACAGACTCCACCATCGCTCGTTGTATCGACTGCACATCGGCAATCAAACGAGTAGATAGGTCACCAGCCTTTCGCTTCTCAAAGAACCCTTGTGGCTGCTTTAGGATATGGTCATAGACCCTTACCTGGAGATTATTAGAGAATATCTGTCCTGCATTTGCAAAACTCAACGCTGAAATGTAGGTACTCACACCACCAATTAGAGCAAGTGCGCCCATTGCGCCAACGGTGATATAGAGCAGTTCTAATTTTGTTCCCGTGTAACCAAAGCTAGAAGGCAAAGGTTTAGTTCCAAAAACTGAGTCAACAACGATCTTTAGTGGCCATGGGGTTATCCAAGTGATGGCTGCATTGACGAGTGAAAAAAGCAATCCGATCGCCATTCGACCGCGACTCTGTCGAAGGAAGTCACCGACCATCCTTCCTTTTGGTCGATTTCGAGCCCTCACTACTGCACCTGCCCTATCGTATCCACTGAATCAAACTGCACATCGTCTGGGCCATCTTTCTGGGAGGCCGCCACCTCAAGAATTGAACTAACCGTCTGATTCCAAGTGAAAGAGGTCTCGACCCGATCTCGTGCCTTTTTTCCTAGTTCCATGCGTCTTGTTGGATCGTCGATCAAAGTCGCAATTGCATTGGCAATCGCCTCTGGCGATGGGTCGCTCAAAAGAAATGCATCGCCTCCGACGATAGCTTCAATGGATGGAGTTCTAGTGGCAATTACAGCTATCGAAGACGCCATATACTCAAGGATCTTTAGCGGGGAGAAGTAGAAGTCTCCCCGGAGCAGATATGGAGCTACGCCTATATCCATCGAAGATAAATAAGATGGGATCTCGCTCATCTCGAGCGCTCCAACAAAATGAATACGAGCCCGTGCCTTGGAACGCTCCGACAGTTGCTTTAGGGATGTCATCTCTGGTCCATCACCAACTATCAAAAGTCGATGAAAAATACCCCTATCAAAGAGTAGATTTGAAGCTAAAATCAAATTATTAACTCCATGCCAAGTCTTCAAGGAGCCGACAAAACCTATTGTTGTTGGATCGCTTGGCCCCTTAGGGTCAGATGTCACTTTGAGCGACATACTTTGCGTATCATATCGATATTTGATAACTGATCCGAATCGCTCGGTGTCTACGCCATTGGGAAAGACCGATATCGTCTTTGCCTCATTTGTCCTAATGTAGGCGCACAACGACTCCGACACGGCGATGACGTCTGCACCATAGATAGCAGCGGCCTCTTTGGCTCTAGCTTCATCGATAAGATCGAGGTTAAAGTGCTCAATACGCTCATCCACTATCGGCGCGTTAACCTCTAACAATCTCTGGATTCCAAGTCGGATTGCAAGTTGGCGCCCCTCGCCAAAAAAGAGGCTCAGGCGCTCATAGATAAGATCTGGTTTTATCTCTCTCAATACGTCAAACGCACGTTCTGAAAATTCATTAGCAGCCTGGAACTTGGAGCCATCTGAGGCCTTAATGTAGGGTAACTCAATATGGTGCAAGATCACACTGGGAACCCCATCACCGACGACCCTGGTCGCAATCAAATGAATTTCATGGCCCAAGGCGCTGGCAGCACGGCAAAATTCACTTACGTGAATCGATGCGCCCTTTGTGCCTCCGACTGGGATACCTGGGTCAAAGAGAAGATACGCTATCCTCATTTCATACCAATTTTCCACTTGTCTTGGGAGCCATTACCACCGCTCGACAAGTCGCAATTGGATGACACCAAAGACCCATCGATGACAAATTGCAGATCTTCAACTTGAGAGCTATCGATACCCCCGATACTCAAGAGGTAATTGACCCTTTGAACCGTGCTCGCATGATTTAGGGGATCGGGCGAGCCATCAATTGGAACTTCGCTACCACCTAAGCCTCCTACGCCTTGTTTAGTTTGGGAGGTTCTATCTATTAGATACCCCAAGATAGCGTGCTCCCTTTGTGCCTGCCAATGGGTGGCTCCCTGATGAGCAGAAAATCCTATAGCATCAACGGCACCGCATTCCCCTTTATGGGATGTATCAGCCGGGCCAACAAGTACGTAATCTACGATTACGGCCGAGTCGCTCTCTTCGAAAAAGCGTACTTTGGTGGAATCGATAAATCGAGCTTGGTATCCATCAACGGTTGAGGCAATCATGGTGTGGTCTCTGCTGAGTCACAAGCGCGATCAAAATCTACTAAATCAGGAACTACAATTTGACTTGCAAATTTTGGAATCGCAGACATATTCACGCTTATCTGACTCGAAAGAATCGGTTCAGACCAAAAATGCATTACCTCTTGGGAGATCCTCTCGATCTTCCACCTAGACAGGTCGACAACGCGCCCAAATCCTAACTTCTCAAAGATCTTCGCCCTTATCAGCTGCTCTTGTCTGGGATATATCCTGGGCAGATAAAGAGCAGGAACCCTAGCTGCCGCCAGTTCAACGGTTGTATTATATCCAGCCATTGAAAGCGCAACCCTAGATTTCGATAGCAAAACCTCAATATTCAGCTCGAAATCAATTAAACTAATATTGGCAGCGTCGCCGATCAGTCGCCGGAGGTGAGCCAGTGCATCTACCTCCATCAGGGGGCCGGCGACTACTAAAGTTGGGACTTGGATAACCTTTCCAACCTCAATCCCAACCTCACAAACCTCCTGGGCATCGCCACCACCGCCGCCGGTTACTAAAAAATATCCTTGATCAGACGAGGCGTTGGCGAAAAATTCAGCTCGACACACACCCGCCTCGATGAATTCAGGCTTCCCCAAATATGAGAGGTATCGCAACTTGACACTTTCAGGAATCGAATAGTTCTTCCGCAGGTCGTAAATTGCCTCTTCTCCAAAGACAAACACCGCATGGTAATATCGAGCAATGGCATCCAATACACCATCGGTAGCCCAGCTTTGACCAAGATTAGTAGGTGAATCTATGACATCACGAAGACCAATAACTCGATGAATCTTAGGGTGTGCCAAAACCAAAAAGTCCAGGACTCCTAGGAGTTCCTTTGACATTCCAAGTGGCGAATGGTCCACGTAAAAGATATCTGGATTGAACCTAACCACTATATCTTTGATGATGGCTGCACGAGCACGCTTGATCAACGAAAGCGGAATCGAAACGCCATAACTCTCATACTCATCCGGACCAACTTTGATTACCGGTGGAAGCTCTACAAGCTCAATACCCCGAGAAGTATTAAAGCTACTCGCCACCCTCGAACCAGTCATAATGATAACTCGGACGGAGCGATTAATCCGAACTAGGGCCTCAGCAAGTGCTATATTGCGACGAAGATGACCAAGTCCATATGTATCGTGCGAATAAATTACAATACGTCTTGGCGCCATATCTGTGAGTTCATCGATCCTTGTGAAACTTTGGGTCACTGTGCCACACCTGCCGCCTGAAATGTGTGGAGATCTTTTAGCCATTCATATTCATTTCTAAATCCATTAGCAAAAGAGACCTTAGAAGAAAACCCGAGATAGTTTTTCGCTCTATCCAAATCAGCGCCGGTATGCAATACATCTCCCCGAGCAAAGTCGCCAAAGGAGACTCGCAGATCAGTACCGTGGAAACCTCGCAGCATCTCTACCACCGCCAGCAAGGTCACAGTCGAGCCACCACCGATATTTATTGCAAGTCCACTAACTTCAGCCTTGCCAGCACTCATTGTCGCATTGGCAATATCGCTCACGTAGGTAAAGTCACGACTCTGACTTCCATCGCCAAAGATCGCTATCTCCCGATCGGAAAGTGCGCTAGAGATAAATTTGCGCAAACCCATATCAGGACGCTGGGAGGGTCCATATACCGTGAAATATCTCAACGCAACCGTTTCGACCAGAGGGCTAGTTGCCTCTAAAACCACTCTTTCGGCGGCAAGCTTTGTCTTACCATATGGCGAGATGGGCGAAGGCTCATAAGACTCCAGGAATGGAGTCGGTGAATTTCCATAGATGCTAGATGAAGAGGCATACACCAAGCGTATCTTGCGATTCTGGTCGGCAATAGCTCCAACTAACTTTGTCGTAGCCAGGATATTGTCATGAACATAGCTTGGGTATTGCTCAAAACTAGATCGTACGCCCGCCCGACCCGCAAGATGAAAGACCGTATCGACACCATCGAGCAGGACATCAAGATCGGCATCGACCAAATCAGCTTTTTGAAATTCAAAACCCTCCAGCTCAGACAAAGTGAGCATTCTCTCGTATTTCTCACCCGAATCATAAGAATCGGAAAAACAGTCAACACCTACAACTTCTATTCCATCTCTAACTAGCATCGCGGATAGGTGAGATCCGATAAATCCTGCTGCCCCAGTCACTAAAACTCTCTGCATAATCAACCTTCCTATTGGACCGAGCCACAGGAAAGATGATCGCGAAGGGAGCTAAGGTACAGGTGACGAAGTAATTAGACATCCCTTATTCAAGTCATCAAGCAAATCTAAGACGAACCTAATAGATTCATGAACTAGATACTGAAAAATTAATACTAAATGATCATAGAACTTGGCCCACCTGGTGGTCAAGCCCCCATACCCACAACACATTGGCCGATAAAAGATTAGAACCACTACATCCTCTGAGTTTTTTTTGGAAACAATCTATCGCATCCAAACAGGAATAAAAGTCGATACTGCTCATCGTCTCTGACCCTAGCTAATGAATTTCAAATACGGCAGCTAAATTTCCATCCTTCGACTATCAAAGGAGTCCTAGATGGACATGAAGATCTAAATTTGAAGAGAGTTCATAGACCTAAGGCTGCAATCTTATGAATACCCTTAGAGATCACCGCGAATATTACGCCGGTTCAATGCGCCATATAGCCATTGCAAGATTCCTATAAAGCCTCGCCGACAGTTGATTCCACCGATCACGCCAAAGGCTTTAACAACAGGGGACTACCACAAGCTCCATAGAGAAGCCTCGCCGACGGACAAAAACCTCGACGACAATGGCGGCCTCACCAAATCGGATCGCCGGGGTAAATCCATAAGAGAAATAAACCTCAAACTAAAAAGCAGCCCCGCATCGACTTAGTCAAGCCCAGATAAAGCCTCAAAGGTAGCCAGCCCTAAATTCCTCTTTGAATAGCAACAGGTCGCAATTCCCCCGAGAAGCCAAGGAAAAAATAGCTGCACACGAAGTCACCGTTATTGGCCACTTCAGATTATTCCTGTTTGGAAAAAGCGCTCACCACTATCACAAACCAAGTTCCAAAATCTCGCCAAAGCAAGTTGGCTCATTAGAGGTTGAAGATTCAATAAATAAGATCGAAAATGGCCAATCACCATCCGTCGAAACTTCAGGGGCACAAACCTCTGGCATCTAACAAATATGACATAGGTACATCTAGTCAAAATACAAACGTCTTTTACTAATGTCAGATGCGGCTCTCTCGGTTCCACCGAGGACACCGACACGACTATTCACTTAGATTGAAACTTAGGAAAAATGAGATTGACCAACGACTACCTCTACCACACCAAAGCCACCAAACTACCGACTTAGATATAGCCCTGCAACAGATGAAGATCCTTCGGTTCAACAGAGAGCCGATAAGATATCTAAAAGGTGAAATGCCAACCGGATTTCCTCCGACTTGACTAGAAGCGTCCCAGCGAGCTTTAGATTTCGGAGTTCGATACCAACTCAGCCCACAGACCAATTGCCGCATCCCCTCCGATCCACCTTGATAGCACCCCTATCTCAATCCCATCTCCAAATTTCGCCCGCTGCAAAGAGCAAACGTATGGAAAGTATAAGCAAAATCATATGCAATTGAGATTTCAGATCAATCACACACGCAAATGTCGATATCGAAGCTGAGCAACAGTTAGCGGATTTAAAAGCTATTAGTCGTGATATATATATTCAAATTTATAGATATGAATACGGGCTTTAAGGCACCAATACAATTTCCAGCCAACGGTCTTCAACGGCTCCCGTTGCTGGCCAAGCCAATAGAAAGCCTGGCAATTACAATCCGCAAGACCGAGAGGCTCGATTAATATAACTTTAGCCTCTATTTCCGATCTTGGAATTATCTCATGGTCTCCAGCATTAAATAATGGGACTAGTAGCATTTAGGAGTGGTTGAAAGGCCAGAGTGTGGAACTGTCTAAAAGCCGAGATGGGATATAGCCCGAAAGCGCAATATCTCAAAGACAATCAAATCAATAGACTACTTTAGAGGTCAAGATATTCATGAATACCAAGTCAAACATTCAGAACACTTCAAATCGAAGTAGATGGTTAATGATGCCCTTCATTGCGCTTGGCGTCGCAATGATTATCGTCGATGCGACCATTGTCAATGTCGCGCTACCCACCATGATTCGCGATCTCCATTTGAACTCCAGTGACGCCGAATGGACCAACTCGATCTATTCGTTAGTATTTGGCGCACTTTTGATCTCACTGGGAAGACTCGGGGACAGATTCGGACGAAGAAAACTGTTCATTATTGGAACAATAATCTTCGTCTTGGCGAGCTTGCTAACCGCGGCCGCAAGTAACTCATCGATCCTGCTGCTTGGAAGGTTGATTCAAGGGATAGGAGGGGCAATGATTCTGCCATCCACCCTCTCTTTGGTAAATGCCAACTTCTTTGGCAAGGACCGCGGAATTGCCTTTGCCATTTGGGGTTCGACCATAGGTGGTGTAGCTGCATTGGGACCATTACTTGGGGGTTGGCTAACTCAGTCTTACTCATGGCGCTGGGCATTTTTGATCAACGTTCCCACTGGTATTGTAATCCTCGTTGGCGCCCTTCTTTTGGTTCCCGAATCGAAAGATGAAAATTCAGGGGCAATTGGAGATCTAGTTGGGAACCTACTTGTGATACTTAGCCTAGGCTCCTTAGTCTTTGGTCTTATTGAAGCCCAACGCTACGGATGGTGGAACGAGACCTCTCAATTTCAGCTCTCAAGCTTCACTTGGCCTGCTAACACGATCTCCCCAATCCCAATTGCATTGGCGATCTTTGCCATATCGGCGATCGCATTCATAGCATTAGAAAAATCAAACATCGCAAAGGGTCGACCATCTCTAATTGAATTCTCACTATTTTCAATTCGGAGCTTCAGTGCCGGCAATATTGCAGCAGCTATCGTCTCGTTGGGCGAGTTCGGAATCCTTTTTGCACTTCCGCTATTCCTTCAAGGCGCCAGAAACTATACCGCACTTGGCACCGGAACAATCCTATTGGCCTTGGCGCTAGGGAGCTTCCTTGCAGGCGGAGCAGTAACGCCCCTCTCTAAGAAGCTAGGCGCGAGAAATGTAGTTCGCATTGGCCTTGGGTTAGAGGTGATAGGGATTACCTCACTCGCCGTTGCAGTTTCCCCAACTCGATCAGTACTTTGGATGGTACCTGCATTTCTAATCTACGGCGTGGGTGTTGGCTTTGCAACGTCGCAATTGACTGGAGTAATTCTCGCGGAAGTTCCACTGGATAAAAGTGGCCTGGGATCGGGGATTCAAAGCACCTCCCGACAGATCGGATCAGCTCTCGGAATTGCCATCTTGGGCACCGTCCTTCTTAGCCAACTCGCAAGTACCATGACCAAAAACCTCAACTTGCTTCATTTGACTTCATTAGGTCCTACAGCACAGGCAGGGATCGTGAGGGAACTACGAGCTAGTGCTGGAGCGGCTATACCCACACTTTCCCACCTATACAACGGTACGCTCATCCATACCGCAGCGGTCGAAGCGATGGCAAGTGCCACCAAAACCGCAGCATTTACTGCAGCCTTATTTGTGCTTATTGGTCTCTTTGCGACATTCTTACTTCCGAAAGAGGTCGATGACCTCTCGTAGCCTCAGTCTGCTTTGAGCCCTATTTCAAGCCACTAAGAGTAGAAAGCTCGATTGGAATTTGAACTTTACCGATCGAGCTTTTTCAAACGTTAGTCCCAAAAGACGCTCCAAATAGATAACTTACTCTCAAGATATTGTTAACCCAAGGCAAGTCAACATGACAAGTCAAAAGGGCACAAATGAAGATAGTATCGCTTTATTTCTTCGGATTATCTAACCCAACCTTGATAGAGGGTGTTTTGGAGTTCGGATTGCGCCATAGAAAAGATTTCTCACCTAAAAAGACTGCCTTCAAGAGAAGTCGCAAACACAAGTGCCTATTTAGTTATCCACAATGACAAAATAGGCAGACCCTAAAAAAACAGCTAATCATTTTTCCGTCATTTTAGCCACCGAATTACAAAGAGAAGACAAGAAAGATCTGTCCAAATCCACTACCAACTACCACCACCCTCAAACGCACAACAAAGCCTAAAATTAGATAGCAATCTGCACCAGGTGCCCCACCCGCGCCAAAACCGACCCAAAAACGCGATGAAACTAAAAAGTATCAGTTGATACCAGGAAAGCCGATATCGATTCTCATTCATATTTACTTCAACTACAGCTAGTGATATGAGTAAGAGACAAAGCTCTAAACCAAGTGTCACGGCTTCAATCGGAGCGGCTCATCCGCGATAAAAATCCTAAAATTGTTAAAAATTGAGCAGCCAATTTGGGTATATGTCGTTTATGAATCGACTTTTATCGAACCAATCCGCTAACCTAACTCTTATTGGATAATCGGTACTTGGAAAGCCGACGCCAAAATGGAAAATGCGCTAGGTTTTTTTACCAAGCGGTGGAAGATTAATCCCACATTATCAATGACAATTAGGAGCAGGGATCGACTCAGAGATGCAGATGGTCAATGAAAAACTCGCAAAATTACGTACCGTAGCAGCTGGATACCTCTCGACGTTGGAAGACGGAGAGGGAAAATCCATGCTCGCATACACTTTGAACCTTGGACCGACTTGGAAGCAGATAATCGAATCACTTCCTCTTGGACCGAGCACGCGCGTACTCGATGTCGGTTGCGGCTACGGTCTACTGGCCATCGAGATCGCGATTCGAACTGGCGCTTCAATACTTGCATCAGATGTCAATCCAGAATTTGTAGCCGGTGCGAAAACCATCATTGAGCGCTCAATGGAACAAGGTATCTTGTCTAATGATATCTCTATCGAATTTCAAGTTGATGACATAATGCAACTCGACGTTCCAGAGGGAGAATTTGACGTAGTTGTAGTCCGTGAGGTCTTTAGCTACGTCTCAGATCCAGACAAGGCCGTTGGAAACCTCTTAGGGGCACTCAAGCCCGGTGGAGTGCTCTTAGTCGAAGATATAGATGACCATCTCTATATGACCTACCCAAGCCCATCTGATGCCTTCAGCCGTCTATTTGAGGCCATCCAAAAACTTCAAGGGCAACGAGGCGGGGATCGCGAAGTTGGTAGAAAGTTGTCGGTTTATTTATCGAGAGGTGGATTTGTGATCGACAGCGTAAAGCTGATGACCGAAGCGTTGCACGTTCATTCAGATCCCCAAAAAGGCGAGAAGCGCTTTATAGTCGACCAGATCGCAACACTGAAGGATCAACTCGTGGACTCGGGCCTCCTAGAGAGCGCGAGCTTCGACGAGCTTCTAGCCTCTGTAGCTCAAGAGGCTCCCCAAGAAGAATTCAGGATGAACGGTCGAGTCGTCGTACAAGCTCACCGCCCCTAATCAATAGAACTTTCAGCAATCAACTTTTGCAAAGTAACTACACCTATCATCTGTAGCTCGGTAAAAGTTGATTGCTGGCTATCTACAAAGCAATCCTTTTAATCGTCTCGAACCACTTGCAATGGCACTTTTTTAGAGACAACTACAAACTCCTTACCGCATCGATCGAAGTTCCTGGCTTTTTAATGAAGGAGGCCCTTTATTCGACATGGCTCTAAAGATATGTCGGCACGAACAAATCCGAATGGTCAATGGTCGTTCGGGTAGGCTAAGAGAGTTTCTAGAATAACAGTTTCGTATTCCATCTTTGCTCAATGGCGAATGCAAGATCCCTCGAGATATCTAAGGTAGGCGAACATGCTCAAAAAAATACTCGTAGCAAACCGTGGTGAGATTGCGATTCGTGCCTTTCGTGCCGCCTCTGAACTTCGCATTTCAACAGTTGGCATCTATGCATACGAAGATCGGTATTCCCTCCATCGTCAAAAGTCAGACGAAAGCTACCAAATTGGCGAACCAGGTCACCCTCTTCGATCCTATCTAGATGTCGATTCGATAATCGAAATCGCCCTAAAGTCACAGGCTGATGGAATCTATCCTGGATATGGCTTTCTCTCGGAGAACCCCTTACTCTCAGAGGCCTGTGTGAAGGCAGGGATCAAGTTCATAGGACCATCAACCGGCGCTCTCGAACTGGCTGGAAACAAGATGAACGCAGTGGCTGCAGCTCGTCGAGCCGGCATTCCGACCCTCAAGTCTCTAGGACCCGTCACGGCCTTGGACGACCTATCGGAGATAATCTCAACTTTTCACTTTCCACTTTTCGTAAAAGCCTCAGCCGGCGGAGGTGGCCGCGGTCTTCGAAAGGTGGACTCCCCCGATCAGCTAAGCAACGCGATTACCAGCGCAAGCACCGAAGCGCAACTTGCATTCGGTGACCCGACAATCTTTATTGAAGAGGCTGTCATTGCGCCACGCCACATTGAGGTGCAGATTCTTGCTGATGAATACGGCGAGGTGGTTCATCTCTTCGAAAGGGACTGTTCGATACAACGCCGCCATCAAAAGGTAGTTGAGATCGCACCCGCTCCAAATCTATCGCCCGACATCAGAGAGAAGATCTGCAATGACGCGGTGAAATTCGCAGCCTCAATTGGATATTCGAATGCCGGAACGGTGGAATTCCTGCTCGACTCGAAGAACCGTCATGTCTTCATTGAGATGAATCCTCGAATTCAAGTTGAACACACAGTCACCGAAGAGGTAACCGGGGTTGACATAGTCCAAGCGCAGATCAAAATCGCATCTGGACAAAGCTTAACTGACTTAGAAATTCGACAGGAAGGAATCACAACGAGGGGCAGCGCGCTCCAATGTCGCATAACCACCGAAGATCCATCTGATAACTTTAGACCAGATACCGGTAGAATCTCGGCATATCGTGCTCCAGGTGGCGCTGGCATTCGCCTTGATGAAAGCACCTATTCCGGAGCACAAGTCCTTCCCTACTTTGATTCGATGCTAGTCAAGCTCACCACCCGGGGCCACGACTATCGAGAGGCGATTCAACGTGCCGACCGAGCGTTGCGAGAGTTTCGAATACGCGGCGTGGCGACAAACATCGGCTTTCTCCAGGAGTTGCTAAAGGAGGAAGACTTCCGTCATGGTCAAATTAATACCTCTTACATAGAAAGTCACCCTGAACTCCTTAAGGCTAAGTCAGTCGCCGACCGCGGAACTAAACTCCTTACCTACATCTCTGACATCTCGGTAAATCGCCCCAATGGCTCAGCTCCGACAAACAGCATCCCAAACTCTAAATTACCTAAGATCGACTTGGCCTTGACTCCATCAAAAGGAAGTAAAAACCTTCTCAGCGAAGTTGGGCCGGCTGAGTTCGCGAGGCTGCTAAGAGAGCAAAAAGCGGTTGCCATAACAGATACAACGCTGCGAGATGCGCACCAAAGTCTCCTTGCAACTAGGTTGCGCACCAAGGACATGGTGGCAGTCGCGCCTTACATTCAAAGGCTCCTCCCCGGGTTACTGAGTATCGAGGCTTGGGGCGGGGCAACCTACGACGTTGCTCTTAGATTTTTAAAAGAAGATCCTTGGTCACGTCTAGAACAGTTGCGTGAGGAGATCCCAAACATTGCAATTCAAATGCTTCTTCGCGGCCAAAGCACCGTTGCATACACCCCCCAACCTGAGCCCGTGGCAAAATCATTTGTAAAGGCGGCGGTCAAAAGCGGTGTCGACATCTTTCGAGTCTTCGACGCCCTGAATAACGTCCAAATCATGCGACCTGAGATAGACGCGGTCTTAGAAAATAACGCCGTTGCAGAGGGAACCCTTTGCTATACAAGCGACATGACAAATCCAAAAGAGGCGCTTTACACAGTAGATTATTATCTAAGAATCGCCGAGCAACTTGTCTCTATGGGTTGCCACATTCTATGTATAAAGGATATGGCCGGCCTAGCCAAAGCACCGGCGGCGGCCAAATTGGTAAAAGCGCTTCGATCGAACTTCGATCTACCCGTACACTTTCATACCCACGATACAGCAGGAGGTCAACTCGCAACCTACCTAGCTGCAATCGAAGCCGGAGTAGATGCTGTCGATGGAGCAACGGCATCACTTGGAGGAACTACCTCCCAGCCACCTCTGTCTGCAATAATTGCCGCTTTAGAAAATACCCCCTACGATAGCGGCATTGACCTGAGCTCGGCACTTTCTCTTGAGCCATACTTTGACGCGGTAAGAAAGCTCTATCGTCCATTCGAATCTGGCCTTAGCGCCCCCACAGGACGTGTCTACCATCACGAGATTCCAGGGGGTCAGCTCTCAAACCTTCGCCAGCAAGCAATTGCACTGGGCCTTGGTGATCATTTTGAGCGAATCGAGGATATGTACGCAGCAGTAAACAAGATCCTCGGAAATATTGTAAAAGTTACACCCTCTTCAAAGGTCGTTGGTGATCTAGCACTCGGCTTAGTAGCTGCAGATGCTGACCCGACTGACTTTGAAGAAAACCCTTCGTCATATGATATTCCAGACAGTGTGATAGGTTTTCTCCAAGGTGAGTTAGGCATACCCGCTAGTGGATGGCCAGAGCCCTTTCGTACCAAAGCACTAACTAATCGCACCTCAAAATATCTAGGGCCCAAAGTGCTAGACCAAGAGAGCCTAGATGCCCTTGAAGCTCCAAATCCCAGAGCTACTTTGAGCCGTCTTTTGTTTCCTGGACCCGCAAAGGAGTACGAAGAGTCGCTTGATAAATATGGTTCGCTATCGGTATTGGATACCAAGACCTTCTTTTACGGTCTGGAGATCGGGGAAGAGACATCTGTCAAACTCGACCAAGGAGTAGACCTCTACTTGGCTCTCGACGCCATCGGCGGAGCTGATGAAAGAGGGATTAGAGACGTCTATTGTCGCCTCAACGGACAGCTTCGAGTAATTCCAATTCGCGACAACTCCATCAAGTCCACTGCACCGAAAAACGAAAGGGCTGACTCTTCTAATCCCGGTCATATCTCAGCCCCATTTTCTGGAGTTGTCACCATAGCTGTAGCTCTAAACGACACCCTGAATGCAGGTCAAACAATCGCCACTATCGAAGCAATGAAGATGGAAGCTGCCATTACCACCTCAGTGAGTGGTCGCGTGAAACGAATAGTGGCCTCGGGTCCCACAAAGATTGAGGCAGGCGATCTCCTCATAGAAGTTGAGATATCATGATCTACTTGACCCTGTGAGACCTTGATCAATATCCCAAGAGATCCCGAGACTATGAATCTAGTTGTGTTATCTTTGTCATAGTAAGGGCAATTTAATGCAAAGGTTGAAATGGCTGTTGACGTAAGGTATAAAACGAGTGCAACCGCTTGGGGAGGTCGCCAGGGCAAGGCGAAGTCTCATGATGGCAAATTAGATATATATTTGACTACTCCAGTGGAGTTGGGAGGACCCGGCGGAGATGGGACCAACCCTGAGCAACTCTTCGCACTAGGCTACGCTGGTTGTTTCCACTCTGCTCTCAAGCTTGTAGCACGATCAAAGGGGGTAGACCTCACCGATTCAGCTGTATCTGTTGAAGTAGGCATTGGTCTCGATGATTCAGACGGGGGCTTTGGACTAACAGTCGCAATTGAAGCTGAGATGCCGGGAATCAATGAAGCCTTGGCCCTAGAACTGGTCGAATTAGCACACCAAACCTGCCCCTACTCCAAAGCGACTATGGGAAATATAAAGGTGACGCTCACGGTCACATCCGAGTGACACTGTAGCTCTCCAAAAAATTTAGCGAAAGTCTCTGACAGACATGGCCGATATTGAAATCATTGTCATGTCTGTCACAACTGTCAACGACCTCGATCTAACAGTATCGGCCAGCCGTTATCGTCAATCTCGGCATTGGACTTAGCGCGCGCCCACTTATTGTAGCCTTCCACCCATTTATGATGAAAGCCTGCCAAAACATCTGAACTCGTAGAGGGCTCCAAATCGGCTATGGCCGGATAAATAGTTGCCATCTCGCGCAGTACGCGATAGGTTACCTTACAGTCTTCCAAAGCGTTATGAAGTTCACCCTTTGCGACATTATATCGAGTTCCAAGAGCATCTAGAGTTCGGCGCCCCTTCCTGTATGGATCGTAATGGCGATCTAGGACTAATGTGTCGACAACACCAGGGCTAATGCCCATCTCACCCAAGCCTACGCCCAACTCCCTCTTCAACACATTATCCAGCAGGGATAGGTCATAGCTAATATTCATCCCAACCACAAACCAGCCATTTCGATAAGCACGCATCAGCTGATCTACGATCAGACCAAGAGCATCCCCCAGTGAAAGGCCATGTCGTCTTACCGCCGCGTCTGAGATACCATGAATCTTTGCGGCCTCAATCGGTATTTGGATGCCAGGATCAACAAGCGAATAGCTCTCTAGTACGCAATTATCACCGCTCATTATCAAAAGGGCGTATGAAACAGGGAGATCAACAAAAACGTCGACACCCGTTGTCTCAAGATCAAAGACTAAAAAAGTATTGTCGCAAAGCCAACTCTGCACCTTGTCCGTCTCTAATTGGCCACCTTCGTTACCCAGATAAGATTCAACATTCACGACAGTCCTCAACCACCTTTTGCAACCACTGAGGTCCAAATCCCCAAAGAGAAAAAATCGTGTCCAAAATGAAAGCTATCTCACATTCTGAGGTGAGATAATTTGTGAACTGCCTCTAAACACTACGTCGAAAATGGAAAAAGCACTCACTGATTTACTGGTCAATTTAGGATTTTCGCAAAAAAAAACAAGAGACAGCTTCCAAAACTTATCTATAGTCGCCATCAGATATCTGTAATAGAAAATAGACCATCTGTAATTAGAGAGATACAGTCCTAAGTGTCACTACGCTCCTCGCAGAGTCCGAGCGGGAATTGAAAAAACCCGGAAACGCCTCAACCATCCGGCTATCAACGCTCCGCTCAACATCACCCAAAACTTTCCCAAAAGCTGGCCGCCCAGCGCCAGCGAAAGTGGAATCCCGGCCAACGTTAGAAATACGACCGAATCGACTACGTCGGCTACAATTCCCGAAGCCAATACAGCAAAAGGAAAGTTCTTCGACTGCAAAGGCGTATAGATCAAAAAGTCACAACTCTCAGAGAGCAAAAAGGTAGCACCTGAAGCAAAAGCAAGATGAGCTGACGAGACCAATGCAGATACTAGAGCTCCGACAATAATTGCCAAAATCCCAACTTTGGTACCTGTTACACGTTGTAAAACGTCTCTAGCGACAAAGGCCGCCCCAGCAAGATATACACCCGATGGAGCCATCAAACCAAACCCTACTGGTAGCACATGAGCTCCAGGAATAGCCTTCCCGACATGACCAATCATCCAATTTGAGCCGCCTATCACAAAGACGTAGATCAAAAACGCAATGGCTCCTATAACCAATTGACTCTTAGATCTGTCAATTTCCTCTAACGCCATCGATTGATACTTCCCCTAAATCAATTCCAAAAAATCAAACACGATCATCAGCCCCTTGGGCCACGGGCCGAGAGACGATCAAAACTTGCAAATAGCTCTGCGATCTCATCGCGCAGTTCACTAGCCATTGGAGAGTTGCGTCGAATGGTGAGTGGCTTAATGGCTATTCCGCCTCTGACGTTGAAGTCACCAAAGACTCTTAAATAAAGAGGGTTAATCTTACCCACGATGTCATCTGCAATTGAATTGACGCAGTCTTCGTGAAAGGCGCCGTGGTTCCTATAGCTGACAAGGTAAAGTTTAAGGCTCTTAGATTCAACACAGAGCTTGTCGCCAACGTAGTCAATATATATACTTCCGTAGTCGGGCTGTCCGGTCATAGGACAAAGACTAGTAAATTCCAGACAATCCAAACCTATGACAAAAGGAACTTCAGGACGCGGATTGTCAAAGACCTCTAGGAGGTCAGCCGTCGGCGAACTATATTCATAGTTAGTTGAGCCTGCTCCCAATAAACTCAGCTTCGAAGTATCGCTTACCATATAAATTTCACTCAGATTCCTTAAATACTTTTTCTTGAACTTCACGATAGAAACAGCCAAAGGCTTCGTAATGCCACAATCGCACACGGATCAACGAGGCTCCTAAAATAGCGGATCTACCATTCCTAGACTCTCAAAGGCCCCCATGCGTATCAGACACGAGTCACAGCTTCCGCAGGGTTTATTAAAGTCAACTGGGTCATAACAACTATGGGTTATGGAATAATCCACTCCCAGGGAAAGGCCAAGCTCGATTATTCCAACTTTAGTCAAAGTCAAAAGGGGGGCGTGGATCGTTGTCTTTTGGCCCTTCTCAACCGATGCCTTAGTAGCTAAATTCGCCATAGCTTCAAAGGCGGCCAAGTACTCGGGACGACAATCTGGATACCCACTATAGTCGATCGAATTCGCACCTATAAAGATGTCGCTGGCAGAGATCGTCTCCGCCAAAGCCAATGCAAATGAAAGAAAAATCGTGTTGCGTGCCGGTACGTAGGTGACAGGAATCTCCTTAGATGCCCCAAAGTCAACCGCCTCGCCGCTTTGACGGTGAGGAACATCAATGGATGCAGTGAGTGCCGAACCGCCAAACACTCTCAAATCTATGTCGCAAACTACATGGCTATGAAGACCCAGCTCTCGAGCAACGCGCCGAGCCGCATCAAGTTCAACAAGGTGGCGCTGACCGTAGTTAAAGCTCAAAGCATGAACGTCAAATCCTTGGCTCATGGCAAAGGCAGCCACGGTGCTAGAGTCAAGTCCACCACTTAGAAGCACTACACAATTGGCCATTACGACTCCTTAAATAGTAAAGAGATACTAGAACTAGGGACGATCCTCGACCGTTTTTGGGCCAAGTTCAAGATTTACTCCCAAATAGCCTATTGTCAATCCGCCCAAAGGACTTTGGGGAGGATACAAATCTTAATATTCAAAAACGAACCTCTCTTCATCAATGGATCCGCGTCAAGGCCTATCCAGAGTCCGAAAGATCCAAAAAAAGCGACCTTTATCCAATTGGTACCTTAGAAATCTGCTACTCGAAACCTTTCCATCTCGAAGAACTCAACCTCTCTCAGTCGAGCTTCGTCGACCACAAGATTCTCTTTAAAGCATTACCGGCGCCGATGATCAAAAGGGGAAAGGGGCCATCGCGGCCTCCAGTTGGATTAGGAGACAGACCCTATGAGCAAAAATGAAAAAATGCGATCGCATTTCTTATCGCCATCGCGAAAAAGATATCGGCCCCCTCCAGAAGCTATATTCAAAAATAAGGTGCTCTAAAAGATACCTTCGAGATCCACGAATGATTCCTCTTATTAGTTCACGGAGCCAAATGCAAAAAAGAAGTTAAAATCTATCAAGCGCGGCCAGAGCGATACCCCCCCCTCTTCTTTGGACAATATGCCCAAGGTAAGCAATTGAGCCAAGATCGGTCTGGCCCGTCGAGATGGTCTTGGCGAGATAGTCTTGGCCGCCCAAGAAGGCGTCAAATATCACCAAACCTGAAATTGAATCCCATAAGCGACTGCGAGGTGCAATAATTCTTATTGGAACAATTTTGGTATAAGGAATGTAACATGAAAATTAATGTAACCAAGGATCCAAAGCGAATGGGATTCGATCCCAAGAGGCTGGATCGAATCGGAGAGCACTTCCAATCCTACGTAGAACAAAAAAAACTTGCCGGATGGCTAGTCTCCATCACGCGCCACTCGGAGCCCATTTACCTTGCTAAATCAGGTTTAAGAGACATCGAGGGTGGACAGGCGATAGAAGAGGATACCTTATTTCGTATCTATTCAATGACTAAGCCGATCACCACAGTCGCAGCGATGATCCTATACGAACGAGGGCTCTTGGATATAACTGACCCAGTCTCGAAGTACATTCCATCATTTGCAAACCTCCGCGTCTTCAAGCAAGGCTCCACTCAAGCCCCCTTGACCGTTCCAGCGACTGAACCAATGCGAATTTGGCACCTCATGACCCATACATCAGGCCTCACCTACGGCTTTCACCACGCACACACCACCGATGCGATCTACCGTGCAAACGGTTACGAATGGGGTTGGCCGCCAGATGTCGATTTAGCAGGTGCGTGCGATGCATGGGCATCGATGCCCCTAGTGGCCAATCCAGGAACGGAATGGAACTACTCGGTATCGACAGACGTTCTAGGTCGCGTCGTTGAGGTTGCCTCGGGAATGGGACTTGATGAATTCATGAAGAGGGAGATCTTTGACCCACTCTCGATGGTCGATACATCATTTTATATAGAGCCAGAACGCGCATCGAGACTCGCCGCGCTCTATATGCCAGGAGTAAATGGTGAAATCACGCGCCTCGATGCCTTTGGAAATGCATGTCTATCGCCTCAGAGAGTGCTCTCTGGCGGTGGCGGACTAGTCTCAACGGCAAGCGACTATGCCGCCTTTATGGCGATGATGCTAAATCGTGGCGAGCTTGATAGGATCCGAATTCTCTCTCCTAAAACAGTAGATTACATGGTCACCAATCACCTTCCCGGAAACCAAGATATGGACCAGATCGGACGGCCAATCTTCTCCGAGTCAAATTCGGCTGGGGTTGGTTTTGGGCTGGGCTTCTCTGTTGTCATAAACCCCGCCGACACCAAATCTCTGATCTCCAAAGGAACCTATGCTTGGGGAGGGGCCGCCAGCACTGCCTTTTTCATCGATCCCAAAGAGGGTTTGGCGATCTCATTTATGACACAACTGCTCCCCTCCTCGACGTACCCAATTCGTCCAGAATTGGTTCAGTTGGTTTACAGTGCAATGGTAGATTAGCCATTCAAATTTGGCGGGATAAATCTATCCAAAAAAAAGGATCAAACGACCACTGAGAGATCGATCAGATCGTTTGGATATCGGAAGAAAAAACAACTGATGAGCTACCGGAGAGATTTTCATCTCCGGTAGCTCATCAATCTCTAATTGAGGGAGACGAATGGACTACGAAGAGGCGCTTTTAGCCATCACTGGAGCGGGACAGTTCTTTGAGATCGTAGATGCCAAAATAAATGGTATCGAAATGAAGGTCTTCAAAAATACGCCATCATGCCTCGGAGATCTCTTTGCCAACGCAGCCCAGCATGCTAACGAGATTGCTGTCGTCTACGAGGACGAGAGGGTCTCCTATGAAACCCTAATGAAGCGCGCAGATGCGTTTGCAGACCTATTGGCAAACCACTATGGCGTTCAAAAAGGTGACCGTGTCGCTATTGCCATGCGAAACTTACCTGAGTGGATCGAAGCCTACATCGCTACTTTAAATATTGGAGCAATTGCCACTTTGATAAACGGCTGGTGGCAGAGGGACGAAATCGAATACGCCCTAGGTGATGCAACACCAAAAGTTCTAATCGCAGACACAGAACGCGCCAAGCGATCTCTAGCTCCCGCAAGTGAAAGAGGGGTACCGATCGTCGTAGTTCGATCTACTCCGGCTGACGACCTTGGAGAACTAAGGCGATTTGACCCAGCCACCTGGGAGACAAAGCCGTATAAGAAACCTGTCATGGACCCCGACGACGACGCGACAATCCTCTACACCTCAGGTACGACAGGCTTTCCAAAAGGCGCTTTATCGACTCATAGGGCAATCATGAATGCAGTCTATGCAAATGGGGCTCGAGCTCAAATGAGCACCCTGCGGTACCCACCAAAGCAGCCGTCACAATGGCCAACTAGCTTTATCCTTGCGGTGCCCCTATTTCACGTAACTGGGTGCGTATCAGTACTTCTATCTTCACTAATTACGAACTCCAAATTAGTACTGATGCACCGCTGGGATCCAGATGTCGCCCTTGCAATAATCGAAGAGGAACATATAACCCACTTCATTGGTGTCCCTACAATGTCATGGGATATGCTCGAAAGTCCAAATTTCACCAAAACCGATACATCCTCGCTCTTGAGCATGGGTGGAGGGGGGTCGGCGGTTCCCCCAGAATTGATCAAGCGCATTGCAAATGGAATCAAAAACGGACGACCGGGTTTTGGCTATGGGATGACCGAAACTAATTCCTACGGACCGCAAATCGGAGATGACGAAGCACTTCAATATCCAAAATCAGCGGGGCGGTCTTTGCCTATTGTGGAGATTGCAATCCTCGACCCCATGGGTGAAAAAGTGCCCGTTGGCGAAAGAGGAGAGATCTGCTTCAAGGGCGCTACCGTCATTAAAGAGTATTGGAACAAGCCAGAGGCCAATGCTAAAACATTTGTGGATGGATTTTTGAGATCAGGCGACATCGGCCACTTGGATGAAAACGGACTCGTATACGTAGATGATCGAATCAAAGATATGGTAATTCGTGGCGGCGAAAACGTCTACTGCGCAGAGGTTGAATCTGCCATTTACGAATATCCTGCAGTCTATGAAGCCGCTGTCTTTGGACTACCACATCCCCGATTAGGGGAAGAGGTTGCAGCGTCAATCTACCTCAAGGAAGGCTCCAAAGTCTCGCCCCAAGAGATATCCTCTTTCCTTTCGAAAAAGATTGCAAGTTACAAAATCCCAACGAAACTTTACATTGAAAGTGATCCCCTCCCACGTGGTGCTACGGGAAAGATCCAAAAGCGCGAACTTCGAGATCGACACGTGGACTAATCAACAAAGCACTACGGACAATTCCTGCTTCGTATGCGCCCATGCCCGACCATAAAGAGTTCTGCCATGGGCGCATACGAAGTTGAGATAATTGATGAGAAGCTCCGTTGAATAGTCTTACCATTGAAGATGAGTGCAACGAAGTCACCGAAACCTCAACAATTTATCTCGACTTATCTCAACAATGTATCTCTAGGGTCAAAGGCTGAATCTAGCGAAAGGCGGACCGTAGATCGTATCGAGATCTCGCTCGTAGTTTATTTTGAGACATAGTCACTCGCCAGCATTGAAAAGCACAATCGATCTAGATAAAGACCATTCAGCAAAATGGCCCGCACAGCTCGCGACTCAAGCGAAAAGCCACAACGCTTCGCTACGGCAATAGAGCGCTCATTATTGTCTGCCACGAATATCTCCAACCGATTAATTCCCAGTTGCCCAAAGGCAAAAGAAGTCATCTCGGCGACGACCTTGGTAATTATGCCCCTACGTGTGAAAGGGTCACCCAGAAAATAACCGATCTCTCCGGAGTTATTTAGTGGATCCAAAGAGAGCGAAGCTCCACCCGCCATCAAACCGTTAAACCAAATTCCAAAGTGATACTCCAGACCTGAAGAATAAAGTTCAAGGGCGCGACGCAAAAAATCTGCCTCGTCATCTGGAGACTTTGTCGAATCAACCCAAGGCAAAAATCTCCTCAAAGAATTCCTCGAAGAATTTACGAGCGCAAAGATCTCATCGGCATCCCGAGGACTTAAAATACCAACCTCGATAGAGTCGTCTAGTCTAGAACGCAAAAAGTGCATAACATTAATATGCTATACGACGACGACTAGTGATTACGATCGCTAAAGTTTGACCATTAACCGCTCTAAAAATGGATCCCCAGGCGTGCTAATAGACAGTTAGGGAAAGTCTTTCGATTTACAATTTGTGGATGGTCCTATCTAAAAAGATAAATTACTCCCTATTAGGCCGCTAATATAAAGATTAAATGAGGCCCTATTTCTTATCCTTCCTGCTAACAGCGATCCTGATCGTCCTTCTTCCTGGACCAGACACCATGGTGGTCGTAAAAAACATAATCAGAGGCGGTAAAAAGGGTGGACTTCTAGCTGGCCTCGGCGTCCTAGTAGGGCTTATGATATGGGTAGCAGCGGCCAGTTTTGGTGTTTCGGAGATCCTTGCTGCTTCAAGATATGGATACATGGCACTAAGGGTCTGCGGTGCTATCTATTTAACCTGGATGGGAATATCAACAATTCGAAGTAGGAGAAAGGATATCGAGGGCATTGATGAGAAATACTCTATTGGAGGAGCTAAAGATAGGGCGGGTCACCTAAAAAGATCTTTTAGCGACGGCCTCATGAGCGATCTCCTAAATCCAAAGATTGGAATCTTTTTCATAACCTTTTTACCCAGCTTCGTGCCCTCTGGATATCAGATCGGAACTACTACCGCACTCTTGGGAATCGTCTTTACCATCCTCACCGCGATCTATTTTTCAATATTGATTGCCATCTCGATGAAATTGACAAAATGGATGTCAAAGGGGTCGATTAGGTCACGGCTGTCAATCGGGACTGGACTGGTTCTAATTGGATTCGCGATACGGCTAGCTACCGAATAGAACCTAAAATTGAGGATAGATAGCCATTAAGTCTCTCTATTACCACCACCACGGGACAAAACTCTCTCCATTACCGCGCACGTTCCTCAAAGCGCCTGATCCAATCAAATCACCAAACCAAACACACCGCCTTGGGGACTCGCCTAAAATATAGCTGTATTCGTGGCCGTCACCTTATGACATTGCCACGACCTAGGTGGCTGGAGTCCAAGGCATCGGCATAAACTCTATTCGGTCTGGTTTTAGCAGAACTCCTACCACCATCGTCGAACTAACTTCCAAAAGATTGAAAGACTAAAGCGTGCCCAAACACTCCTATCAAAAGCGTTCCACACTCGCTCAGTTCATCTCTCTGGCTCGGCCAAAACAATGGCTCAAAAATAGCCTTTTGCTTGCCGCTCCAGCTGCGGCGGGGAAGATAACCGAGATCCACTATCTTTCACTCGCCGTTCTTGCCACCATAACATTCTCGCTTGGTGCCTCTGGCCTATATATGATCAACGACGCAAAGGACGTCGAGAGCGACCGTCGTCACCCAACAAAGAAGAACCGACCTATCGCAGCCGGAGCAATAGCCCCAAAGACTGCGATATTTGTTGGTACCGCTATAATTTTCATCTCCTTGGCAATCTCACTTGCCATTAACGGCCCATTCTTTCTGGCGATTTTGACCTACATTGTCATCACGATCAGCTACACCTACTGGCTAAAGAATGAACCGGTCCTAGATATCTCCATTGTTTCATTTGGCTTCTTGCTTCGCGCAATAGCTGGCGGACTTGCAACCAACCTACCTCTTTCAGTCTGGTTTCTCACAGTGGCAGCGTTTGGCTCTCTCTTTATGGTCTCGGGAAAACGCTACGCGGAGGTAAAGACAATGGGTGATGACGCAATCGACCACAAGAAAGTCTTGGGAGAATATAGCTCTGAGTACTTAAACTACGTACGATCCATGGCATCAGCCGTTGCAATTGCGGGCTATGGCCTGTGGACCTTTGAGGGATTCGCCTCACGGCCAGGCCAGATATTTGTACAACTCTCAGGCATTCCATTTGTAATCGCAATTTTGATCTACGCACTTGAAGCCGATCGTGGATTAGCAGGAAGCCCCGAAGAAGTCGTTCTCGGCGATCGACGCCTTCAAATATTTGGTGCGATCTGGGCTCTCCTGGTCGCCATTGGTATCTATTATCCAAGACTCATCCATTGATTACAAAAGATCCAAACTAAAGATCGCTTTGTCCAAGATAAGCGACTCACACCTCGTCGTTATGTCTTCGAGCTCCCAAAACTCCATTTCTAAAAAGACAAAACCACCTATCAGGATGAAATAGAGATACCGTAGGCTAAATTATTCACCAGAAGGATTCGCTCTTTGGTATGCAATGCAAACTAATGATTTGCAATTTGAGCATCTTGGCCAAAGATCGTTTGCTTCTAGCGTCGCCTCGTACAACGAGGTAGATCTACCAGGGAGCAGCCATGAAGACACAAAGACAACTCCTAAACGGTTGGGGAAGAACTCAAAAGGTGACCTCTGAAGTAGTCGACCTCAAGCAGATAACTGATATAGAAAATATCTTTTCCGAAGCAAATGGAGCCGGCGTAATCGCAAGAGGAATGGGACGTGCGTACGGAGATGCCGCTCAAATCGCAGGGGGACGCGTCGTCATTCAAGAGGACCGAATTGACGATTCGCAGCTCTCGGGGAACCACCTCACCGTACATGGTGGCGTCTCTCTCAATTCTATCCTCAATAGTTATGTTCCAAAAGGATACTTTGTACCGGTCACACCGGGAACGAGGTATGTGAGCGTCGGAGGCGCCATAGCTGCAGATATCCATGGAAAAAATCACCACTTGGATGGCACATTCACCAATCACGTCTCTCAATTCGAACTAATAACACCTACTGGAACGCACCAGATAGATAAAGATTTGGACGAAGATATCTTTTGGGCAACCGCCGGAGGAATGGGACTGACAGGGATTATCGTAAAGGCGACTTTCGAGATGATTCCTATTGAGTCGGCATACATAAAGATGGAAACCCGAAGATGTACAAACTTGGATGAGTTGATGGCTGTCATGCTGGGAAGCGACGACAAATTTCGCTATAGCGTCGCTTGGATAGACCTGATGGCCAAAGGTGGCGACATCGGAAGATCGGTCCTTACTCGGGGCGACCATGCTATTTTGGATGAACTACATGGAAAACGTGCCGAACAACCCCTCAAATACGTTGCAAACACAAAATTAGAGGCACCCAAATGGATCCCCACCGGAACGCTAAACACAGTTTCAATAAAAGCCTTTAACGAACTTTGGTATCGCAAGGCACCCAAACTTCGACAAGACCAAATAGCAACACTGGCCTCATTTTTTCACCCACTCGACGGAGTTGGGAGCTGGAATCGCATCTACGGAAACTCTGGCTTCCTGCAATACCAATTTGTCGTTCCAAATGGTCAAGAAGAGACGCTCCGCAAAATAGTTGAGAGACTCTCAGCTGCCGGAGTGGCCTCATTTCTAGCAGTCCTGAAGCGCTTTGGTGCTGAAAATAAGGGGCTACTTTCCTTTCCACGACCTGGATGGACATTGGCCCTGGATATACCAATTGGCCAAGAAAATCTTTCTTCGCTTCTAAATGAACTAGACGATGAGGTACTTGGGGTCGGAGGCAGGATATATCTTGCCAAAGATTCAAGGGCGTCAGGGCCAACAATTCATAAGATGTACCCCGAAATCGACAAATTCGCGATGATAAAATCAAAGCTGGATCCAAATGGCCTTATAAAATCCGACCTTTCACGGCGGCTTGGCCTGATTTAGAAGATCGTCAGCTAATTTGAATGTTCATAGTCGTCATTCAATACATATGAATTAAATTTACTATCCGAGTTTAAAACTTGGAATTTTCGAGAGGTACCTAGTGTTCGACGCAATGCATACCCCAGACAACGTCCTTTTGGTTGGAGGATCTTCGGATATTGGAGTTGAGATAGCCAAATCATTAGCTCGCCGGGGAACTACTCGTTTTGTATTAGCTGGTCGGGACTTAGAGGCAATGCAACGCTCTGCAAATGCTATCTCCTCTGTCGCAACAGGTGAAGGGGTATCGGTTTCGGTAATCTTTTACGACGTCGTAGCAGAAAAGTCATACCAAGCGTTACTCGAAGTTGCAAGTACCGAACTTGAAACGATAGATTATGCAATCTTTGCCACGGGCGCGATGGGCGACCAGGATGAAGATGAAAACTCACCTGCGTCAACACTGGAAATTCTAGAGATCAACTTCTCTAAATTAGCACCAGCAATTTTGAATGTTGCTAACCATATGTCCAAACAAGGCTTCGGACAGATCGTGGTACTCTCCTCTGTAGCTGGCATAAGAGTTCGTCGCTCTAACTTTATTTACGGCTCTGCCAAAGCGGGACTAGATGGATTTGCTATGGCCCTTGGCGAATCCCTCATCGACAAGGGCGTCAAAGTCACAGTCGTTCGACCAGGCTTTGTAAAAACCAAGATGACTTCCCACCTAAAGGCCGCACCCCTATCCACAACGCCCGAAGAGGTTGCCAAAGCCACGCTTGCGGCGACAGATCACCAAAATGCGTCCGTCTATGTCCCGTCCGCCATTGGATTGGTCATCGGCGTCTATCGACATCTTCCTCGAGCGCTCGCTCGAAAAATCCCCTTCTAACCTAGATCATCAAATTGCTGCAATGCCGACGATAGAACCAGGAATGGTTCCTATATTCACGTAGGCGTTCTGAATAATTGGAGCTGGGCCAAAGGCGTAGATCTTGCCGCTCGAACTCAAAATGTAATAGCCACCTTGAGGGGCAGCTGCCATTGAGACAGCACTTCCCCCATAGCCATTACTTGCGATAGAACCCATGTTGGCTGCATCTCCAAAGCAATAGATAGATCCATTTGATGAGACCAACCAATAGCCTTTACCATCTGGAGTCGAGGCCATGCCGACTATTGGAGAGGTTATATTCATTGCTCCAGTCGAGCCATAGAAAGCTGCATCGCCGAAGGTAAAGATACCACCATCAGATGCTACCAACCAATAGCCTTTACCATCTGGAGTCGAGGCCATGCCGACTATTGGCTTATTGAGCTTCATTGCTCCAGTTGAGCCATAGAAAGCTGCGTCGCCAAAGGTAAAGATGCCACCATCAGATGCTACCAACCAATAGCCTTTACCATCTGGAGTCGAGGACATGCCGACTATTGGCTTATTGAGCTTTATTGCTCCAGTTGAGCCATAGAAAGCTGCATCGCCGAAGCTAAAGATGCCACCGTCGGCTGCAACCATCCAGTAGCCTTTACCGTCTGGCGTTGCCGCCATACCAACTACTGGCTTATTGAGCTTAGTTCCAACCATAGATCCAAAGACCGAAGCAGAACCCAATGCCACAACCCCACCTTGAGATGAATCTACATAGTAACCAGGTGTAGCAGGTGGTTGAGGAATTGTGGTTGGGGTTGTCGTTGTGGTTGCGAGGCTACCATTAGTCGAAAGGGCAATCCCCGATCCCGAAAAGGTAAACCAATCACTCCTCAATCCTGTGTCCCATGAAAACTGTTCGCCCGACATTGTTTGACTACCGCTTGATCCAGTAACTGTAATGTTGACGACTCGCCCACCATAATCGCCATATCCGTTGCGCTGGTCAACTGTAATAGCACTCAAGGTCCCAAGGGTGGGAAAATCGCTCTGAAGTTGCGAAATAGTCAAATTGGCATTCCAAGAATGATTCGTGTTACAGGCACTAGATGTACAAATCCCATCGTAGGTATCTACCACTGCTGGAAATGTTCCACCTGCCGTATAGCCACCTGTAGATGAAGAAAATTCCGTACGAGCGATTGCTCCGTTCAACATCAACACTTGACCCGCAGTCGCTGAAACCGCAGTGTCTGTATAGCTGCTCTCGCCTGCCATCCCACGGTAGACCTGGCAATATGTGTTATCACATATATCTGCGTAGCCAAACTCATTAGGGCTCGAAAGCGCATATGAACGCGCCTCAATGGCTTGGGCCATTAGTGCATACATTCCAGTAGGTTGGCTTCCCGCTGGAGTATTCGTATTGACAACATTTCCCAAAGTTCCCCAATAAGCCGGAGACTCTGAACCGACCACACCCCTTAGGTAATCTTCCACATCGACGACGTTGATCGTTCGCTCCGAGCCATTGTAACTAGCCCCATCTATCGTTCCTCGATAGTTATAAGGGACCCCACCAATACAAAGCGCCAAGGCATTTTGAGTGGTCTCGGTTGCATAATTCGTAGTGTTTGGAGACGCGACCGCTTGAGCCTGCGGAGTCGAGCTCGAGAGTGCTGTCCATGAGGTAGTTGGCGAACACGACGTAGCAGTGGTCGAATCGATCTCCCAAGTTCCATTGGCATTTAAATGCATCCGGGCTTGTGCGTTGGCCGCAAAGGCGAACCCCCCAACCGTAAAAGGAGATGAATCTGTTACAACAATGTCATTGCCTGAATTCGCAGTAATTATTACCCGAATGGGAGTGTTCTGGACAACAGATGGAGTGGTATTTGAGTAGTAGTGTGCAAGTATCTGATTGGCATTCAAACCGCCTTGAAGCGCGTATCCAAGTTGGCCCCACTGACCCGCACCCCTGCCGTGACCCCAGCCATGGCCAGAGAATGTAATAATAGAGGAACCACTGGAAGGTGGCGTTGACGCACCAGCGGCAATCGGAGTTAAAAAAAATACCGATCCCGGTGACAATCCGGCAACCGCCGCCGTAGCAATTACAGTCGGCCGTCTCATCATAGCTAGACGTGAGGGCTTTTTGTAATATCTTAAACTTCCTCCTTGGTAATTCATTTGCGCCATGCCTCCTGCATTCTGTCGCTCGGAACATTAAATCCCCTAAAGCATTTGCTTTATACGTCAACTTTCGTCACAAAATCCGCAAAGCTTAACACTTCTAGTGATTATCAAGAAGATAATATGCATAAAAATTCATGCATCTCACAATTCGACAACAAATACAGAGGGCATAGCCACCTAAGGTGGGCTACAAATCGTCGGATAAAACGGCTAGAATTATCCATGTAAAGTCCAAGGTACTTGGACCTATTCGAAGCGAAACAACAACTGGATGGCTGCCATTTTTGAGGACAATGATAGATCGAAATTTGAATTAGCAGCTAAGAGCTACAGCGACGTAGATATCGCACACCTATACGACCAAATCACAAAAGATATTGACTCCCTGATTTCCGAAAAACGAAATCTAGGTCATTATGACCCGTCAATGTTGATTAGACTCAGACCCTCGTTCGAGACGATTTCAGGTCAAAAACTACCTGATAATAACGACGAAACCGATGCGTTGTTGATAATCCGCAGCTACGCCAATGTAAATGCCGACCCTCAAACTGCATCTGGAAGCTGGCTCGCCACAAAGGCTAAGCGTCTTATTCGAAAATCCATGGCATGGTACATTCTCTACCTAGTGGATCAATTCAAAAACTTCACAAAAATGATAACGGAGCTACTCGTTAGCCTCATCGCACGGTTGAACAACCTCTCGAGCCTATTCAACTCGGAAACGATCCCCAACGAGAAATTAGTCAGATACTCCGGTGCTATCAAAGCTCACGAGCTTCCAATCGATCTAGACACACAATTGGAAATCGAAATCTCAAGGGCCCATGGTCGGATCTTACTTGCATCGCCTACGACCTGTCTCTTGCCATTTGCAGAGAGAACCAATGGCGCTCTAGATCTATACCTGTTGATAGACGACGCAGAAAAAGATATTGAAGGATTGGAAACCTCCATCTATATTCGCAATCAGCCCTTAGCTACTCATTTAGCTTCTATCGCCGACGGCTCGTTGTCATTACTGATCATAGATAGCCTATTATGGCGTAGCCATCCTAAAAAAATCGTCGGGCTCATTGAATTAATTAGCCGGAAAATATCAAACGACGGAAACGTCATTCTACTAGCCATAGATTTATCCGAAAAAAACGAATTCGACATTCAGGTTGAACAACGTTATTCATATCACCCAGATACAATCGTAAAATTGATGAACTATTATGGTCTAACTCAAATCGATGAGCCAGCAAAGAATTCGCAAAATTGGACATTATCCCGCTTCCAAAAGCGGGATCCACTTCCCCAAAGCTCCACAATCTGACTGCCCCGCAACTAAAAATGGTCATCGGCGAGCACAAGATCCTCAACAAAGCCATAACAACAGATGTCGCACGAGTTTCCAGATTTCCTCATCAAATTGAGCCCTAGCAATTTAAGGCCTCAAAATTGCTCAAGCCCCAAGCAATCAAAACGAAGTCGACCTAATGCTCGCTGCTATTCATCCTGGCCAAAAAGGCCAGATGGCATTTAGAAGCTAAGGTGAAATATTCACAGACGTAAGCCGAATTCTCTTCGCTGATAAAGTATCAATTACGGGTTATCTACCTAGGTTCCAGGTTGGCCACTCTAGTAATAGGATGGCTTAGTAATCAATTCGACCTCTCCCCTAAGGTGACTAATTTGCGCATTGGATTCGTAATACCGCGATACGGAAGCGAAATAATTGGTGGTGCGGAAAACGCCACGCGTCTATTAGCAGAAGCATTAGTAAGACACCAAGGTTATAAGGTAGATATACTGACAACAACCGCAATAGAAATCGAAGCCTGGAATAACCACTTCCCTTCTGGCGATTGCGAATTGAATGGGGTAAGAGTCCACCGCTATAAGGTAGAAGGGCGAAGACTACCAAACTTCTACCAAGCAACTAAACGAGCGCTGAACGCGCCCAAAAGCATGTCGCTTGCAGAATCTCTTGAGGTCATCCGTCTCCAAGGCCCTGTATCCCCGAAACTAAATGATGCCATTTCGACTTACAACGGAGACCTAATCGCCTTCTATACATATTTATATCACCCGATAGTCACCGGTGTCACCCTAACCAACCTTCCCAAAATCTTCCACCCTACCGCACATAACGAACCAATGTTAGATCTTCCTATCTTCAAAGAAGTATTCAATAGTATTGACGCGCTGGTATATCACACACCTTCCGAACGTCAAATAGTTGAAGATAGATTCGCTGTGGCACAAAAACCGGCAATGATACTTGGGATGGGGTACGAAAATACAAGTCAGAATAGAGACGACAGGTCATTGCTTCCCTCAAGTATCATCAATTCCAAGTACCTTCTTTGCTTAGGAAGGGTTGACACGCAAAAAGGAGCCACCTTGCTGGCCGACCTATTCAAAGAGTACAAGACTCGAAATCCATCCGATCTAAAGCTTGTCTTCGCCGGACCTATTTCAATTCTCCCAAATCCACATCCAGACATTGAAGTCCTAGGTTCCGTGGACGAGCCCACCAAACATACTCTTTTAGCCAACATGGAACTCCTGATATCACCGTCGCCATTTGAATCATTCTCAATCGTATTGATTGAAGCTTGGGCGCACCAAAAAGCAGTTATGGTAAATCGAAGCTGTGGACCCACAACAAACCAAGCAAGAGCGAGCGGCGGAGGTCTCTCATTCGACTCATATGAGAACTTCGAGGCAACTCTTTCGCTGCTCCTAACGAATACTCCACTGCGGAACCAACTAGCTAATAATGGCACTCAATATGTGGCTAAAAAATACCAATGGCCAAACCTGACCGCGCGATATAACGAATTCCTCACATCGGTAAGGAAAGGCAAGTCAGCACTCGATTCGTCACTACCTAATAACTAAGTTCAGCCGAACCCAGAGCAAAAAGAAGGGTTAACAGGTTTCCGACAATCCAAAAAATAGAAATCTGGTTAACTGTCGACCAGAAAATCCAAGGTTCTACTTTACCCCTAAGTGTAGGGGGAGACAGCGCCGCCTTACACAGAATATCAACCATGTAGAGCGAGAACCTAGACCGAAGAATGAAGACCTACCCTAAAGATCAAAAAAAGGCTGTCGGCAAGAAACTGAGAAGTTGGAGCTAAGTGTTGGCCATTTCTTTTAGTTTCTAGCTGGCAGTCGGCAGCTAGAAGGGCACTTCCGATTTAGCGGAGACTAGGGGTTGAAGTTCCATTTTTATGAAATCTCTTTAGAAGCAGTACAGCGGTTCTACCAGAATAGGATTTGAAGCAACTCACAATAGATTTCCCCCATTTTAGAAAAAGGTTCTAAAGCAATTGCTGAGATCCGTCTTGGCATCGACGATATTAAATTAATTCACGTCGCCCCAAGATCTCCGGAGAGGTAGCGCTCCTTAGGACAACTTTACCTCCCCGAATGTTGAGATCCTAGCCTAACTATCTTGCCATGTCACCCATGGACCCAATGAAGCTATGGACATTTGGTCAAGGTGACACACTTTGTCGCTTTTTTCATGACTAACTTCTATAACTGTTACCAGCAACATTAAATTGACCCAGGATCGCCAATATTAAATTGACCCACCCCCGCCAGTAAGACTTGTCTGTGGAACATTCAAAACCACCCAGGTGCAATCAAATGCTTCAAGGGCAGGACATTAATGAATTTAATTGAATTAAGATCACAAGGACACAGCTATCACGAAATATCTAAACTTGCCGGTGTATCTAGGAATACTGTAGCTAAGTACGTTCGTGATGGAGCAATGTGCGAAACTAAACCACCTAGAGCCCCTTGGGGATCAAAACTTAGGTCCTCTATAAGGAGATGATTGATGGTTTTGTCAAAGACGGATTGATCAGTGCTCCAGCGATACTCTCTCGAATAGAACCTTTGGGCTATAGCTCTAAAGAAACGACGATCCGTAATTACGTAAAATCTATCAAACCAAATATTAAACCTCACGCCAAGGCGACCATTCGCTATGAAAGCAAACCGGGAGCTCAGATTCAACTTGATTGGGGACTCTTTGTTTATGACGATCACCGAGGAACAAGGAGAAACATCGCTGGACTTATGGTGACAATGGGTTATAGCTAAAGGGTCTATCTAGAGTTTGCCCTAACAGCTGACATCTATGGCTTTTCTACCTGTTTGCGCAGCGGCGACGACCAGACCTCAATGTCGCGGGAGATGTGGTCAGCAGTCGCCGCGGGCACTCCGGCTTGGTCCGCGAAGGTCGACCACTTGGAGACCGCTTCGAGGACCTGCTCGATGATATCAAAGGCACCGGGGACGGCGAAGCGATCGCCAACATCGCGGACGTCCGACCGCGTGATTCCAGTCGTACGACCGTTCACAGCCATCAAGTGCTGTCGGGTCCACTGGCTGTCCGGAGCGTGCGCGTAAGTGATGTCGTAGGCTGGGGACAGACGCCACCTACCGCCTTGGGGCAGCAGGAACGAGAAGTTCTTGGTGTGGTCATCGCAATTGGCAACGGCGACGTTGAAGACCATTCTGCGGAAAGCCTCTGCACGCGCCTCTGGTCCAAGTCTCAATTGCTCGATGTGCAAAAACAACTGAGCGTAATCGTGGGCGCCAATTTGCCGGAAATCCAGGTGCGCCATTGCGCAGAGGGTTTGCACATGCACCTTCTCGCCTCCCGGAACGCGGTCGAAACGACGCGTCATGAAATGCGCCCGTCCGCCCTCTTCCAGCAGGCGGCATTCCATCATTTCAATACCAGCTACAGTAGCCATGAGGTAATAGCCGTATTCGATCCGGCCGAAGTGGCCGGATGCGCCTAGGTCAAGATCGGCACCGACGCCGTCCAGCTTCAAGATCCACTGCTCGAAGCCGGGATCGGCAGGAACCTGACCCGACCTCAACTCTCCCGTCTCGGAATTGAGCGCCACGACAGCCTTAGCCCTCGCACCGCCGGCAGAGGTGCCGACCGCGATTAGGTGCGAGATCGCATCCGTCAACCCGTCCTTGGACGTGATCCGCTCAGAGAGTGCGATGCGAGCGGCCACGACCAGTTCAGACAATTCTATCGCTGTCGCCTTGCGAGTGCGTGGACCCCGCAAGGGACGGAACTCCAGGGCACCGATCCCACGCGTTCCAAGGTACGCCAGCCGGTCCAGCGCGGTGATCTGCCCGGCCGTCAAACCCTCATTCGCCAGGTAGGCGGTCGTCAGAGCGTTGCCGAAGTCGTCCGGTAACGAGTCGGCTACCATCGATGGAAGTCGATGGTAAGTGTTGGGAGACAGCGTCGGGAAGAGGAAAAACTGCGCCGGCCCCGTGGTCGGCATCGTCATAGGTGCCAGCTCAACACCGCTGTTCGCCCAAGCTCGCTCGTACTCGAAAACGTAGAACCCCGACCGTTCGTCCAGCGCCACTGCGCCAACACGGGAGCCCCAGCACCGGACCTCTATTACGTCGACCGGCTGGTACGGCATCAGGGGACCCAACTCGGTTGCGGATCGGTCGAGCGCGCCCGGACACGCGTCCGCGGCGAATTCCGCTTGGCCCGCAGCATCTGGATCGGGGATACGGTCACGGGCGGAACCAGTGCTTCGATCCAATCTGTGCGATCCAGGGCCCGAACCACGGCCACCACCGTCTTAAGCGACGACCCTTTGCCACGCTCCAAATTAGAGAGCGCGCCCACCGAGACGTTCGCCAACTCCGCTAGGCGCGTCTGATCGAGGTCGTTCGCGATCCGCATGGCCCTGACCTGCTCGCCGACAAGGGTCTCCCACTCCTCGATCGTACGATAACTACGATTAACTACCATAATCCTCCATATTAGTGATGATCTAGCTCTTTATACATAGAATAGTACATGTTATACAGTTATCTAAAGGTAGTACTAACCACCAGAAACATATGTGTTAGAGCGAAATCAAAATAACACACATAGATTTATCTGTGTTACAAGGGTACAATCTGCAAAGAAGTAGTGATCGTTCCGATAGTCCTGAACCCCCACCTAGTTCGTCCTACTCTTCGAATCCTTTTGAGTTGTACAAAACACCTTGAACAGCGCTCCCGCGCGTTTAGCCCCGTGTCCAAGGTACAACTTTATCGGATAATCTTCTCCGAACTACATCAACTCTAGAAGACAATTTCACAACTCAGGAATCAACTATTTCGCCTGGTATTTTCGGGCCCAGACTGCAGCTACTTTGCCTTACTTGGCATTAAGTGCGGAACTTAAAATCCAAAAGGGACAAAGATCCAATTATACAATTGCCTCTTAAATCGGCTTGCGCATAAAGGCTGTGCGCGGTGAAACAGGGCGCGTGAGAAGCACTTTCGAGACAGTGACAGTCAAGCCACTTCACGTATTTCCTCAGAATGTCTTTGCTTTGCCGCCATTGCGTGGCTAACCCTGAACCTCCCCGCCCTCACGGACGGGGCTTCTGGCCTCGTCTGTTTGGTTGGGGTTCCCTGACATCGCTCCCATCACGCCACCGGGACCGACTGGTCTGGTGCTAATGAATTGGTACTGGTAGATGAGTTCGCTAGTTTCGGCTTGCCTGTCTGAGATATCTCAGACAAGGCCCGGTTCTGGGCACTACTTCGGGCTCTGGCCTTAGGGCACTGCACCTTTTGGTGTGTCTTGCGTTGATTGAGTGACCAATGTTTTTCAGCTCGAAGATACGTGACTAAGATTGTTGTATCTAGTCCAATTGGAGAGCACTCTGCGTATATCGCCTTCTGGAGAATGTTTATTGCTCCTAGGGCGTCTCGATGACAGCTGAACCCACAGATAGGGCTCTCGCATCGGTAGTGCCGACCTGATGGTCGCTTGCGTCTTAAGCACGCAGGGCAAGTTTGGCTAGAGTATGACTCGTTTAGGGGTTGTATCTCTAAGTTAGTTTTCTAATTGAGGTATTGCTCTTGAGGGCCTCTTGACCACTGGGATAGTTGCTGGCGACCGTGGCGACCCATGGATCGTTTGGCTTTACTATGTTTTTCTATCCCTCTTACGTCACCAACTATGAGTGTGGCGGTGTTGTGGTTAATGACGTGATTGGCCGGCTTTTTGGACACCTGATGGTCAAAGTCACAAAGTGATGATTTTGTCTTCCCTAGGTGTCAAGGGAGTTGACTTTCCTCTTCGCAGTTACCAGTCTTATATACTTCTTTGATCCAGGGCAGGTTTGCACCGGCTGATCTTGTGTTGGCTGATCTTGCGCTGGCTGATCTTATGTTGGCTGATCTTGTGCTGGCTGATCTTGCGCTGGCTGATCTTGCGCTGGCTGATCTTGCGCTGGCTGATCTTGTGCTGGCTGATCTTGCGCTGGCTGATCTTGTGCTGGCTGATCTTGTGGTGGAGCTTGCCTATGACCTTAGTTTCTTTGGCGCTTGATAGCTCGGGCTTCGCGACCATTAATGATTGTCACATCGATGGTTTTGTCATCTACCCAAGTGACTAGTGCCATAGGGTTGATGATTTTCTCGTCTATAGCGGTGGTGGCATCTCCACTAGAGGCTTCACGCACCGTCTCATAAGGGATATGGAGTCCGAAATGCTTTGTGGGGGAACCACTTTTGGTCACCCTCATAGTCTGTAGTGTCTTGTGGTGGAGCACCATTAGAGAAAGTGAAGTAGTACGGTGAGAAAGTACGGTGAGAAAGTACATAGAAAACCAGAAACTCCCAAGAGGTAAATCAGGGAGACCAAGAAAGGATGGGGTCGCTTGACCCCTCCCTTACCGGAAGGGGTACGGAAGGGGATTGCGCTCCCGTTAGTTCAATCGTCACTGAAGGCAAATGAGAAAGATTGACCAAGATCTCATCACGGACCTAGCCATCTTCGCGAATAGAACCTTCAACGGACATGAGTCTCGCAACCTTGTCCATAAAAGTTTCCAAAGGGTTATATGCGCCCTTACCCTGCTTCTACCACGCACCATGTCAAACAATACGTTAAGTTTCAATTGGGGAGATTTAAATGGAGGTTGCCAAGTCAATGAGAGTCTTGGTATGTAACAAAAAACCAGAACCTACCCATATAGACGTTGGAATTTGGGCGAGAATCGGACCTTACTTCAGATAATTCAACTTACTCAATACCGCTTGATTGCTAAGCCATTTGTCCGGTCTGTACATCGAAATACTTAAAGCTAACGTTCGGCCTAAGAAGAACTAGTTACCCTAAATGTTAGAGCAACTAGACCAGAGACTTTTGAAGGATTCATAACCTGGAATGCAGCTTTTTCCTCAATCCATGAGACCAAAGTGCCGCTTGCATCTATAATCATGGCGACAATTCCATATACACCATCCAACAGCGGAAGGCTTTCAAAATACAGTTCAAAGACTCCGTCGCCGTCAATGTCATATCCCGGCAAATCCAAATCCTTGGTATTGCCAGCAAAGATGGTCTCTCCTTGAGGGGACAAAAATTGAATTGTCAGACTCACATCTCCTATTGGTCTCTGTGTGTGATACGCAACATGAACGTTCAGCGAGTCGTGGGGGGAGATGTGATCATTCTCTTGGCCTACACCGCTAAAGCACTTAAGTGCGGTAACTGTGACCGCCTGTTCGACCACCAATGCAGTAGGATCAATTTGGGCAGTTGAAGATTCGTCACCAATTAATGATCCTCCTACTCCACCACGGCCCAGAGAGTCTCTAAGGGCGGCAATTGCTTCGCTAGGCTCTCCTCGACCAATCAATGATCCGTGGTCCAGGACGTATGCCGATTGACAAACAGTTCGAACCAAATCAGGAGAGTGTGAAACAAAAACAATCGTTCGCCCCTCTCGCTGAAAAAGCTTTATTCTTTCGATACACTTTCTCTGGAAATTCTCATCGCCAACTGCTAAAACCTCGTCGACTAAAAGCACATCGGGATCCACATTCACTGCAACGGCAAACCCCAAGCGGGCGTACATTCCAGAAGAATAGTGCTTCACCTGATTGTCAATAAATTTGCCCAACTCCGAGAATTCGACAATCTCATCAAAACGTCCTTCGACCTCTTTGACCGGAAGGCCTAACAAGGTAGCCGAGAGGAAAATATTGTCACGCCCTGTAAGTTCTTGATGAAAGCCAGCTCCAATCTCTAACATCGCTGAGACCCGACCCTTAATCCTGATCTCACCCTTGGTGGGCTGCAAGATGCCAGCCATAGTCTTGAGTAGGGTTGACTTTCCGGAACCATTGTGCCCTAGCAGGCCAACTGTCGAACCTTCCTCGATATTGAAGGTGACATCCCTAAGTGCGTAAAACTCCTGATATGGATTTTTACCGGCGTGAATTACTCGCTCCTTCAGCGATGTGTACTTCTCCGAATAAAGTCGAAAGATCTTAGTCACACCATCGATCTCAATAGCATTAGCCAAGAGTTACAACTCCTCTGCGAAATTACCTTCCATGCGCCCAAAAACTCGAAGCGCAAGGAAGAATAGGACTACTGAGACTGCGACAACTATTCCAAGTTGTCCGGCATACCAAAGTTCAGAATTAGCGGGCAAGATTGGCACCGGGAGATGATTTGCTCCAAGAGGCGATATCTGTGCATATAGAGTTCGCTGGAAGGTCAATATTATCGCAGTCATTGGATTGACAAAAAACGCCCAAAGTATATTGTGTCGGCCAAGAAGCGTTGCTACCAGATGGTAGGGATACACAATTGGAGTAGCCCAAAACCAAGCCATAAGTACAATCTCCATTAGGTGCTGGGTATCACGATAATAGACATTCAATGCCGACAAAAAGATGGCAATTGCGCTAGTCAAAATAACCAATGCGACAATAGCCACCAAGAGCAACGGCAGAAAGCTTATTGCTGGAGCATCTCTAGCAATCACAAGGGCGATGATCAAAACAATCGATTGCAAAAAGAAAAACACTAGCGCAGAACCAACCGATGCTAGCGGCAATACCTCGCGAGGAAATGAAACTTTTTTGACAATTCCAGCATTGCCAACCACCGATGTGGTCGCACCCATGAGTGCGGCTTGAAAGAAGTTCCAAACCACCAATCCACACAGCAAAAAGATTGCAAATTGTGGAATTCCGCTACCAAGGACTAACTGGAAAACCACATAATAGATAATCAAGGTCAAAGCTGGATTGAGCATTGACCACACAAAGCCAAGAACGCTATTTTTATACTTGACTGAAAGCTCTTTGCGAATCAACGATAACAGCAATGGCCGATATTCCCAAAGGTTTATCAGGCGCTGTCCAATGCCAACATCAGGAGAAACCACATGGAGTTTCTCACGCCCCATGCGGATCGCCACACCATCAGGTTTCTCATCGTGTGAGCTAAATTGTTCGATCAATGCCCTCTCCTAGATTGCGCCTACTTTTGGACGCGCTCGAGTCTGGATACTACTTTGTTGTAAATTTCGCCGACGATGACCGAGTGATTACCTGATCAATAAAGCCGTATTCCTTGGCCGCATCTGCTGTAAACCAACGATCCCGCTCAGAATCCCTTTGAATCGTCTCAAGGGTCTGACCCGTATGCATCGCAATTCTTTCTGCCAACATCTTCTTCATGTATCCGATTTGCTCTGCCTGAATCGCGATATCAGCCGCTTGGCCTTGCATCTGCGCTGAAGGCTGATGCATCATAATTCGCGAATGAGGAAGTGCATAACGCTTGCCTGGAGTTCCCGCGCAAAGCAAAAACTGCCCCATGGAAGCCGCCAGTCCGACACATATTGTAGCTACATCACAATTGATGTACTGCATAGTGTCGTAGATACCTAGACCATCGGTAACCGAACCGCCCGGTGAATTGATATAAAGGGCAATATCCTTCTCGGGATCCTCCGCTTCAAGTAATAAAAGTTGCGCACAAATCGCATTTGCCATTGCTTGATCTACAACACTGCCAAGAAAGATAATTCTTTCTCCCAACAACCGCTGGAAAATATCTGAACCCGACTCCAGTCGTGTTGGATCGCCTGCCATCATAAAACCGCTCACTCCACCACCAAGACCTTGAATGTAATCTGCCATAGCATCCACGCTAATAGTTTGTAAAAGATTTAAACCGAATTTCATGTAACCTGTTCTATCAATAAGCGGTTGATGGATTTTAAATAACAAGATTAAACCCTTCAATCAAAATAGGGATCACGAAATGCTCGATGGCGCTATTGTATAATATCGGTCATTAATTACAAAGTGATCGCAACTTAGCAATGCGGGCGTGGCGAAATAGGCAGACGCGCTAGATTTAGGTTCTAGTGCCGAGAGGCGTGGGAGTTCGAGTCTCCCCGCCCGCACACTGATAATTGATATAAAAATGGTCAATATATAAATCTCCCTAACGCCTATCGTTTCAAATATCAGCCCTACAAGCTAGACCACCCTCCCCAACATATCGACGCTTCACCCCCAAGGTAGTTAGACTTCGGCTACGCTACGAAACAAGCTCGCAGCCAAAACTCTCCTAAATTACAATATCCAACTAAAATTTCATGTGGCCATGAAAGCAAAGACAACCGATCTGCAATTTATCAAAGTAACCACAAACGCCTAAAGTAAGCAGTCAAAACGTCGGTTCCAATCAACATCAGTTCAAAACCAAAACTGCTGTTGAGACTCCTACGTCATCCGAGTCTGTAGCCCCTCGTATTCAATCGCCCGATAGGGTGAGCCTAAATCTTACTAAATCAGACCACCCAAATAAACCATTCAAACCCTACTCATGAGAACAGGGGCTCATGGGAACAGGGGCTCATGGGAACTAATAACAGAGCTAGCAGGAGGAACTGAGCCACACCCAAATTCTGGCCTATGAGAACGAAGTCGAGACCGTACCTTCTACGATATAACGCCTCACCAAAGCCCATAAAGCACAAATAGGAGTCTCTCTAACTTTCACTGACCACTCTCTCAGAAGACGTCGGCGCCCATTTGGGTAATATTTTGAGTGTGGCCGAAAGAGCGTCATTTCAAAGATACAGGCAAAAAGCTATTGCCTTAGACAAACATCAAGTGGTGGCTACATTCCCAGAGGATACGAACGGTCCACTATTTTGAGCCCCCGTGCTGTTAGAGGAACCTTTACCAGAACTGCCAACGCCAAAATGGACACTACCCTTTCCACCTAACACTAAAACTTCCCTAGCCATACCGTTTTGCGAAATAACAGTAGCGTAGGTCTTAGTCTTACCAACCAGAGAAGTTGAAACTTGGGATTCGCTTGAAGATCCAAATCCGGTCGAAGAAGAGATTGCTAAGGTAACCGTCGTTGAATCACGATGCTGAATCGTTATCGACGAAGATGAAATCTTCGTAACGCGGCCACGATCAACCTCGGTAGTAACAACCCCCGTTCCGCTCCTGTATCTCTCCAGCGACGCATGTTCAAGACCCAACAACAGGGAAACCTTTGAAGTTTGCGACGTTGCTTGGCCAGAAGCAGAAGATAAACCTGGCTTTGTCTTGGGTCCTGTGATACGTTCTACGATGCCATTGCTTGAAATCACCGCGACATGCACAGTAATTGAGCCAGAAAGATCTAGGGCCAGCTGACTTTGTGACGTATTTACAAAGGCGGTCGACGAAGTCAAAGTCAAAGTCAATTTCGTCGAATCCGCACGTGTCAGAGTAAGAGAAGTCGGGCTGATCACATTTAGCACCCCTTTATCGAAAGCGTAATTCACCACACCAGCGCCTTTTGGGTCCACCGTAAAGTCAGCATGATCCACCCCTCGAAGCAGCGCCACATTAGCCTGTCCCCTCGCTATTGGTTTCGCACCTCCGGTCGCTCCCGCTCCATTCGAAGTTCCAACTTTCAACTTATTCGAAGGCGGGACCGAAATTGCTACCTCAGCCGAACTATTGGACGTACTTAGTAGAAAAGAACCGCCAGCCACCGCCCCCGCAGCACCCAATGCCGCCAAAAGCCAAGCAACTTTAACTTTTACCTTCATCAAATCCTCCTCTAAAAAGACCCCTCGAAATCACAAGGCTAAATTTCGTTACCTAATGAGAAGATCTTCATAGGAAGTTGTTAGGAAGTTATTAGGAACAAGATCTATTAAAATTGAAAAGAGACTACGTGGTTAGGAATCCACTTATACAACGATATTGAGCCAGTCTGGTAAATCAATTTGGCACCCAGCGTCTGAACCACGGAAAACTTGGTTGGCGAAGACACACCGAGAGTTAGAGAGTTAGGGCTCCCAGATGTAAATACAAAAAAGACGATGGGTGCTTTTATCAATATGGGTGCTGTTGAAAGATCTGAATTGAGATATTGGTGGTCAGCCAAACGACCCAGTAACATTGGATCTCCAATGACCTGAGCGCGGTATGGAATCCTCAGGACCACCTGATCCATCGCCGCTCGATCGATCCCTGACAATGGAAATGCCGGACTCGATAAGGTCGTAAGTATAAAATAGCCAAAAGAAACGACGATTGAAACTGCAACTACGATCATCACCAGCGACTGTAACCGCCTATTTACTTTAGAAATTGCCCGAACAGCTCTTACGGTCGAGGCGCAAAATAAGATTGTGGCGCTATAACCTATTGCTGGCTCAATGGCCACGCTGGTATTGGTGAACACCATGGCTCCAACCACGGTAAAGATCAGAGATATCGGCCCTAAAAACCCTAAAATACCTAACATGCCACCCGCAGAGGCGACGTACAAGATTTGAGTAAGATTAGCTCTAAAGATTGAGGCTATACCAGACCAACTAGAAAGCAGCCTTCCAATGCCAGGGACTAATCCCGAATTTCCAAGTACCGCCAAAGAGGGTGCATAGGTCGTAAGAAAATGTGAATAGTTGATTCCAGCGTCAAATCCTCCCATCGTCAGGATCACTAGCCATCCAACGCCAACAGCTCCTTCTACGACTCCCTCAATACGATTTGAGATTCCTAGGGTAAGTGCCCGCGAGACACCAACAACGGCCAAAACAATCGCTCCGAATATACCCGTCAAGCAGCTACCTAGAATGGCTATGGATCGAAGCGGAAGTTTTGTAGCCGATGCTGGGCGAAGCAGAATAATGGCAAAGAAGATTGCGAATACCCATTCGAAGTTGAAGTCACCCAGAATTGCCAGGTAATAAAACGGGTTCATCAAAACGAGCATTAAAACGATGGCTTCGTTTCTAAGCGAAATCTCCTCAGACTTTGACGAGGTGCGAAGAAAATCAACCGAATAGCTCAACGTCAAAAAATTCGTCCCAAAAAGCAAAAGGACATATAAGCCACCAAGTACGAGTGGGCTACGAAAAAACACTCCAATTGCCGAAAGGCCAAAGAATGTAAAGTCGCCGGTCAGTCGCAAAAAGGGCGCGCCACCATAACTAGGACCCAAGTTAAAATGGCCCTGGGCAAAGTAAGAAAATGCTTGATAATAAGTTGGGAAAGAAACCCCCAGAGAAGAGGCGCTCACCCGCCTAGAGATGACATAATAAGCCAAGACGCCCTGTAATACCAGGAGTACGCGTCCTAAAACGATCAGACTATCGTTTGACTTTTTGCTCATCTTTTGATTCACTAAAAAGACACTACCTAGCCTCGCTAGCATAAACGACGAATAACTAAATATCTACTCTTATCCGTGACCCATATCTGAGTAAGAGACCTCGATTCTCATAGATAATTTACCGAGAGCGCCAAAAACAGAAAAGAAATTAAACACCGACCAATGACAAGTCAGATCAGAAACCTTTGGCCACTCCATTAAGCCCCGGAAATCGCATTGGATTTAGACCATCAATCACCGAGCCTATAGCTCCTCCTGGCCACATCAAAATGACAATCCTACATAATGGAAGAAAGCACATCTTCTTCAATGATAGCCCCGTCCACCATCCTGAATGAACGCACCTGGGGAGGTTGCATCTTTAGAGATACGATGAGGTAGTGCCAATTCGGATCTGGTGCCAGACGGAGATCGGTAGGCGACGGGAAAGCCTCGGAACTTGTATGAGAGTGATACACTCCGATGATCTCGAACCCCTTAGTTTGCGCATCCCGATCCGCCTTTAAATAGTCGAGTGGATTCAGTTGATATAGGACTTCGGAATTTGCATCATTTCTCGTCCGATAAACTTCATAGACATCATCGTCGACCCCAGATATCAGTCCACATACCTCAATTGGAAAGTGAACCTCCGCATGGTCAATTATGCCATTTATAAGGCCAGATGAAATTTTCAGCACACCAAAAAGGCTAAGCTCTTTTTGATAAAGAAGGTGTCCCAATGAGCAAAAAGAAGTCCTCTGCTGTAGATCGAATATCAGCTGGCACTCGCAATATCGCACAAAACAAACGTGCTCGCCATGAATATGAGATACTCGAGGAGCTTGAGTGCGGGATCGAGCTCAAAGGTTCAGAGGTAAAGTCACTCAGGGAGGGCAAAGCGCAACTCCAGGATGCCTTCGGACGGATCATCACTGGTGAACTTTGGATCTTCCAGATGAATATCGCCAAATATGACTATTCAAATGGGTTCGGTCAATTCGACCCAACTAGACCAAGGAAGTTACTCGCTCATCGAGATGAGATCGATGAGCTCACAGGAAAGTTGCAACAAAAGTCCCTGACGTTAATTCCACTTTCGATGTACTTTCACGGTGGTCACGTAAAATTAAAGATTGGATTAGCTAAGGGTAAAAAGCTCTACGACAAGCGACGAGACCTTGCAGCAAAGGATGCAAAAAGAGATGCGGCGCGAGAGATGGTCTCACTTAGAAAAGGACGCTGACGCACCCTGTGGCCACAAAGTGACTAGCATCTAATTTGTAGTTAATCTACCAATCATGGGGGTGTCAGGCTTCGACTTTGGTGTTTGCGGTATGGGAAGCGAGTCGTGGTCTCCGGAGCCACGTTAAAGAGCCGGAAAAATAAATAAACGCCGAGCCTCAGCTCGCTCTCGCTGCCTAAATAAGCCAGCGACGTCCGACCATTTCGAACTCTTAGGGATGGTATCGGGCGAGATCAAATAGAGGTAAGCTGGTGATCATTCTGGAATCACCGGACAAAAATCAACAGAATAAGGATCAAGTGATACGCATCCGGTAACTTGATTTCGAACAAATACAGGGTGCTGCACTCGGAGAAGTCATACTAAGGAACTGAAGGACGCGGGTTCAATTCCCGCCACCTCCACTATCGGTTGCACCACTAGTTGCAGGAAAATATAACCTGAAACTAGTGGTGACACCAAGACAAAGACGGACAAAACGACAATCGGCGGCAAACCGCAGAGCGCAGAGCGCAGATGCATTTTGCATTCGAAATCCACTAAAATAGATCTCCGATCGCAACAATAAAAACCTATTAGGACCATTTGAAGCGAAAATGCCAATTCGATCTAGGTACACGACGTCCTTCCACACAAAAGCACTAACCGACCAGACTCTAAACCTACGGATCGCTGGGACTAATACAATTGATCCCACGCAACTGCTAACCTTAGCTACACTGTGAACCTCCCCGCCCTTACGGACGGGGCTTCTGGCTCCGCCGTTTGGTTGGGGTTACCAAGCATCGCTCCCGTCACGCCACCACGACCAACTGGTCTGGTACCGATGAATCGGTACTGGTGGATGAGTTTGCTAGCTTCGGCTTGCTAATCTGAGTTGCCTCAGACAAGGCCCGGTTCTGGGCACTACTTCGGGCTCTGGCCTTGCGGCACTGCACCTTGGGGTGTGCTTCACGTTGATCAAGTGACCAGCGCTCGACAGCCCGGAGATACGTGACTCGGACTTTTATGTCCGGTCCAATTGGAGTGTATTCCCCGCATAACGCCTTCTGGAGGATATTGATCGCTCCTACAGCGTCTCGATGACAAGTAAAACCACAAATAGGGTTCTTGCATCGGTAGGGCCGACCTGATGGTCGATTGCGTGTCAAGCACGCTGGACAGGTCTTGGTTGAACCTGATTCGTTCAGGAAATCTAGGTCTAATCCGGTCTTGTCTTTGAGGTAGCGTTCCTGTCGACCCCTTGACCACTGGGAGAGTTGTTGACGACCGTGGCGGCCCATGCGCCGCTTGGACTTGGTCTCCTTCTCAATACCCCTCACGTCACCAACTATAACTCTGGCGGTGTTGTGGCTAATGACGTGATTGGCCGCCTTGTTGGAAACCTGATGATCAAAGTCACGAAGCGATAGCTTTGCTTTGGAGTTGATCTTCTTCTTCGCAGTTACCAGCCTTTTATGCTTCTTAGATCCATTCTTGCACTTGCTGATCTTGTGCTGTAGTTGACCGACGGCCTTGTTTCTTTGTCGTTTGATAGCTGGAGCTTCGCGTCCATTGATAATCGTTACGTCTATGGTCTTGTCATCTACCCAAGTAGCTAGCGCCATAGAGTTGATGATTCCTTCGTCGATGGCACTCAAAGCATCACCCACCGAGACTTCTCGGAGAGTCTCATAAGGGATATGCAGACTGAATCGTCTTTTATCTCGATCCCAGCACAGTTGAATCTCACCCCATAGCCCAGGGTCAACCTCTTCGCCAGTTGCAGAATCTAAAACGGTGGGAATAGAAAGATCTATACGCGGACGGCCCCTACCTAGTGACAGGTGGAGTTGACCTTTGGAGATACGCCAGCCAGAGTTCTTCGAGAACGATAGAGGCCGGTAGTTCTTCTTACGCCAAGGAGATCGGATCTTCATACCCTGCATGCGGTTTACCCTAGCTGTGGTTATGGCCTCTGAGAGATCGTGAGCGATTGTCTAAAGTGGTATGGGCGTGTAATGGACGGTCTTGGCGAGGTATCGAGTTGAGGAAGGCTTGAATGTCGTACTTATTAGGAGAGCGCTTGGCTTTCCATTCGCCATGGACACAATTGACCGCTTGGTTCCATAACAGTGCTGCCCTATGGCACGAGTCATGGGCTAGACGATAAGAGGCCCCTGTCAGAGTAACGGGCACGATAGCTGTTGTATACTCTGCGCTTTTACTAGCCATTTGATAACTAATATAGCATTATCTACTAAGGACTATATTTCACTACATGACGATGATTGGCGCAATGGAAGGCATGTGGTATATCAATTACATGCACACATCGTCTTGGTACCTAAATATCGACGTAATGTCATGACCGAGAGAGTTAGTGACGAGATCAGATCTGCGATTCTTGAGGTGTGTACTCGTTTCGATTCCACCTTCGATGCTTTCGAAACAGACGGCGATCATGCCCACCTACTGATCACCAACGCAGCTAAAGTTGCCCTGTCGAGACTGGTGATGTCCATGAAGACACTTATCGCCATGAGAGTAAGGGCAAAGAACTGGCCGGAAGTCCGAGAGGCTTTGTGGGGGGGGAGCACTTTTGGTCGCCCTCCTAGTCGATAGTGTCTTGTGGTGGAGCCCCATTAGAGGAAGTGAAGAAGTACATAGAAGACCAGAAACTCCCAAGAGGTAAATCAGGTAGACCGAGAAAGAATTAGGTCGCTTGACCCCTCCCTCACGGAAACCGATTGCGCTCCCGTTGGTTCAAAAGGCAAATTTCACTCAATTGAAGCCAAAATTCAAAATAGCCTATTTGCCTATTTAAAGGCAGTCTTCCAAGGTACCGCTTCGCGAATTGCACTTTCGGCCCCATCCTAAGATCGAGGCAAGCTTGCACTTCTCGATGGCCATTAACGGCAACATTGCAATCTTTACATGGGCCTCATCGTTCATTTGTGCCATCTGGTCACTGGTCTACTTCATTGGTTCACATTAATAGTCATCGATCAAAGATGGTTAACAATCTCACCGTCACATCAAAAGGATCCATCGATTCAATACCTCATTGGAGGTATTGCCCACACCCAATCGCCTACCCAAACGCCCAGGCAACAAAGGATCGTGACGCAGATTATCGAAGGTGAAAAATTGCCTTGGACGACAAATATAAAAAAAAGAGGCTGGTGCTTTGCTGAGCGATTGTTGACACGGCGGAAACGAAAATGGAGCATGTGGAACTTCCAAATTTACCAAGTATTCAATCTTGAGAAAGATGGCGTTGGCCATATAGGAAATTTGGCACTCTAATCTTCATGTGCCAACAAGGTGAGGAACTGTTCCCAGAACACTAAAGGTAACGTACGACTTTGAAAAAAACGACCCAAAGGCAAAAGGTAGCAATTATCGGTGCTGGAATCATCGGTTGCACACTAGTGATGAAGTCTCTAAAAGTTGGTTATGGCGTTACCCTGTTCGAACGTGATGCGACTTCCAAAGGTGCCTCAGCAAGCAATTTCGGCCTAATTATGGTAAGTGAACTTACCAAAGGAGAAGATCTTCGACTTAGGCTCGCCTCAAGCGCGCAAGGGCAAGAACTATCGGTGAAAATATCAGAAATCGACTTTAGAGCGGGGAGGTCTTTGGAGTTGTTCACAAGCCAAACCGAACTGCAATGGACTCAACGAACAATCGACCGTGGCTCAAATAATCAACGCAAACTAAAGATAATAGACCAGTGGGATCTAAAACACTTTGGGCTCGTCGTGTTGAATTCGAATGTCTTAGGTCGTCTCTTGAGTGATTCATACCCCTCAGTCGAACCCGGGACCGCTTTAGCCGAAATAATTAAATACTTAAACTCCTCCTTGAACTGCAACCTGAGATTTTGGGTCAAACCTATAGAGGTAGATGACAACGCCGTAGAGACTCCAGATGGTATCCAAGAAGAGTTTCACATCGTAAGCGCAACACCAAGAGAAAACTACGGCAGCTTTCTAGCTCGCCATACGGCTCCAAAAAAAACGAGCCTTCGGATCAGTCGGGCGGTTGGACTAAAGCGACAGCGCATCAAAGCGACAGTTGGAGCAGTAATAATCGACAGAGAAGCCCTGGCACATCATATTACCCATTCTTCGAACACCTGCCCCGTGAAGGACCCTCCCCAGGACGCCTCATCCGAAATGAGATACGATCTACAACTTTCATCAAGACGACCCGCCGATAGTTCCGTCTTTCTAAGAACGACCGACAACAAAGATCCTCAAGATGAATTCAGAATCGACGTCACTATGACAGAGTACATTAGTGGTAGCTTGTCCCCCTTGATCACCGCGGGAAAACTCTATAGCGGAGCTATTTGGGAGGGCGTCTATTCGTGTACCCAAGATCCCCTGCGAGACTGCGTCGCATTGGCACGTCAGAGCATTCCTATCGGTTTCAGGGGTTTGCCGAGAAGAACTAACCTTTCTCTAGCGATTGCCGACGAGATCGTCTCATGGATCAAATGACGCACCGAGAGAAAATGAGCTAAAGAATCGGTGTCATTATCACCTACCTAAAAACAATACAAAATAGCAAAATCTAATAATTTATCCACCATAACCAGGAAAGGTAACTCAATGGTGACACCATCTGAAGTTCGATCCTACCCAAAGATGATATTTGGAAACGATATAAATCTCCGAACACTAGAAGAACGAATCTTCGAAGCTGAACTAGTCGTCTCCGACATGGCCGGCACCACGATATGCGATGGAGGTCTTGTCCTTGGGGCGTTTAGAAACACCGCGGTTGAAATGGGCATTCCAACCGGATCTGAGGCATTCGACTCTACCATGCAGCAGGTGCGTGACACCATGGGTCAATCCAAAATAATCGCCTTTCGTCAGATATTTAATGATGAATCACTCGCGCTATTAGCCAATAACAAATTCGAAGATAACTACAAACAAATGATCGCTGAAAAAGGGGCCAAAGAGGTCCCAGGGGCAAGTGAGCTATTTTCAACATTGCGAGCAAGAATGATTAAAATCGCATTGACCACGGGTTTCGATAAATCAATTCAGGATCTACTGATCGATGGACTAGGTTGGACCAACAAGATAGATGCTGCTATTTGTCCCACGCAAGAGGTAAAAGGTCGGCCCGAACCCGATATGATCGAGCTAGCCATGAAAACCACAGGCGTATCGAGCTCACAAAATATCCTTGTTGTGGGAGATACGGCAAGCGACATTAAATCCGGTCGGGCAGCCGGTGTAGGACTGACGATCGGCGTGCTCTCTGGCGCGCACTCCTCTGGCGACCTCCTAAGTGCGGGAGCGGACCTAGTTCTCGAGAGTATCTTAGAGCTAACGACTCTAATCTATGCCTTCGGACGACCTATCAATTGATCCAATGAGGCCAATAACAACCTGGGAGTATCCGTCAAAGGAAGTAATTCAATCAGATAGAGTTCAGCTTTGAAATCACCCCATAGAGCTCCGACAAAGCTCGGCCCCTGTGTGAGATCGCATTTTTTTCCAAATGAGCCATCTCTGCGAATGTTCTGCCATCACCCTCGCTGGGAATGAATATTGGATCGTAACCAAATCCGTCATGGCCTTTAACGAAATTGGTTACGTACCCCTCCACTTTGCCTAGACAAACAATTGGCTCATCGATCGAGTCCACACCAACCAACGCCATTGCGCACATGAAATAGGCAGGAGAGCGATCAATCCCCATGGAGGCAAGCTCACCTAACAATTTCATCCTATTTGTCTCATCGTTAGCAAATTCGCCCGAATATCGAGCCGAAAATATCCCTGGTTCACCATTTAGCGCTTCAACAAAGAGGCCCGAATCGTCGCCTAAAGACGGCAAACCAGAGACTTCCTTTCCAAAACGAGCTTTTATAATAGCATTTTCACTTAATGTGGTACCGGTTTCTTCCGGCATCTCCAATGCACCATCAATCGTCTCGACGAAGATACCTAAAGGACTTAATATCTCACTAATCTCCCTCTGTTTTCCTTGGTTTCCAGAGGCTAAAATTATCCGATCGATCATTTAGATCTCGGCTTGGGAGGATCAGATAATACTGCATTCTGCAGATCCATCAAATACGAGATACCATGCTCAGCTAAGGACAACATGTCATCCAACTGACTCTTGGAGTAGGTAGTTCGCTCGCCGGTCCCTTGAACTTCAACAAATTTACCGTCGCTGGTCATAACCACATTCATATCGACATCAGCCCTAACATCTTCTGAGTAGTCCAGATCAAGCATCGCAATTTCATCAACGATTCCAACCGATACGGCAGCGCATTGACCAATCAATGCACGCTTTGAAATCCTATTCATGTCAATGAGTCGATTTATCGCATCCGAGAGTGCCACAAAGCCGCCAACGATCGATGCCGTTCGAGTGCCACCGTCCGCCTGAAGCACATCGCAATCAACAACAAGCTGAATCTCCGGAATAGCACTCATGTCAACCACCGATCGCAAACTCCGCCCAATTAGTCGTTGGATCTCCAGCGTTCTTCCAGATTGCTTTCCTTTTGAGGCCTCACGGCCACTTCGTTCAGGAGTCGAACCGGGCAATAGCGAATATTCCGCCGTGACCCAACCCTTTCCACTTCCTCGAAGCCATGCGGGAGCTCGATCCTCCATTGAAGCAGTACATAAAACTTTGGTCTTTCCGACAGAGATCAGGGCTGACCCTAAAGCCATCTGCGTAAAGTCACGCTCGATCAATGACGGTCTTAGCTCATCCAAAGCGCGGTCTTGAAAGCGGGGCACTGATTCTCCTTGTGGGCAACTGCTAAATTCCATCCATCATCAAATGGTTATTGATGAGATGGACAATCTCATACTCAACCATAATAACGATCCCATCGTAACTATGCAGAAATCTCTCCGTGGCCGCCGAGGTTAGCGGACTTAATTTAATAGCTTCCTATAGCCACTCCGTCCAAAAGCAAAAATCATTTGCCGCCCACGCTATCTTGCCCCGACCTAAGCCATAGATTGCCATCACGTCAGGGCCTTCGGCCTAGAATAGAGCTGAGGTCGTACCCATGACTCACCAGAAAGCAAAGTCAAGGATTGTCACTCTCAAATGAATGTGAAATAATGTCTTCAAAATCTATGTCCAAAAGTAATTTGCCAATACGACGAAAGTCTTGAGCGTCGCCTGAAGTAATGCATCTGATCAGACCGAAACTATCGTCTTTTTCGTCTATGCCTCCATCGATCAGATCACGGCGTACCTGAAAAGCCGTCTCTTCCGAAGAGGAAACCAATATGGTCTCCTCTCCAACTACCTGAGAAATTACTCGAGCTATAAAGGGATAGTGGGTACATCCAAGGAGAAGCGACTCGACCTTTCGATCAATGATCGGTCGCAGGAGTCGCTCAGCCAAAACAACTAGTTGCTCTGAATTGACTTCGCCTCGCTCTACGAACTCTACAAAACCAGGAGTCGCAGCACACGTCAAATGCTTTTGCGGAGCTAATTGAGCAATACGCTCCTGATAGGCCCCCGAGGAGATGGTGCCAAGGGTACCAATTACTCCAATCGAATCTCCGTCTGCAGAGGAAACCAACGACCTAGCACCCGGTTCGATCATACCAACGATAGGACCATCGAAGGCTCTCTCTAACTCCGCAAGTGCAAACGCGCTAGCGGTATTGCAAGCGACCACTACCATCTTTACGTCGTAGAGATCTTTGAGGTACTTAACTATTTGAAGCGAGAAAGAAGTCACCTCACCCTTGGATTTTGGACCATATGGATACCTAGCGCTATCGCCAAAATAAACAATATCCTCATATGGCATAAGGTCGACGATAGCCTTGAGTACCGTTAGTCCCCCAAATCCGCTATCAAAAATTCCAACTGGTCTCTTCTGCACTGGAATTAAAGCTTATCCCAAATCAACCTGGGTCCAAGTTGGGTCATTATCTCTAAAAGTCGACAGGTACCACAAAGGCGTCAGAATCTATCTTATCGATCGAGGCCGCACCCAGAAGAGCCATGGAGATTTTCGTCTCTTCAATCAAAGTATTAACTGCCGCCTTCAAACCGGCATCACCTCCGCCAAAGAGTCCTCTTGCGAAATAGCGTCCAACCATCACAGATGCCCCTCCTAAACCAAGCGACCTCAATACGTCAGCACCGGAATCCACCCCGCCATCGACTATCAAGTTACCCTGGAACTTTGTTCCTCCCTTAGAGATACGGTACAGGGCTTGAATAGCCGTTATTGAGCCATCCAACTGGCGACCGCCATGGTTAGAAAGTATTACGTCATCACAATGGGTAAGCGCCCTAGCGACATCCCTAGGATCCAAAACACCCTTCATCGCAAATGGAAGACCACCGGCCATGGATGAAAATTCGCCTAAATCGTCCCAACTAAAAGTGGGATCCTGCACTAGCGCCTCATAGTTCGTTCCAGAGACGCCTCGTCCAAAGTCGCTAGGAGTAAACACTTTGGCAGAAGTCGAAAGTTCTTGGATGAAGTTAGCATTTTGCCACTTGAGAGGTACCTCGAAATGATTGCTTCTATCACCTCGGCGTAGACCAATTACGGGAGAATCTACCGTGAGGACAAAGCCATCAAAACCATTTTCAACCGCGCGATTCATCAATGAATAGGTAATAGCGCGATCCTTCATAACATATACTTGCAATAAAAGAAGCGGCCGAGGTGCACTTGCCTGTGTGGTTGGGAGATTCGCATGAAAGATCGAAGCTACTTCTTCAAGGGGCATTGCACTGCGGGTGGACAAGACAAACGATACGCCAGACTTAGCAGCCCTACGAGCAAAGATCGCCTCGCCTTCCAATTCTAAGAGTGAGAGATATGCCATGGGCGCTATAAAGATCGGCAGTGGTGCCCTCTTTCCAAAGACCTCTACGCTCAAGTCTGGTGCCTCTAGGTGGTTGAGTACACGCGGAACCATTGTGATCTTTTCAAAAGCTCTAATATTCTTGCGCAGCGTCTCCTGGCTTCCTGCACCGCCAAAGTAATAATCCTTGACGCCAGAGATCGTCCTTTGGCTTGAAGATAGTTTGGACAAATATACCTCCGGCTCAAATGGGGCCATCTACCCCAAATCGATCGCTTGCAGTGCAAATATATCAGTTCCAGCGAGACGACGCTAATATCTCCAGAGCCCTCTTCGATCAAAGCAACCAAACGCTACCTCTACTCTTTACGAGGTCGCCACAGTGATCACGATATAGATCTCTTCCCAAATTGGCAAAATTAACCCACCTGGCCCAGGGCGAATCAAAAAAGCAACGTCCTTGTCTTAGGTCACCTGTGGTGAACGCGTTTGTCACCACAATTAGGGTCATTGGATCGACAGCGGATTTAGTGAATCTTAGTGAAAAATAGCAGATCGAACTGCAATAAAAGTACTAAATATCTAGATAGCGTCGAACAGCGAGCAACGAACCGAGGGCTCCAACCACCGTTCCAATTGCCAATACGAATAATTCGGTGAATAGCACATCATGATTGGAAAGTACAAACGAAGACAACAACTGGGCTTTAAAGTGGTGAATGATATAGCCAAAGAGGCTTCTAACTCCCAAAACAGCCAATCCCGCGACTATCGCACCTGCTAAGCCCTGAATCAGGCCTTCGAGCATAAATGGAATTCGAATAAACATATTCGTAGCCCCTACCAATTTCATGACCGTGACTTCACGTCTACGTGAAAAGATAGCAACGCGTATGACATTTAAGATAAGTACTGATGCCGAAAGCAACAAGATGGTAGCCAAGCCCAGAATTACAACTTGTGCAATCGATGAGATCTTCAACATAGTGTTGATCGCCGCTCGATTGTACTGAACTTTCATTACACCTGCTTGGGCATTGAAGATACCACCAACGGCAGCAGCCTCCGCTGGATCCTTTAGTGCCACCCTAAAAGACGGCGGAATATCCTTTTGTGTCACTGAGGATAAGAAGTCAGGCTGATTCGCCTCAAGTCGCTTGAACTCCACATACGAAGCCGCTTGATTGACATAAAAATAACTCTTCACGGCGGAACTAGCTTTTAGTTGGTCATTGATCGCCGAAGTTTGTGCCTTGGTGGCATTTGGCTCAAGAAAGATTAGCAACTGTGTACCACCTTGCCACTGGCTCGTGGCTACACTTACCCCCTGCTTTATCAATAGCGCCGACCCTACGAGAGCCAACGAAACCGCAATGGTGAGCACGGCGGCAAGACTCATAAGTCTGTTTCGCCATAGATTTGATGCGGTCTCTCTGACCACATAGTCCACTGAATATGCCAACTCAACTACCTCTTCATCTCTAGCTAAAGCAGCTAGGAACCAATTCCATAGACACCACGAACCTGATCGCGGGTGATAACTCCGTGGTCTAACTCAATAACCCGACGTCTCATCGAATCAACGATTCCGACGTCGTGAGTCGCCATTAAGACAGTTGTGCCTGTTCGGTTAATCCGTTCTAGTAGCCGCATTACGCCCCACGAGGTGTCAGGATCGAGATTACCTGTTGGCTCGTCAGCTAACAATATTAGAGGCTTATTGATAAACGCGCGGGCAATGGCAACTCGCTGCTGCTCCCCGCCTGAAAGTTCATTAGGAAGGCGCGTTCCCTTGTCGTCAAGGCCGACCAACTCAAGCATTTGAGGTACCTGCGTCGCGATCGCCTTCTTTGGCTTTCCTGTTACTTCGAGAGCAAACGCGACATTTTCAAAGACCGTCTTATTTGGGAGAAGGCGAAAGTCCTGAAAGATAGCACCTATGTTGCGCCTAAAAAATGGCACCTTCCAATCGGGCATCAAAGCAAGGTCCTTACCTGCCACAAAAATATGGCCGGAATCTGGACGCTCTTCACGCAGCATCAGACGCAACAAAGAAGATTTTCCCGACCCTGATGGTCCGACTAAAAAGACAAACTCCCCACGCTGCACCTCTAAAGAGCAGTCACGCAGAGCAAATTGCCCAGTCTGATAAGACTTCATAACTCTGTCAACTTTGATCATTTGAACCGCTCACTTACGTCTTTGGTATTCAATTGTTAAAAACATAGAGGATACGTTGAATCAAGATCTAGCCTTGCTCCAACGAAGATAAGATTCCATAAAGAAAGATATCTCTCCATTCATAACGGAATCCACATTTCCGGTCTCGGTAAGAGTCCGAAGATCCTTTACCAGTTGATATGGGGCCATAAAATAAGATCGAATTTGATTGCCCCAGCCCATCTCACTCGTTGAGCCAGCCAATACCTCGCGGGCAACCCGTTGCTCTTCCTTTTCACGATCGATAAGCTTTGCGGCTAGAACCTGAAGGGCTTTCGCCTTGTTTTGCAACTGCGACCGTTCATTTTGACATGAGACGACGATATTCGTTGGTAAGTGGGTAATTCTCACTGCAGAATCCGTAACGTTGACGTGCTGACCACCGGCACCCGATGATCTAAATGTATCGATTCGCAGGTCTTTGTCGTCGATTTTGACGTCAATGGCCGCATCTGTAAGCGGAAAGACTTGAACTAATGCAAACGAAGTCTCCCTCGAATGCTTGGAATTGAAGGGCGACATTCTTACCAATCTGTGCACGCCCCGCTCGCTCTGGAGCATTCCATGTGCATAACGCCCTTTGACCAATAGAGTAGCCGATTGAATTCCCGCCTCTTGTCCTGGGGATATATCTTCGACTTCAACTTCGAATCCACTTTGGTCGGCCCAGCGTTGATACATCCTAAGTAGCATCTCTGCCCAGTCTTGGGCGTCAGTTCCTCCAGCCCTTGGCTTTATCTCTAATATCGCATCGCTCTCGTCGTCCTCACCTGAGAACAGAGCCCGTAGCTCTAATTCACTAAGCAAACTTATGAGTGAATCCAAGGTGGATCGTCGCTCTTGCGCAAGATTTTGATCATCCTCGTCGCCCAAAAGTTCCTCTATGGCTCGAACTTCTAAGACCATATCCCACAATCTATCGACCTGAGCTATGTCCTCTCGAAGTGCGTTATATTCTCCGGTAAGTTTTCTAGCCATAGCTAGATCATCCCAAAGATCTGGCGCAGAAATCTGAGGCTCAATCTCTGCAGTTCGGGCAATTGCCGAATCGAGCTTCAGGTAGCCTTTGGCATCCTCCACCCTTTTAGTTACAGCTTCAAGTTCGTCTGAATAAGATCGCAACTCTCAAAACCACCCAGGTAGACGATAGAACTTTCCTTCCTCCCTAAATATTTAGGAGAAGGTCCAATACAACAACTTAGTCGCTATTTTGACCATGGCAGTGCTTGAACTTGCGGCCACTACCGCACCAACACTTGTCATTTCGACCTATTGCTGTCGGTTCGTCTTGAGCAATCTCAGAATTTCCCGGTACCGCAAAGGCGTCCATAGCAGATCTTTGACCGTTAGAACCCAGGTCAGCGATGTCGCCTTGTGGGCTCTGGTAAAATGCTGCGGCCAGATCGGTACCAACTGGCAATCCAATCGAAGGAGCCATCACCTCTACATGCATCACAAAGGTCAAATAGTCGGAATCCATCTGTGACATCAGCTTTCCAAAGAGTTCAAAGCCCTCTCGTTGCCAGGCCACCAATGGGTCTTGTTGTCCCATGGCACGGAGATTGATTCCCTCACGAAGGTAGTCCATCTCCGCCAAGTGCTCTCGCCACTTGGTGTCGATGACGCTGAGCATTACCTCTCGTTCAACTGCCCGCATGGTCTCCGAGCCGCCGGGGATCCTTTGTTCGCGATCTTCATAATATTCTTCAGCTTCAGTCAAAAGACTCTCTATGATCTGATCCTTTGAAATCGCCTCTTTCAAATCCTCTGAGTGAAAACCAGTTGGGTAGATCGCGGTCGCATCCAATATCAGATGGTCTAAGTCCCAATTCTCTATGAAGTCGCTAACACAGTTTGCATTTACGATTCGATCCAGATTGTCTTCTAGAATCTCCATTGTGCTCTCTTTGAGGTCGCGGCCGTTTAAGACATCATAGCGCCTCTCGTATACGACCTTACGTTGCTCGTTTAGGACCTCGTCGTACTTGAGGACTTCTTTCCTAATCTCAGCATTGCGACCTTCAACGGTTGTCTGAGCCTTCTCGATCGCACGTGAGACCATGCGGTTCTCAATTGGAAGATCATCAGGGAAAGTTCTCTCTAAAATCGCCGAAACCGCACCTGTCGCGAAAAGACGCATCAAGTCATCTTCTAAAGAGAGAAAGAATCGACTCTCGCCAGGATCGCCCTGCCGTCCAGATCGACCTCGAAGCTGATTATCTATGCGTCGAGACTCGTGTCGCTCAGAGCCAAGTACGTATAATCCGCCTAACTCGCGAACGCGTTCACCTTCACTACGACATAGGTCTTTATACTTCTCCAACAACTCGACTCGAACGCTAGAGTAGTCAGGATCTTGGACGCTGAGACCTCGCGAAGTCAACTCAGAATTCGTCAAAAGCTCCGGGTTCCCGCCCAAAAGAATATCTACGCCTCGACCAGCCATATTTGTCGCGACTGTAACTGCGCCCAAGCGGCCCGCTTGAGCTACAATCTCAGCTTCTTGCTCATGAGCCTTAGCGTTTAGAACTTTGTGAGGGATACCTTTTCGCTCTAGATACTTGGACAAAATCTCTGATTTTGCAACCGACGCCGTACCGACCAATATGGGCTGTCCAAGTTCGAAGCGCACAGCAATATCTTCGACCACCGCCTGAAACTTGGCATCTTCACTCTTGTAGACCAAGTCGGCGTTATCCATCCTCACAAGGGGCTGATTTGTCGGAATCGGAACTACTGGAAGGCCATAGGTGGAGGCGAATTCGGCAGCCTCAGTCTCTGCCGTACCTGTCATTCCAGAGAGTTTCTCATACATCCTGAAATAGTTCTGCAAGGTAACTGTCGCCCAGGTGTGGTTCTCTTCTTTGATCTTCACCCGCTCTTTTGCCTCTACTGCTTGATGAAGTCCCTCAGACCAACGTCGACCTTCTAGAATTCGCCCAGTGAATTCATCGACAATCTTGACTTCACCCGTGTCAACGATGTAATCGCGATCACGTTTAAATAGTTCTTTAGCCCTTAGGGCTTGATTGAGCTGATGTAGAAAGGCAGTTGCAGTGGGATCATAGAGATTTTCAATCGCCAAGGCTCTTTCAACCTTGTCAATACCGGCCTCGGTAGGAAAGACGATCTTTTTCTCCTCGTCAACTTCATAGTCGATAGAAGATCTCAAGGTACGAACTATTGACGCAAATTCATAGTAAATCTTTGCGGGCTGCCCGGTTGGGCCAGCGATAATGAGTGGTGTTCTGGCCTCATCTATCAAAATCGAGTCAACCTCGTCGATGATCGCATAGGAATGGCCTCGCTGAACCATTTCATCGACCGACTTGGCCATATTATCTCTCAGATAATCGAAGCCAAATTCGGTATTGGTGCCGTAGGTAATATCGCGCTGATATGCATTTTTGCGAACACTTGGATTGTCCATAGTCGGCAGAATGAGCCCGACACTGAGCCCAAGAAAGTTATAGACCCTCGACATCCACTCGGAGTCGCGCTGGGCCAAATAATCGTTAACTGTAACGACATGGACCCCTTCGCCAGCAAGTGCATTCAAATAAACTGGCAAAGTCGAGACTAAAGTCTTGCCCTCTCCAGTTCGCATCTCGGCGATCCAACCAAAGTGCAGTGCCATGCCACCCATCAATTGCACGTCGTAATGACGTTGACCAATTGTTCGCATTGCAGCTTCGCGCACTACAGCAAAGGCTTCAACCATCATGTCGTCTAGGCCTTCGCCTTCGGCAAAGCGGGCCTTGAATTGGTCCGTCTTACCCATCAGCTCACTATCACTGAGTTTCGATATCTCAGCTTCAAAGTCGTTTACGTAGGGAACGATCTCGGCTAGTCTCTTGACCTTTTTGCCTTCACCCGCGCGCAATACTTTAGAAAATACACTCATCTCTATCAATCGTAGTAACGATTGACCAATTGTTTCACCTTTGTACCTCGCAAAACAGCATTACTATGCAAAATCACTGTTTACCGGAATGGGGTGTGGGGCAGAATGCCCCTGGCTTTGGCTCTGGGTATGTAGAGCCCTACTAGGGCGAAGCCCTGAGACCCCCACTCAAACGTTACGCTGATTAGCCAAATATTGCTTGATGATTTCTAGCGGAGCACCGCCGACTGTAGCGACGAAGTATGAGTTTGTCCACAGTGTCGGGAGTTTGTAGTCAAGACGTGGAAACTCATCACGCGACATCCGAGACGACCGACCCTTAACCTTCTTTGACGATACGAGAGATGCCATATTGGGGATCGATACCTACGATAAGGTGGACGTGATCGGAAATGATCTCAACTTCAATCAACTCGGCCCCTCGCGGGAGGCACACCTGGGTAATGATTTCCTTGAGCCGAGTGTCGATGGAGCCGTACTTTGGATCGTCGGTGATAACCGATCTTTAAGTACTTGGGACACCATGCAACTTGACAGGTACAGCGCTAGACAATTTTGTGATTGGATTGTTATTGGGTGTTATTGGATTTGATCTCCATGTGAGAAAAGGATACAGCCATGTGCTATCTCACAAACATGAGTTCGTTCACGCTTGGTTACAACTACCGCTTACCCGTGCTGTTGAGGCTGAGTAGAGATTGCGAGCGACATGGGACTCATGTCCGATTGCGTCTGGAATCGTAGTGTTGAAGAGTCCAAAGCATCCTTTAGGCAATCTACTCCCGAAAACAACACTGCCTGCGGGCCAGCTAAATTAGCTAACGACCTCACCCAGTGGCCTAACGATAATGAGTGGCTGGCAAATACTTCCTCGGTTACACAACAACAGACCATCTGAGGCTTAGCAAGTGCTAGGTCAAAGGCACTCAGAGACATCTAGGATCCTCTACCGATCAAACAACGCCGGGGAATGCCCAAGTTCAAGTCTCGTCACCACTTCCTCACATCGCTCAACTATATAAAAAGTGGATTCTTCCTCCTTGAGCAGAACAAATTGAGTAGAACAAACCCGACCACCAGATAAACAACAAAGATGTGTCACAAGAAAAGAGTTTCTTGGCGACTCTAGCTAGCTAGCGGTATTAATGTCCACCCAGTTTGATCGTATCCCTTGTCATCTGAGCCGTCTTCGGTACGGATCTTTTCAAGACGCAATCGGTGATTGGTGGACGAGCTTCGTTGTCTCGGTGAAACGCGAGCCACTCCCCAAGAACGGAGCGGTCATCGGGATTGACTAGGGAGTGAAGGAGATAGCCACCACAACCGACGACACCTACGACTTTTCCCGCCCTGAAAGAGGCAAATCAGCCTAAGTCCGTCTCACTCGCTATCAACGCCAGATGACTCAACGCAAACCCGGCCGAGGACAACAAGCTTTTAACGACTACCGACAGGCCACGAGGGATGCCGCCAAGACTTATCGCAGCGCTACTCGACAACAACAAGATGACTCACGCAACTGCGCCTAGTCGGTTGTGATGGATCAAGACCGACTTGGCTTGGAAGACATCAAAGCGAAATTCCTCGCTAAGACAACCATGGCTGAGAAGGCAGCGGATGCTGCCATAGGCTCGGCTAAGAGTGTACTTGTGTTTATGACTAAGAAAGACTGTCGAGATCTTCAACCCGTCGAACCAAGATGGACGATGATGGATTGCTCCAGGTACGGTTCGAGAACCATGCACTTACTTACCTGCCAATGTCCCAAAGAACCTATTCCTACGACGTCTGCGGGTTGGTCACTTCAAGGGACAAGAATCCTGCGGCTGTGATGGTCGTCCGGGCTGGTTTCAACCCGGCTGGTGTTGATGACATAAGACCTTGGGTGTCCGCTGGGTACTCAGGCTGCCTGAGCCAGGAATCCCGCGATTTATCCGTGGGGCTCGCTACTGCTACTCTCCAGCTGAGCACTCTTAAACGAAGTTTACTATAATGCCTATATGACGAGGTTAGTGCCTATTGGGGTGCCAGCACAGGAGCTTGGGGTACACCCCATGACGCTACGGAGATGACAAGCAGAAGGACGTATCGATCCTCCTATACGCACACAAGGAGGCAGAAGGCGTTATGACCTATCTAAGCTTCGTGCTATTGTTCCTCATAAAGCTCCATCCACCAGAGCTACCATCGCCTATGCCCGCGTGTCAACCAACGCTCAAAAAGACGACTTGGTTCGCCAGGTGGCTCTCCTAGAGAGCTATTGCGCCGCAAACGGGTGGAGCTATGAGGTCATCTCCGATGTAGGGTCAGGACTCAACTACCATAAGCGTGGACTAAAAGTGCTTATCTCTTGGATTTGCTCCGGCGAGGTTGGGCGGCTGGTGCTCAGTCACAAGGACAGACTGCTTCGTTTTGGGTCAGAGCTTGTTTTGTCTCTTTGTGAGCATTTTGGAGTCGAAGTAATCATTATCAACGCTAGCGAGGATTCAACCTTTGAAGAAGATCTGACAAACGATGTCATTGAAATCGTAACCGTCTTCTCGGGCTGGCTATATGGATCGCGTAACCATAAAAACAAAAAGGTTATGGAACGGCTTCAAGAGGTGGCCAAAGAGGTAACTCCATGATCCGATCTCCGAGCCTCACTCTATGGTTAGCATTATGAAGCGCACGGTACGTCTAGCCACGTTGCCACTGAACAAGAACAAGTATGACGAGACGCGCTCTGTGATTGGGCACTATAGCGACGCAAAGCGCGTCTTTGTAGCTCATCTGCGCCAGACTAGCCTATGGAGGCTGCTTGATAGAAGCAAAAGCTTTCGTGACTATGCAAAGGCACAGGGCTTATACCCAGAGGGCATCAACGTCCATTTGGTAGACCAAGCTGCCTTTGACGCCGTGGATACCTGTATTCGCCACATCGAGTCCTGCTTTGTAAGAGCTAACGTCAAGGCAAGGGTGTGGAGACGCTTCACAGACGAAGATGAGAGGCATTATGCCTATGCTTGTCTAACGAGATACTCGGCTATTGGCCAAATCATGGGTGGCGGCGTGCCAGAGATCTCCACTGTGACTACCTCCCCCGAAACGGGTGCAAAGATAGCCTCGTACTTACATCGCGTCATTCGAGATGCACTCGATGGTAGCTGGCCAACCGTTATCAAGTCTCACTCTATGTCTTTGGACTCTACCTTGTATTCAGTGGTCGACAACGACACAGCTAAAGGCAAGACCAGACGCTATGTCAAAGTTGTCAGCTCAACTCGCAACAAACGCATCTCGCTACCCCTGTCTGGCATTTCTCGTGTGTCGGGGAATGTCAGGGTCGTACTTGATGAAGAGAACAAGCGGGCCTTCATTCACGTTAGCTACGACGTTGCAGCTCTAGCCAAGGCCACCGGCCCCGCTGTATCGCTCGACTGGGGAATCACCGAGGTCTGCACTGATGACTCGGGAGTTCATCATGGCGACGAGTATGGCCGAGCGCTTAGTTCCATGACTAAGCGCAGGCATAAGACCGCCAAGGCAAGGAACAAACTTCACGCTCTATCAAAGAGAGATGCTGGCTCCAGAAGAACCAAGCACATCTCACGAAATAACCTAGGGACCAAGAAACAAAAAGCTCGACTCAGGCGTGCAAAGGCACAACTACAGACAATTTCGGGCGCTGCAATCAAAGAAGTGGTCTACGGAGAGGGCAATCGCACCAGAGCTAATGGACGAGCTCCCCAACATCCATCACAACGGCCAAAAGAAATCATCACCGAAGATCTGTCTCACCTAGGGGGTAAGGCTAAGTCTAAGAAGATATCTCGACTCTGCTCATCGTGGGCAAGGGACGAGAACCAAGAACGCATTATGGTACATGCGCATGTCGGAGGTTCCGGCATTAAAACGGTCAACGCGGCCTACACCAGCCAAACATCTCCTAATCCAACGTGTGGGTATGTCTCTTTCGACAACCGAAGCGGGGATGTGTTTCACTGTCGTAACCCTTATTGGGATTGCAATTGGCAGGGCGATGCAGATCACGTAGCCTCCATGAACATCAAATCAAGGATCCAAGATCACCAGATCGACCGGTTCACTCCCTACACGGAAGTGAGAAAGATTCTTGACGCGAGGTTCCTACGCTAAATGGAAAGCCGGAACATCCTCGAAGATGCCAAGGCTAGCGCTCACGGCAGGACTCCAAGGATACCACGACAACGCGAGTTGGACGTGGGAGGTGTGCAACCACCGACTCGCCCTAGTTCTGTCCCCGTGGATGGGGCAGAACACGCAAAGGCGTCTGGAGAGCGAAAACAAAAGAGGTGCATATTAATGTATATGTATTTCGGAGCGGAGGTTTCAATACATGCAAAATCATCCGGTAATGGCATCTCGATAGATTTCCAAACTTAAAGATTCCTCGCCTTTATCCACCATCAGTTCAATTGAGGTCAAATCGCTAAATCCGATCTCCAAACCATTTCGACTTCACCTCAAAGCTCAACCGGTAAAACAATACAAAAAATGTGATGGGTCGTAGTTGGCCACGAAAGCCTTCAGGCATTGCCCCAACTTGTGGATCAGAGGCATTCTATGGAGATTCTGCATCCTCCTCAGCGGACCGCTACTACAAAAGTCAGGAGGATCACCGCGTTGGGATTTTGAGGTGGTGAAACCTAATTCCGTCAAAAAGTTGGCAAAGCGTTAGGTTTTAGTGAATATCTCCTGACTCCAAAAGATAAGGAGATGAACCACGACCAGACTTCACTGGCAATGTATTCATCTCCCGTCAAAAATCACAAGAATCAAAGTTGGATCAAAATCACCGAGTTCGAATTAATCATGAAAATCATACCGAAATGACCCTGTAATCCTAAAGCGACTCTCGCCAAATAATGGTTTCCGACGCAACGCTTAGCCGACAATAACTGGGGCGCTATTCTTGCAACAGGTTCCCCTCCCTAAAGAGCTCAATGCCTATTTAGAGGTATCAACGGCCAATCATCACATCAGGAGCCTTTAGCATCTATCAAACCGACATGGCCATCTTCGCGCTGATAGACGATAGCGGGTCGGCCAGTCTCGTCATTGGTAAAGAAATAAAAGTCGTGCGAGAGCAGCTGCATTTGAAGTGCTGCATCTTCTGGTCGCATTGGAGGAATGCTAAACGACTTCTCTTTGACGATTCGAGCACCCCCTAAAAGCGCTATCTCCTCTTCGCCGTCACCATCGAATACAACTCCAGTGCTCTTGATTGCTCGGTGGTGAGGATGAGATCTTACAATGGTCTTGCCTTTGAGTTTCTCAATTCGATGTTCTAGTTTTTCAACCACTTTGTCGGCGGCTTCCATAAGTCCAGTTCCTGAACCTTTAGCACGTATTACTGCCCACCTTGTGTGCATCGTGACTTCGCAAATATCTCGCTCAGCTATTCTCGGATTTTTCTCTTCATAGAAACTTACCTCTACTCGACTTGCACCGTCTGCAAGGTGACTTAGATGATCAAGCTTTTGTTCTATGAGATCGCGATCCGTCTCACTAAGTAAAGCGTTCTTGGTTCGAAATGAAGTCTCCAACTTTCCTCCTTTAATTGGCACTCAACAGTTTCATCGTCAAGAAGTGAAGAACACTCCAATGTATAAATGCCAATATTCTCAACTTAGGTCAAAAGTAAACAAATGGCAAATAATTTTCCAACAACAATATTTTATTGTGTTGTTCGAAAACCATAGAGAGAGAACCAGTAGGCCGACTGGCCAATAATTCTGGCTCACCATGGGATATATCATGAGCTAATCGCTCCATCGCTTTTGCGCTCGAGTCAAGTTGGCTAAGGCCCCTCTATGTCTATGGCGCTATGGCGGGTCTATGGCGGTGAGAGATGAGGTTCTCTATAAAGACTGAGATCAGACAATCAAATCGCAATCTTTATAGAGCACAACACATTCATTCAACGAACCAGGTTAAAAGGATCAAACAAATCATAAGGAGTAACTGTTATCCGGTGTAGCTATTGGAAGGTTCCCAAAGCACTCTATTCAATCGGATTTCAAACCAGCACCGGTCAATGCGATGGCTGCCCCACCTTCAATTGGAGTCACAGAAAAATATTTAATCGAACCCGCATATGCCACTGCACCTGTAGGTTCAACGTCTATTCCACGTCTACCAAGAGCCGCTCTAGCTTCTTGAATCTCGCTATTATCAACTGTCACGAAAGATCCGCCGCTTTCTATGACAGCAGTCACTATTTGGTCGATACGAGGCGGATTGGTAATCGCAATTCCACTGGCAATGCTTGAGCCAGCGCTCTCCCCGCAAAGATAAGATGACGACTCTGTCAAGCTTTCTTCCCTCCACTTTTTGGCAATTGGCGAACACTCTGATGCCTGTACTGCAATGATTCTAGGGGAGCTATCGATCAAACCTAGGGACCTTAGCTCACGAAGTCCTAACGAAACCCCAAGTAGCAAGGTGCCATTGCCTAGGGGGATAAAGATATTCTCGCAGAGTCTTCCCCCAAGCTGTTCGAACAATTCATAGAGATAGGTCTTGGTTCCGTGGAAAAAAAGTGGATTGTAGATGTGGCTTGCATAAAAGATCTTATGGCTCTCCACGTGGTCGATAGCGGCTTCTGATGCCGCCGAGCGATCACCCTGAATTACATGAACTTTCGCCCCAAAAGCATCCAATTGCTTTATTTTACGCTTTGTGGTTCCCTCTGGAAGGAATATGTCCAACTCGATACCTGCCACTGCACAGTAGGCGGCTAGTGAGACTCCGGCATTACCACTGCTATCTGCGGCCGCACGATGAACATTGATGGCCTTAGCATGGCTCACAAGCACCGTAGAACCCCGATCCTTAAAGGACAAGGTTGGCATCAAATAATCAAGCTTCAAAACCGATCCTACGGATTCCTTGATAATCGGCGTCATGCCTTCACCGAGAGTTATTGCAGCGCCAAGCGACGCGCTGGACGTATAGGGAGACAAAAAATCATATCGCCACAAAGACCAATCGTTTGCATCCCTAAAAATTCCTCGGCCAACATCGCTCTTTCTCAGATCGAATAATCCGCCACACTCACAACGCCAGGCCTAGGTTGAAATGTCATAGCTCTTGGCACAGTCTCTACAAGAATAAGAAAGCAACTCTAAACACCTACATCTCAATGGCTAACAAAACTTCAAAATCTTAACTACACGACTTATCTTTGTTAGCGCGAGTAGAAAAAAATGACGGATCCATACCTCAAAGCTAGAGAAGATTTAAAGTCGTGCCCACAACAAAAGGGTGCACCACCAACCCGCTAAGTCATAGGCAACTCCGCAGTTATCACCTTGCATAGCGTCAAAGAGCTATCTGGGGAGTTCAAAAGAAAAAGATCACGGATCGATCATGCTACAAAGGTCAATCAAATAAAATACACCCATTACTCTTTGACAAAACAGGCTCAATTATAAAAATAACCTAGCCAATAAACCGCGTCGTGTAAAGCAAATTCCTAAAGAGGAATAGATCTAAAGGCCATGGTGCTACGCTCGACAATCATCAATCTACGATTGTCAATCGCCTTGGCGTTCTCTCTAACCCAACCACTCGAAGCCACCACTAGCGCATCTTGCAAAACCTGGTAGGAAAGCTGATAGTAATCGTCCGGGAGATCATTCATAATTTGGCTTGTATCGTAATACGAGAGTACGTAAAGAAAATCTGGTGTGACTAACATCGAATTCAAACTGGAATACGACAAAGATTGAGAGATTCCTTCGGCAGCACGACAGATTGCCTGTTCTAGTGGGAACGCCTTGGCATAGGTCATAATCAATCGAAAAAAGAGTTCGCTGTCTGTAGCTCCTTCGATCAAATTCATCTGATCACTATCGATCCAATCTTTTATCTTCTCAGATTCAAAAATTGATCCATTATGACAAAATGCCACCTTGCCATCGATGAATGGATGGCTGTTTGAAGGCGAAATCTCTAGATCTAGCGTCGCCCATCTCAAATGCACGATTCCAATATCTGCTTTCGAATGACGTGTCATTGAAAAAAATTCATCATCGCGAAATGCTGAATTCGGCGACTTCACAAAGGTCAATTCGTTATTAAAAAACTGGGCTATCCCCCAACCGTCGCCATGTTGCAGAAAAGACAGCTTCTCAAAATCCTCGAACCCTACCCCAGCAAGTTTGCCTATCGGTGTAGGACTCTCGCATACAAATCCAAGAAGTCGGCACATTAGTTCAACCCATCTTTCCAGAGATCAATAAAAAGAATAACCCTGCGCACTTCTTCTTTTAGTCTTTGACAGTCAAATCAATCTCGCTCATCTATATCGTTTAGCAATCTGATTAGCAAGAGAATTTAGGAAATCTTCGACGACATATAGAATATACCCAAGGAAAATAGCCGAGGAACCTGGACCGAATTACAAGACCCCAAATGGCTGGACCTTTCAAATCGCGACAAACAAGTTGCTGTGTAAAATACCACGGTCTCAATCGCTGTAGATCTTCAACCGTAGTAGTCGAAGATAAAATTCATCGGAATCGCCCAACTACCTTTACCTAGTTGGTGACCGATTTCAAAATATTTCAAAAAATCCTATGGCCAAGTAGAGCTCTTTTATAAAAGGGTCGAACGCGTAAACGATCTCTACTCTTTTAGCTGCAATAGTTGCAAATTTCACTGGCAAGTCACTGCACAAATTCGAGTTATGACAAATCGGGAAACATATAAAAGGCCAAACCCTTTCAGAGTGTAACCGACTAGCTGACCTGGTCTTTGACCCCACACTTGCCCTAGGTGATCAATCAAAAGAATGATCACCAACTTTGACTAACGAAGATCCCCTGTGGATCAAACGAAGCTGGGACTTACTCCTAAGCCGCACCATGATCACCAACCAATAGTTGGCTTACGTGGATCGTTTCGCCTACGACTGGCATCGACTTTCAACCACAGACCTAGCCGGCCACAACTCTATTAGATGATATTATGCATGATTCCACGAAGTGAGGTATTCCTGCTGAATATCGGTCAGGATATCGATGCTAATTCCCATCGAAGCCAGCTTTAGCTTTGCAACTTCATCGTCTATCTCACGAGGAACATCGTAAACCTTAGACTTAAGCGTCTGTGAGTTTTTCACAACCCACTCAGCAGCCAGGGCTTGATTAGCAAAGCTCATATCCATCACTGCAGCAGGATGGCCCTCTGCTGCTCCCAAGTTGACGAGGCGTCCTTCAGCGAGAACCCGAATCTTTATCGGACCAGAGTCCCCATCGATCAAAAACTCCTCAACCATCGGCCTAACCATGCGACGTCTCTCGCCACTAGCCAAACGCTCTAGCGCCTTTAGGTCGATCTCAATATCAAAGTGGCCAGAATTGGCCAAGATGGCCCCATCTTTCATTACCCTAAAATGATCCTCAACTATAACGTCTCTGTTGCCTGTAACTGTTATAAAGATATCGCCCTCTTTTGCCGCGATAGCCATCGGCTCTACCCTAAAGCCATCCATTACGGCTTCTAGTGCCTTGATAGGATCGATCTCCGTTACCACAACTTGAGCGCCCATGCCTCGTGCTCTGGATGCCACACCCTTACCGCAATAACCATAACCCGCAACGACAACGACCTGGCCTGCTAACAAAACGTTTGTCGCCCTAATAACACCATCCAGTGTGGACTGGCCTGTACCGTATCGATTGTCAAACATGTGCTTTGTATCCGCATCATTCACGGCAACTATCGGAAATTCAAGTGCTCCATCAACTTCCATAGCTCGAAGGCGAATCACACCCGTTGTCGTCTCTTCCGTTCCACCGATAACCTGTGAAATATTCGTTTTTCGAACGGTATGCAGACGAGTCACAAGATCGCAACCATCGTCCATTGTGATTGTAGGCACCTCATCCAAGACAGAATCGATATGAGAGACATAGACTTCTTGACTTTCGCCGCGGATCGCAAAAATAGAGATCTCATCATGCTTTACCAGGCTTGCTGCCACGTCATCCTGGGTGGAAAGTGGATTCGATGCACATGCTACGACCTTTGCACCACCCGCTTTTAGAGCTCGAAGAAGATTTGCCGTCTCGGTTGTAATGTGCATACATGCTGCAACCGTTTGGCCAGAAAACGGTTGCTCTTTGGCAAAACGCTCTCTGATGGATGCCAAAACAGGCATCTCCGAGTCGGCCCAATTGATCCGCTGCTTTCCTGCATCGGCAAGCTTAATGTCGGATATATCAAAATTCACTGGATTCACTTTCTACAAAAACATCTATTTAGAACGACAATGCTATATCAAAATCTCAAAGACAAGAACCTTATAAAGATACAAAGATCGACCCCTTATACTAGAGTCTGGGGTCCTTGAGCCTTTCTTTTAGCTCGTTGAGCACTGCTATGGGGCCTGGATCGACTCCGTAGGCACCCGCTAGGTGAAGCGAGACAAAATCTCCTATAATGGCCAAGTCAAAAAATTGAGCCAATTCACCCTCACCTTGGGCGTTTACTTCAAACGAATCAGATACGTTGGGATCGATAAATTCGCTGGTGATTTCATAGCGCCTCGAAACCTGCGGATGCTCGTTATCGTGGCGCAACCGAACGACTACCAAATCTGATTTCGTCATAGGCCTAAGGGATTCCCACCCGGCTAACTCATTGTGGCAATTTTCTGGGTATAACGAACTGAAAGCCATTGCCTTGGCATTTTCATTGATCTGCGCGCGCCAGCGTGTTGATGCAGCCGACCCAACCGATCCAGAAGAGTGCAAGAGAGTCAGCTTAGAGGTGAGTCTCTCCGCAATCTCTTCAGCCAGAGACTTCCTACCTATCAATTGATCTCTTCGACGAGAGAGTTGGGAGATTGTCTGATCAATCCAATAACTTCCGCCGGGGAAGAGACCAATCGCATCTAAAACCGCCAATGGTGGAATCGACAGAGCACCAAGAGCAGCTCGTGGTTGAGGTATCGAATCAGGAACAGAGATATAGGTGGAGTTGGTATCCATTGCCAGATCTGCCAGCTCCCCGCCGGTCGAAACAACTACGACTTGTGCGCCCATCTCAACAGCCATACCCACTGCTTCTTGAGTCTCCTCCGTCTCTCCGGAAAAAGACATTGCAAAGACCAAAGTGCTAGGAGAAATGTATGCCGGGGTGGTATAAGACTTCACGACGGAAGCTGGCACTGGAAGAACGGGCCCAGCAGCCGCGACTAGTACATCGCCTGCGATTCCGCTTCCGCCCATTCCAAAGACTACAATATTCTCGACTTTGGACTTGTCGGGAAGGTTCGAAATTTCGGCCACTCTTGCAGCCGCAGCGCTAACTTGTTCGGGCAGTGATGAGGTCACGTCCCACATCGACAATGAGTCGGCAACCTTATAAGGCCATTCTGTGCTCATCGATCAGCGCTCACTTTCATAAATTCTCTTAAATTAAGACACACTCTAAAGCTGCTGCGTCAAAAACTAATTCGACGCGAGACAAATTTATCTCAAAATTGGATAAACAAAAAGCCCATGGAGATTGAACTGAAAAAATTCGATCAATCGCCCTGGGAATGGGCTCCAAGACTCGCATATAAAGTCCCAATGGGAGATTTCAGCCTTTACCGGTGACTACATGATCAAGTGATCCAAGGCGAGCGGCTTCTTTATCATCAACTATCTCAGATTCATCGACCAGCAAAATCGGGATATCGCTTTCTATCCTAAATTTGCGTTGCGACCTTGGGTTGTAGAGAATATTTTCACTCTCGATATACCAAAGCTCACCTTTGTCGACCGGGCAAACAACCAGAGATACCAACGTCTGTGAGATACTCATCTCAACTCCTCACTGAATCAGCCTTGGAAATTACCGCCAAGACTTCCGCTAACTTTGAAGCAACCTCTTCTTGAGTTCGCGCCTCAAGATTCAACCGCAATAGCGGTTCGGTATTAGATGGTCGCACGTTAAACCACCAATCGCCAAAATCAAGTGTCAAGCCGTCTATCTCAGTGGCACGAGCACGCTTATCATAGGCGTTTTTGATAAAAGCAATAACCGCATGGGCATCGCTTACCCGTGTATTTACCTCACCAGAGTCACAATATCGCTCAAATGGCTTTCGAAGCTCAGATAGCGGCGTCTGAGATATAGAGATCTGCTCCAAGATAATCAAAGCCGCAATCATTCCAGAATCAGCTCGATAGTTATCCCGAAAATAATAGTGGCCAGAGTGTTCGCCACCAAAGACAGCTCCCGTCTCAGCCATTACATCCTTAATAAAGGAGTGGCCTACTCGAGTCATAACCGGGACTCCACCTGATTCAATAATCACTTCCGGTACAGCCTTTGAACAGATCAGATTGTACAAGACGGTCGAACCCGGCGACCTCTCGAGCATCGCCTTTGCAACCAAGGCAGTGGTCAGTGAGCCAGATAACGGGGCGGCATTATTATCGACCAAAAAGACACGATCCGCATCACCATCAAAAGCCAGGCCAACATCTGCGTTCAAAGAGACAACCGCATTCTTCAAGTCAGCGATGTTCTCGGGCTGTATTGGGTCTGCCGGATGATTTGGAAAGTTACCGTCTAATTCACCGTAGAGAATCGTCAAGTCGAATGGTAGTGAACCAAATACCGAAGGCACGACATAGCCACCCATACCATTTGCGGTATCAGCCACGATGCGCAGAGGAGCTAGCTTGCTAACGTCAACGAACGAACGAATGTGATTGCTAAATTCCTCCAAAAGATCAACTTTGTTATTGATCGAGGCGTTGACACCTGAGTCGGCGACCTCTTTGAACTCTCCATTCAAATATCTTCGAGCATTCTCTTTTATTTCGCCAAGGCCTGTAGCTTCCCCAACTGGCTTAGCCCCAGCTAAACACATCTTTATCCCGTTGTAGGCTGCTGGATTATGCGATGCCGTAAAGGTAACTCCGGGCTCATTCAGTCGACCAGAAGCAAAATAAAGCATATCCGTAGAGCAAAGACCAATCTCATCCACACCAACGCCAGCTCGATTAGCACCGCTAATAAATGACTCGCTTAGAGCAATACCACTTGGACGCATATCTCGTCCCACTACGATTCGCTCAGATGCAGCAAATTGACCAAATGCGTAACCGATGGCCTCTGCCACCTCAGGAGTCAACTCTTCAGGAGCCAACCCGCGAACATCGTACGCTTTAAAAATCTTGTCAAGCGAATCCACCAGAAAACCTCGCTAGCTAAAAAAACGCAGTCAAAAAGACTTGCGATCCATTCCACATTATGAATTTGTGGACACACGAAAGTATGAATCTAGTTGATAATCTCCGTTTATGAGCGATAACCAGCATGCAAATTCGTAACGGGGGTGCCATTATTCGTAATAGTAAAATTCATGACTTTGAGATGAACTTTATATCAACATTAAATTAAAGGAGGTAAACAGCCGAACTATGAGCGAAAGATTGCAAGGATCCTTTTACGCTCAACAGCAATAAGAGCCAGCACTAGGGTAATCAAAGATATAATCGTTCCGAGATTATCAGCGGCACTGTTTTGGTAAGAGACTGTGACATGAGATGAAGTTGGATAGACGACCATTTCATTGGGAGCAGCCCTATATGGCCCTAGTCCCCCGGAAACCTTAAAATTAGGAAAATAAGATTCCTTGATAATTACAGGCACGCCAGTTCTACTTACATTAAAGGAAACCGTGGAGTTGGTCACTTTTAAGTTGGAAACCACTACTGACGGTAGCGGCGAAGTCTTGGTGACGGTCTTGTTGGCAGGTACTCGCAAAAGACCAGCTGGGCCGCTGGCAAGTCTCACAACAGAATATTCACTTGGATTTTGGTAATACAATAAAGCTGGGGGTAGCCAAGAACTCTGCGCATTTGTGACTCCTGTCATAACCACTGGAGCCTGCGTGAGCGGAGTGACAATCTGGGAGTGACTCACCTCATAGATGTTCCAGGTCTCAGTGAGAACAGGCGTCGTAGAGGTAGGGCTTATCGCAGGGAGTGTGGCGATTAGTTTCAAATTCGGATTTTCATTGGCCGCTATCTTCAGGGCCGGCGAAAACGCCATATAGTATCGCACGCCTAGCAACTGGAGGTGCTGCACTCCAAGGCCAACATTTATACCAGAATATGGTAGACCTGCCATCGCCTCCGAAGGTGCAGCGGAAAGTTCAGACTGATTTAGAAAGTGATAGGGAGTCGTTGCCGAAGATTCAAAAAATAGGCCCTCCATCGAATCAATACAATTATTCGTCCAATAAGGCAAGAGCATTAGAGCCATTGGAGTACCGAAATCGTTTTGGTTCGAATTATATTCCCACATAGCGCGCCCGCAACCATACTTAGCACCGACGCTCTTCATCTCGAGCATCAATGCTCTATATTCGCTAAAACCAACCTTTGCTTCGTATCCCGTGTAGTTCCATTTGATCCAGCTCGGAACAAAGCTAGGGGTCACTTTGATCGGAAACCAGGGGGGACTTCCCACAAGTTGGAGTAAAACCACAGCCAAAATTGATACCGACGAAAGTACATACAGCGCTCTTCGAATTGAGGCTACTTGAGCTTTAGCAGTCGCCCTTGCCATGCTCTGAGCCGGAGCTATATAGTCCGACAAAATACCGCCGGAGCTATCCTGGGATCCAGTGGGGGCCCCATAGCGAGCAGCCGTGGGGATCTGCAACCCTATCGAACTTCCAATCGAAGAACGAACTCCCGGAAGAAGCTGGAGAAAGATGGTTTTGCGCCATCCAAATAATGCCGCTAACAACTCGACAATGACATAGACGCCAATAGCCGCCAAGATATATATCGCTAGGACATAAAACGGAAGGACACGTCCGTTGTAAACGGCTTTTAGCGGGAAAAAGACGAAAGCAATAGCAGAGGTGACCGCAACAGTCCCAAAGAGGCCACCTATTTCAATCTTTAGAAAAAGAGAAGCGACAAATCCAATTACAGCCAGAGCAATGTAGACGCGCAACTCTGAAGGGAAAAGGCTCACGGCATAAGTGGTAATACGTGACCAACCCATTGACGTTGAAAAAGAATAGTTCACGATGAGCGGAATTTCCCAGATGGCCGACAATCCGATCATTATCAAGATTGAAATGGTTGCCCCTAAGACTAAATTTCGCTTTCTCCTAATTACTGCCAAAAAAATCAAGATTGCGACAGCAAAAGCGGCTGGAATGATATGAGCCAGCAAGGTCGCCGAAAGCAAGATTCCGCTAGCCACTCTCCGCTTCGTGGAACCGGGATCAACAAGCAAGACGGCAACGGCGAAAAAACACAGAGATAAAGAGATAGCAAACGAATACTCACCAGCTAATGTTGATGCGATATTTCCGCCATCGATTGTGAATGATCGATCAAATAGGTAGGCGACAGCCATTATTGATGTCAGCCCCGACAGCAGATAGCCAACCTTCATAGAGCGAGCAAAATAATAGATTGCAATCGGAAGGGTGAGAGGGCCAATTGCTGTAGTCAATTTGAATGCAACGCCGTAGGGGAGTATAAAACTCAAAATGGCTGTAATTATCCCTGGCAAGGGGAAATAAAAGACATAAAGTGGATATCCTGCATACCACGAAGAGCTCCAACCGGTAAGGCGAAAATGGTTGAGAATGTGATGGATGTAAAAATACGGAACTGAAAAATGAGCTCCCGTATCGCCACCGGTAGTTGTGGTATTGGAGAACAAAAGGCTTGGATGATACTGCCAAATCAAAAAGACGACTGTACTAGCAACTATGAAATAAGTCAATATTCGTTCGAATGAAGAACTTCTTCCCTCCGAAGGCGGCTCAGCACTGTTCTGGGGTGAAACGTCGGTTCCGTCAGTACCATCGGCGTTCAAATCGGTCTCAACGAACATGCCGAATCTCCCTATGTCCCTTCACTCTCAGGATGCCCCAACATAAAGCGAATCGCGTCCGCCAAAAACATCCTTCAAGTTAACTTAGTTCGGCTTGCCACAAATATTGAGACAAGGACGTCAAAGTCACGCCCTATTCAGGGATTTCTAACCCCAACACTAAAGACCGGCGGCTGGATCTGAAGATGAAGATCGACCCTAGAAGTCGAAGGCGTTGATCTAGCGACATTTGTCTGACCCCTATTCGACCAGATTATCAAAAGTGCCCACCGATAAAAGGACATCTCAATAACCAGAGCTTTAAAGTAAAGCCAATGCCTGCGCCCCAAAACTTTGTCGGAAACTAAACACTGCAGCTCTATGGTGGACTTAGGCACAAGATTATCAACAGAAGTTCTGCCTAACCAAAAACGCATTCTTGATCTCGATTCATAGTTAGCCCAAAGGATAAAAGTCGCTATTTAGTCATTAATTAAGATCGACTATCGAATGGGAATCCCTTGACTTACCATCATTTAGGGATTGGAAGTCATCCGAAGGTCAATCGATTACCCAACTATCGACGAAGTGCCGTTGCCAAAGTAAGGACCTCAGAGACCTCGACACTATCGCCATCAGCATTCCAGATTCTCTTTTCACAATGCGAACAAGAACGCAGCGTGACATTATGGCCACCGATGTTGAGAGAGATTTCGACGGTTGTGCCTAAACGGCAGTTTTCACAGAGCACAGGAGCCTCCAATGGTAACATTATGGCGGTAGGGCGATCAGATCCTGAAAGCTTTCAAAATTAATCGTCACCTTGTGATCAGACCTTTAGAAAAAATTCAACGATTAACTAAAAAATTCAAAAGACAAAGAAGTCCGCCTACGCCCTATTGCAAATTTGAATGAATTTTCAAACAAGCTAAAAGATAGAGACGATCAAGTTGGCTATCATAAGGTGGAAATCAATCTGAGAATAGCGCATAGATTTTCTCTAGATCGCCATGTTAGGCAGCCCCAACGGGATTCAACGGTGAACCAAGGCGATGAAGGTGACCAAATTGAAAGAGGCATGGGTCACTATTCCCGCGCCTAAGCGCTTTAACTTGATTCTGTAGACCGCTAGCACTATTCCCACGGCGAACAATCCCAAGGTTTGCAGAGGCTCCACGTGTGCGAGTGCGAAAATAATCGCAGAAGAGACAACCGTAATCAAGTTGCCAACAAAAACCGTCATCTTCCTTGTTTTATAGCCGATGCTACCCAAAAGTAGCCCGCGGAAAAAGATTTCCTCAGCAAACGGAGCACCGACAACAATTATCAGTCCAACAACAATCGTGTCTATCGAGAGGCCATGAGCTGATGAAGTGATTTGATTGGCCGGCCCGGAGAGCTGATTTTGCAAATTTGGAATCACTGACTCTAACGGCAGGTATAGCAAAGGTATGACAACCAATTGCAATAAAACCCCGGACAAGATCCCAATGGGAAGGTCGATCTTCAAATTGAATTTAAGACCGTAATCCCTTCTAAGCGATCCGGTTCCACGCCTCTTGGCAACGAAATAGGCACCACCTAAAAAGCCGCTCCAGGTTCCAATAGAGCTAGTTATCAAATCCCCAACCGAAAGGCCAGCTAAAGATGTCTTTTCATGAGTTGCAACTATATAGATGAGAACTAACAGGTTCGCCAAGAAGATGGCCAATGCTAAAAACCCAAGGGCGCCCCAAAGACCATCGATCACAAACTCGCCGTTATCTTGACTACTGGCTTCGCGCATTCCATCAAATCCTAACAAGAACTCTTTTGGCCCTTTAGTCTCGTGGCCCTTCAGAGGGTTCTAAGCGATCCAAAATTGAATCCCTAAGGTCAAGATGCTAAAGGTCAAACATGAAAAATAATGACAAAAAGAATGGAATCAGGGGACAAAAGCCATTGAATCACCCCTTTTTAATAGCTCGCCGAGATCCAAGGGCAATATAATTTTCTCACTCGCCTAGATTGTTAGTAATGAGCAGACAAATGCCTGATATGAGGCCACAGGGTCAAAACCCTCTAAAGAAAGTTCCCGGAGGCCAGGAGCAAACATGGAAGTGGCTCGTTGGAGTTTCCGTCGCCGTAATCCTAATCTTGGTACTTACGTTGAACGTATTCAAAACAACGCCCGCAACCACGCTGTCGTATTCCACATTCCTACAAGATGCAGGATCCAAGCAAGTTGCAACGGCGCTGATTGATAACTCCACCGGCAAAATTACTGGGCAATTCAAAGACGGTACAACTTTTAGCGTCTATGGACCATCGCCCTCGGTCCCCAACGACCTCACGACGCTTCGAGGCGAGGGAGTATCGCTCAGCTTCGCCACGTCGCAATCTAGCCTTATTGGCCTTCTGATTAGTTGGCTAGGACCAGTGCTATTACTAATTGCTCTCTTCGTATTTCTAAATCGACGGGCTCAAGGGCAAATGAGCGGCATAATGTCAATTGGACGCTCACGGGCAAAGGTTTACTCTTCTGAAAGACCCAAGACAACCTTCGATGATGTCGCTGGCTATACCGGGGTCAAACAAGAGATCACTGAGGTTGTTGACTTTTTAAAGAATGCCTCTCGTTTTAAAGAGATAGGAGCACGCGTACCCAAGGGAATACTCTTGGTAGGCCCTCCTGGAACGGGTAAGACCCTTTTAGCTCGAGCGGTAGCAGGAGAAGCAGGTGTACCTTTTCTTTCGGTTACAGGCTCAGACTTTATGGAGATGTTCGTTGGAGTCGGAGCATCGCGAGTTCGAGACCTCTTCCAGACTGCTCGCAAGCAGGCCCCTGCGATCATCTTTATAGATGAGATCGATTCGATTGGACGCAAGCGAGGCGCAGGTCTTGGAGGCGGCCACGACGAACGCGAGCAGACATTAAACCAGATGCTCTCTGAGATGGACGGTTTTGATACGACCGAGGGCATCGTAATGATGGCAGCGACAAACCGACCGGACATACTGGATTCAGCTCTACTGCGCCCCGGAAGATTCGATCGACAGATAGTCGTACCTTTACCAGACTTGGAAGAAAGACGTCCAATCCTTGCTGTTCACTGCGTCGGCAAGAGAATAGCTGATGACGTAGACCTCGAAGTAGTCGCACGCGGTACACCCGGTATGAGCGGAGCTGATCTAGCAAACCTAGTGAACGAAGCGGCACTACACGCCGTTCGACGCGGCGACAACCAGATCCATATGGAAGATTTCGAAGCGGCGAGAGATCGCGTACTCATGGGTCAACGTAGAGATTCGGTTGTACTTTCTGATGCAGAAAAAGAGAGAGTTGCCTTTCATGAAGGAGGTCATGCCGTCCTCGCATACCTCTTACCACATGCCGACCCTGTTCATAAAGTCACGATTATCCCAACAGGAATGGCTCTTGGAGTCACACAGCAGCTTCCACTTGAGGAAAAGCACATCAACTCAAAAGAATATATTGAAGATTCTCTAGCAGTTCGAATGGGCGGACGGGTCGCAGAGATGATAATCTACGGCGACCTTTCTACCGGTGCATCAAACGACCTAGTTCGAAATACCGAATTAGCGCGCAAAATGGTTCGGGAATGGGGAATGAGTGCCCAGGTTGGACCAATGGCTTGGGGAAGTCAAGAGATGGTTTTTCTTGGCGAAGATCTAATGCATACACGCGACTACTCGGAGCAGACATCGCGAGTCATCGACGAAGAGGTTGAAAAAATCCTTCGCGACCAAGAAGAACGAGCCATGGTTCTGCTCTCAAAACACAGGTCCGGTCTCGAAGCGGTGGCAAAGTCTCTCTTAGAGATTGAAACTGTTGCCGGAGAAGACGTCGGTCGGCTGGTTGATGAAGCCAACGGTGGACCGGTCCACGCCGTCGACAAGAACAAGTGGATTCCTCGAATCTCATACACCTCTGAAATCGACCAAACAACAAACTCAAACAACAATGGACTGCAATCCACTTAATTAATGGCTGAATAAAAATAACCATAGGTTTTACACGGCGATAGAGCAGCTTCTATTACCATCTGGAGCCACTGGATTTAACTAAAGAAACCCCCACTTAGAAATTGCTAAGTGGGGGTTTTCGTCTATATTCGCACTATTTGAAGTCAAGACCAATGGCTCGAGGCGAGCTTTGCTCGAGCCAAATAAAAATCATCACATGAAGTTCCGTGAGCAAGACAAGTTTCAATTGACAATTGCTGACATGCCAAGTTTCCGCACCTCCAAATACACAGGCCCATTGAAAGTAATCCAAATACCACATTGCGAGAAGAAATGATCCTCCATCCGCGTCAAAGCTAAACAAGTGAAAGCCACCACACCGATTCAATCCATAGTCCTATAGAAACTCTCAGAACGGCATAGGTCCTTGGAAGCTATCGATAAAGTAGCGCTTTGATAAATTGTTACAAAATCTTAGAGTTAGGCAAAGATAACACTTTACGCCCAGACTCTAATAATGCTTTCGCTATAACCCACGCCCTATTTTGGACCACTGCTCCATCGGCAGCTGTCACTAACCAATAGAGGCCCTCACCACTAGGAACGTTAAACACCTATACCACGCAGATCCTCGACGTTACAAATAAAACGAGGGTCGCGCACCTTTTGTGTAAATTTGAACCTTATAATTTCCTGCCTTTAAATCCCTTCACCAGATAGATCTCTTGAGTTAGGCTAGCTTTCCCAACGATCAATAACTAGCGGTAGCGTTTTGTGGACAGATCATAAGATCTTGGCAATATCCACAGAGCACTGGCTTTTGACCTGTAAATCCACCTTGGACACCTAAAAATACATGGGCAGGCAACAAGCTAAACAATGACACCACTATTGGATACGAGAACCCTGAGGGGACCTGCGAGCTTAGCAAGCAGAACGCTCTTGGGCAAGAGATTTCCTATGGTTTTACCATCTCACTCCAAGGATCAACAGACAACTTGCCTAGGCTCGATAGGATTTGGTCCAATTTGCAAAGGTTAAGTAAATGTCATGTTCACAAGACAATCAACCCACGGGTTAGCACTGTGCACCTAGACAATTGAACAAGTGAGCCCATAACGTAACTCCTTTGAAATTCACGGTTCGCATCTACTGTCGCATAGACCATAGCCAACCGCAATCTCTGTCAAACAAGAATTCCAAAAAACTGATTTACGAACTGTTCGATTGCCCCTTAGTAAGAGATCAAACTCAACAGGTTAGATACAATGGCAAAGACGCACCTAGTACCAGTAGATCCCAGTGCTAATCAATCCCAGGGGCGAGCCTCGATAACTTGAAACGGCCATCGTACTCACCGAGGCTTCGAGGATCTTAGAAAAAGTATATCGAACATTTGTTCGTAGCAACTGTCACAGTGGTATGAGATGATTCTTTCCATGAGAGGACAGATTCTACTTATTGAAGATAACGATACCAAGACTAAAACCATAGCGCAGGAATATGACCATTTGGCCCCTGACTGGAAGCTTGATGAAAGAACACGTAAGCTAGGACTTTGGCAGATCGAGCAAGCACGGCGCCTTTTAATTTCTCAAAGCAATAATGAATCAAAGAGCGGATTCAAAGAGCGATGCGCTCGAGTTCGCTGAGAATAAGGGAGCTACCCTAACCCAGGACTAGGAGTTCACGACTAACGTAAAAGGGTAAGGTGTAGCGAATGTGGAGTAACGGCCAATGGAAACAGATGAGCTCCTAGAGCGCCTCGGCTTCAACCCTGAAGCCAAGCTTTCAATCTTCTCTTGTGACTACCTAGGTTTCTCGCACTCATTCAACGAAGGAATCTTCGAGTCTCTACGTGAAGGAATTGCCACAACGGCACGGTTAATCGTTGGTGCCCCATGGTCAAAAGAGGTAACCTCCCTCTATCGTGGAGAAGATATTGGGGTCTCGCTGGTCTTTACCTCAAGTCACTCCATCTTCTCGATGACACCGCTAACTCAGTCCCCCACTCTTCTCAATGGCTCGGGAGAATTTCCAAGTTCAAGGGTGGAACTATGGGAACATGCCGACACCGACGAAGTAAGGCGTGAGTGTAGAGCGCAGATTGAAAGAGCCATTTTTATGGGCTTCGACCCTTCTCATTTAGCATCAGAAGAACAGGCACTAATCCTTCGACCGGAATTCTTCGACGTTCTATTAGATATCGCAATCGAATTTAAGTTACCACTTCGAATTCCATTCGAAAGCGAGACAATCCACTTAGGCTTTCCCGCTGGCGCATTAGCAGCCGACGAAGGTATCGTCTCCCCGACGCACCAGGTCTGCAACTTCGACCAAGATGGCAACTATCAAGAGCCTGGGATAGATACTTTCACAAAGGCAATTTCCGCTCTTACTCCGGGAATTACAGAGATTTCATTTCGACCTTCGGCACAAGGGAGCGAGCTCGAGGCGCTGATGGGCCCGCAATCTAGCCATTACGATTCATCAAGAGCTTTTCTGACCTCCAAAGTTGCCTTGGAAATTATAAACGACTTCAAGATAACGCCCATTGGCTACCGAGAGCTCAAGAAAGTTCAATCCGACCTCCGTCGAACGATCAAATAGTGTACGATGGGAGAATATTAAGCTCCGTGTTGAGTCAATTGCAGATTCAACCATCAATTAAGGGCTAAAATGGCTTCTAAGGCGATCTCTATATAAGCTGAGATCCCAAACATAAGGATGGTTAACTTGCTAGCCGAGCTATTGGGACAAGACGCACTAATTGTAGTGCTAGTAATCGTTGTAATCTTCGGGGCCTCAAGGCTACCCAAGATGGCCCGTTCATTGGGTCAAGCAAAAGGCGAATTCGAAAAAGGACTAAAAGAGTCCGACCAGAGCAAATCAGCCACTGAGTCCAAGGACCAAGCTTAATTATTTTTAGGGTTCGACTCTAAATTGAACCCTAAAAATAGTATTCGTACATATCTTAAGATAGGGTCGCGCCTAGCTATGACCAAGGTCGTATAGATCATAAACTCATAGAACCTAATGACCCAGGACCTAACAGTGGCGAAACACGGCCCAAAACAGTTGAATGCAAACGTCCATCGTAAGGCAAAGCACTCCTGAGAAATTCGCTATCGAGTTTGTGCTCCACTTTGGAGTTTACGACAATCAAGCTACTAGTATCTACGATCTCCTTCTCGACCGTAGCGGCGAGCAACCAATGACGGTGCCAATCTTTCTATTGATCGAGCTATCGAACAAGAAATGCACTCAACGTCGTACGAAGCATTAATCGTATCTAACATGATTATCCACAAGTCAAAACACCAACAGATGACAATTATAAGCGAGGTTACAATCGTCAAATTTGGCTATGGGTCCTGAAGCTTGAGGCCGAGGGAGGCCTAGTTACCACCGTCACGGTTAGCACTAAACTCGGCATCTCTGAAATCGACTTGCACGTTCATGGAACCCAAGAACCTATATTTCGCCTCATGCTCTAAAGCGTTAGCTATAGTAAGACAATTTTTTGGGTGCGGCAAGAACCAAACCGGCACTCTGCATCGATCGGCATCTTCAAAGGCAAAATGCCTTTGCGTCTTGAACCAACCAGCAAAATCAGCATCCACTGCAGGTAGCATAAGCACCGGCACCATCTCCTTTGGCCACGATCAAGGCCAGACCCGCTCCAGAGCACCTCTAAAAGATATATAGGGTTGGACTTGATAGAACAAAAATTAATGGCCAAACTTCCCTGATTCAAGTCATCAGGAAGAGTTTATTACTTAATGGACGAACCGCATGAAAACAAATATGACCAAAAATAAAGTTAGGCAACCCATATAGGCTGCCTAACATCTCTGCGACAAAACCCATCAAGGGGCTGAATCCGATTCAAAATAGTAATGCCAAAGACACACCGTCTTTTTGGCCGAACAGGCCGACCCAAAAGCTTAGAACTGCGTAATCTCTAGGATATCTTTTTGTAGTTGACGATATTCCGGAGAATTCGTAACTGGCAAGAGTGACATCAACTTGCCAATGTTGCCTTCTACTTTCATCCTACCCTGCATAAAAGCGGCGTTGGCATCTAGCTGAAGCTTCTGAATTTTGACTGCATCGTCGTAATTTTGGACGAGGGTAATCTCAGATCCGTCGAGCTCTCCGAGGTCACTCTCGATGAGCTTACCATTTTCAATGATCCAGTAGTAAAGAATATTGCCATCGGGACCACCCTCAATTCGATACTGAATACGAGCAGTAGCACCTTGACGCTCTGGCTGACCCTCGGCCAACTTGGCGCTCTCGTCTATCCATTCCTTGCTCAACCATAAATATTTAGACACCCAATAACCTCATCTTACAATACTAAAAATTAACAAAA
>NZ_CAJHCI020000005.1:0-10825 GCF_904848545.2 Acidithrix sp. C25
AAATCAATCGGATGGCTCGGTTGCTAAAAGTATCCAGGTCCGGATATTACAAATGGATCGAATTGCAGAAAACCCGTCTGGAGCAGCCATATGTCGTGAAAAGCTAAAAGCCAAGATCCTGTACTTTCACAGCAAATCACACGGTGTCTATGGATCCCCACGGATCACCGCTGATCTTTTCGATGCTGGAATCAAATTGAACCACAATACGGTTGCCAGCTACATGAGAGACCTTGGTATTTGCGGATATCGCCACGACTCTTCAAGACCACCACCATCTCTGATCCTAAAGCAAAATACCCAGAAGACCTGGTAAAACGTCATTTCTCCCAGGAGAAACTAAACGCTCTCTGGACTTCGGATATCACATATTTGAAAATCGGAACCGGTGACGTCTACTTGAGCGCAATACGTGACGAGTGCTCATCTAGGGTGCTTGGTTGGCTCTAGCTTACAATATGAGAACCGAGATCGTGACAGACCCTTGTATCAAGCCGTAAAACTACGCAATGACCAGGTAAAAGGGACAATTTTACATACAGATCGAGGTGCACAATTCAGCGACCGCAAGGTAGTGGAGTTCTGCAAAAAAGCTGGGATTGTTCGTTCGATGGGACAGACTGGATCGTGTTACGACCACGCAACAGCGGAGTCATTCTGGTCTATCTTCAAACATGAGTACTTTTATCGACATGTCTTTTCCAATATGGAAGAACTGCGAGCTGGAGTCGAGTGGTACATCACTGGTACAACACCACCCGGCGACGCGAACAGAACAACTACCTAAGTCCAATAGCATTCGAAGTAGGATTACAACAAGCAGATAAAGCTGCGTGAGCGTGTCTACTTTCCTTGGGGAACCTCAAACCTGGCACGGTGCAACTGCACACAACCTGGCACGAATAGGTGCTATTACAGAAACTGTAATAACCACACCAAAGCTTCGACGGTGTTACTTTCAGATCGCAGGACATATCACTCGTTCAGCTAGAAAAGTAATACTGCATCTTGAAGAACACTGGCACTATAAGGATAAGTTCTTAGAGGCTCTTGATCGGATCAGAAAGTTTGAGATCGCCATCACCTGAACATCTGGATACCTAACACACTGAATATTACTTGAAGGAACTGCTCTAGAAGACAAGGGATTAGGTTACTATACCCAAAATGAGATTTCAGAATCTCAAAAATGACCAAAAAGGCTCAATCACAAAGGGAATAGGTCATATTTGGCACTCTGAAACCAGATTTAAGCCATAGACCCTCCGTCAAACCTAAATCAGTTCCAAAAAACCGACTTGGATTCACACCGAGGGGCTCAAGCTGGTCCATTTCTGTGGATTCAGGCTTACCAAGCTTGCCAGGTGGTCTTTAGTGACTGCGGCGCTCCGGGCAGCTTGACTTATGGCTGCACCTTCGCTTTAGCGCCTTGTCCCCTTCGGTGATCTTTTTGAAAGCCTGTTCGGGGGTATGCCTTTTGGACTTCACAACAATTTCCTCCATCTACATTATGGATACAAAGCTCACATTATTAGCGGATTAATTAAATGGAAGCCTTCCACTTGGTTGAAATTTACGGAAATCTACTTTGTTAATCTTTGATCGATGATGTATAGTTTGAATTAAGGGACAGACAGATGACCGACACACTTATTCGCCAGTGTGTATTTTGGGGTTTTTGCTCTTGTCCTGTGAACACTCCTAATCGCTTTTGGCAATTCGTCGTTGGCCGTCGTCTGTTTTTCATTTTTGTTCGTATTGATGGAGGATTTGGATGAGCGGATCGAGAGTTTTAGGGGAATTTCTAAGCGTGTGGTCAAGGTGGCACCTCAGGATCCACTTCGGCAAAGTTAGTTAGAATATACCCCTCGAACCGAGTTCTTTACAAGCGCTCTCTATCGCTCGGTCTATTCTCGGGATGGCTCTTATTTTGAATATAAACCTCAGGCTATTGTCCGTCTAGGCCAAATCGAAGATGCCTTGGCGTTGATAGATTTCTCTCGAAACGAGGGTATTCCAATTACATTTCGCGCAGGGGGTACATCTCTATCAGGTCAGAACCGTTGGAGAAGGAATTATCGGTGAACTTCGCACTGGCTTTAGAGGTATCTCGGTGCATGGTGGTGGGGATCTGGTATCCTTCGAGCCTGGTGTAACCGTCAATCAGGTGAATGCGAAGCTTTCTCCGTTTGGAAGAAAGATTGGACCGGATCCAGCCTCCAAATCGGCGGCGATGATGGGTGGAGTTCTCTCTAATAACTCCAGCGGCATGCAAGCAGGAGTGATACAGAACTCCTACCATACTCTTGTCTCGTTGGAGTTTGTGCTGTACAACGGCCACCGATATGACACCTCTAAAGCTGCAGATAGAGAGCGTTTTGGACGGGATGAGCCCAAGATTGTCAATGGGCTGCTTAGAATTCGCGACGCGATACGGTCAGATATCGAATTGCGCGATCGAATCAAAAGAAAATATCGTATAAAGAATGTAACAGGTTATTCGCTGAACTCCTTTTTGGACTTTGATGATCCATGCGACATCTTTTCTCACCTGTTGATTGGCGCCGAAGGTACGCTGGGGTTTATCGCTAAAGCGACCCTATCGACCCTTCCGATAGAGCCTTATCGGGCAAGTAGATTACTTTTTTTGCTTCCGACCAAGACGCGGCTAGGGCCGTTGGGGATCTAGCCGTTATCATCCGGCTGCGGTCGAGTTATTGGATTATGCATCTCTAACTTCGGTGGTTGGTCGTGTCGGCGTCCCTGCGGTGGTTGAGACGATACCGACTGGTTCTGCAGCGTTGCTTTTTGACCTAGCTGCCTCGAGCAGCGAGGCTCTTGAACTTTTGATCGAAGGCGCACAAAGGGTTTGTGGATGAGCTTGCATTGGTGGCAGATACTCCATTTTCGACTTCCGCCAAGGAGAGGGCTCAGTTGTGGTCTGTTCGAGACGGTATCTTTGCGAGCGTCGGTGGTGAAAGAGCACCAGGTACTACGTCATCTTGGAAGATGTAGCGGTGGAGCCAATCCATCTTGGTGAGTTGGTGTCGTCTTTGAACGCTTTGTTTGATCGATATGGATATGCGGGAGTTATCTTCGGCCATGCCAAAGCTGGGAACGTCCATTTTCTTGTCTGTGACGACATGTCCGATCAGTCTCGTGTCCTTCATTTTCTACATTTATGGACGAAGTGATCGACTTGGTGGTTGGACTTGAGGGGTCACTAAAGGCTGAACATGGAACCGGTCGAGCGGTTGCTCCTTTTGTAGAAAAGGAGTGGGGCTCAAAGGCCTATGGGTATCTCAAGGAGATTAAAACACTGTGCGATCCGTACGGTTTGTTGAATCCTGGTGTGATTATAAATGATAATCCTAATGTCCATCTGGAGAAAATTAAGGCCATCAAGATCATTGGGGATAACACAATTGACAAGTGTATCGAATGTGGTTATTGCGAGCATGTCTGTCCACCAGGTATGTCACATTGACCCCAAGGCAGCGTATCGTAGCCCATCGGAGCCATCTGTCTCTTTTGGCAGATGATGAAATTGATGAGGCTGAGCAAATGTGGCGCGAGTACGAATACGCCGGCCGAGATAGCTGTGTAGCAGATGGTATGTGTGCCACGGTTTGTCCAATGGGCATCAATACCGCAGATTTGGTGGATCACGACCGATCGATGGCAAAGACCAAGACCTCGCAGTTCGTCGCAAAGTTGGCAGCCGAGCGATTCTCGCTAATAGAAACAGCGACTAGAGGGGCATTGGTGGTCAACAAGCGCATTACGAAGGTTGTGGGGAATCGATCACTAGAGAAATTGAATACGCAACTTCGCAAGTTAGACATTGTTTTACCTAGCCCGCCGGTCAGTCTGGGAACTTCCATATCAATTGCGCGCCCAACGCTGCGACGTAGACCAGATGCCATCTATTTTCCATCTTGTGTCTCGCGGATGTTTGGCCAGGGCAACGTCGATGGTGCGTCTGTGGTTGATTTAGTTCTTAGGGTCGCCGGTCGAGCCGGAATTTACCTTGAGATACCAGAGGATGTCCAGGGAGTATGTTGCTCTCAACCATGGTCGCATAACGGCTACGAAGACGGAGCTTCGGTCTCGGCCAATAAGGCGGTCGATTCATTTTGGCGTTGGACTCGTTCTGGAGAGATCCCGATTATCTGTGACGTAACTTCATGTACGCATAGTCTCATGCAGGAGTTAGGACGGCAATCCTTTGGCGTTAGAGGTGATCTCTTGACCTCCGCCAATAGAGGCCATCATTCGGACCTTCAAATCAGGGGATCTTATAGTTTGGATTGAGGACTTGCTACCGCGTCTCGCGATTACTAATCGGTTAGATCGTGTTTTGATTCATCCAACTTGTGCCCTTACCCGGTGGGACTCTCTGAAACCGCGGTGGGAATTGCTCAGCAGCTAGCCAATGTTGTCGTAGTGCCTGAATCGGCGACGTGCTGTGGCGCCGGAGGCAATCGTGGAATGTTGTACCCCGAAGTAGTCAAGTCTGCTCTTCGGGACGAAGTTATGGAGTTGAAGGGCCTCGTCTTTGACGGTGCATTTTCTTTTGCTAGCACTTGTGAGGCAACTCTAAGCGATGAGTTGGGCGTCTCATTTGAGCCATTCATATCTCTTGTCGAACGTGCAACTCGGTAGATCTATGGCTATGCAGTTAGCGACGAAACTATTTTTTGGCTTGGTTGGCGCAAAGGGCGTAGCAAGCCCCGTTTAGATGGTCGGTAAGGCGATCCACGGCTAGGAGTTCGTTTCTTTCTTCTATTGCAAAGTAGATTCCATGGTGTTCCGAAGATATTCTCTGTTGGCCGAGAGCGTAACGAGCTTGAGCCATTGAGAGCCTTATCTCATCAAGAAGTGTTCTATAGAGTTCAATTAATCGCTCGCTATAGTGGCATCCACAAGGCTGGCGTGAAATGCGAGGTCGGTATAGGCAAAGACGGATGAGGGGGCATCTTCTGGCAATTCGGCAATTCATCGGCAGCCTTTAGTGCTGCCGATGGAGCCAAGTTGTTTTTGGCCAGATGGCGAACGACAGATGTCTCAATCTGAATTCGAACAAAATATAGATCCTCTATGTCGCTTTTGCTCAAATGTGGAACATAGGCAGGCTTGTTTTGGACGACGGCGTAGTAAGCCGTCATGAGTGAGAGATTGAATCGCTGACTTCGCCGTTGGACGTGAAACTCCATAGGTTGAAGCTACTTCCGTTTCGGTAACCAGAGACCCGGCTGGGATGTCTCCATCGAGGACTTTCGAGCGAAGCTCCTCGGTTAGTGCTTCAGAGATTGAGACCGTCTTTGAAATCACGCTCTTTCTGGCGTCGTCGTTCACTAGTATTTACCTTCATTAGCGCTTTACCTCAATGTTAGTAGTTGAATGAGGTCGCTAGGACTGATAGCTCGTAGTTGTGGACCGTATTCATGAAGGTAAATACTAGTGAACGACGACGCCAGAAAGAGCGTGATTTCAAAGACGGTCTCAATCTCTGAAGCACTAACCGAGGAGCTTCGCTCGAAAGTCCTCGATGGAGACATCCCAGCCGGGTCTCTGGTTACCGAAACGGAAGTAGCTTCAACCTATGGAGTTTCACGTCCAACGGCGAAGTCAGCGATTCAATCTCTCACTCATGACGGCTTACTACGCCGTCGTCCAAACAAGCCTGCCTATGTTCCACATTTGAGCAAAAGCGACATAGAGGATCTATATTTTGTTCGAATTCAGATTGAGACATCTGTCGTTCGCCATCTGGCCAAAAACAACTTGGCTCCATCGGCAGCACTAAAGGCTGCCGATGAATTGGCCGAATTGCCAGAAGATGCCCCCTCATCCGTCTTTGCCTATACCGACCTCGCATTTCACGCCAGCCTTGTGGATGCCACTAATAGCGAGCGATTAATTGAACTCTATAGAACACTTCTTGATGAGATAAGGCTCTCAATGGCTCAAGCTCGTTACGCTCTCGGCCAACAGAGAATATCTTCGAACACCATGGAATCTACTTTGCAATAGAAGAAAGAAACGAACTCCTAGCCGTGGATCGCCTTACCGACCATCTAAACGGGGCTTGCTACGCCCTTTGCGCCAACCAAGCCAAAAAATAGTTTCGTCGCTAACTGCATAGCCATAGATCTACCGAGTTGCACGTTCGACAAGAGATATGAATGGCTCAAATGAGACGCCCAACTCATCGCTTAGAGTTGCCTCACAAGTGCTAGCAAAAGAAAATGCACCGTCAAAGACGAGGCCCTTCAACTCCATAACTTCGTCCCGAAGAGCAGACTTGACTACTTCGGGGTACAACATTCCACGATTGCCTCCGGCGCCACAGCACGTCGCCGATTCAGGCACTACGACAACATTGGCTAGCTGCTGAGCAATTCCCACCGCGGTTTCAGAGAGTCCCACCCGGGTAAGGGCACAAGTTGGATGAATCAAAACACGATCTAACCGATTAGTAATCGCGAGACGCGGTAGCAAGTCCTCAATCCAAACTATAAGATCCCTGATTTGAAGGTCCGAATGATGGCCTCTATTGGCGGAGGTCAAGAGATCACCTCTAACGCCAAAGGATTGCCGTCCTAACTCCTGCATGAGACTATGCGTACATGAAGTTACGTCACAGATAATCGGGATCTCTCCAGAACGAGTCCAACGCCAAATGAATCGACCGCCTTATGGCCGAGACCGAAGCTCCGTCTTCGTAGCCGTTATGCGACCATGGTTGAGAGCAACATACTCCCTGGACATCCTCTGGTATCTCAAGGTAAATTCCGGCTCGACCGGCGACCCTAAGAACTAAATCAACCACAGACGCACCATCGACGTTGCCCTGGCCAAACATCCGCGAGACACAAGATGGAAAATAGATGGCATCTGGTCTACGTCGCAGCGTTGGGCGCGCAATTGATATGGAAGTTCCCAGACTGACCGGCGGGCTAGGTAAAACAATGTCTAACTTGCGAAGTGCGTATTCAATTTCTCTAGTGATCGATTCCCCACAACCTTCGTAATGCGCTTGTTGACCACCAATGCCCCTCTAGTCGCTGTTTCTATTAGCGAGAATCGCTCGGCTGCCAACTTTGCGACGAACTGCGAGGTCTTGGTCTTTGCCATCGATCGGTCGTGATCCACCAAATCTGCGGTATTGATGCCCATTGGACAAACCGTGGCACACATACCATCTGCTACACAGCTATCTCGGCCGGCGTATTCGTACTCGCGCCACATTTGCTCAGCCTCATCAATTTCATCATCTGCCAAAAGAGACAGATGGCTCCGATGGGCTACGATACGCTGCCTTGGGGTCAATGTGACATACCTGGTGGGACAGACATGCTCGCAATAACCACATTCGATACACTTGTCAATTGTGTTATCCCCAATGATCTTGATGGCCTTAATTTTCTCCAGATGGACATTAGGATTATCATTTATAATCACACCAGGATTCAACAAACCGTACGGATCGCACAGTGTTTTAATCTCCTTGAGATACCCATAGGCCTTTGAGCCCCACTCCTTTTCTACAAAAGGAGCAACCGCTCGACCGGTTCCATGTTCAGCCTTTAGTGACCCCTCAAGTCCAACCACCAAGTCGATCACTTCGTCCATAAATGTAGAAAAATGAAGGACACGAGACTGATCGGACATGTCGTCACAGACAAGAAAATGGACGTTCCCAGCTTTGGCATGGCCGAAGATAACTCCCGCATATCCATATCGATCAAACAAAGCGTTCAAAGACGACACCAACTCACCAAGATGGATTGGCTCCACCGCTACATCTTCCAAGATGACGGTAGTACCTGGTGCTCTTTCACCACCGACGCTCGCAAAGATACCGTCTCGAACAGACCACAACTGAGCCCTCTCCTTGGCGGAAGTCGAAAATGGAGTATCTGCCACCAATGCAAGCTCATCCACAACCCTTTGTGCGCCTTCGATCAAAAGTTCAAGAGCCTCGCTGCTCGAGGCAGCTAGGTCAAAAAGCAACGCTGCAGAACCAGTCGGTATCGTCTCAACCACCGCAGGGACGCCGACACGACCAACCACCGAAGTTAGAGATGCATAATCCAATAACTCGACCGCAGCCGGATTGATAACGGCTAGATCCCCAACGGCCCTAGCCGCGTCTTGGTCGGAAGCAAAAAAAAGTAATCTACTTGCCCGATAAGGCTCTATCGGAAGGGTCGATAGGGTCGCTTTAGCGATAAACCCCAGCGTACCTTCGGCGCCAATCAACAGGTGAGAAAAGATGTCGCATGGATCATCAAAGTCCAAAAAGGAGTTCAGCGAATAACCTGTTACATTCTTTATACGATATTTTCTTTTGATTCGATCGCGCAATTCGATATCTGACCGTATCGCGTCGCGAATTCTAAGCAGCCCATTGACAATCTTGGGCTCATCCCGTCCAAAACGCTCTCTATCTGCAGCTTTAGAGGTGTCATATCGGTGGCCGTTGTACAGCACAAACTCCAACGAGACAAGAGTATGGTAGGAGTTCTGTATCACTCCTGCTTGCATGCCGCTGGAGTTATTAGAGAGAACTCCACCCATCATCGCCGCCGATTTGGAGGCTGGATCCGGTCCAATCTTTCTTCCAAACGGAGAAAGCTTCGCATTCACCTGATTGACGGTTACACCAGGCTCGAAGGATACCAGATCCCCACCACCATGCACCGAGATACCTCTAAAGCCAGTGCGAAGTTCACCGATAATTCCTTCTCCAACGGTCTGACCTGATAGAGATGTACCCCCTGCGCGAAATGTAATTGGAATACCCTCGTTTCGAGAGAAATCTATCAACGCCAAGGCATCTTCGATTTGGCCTAGACGGACAATAGCCTGAGGTTTATATTCAAAATAAGAGCCATCCCGAGAATAGACCGAGCGATAGAGAGCGCTTGTAAGAACTCGGTTCGAGGGGTATATTCTAACTAACTTTTGCCGAAGTGGATCCTGAGGTGCCACCTTGACCACACGCTTAGAAATTCCCCTAAAAACTCTCGATCCGCTCATCCAAATCCTCCATCAATACGAACAAAAATGAAAAACAGACGACGGCCAACGACGAATTGCCAAAAGCGATTAGGAGTGTTCACAGGACAAGAGCAAAAACCCCAAAATACACACTGGCGAATAAAGTGTGTCGGTCATCTGTCTGTCCCTAATTCAAACTATACATCATCGATCAAAGATTAACAAAGTAGATTTCCGTAATTTCAACCAAGTGGAAGGCTTCCATTTAATTAATCCGCTAATAATGTGAGCTTTGTATCCATAATGTAGATGGAGGAAATTGTTGTGAAGTCCAAAAGGCATACCCCCGAACAGGCTTTCAAAAAGATCACCGAAGGGGACAAGGCGCTAAAGCGAAGGTGCAGCCATAAGTCAAGCTGCCCGGAGCGCCGCAGTCACTAAAGACCACCTGGCAGCTTGGTAAGCCTGAATCCACAGAAATGGACCAGCTTGAGCCCCTCGGTGTGAATCCAAGTCGGTTTTTTGGAACTGATTTAGGTTTGACGGAGGGTCTATGGCTTAAATCTGGTTTCAGAGTGCCAAATATGACCTATTCCCTTTGTGATTGAGCCTTTTTGGTCATTTTTGAGATTCTGAAATCTCATTTTGGGTATAGTAACCTAATCCCTTGTCTTCTAGAGCAGTTCCTTCAAGTAATATTCAGTGTGTTAGGTATCCAGATGTTCAGGTGATGGCGATCTCAAACTTTCTGATCCGATCAAGAGCCTCTAAGAACTTATCCTTATAGTGCCAGTGTTCTTCAAGATGCAGTATTACTTTTCTAGCTGAACGAGTGATATGTCCTGCGATCTGAAAGTAACACCGTCGAAGCTTTGGTGTGGTTATTACAGTTTCTGTAATAGCACCTATTCGTGCCAGGTTGTGTGCAGTTGCACCCGTGCCAGGTTTGAGGTTCCCCAAGGAAAGTAGACACGCTCACGCAGCTTTATCTGCTTGTTGTAATCCTACTTCGAATGCTATTGGACTTAGGTAGTTGTTCTGTTCGCGTCGCCGGGTGGTGTTGTACCAGTTGATGTACCACTCGACTCCAGCTCGCAGTTCTTCCATATTGGAAAAGACATGTCGATAAAAGTACTCATGTTTGAAGATAGACCAGAATGACTCCGCTGTTGCGTGGTCGTAACACGATCCAGTCTGTCCATCGAACGAACAATCCCAGCTTTTTTGCAGAACTCCACTACCTTGCGGTCGCTGAATTGTGCACCTCGATCTGTATGTAAAATTGTCCCTTTTACCTGGTCATTGCGTAGTTTTTACGCTTGATACAAGGCGTCTGTCACGATCTCGGTTCTCATATTGTAAGCTAGAGCCCAACCAAGCACCCTAGATGAGCACTCGTCACGTATTGCGCTCAAGTAGACGTCACCGGTTCCGATTTTCAAATATGTGATATCCGAAGTCCAGAGAGCGTTTAGTTTCTCCTGGGAGAAATGACGTTTTACCAGGTCTTCTGGGTATTTTGCTTTAGGATCAGAGATGGTGGTGGTCTTGAAGAGTCGTGGCGATATCCCGCAAATACCAAGGTCTCTCATGTAGCTGGCAACCGTATTGTGGTTCAATTTGATTCCAGCATCGAAAAGATCAGCGGTGATCCGTGGGGATCCATAGACACCGTGTGATTTGCTGTGAAAGTACAGGATCTTGGCTTTTAGCTTTTCACGACATATGGCTGCTCCAGACGGGTTTTTCTGCAATTCGATCCATTTGTAATATCCGGACCTGGATACTTTTAGCAACCGAGCCATCCGATTGATTT
>NZ_CAJHCI020000006.1:0-652500 GCF_904848545.2 Acidithrix sp. C25
GCTTCTGCCAGGAATCTTATGGATTAATCAGTGGGGTGTTGCCATCAACTATTTTTGACCCACCCCACCTATTCATGGTAGTGCTTTTGAGTAGATTGAGGTATCGTTGATTGTAGATTCTTGACTTCTCTTGGGTCAAAGTCCACTGCGATAACTGACATTTGCCACTGGCGTAAAGCTTGAGTGATTGAATTGGATTGCTTGCAAAAGATAGGCATTAGGGGTTAGATGAGGCTTCGGCTAAAACTGAATAACAACCCTGATTTATCTTTTTATTCAGAAAGATAGTCGACCTTGGCCTTGTGTTATTTGATTGGTCGATGATAGTAGTATTTAAGCACTGGCCGCCATTTAACCTTAGCTGGATCGTTTGCGCAAATGCAAGGCAGGATATTTCCGTCTGGAATTTTGGCATGATCTCTGCGCGTGTGGTCAGCGGTGATTTTTGAGTTGTAAATATATAGCTTGATCCTCTGGTACTTCTTTTACGGGAAGGTCTCAGAGATCCTGTTTGCGCGTGGGCGTTATAGGGTATCTAGCACACTTCTTTGACGGAGTTTGCTTTCTTTGGACGGAGATGACCTTAGCTGAGCTTCGTCAATTTGATCCTTGATCTGTCGGCTTGGCTGTCGTCATTTAAAGTGTTGTCCTAAGCCGTTATGGCTTAGATGCTTTTGGGTCTTATTGGAAAACAGGGCCAATTGTCAAGTTGGCTTCGAAATCGGAAATCCCCTTAGGTCTTAGGGATCCTGGTGCACTTGTCTCTTGCCCGAAAGCATTGTCCCTAACTTTGATCGGTTTGAATCTCTGGTTGGTTGATGAAGTTTCCATCCGTTGTCATGGCAACGGTCAACATAGATGTGCGGCCAATAAGGTGTTCGAATCTGCAGCTGACTTGAGGATGGAGTGTATAGTTTCGCATTAATATCCTTTCAATAAGATTATGTCTTGCACCGCTGGGTTTAGGAATACTTGTCTTTTTATGATCATTTCGGCTGAGTTGATGTGATGATCTAGGAGGGCGATCAAGGGTCGCTTTGGCGAATTAGTGATTTTTCCACATGGGAGGCCGATTTTCCAATAATGAAGCCAATCCTTCTTGGAGGTCGTCGGAGGCGATGAGTTGATCCAATGCCTGAGCTTGATGTTTGACGAGGTCGAGGCGACTGCCATTTTCTCGAGATTTCTCAAGGATCTCAAGAGAGAGTCGAATTGATGTGGGCGAAGCTGCGATAACTTTTTTGGCTAACTCCCGCGCACCATCTAAAGCCTTCCCGCTTTCAGTGATCTGGTTGACAATACCCAAGTTGAAAGCTTCGCTAGCGCTCAGTCGCTTTGCTGTTAGGATCAATTCGTTAGCTAGCTGTGGTGAAATTGTCCTTTCGATTTTTGTCATCCCAAAAGCGCCTGGAACGAGCCCCGTTCTCGATTCGTTGAAGCCGAATTGCGCATTGTCGTCGGCAACGATCATGTGACAAGCTAGTGCTATCTCAAATCCTGCGCCCATCGCGAGTCTGTTTACTGCGGCTATGACCGGCTTGTTGATAACTTTTCTTTGACTCAAACCTGCTAGTCCGTTTTTTGGGATCCATACATCTCTTCCAAAGATCGTCATTCCAAAATCGTTTCCACTCGAGAAAGCCACATCCCCAGCGCCAGCAAGAATCGCAACCCATAATTGCGAATCATTGAAAAAGTTATCGAAGATTGAGTCCAGTTCGCAATGTGCCTTGGTGTTCAAGGCATTGTATTCGCTTTGGCGATCTATCGTGATCTCTAGGCTGTGGCCGTATCTTTGGACCTTGATAAACTCATAGGGCTCTTTTATTTCAAGGTAATCGGCTTCGTCCTTGATAGCCTGCGTGGCTTTGTCTAGGGAAAATCGGTTTCCAAAGCCATAGGATTTTACTTCGATTTGGAAGGTCGCAAGGTCATCTTTCTCCAACGCTTGGAGTGTCGCTTCGTCGCCATCTTGGGTTCTCGCAAAGAATCGCTTGTTGTTGGAGATTAATCTCCCCACAACTATTGCGAACTTGCCTGATTTGGAGTACTTGATTGTATAAGTCTCTATGGTGGCTTTGCCCTCTGGTGAAAATGTAAAACCGGGCGATGGCCATTGATTGACTTCTTGTTGGATCCGGCTGCTCATATTGTCAGCCCGCCACGGACACGGGGAGTTAGAGTAGATTCCAACTGAATATTTCGAGAGCATGCCTCCATTGGCTCCTATAAATGCATAACTGCCTGGATGTTGGCGGAGTCGCTCTGTCGCCTGGATGATTGCATGCATTGAGTAGTCGTTACCGGGTCCTCCAAAAAATGGGAGACCGCCGGAGATAGTCAGGTCGCGAGGGTCATCTCTCTGGATTCCGAGTCCGTCACATATATTAAAGACGGCAATCGGAAAGCAACTATAGAGGTCGAAAAAGTTGACTCGATCGACTCCTATGCCGGCCATTTCTAGCGCAGCTTTAGATGCCAACACCGCAGCTGGGCTCTTTGACAGGTCGTCTCGCTCAATTAGAGGTCGTTCCGCTACATCACAGCGGCCATGGAGAAAGACCATCTTATCGATTGGAACTCCTAGTTGTAGCGCGGTTTGGATCGACGTTATTACCAAAGCAGCTCCTTGGTTTACTTGGTCTCGAGCTATTAGATAGCGGGTATAGGGTTCGCATATCATGCGATTACTGTCAGAGGGCGTCGTAAGCTCGCGTGCGCTTCGAACCTTAGGCGCACTAGAGTGCGAGTTTTGTGCAGCGATTTTGGTAAAGGGTTCGAAGAGGGTTCCCATTTCAATGGCATAATCTGGCCTTGACTTATGCATGCGAATCCTTCTGGCATTTTCAAAGAGTGCATATTGACTAGGTGCATTTGTCAAGCCATGACTTGATTGATGCAAGGATACGATGCCATTTAGTCCATATCCTCGATCTTCAAGGTCGCAATCTGCGTGGTCAGAGAAGTCTGGTCTATCCGGTAGATCTTTGTAATGGCGTGTGGTCGATATTGCTTCGGAGCCGAATGCGAGAGCTATGTCGCTCGTACCATCATAGATTTTTTGACATAAGTCGCTTACTAGACTTTGGGGAGATTGTCCGCCAGTAACTTCCAAAATGGCTCGTTTGGGAGTTATCCCTAGACGTTTTGCTACCGATGCTACAAAGTTATTTGAGCGACCCAGAGGCGCAGACGCCCTTGGACTAGAGTTTTCAAATTGTCGGGTAGCTGCTACTGTGTCTATAGCTTTGAACAGTCGGTCGCTTTTTATGCCGCAATCTAAAATCGCCGCTTTTGCTGCTGTTTCTGCAAGATCAATCGGTGACATTGCCTTGTATTCGGAGGTAGAGATTCGCTCAGAGCTCTGTCCGGCTCCAATAATAACGGGCGTTCTTGGATCAAGTTGGTCATAGTTCACCGTCCCCTCAAAGGTTTGGGGATTGCCATCTTTGTAGAGAGGTGAATGATCTTTCATGGTTGTTGGTTGTCTCGTTCCTTAGGTATAGCTTCTAAAGTTAATTTTTAGGGCAATCGAATCTTTTCTCGTGCACCGTGCCAAGGCAGTTTGGCGCAAGATCATCTCAAGATCTCCCTATAGATATTTCTACTACCTTTAAGAGTGGGAAGTGAGCATATCGGAATTGGGCGAAAGTTCTTTGGCGAATTTCAATTGCTAGAAGCTTTTGGTTCAAAGAGCCCTTGGTTTGGATTATTCAAAATGTGGATGAATTTAACAATCCATATAATTTTTAATAATTGATTTTATGTTGAGATAGAAAATCCCCTTGTAGCTTGCAAGATGCGCATCCTTATTGGATGTCTAGATTTGAAATTATTTTTTAATTAAGTTGCTAATTATGGGATCTTTATTAAATATAATATCTCTCAAAATGTGCGAGTCTAGGTTGCAGAAGCAATGATTATGGCCAAAGCTCACCCTCATGGGCAGGGTGAGACGGACGTTTGATATTCATGTTAGCGAATTATATCTGTTATGGTGGCCACATCGAGGTTTGATTGGTGAAATGAAAGATTCTTTCAACTGTCGATTTGAAATAATTATTAGATTAGAGAGTGCACTAAGGTACTTTTGAGAAAATTTCGAGATGTGATTCCACTGTTGGGTTAATATATGTTTTTAATTGATAGTAGTTTTGAGATCATTGCTGGAAATTGAGACCATGATTTTTTGTAATACCTTAACGCGATAAGTCTTACCTTTTGTATAACATTTTTTTGTCTTAATTTTATTGGCTGGAGTAGCACATAATAATTTTTTGAATGATCGTGTCGGTTCGATGGCCTTTTGTCGCCGCAGTCTCTTATATGCGCTTTGGGACGATCTGATCAGTCCCGAAAATAAAGCATTTGTTAACTGGCGGGTGGCATGGTGGTTGCGAAGATTGCCATTTATCTCTTTGCTATCTTAATTTTTTGTGTGTTTGATACCTCTGGGGGTATATAATTTTGAATATAGAAATGTGATGGATGGGTCTAACGTGATTGAAATACCAGACGAAACTATAGAAAACCTCCAAGTACGCCTTCGCAGGATCTCTGGGCAAATTTTGGGAATTGAGAAGATGCTTAGCGACGGCAGAGACTGCAGCGATGTCGTGAATCAAATCGCGGCAGCTCGCAAGGCCCTAGACCAAGTGGGTTTCAAGCTCGTAGCTGCAGGATTGAGATCATGTCTTTCGGATCCCGTTAAAGCTCAAGAGAGCGGATACGATATCACTCAATTGGAAAAGATGTTTGGAAGGCTAGCCTAGCTGTTCGTGGGCGTTAACTATAGGTTTATATGTGCTCATTGGATCTCGTGAGTGACAGAGCGACTAGATGGCTTTGTGGATTGAGTTGCTACTTGTCAACCTTGGTCTAACGGTTTTAAGCTCGCCCCATCTCGATATCTGAGCTTTGGTATATTTCGAACAGCCACAAGGTCATAGGTCGAATATTGGTTCGAGATGGCGTGTTCTGTTTTGGCGTCGTCAAATAGATGTTGCGCAGCTGAGCTCCGCTTATGATTTGCAGATAGCTCGTGTTGGGACCAATTCCTTACAATGGCTTTGAGATGATGTTGGAGTTGGCTCATTTTTAGCTATAGCCATCTATTTAGATTTGATTTGCCGAAGGCTATGCCATGAAAGGTCCAGAAATTATCTTGAGGGATTCCGCTGTGATCGGTAGCAATATAAGCAATGTTAAGTTCCAGCTACCAGGCGCCGATTGGAATGACAACGCCCCCACTTTTTAGTCGCTCGTGCTTTTAACTTCTTGGATTAAACCCTTTTTATCAGGTCTCGTGGTCTTCTTTGAAGTAGATCGCCTCCATGGATTCGGATTTTCTTTGAGAATGGCTGGTCGATAGGTTAGATTTTCCCATAGGTTTTAGCTGGCTGGGCTGACCGTGATAACCAGGAGGAAGATTACGTGAATAAAGACCAGGTTGGAGCCATTAGTGATGGGCCGTTGTCGGGAATTGTCGTTGCAGATTTTTCTCGAGTTCTAGCGGGACCATATGCCACGATGTTATTGGGTGATATGGGCGCTGATGTAATAAAAGTTGAATCCAAGTTGGGCGATGAGACTCGCACGTGGAAACCTCCGAGTTTTGGAGAGGATTCCACTTATTATCTGGGGATAAATCGAAATAAGAGATCAATAGTGCTGGATCTATCGGATCCACAAGACGTTTCGGTCGCAAAGGAACTGATACGTCGGAGCGATGTGATGATTGAGAATTTTCGCTCCGGTGCAATGGCCAAGTTTGGACTCGATTATTTAGGGGCCAAGGAGATAAATCCCCAAATAATTTATGCATCGATTAGTGGTTTTGGAAGTGATTTGGGGGCCAGCATCCCAGGTTATGATCTTATGGTTCAAGCCATTTCGGGATTGATGAGCCTAACCGGCGATCCGGATTCTGATCCGATGCGGGCTGGATTTGCCGTTATTGATGTGATTACAGGCCTTCACTGCGCTTTGGGAATTGTCTCAGCGCTATTTGAGCGATCCAAGAGTTCTGAAGGTCAGAACCTCCAGGTAAGCCTTTTAGCCTCTGCTCTTTCGGGAATGGTGAATCAAACGAGCGCTTATACAGTTGGTCATGTGGTTCCGAACCGGATGGGCAATGCCCATCCAAGTCTCTATCCATATGAGCCATTTGACGCCAGTGACGGCAAGATCGTCGTCGCAATCGGAAATGATGGACAATTTCAAAGATTCGCGAACGCTATCGGCTTAGGTTTTCTAGCCGAAGATCCCAACTTTGCGACTAATGAGGAGAGAAATCGTAACCGGGGCGTGCTGCGAGAGAAGTTGAATCAGACCCTTTCGAGCAAGACCAAGAGTGAGTGGTTCGATATTTTTGTCGGCGTGGGTGTGCCAGCGGGTCCCATCAATACTGTAGACGATGGCATCGCCTTTGCTCGATCAGTAGGACTGAATCCAACGATTAACCAAGATTACAATGGTGGTGAGATTGCTACTGTTCGCAATCCGATCTCTTTTTCTAAGACTCCAAATAGCTATCGATATTCACCTCCTAAATTGGGCGAAGATTCTAAGGAGATTCGGCAGTGGCTCTCTAGCTAGTCTTTTGAAACTGAGCTTCGATCAATATCTGTTTTGGAGGATTAAAGATTGGATATGATGTGATTCCCATTTTGAGGAGGCTTTGTGTAATTTTCAAGCCGTAGTCGAGCTCTGTCTTATTCGTTGATCTCTGGGTCTAAATGTGCAATTGCCACCTCTCAAAAAGAGAGATCGTCTCTCGGATCAAAGTCCTCTCGATAGATCCATATTACGAATTTTTGCGATCTGTGTCGGAGATGTAAATGGCGTCTTGAGCTCTTTAAACATTTATATATGAAGTGGAATGAGAGGCTACCTTTGCGGGTTTGTGACTTTTGGTAATTTAGTTTTCTACCAGAGGAGCGTCATGGAGCGCGAAATTCAAATCTTAGGCGCCAATTGGTGCCCCGATTGCAAACGGGCCAAACAATTTCTAGCTGATCAACGTATTCCTTATAAATTTCTCGATGTGGAGGCCGACCTCGAGGCACGTGCCGAGGTTGAAGCTAGAAATGGTGGCAAATTTATTATTCCGGTTGTCATTTTCCCAGATGACACTTATCTGGTGGAGCCCGATAACGCTGAGTTGGCATCACGTCTTGGAATTGAGATTACCGCAACAAAGTCCGCATACGACTTGATTATTGTTGGAGCGGGTCCCGCTGGATTGTCCGCAGCTATCTATGGCGCTCGAGAGGGAATAGACACTCTCGTCTTGGACAAAGGCGCCTTCGGGGGACAGGCTGGTGTTACTGAGCGTATAGATAATTATCCTGGTTTTCCTCAAGGGGTAGGCGGTTCGGAATTGTCAGCTCTCTACGTCGAGCATGCTAAACGATATGGTGTCGAGATGCTCTCTGGCGTGGAGGTAAAGTCAGTTTTACCTGGCGAGGGTTTCTTGGAAGTGGTTACAGATCGAGACCTTACCTACCGCGCGAGTGCGGTGGTGGCGGCCACGGGATCCACTTATCGACGTCTTGATGTAAAAGGCGAAGAGGATTTAATTGGAGCGGGTGTTCACTTTTGTGCAACCTGTGATGGTCCCTTTTACGCCGGAGCGGCCAATATAATCGTTATAGGCGGAGGTAATTCTGCGATCGAGGAGGGGTTGCACCTCTTAAAATTTGTCGACCATGTCACTATTCTGCAGAATGGTCCAGAACTTACTGCGTCAAAGATATTACGTGAACGAATTAGCGAGGATCCGAGGTTCGAAGTCATCACGTCAGCAACGGTTAAGGAATTCGTGAAAGGTCCCAATGGTAAGCTCACTCAAGTGCGCTACGAACAAGAGAAAATCGAGCATGAGATCGAGGCTCCGGCCGCTTTTATCTTTATTGGTTTGACCCCCAATTCCAAGTTTATCTCTGACGTGGTCGATACCGATGGTGTCGGATATGTCGACAGTCACGGAACTATGGGCACCTCTCTGCCTGGCTTGTTTGTAGCTGGTGACTTGCGGAAGGGAAGCACCAAACAGATTGCATCGGCCGTTGGAGAAGGGGCCGCTGTTTTGCTGATGGTTCGTCAGTATCTGGAATCTGTGGATGCGATAGCACCTAACCCAATGTAGAACTCCTTTTAGGCTATATCTGAAGAGCGAGATCGTTAGGTTAGGGGAGTGGCCCAGACCTAACGAGAACTATTTCGATCTTTAGTTATTTCGGATGAAGATGATTCGCTTCGCAATTGATTCAGGTATATCCTTCAACTTCGTGTAATCAATCACTTCATATAAGGCGGAATTTTGCTTCCTGTGCTTGCCAATATTGCACTCTTTGTTCTCGGTGATCACCTTGAGAAAGTTTGGGAGCGTGATATGGGAACTCGTTCTAAACGAGCCGCACGCCGGAAAAACAAAGAACCCACATGCCGACTTATTCGGTACGCGGATTTCTGATACGCCCCGGGTTTAAAGGAGACTCCATTATCGCAGAACCAATCGGTTCTCCTGGGTACGCATTAGCGTAGCAGAGACGGATGTCAATACCCCTAAAAGCACGATATTTGATGGAATTTGAGCTGTCTGGCGAACTAGTTGTTTAGATTAAATCTTTAAAATATGGCTGGTTCATTACTATTTAGGACATCTCTCACTACCACCAACTTTGTAACAAACAAATCCACAATCACAACAGAAGCATTTGTGGTGATTGTCGACTTAAAATGCTGGGTACATCAAAATACCTACGGGAACTTTGATGGAGCTCTGGATTTAACTATGGAAGGTTAGTTATCGAGATCGACGTGGGCGACTGGTTCGTCACAATGAGGACAAAGACCACCCGTTCCAATACGGGTACGCAAAAGGTTGCATTCTGGGCATCTTTAAAATAACGATGTAGCGACTCTCGCAGCGGGGACACTCATAGACGACTTGAATCCGTAGGGCATCGTAGGCATCACATCCACCTCAGATGGCAAGGGCTACTGGCTAGTCGCAAGCGATGGAGGAGTCTTTAGCTTTGGCGATGGCGCCATCTATGGTTCGCTGCTAACTAAGAAGCTAAATGAACCAGTTGATGGAATTGCTATTGGCTAGGTAAGAAAGCTGATTTGGTTTATTGAATCTAGAGTGAACTTTCTTTATGAGGCATAATCCAAAGAGGTGGTAAATCTCCTACAATGCGATAACAATCACACTGCACTACTAAAGATAAACGATGGGCCCTAGCACTCCGATGGCTAGGGGAGGTCTACTCCAGAGAGGAGACCTCGGAGGGCTATGTCAATTGTGGAATGGTGAATTAGTTAAATTAGTCAAAGAGCCTTCTTCAAAGGGGTATTTAAAAAGCTCAAGTAAAGACTATTTCAAGTACGGGTTGGCTAGAAGAGTGAGAAGAAACCATCTGCATCAATCGCGACAACTATCTCGAAAGCGCATCGGATGAAATTGAGAGACTAAGAGGGCTATCTAGAAAAAGAGGATTTTGCGATCGGCAACGATGAAAACGAGGCTCTTTGGCCAATTAGTTAAAGTTGTACCTGGTCTTATGCTGGCCTGTGTAAATCCATTCATGTGCTTATTTGCGTCTGATGTGTCAATCGAATAGGTGATGCTTCGCTGGGTTCAGTCCCTGAAAATGCACATATGTGTTATTCCTATGCTTAATTAACATTATTTACTGTAGGATATGCAAATTTAGATCTAGGTCCATGACCACTATTAGAAACCGCCAAGACGGGAGCCGTAGTGTATTTCAATAGATTATATTGTCCTCGGGAAAGAATTCGTCGATGAACTTCTTTGGATTATCAAAGCGATCCAATGTTCCAAATATTGAGCCAGAGTAAGTCGGGGAAAGTCGGGAGTTACAGTAAAGCTCAGCGATTGCCGGCGGTGCGTACTCTAACATGACTGATCCTTGGAGCAATTTGGCCATGTATTCCACCATTGATCGAGCACGCCATTGGATGTCATCCCCATTTGTAAGCATCTTTAGCAGGTTGTTGAATGCGGCGTCGAATGTTTCTACATTTCCTAGTTGGGGTCTACATTCGTCGATTAGCGCATTGGTGGCGGCGTCATCTTTTTCCATTGCCCGTAAAGTGTCGAGTGCATTCACGTTCCCCGACCCTTCCCAGATGCCATTGAGCGGTGATTCGCGAAACATCCGAGCGATTGGTGCTTCTTCAACGTACCCACTTCCACCAATGCATTCGAGAGCTTCAGCAATCAAGGCTGGTTCTCGTTTGCAGACATAGAACTTTCCTAGCGCAACCCCGATCCTTCTAAGCGCTGCTTCCTCGGGATTATGCAAGGCTAGGTCGTCCGCGAGTGCAAGTCTCATCGAGAGGAGCGTTGCAGCGCTAGATTCCAGTGCCATGTCTGAGAGGACGTTTAGCATTAGATCTTTCTCGATTAATTGTGTTCCAAAGGCGGCTCGATGCCTTGTGTGATGAATGGCCTGCGCTACACCAAAGTGAATCTGACCAGCCGAACCAATCATCGAGTCCAATCGACAGTGGCCAACCATATCGATAATTGTCTTTACTCCTCGACCTTCTTCACCAACTAAGTATGCATGCGCGTTTAGGAACTCAATTTCACTGGACGCATTCGATCGATTGCCGATCTTGTCTTTTAGACGCTGAACCAAAAGTCGATTCAATGTTCCGTCGGGCAGAACTCTAGGGATCAAAAAGGCACTGAGCCCTTCGTCGGTTTGGGCTAAAGTTAGGAAGATATCGGACATGGGAGCAGATACAAACCATTTGTGACCTGTAACGTACCAGAATCCTCTCTTTGTATTTTCGGCGTGGGTCGTGTTGGCGCGTACATCGCTTCCACCTTGTTTTTCGGTCATTGCCATACCGCAGGTGAGCGAGGTTTTTGTCTGCCAAGAGCCCAAGTCTGGTTGATATGTGGGCTCTCGAAGCTTTTCGACAATATCTCTGAATTCGGAGCCACATTTATCTAGAACCGGAACACTTGCATAAGTCATTGATATTGGACAGCAATGGCCGGGCTCTACTTCAGAAGCGAGATACAAGAGAGCGCCACGGCGCAGATGACTATTTGAACCATTGGGAGTTGGATAGTTTGCCATACCCGCTCTGATGGATTGCTCCATGAACTGATGGTAAGCAGGATGGAAGTCGATTCTATCTATCCGATTTCCAATTCGATCGTAGCTCTTCAACACTGGCGAATAAGCGTTGGCCAGACGTGCAAGTTCAAACGTTTCTCCGCGACCGAGCCAGCTCGCGTAGTCAACAATTGAGTCATCTCTTGGAATATGGTTTCGAACAAAGTTGGCTAAGAGCGGATTCGTGAGGAAGACGTTGTAGTCCTCCATTGGCGGAACTTGGTTTGTAACAGTGTGAGTCGGGTAGTTGTGTTCTCTCGTGTTCATTATTCTTCCTTGCATCTGGTAGTGGGAGTGGATCGCGCGGTAGTTGTAAGAATTCCTGTTACTTGCTCCTTCGCGCGACTTGCTAACTCTTTAGTAGTGGGTTCGAGGGTCGTCAAATTTGAAGTTGCTTGGCGATGATCTCATTCATGATCTCATTTGTTCCTCCACCAATTCCCATTATTCGTCCATCTCGATAGTGTCGTTCGATCTCGTTTTCGCGCATGTAGCCCATTCCGCCATGGAGTTGAAGTGCCTGGTTTATTATCGCCTCCATGGCATATACCGCGGTATTTTTTGCCATAGCGACTTCCATTATGACCTTTTCTCCATTTACGTATCTGATAGCGGTGTCATAGAGAAACGTTCGGGCTACCGTGTACTGCCGTTGCATCTCGGCTAGTTTTTGTCGAGTTAACTGCATTTTTGAGAGTTCGGTTCCGAATACCTTTCGATTTTGAACCCAAGTCATGGTCAGGTCAATACATCGCTTTGCGCTGGCTAACGCTTGGCTAGCCATAGAGAGGCGTTCGGTGGCAAAGTTCGCCATGATAGCGCTAAATCCGCTACCTTCCTCGCCGATGAGGTTTTTGCTAGTTACAATCACGTTGGAAAATGAGAGTTCAGCGGTGTCGGAGCAGTGCCATCCTAATTTTTCTAGTTTTCTAGTTACAGTGAAACCCTCTGTACCTTTTTCGACCACGACTAAGGAGATCCCTTTGTGGCCGAGAGTAGGAGATGTCTTTAGGGCGACAACCACAAAGTCAGCTCGGTAGCCTGAAGTGATGTAGGTCTTGGCGCCATTGATCAAAAATCTGTCGCCATCTCTCGTCGCTGAAGTCGTTATTGCAGCTACATCTGATCCTGCATTGGGTTCGGTGATCGCTAAGGAGCCAATTAGATCGCCGCTCATCGTTGGCTTGGCATACTTTTCGATTAAATATTGATCATTCGAGGCAATGATATGTGGGATTGCTATTCCCAGGGTTAGAAGGGCAGCACAGATGCCACTCGATCCACCACTTTGGATGATAGCCTCTGAGACGATCATCGAGTCGATTATGTTGCCGATTCCCCCTACGTTTTGCGGAAACCCTACGCTGAGAATACCTAGTTCAGCTGCTTTTTTATGGAGCGATCGTGGAACCTCGCCTTGGTCTTCCCAACCCTCGATATTAGGTACAATGTATTCTTTCGTAAATCTAGCGACCATCTGATAGAGCATTTGACGCTCTTGCGATCGGATGGTCAGGAGGCTTTCTGGTATTTTTGTCTGCATCTCAAAGATCGCCTTTTAGGTTCGAATATTTCAGTCAATCGACAACTTGTGAACTGATTTTGCGTTGCATTCAAATTGACAAATCGTTTATTGATAAGCTCATGTTATCTCAGGTCGATGATGGAATGTGAAGGATAACAAATGAGTACATTCGTTATGGGTGAATGGATCAGCCGTCGAGCTCATATTGAGGGTGATCGCATTGCGTTGATGAGCAAGACCCGACGTCTTAGTTATAAGGACTTTGAAGCACGAACCAATCAGGTTGCAAATGCACTATACGCGGCTGGCGTTCGGCCATACGACAGGGTGGCACTTCTGAGTCTAAATAGTGTGGAGTTTCTAGAGATAGTCTTTGGGGTGGCGAAACTTGGTGCGATAGCGGTGCCTATTAATTTTCGATTGTCGTCCCAGGAGGTCGCCTACATCCTCTTTGACTCAGGTGCGACAACATTGTTCTATAGCTCTCAGCTTGAAGAGGTGGCAGTGACTGCATGTGAGGCCGAGGGCGTTCACGTACGACGAACTATTTCAATAGGGCAACCTTCATCAGGAGCGAGCGATCTAGTAGCCTCTGACGTAATGGCCTTTGAGGACTTTGTTTCAAAGGGCTCAGTCGATCCATATCCATCCCAAGTACTCATCGACGACGTGGCAATGATTATGTACACCTCGGGTACCACAGGTCGGCCTAAAGGAGCGATGCTTACTCACTCCAATATGACATGGAATGCGATCAACCTGCTAGGGGGCCTTGATGGAGTCTCTCATAATGATATAACTGTCACCTCAGCACCGCTCTTTCACATCGGAGGGCTTGGCGTCTTTTGCCTACCTTTGATCTACATTGGGGCTACCAACTACATCCAGGAGAGCTTCGATCCAAATGAAACACTTCGTCTTCTTGAAGAGTTTAAAGCTACCTGTCTTTTTATGGTGCCTGCGATGTGGGCGGCGCTATCTAGGGTCGCTGATTTTGATTCTTATGACTTGAGCTCTCTTCGCTTTGGAGTCTCCGGCGGTGCTCCTTGTCCATTACCAGTTATTGACTTCTTTATCGACCACAGCGTTTCGTTTTTAGAGGGGTTTGGGATGACCGAGACCTCTCCAATGGTCTCGGTGCTTTCGAGTGATCAAATTCGCCTTCGTGCGGGATCGATTGGACGAGTGGTCATGCACGTGGATGCCAAGATAGTGGGAGAGCAGGGAGAACTACTTTCGCCAGGAGTAGTTGGTGAACTTTGTGTGAGAGGCCCGAATATCTTTAAGGGATATTGGGGTTTGGGTTTAGCTACCAAAGAAGCAATTGTTGATGGGTGGTTTCATACCGGAGATCTTGGCAAGATGGACGAAGAGGGGTTCATCACCCTGGTCGATCGTAAAAAGGACATGATCATCTCCGGTGGCGAAAATGTCTATCCAATAGAAGTCGAACAAGTGCTATTTCGCCATGAGGCGATCATGGATGTGGCTGTAATTGGTGTGCCCGATGATAAGTGGGGCGAAACTGTCGCCGCGATTGTGGTTCTGGCTGACGGTTTTGAGTGCACTTCTTCGGAGATAATTGATTTTGCTAGGTCAAAGATGGCTCGATACAAAGCGCCAACGATAATTTATTTTGTGGATGCTTTGCCCCGAAATGCCACTGGTAAAGTGCTAAAGCGAACGCTAAGAGGCGACTTCACCGGAACTTCTTCTTCGGTATTAAGATAGATAGTTCAGGTCAGTGGAACTTATTTGTTTTAGCTAGAGCCTCCCTTATCTAAATCCAGGGGAGGTTTTAGCTGGTGAATTGTAACGATCCGCTATGGATACTTTTATTTCCTAAGGGCTGCATGGGTATTTTCTTATAGCATTATGATTTTGATTAGTTTATTGGTTTGGACAAGCCGGTGCGTTGGCACAATAGTGGCTGATGTGTTTGATGAGAGCATCACGGAGTATCTACGGTTCACAAGTGAATGATAAGTAGTCAAATGAAGCTTGCCGGACGCGTTACAGTCTCCGTAGTAGGTATTATTCTTTATGTAACGCCTTTTGTCTTTGTCGATTCGGCATATGGCATCTCCAAGTCGTCTCTACAAGCTGAGGCCTCGCAACTTGCTACTACTATTGCGGATCAAAGTAGCCAGATTCACACCCTTTCCATTGCGCATCTTCAAGCTGTAGCTGAGTTGTCCACTGTGAACGCTCAGCTCAAAGGTGACGAACGGCGGCTCGCAACGGCCCAAGCGAATGTGGAAAAGCACAAAGCCCTATTATCTAAGATTGCCATAAGCCAATATATGAACCTCTCGGGAATCACCGATATTTTTACAGAATTATCCATGTCGCAAAGTGAGTATGTCGCTCGTATTGAGTTTGAGCGTGTTATGGGACTTGACGTAAGTACCGCAATCTTCTCTTACAACTCCGCTCTTCGTACGCTGAGTGGCGACTTGGCTAGCGCGAAGGCTGCGCAGGATGCGGCCACAACTGCTAAGGCGAGGATCGATGCTTCAGAGAGTAGCCTCTTGGCTGCGGTTTCTAGTGAACAATCGACGTTGGCTTCAGTGAATTCACAAATTTCCAATCTCGTTCAACAACAGATCGCCCAGAGGCTAGCCCTAGAACTTCAAGCCAAAAGGGTAGTTTCGGCCCATAACGCCCAGAGCTCCCAGGGGGCGCCGACCTCTAGTGGCCTATCGAGTGTTTCGAGCGGTGCTGGAAGGGGTGCTGGCGTTTCAAATTGGGGAGGTCATCCAGCACCGATATCTGCTGCTTCGCTTGCCGCATTGCGACGGTGCGAATCTGGAGGAAACTATCAAGATAATACGGGTAATGGTTATTTTGGCGCCTATCAATTCTCTATTTCAACTTGGCATAGCCTTGGATTTCCGGGAATACCATCCGATGCATCTCCCGCTACACAGGACCAAGCGGCTTCAATCTTGGCTCGAAATGGCTGGTATTCATGGCCGGAATGTTCTTTGGTGTTAGGCTTGAACTAGAAGTAGATGGCCGCTTTAGCTTCGGGTGATTGATTTTGGCCATTGCCCAAGAGTAAGGTCTTCTTGGAAGTGCAAGTTTCAACGGATCTCTAATCTCAAAGGAATTGTCCAGTGTTAAGGGTTTGATCTGGATTTGCATTTTAGAGATCGTTTGTTTTTCGCATGAATTTTGTCGATCCTGTTAGTGCTTTAGAGACGGTGTAATTTTTGAAAGGTAGCCATTCCCGGCAGAGAAGTCTCCTCTAAGATGGTTTAGCTGATGCTATATCTTTCGATCATTTTGATTTTTGGGATCGAGTCGCTATCTTCTTGTTGTATCTCGCTCTCATTGGTGGTTTGGCTTGTGGCACTTTTTATTTGGTGGAATTCGAGCAACTCAGATTATGAAAGGTGTTTGATATGACGAAGAAAGTCCCCGAGATATCGTCTTCTCCTTCGGCAAATGCAATTGAAGGCCAGATGGTTTTTAACAAGCATCGCGCCATTTGGGAATTTGACTTCAATAACTTGGCCTTTGAGTGGCGCCGAATCGCGGCTGAATTGGTAGGCACCTTTCTTTTGGTCACCGTCGCTGCCGGCGGCAGTGTTGTGAGTGCTATATCGCATGGGGCCATTTCGAGAGGTGCGGACGTTATAGCTCCGGGTTTGATGGTGACGGCGATAATTCTTTTTATGGGAACGATCTCTGGGGCCCATCTGAATCCAATTGTCACAATTGCCTTTGCTCTGCGTCGGGAATTTCCTATCAAGAGGATTCCTGCTTATTTTGCCGCTCAGATTGCCGGGGCTCTCCTGGCGGGTTGGTTTTTAGATGCCACCTTGGGCAACCATGGGAATTTGGGCATGACGTTGCCTGGGCATAACATTACTGATTTTCAGGCTGGTTCGATGGAGGTGTTTCTTACCTTTGGATTGATCTCTACGATATTGGGAACGTCCTCAGGTGCTCAAAACGTCGGTGGACTTTCGGCTTTGGCGGTTGGTGGTTATATTGCTTTGGCTGGCCTGTGGGCCTCGCCAATCAGCGGTGCATCGATGAATCCCGTTCGAACATTGGGACCAGCGGTCTTTGAAGGAAACTACTCTCACATTTGGGTCTATATCGTTGGTCCGCTAGTTGGTAGTCTTCTTGGAGTTGTCTTTGCATTTATATTGAGAGGTCGCGGGGGTGACCTTAAAGCCTCAATGGCGGCTCAAGGAATCCTAGGTGAGCTTGTAACGGATGCAAAGGGTCACCACACCAGCGCCCCGTCATCAGATGAGGCGCAATAGGAATGTTTCTCTTCCGGGTTCGATGCGGTTGACTGCGATCAAAAAGGGGATCGGGCTAACGCTAATCATCAATTGATAATTTAATTACCTTTTATGGGCTAGATGATTGTGCCATGGCGACGAGTTGGCCGTAGCGTGACCTTATTCTGATAAAGGTCCAAATAGTGACAAAGTTGGCTTCGGAGCTCGCTTGGAATTATTAACTCATCTACAACCATTTCACCCGCCAACTGATAGATGTTGTAGCTCTCCTTGTACTCCTGACGCAGGCGTAGGGTCTCCGCCTTTCGTTCCTCTGGATCAGCAATCGCTGCTAGCTTGTTGAAATAGACGGCATTTACGGCTGCCTCTGGTCCCATTACTGCAATTTCTGCAGATGGAAGCGCTAAGGTAACATCGGGATCGTAAGCAGGACCAGACATAGCATAGATTCCTGCCCCATAGGATTTGCGAACGATTACACAGATTCGTGGCACTGTAGCGCTAGATGTGGCGAAGATAAACTTGCGTCCGCGCTTTAGGATTCCAGCCCTCTCAACTGCGCTTCCGACCATGAAGCCTGGTGTGTCAACCAGGTAGACCAGGGGAATTTGGTAGGCGTCACAGAGCCAAACGAACTCGGCTCCCTTGTCTGATGACTCGGGGAAGATGGTGCCACCTTTTACAGCGGGATTGTTCGCTACAATTCCGACAGCTCTTCCATCGATTCTGGCGAATCCAACGCAAAGCTCTTTCGCATAGTGCGCTTTGACCTCCAAGAAGCTATCTGCATCCACGAAGGCATCGATTAGATCTCTTATTTGATAGGGACGATTCGGATCGTCAGGAATTATGTCATCGATCTCATCTGGGCTTCGACTCGGGAGTTTGGCGGGGCGAAGCGGGGTCTTTTCTTCACATGAAGAGGGAAGGTACTCAAAGATCGCTCTTACGATATCAGCTGCTTCGACCTCGGTCTTGGCGATGAAATCTACTGAGCCAGATACCTCAGCGTGCATCTTGGCACCACCTAGTTCTTGAGGAGATAGCTTTTGTCCTATCGCCATTTCAACCATACGAGGTGATGCGATGGCCATAGCTGCATCTTCCATCATAACTAAGAGGTCGCAAAAGACAGGAGTGTAAGCGGTGCCAGCAAAGCAGGTGCCGTATAATACGCCGACCTGAGGTATGAAACCAGACATTATCGAATGGAGGTAAAAGAGCTGTCCTCCGCCTTTTTTATCCACGTGATGGCCAGCCGTCTCGTCAATTCGAGCGCCGGATGAGTCTACTAGATAGAGTATTGGACGTTTTGCTCTAATGGCGGACTCTTGTGCGCGAATTAACTTTTCACCGTGGTATTTGCCAATCGAACCTGCCTTTACGCTGTAGTCGCTAGCAGTAAATATGATCTTGGTCCCCGAGACTGTCGCGCTTCCGGTCACAACTCCATCACAGGCAAGCTCTTCTTCGAAGTTGCGCGCCATCGTTCCAACTTCGGCTTCAACATTTTGATTATCGAAGAAAAGTTTGAGCCTATCTCTTACAAATAGTCGATTTGATTCGACCAGCTTTGCGTGACCTCGCGGTGGTCCACCAGCTTTTACTCGTTCGATAGCGCGCAATAGACGCTCTTGCCGGTTGCCCATATCGGTAACCCCTTTTATCTATTTTGATCAATTGATCGGATGATTGGTCCTGAAAGTTGTTTGAGTTATTTAGGTCTAAACCTCGAGCGCCGTAGCTCCTTAGGACTTTCAAAACCACCAATACCTTATTTACTAATAAATCATATTTCACCGAACAAGCAAATCCCAGACTTGAAAGTCCGTGGTTGCCTGTTGGATATCGCGAGCGCACTTTTACTGACTTTTTTGGAGGTCTTTGGCTCTAGGTTTTAAATCTTTCTAATATGAGCGAGGTAGGCCAAGGTCGTGTTCGGCTATAAAGTTGAGAACCATCTCATTATTTATCGGTGCGGTCTTGGATAGACGTGCTCCGGCTAACATCTGAATTATCATGTTGTCTTCCACGAAACCTCCTCCTCCAAAGGTCTGAATGGCCCGGTCAGCTGCTTCGAAGCAGGTCTCGGATGCAAGATATTTGGCCATATTTGCATAAGTTCCAACGACCGAAGAGGGAGCTTTTTTATCGTAAAGGCTTGCAGCCTGGTAGGTCAGTAGTCGGGCAGCCTCTTGGTTCGTGCGGATTCGCGCTAATGGATGAGCAACCCCTTGGTAGGATCCAATGGGTTGATCCCCAAATACCTTTCGTTCTTTTGCGTATTCGACTGCTTTGGTGACGAAGTAGTCAGTCATCCCCACCGCGAAGGATGCCCCCACTATGCGCTCTGGGTTGAGTGCGTGAAACAAAACTTTTGCTCCGAGATTTTCTTCTCCGATCAACGAATCGGTCGGTATTACACAGTCGTCGAAATGAAGGTGGAATTGCGAGAATCCTTCTATTCCGTATGTGCGCATCTTGTCGAGCTTTAGATTATCTAGATCTGTGGGTATTAGAAATAGCGACAGTCCATATGCCTTTGGCAGGTTGGCGGCCTTGAGATCCGCGATGGAGGTTGTCCGCGCGACAACGAGAAGCTTTTCGGCACGATCAACTCCGGTTATCCAGGCCTTCTCGCCATTTAGGTGGTATCCGTCATCTTCCTTGGTCGCCCTAAGTCTCATATTGAATGAATTCGTTCCAGCGTCAGGCTCGGTTATAGCAAATGCTAGCTTGAGTTCGCCCTGGGCTATTCGCGGAAGCAAGTCGGCTTTTTGGGGCTCCGTGCCACCCTCCATTATTGCTAAGGTATCCATTGTGGTGAGTAAAGCTAGGGTGTTCTCAAGTCCATAGGCGGAAAACCTCTCCATTGCTACGACCATAGCCAGAAGTCCGACCTCTGATCCACCATAATCCTTGGGAATTAAAGTTCCAAAAAGTCCAAGTTTTGCCATCGCTACCATGAGTTCCTCGGGATAGCGTTTCTCTTGGAAGATCTTGCTTAAAAGTTCGTTTTTGCGATCTCCTAAGGAGTCAAGGTAGATGTCGACCGCTTCCGCAACGGCGATGTGCTCGTCATTGAAGAAGGTCGAAGCTAAGCTCGCAGATGATCTGGTCATGTTCCGCCTCGAATATTGTTCTTAAATGTCATGTGAAATCAAGCAAATCATTAGGCAATCAAAGCATTGGTTGTTTTTTCGTTTGGTATCTAACAAAAGATACACTGGCGAATTTGAATGGGTGAGCTAAAAACAAATATCCGGTGTTTTATTGCAAGTGTGTTAGTAGTCTTGGTGTGGATATTCATTTGACCCCACTAACTCTGCAGTGATCTCTCGGGCTGCAGATTGAGATCTTTCCGCGACGCTTATTACGGAATAGAGATCCCCGTTCGACCAGCTAGCTATATATGCAAAACTGTAGTCGTCTGAATCGATTCCAAAGTTAGACATCACAATAAAGGCAGTTGTTTCGGCCTCAATCTCAGCAATAGCCCTAGAGCGAACTCCCTTTTGGTGCAGGATTATGTGGCTGAGTTCATGGGCTAACGTCTTTGCTCGTTGTGTTGGCGGTAGTTCATGGTGGATTACGACTTGACGCAATTTGAAGTCGCTGAGGCCATTTGCGCCCTCTAGATGGCTGTAGATCACCTCAAATCCCCGATTGGCGATGGCTCGCGAGAGCAAGATCACCAATTCAGGCGCTTGTTTGGCAACCATAGTCAACAGCTGAGGAGCTGGCGGTGTTATCTCTGCGCCTACGGTCTGGCTTACGTCGAAGATGGTTACCCATCTAAATCGCGTCACCTTTTTTGGCTCGTCCTCTGCTTGTTCTTCGTAGCGCTCAGCCATTGAAGTTGGATTCTGAGGCTTTGATTTGGCTTCAAAGATCGGTGCCAAAATGGAATAGCCCTTTTCTCCAACCTTGATAGATCTGCCAAGCTTTTGCCAGTTCTTGTAGCCACAGAGATGACTCACTGGCGTGCCTCTGTCCTTGGATTGAATCGATATCAGGACTGCATTTCTAGGGGAGAAATTATTTAAAAGCGCGCTCGCTTTTGCGATATTAGCCCAGTCAGTTTGAGAAATTATCCCGGATACTTCTCGATGAAGCCGCTCTAGGACCGCATTATTTAGATTTGGAGTAGTGGTTATCGTCATCCTTGTTACACCTTGCTATTTGGCATTTGGATTGGCGATGGTTCGCGAGAAGAAGTTGATATGTACGCTGCGCTATTATCTTTGCAAAGTCGTTGATAGACCAGAAGAATTTCTCAACAAACAACGACTATTTCTCGAGATTGTGAAAGTGGTTTTCGCTTTACAGTTGAGGCTATCTGACTCCTGTGACAGCATCGAATGACACGAGCTGAAAGTTTTAAGTTGTAGCGATTTGTAAGAATTGAAAGGTTGAAAAAGATCAGAGCTGTTTTTGATTGGTCAAGTTTGAGAGATATGCCCGAGAGGATCGACGGCTTGATTAACGATTGTACCACATTGGCCGTCGCATTCCGTCACTACGCGAGAGTGGCTTTACGTGCGCGTGTGAGGTCGACGGTGTTTTCTCAAGATGCGAAGATCGATGTGCGGGGCGTTTGGGTTCCATTATCAACATGAGCTATTTGGAATGTAGGATGTAACTGTTTTAGGAAACGAGTTGGATAATGCTGTCAGTTTGGCAAATCTGTGGAACTAACTACCTCTATCGACATGGTATACTCGGTCGATAGAGGTGAACTAACTGAGAATTGCGTCCTTAGCATACACTCAAGCCTTGCGATATATTTATAGAATTACTGTCAAAATATTCCAAAATAGCACTAGATAATTCATAAATAATTATCGATAAATTATGAAACATGGTAATCATTGTTTAGTGGAGCCTTAAGAAATAACTGCTTGTCTCGTAGCTCGTATCAATATTGACTTTAATCATTGAATTTCACAATAATGCTACTTTATAAAGATTACTATACGTTAATATGTTTGTTGTAAAATCGAGGCTGTGAAAGCCAATTTGATGATTTAAATAGCTAGATGAAAGAGTCTAGGTTTGCTCGTGAATTGAACGGACATAGCAATTCGAGGGATTTCACAAAGACTCTTCATCTCACTAAAGCTAAAGGAAAACGCCCTATGAACTGGCGCGCGATGTTGGTCTTACCTTGACGATGACCCGAACTTCCCCAGGGCCTCGGTAAGGGTAGGACTCTTGGTCTAGGTATTTTTTTGCCAGAAAGTCGATGTGCGCGTCGGCGCCTTCCTCGGTCATCTCTGCAACGCCACTTATGCTGATCCAATGGTATGGGTTAGCTGAGTCGACGATACATATGGTGATATTCGGGTCGGCTAAGATATTTCTGTGTTTTACTCGGCCCTTTGACGTATTGAATATCACGTTAGTACCGTCGGTGTCGATCCACACTGGTGTTAACTGCGGCCCCTTTTCTTGGGAATTGGTGCCGATTATGGCGAATTCTTTTCCCTTCAAGAGTGCTATGTCGGATTCGGTAAGCATCGGTTCTCCTTTGAGCAGATTTGCGCACTGTATCTAATAGTGATAAATATACTCCGTAGCTGATGGGTTGAGTGGATTTTTGTGCATTCGGACTGTAGATTTTGACAATATTTGTAATACCGTGTGCTCTGAGTGATCTATCTATGTTTCAGTCTGGAAGTTCCTTTCAATGGAGTTAGATTTTTAATTACTGGTTCTTCTAGACTCCCCGTCGTGACGTCTAATTGCTAAGACTTTGTCTCAGGGACGGAGTGATCAATTGAGGCGATTTTACCTTGTGGATTCCATGCTTTTAAAGACGGTAGCACTACCTGGAGAGAGTAGGTTTTGTTGTGCTATTTGACAGTACGCTTTTTGGGTAGCAATATTGTAAGCTTTTTGTGACTAACAAGAGTACTGCTTGACTTATTCGTTGCGGTGAGAGACCCTGTGAGGATGTGGATTCCAGTAACGGTGGATAGTTCCAATCTTTGATACTGACTTCTATTGCTTGATTTCACATGGTCTCCCTATGGTTTTTGACTTTTGTGTTTGTACCTTCTAAGCAGGTATTTGGGCGTTGACTATTGACTAGAGATGGTCTAGTTGAGTGGAGCTTTTATTTTGAAGTGTTTGCGACCGGTCGGTCGCTTCACGGACAGCCCAGGTATAGATGCCCTTTGCCATCAAGGATAGTTCTCTCTCTGATCGACGAAGGTATATAGAAGCGCGTAGGTCTGCGACCTTTTGACTCTCTTTAAGTGAGTTGAATGCTATGTCAATCATCTGGCAGGCGATCCTCATTGATTGATCGTCGGCTTTATAGGAAAGTTCTTCTGCTCTGTCTAGAAATGCGTCAATACTCTGGATTTGAGAGAGAAGTTCAAAGGATAGGGCATCAAGGGATGGCGGTTTTAAATCGCCTGGCTCGCCTTCGTACCACCCACCATACTTGCGCCAAACCGCTCTAATTATGAATTCGGGTTCATCGTATATTGGCTTAAGGTAGGGCAGTTCGAGAAGGTGTGAGGGTGGTCTTAGCGTCTTTATTATCTCCGATAGAATGAGGCCTTCATTCATCATTGCAAGGGTTTGAGATACTATCGACCCAAGCAGTTCGGCTGAATTCAAAAGTGTGGTCTTGATCCTTTCGGCCCCAAAAAGAGGTAGTCCATGACCAGGTATGAGGAGTTCCGCCCCGATCTGGGCCATTTCGATTAGTGACTCTGCCCATTCCTTTGGGTACCGCTGAACCTTTTGAGGATTACCCGCATTTGGCGATACCCAGGTAAAGAGGTCGCCGCATGCAAGCATTTTGGATTCGGGAAACCAACTCATGGTATGGTCGTCAGTCTCTCCCTTGGAATGACTCAGAGCTATGTCGGTATCGCCGACCTTCAACTCCAATGTTTGACGATACTCGCGGTCGGGATAGCGGAAGTCTTTCGGCCACACGAATTTATGATTTTGGAATTGTCGCTTGTTTATTATCTCGTTGAAGCCAGCGCTTTCAATATATCTGTCGAATCGATGCTTGAGGTTCTCATGGGCGATAACCGTGATAGGCCGGCTCTGGTTCGCCTGAAAGACCGGGACTCCAAAGACATGGTCTATATGGCCATGAGAGTAGATTGCGACTTCGAGATCCTTTTTTGACCAGGATCTAACGGCCGCATGGACTTTTTTGGCCAGCCCATACCCTCCTGTGTCGACCATTGTGATTGTCTCTCCGACATCAACAACAGCCACGTTAGCAAAGGAGTGCACGAAGGCAATTCGATCAGTTATTTCATAGATCTGATTATCTGCGGTATTCAAATTTTCAGTTTTGGTATCGTCTATATTTCCTTGCCAAGCGCGCGTCGAGCGTTCCTTGATATCCATTTAACGTCCTTGGGATAGCTGTCTGAGCGATCAGTTTTTCAACGTATTTTTCTTTAATCTTCTCACACTGAATCTTGGCTGATGCATCTAAAGCTAATTTGAACTTCTAACGAGTTGGGGTGGTTAGATACAGTTGATATCGAGCTTTTTAATGACCAAGTCGATCTCTGTCGGTCTACCTTTGCTAATGGGGCTGACTATGAGAAAGTCACTGCTTTTTGGTCCTGCCTAATCTATCTTTTTTTGGCTCGTAGATTCTAGGCCTGCTGCCAAAAACCTTAGCATAACTGCTCAGAGCCTTTAGGCTTATCCGCACGCGTTTGATAGGAGATTTTGGTCTCCTTCAACTCGTGCCCCTTGACGCATCGTTGCGCTGGAGAACGAGCTATTGAGATACCTCGGACTTCCCTATACGGGCTGTAGAGAGTTATCTCTTGATCCGAGCATCTATGTAGCAAGTTCAAAGCAGCGTTGAGGTCGACTTGGAGAACATCCCCGTTTGCACAGTAAAACTTATCTCCCTCACGACTACCTTCCCTTCCCTAGATGTGAGTTCGAGTCCATTTGCGACCTATAGGCTGCATTCACAAGGTCATGCCTTGCTTTGGCCTGTTGTGTTGTGGATTCAAGGGCTTCGACAAGTGTGCCTTTTACCCATGACGACATTCTTCTGGTGTACTTCTTCCAAGACTGTTTCTTGGTGATAGGACAGCTTAGGTCTTTAGAGATCACGACACTAGCTTTGTCTACAACTGAGTGAGCGACCTCCTAGGAAGGAGTTTTCATCGGGAAAGATTGGCGGAATCGACTTTGTGTAATGATCGATGTCGCTCTAGGAGCCAATTGTGCAATTCATAGATCAACTCTTTCGGGTAATATTTTCTGACTCAGAATGCAGTTGCTATGCCTTATCTAGCATTAAGTGTGGAGCTGTCGGAAAAGTACCCGCGGGGAATCTCGTAGGCCAAATCCGTGAGGTGAAGCCGACACTGCCAGCGACAAGGCCCTAAGGGGCCAGACAATAAGGAACCAGGCAGCATGGAGGTAGGCCTAGCTGGGTATGAGCAACATATATGAACTGCTGGTTAAAGATCGTTATTGCAAACAAGCCAAAGTTGCTTATGGGCTTAGACCAAAAGCTATCTGGAACGGTCGAATCATTGTCTTATAGATGCGCGCTGACAATAATTCCGTCCGGTGAAAAGGCAGGCCCTAACCCCAGCGTATGTTATTTCGGTGGAACATTTCTAAGCCGCTATCTCCGCCCAAGCAATTGGGCAAGCCAACTACAAGGAAGGTCGATGGGGATGCGAGCATACGGATTGGTGAAATATTCAATTGGAGGCAAAGCGAAACGCGCGCTTGCAATGAGACGGATACACCTTGAGACATTACCTGGTGAGACGTTACCTGGTGCGGAGCCAAGCAGACTTCTCTGTGGTGCCAAGGTGTGAAATGGTCTTAGTTACGAGACGGTCTTAGTTACGTGATTCATAGAACCTCATAGGCTAGGAAGGCAAATTAACATGGCTAACGCCACAGTGTGGTCCTACTGACGAAACACATTGGGATAAGATCGATCGGTCGGAACTTTAGTAGTAACTTCAGAAGGTCACAAGCCTACGTCGTAAAGGCTATACCTCCATGGCAAATTGGTAACTGTATGACCGGGTCCCGAAAGGGGCCTTCATAAGGCTTGAGCCTAGTGCGATGAAAGTTGCCCGCCAGGATCTTAAGGGGGCACGGCTCGGCAATGAGTCGTGCCTATCCGACTAGGGTCCGGGTTTTGGTGAGATATTAAAAGGTGCGAGCTTCCCAAGGTATCTTTAGTATCGTGCCAATCTTGGAGAGAGCGAAGTTTGCATTGAGCGAAGTTTCTTTTCATAATTAGAGCCGTACCACGGTTGAATTGGAGTCTAAGCTATTTAAAGATAAGCCGCTACCGCAGTTACTTTAGCCAATGCCCCTCGCAAAGACTCGGCTTCGCCATCGCCCTCTGAGAAGTTGATGCAAACTGCCAAGACGCTATTTGACGATATAGAGCACCAGCAACGCGATCAAGGCAATAGTAGAAGAGCGATAGAACAGGACTTCTCGCACTTTCGCGCATATAAATCTCCGCTACTATCTTAAATCTTTGGCCACCATTGAGAATATTAGTGTTTATTGCATTTGCGATTCGCCTATTTTTGCATTCGCTATTTGATTTGGGCAGGAGAGTATCGGTTTTTTTTTGATCGGATCTATTTTTGAGATAAGAGATGCGGCGCTTTTTTCTGATTGGCGTTGTTCAAATTCGAATGGTATCGATTGGTGCAATTGGTAAGCTGCATAGTTTTTCTCAACTTCAATAATCGTACCTTCTATTCGTTCACGCTATCGTGAAGCGAAATTCGAAGAAGTTTTATCCCTAGCTCCAAATAAATATTTTACAAGCTTTTTTAGGTTGCTGGCTGGAGAATAAACGCCTTTTTGCCTAGTCGGGGTCTGTCTATAATATCTTGGTTTTATTCCAGGTCTACTTAGAAGTGCCACTCGGTGGTTATGTTCCTAAGTGGTGTTATTGCTAGGCGGATACGCTAATAATTATCTCCAAGTCTCGAGATCGACTGGATAGGATTTAGAAGGGGAGTGTTCACTCACAGAAACCAACGAAACTGCTGTTTTGCCCTTCGTGGGGTTTATCTTGAATTGATATGGTTGAAGTTAGTGATGAGATCTGGGAGCTCTGGAGCGAGGTCTCTCTGGAGGTTTTTATTGGTAGAGATTCCTATCTACTTTGTGATGGCAAATTACTCGCTGATTCCTATCGCAAGTTTGTCGAGACTGCCTCGGTATATGCATCTGAATTACCTTTTTTTATCTTGACAGCCTGGAATCCAAATGCGCAGAGGTTGTCAAGCCGTACTAACCACGCAAGACAGGCACGCCTCTTATTGGAGTTAAGTAACCAGAAAGTCAAATTTTGGCCCAGTCGAGGTTGGAGCAGTGGCTGGAGCGAGAGTGGCACTGCATTTTTTGCAAAAGGCTTCGATTTGGTTGATCGCCTGGCTCGAGACTTTGGACAGGCTGGTTACTACTATATCTTCGACGATCACCTATGGCTTGTTGATGTATCAAGGTCACGACCGGCTCTTGCACTTTGATTTTAGGTCGACCGTTAGAAGAATTATATGCGTTTGTTTTTTTATGCGGGATAAGTAATTGATGAAAAGGCTTAACTAATTTTTCTTTGTGGTCGACTTATTATGGCGTGAGGGATAGGGAATTGACAGAAAAGGTGACTCTTGAGATAACTCTGCGAAGGGTTGCAGAAAATCTCTGGCTTGCCTCCTTGTTGGATGACCCCGATCTGTCTTCCTTGGCTACGGATCCAGTTTCTGCTCAATGGGAGCTACGCTCGGTAGTTGCTTTATCTATGGGTCTGGAACCGTTGTGTATTGAATTTAGACGAAATTATACGACAAAGCCGGTCAATGATGGCCCTACTTTTTCCGCGACAAGAGTCGATATCCTTAGGCTTGAAGACAGTAGTACTGCGGACTACGATTCAATCGCCGCCGCCCTTAGAAGATCTCATAGTGATGCGTTGAAACTTGCAAGGGAAGCTCTTCGAAAGCTCGTTATAGAGGATTCGTTGACGTTAGCAGAGGCAGCTGCGGCCGTTGGAATTACGCCTATCCAGGCAGCGGCCCTGGTGGAGAATTGAATTTAGAGTTTCGTCAAGTAGATGCGAATTTCTGGAATTACTCACCAAACGCGACACGGAACTCCGCTTATCTATGCAGCTTTCACCATAGCTGACTTTTCAAAATCAATTGGCGAAATGTCACCAATACTTGAATGTCTCCTCTTCCGGTTGTACCATTGGATCCAGTCGAAGATCTCTATTCTTGCCTCCTCTCTGGTGCCGAAGACTGTTTGATATACGAGCTCTTTCTTCAATGAGGTTCGGTGTAGTCTCACCGGAAGCCTTCTTTGCTCTCCGAACGTTGTAGACCCGATTATTAAGAGTTGCCTCCGGGATACCCAACTCATTAGCCACCTGCTTAATGGATCGATTTCCAATCTCTACAAGTTTGACTGCGTCACTTTTGAAATCCGAGTCAAACTTTCTACGAGGCGTTGCCTCTTTTGGATGCAATTCTCCCATGACTACCATTCTCCTTTGATTTAGGGAGAGTCGTGTCGCGTATCGTGAGAAGGTTCATTCCTTGGCGTGGGATTCGTTCATACACCTTAGTTTCAGGATGTTGATTTTGGTTTTTTTAGGATAAGAATGGCAAACCGAGGAGGTCAGTGGTTACTTGCTTTACATTTCAATTGTGAGCTAAAGTTTTTTGAATAGTTTGATAACAAAACTAAATGAAAGCCCTGATGCGCCGATACAAGATTCTATGACAGGTTGGGTCTTTGAGGCGGTTTCGAAATGCGGATGTTGACCAGAGGTATGCATAAGGCGACGACGAGTCGCTCCAACTTCGGTACTTTCAACGTTGAAAGTACGGAAGTTGTAGTGGCGCGAATGGTCGCTTCGGCTTCAAGCCTTGGAATCGATGTTGTGGACATCTGGGGAATGCTAGATAGTCTCGCAACAAAGCTTGAAGAACAGGCCAAGTATTTTCAAGAGATGGGTGGTGTCGCTAGGGATGTTGTTTCATCCAATGAAAAAGTTGCTCAACTTGCTCAATCTACCCAAGTGGTCGCTCAAGATGTCGATAGTCTCCTAGAGTCTTCTAGAGGCACCGTGGGAAGCTCGTTGTCTGAGATTCGGACGTTGGCTTCATGGGTATCTAGCACTAGTGATGAACTCGTAGAGCTCGGTGTGGAGCTTCAGTCGGTCGCAGGAGTTGCTTCTCAAATCGATAAGATCGCCCAACAGACCCACATCTTGGCCCTTAATGCCAGGATTGAAGCAGTACGCTCTGGCAAGCATGGAACCTCATTTGCTGTTATTGCTAATTCCATCAGAGACTTAGCAGATCAAACAATTTCAATGGCTGCTTCGATAGGCGACAAATTGGCCGGTTTGACAGATCGGGTTGGAAGCCTCGAAGCTAGTGCCCAAAAGGCCCGCCAAGGGGCCAGCGCGACTGAAGCTGGGACTAACCAGATAGCTGAAGTCATCTCAGGTGTTTCAGTGGCAGTCGCCAAGGTGGATGGAGATGTCTCAGAGATGGCAAACGCGGCACAAGAATCTAGCGGCCAGATGACTTCATTCAATAACTCCTTGGCCATGCTAATTGAAGGGGTGGATTCAAGTTCTAAGGAACTTGGTCTGGCTAAGACGAAGAGTTCAGACCTTTTGGACTCCGTCGAAGTGCTGTTGCAGACGGCCAATACCTCGGATGTGGAGACGATCGATACCTCCTTTATCAACTTGGCGATCAACACGGCCGCGGAGTTCTCGCGTCTCTTGGAGAATGCGCTCTCAAGCGGAAAGATTAGCGAATCTGAACTATTTGATTCAGATTACGTTCCTGTGTCTGGAAGCAACCCTATCCAACACTTAACCAAGTTTGTTCGTCTGAGCGATGAACTTTTTGTCTCGGCCCAGGAGAAGGCTCTTGAGATGGATGAGCGGGTAGTTTTTTGTGTGGCAGTTGATCGAAATGGATATTTACCTACCCATAATCTAAAGTTCTCCAAGCCCCAAGGACCTGATCCGATTTGGAATGCTGCCAATTGCAGAAATCGACGAATTTTTGCGGATCGAACTGGACTTGCTGCGGGAAGAAATCAAGAGCATGTTCTATTGCAGACTTACCGACGAGATATGGGTGGTGGAAAGTACGCCCTTATGAAGGATGTCTCATCTCCTATTTGGGTAAATGGAGCCCACTGGGGCGGAGTTCGGGTTGCCTATCTAGCATAACGCTTTGATGCTAGATAGGTTTGGCCCTGAACGATCGAGCCGATGGCTCGCGCTACTAGCCCTTAGTCGTAGCATCGATGAGTTTGTTGATCGTTGCACTCGAAAGCTGACTGCGCTAATCTGTTTAGATTTGTTTTCATCCTACTAATTCGGTGGGTCTGGGTCATTTCATGAACGCCTTATATAGCACTAGAGTCACTTAACTTATCCGGATTGGAATCATTGGATTGTTCGAATCTGCATCCCTTTGGGTCCCTTTGGCTAGATTTTATTTCACGTATCGGTGGAACTATAGAGCTCACACTCTGACTTGCTCCTTGAAATCAAGCAAAGAGTATGGGAATGTCGTCGTGTTGAGATAGTCGACTAATTCCTTTGTGACTGGTTCAATCTTGGGAATGAAGCGATTGTGGGTTACAGCAGAGCGCCCTTGCTTCCAAACGTGTTCCTGGGGATTGAGTTGCGGAGAATACGGAGGGAAATGGACTGCTTCGATGTGATGCTCCCTAATTGCCTCTTGAGCGACGCTCCCTCTGTGCCATCCTGCCCCATCCCATATAAGCAGAATCTTCTCTCTTGGGTAGATCTTGCGGATCGCCAGCAGTATGGCCGCTGTTTCATGCATAGTCTGGCGCTCTGTTGCAAATGCATGCTCCTTGCCTGTCTTGAGGTTCAAAAACCCATAGATGCTCCGGTTCATTCTGGTTCCATTGGTCTCAATTACAGCTGGTGTGGTTCCTTTCGGTATCCACACTTTCTGAGTAGTTGTCGCCTGAGTGAGAACCATCTCGTCTTCACAGAGAATCACCGTATCTGGATCAGAGAATGCCTCTTTCAGACGTTCTTGCTGCTCGTCTTTCCATTCAGCTACCGCTTGTGGATCAGCCTTCTCGTACTGTTTGCCCGGCAGATGGAAGCTGAACTTACTTTCCCGAAACAGAACGTAATAGCTAGTCCTAGAGGCATAGAGAACACCGTATCTGCGCTTGAGTACTGTAGCCAGGATCCGTGTTGACCAAAACGGGGAACTGCTATAGCCGTGGTCATTGGGAGTTGTAGTCGTGAGCATGATTGCCACTTCATCTCTTTGAGACTTTGAGAGAAGTACCGGAGCGTTGTTATGGCGCTTGTCCTTGAATGCCTCAGTGCCAACGCTGCGGAATGACCGTCGAATTCGCTGTACATGCTTGACAGAGAGGCCTGTCCTGTTGAGGGGACTCCCATCTTCAAGGGTGAGAACTGCCAGCGCCCGCTTATATTCGTCGATGTTTTCAGTCTTCGCCATGAATGCTTCAATAGTGGCGAGTTCCTCGGGTGTAAGCATGTCATGAGAAGATTAACACACCTTACAAGAAATTAAAAGGGCTCATTGGAGCATTTCAGAGTGTTATGCGAATAAATGGTTTAGCATCGCTCGGGTGTGGGCGGATTTAGATGTCTTCGCTGGTGATGGTTTTGGTACACTTCGGGACTGGGTCATCTTTAAATCATACTTATCAAGTTTCGTAAGTTTCGCCTTCACCGAGACCAGATTGGAGCTAATCCTTAGTAGAACAGATGTTCTACTAAGGTGGCATGGTGGATCTCTCAGGCTTTATGGTACGCTTCGCTTCAAAGTAAGCATGTGAAGATCATTTGATCAAATTGCTATTGCTGTGAGGGATTTAGATGCTCAAAGTGTAACTTCGATCAATTTACTTTAGTAAGGCCAAATCATTTCAAGAAATGCAGCGTCTCGAGCTCCACTTTTTCAATGTAAATCTTGTCGACGTCAAACTAGCGTTACCTCCAGAACCATCTTCCATCGAAGCCATATCTCTTTATCCAAGTGGTTCTCCGCTATCTATCTATTGTCCAACGACAAGCGTGGTCTTTCGGCTACTACCCCCTAGCCATCAGAGCCCCTGCTAAATTCGTTCAAGTATCTTATTCGACTGGCTGGTTGATGCTAAATAAGCTACCTAAGGCAATGGCTGAGCGTAATGGCTGAGCGTAATGGCTGAGCGAGATGGTTTATATAAACTTGGAGGAAACGCCTGAGTAGATGAGTTCTTTTTAGGTGGTGAGAGCCATGGCGAAGGCTAAAGAGGAAAGGGAACAAAACTAACCAATGTTCTAATTGGAGTGTCGATTAGCAATAGTGCTCCTACTCATTGCTTCATGGAAGTAATCAAAGATACCACTGCTAAATCACCCAAAGATGTTTTTGTGAGACGTTTAGATTCCGACACCAAGCTGATAAGTGATGGTAACCCAAGTTACGGGGTATGTGCTGAAAGACCTTGGACTAGCGCACGGGTTCACTCTATCCAAAGACGAACAAGCACATGTAACATTCAAATGGCTCAAGATCCTAAATTGGGAACTGCAAGAAATTTATCGACGGAACATACCACGGACGTGAGGAACATAAGCAACTTATGCCTCGAGGAATTCGCATACCGATTCAACCCAAGGCACTTTGAAATGTCATTGGTCGAGCGACTTCTCAATACATGTGTGTTTGCGTCTCCACATCCGCTACTCCGCGAATCTGACTCCAAAATGGCTCTTGCTTACGAAACTTGATAAGTATGCTTTAAATTTTCGAGTAATGGCCCCTTAAAGTGGTTTTATCAAGTTGTTTGGCCAGACATCGCAAGAAAAGTATCAACTCGGGTAGTTGACCATTTGGCCAGTTGGCGAGTTGGGGATGCGTACATTTAAGCGGGAGCCAGAGTTCATTGGCGTAATTTGAAACAGCGGCGCCTCCATGGGGTAGTTTTTTTGACAATAGTCGATGTGATTTGGCTATTGTGTAAGAGGTGCACATAAATGTGAGCGGTATTACAGAGGCAATCGGTATCTGGGTGCGAGACGTTGGACTCGTGGTTGCTCTGATGGTTATCGGTTCTGTTTTGGCTGCAAGATCGGTGCACTTTGTTGGTACTAAGGTTTCAAGCTATCTAAAGCGAGTGGCGTCGCAACAGATTAGAGATGAGTTCGTCCTCTCTGAGAGAAATAAGTACGTCTCTGCTGTCGTCCAAGCCGTTGATTGGGCAGCAGTAGCGATCATTTACAGTGTCTCTCTGATTCTGGTTCTGATTCAGCTTCGAGTTCCGATCACTTCGCTTGTGGCTCCTGCAACCGTTATTGGAGTTGCGCTTGGATTTGGAGCCCAGACGGTCGTTCAGGACCTCCTGGCGGGCTTTTTCATCTTTGCTGAGCGGCAATATGGAGTGGGGGATATTATTCGTATATCGGCTCCGGGGGTCTTAGCTGGAATTACGGGAACCGTAGAAGAGGTGACTCTTAGGATTACGCGAATTCGAAACCTTTCGGGAGAGCAGATCATCTTGCCAAATTCGGAGATAAGGCAAGTAGTCAACTTATCGCGAGAATGGTCTCAGGTCGTAGTTGATTTTCCAATTCGCCAAGACGTAGATCTTGCGATGGTTCGACGCGAGTTGGAGAATTTAGCAACTTCGATTACTCAAGATCCTCGTTGGGTCAATGTATTGGTAGGCCCGTTGGTTGTAACGGGAATCGAGACGATATCTCCAGGAATGGTTACGATTAGGATTTTGGGCCGAACTTTGCCAGCACAACAATGGGAAGTTGGTCGAGAGATAAGGATGCGCGGTATTACATTGTTGGGTCAATCAGGTGCGCTCTTTAACCCTGATTCAGTAAATTATAACTTCGGGCCGTGACTATGAGCCATGAGATCTCAAATCAAAGCACTGATGTGAAGTTTCGACGATTTCATCGGCCGCGCCGATCGACAGTTATATTGTCTGTGCTTTTTTTTGCATTATTGGGGATTTACCTGGACCTAAGGCCACAGCCAAAAGCTGAGCCTGTTCCAATTTATGCAGTCGTTCCAACTACTACTACAACTATTGCACATCCGCTTGAAACGACGGTTGCTCCGAAGGCTTCCACCACCACCACTACTACCACAACTTCGTCAACTACAACTTCCACCACTACCACAGTTTTAGGTGGATCCACAACGACCACTGGATCTCACGGGTCGACCTCAACCTCAACCTCAACCTCTACAACTGTGTTTGGAACTACTTCAACCTCAATCCCAAGCAATAGCTCGACCTCGACACCAAGCACCTCCACCACTTTGGCATCTTGAAGCTACGTTGATGAAAATGAGCAATGTTAGGTCTGATGCATCATTCAGCATGGTTCGCGGTGAGTTTTCACCAAGAAAAATTAATCGCGAACCATGCGGAATAGCAGTTTCCAAAGTGTGTTTACAGACCTATTCAGCACGAACGGAACATTGCTCATTACCAGTATGTGGTGCGGTTTGGATTGAATCAGTGATTCTCTACAAATTGTGTGTAAGCGGACTTTTGGTAGATCTATACAAACTTGTCGTACGCTTTAGGCGCCGAGTAGGTTTTCAATCTCTGTTGCCCAGGAAAGTTTTTTCACACGGGCCCTAGAGGTGGCTTTTGTATTGCACCCTATTGGTGAAATCAATGGATGGATGGTTTTTCACAATTGATTGCGACCTCAACCTTGACAGTATTCATGCAAACCTGAAGGTCGCGGACACTCCGAGAATAACGAGGCGGGCAGAAATCTTAGTGGCTACTAGCTTTGGCCATCGTGGATACGTGTTTTGAAATTCAATGGAAGTTAGAGTTCGATTTGTTTCCGCGCGAATAAGGTCTCTTGTAGAATCCGTGCGCTAGTTTTTGTATATCATGACTCAATTTTGTGCAATTATCTTTTCGATCTCGAGCGCCAATTGCGAAAATCCAGAGTCATCGTGATGTGGAACGACGCGATCAGTAATTGAGAATAAGTCCGGATGAGCGCTTTGTAGGGTAAATGGATAGCCAACAAGATTTAGCATGTCCAGATCGTTTCTTTGGTCTCCTATGGCAGCTACTTGAGACGGAGAGATACCAATTATTTCACACACAATGGTAACTCCGTGTGCTTTTGTTATTCCGTGTGCAGCAAATTCAATCCAATCAGGTCCCGATATCGTTACGTCGACAAATTGGCTTAGCATTGGCGCTAGGTGATCTCGAAGCTCTTCGGAGCTTTTTCCTGGGACTCTGCCGATCACTTTTGTCATGCCCTGATCGACCTTGGTCAGTAGGTCTTTTGTTGTTGGAATGATCAAATCGGGAATGGGTCTTTTGAAGAAATTTGCCTCGGCGAAGAAGTCGTCAACGTATTCTCCAGCCAGGATTACAGCTTCAAATTCATCCCTAAGGATTGAAATTATTGATTTGGATACCTTTTGACTAATCGGATCATGGCGCAGTAGGGTCTTCGACTGCAAATCGTATACGATCGCCCCATTTGCACAAATGGCATAGGGGCCAAGGCCAGCTGTCTTTGATATCTTGCTAGCCGAACGCGGGGATCGAGCGGTCGCTGCTATCGTTGGTATGCCCATTTTATTGATCGCAGCGATTGCGTCAATATTTTGTCTGCTTACTTTTCCGTTTGCGTCAAGTAGAGTTCCATCTAGGTCGGTTGCTAGTAATTTGATCAATTGTTTAGATCTCCACTTCGGAATTTATCAATTCATTACGGTAGACACTCAAGAGATGCAATCGGACCATTCCTTATGAATTGTGATCTGGCGCAACTATCCAGCACTATTTGAGTTCTGTGGAATGGACGCCTGCTCGAAGACTCCAGAACCGTTAATATTTCCTGCATTACCATTAGCGCATTCGGCGGTTAGTGCAGATTGTAGATTTGTGATCTTCACCCTATTCGTCTCCGAAAGTGTTGCCTCTAGGGGCTGCCAGTCACCATTTGATCCTGCGGCAATCGCAGCATAGGGTAGTGCTCGACGGAGGAGTCCCAACGCATTTTGATTCTTTTGGGGTGTAATTGGTGCTTTGAGCTCTAGGAGTGCTTGATTGACCAGTTGGCATGCCTTCGTCCCGTTGGTACCAGCCGACGAACCACAGCTTGACAACAGTGGTGCGCACGCGAAAGAGACTAAGGCTGGGAGAAATATGTGAGCTTTCAATGAGGTGAGACCGTGCTTGGGGGCATCATTATATGGCTTTGGCCCACCGAAGTAGCCTCGAAGCCGTTTGAAGATATCGTCGCTTTTGGCTCTATTAGTACTCACTTGCTATAGCTTAGATGTCTTGGTTCGATAAATAAGGGGTTTCGATCTTCTGTGGTACGCACATTTAGGTTCGAAATGGTGGATGATTGCGTGTATCTTCGATAGAGTTCTAGGATTGAAGCCGTTGACAACTTTCCCGAAGTGCCATTGATCTTTCCGATTTGGTCGTTCTGGTGGTGGCTCTGAGATGTTACAAGGCGGGCTATGGACAGATATTCAATTTCGAAAAGTGACTCCCTGGGAATTATGGGCCCTGAAAGTATTTCATGGAGGATCCATGCAGACCCCACTTCGTTTATCGGAGGTATAAGGGCGCTGCTTGTTCAAGCTCTGTCTATCCCATCAATGGCGGCCGTAGCTGGATATTCCAACTACAGAAGTGATCCATGGGGACGTTTGGCGCGTACATCAAACTTTGTAATGACAACGACCTTTGGAAGTAAATCTCAAGCTTGGGATGAAATTGAAGGTGTCAAGGCTATACATCGGCGAGTAGTTGGTGTAGATCCTGAAAGTGGAATCTCATATCGCGCAGATGATCCGATATTACTTGCATTTATCCACAACTGTTTTGTGGATTCAATGTTGACTAGCTATTGTTTTTTTGTTCATGAATTATCCTTTGAGGAAAAAAATCTTTATCTACAAGAGCAATCCGTCATTGCTTTCGGCCTTGGCGCATCACCATCTAAGGTGGTGTTGAATGTTTCGGACCTTGGCGATGCTATAGCGAATGCTCCATATATCGGTATTTCAAATGGTGCGCGTCAGGCGTTTGACGATCTTGTGAAGCCTCAGTTTCCAGATGGCGCGGGAGTACTTTCGGTACTGTGGCCGCTGATAGCGGATTCTGCGCTGGATCTATTGCCGGCTTTTGCGAAGGAGCACTATGGGATAAATCGATCTCAGGTGGTATCGATCTTGCGAAGAAAGGTGGTTTGGGCACTCGGAATTTTTCTTCGACTCTATCTACCTGGGCATCCGATGTATCGACAGGCTAAGTTGCAGTGGTACGATGACCTCCGCTCGGCTCGGCGATCCCCTGCTCGCTAACTGCAATTGTAGTATTTAGACTTATATAGGCAAGTGATTAAGACGAGGATGAGATTATCAATTATTCAAGGTTTATAGAAGAATGCAATGACCTTACGACTTCGGTTCGAAATCTCATACACGGTGGGGAACTTGAGTGGGGTCCAACCGATGATATCCCAGGTCAACATAAAGGCGACGTTGAAGTTGACGACCTTTGCATAGATTTCTTTGTCAAACGAGGATTCAACGTCTTCTCAGAAGAGTCGGGATTTACCAAATCATTTTCAAGTGACTCAGCTCTAACCGTCGTACTTGATCCTGTTGATGGCTCCACCAATGCATCGCGGGGGATTCCGTTTTCTGCAATCTCTTGCGCCCTAATACGAGGCGATGAGCTCTTGGGCGGATATGTTGGGGAGCTTACCAACGGTTCAACCTATTGGTCATTGCGAGGTGAGGGAGCATATTGGAACGGGAATCAAATCCATGTGCAAGCCAGAGAGAGATCGCTATCTAAATCAGTCGTCGCTGTCAACGGATATCCACCTCGTCATCTTGGCTGGGGTCAATTTCGGGCATTTGGGTCTGCAGCCCTTGAGCTTTGTATGGTGGCGTCGTCGCAGCTTGACGCGTTTGTCGATTTTTCCTATAGTGGACTCGCAACATGGGATTACTTGGCAGGTGTGGCGATTATCGAAGAGGCAGGCGCGTTTGCAAAAGTGATAGATCCGCAAAGGTTGTTGAGGGGAGATTTCTTTGGCGGGCGTCGTCATATCATGGCGGCCGCTGATGAAAGTTTGGCTGGGATCATTTGCGATAGTTTGCCAAAGATGAAGATATCCCAGCCTTGAACGATTTATCGTTGAACTAGGTTGAAACTTAGACATAAGTGGCTAGAGTTTAATGAGTCCTTTCGGGCGTTTAGCTCAGTTGGTTAGAGCAGCTGATTTACACTCAGCAGGTCGGGGGTTCGAGTCCCTTAGCGCCCACCATTAACGCGTTACTCAAACAATTGACCTGGCGAACTGCTGGGTTATGGAGCCCGCTGGAAGATTTGCCAGCGGGCTTCTTGTTTGCCGGGGATATCCGCCTCGTTGCGTCCGCATTCTTGAGCTCGTCACCAAACAGGGTGTCGAATGGTGGCTTCAACTCCGCTTCGAGTCGAACTTCGCCGGGCGTATCGTCAACTTCAAACACGAAAACCTTTTCGAAGAACGCCTGGTTGAACAACTTCTTGATGTGGTCCGGAGCATTCTCATAGGCGGCACCGCAATCAACCGTTAGATCAAGAGCCTGCTTTAAGTTGACTTCGACAATCTCGAATTCGGTACGAATCGCCGAGAGTTCTGCGATGACCTTCTGCAGTGCCCTACCAATACGCTCTTGCTCGCTTCCCAACAGGTCTACTGGGATTGCCCCGGCGTAGTGAGCCTCCATTAACTTCTGACGCTGTCGTTCCAATTTTTCTTGCTCGCGTTTGAGTTCGCGCTTTTTCTCTTCGATTTGGGCACGTGAACTTACGAACTCCTCTCGGATCATCGCTTCCACGCGACCTCTGAACTCTGTATCAAGTTGAATGTGTTGATAGTGCTGCTCTAGCTTGGTCTCGACTTCGTAGATGAGCGCCGCTCGTTGCGTACAGGTGGTCCGCTTCGAGTGTCGCCCGGCGCAGTAGAAGTAGGGATAGGTCATTCCACTGGCCGATTTGGCACGCTGTACCATCAATCGCTCACCGCATTGTCCGCAGTAAACAGTACTTTTGAGGAAGTGAGGGTGCTTTCGCGTTCGCTCACCGTTGTTGTGCGAAGTGAGAATGTCTTGAACACGCTGCCATGTGACTTCGTCAACGAGCGTCTCGTGTCGTCCCTGGTAGAGCGCCCCTTGGAATTTGGTAAGTCCCTTGAAGTAGGGATTGGTAAGGACTTTGTGTAGTAAGCCTTCAGTGATGGGCCTGGAGGGAAGTTTCTGCGTTGGCGTTGTAGTGAGTCCGCGTTGATTGAGGTGCTCCGCTAGTGCTGCGACGGTCCAACTACCGGTGGCGTAGAGCTCGAACGCCTGTTTAATTAGCGGCGCACGCTCTTGGTCAATGACGACCGTACGAACTTCGCGTCCTTCTGAGTCAACAGATCGGTGGTTTCGGTATCCGAGTGGCGCTCGACCAACAGTTCCTCCCGACCGGGCCTTCTGGGACATTCCTTTCATAACCTCAGCGGCGAGGTTCCTCGAGTAGAACTCGGCAATGCTCGACATAATGCCATGTAGGAGCATTCCTGAGGGCGTCTCGTCGATTGACTCGGTGGTTGATACGAGACGCACGTTCGATGCGTCAAGAGCCTTAGTGATCTCCACGTCATCTGCTCGGTTGCGGGCGAGGCGGTCAAGTTTGTGGACAATTACGTAGTCCACTTCGTGATCAGCCAGATATTCGAGCATCCGTTGGAGCTCGGGTCGATTGGCGGAACGAGCTGATGCACCTCGATCCACGAACTCCTTGATAACGATTGCCCCCAGACTGGCGGCTCGACGCTTATTTGCGTCGCGTTGAGCTGGAATTGAGAAGCCCTCGTCGTCACCGCCACCTCGACGAGCTTGATCTCGGGTCGACACGCGTAAGTAGCTGACGGCGACTTTTGGGGCGAGTGCTTGAGCAAACATGTCAAGCGGATTGGTTGTCGGTGTGGCAGTAGCGGGGTACATAGGCGACTTTCCTCCAGTTACGTTCACTTCATTAACGCTCTGTTGGGGAGAAAAGTCCAGTGTTTGCTGCGCTGGAATTCCAACCAACGTCGGTCGGTCGCTAGGAATGTCACTCATAATTCGTCACCCTCCTTGCAATCATCGCGCGCCTTTTTATATTCCGTCGCCCCAAGAGAGACCAGTTTGGCCAATTCCTGGGACATGACGACGGTGAAAAGTCGGTGATCGATTAACGATTCATTCGCTAAGCGCTGTCGGAGTTGCTCTCTTCGTCGATTATTTGGTACCACCCAGACGACGGCTGGAAAGAGACCGTGCTCGTTTTGCTCCTTACCTGTGCGAAGGTACTCGTGATATTGCAGACACTTCTTCACGACTCGACCGGGCGGTTCGGTCGCGCGGTCTACCTCGATGAACCAGTGATCCTCAAACTCTCCCGTCAGCGTGATCGCGGCGAGATCTGGCTTAAGCCACTTCTGTTCGCCTGCGAACCCGAGATAATTGCGCCAACTCTCTGGTTCGAGTTGGACCCGTTTCAGAACGACCTCACCGCCTTGAGATGTCTCTTGCAGAGTGATGACGACTTCAGCGATCGCCAACGTGTGATCGAGGAACGTGATTCCAGGTTCGAACGTACGCAACCGTGCGCCACTCGGCACGCCATGGCGGATGCAAAGAGCTCTGTTGGCGAGGTCCGTGATCTGCCAGACGAAGCCGCCCGAGCCTGCCCTGACGCCCCCAATGCGGCGCTCGAGGCTGACCAACAGGCCAAGTTCGCGAAGCCGCGCAAGGGCGTGGTTTGCAGTTCTCGGAATGAGACCAGCGGGGTCGGAGAGACCAAAGTGCTGACGCGCTAGTTGTCGAGTGGTCAGGTATTTAAACCCTCTCACGGTCGAGAGAATTTGCCAGTCCCGATCGCTCAAACGCTGGGCGAGCTCGCCATATTGAGAAGCACTCATGATCGACTCCCGACCTGGCTGGGCGCACCCTCGAGGGACTGATTGAGCTGAGAATCCAGCAGAGTCTCGTCCCGGCAAGAGGATTGGACCCCGAAGGTTGGCACCATTCGCAATCTTTGAGCCGTCTCGAACTGACGATCGATCTGAAGGGTGGTCATGGTTGATCTCCCTTCACGGGTCGTCGACCAATTTGCTCATTGGGATCATCGTGCTGCTCGGCGTCGGTCTTAATGCCGATCTGTCGGAGCGCCTCCACCTCCACTTCATGGGCGTCTTGTCCATACAAGTTTGCCGAGCGTACCCGCAGGGACACTGGTTCACGTGTCGCGGCCTCTGGTGGGAGTGTGCGTCCCGAGAACCAGCCCGTTGAGAAGCCGTCCTGCACCAGGTTCGTATAAATGGCGAATCGAGGCAGGTAGATGAAATCTCTCGCTTCGAGTTCCGGTGCCTGTTTGGCGACCTCTGCAGCATCCTCGGCGTTAAGACCAAAGACGATTTTGTTACGCGCATTGGCGTCAACTCCCGAGCGAAGCCCTACGGGAAGTTGTCGTCGATACTGGTGGGCGATCGTGAAGCTGACACCCAGACTTCGAGCCTGGCTCAGAGCGTCCTCGAGGTCAGTCGGCAGTGCGAGGTAGTCCTGGACCTCGTCGATGAAGACGTTGACAATTCGCCGTCGTTCGGGCGGTAGAGCCGCTCTAGCTAGCACTAGCGGCCAGAGTTGGCCCACAATGAGTGAACCGAGCAGACGAGCGCTTTCCGTGCCAATTTGGCCCCGGTTGAGCGACACCAGCACAATCTTTCGCTTAGTAAAGAGGTCGAGGAGATCAAAACTCGGTTGTGCTTGACCGAGTACGGCACGAAGTTGAGGTCGCAACAAGAACTGACGTAGGCGGGTCATGGTGGGCGCAATGACCTGAGCCCGCTGCTGGGGGCTCATTGCCTCGTATCCCGCCCAGAAACTACTGAGACCAAAATGGTCATTGATGTTGCGGATCAGTTTCCTTCGGAAGTGGTCGTTAGTCAGAAGTGCAGGCAACATAGTCAGCGTTGCCCCCTCGTACTGAGTCAGGGTGAGAAGGGAACTCATGAACACGTCCTCGGTGCGGGGTCCCCACGCATCACCGCTGAGCTCTTTGAATACTGCGAGCAGCGAATCGGCCGTCAGGGCCGCGCGCCGACCATTGTTTCGCAGGGGGTTTAGTCCTACTGGTCGTGAATCCGTGGGGTCGATGACGACCACGTCATCAGCCCGGTCATCGGGAATGCGGGCCAGGACGTCGTTAACGAGGTCGGTTTTGGGATCAATGACGAGCACACCCCGGCCAGAGCGGATCGCGTCCATGATGAGCGCCAACATTGCGGTCGACTTACCAGACGATGTCGGCCCGAGCAGCCAAGTGTGCTGCAGGGAGTCGCTCCCACCGATTCCAAACTGAATGTCGATTCCCGGTGCGGTGGTTTCGGCGAAAGGGCTCCTTGATTCCACAAGTCGTTCGGGTGGTGCGATGAGCCTCGGATGCGTTGGCGGGTGCCCCGGCAGTGGCATTTCGCCCGTAGAGTCCAGGGGCCAGCCCATGAGAAGCACCATCTCTCTTGACGAGAGTTGCAGGGGCCAGCGCCACGGCAGTGAGGCGTGAAGAACATGAGGCTCGTTGTCGCCAAGGAGACTGATGCGCACTCCAGCGGCCTGGGCTACTCGGAGTCCATTTAAAACTCCAGATATAAGCGAACGAGCGCGTCCCTTCGACTCGGCAGTTGATCCGATTCGAATAGTTGCCTTACAGCCGTGAAGGGTTGCCCGATGCTTCATACTGGCGCGCGTCTCGGAGTTCGCCGGTCGAGTCCCGTGTATCAGTAAATCGAACCAGTGTTGGGTCGGGTCGAGCGTGTCGCTGGTCACGAATCGCGGGGAAAGCCGAGTACCCAGAACAATTTGTAGGACGACGGTCTCGTCTTTCATAGTCGCCATTGCTAGTCCGGCCAGGACGGCTCGAGTAGTTGCCGTGACCCGATCTATATTCAAGGACAGTGTTGGATGCGAAACTTTGAGGCGACCGGCAAACGCGACTCGTGGGCGGGCCAACGGTTGGGGCTCACTCAAGCGAGTGCCTGGAACAAGCGAAGCGGCCAACGACTCGAACTCTCGTAAGTGGTGAGCGTGAACGCCAACGAAGTACCTAACCTGACCCTTCGATACTCGTGCTTCAAGCGCCACAGAGCCGAGTTGTCGATCCGCAGCAATGCGATCGAGCAGTTCTAGTGCTAGGTCTGGGGTCAACGGTCGTGGCCACCAGATTTGTCGCCATCGCCAGGCTGGATTACTGCGGCGACCCATCGCTGGCCTCCTTTTCTAGTGCTTCACTGTCGACGCGGAATTTCGCTCGGTGGATTGCCAGAGCCAGAAACGCGCGTCCGAGATCGCGTGGATTGGGTTTGCTGTGAGGAACAGTTACTATCCGGAAGTCCTTCGATGTTGCCGGTCGTCCGCGACCCCTATTGGTGGGGCGCCTACTCATGATGCTCCCCCCAACGAATTGGGAATGCAGTTACCAACGCGTTCGGTCGCGCCAGTAAAGCAGCACGGTCACCGTGGCGATCAGCGCCATTATGGCGAGCAGGATGACCACGAGTATCACCCAGATTCGACTGATAATTTCGACGCAGATCGACAGGAGGACGGCGGTTCCAAGTAGGACGAGCGCTCCACGCCATGCGCGACTGAGTAGGGAGTTCGGCGAGTTGTTCGACATCGATCATCACAACTCCTTCTGCCGGCGGGCAGCTCGTTTATCTGGATTCTTCGGTACGGGGTAACCCGGTATTTCTATGTCGGAGGCGACTTGATTTCCCCATACGTCCCAACCGGGTTGGCGTCGACGGGCGAAGAGTTCAAGTTTCGGCCCTCCACCAGAGACTCGTTCGATGACCGGGTATTGCTCTTCGGGCTTGTGAGAGTGATCTTGCAGGGGCGCGAACATCCACGTTGGCTGGCTCTTGAACTTGACCGGGGCCTTACCCCTTGTGCCAAGAATTAGATGCTCGGTAGCGTTTCGCAGGTAGACACCCAGGGTGAAGCGCGGCTTGATCCAGGTCAGGGGAGAGCGTGGAGTGAAGCCCCACGTTTCCATTACGTCGTAGCCCTCTCGAAGGGTTGCGTTCGTGACCCAAAGCCACAGGTGTGCGTTGTCGGTAGCAAGATCCGCGATTGGCATGGCCTTGATATGTTCGAGCGTCATCAGGTCGTAATGGCGCTCCGCTCCGTAGGCACCCTTTTGTTGAACGTCCCATGGTGGGTCCGCCAGGATGACCGAGTACTTCTTCTCGGTGGATGAGTTGTGTGATGTTGTGTGATTCGATTTCATATGTATTTCTCCTTTCGATGAGGCGAGCAGCTCTGATATGCCGTTCTGCCTTTAGTTATCCGCCGAATAGACCCGGATTGGAAGGGGTCGACGTGTGATATTGGTTACCGACCTGAACACCTATATTCGGATCACCTTCGGTTATCAGCGCCCTTCTGTGGCCCCAGTTCGGTTGTATCAGCCGATGTTGTTGGTTAGACAACAAAGTCATCTGAACCACCCGTGCGACGTTGATACTGCCGCGTCGTGTCCCTCATCGCGCCGAGGGTCTGCACCGTCAGGTACTCCAGCCGTGAGTCGATATCAATGCGTTGCGCTAGTGCTTCGTACTTTCGATCAGTCCGACGACGCAAGACCGCTCCGATTGCTATTCCCAGGCCTGTGACACAAAGGGAAGCAATCGCAATAATCAGGGCAGCCATTGTCATCATCAGTTACGACGCATCTCACGCCGGAGGTCCGCCAGTAATTCCGAACATCCGAGGAGATGATCGTCGGCCAGAAAATTGAGCCGAACCGACGCTTCGGGAGCCAATTGCTCCAGCTCCCTTTGGACCCTGGCGATTCGGACGATCTGTTGCATCGCTGATCCAGTCGCCATCGTCAGGCCATCAAGTTTCGTAACTGCAACGTCCGTTGATCCATCGACCCTGGCGATCCTGACTTCGGTGCTGGCTCTATTCCGACTGATGGACCGAAACGCATGCCTGGACTCACGCGTTACGATTCCTCCGCCGATGAAAGGTGTCAGTTCACTCATGATGCCACTGCCTTAGTCTTGATATTCTCCATCTGTCTTTTCCTCCATGTTCTTAGGTGGTTGTGGTTTTTGATTCTCTGTAAGTGATCCGTTGCTACGGGTCGCTTACGCTTTGCTTCTCGAACTCCTTGGGAATTTCTGAAGCTCGAAACTCGAGAATATGAAGGAAAATGTCGCGTGAATGGAACAACCACTTAAGTTGGATGAAAGTTGGAAGTAGGCAAAGGTGGACGCACTGGAATCACCATTTAGCACCAACTGGAGCGAGAGCGAACCGCTCCGCCGTGACCTGCTTTTGATGCTCAAGCGCGAAGGATTCACACCGCCAAGAGTTGCAAAGGCCTTAGCATTGCGGCAGGCTCTCGGTGGTGAAGATGAACCATTTAACGTGCTGCGAGAGCGTCTGATTTCAGCGATCGAATCTCTTCATGACCCTGAACCCGAGATGCTGCTCGACGCTTTCGCGCTGTCACCAACTTCGAGCAATATTGATGGGCTACCGGAGCGTTACATCCACTACGGTCAGAAGGCAAATCTCAAGATCGACGCCGTTCGCAAGAAGGTCGCGTCCGCAATCGAGAACCTCCGCAATCAACTAACAACAGGTTGGTATCCGAAGTCTCCATTGCCATTTCATGTCCCAGAGTCGCACAACGGAATCGTCAATGAGTTCGTTCAGGTCCAGACCATCGTGAAGGGTCAGAAGTGGCAAGAGACTCGCGAGCACTATCGCTTTGTAGCTGCTTTCGATAAGGCAGACTACCTAGGCATCAGTAGCGCCCAAGAAGGACAAATCGAGACAGTGGGTGACTTCTCCTCAGAGCGAAGACGTGTGGATGATCACTTCGAAGATCGTTTTTACTTCAAGGAACCGATGCGACGAGGCCAGGCCTACGATCTCAAGTTTCGCCGATTGCCCGAACCGGACTTTGATGATCCGAACGTTCTCGTCGGTGAATGGCGAGGCTTCCATGAACCCACTCGACTTGCCATCTTCGAGGTGGCATTTCTTGGTCGATGTCCTGATCGGGTTTGGCAATTTTCAGGTCTGACTCACCTGCAAGCTCCCGGCGAGCCAACCAAGCACCAGATTCTGAGTCTCTCTCAGAACGGATCCACGAGGGCACGTTTTCATGATCTCTACGGCGGCCTGTTCAGCGGAATCGCGTGGGAGTGGAATAACGACACGCTGTAGCGACGCGCCAATTTAGCCATTGAGAAATATACTTTGACGAGGTATAATGCGAGTATTGAGACTTAGCCCCACCTGCCTCTACTAATTGCGTCGAGGTTGAACGTCTCGCGAGTTCAGGCTACGAACCTACGATCGATCTCAATGTTGTAGTTGCATCGTGTGTCATGAATACAAGGTGACAATTAGGAAGAGGAAGACATAGTGACAGAAATGGCAAATAGAAATCGACAAATTGCGGTACAAAGTAACCGCTTGTTTTCTATTGCCACACAGATATTTCGGATTAATCGATCCTCGCAGGTGGCGTCATGACAAGCGAGATGCCCACTTGGGACCGATACATGGTTCCAGTACTTGAAAGTCTTTCTGACGGTAATGTCCGGGGACGTCGAGAACTCTACGACCTGGTTGCAAATGCGATCAGCTTGACTGACGAGCAGCGCGCTGAGACTCTCAACTCCGGCCAACTCAAGTTTGAAAATCGGATTGGTTGGGCAATCACCTATCTCGTCAAAGCAAAGGCGATATCGCGCCCATCCAGAGGTCACCACTCCATAACGGACCAAGGTCGTGAGCTCCTCCACGATCACCCGGTGAGACTTGTTGAATCAGATCTTCGAGCAATCGAGGGCTACAAGGATTCCTGGAAAAAGCAGTTGACCGATCCGGTTATGAACTCCGACCGTCAGGAACTTGATCCTTATGAACTTGTCGAAGAAGGAATAACTCGAATTAACGAAGAAGTCGCATCAGATTTGCTGGATCGACTGCATTCACAAGATCCCGCGTTCTTTGAGCAGGCTGTGGTAGATCTCGTTGTTGCCATGGGCTATGGGGGTGCTGATACAAGAGCGACGCGTACACAATTGTCGAATGACGGAGGAATAGATGGAATCATTGATCAAGACGTATTGGGTCTGAGTCGCGTTTACATTCAAGCAAAGAGATACGCATTGACCTCCTCAGTGCAACGTCCAGATATTCAATCCTTTGTCGGCGCGCTGCAGGGTCAACAGGCAAATCAGGGCGTCTTTATTACTACCGGGCGCTTCAGTTCCGGTGCAGTTGACTACGCCAAGAGCGTTCCTACGCGCGTCGTCTTAATTGATGGTTCGCGGCTCGCTGAACTAATGATTCGCTATCGAGTTGGTGTACAAGTGAAACAGACACTCCAGATCGTTGACGTTGATGAGGATTTCTTCGAATGAGCCCAACAACTAAAGAAGCCCAGCGAGCTGAGCTTCACAAGACCATCTGGCGAATTGCCAATGACCTTCGAGGAAGCGTTGACGGCTGGGATTTCAAGACCTACGTACTCGGAATGCTCTTCTATCGCTTCATCTCAGAAAACCTCACCGCTTACATCAATGCGGGTGAACGTAAGGCCGGGGAGCCAAACTTCAATTATGTGCAGCTCAGTGATGCAGACGCAGAGTTCGGTCGTCGCGAGACGGTGGCAGAGAAAGGCTTCTATATCCTCCCGAGTGAGTTGTTTGCGAATGTGCGCAAACGTGCCCCCAAGGATGAGAACCTCAACGAAACTTTAGAGAGAGTCTTCAAGAACATTGAGGGCTCTGCGGTTGGGGCCGATAGTGAAGATGACCTGAAGGGCCTATTTGACGATCTTGACGTTAATTCCGGCAAGCTCGGTGCCACAGTGGCTAAGCGGAACGAAAGGCTAGTGAAGCTTCTTGACGCGATCGGCGACTTGCCACTCGGTAACTTCGACGACCACACGATCGACCTTTTTGGCGATGCATATGAGTACCTCATGCAAATGTACGCCTCAAGCGCCGGGAAGTCAGGTGGTGAGTTTTATACGCCGCAGGAGGTCTCCGAACTATTGGCTCGGATCACCGTATTAGGAAAGACTGAAGTGAACAAGGTTTACGACCCGGCCTGTGGTTCCGGTTCTCTCCTGTTGAAGTTCGCGAAGGTACTAGGAAAGGAGAACGTACGACAGGGGTTCTTTGGGCAAGAGATCAACCTAACGACTTACAACCTTGCCCGTATCAACATGTTTCTGCACGACGTTAACTACGAAAGCTTTGACATAGCTCACGGCGACACTCTGATTGATCCCGCGCACTGGGACGATGAGCCATTCGAAGCGATTGTTTCCAATCCTCCTTTCCTTGTAATGTCACTGTGTTGTGATATGATGTGTTGCAGTGACGGAGGACTTAGAAAAGACGGACTGGCGGCTCTGCCGGGCGCAGCGCTCGACGTGGAGAGGGAGCTACAGCTCGTCGCTGCTTGACGAATGGGATAACCTCGAAGAGGTTGAACAGCGGCTAGGCATCATTCCCGGACTGCCGTTCCTGTTGCGATCGAAGGCGAAACGGTCTCTTAGGCAAGATTCACTTCTCAGGAACGTTTTCTCGTGGCGACTCAATCCAACCGATTCGACCCATGTCTGCTCGTCCTTGAAGTACGCAAGCCCAAGGACCCCACTTATCTCTCAACACCTTCTAGAGCACATTCGTACAGGTATTCGTATTGGTTTGTAACACGTCTGAACTATAGAAGGAACCGCCTTACTCCATCAATTGGGAGGGCGACAGCAACCCCTTACTTATAAATGACCCGCGCTTTGCACCGGCAGGTGTTCTTGCTCCGAAATCGAAAGCTGACCTTGCCTTCACGATGCACATCCTGTCGTGGCTCGCAGTCAACGGTACTGCGGCGATCGTCGAGTTTCCCGGAGTTCTTTACCGGGGAGGCGCTGAAGCCAAAATCCGCAAGTACCTCGTTGACAATAACTACGTCGACGCCGTTATTCAACTCCCACCAGACCTCTTTTTTGGAACCACGATTGGCACTTGCATCATCGTTTTAAAGAAGTCCAAGGTCGACAACGGGATTCTCTTTATCGATGCATCCGCTGAATTCGTCCGTGTGGGGAGCAAGAACAAGCTCTCAGCGGCGAATCAGAAGAAAGTGCTCGATGCCTTTGCCGAACGAAAAGACATTGAGCACTTCGCGCGACACGTGTCAAATACGGAGATCGCTGCAAATGGCTACAACATTGGCGTATCGTCCTACGTCGAGCAGGAGGACCTCCGCGAAGTGATTGACATTGCCGAACTTAACGTGAAGATCGCTCACATCGTTGACCGGCAGTCCGAACTGCGAACTCAGATTGATGCCATCGTCGCTGACCTGGAGAGTCAATCGTGAGTCGAATCGATGATCTGATTAAGAAGTCATGCCCCGATGGAGTTGAGGTCAAAACACTCGGTGAAGCAGGCAAATTCATTCGGGGAAATGGGTTGCAAAAGATCGATCTTATAGATGCTGGCGTCCCTGCAATTCACTATGGGCAAATTCACACGACTTACGACACCTGGGCAACAGAAACAATCTCCTTTGTAATTCCCTCCACCGCCCAGCGACTCAGAACAGCTGCGCCAGGTGATCTTGTCATCGCCACAACTAGCGAGGACGATGAAGCAGTTGGAAAGGCCGTTGCCTGGCTGGGAAGTCGAGAGGCCGCCGTGAGCGGTGATGCCTACATTTATCATCATTCCCTCGAACCGAAGTACGTCTCGTACTTCTTCCAATCCGATCAGTTTCGGAGCCAAAAGAAACGGAGCATTACGGGAACGAAAGTCCGACGAATATCGGGCGACAAACTCGCCACGATTAGAATTCCGATTCCGCCTCTCGAAGTGCAGCGAGAAATCGTAAAAGTTCTTGATCTTTTCAAGGAGCTGGAAGCGGAGCTGGAAGCCCGACAGCATCAATATGACCACTACAGGCGCACACTACTAACCTTCGCCGAGGACGGGGTGCGGTGGACAACTTTGGGCGACGTTTGCACGAAAGTGTCGTCAGGTGGCACCCCCTCATCCGGCCGAGCCGACTATTACGGCGGTGACATTCCCTGGCTACGCACCCAAGAAGTTGACTCAGTCGAAATTTGGTCTACTGGGATGACGATCACTGAGAAAGGTCTGCGTAACTCATCTGCAAAGTGGATTCCTGCGAAATGCGTGATTGTAGCCATGTATGGGGCAACGGCCGCAAAGGTAGCGATCAACGCGATTCCGCTAACAACTAATCAAGCATGTTGCAACCTTCAGATCGACCCCTCTCGAGCCGAATACCGCTATGTGTTTCACTGGGTAGCGAACGAGTATGAGCGACTTAGGGCGCTAGGAGAAGGCTCGCAGTCAAATTTGAATGCACAAAAGGTCAAAAACTATCCGATCCCAATACCCTGTCTCGACGAACAACGCAGGATCGTTACGATCCTGGATAACTTCGATTCACTTGTGAATGACCTCAGCATTGGTCTTCCCGCCGAGCTGGTTGCGCGCCGCAAGCAGTACGAGTATTACCGCGATCACCTTCTTGCCTTCAGGGAGAAGGTGACATGAGCGAAGCGAAGGCAACACACTATGAGCCGATCGCCGTAAGTGCGGAGAGCACGGTCGTCGCGGAATTCACCTCGGACGAGCCAACTTCGATCGCATATCAGTCCGAGAGTGAACTTGAGCAGGAGTTCATTCGACTCTTGGGTGATCAGAAATATCAGTACCTGCCGCTCACCAGCGAGGCACAACTGATCGCGAATTTACGGACTCAACTCGAGAAACTGAATGGAATTGAGTTCTCAAAAGCGGAATGGGAACAATTCTTCACGGAGCGAATCGCTGGAGCGAACGACGGCATAGTTGAGAAGACCATACGGATCCAAGAGGACTATGTCCAATTATTGCGCCGCGACGATGGGTCCACGAAGAACGTGCTTCTCATCGACAAGGCGAACATCCACAACAACCAACTCCAGGTCATAAATCAATATGAAATCGGCCAAGGCGATGGCGGCGCATCTCGATCGAACCGCTACGACGTCACGGTACTCGTCAATGGACTACCGATGGTGCACATCGAGCTGAAACGCCGTGGAGTCGACATTCGCGAGGCTTTCAACCAGATCGACCGCTACCAGCGCGACAGCTTCTGGTCAGGCTCTGGTCTCTTCGAATACGTGCAACTTTTCGTCATCAGTAACGGCACCTTGACGAAGTACTACTCAAACACAACGCGCCGTCAACACCTGAGCGAAGCCGCAGGATCGAGACGGGTTCGAAAAACTTCGCATTCATTCGAATTCACTTCTTGGTGGGCGGACGCTGCGAACAAACCAATTCAAGATCTCAATTCGTTTGCAAAGACCTTCTTCGCTCGGCACACTCTGCTGAACATTCTGACCAAGTATTGTGTGCTCACAGCGGACCGGATGCTTTTAGTAATGCGGCCGTATCAGATCGCAGCGACGGAGCGAATGCTTCAGAAGATCGCCACGTCGGTCAACTACAAGCAACTCGGCACGATTGCCGCAGGTGGCTATATCTGGCATACAACCGGGTCCGGCAAAACGCTAACGAGCTTCAAGGCTGCGCAACTTGCAGTCAAGCTGCCCGAAGTCGACAAGGTTCTTTTTGTCGTCGACCGCAAGGATCTTGATTATCAGACGATGCGCGAATACGACCGGTTCCAAAAGGGCGCAGCGAATTCCAACACCTCGACCGCCGTACTCAAACGTCAGCTCGAAGATCCGAATGCGCGAATCATCATCACGACTATTCAGAAGTTGTCGACATTCATTGCTGCAAATAAGGGTCACGCCATCTACTCCGGCCACGTTGTAATCATCTTCGATGAGTGCCACCGATCTCAATTCGGTGACATGCACACTTCGATCACGAAGGCCTTTAAGCGCTACAACCTCTTTGGCTTTACTGGCACCCCAATTTTTGCAGTCAACTCAGGAAGTGGCGGAAATCCACAGCTGAAGACAACGGAGCAAGCTTTTGGAGAAAGACTCCACACGTACACGATCGTTAACGCAATTAGTGACAAGAATGTCCTGCCGTTCCGTATCGACTATGTGAACACAATCAAACTGCCAGAAGGCATTGCCGAAGAGCAGGTCTCAGCGATTGATAGAGAGCGGGCTCTGCTCGCACCAGAACGCGTAAAGCAGGTCGTCGGCTACATCCTCGAGCACTTCGACCAGAAGACGAAGCGAACGAGCTTCTACAAGTTGGGTGACCGACGCCTGGCTGGCTTCAACTCGATATTGGCGACCTCATCGATCGGCGCCGCCAAGGCTTACTACGGCGAGTTCCAGAGGCAGCAAGACACCGTGTCCCATGCGCAGCGCCTCAAAGTCGGTCTGATCTACAGCTTTTCTGTTAACGAAGAGGAGTCTGATGGCTTTCTTGGTGAAGAAGGATTCGAGACAGATGCTCTAGATACGAACTCCCGAGATTTCCTTGAATTGGCCATCAATGACTACAACAAGACGTTCGGGACGAGCTTCGACACATCTACCGACAGGTTTCAGAACTACTACAAGGACCTGTCCCTACGCATCAAGAGTCGTGAGATTGATCTCGTCATTGTCGTCAATATGTTTTTGACCGGATTCGACGCCACGACACTCAATGCTCTATGGGTGGACAAGAATCTCCGCTCACACGGCCTCATTCAGGCGTACTCGCGAACAAACCGCATTCTCAACTCAGTCAAGACCTTTGGCAACATCATTTCATTTCGTGACTTGGAACAAGAGACGAACGACGCCATTGCTCTTTTTGGTAGTAAAGATGCGAAGGGTGTGGTGCTCCTCAAACCATATGGCGACTACTACTCCGAATACGACGACAAGGTCGCCCAGTTACTCCAAAACTTTCCACTCGGAACTCCGATCACTGGAGAATCTGCGCAGAAGGAGTTCATCGTTCTGTTTGGATCAATCTTGAGGCTGCAGAACATCCTCACATCATTCGACGACTTCGTTGGTAACGAGATTCTCACAGAGCGACAGGGGCAGGATTATCGCAGCATCTATCTTGATCTGTACGCGGAGTTCAGGCGTGGTTCTGAGGCTGAACGAGAGCTAATCAATGATGACCTTGTATTTGAGATTGAACTCATCAAGCAAGTTGAGATCAATGTCGACTACATCCTTTTGCTCGTTGAGAAATATCGCGATGAACGAGGCGATGGTGACGATATCGAACTCCGTGCATCGATCACCAGAGCCGTTGATGCCAGCCCAAGTCTGCGAAATAAGAAGGATCTCATTGAAGCATTCGTCGATTCTGTATCGGCCACAGGGGAAGTCGATCAGGAATGGCAGGCATTCATTGCAACACGACGCAACGCGGAATTAGAGACGATCATCGAGTTAGAGGGACTTCGCCCTGATGAGACGCGAGCGTACATCAAGACAGCTTTCCGCGATGGCGTGATTCAGACCACTGGTACCGCTGTCACGAAGATTTTGCCACCGGTGTCGCGCTTCGCGGCTGACGGTAGTCACGGCGAAATGAAACAACGCGTTCTAACACGCCTGGCGACCTTCTTTGACCGCTTCTTCGGCGTCAGTTCGGATAGGAGTGAGTAGTGATTCGCCGTCTTGATTGGATTAAGGACAGCGGGATCTTTGTTGACTACCGATGGGCCACAACTTTGCCGGACTTTGCCAAGATCAACGTGATTTACGGGCCGAATGGTTCAGGAAAGACGTCCCTCGCCCGCGCAGTTGATGGAACCCGCAACGTAACCGATGGCTATCAAAACCTCTCCCTTAAGGTGGAAGAGTTGGGTTCGCGTCGTGATACGAACGGCAACGACGATCAGGTCTTTGATCGCCTCCACGTGTTCTGCGAAACCTATATCGAGCGGAGCCTACGTTTTCACGAAGGTAGTCCCAACATTGACGCGGTCTTGACGCTGGGCGAAAGGACCGCCGAAGCCGAGGCCAGGATCGAGCGCCTGCAAGAGGAACTCGTTGCGAGAACAAACGATCGCGACACTGGCCGAGCTGAAGCCTTAGCTGCCGAGCGCGCAGCTACAGCTTCCTACGAGCGTGTGTCGGCTTCCGTGGTCGGTCACCTTTCTCGCGTTCAGGGTTTCCGAAGTCGCGCGAGTTACAACTCCGGTGTTGTTGGTCGCAAGTATGTAGGCGACCGTACTGCGTGGAAAACGCTGACGGATGTTGAGATCGCTGAAAAGACAAGGTTTGTCGCTAGCGACAATCGCGAAGAGGTGGAAAGAAATTCTTTTTCGCTTAATCCAGCAGCTGAATTAAAGTCGCGAGCCGAATCGTTGCTCGCCAAAACTCCGGTGGCCATAGTGCTGGATACTCTGACTGCGCACCCCGAGGCAACATCTTGGGTCCAGGATGGACTGGCTCTACATGAGCACTTGAAAACCTGCCTATTTTGTGGCCAGCCGCTGCCTACAGATCGGTTGCACGATATTGAACAGCACTTCTCCGATGAGGTCTCTCGAATGCAGCGTGAGCTCGACGGCCTGAGTGGTGAATTCGAAAGCCTCGTCGTCAATTGTGACGCTCTAGTTCAACAGATTCCGACACGCGGTCTCTTGTTTGAGGATCTTCGATCCGACTTTGATGAAGCCGCCCAAGGTCTTCGAGATCAAGTGGATGCACTCAAGCGTTGGGCAGACGAAATCCTTCAGCGCATGAAGAAAAAGCGCACGAACGTGCTTAATATTGTCGAGGGCACTTTGGTTAATGCACCCGCGATTGACGGATCAGCTATGGACATGGTCTGTAGGAAGCATAACAATCGGGTCACTCAACATGATCAGCTTCTCACTTCCACCGCCAATGAGATCGAGGGACATCACCTTAAGGCGGAAGAGAAGGAAATCGACAACCAAGCCGTTAATCTTACGACTGCAAAGGCAAAGGTATCTGGTGCTCAGGCCCGAATCGATGAAATAGAAACAGAGATCGCCGCACTCCAGAACGTAGAGGGTGATCCAACTCCGTCAGCTGATGTTCTGACACGAGAGGTCGCTCGATTGCTAGGTCGAAGTGAACTTTCTTTTCAATCCCGAGATGGCCGATATGTCGTTACTCGTGACGGGCAACCAGCTATCGGCCTAAGCGTCGGTGAGCGATCTGCAATTGCACTTGTACATTTTCTTGAAGGGGTGGCTTGCCACGATCTCTCCAAAGGTAAACCAATAGTTGTCATCGATGACCCTGTCTCAAGTCTCGACAGCAACGTATTTATGGGTATCTCGACGTACATTTGGACCGCCACACTGAACGATGAGGTCGAACAACTTGTCCTCCTAACTCACAACTTCGACCTATTCAAACAGTGGGACGTTCAACTTGAGGGCCTTCATCGAGGTGCGGGGATGAAGGCGAGGTTTCCGGTGAGCATGTACGAACTGAAATCACGGCACATTACATCGAATGGCCTGACACGACGTCAACCAGTTCTCATTCAATGGCCCGAGTCCGACGCGGTACGTAAGAAGATCCGTTCGAGCTATCACCATGCCTTCATCTCGGTCGTCGACGCCAAGAAGAGGTTGGATACAAGTGACTCTCTCGAAAATCGCTTGGATGCGCAACTGTTATTTCCAAATGTCATCCGTCGAATTCTCGAATCTTTTCTTGCGTTCAAGCGACCGGACTGGGTAGGTGACTTCACTGCCTCGATGCGAAATGCAACGAAATTGTTAATCGACTCGGGTTACAAAGGCGATGCCGATGCGCTCCGACAACAACTCACACGGTATGCACACGCCTACTCACATAGTCAGACGCCTGAGACCGACGAGACAGTTAACCCTGACGAGATCAATGGAGCAATCAGTTCGGTCTTCGTATTCATGAATCAACTTGACCACGAACACTTTGTCGGACTCTGCAAAGTGGTTGGCGTTGATCCCGAATCGCTCCTACCGACACCAGAGGTAGAAGAAGTTGAATTAAGTATCGAAGAAACGGAGGTGCAAAAATGAACGAGATTACCTGCCCACACTGCGGCAAAGCATTCAAGATTGATGAAGCGGGATATGCAGACATTCTGAATCAGGTGCGAGACGAGGCCTTCGACAAGGCGCTGCACGAGCGGTTGGCTCTTGCCGAACAGGACAAGAAGACCGCAATTGAATTGGCGGAGACGAAGGTCGCCAGCCAGATGGACAAGGAGGCTTCCAAGAAGGACGCGGAGATCGCTCGGCTTAAAGAGGAACTCAAATCGAGCGCGGAACTCGTCCAGGCGAGAGTCACTGGTGAGCTCAAAGACGATGTTGCCAAGAAGGACGCGGAGATCGCTCGTCTTAAGGAAGAATTGAAGTCTGCTGACGTCGCCAAGAGGCTGGCACTTAGAGAAGCACTCGGAGGTGTCGAGAAGGAGCGAGACGGCCTGAAGCGCGATCTTGAGGCCAAGGACGTTGAGCAGAAGTTGCTGGCGAATTCCCTAAAGGAGAAGTACGAGACGCAAATCAAAGATCGAGACGACGCAATTGAGCGTCTAAAGGACATGAAAGCGAGGCTCTCTACCAAAATGGTAGGCGAGACGCTTGAACAGCATTGCGAGATCGAGTTCAACAAGATTCGCGCTACTGCGTTCCCACGGGCGTACTTCGAGAAAGATAACGATGTACGCACAGGAAGCAAGGGCGACTACGTCTTTCGTGAGGCCGACGAAGGGGGCACAGAATTCATCTCGATCATGTTTGAGATGAAAAACGAGAACGACGGAACAGCGACCAAGAAGAGAAATGAAGACTTCCTGAAAGAGTTGGATAAGGATCGCATCGAGAAACGTTGTGAATACGCAATCCTCGTATCTCTCCTCGAACCTGACAGCGAGCTCTTCAATGGTGGCATCGTCGACGTGTCGCATCGCTTCCCGAAGATGTATGTCATTCGACCGCAGTTCTTCATTCCGATGATCACGTTGCTGCGAAACGGGGCCCTCAACTCGTTGACCTACAAGTCCGAGTTGGCCCGAGTACGTGAGCAGAATATAGATATCACGAACTTCGAAGATGATTTGGAAGCCTTTAAGACTGGCTTCGCTAGGAATTACGATCTGGCCTCCAAGAAGTTCAAAACGGCAATTGACGAGATCGACAAAACCATCGAACATCTCCAAAAGACCAAAGAGGCATTGCTCGGTTCGGAAAATAACCTTCGCCTCGCGAACAACAAGGCCGATGATTTGACTATCAAGAAGCTGACAAGAGGAAACCCCACGATGGCGGTCAAGTTTACTGATTTGAAGGACGTAGAGGACACTGATGCCTGATTTGGTTGCCTTACGAGGGTCTAGACATATTTCGGCGGTCTTCTTCGACGTTAGAGAGCCGCGGATCTATATTCGCTTCAAGGCCGACATGCGCGCCAAGATGCGAAGGCTTCTTTTGAAGTACAAGTACGACTATCCGTCTAACTTTAAGGAACGTGCAGTTGAGTCGGCACTCCACCGGACCGAACTTTTAGCAGGAGCGGGAGCGACTTGATGGCTGGCATCGAGGACGACATAATCGAGTGGGCTAAGAGAATTCCGGTGTGGCAGCGCAACTTTCTCAAGCGAATTGCCCGTGTTGAAGTCATTGACGGTGATTACATCGAAAGTGTCGCAAATGCGATAGTCAGTAACTCAGTAATCGAGGAAACCCCAGCGCTATCCACATCGGATCTGCCCTCGGGTGCTCAGGCTGGTGCCACAACTCGACTGGTCAGCGTCAGCGAACTCGAAAACATCAACGCTCTCTTGGGTGGGCAGAATCTGACGTTCGGACTAGACGGAATTACGGTTATCTACGGTGATAATGGGACTGGCAAGTCCGGCTATGCCCGTCTGGTGAAGGCCATCGTCGGAGCTCGCCATCGCGAAGACATACTCCCTGATGCCTACGCTGCGTCCACAGGAATACAAAGTGCCAAGATCACGTATGAGTCGATCGGAGGTCGACTCGAGAAGGACTGGGCGAAACTTGACGACCCATCGCTACAGCAAGCGCATTTCTACGACAAAGCCTGTGGTGATGACTATCTCGACCGTGAATCAGAACTCAGTTACCGCCCTTCCGTTCTGGGTGTTTTCGATCAACTCATTAAGTACATCGATATGGTCAAAGCATTCATAGACGAGTTGGTCCGAGCTGGTCAGTCGACGAAGTTTGTGGCACCAGCACTCACGACGGGAACTTCCGTTCAGAAGTTCGTACGTGACCTTTCGCCAAATACGTCCGAGGCGGATGTTGATTCGATCCTTATATTGGATGAAAATGCCCATCAAACTTTAGCTGAACTAACTCAGGAAGAGGCTCGTCTCAAGACGACCGATCCTCACAAAGAAAAGGTTCGGCTCAATCAAGGAGCGTCGCGTATCGAGGCTCTAGCTATTCACTTGGACCGCGTGACAGGATTGCTCGGCATAAGCGCTGCTGAAGCTGTGATCAGGCAGCAGACCGATGCCAAGGAACTCCGATCGGCCGCGAGTAACGCATCAAAAACATCATTCGCTGAGGAACCGCTTGCGAATGTTGGCTCAGAGTCTTGGCGCATTCTCTGGGAATCCGCTGAGCGCTATTCAATGGAAGATGCATATCCCGATCAAGAATTCCCCGTTGTTGAAGATGGCTCTCTGTGCGTGTTATGCCATCAAACACTCGGGGACGAGGCTCGCGACAGGCTCACGAGGTTCCATCAGTTCGTTCACAACGATGTTGAGAAGCGTGCCAAGGAAGCAGAACAGAAGTTTGTCGATTCGAGAGAAGCGATCAAAGAGTTTGAGGTGTCGACGACTGAAGCAACTAAAGCGATTGATTTCATCAAGAAGGACGACAAGAAACTAGGTACGGTTCTACAGTCGGCGCTGACAGTCGCTCAATCAGCCAAGGAAAGACTTGGACAGCGGTTGCGCGGTGAGACTCTGGACAAGCTGATAGAGCTGGCGAATGTAGATGTTAGGGCTCTGCGGTCGCTGGCAATCAGCATCACGGCCAAGTCAGGCAAGATTGACGAGACCAAGTTCCAGGAGTCGCTCGTAACTTCGACCACAGCGACGAACGAGCTAAAAGACAAGATTGCTGTCGCCGATCAGAAAGGCGCGATCAAAAAGGAAGTCGCACGCCTAAAGCACGAGAAGGTTCTCCGTGACCTTTCCAGTGGAATCAGCACTGCATCAGCCACGAAAGCAAGCGCGGAACTTGCTCGCAAGTATGTAACCGATGTCGTCAAAGACCACTTCGTGCGTGAATCGGAGCAAATGAAACTCGAGCATGTTGTCCTTGGCGACAAGGGGAGCACGAAGGGCAAACTCCGACACCAGCCTGCGCTTCTAGGTGCGGCGGGCAACTCCCCGCGCCAAGTGCTAAGTGAAGGCGAGAAGACGGCCGCAGGTCTTGCAGGATTTTTCACAGAAGTCCACTTTGATGAATCCAAGTCTGTGGTTGTCTTCGACGACCCGATGTCTTCACTCGACCATGAGCGTCGTGACAAAGCAGCCCGCCGAATAGTGGAGATCGCGCAGGACCGTCAAGTCATAGTATTTACCCACGATCTGGTGTTTCTTGGTGAAATTGTGAAGATTTCAGGCGAACTCAAAGTGACCGTAACCGAGCGAGCGATTGAACGAAACGGAGCGAAACAACCGGGCCTAATTGTCGACAACCATCCGTGGAAAGCCAAGGACGCGAAAGCCCGTCTTGCGTCCCTTGGGACTGAACTGGTGAGAATTAGGGATAATCAGTCAACTATGTTGTCTGATGATTTCGAGAAAGCCTCGTCTGATTGGGCCGGGAAGGTTTCTGAGACGTGGGAACGCATAGTGCGAAGTGAGATCGTTTTTACGGCTGTTGACCGAGGCACGGGCAACGTGCAAGCGAAGCAGTTTCGAGTCTTTGCCAAAGTCACCGACCAAGACAACACAGATTTTCAAACCGGTTATGGGAACGTCACTACATGGGCCAGAAGGCACGATAAAAGTGAGGAAACAAATTACACGGCTCCAACGATCGTAGAAATGGAGCGAGAGCTCAAGCGAATCCAAGAGTTCTGGGAACGGGTTAAGAAGTACACTAATTCCTAATGTTCGCTCGGTGCATGGAGATGTCGGCATCTAATCACGATGCCACGAGCGCTTTACATTCTCATCCTTACTTATTGCGAATCATGATTCGAAATACCCGCAGGCAATCCCTGGCCGGGTCGGAGATAGAAACTTTGATATCACCAACTTCGAAACGAACTCGATGAGTTCGGAGGTGGCGATGCCCACAGTCTCAGTCTGGCTTCGAAGAGATTCAAGATAGCAATCGAAGAGATTGACAAGACCATCTGCGGATTCCAAGGGTTATGCCGAGTTCGTGATTATGCCGAGAAACGTGTCAAGGCCTGGCGATGGGCGGAGATCTGGAAGAAAAGATCGGCATAATCAGAGCGCTTCGAGAAAGGCAACGAGCCGGTCGGTTGCAACGTAGCGAACCGGCGTGGTTTGTAACGGCGCGTTGCGCGCCAGCGCTCGTTCCTTAATTGAGAGATCGGCGTGGATGTAAATCTGTGATGTTTCAATTGATTCGTGACCGAGCCACATTGCAATGATTGCGACGTCGTTGCCGCTCTGCAGCAGGGTCATGGCAGTCGTGTGTCGCAGTACGTGCGGTGACACCGTCTTGTGCTTGAGCGACGGGCATGTGCGTAGAGCGGTCTTGGTGTGCCTCGCCACGACCAGTGCTATAGCGTCACGGCTGAGCGGTCGCCCTCGACTCGTAGGGAACAGCGGGTCTCGAGGTTCTCCTCCTTGTTCATCCATCCACCTGCGCATCACGACAACAGTGTCGGCGTTGAGCGGAGTACAACGCGCCTTTCGACCCTTCCCGAGGCAACGAACGTGCGCACCTTTCTCCAAAGCGACGTCCTCACGACAAAGCCCCGTAAGTTCCGATACCCGCAGCCCGGTCTGGATGGCCGTGACGAGCAAGGCGTGATCACGACGACCGATCCATCGCGTTCGGTCTGGTGCTGCCAGCAGTGCAGCTATCTCTGATCTGTCGAGGAACGAGACATCAGTTCGACTACCGCGCTTGGTGGGAATTGCCAGGACCCTTTGTATGAGGGACGCGTGCTCGGGATGACTCAGTGCGGCAAATCGGAAAAATGAGTGAACCGCCGCCAGCCGGGCGTTCCGCGTGCGGGTGCTGTTGTGTCGTTCATTTTCAAGATGGTCCAAGAACGCACCAATGAGTAGGGCGTCGAGATCACCGAAGTCGAGCACGCTGGGTGCGGTCCCGGAGCGCTCATGCACGAACGCGAGGAGCAAACGAAACGTGTCTCGATAGGCGGCCACGGTGTGCGCACTGGCTTGGCGCTGATTGATGAGTCGATCGGTGAAGAACGCCTCTAACGTCGGGGCGACCGTGCTCATGATCGCCCCTCGAGCGTGAGGGTGAAAGCATGCTCCTGGCGTTGCGCCGCCAGCGATAGCAATTCCGGCACCGCCGAGAGATACCAATATGTACTCGCCGGATTGGCATGGCCGAGATAGGTTGAGAGTAGTGGCGTGCGTGAAGCAATGTCGCCACCGTCGCGGTACCAACTCAACAGCGTGTTGACGGCAAAGGTGTGTCGAAGATCGTGAATGCGTGGTCGGCACGACGCTTCTCCGACGAAGGTGCGGCTGCGCAGTGCGCCGAATGCCTGGCGGACCGTGCTGTAGTTAATCCGAGTACCTCGTGTCGACACAAAGACACTCTGGTCTACTGGTCGGATGTGTTGGTCTCGTTCGCCAACGTAGTGCCTCAGTGCTTGGGCGGTGCTCGGATGCAACAGAACCTCTCGAGATTTTCCGTATTTGGCGTTGTGCACTGTCAGCAGACTCTCGTCCCAGTTGACGTCACCGAAGTTAAGCGCGATGGCTTCCCCGATTCGCATGCCCGTCGTCACCAACAGACCAATAAGCGCTTCCAGGGTGATCGCAAGAAGTGGTGCGTCAAGCCCCTTCGCACCGTTCATCAACGCCGCAACTTCCGCGTCGCTGTAGATGTAGGGGGTGGGTCGGTGTCCCCGACTGGGACATAGATCGTCCGGCGGGACTTCGTGTCTGGGATCTATCGCGTAGAGATAGCGCGCGAAGAATCGAACCACTCGCATTCGTTTAGCCATATTGTGGAGGTGGGTATCCACCGCCCGTAGAGTCCAGATCATCGCCAGTTCCGTCGTTATGAGTTCCGCGCCGGATTGATCGGCGAACGTCACAAAGCTGGTGAGCAAATAGCCTTCGCTGCGCAACTTATAGCCGAGTGCCCGGCGGGCTGTCAGATACTCTTCGGCGTGTTGAAGAAGACTGGTCACGCGACACTTCCCGGCCACGAGCGCACCACGGCCACGAGCGCTAGTCGGTCCACTTTTGCGTAGTGCGCCGTCGTTTGCTGGGAACGATGGCGAAGCACTTGTGCAACCTCGGCCATACTTCCTCCGGCTCTCAGTATCCGCGTGGCCGTGGTGTGTCGTAGGCAGTGAGCACCGACGGGCGGCAGCCCAATTCGACCACAGGCGCGCCTCACGATCGCCGAAATGCCACTCCCGGAGATCTCGCGAAATGGCACGCATGCTCGAACGAACACCGAACGATACACGGAGCGCGGTCGACCTCGTTGCAGCCAGGCGACAAGGGCATCGCCAACGTCGCTCGGGAGCGGAAGCCTGTCTTGGCGATTGCCTTTGCCTCGAATAGTGACTTCCGCCCGTCGCCAATCGAAATCACTCAGCTGTAACCCGGCAACCTCGCTCGCACGCAGACCAAGCCTCGACAGCAACATCAAAACGGCGAAGTCCCGTGCGCCCGATGCTGTTCGGCGATCGCAGCTCTTAAGGAGACGGGTGACGGCGGCGGCGTCAAGGGCCTTGGGCAGCGAGGACTGACGACACGGCGCGACGGCGAGCACAGCCGGCGCCATTGCGGTTGGGGTGATTCCTTCGAGATAGAAGAAACGTAGGAGAGAGCGCAACTTCGAAACTGTTAGTTTCGCGGTGGTGATCTTCATTCGTTGGCACGTCGCGAGAACGAACTGATTGATGACGCCAGCATTAAGTTCTCGTAACTCGACATCACCGTGGGCGCGTAGCCACCGCAGAAAATTTCGAGACGCCTTAACGTATTGAACGACGCTGGACGTCGATAAGCCCCGTTCGTCGGTGAGGTAACGTGCGTAGCGAATCAAAACCTCGTCGAATGGTCCCTCCGCGACGATTACTTCGACGTGAGTGATTACTCCAACACCGACCAAGTAGTCAAACAGCAGAGCAGCACTATGCCGCGACAATGAGGTGACGTAGCCAGAATCTTCCCTCCAGGAAGAAAACTCCTCGAGACCCGCGGGTGTGAGGCTGTGCGTATCCAGGCCCCGACTGGTGAGCCACCGGCTGATCTGTGCCATTAGCCGCAGATGCTTCGTGATGGTTGATCGATAACCTTGCCTGGCGAGATGCTCTCTGTAGCCAGCGGCGTAAGGGGCCAACGGCCCCGCCATTCGCACAGTTATGGGTTTCTTCATATTGATCCGCTTTCTTTGGTGGTTTCCAAAGAGAGTCTCGGACAATGTCGCCGGATTATGCCGATCTTTTTTCCGGGTCGCCTCCTATTTACTGGTCTCTAACACAGTCCTCGGCATAATCACGAACTCGGCATAACCCCCGTTATGACGACATCCTCATAACGAGGGTTTCCGTACAGGCGTTGCGCTGACTCCCTGACTGCGCCCTTCGCGAAACTAACCTAATCGCGCATCACGATTTTAACCTTCAGAACGCAAGTGCAACATCGAGTGGTCAACGGTATCGTCCTCAGGGGAATTGCATCCGTGCAAAGATTGGGTCGTGCCTACTTTTATTGACGAAGGTGCTGCCAATGCACGTCGACAAAGTGGGGACGATGCAGCAATCCGCGGGGCAATTCTCATCGTTGCCGCGCTGAATGCAGTCGACCCAGAGGCTGAGGAAATTCGTGACATGCCATTGGTGATGATCGCAAAGATCCTGCTGCGTCTGCTCGAGTACGTGAAGACCGTGTTTCCTGACGACGAGTCGGTTCAAACTGCCTCGCTTGATCTAAAGGGAGATGAAGATACTCCAGAATTTGTGCTGATCGACTCCGAGATCTTCTTTGACGAGCTCATCCGGCTGCCATCTTTCAACCATCTCCCAGACGACGCAGCATTGGACCTGGAGTACCTTAATTATGTCATTTCTGGTGGCTACAGTTGTATCCGTCAGGCGACGGTGGGGGCAACGGAGGACCTTGAGCTTCTTGACTTCCCGAGCGATGAAGAGTTTCAAGAACTCATGCTGCTCTTTGCGTTCGATGATCTCAAGGTTCTCGTGCCTGCGATGTCATGGGCGTTCAGTAGCGAACTTCACTTTGGAGTAAGTAGTGACGGTACGTTTCCCGCTATGACACACATGAACGTGATCGAATTGTTTCGGGACAAGTTGGGCTCGGATGCCAATCAAATGTCTGAGAATGACACTCGAGTCAAGCACCTCAAGTTGCGTCTGAGCCACGAATTCGCGTTGATGGCCGCAGTTTGTCGGGCAGCTTGGACCGTTTTCCTCAATGTTGACGAGACGGCGTCATACGATCGCGAGGAGTCCATTCTCGCGGAAGGCATCAATCAGGCCCTCGTTCCAGCGACGAGAGTTATTGCCGCGGAGCACTTGAGCTATATCCGAAATCGAATGGCCCGTCGCTCGTTACAGCAAGATGCAACCTTAGCCAATTACGCCGAAGCTTGCCGCCTGGCTCACTTCGCCTTCAATGTAAGTGGGCGCGCGCGATACGCGAAGTACATCGCGCAGAATCTGTTAGAAATCGGGACCATTACGCGCGACGACTCGTGTCGTCTTCTCGCAGAGATGATCTGGGTTGATGCCTACGCAGTTCCTTTCGTGCTTGGTCTGACCGGTGACGGTAATACGCCCTTCACAGAACTGGGATGGCTTGATCCTATATATGCCCCACACGATATTGCGATCGATTATTCAATGATTCCCCCGTATAGCGTTAAACCTGACTTCGTCTATTCGGGTTCGGTCGCCGAACGACTTCAAATAATTGCACCCAGTTTCACTCCGGATCTATGGACTGCGGCGGTCTTATTGGTCCAACATCTCAAGGATTTTGGTGAACTTCACCTCTTTCCTGATCCGGATAAGAAACTTGCGCTGTTCGTGCCAACCGACGATGACAGAGGCCGATTTCCAATGCGAGAACAACATCCCGTGGCGTGGTTGTATTTCCTTTCAGACATGCTGATGAGGGAACATCAGTCCCAACGCAAAATACACGCGGGGCTACACTTTGCCTTGCCAGCGCACTATGAGTACCGTCGATGGCTTGGAGGAAAGTTGCATATGAACTTCCGAAACTCGCCATCTCAAGTTTCGCTTCCGTCAGCGCCGCGGACATTTCCCAATGTTGCGAAGTACTTACTTGAACCCGTCGGCAAGGATTCCCTGGCGATAGGCAACCAATCCACAATTTGGTCAATGGTCGCTGCCAAGTGGGGCGCCTAGCGTCACGGCCGAAAGATAACGGGCCGAACCAATGTGTCGAGCAACTTCGGGTGGGTTCGTTACGTGACTCTCAGGGGCAAGTCATTGCAACTGTTCACGAGCCGTTAGGGCATATAATCTGGCTTAGCGGTACTCAATGCGTACAGGAGGTTTGGCATGCCTTGCTTTACTGAGAGAACTGGATTCACAGGGGGCCAATCCACTTCGGGGTCTTTCGGAATGGGGACGATGTACAGCCGAGGACGCGGACCTTCCTCAAACGCGATTGTGACAGGGTTCCGACAAGATCGCGAAGGTCGAATCTACGCCCCTCTTGACGGATCTTCGAACCACATCACACAGTACGACCTCAACAGTCCTTATCGGGTGTCGTGGGATATGAGTTCGCATGGGGACACGGGGATCCATTCCACTAACCAGTCGCTGCCGAAGCAACACCCCGACCGGCATCAATGGCCGCGTGGGTTCGGGCCTTCTTAGAAGAACTTGATCGGACTTGTGAGGTTCATCGAGCAGTATGGTAAAATTGTGTTGCGGGTGAAGCAGCGTTAGATCGCTGCCGCATCAATTGATGCACGAAAGTCTGCGGGTAAGCGCATTTGCTTTGATGGAATACCGTGCCGCAGAACGCTAGCAAGGTGAGCGCACGTCTCACCCATCCGCAGAATTCTAATTGTACGTTGTCGACAATGGGTGTCTCTAGGCAAAGACGATTAAACCGAGATCTATGCGGGAGTTATGAATTGCCACAACGATTGATCAAGATGCGCTAATGCAACGCGCTCAAATTCGACGTCCCCGCAGACAATTCCGCACAGTGTTTGCGCAAAACCCAAGTTGCTTCCCGACCTCCAAGGGCGAAAGTCCACTTGAGTGGAGACGCACCATTGAGTCGACTGCTTCCGGCGTCGGGGACTGGCCTCGCATAACGATTTCTAACTTCTTGAGCCGTTCGGCAACAGTTGTGCGATGACAGCCGAATTCAGCTGCTAATTCGTAGACAGTGGCTCCTCCTTTGTAACGCGCGACCATTTTTTTCACTTGGACCTCGGAGAGCCGCCTCTGATGTTGACGGATTGGGCCGAGTAGTTGATAATCAGACGAAGGGGGATTTTCCTGTGTATTCCTTCGGGAGTGTTCTCCGTTAAGGAGTAACCATTTGTTTGTGTCAGCAGTGGACAGGGCCACCAAAGTTTTAGTAGCGTCCCGCAAGGTTCTCCCCAGAGCTACTACGAGAACAATTGAATCTAATGGATCTGGGTTCGCCCCAGCTCTGCTGATTCCTCAGCATCGCGCGGCACTTTTGCGTTCATCTTCTAACGATCCTGAACGCATCCTTCACCCCGCGCGAATAGCCGGAACAGCTGCTTGATTGCGACGCCAATGCCAGGAGCGTTCTGTCATACGCTCAGTTCAGACCGCGATAAATAAGGACAAACGGAATTTGATAAGGCTATTGCACTTAGCCTAAGAGCTATATATAATAACCACATGAAAAAGAATTCTGCCCGCACTCAGTTCCTTTCCCTTCCGGAAGGGCGTGTCGCATACGACCTTGATGGCGACGGCCCCTTAGTTGTGCTCGTGCCCGGCATGGGCGACTTGCGAGGCACATACAGAATGCTTGCTCCGATACTGCGAGACGCTGGCTACAGGGTCGCCTGCACGGATCTTCGCGGTCACGGCGACAGCGACGTCTCTTTCAAGACCTACGGTGACGTCGAGACGTCGAGCGACATTGTCGCCCTCATCGACCAGCTCGGTGGGCCCGCGTTCGTCGTCGGAAATTCGATGGGCGCTGGTGCGGCGGTTCTGGTCGCCGCCAGGAGGCCGGACCTTGTCCTCGGCCTCGTTCTCGTTGGGCCTTTTGTTCGTGATCCAAAGGCAAGTGCTGTGTCGCGTATCTTTCTTCGTTTTGCAATGGCCCCACTGTGGGCAGCACTCTCGTGGAAGTCGTACCTACCCAAGCTCTACGTCGGCCGAAAGCCTGACGACTTCGAGGAGTATCGCGACCAAGTCGTAGCGAGCATCCGCCGACCCGGACACGCCAAGGCATTCTCACTGACCACGCGGACGAGCCACGCAGCCGCGGAGGCGAAACTCGCCGAAGTTTCGAAGCCCACACTGGTGGTCATGGGCGAGCAGGATCCCGATTTTCCAGACCCCAAGAATGAGGCGGACTGGATTGCACACGCCCTGCACGGACAAGTCACCATGGTGCCCGAGGCAGGACACTATCCACAGTCGCAGCAGTCTGAGATTACCGCTGGTGCGATTCGGCGCTTCTTCGGAGAATTGGAAAACCGTGCCTAGGGCTGGACTGACCCGGCTACGGGTCATAGACGAAGCTGAACAAATCGTCGACGAAGTTGGTCTGTCGCGTCTTACGCTCGCCGTACTCGCGCAGCGTCTCGGAGTACGCCAGCCCTCCATTTACAAGCATGTCGATAGCGTGGACGATCTCCAACGAAGCATGGCCTTACGAGCTAAGCAGGAGTTAGCTGACACGCTTGTGCGCTCCACAGTCGGACGGTCGCGTAGTGATGCCATCATGTCAATGGCGTGGGCCTACCGACGATGGGCACTCGAACACCCGGGCCGCTACACCCTGATCCAGCGCCCATTCACCTCGGAGGACATCGAAGGCATGGCAGCTGATCTCGCCGTCGTTGAGATTGTCGCTGCTGTCCTCACTGGTTACGATTTGCGAGAGGATGATGCCACCGACGCAATTCGCGCTTTACGTGCCGCACTTCACGGTTTCGTAGTTCTTGAGATAGGCGGCGGATTCGGACTACCCGCCGATATCGACCGCAGCTTCGAGCGGCTCATCGCGGGAATTGAGATGGCACTACCGCGATGGTCTGAGGGGCTGAACTCACCAAGTCGGGCATGACGTCCAAACACAACAACACATTCCACGACGCGACGAGTAACGACGTCGGTGCCGAACTGGCCGCAACTGGTCGCACGTCGGCCTCGAGACCCTTCCTTTTGATCCCGGGATTGGCAGTGCTCACCGGTGCCATCGCGTTGGCCGTTCGTACCGGCACACCTTGGTGGCTCGTACTAGTCGGGTTCGCGGCCCCCGATCTTGCGTTCGTTCTGGCCATAGGGCAGGAAAATGGGGCTCTTGGTCGAATTCCGCGAAGCGCCATCGCCTCCTACAACATGCTCCATCGAACCTTCACGCCGTTGCTGGTGTTGCTCATATCGGCTCTGCTTCACTCCGTCCCCACCGCCATTATTGCGCTCAGTTGGTTCGCCCACATTCTCGTGGACCGTGCTGCGGGCTTTGGCATGAGGGACCGACAAGGGGCAATCATTCCGCGAAAGCGCATCCATTCCTGGCGGCGAGGGAACTCGTAATAGGACGAACGCCAGCACTAGGTACGCCAAGTATTTTCCGGTGTGCGAGGTGGTTTCTTTGATTGCGAACTCGTCACTTGGGGGCCAGGTACTTAATTGGACGACGGATCCAGTGCGATCGGACGCACCACCAAGAGCTAGTCGTCGTTGCGCGCCTCGATCGGGCGTCCCCGTAGGCAATTCCGCACTGTGTTCGCGCAGAGTCCGAGTTGCTTGCCGACCTCCAGGAGCGAAAGTCCGGATCCGTACAGACGCACCATTGAGTCGATGGCTGCGGACGTCGGAGACTGGAAGCGCATCGCGATTCCAGCCTTCTTGAGCCGCGCGGCGACAGTCGTGCGATGACAGCCGAATTCAGCAGCTAGCTCGTACACTGTGGCTCCACTTTCGTAACGAGCGACCATTTCGCTCACCTGAGCCTCTGTGAGCCGTCTCTGTCGTTGACGGATTGGGCCAAGTAGTTGATAATCAGACGCGGTGTGAACTTCCGGTGTTTGCCCTCTCAAGCGGTCTTCGATAAGGAGTAACCATTTGTTTGAGTCAGCAGTGGATAGGGCCACTAAAAGTGTCTTACTCAAACCATGTGCATGAAAAACAGACTTACTGTCGCAAGAACGATGCTTCTTATTTATAGATAATCCCGTGAGTTCACTCGGTCGAGTGGACTCTGAGTTGGACCTTCAGCTTTTAGCGGGGTCCAGGTATGTCGGCTCTCCCAACCATTATGTGGTTCTCCAACCCCCTCAACTGATAAGTGACGCCTCTGCGATAAGAACTTTGTGCCTTTAACAGTATTGAATGAAACTTGCAGAAGTTCTGGCCCCAGTTACTTAGCCCCATCTTTCGCAGTGCGTCATGAATGAAAGAGGTTGTAAATCACCTAGAAGCTGATAACAATCACACTGCAATGCTACATAGATGATGGAACTACGCCCTCCGGGATCGCCTTTTGGGAGGAGATTCCAAACCACCGTACGGGGCATTAGCTAAAGACTGTTGTCCAAAGCGGTACGGAAAAGTTAGAGCAATGACTCTTTCAGGTATGAGTTAAGAAGACGAGTGAAAACGAACCATCTTCATCAACTACGGCAAGTGTCTCGAAATTGATATAGATGATGTCGAAACCGAGGGACTAGGAACTCTCGGGACAACTTGGAGACTAACCCAATTAGTGCTCCCTTTGGCTATATGGTGCCATCCGGCGTGTAGGTGGCATGACCTTAACATCAGGCGTTTATGTGGAACATGAGAACCCAGTCCTAGACGTTCTTGGCGAAGCCCACATGGCCTAAGCCCAATGATGAGGCTAAACCTACATGGGCTAAACCCACATGGCCTAAACCCAATGATGAGGCTAAACCTACATGGGCTAAACCCAATGATGAGGAAAAACCTACATGGGCTAAGCCCAATGATGAGGAAAAACCTACAAGTTGCAGATCAACAAGAGGGAAAGTACCAAATGCCTATGGATTGGGGACGGACCATCCAGTAGGTGCGTCGAGATAAACCGGTATGGAGGAAGAGATGAAAGAGCTCTACATCGAAGGTCTAGCGAACCACGATGACCCCGAGTCATGCGTCGGCGTCCGCGAGGACGCAGGCGAAGCGTTGACAGGGGCACGTGCAGGCCAGGCTATTGAGCCGCGTAATCAGAGAATTCGAGGTGCTGACGCTGTCTATGGAAGCGGAAGGCAACACCACCGCTAGCGCTATCGCAAGTTGCTTGTGGGCCCCGCGCGGTCAGAGAACCATGGCACCTACGGAACCTCCATGCGCGAGAACCGGGAGATCCCGCGCTCGCCAGTCGGGTTGATCACCCAGTGGGCCGCTCAGGAAAGGCTAAGGTCGTACGCCTGAGATGAACGAGCGCGGGAAGTCAGACAACCCCATATTACCTACGAAGCTGTCGAACAAAACCGGGGGACCGGTAGCGGAGGTAGTGGAGGAAAGGAGGTAGTGGAGGAAAGGGGGTTGGCCAAGGGGAACACGACCGACCTAACACGCCCCGGACTCAGAACCGGACCCACTTGCGGACAAGGTGTGTCAAACGGGCTGGATCGTGTGCGCGAAGTAGCAAGAAAGGACAAGCAAGCAAAGTTCACAGCACTTATTGCACCACATCGACTCAGACCGCCTGAAGGCCGCCTATTTAGCGATTAACCCGAAGGCTGCGCCATGAAATCGATAACGTGACATGGCACTCCTACGAAGAGAATCTGAGGGAGAACCTCGAGGATCTTCTTCAAAGGGTCCACAACGGTGCCTATCGGGCAAGCCCTTCTCGTAGGGTATACATACCAAAACCAGATGGACGACAACGCCCACTCGGTATCGCAACGCTGGAGGACAAAATCATCCAACGTTGGGTGGTGGAGGTATTGAACGCTATATACGAGAAGACTTTCTCGGATTCTCCTACGGGTTCCGACCAGGACGTAGCCCCCACGATGCGCTTGATGCGCTGGCGGTCGGGATCTTAGAGAAAAAGGTGAACTGGATACTCGACGCTGATATCAGCGACTTCTTCTCCAAGTTGGATCGGACGTGGTTGAGGAAGTTTCTCGAGCATCGCATTGCGGATAAAAGAATCCTGCGACTGATCGACAAATGGTTGGCCGCAGGAGTCATCGAGGATGCGAAGTGCACAAAGACGACCGAAGGATCAGCACAAGGGGCATCGGTTTCACCACTGCTCGCTAACGTGTACCTTCATTATGTCTTCGACCGCTGGGTCCGACAGTGGAGATACAAGCATGCACGAGGCGACATGATCGTCTCGAGGTTTGCCGACGACTTCGTGGTTGGATTCCAGTATCTTGGTGATGCAAGGCAGTTCCTCAGCGACCTTCGTGAACGATTCGTGAAGTTCAACTTAGAACTGCACCCGGACAAGACCCGCCTGATCGAGTTCGGTCGCTTTGCGGCTCAGAACCGAAAGGAGCGGGGCCTCAAAAAGCCGGAGACCTTCGACTTCTTGGGATTTACCCACATCTGTGGAAAGACCAAGGACGGGCGTTTCTGGCTCAGGCGCGTCACTATCAAGAAACGACTGAGAATGAAGCTGAAGCAGATAAGAATCGAACTTCGGCGTCGTCGTCACCAGTCCATTCCTGAACAGGGGCGGTGGCTGGCGAGTGTGTTGAGGGGACACTTCAGCTACTACGCCGTTCCTGGTAACATCGACGCGGTGTCGGCTTTTCGTAAACAGGTGAGACGACTCTGGCGAGAGACGCTTCGGCGTCGAAGCCAGCGCAACCGGATGACCTGGGATCGCTTCAGTCGAATTAGCGACCGATGGCTGCCCCCTGCCCGCATTGCGCACCCCTATCCTAGCGTGCGCTTCGCTGCCAGAACCCAAGGCAGGAGCCCATTGCGGTAGTTCGACTCGATGGGATCTGTCCGGGGGGCCGCCCGTAAGGGCGGTCCCTACCGGGATTAGCTACGAAGTCCTTGTAATGAGGATGTAAGCCAAAGAGATGGAGTAAACAGCAGATCTAGTTGTAATTGGCAAATGAACAACTTCTCAAGGTAAAAGTTGAGAGGGAGGGATCAAATGACAAGACCACGACAAGAAAAAGCTTTTGACAAAAGACAAGTACGACGTACTTAAAGCATACAAAGAGGCAAAAGCTAATCACAATAGACACAAAGCGAGCACCAGGGATTGATAAGCAGTCCATCTCAGTCTTTGAGATGGATCTAAAGAACAATCTCTACCAACTCTGGAATCGAATGGCTTCTGGAAGTTATTTTCCAGCGGCAACTAGATATGTCGAGATAGACAAGTCAGATGGCGGTAAAAGAATCCTAGGTATTCCAACCGTCAAAGATCGCATCGCCCCAGGGGTAGCTAAAGCCTACATAGAGCCAAGATTGGAAGAGGTCTTCCACGAAGACTCCTATGGTTACAGGCCGAATCGCTCAGCCCATGATGCCATTGAAAAAGCACGCAAGAGATGTTGGAAGTACGATTGGGTCATTTATCTAGATATCAAGGCCTTCTTCGACACGATAGATCATGAACTGCTGCTAAAAGCTGTCTCTATGCACGTATCAGAGCCATGGATAATTCTCTACATCAAACGTTGGTTGAAAGTGATATGCCCCGGAAATAGTGGAGACTCCTAATCTTGAGAGAAGAACTCCATCTGCTAATATCAAACTAGACCTTGAGAACCAGTTGGTTCACAGGTAACTGAGTCTCCATTAAACCCGGCTCGTATCAAGTCACGATAACGGCGAGCGATCGATAGAATTGCTCGATGGCGGGGTTGTCATAGCGTACTCAGCTACTCGCATCCGCGAAAGCTTTAGGAGTTTTCTAGCTGCGGATCTTATCCATTTCCTGGTGATACGAGATGACAAATTTCCCAAGGACGGTGAAGCTGACTGAACTTTTTTAGTTGGATAAAGCTATGGAGTCTCGAAGAATTCGATCGACGGTGACGTCTAGATCAGGCCACGGGAAGCTTGTAATTGACTGACGTAAAGTTATAAGGCCGTGAAGGCCATACCAAAGCAATACCGCGCCCAGTGTAGTGTCACTTGCAGTCGAAATTCCTATATTTATGCACTCTTGTATGGTGTCTGTGACGATAGCGAAGGCTTCAGCCATCAGCGGGGAGGTTTCGACCATTGGGTGTCTATCTTCGTTCCAATCTGGTGAATATGTGCGACTGAAGAGGACTCGATAGCGACTTGGCGATTGAATCCCATAGTTGACATAGGCCTGCACAAGAGCGATGATTTGGTCTCTTGGGTTCTGTGAAGATGATCGGGCTTCATAAAGTAAACGTAGGAAGGCATTAAGCTCCCTAGCGATAACGGTATCGATGATCTCGTGGACGTCGTGGAAATGGCGGGAGATGGAAGGGGCTGCAATTCCTGCTTCTTTGGCTATCGATCTAAGGCTGAGAGTTAGTTCGGATGCGCTTTGATCGAGCAGGCGAATGCAAGCAAGAACTATCTCTTCGCGGAGATGGTCTCCTTGTCCTCGGGGGTTGCGAGTACGTTTGGTTATCTTTGTATTGGCCGGCATGTGCTTAGTTTAGTCGGCTCCAGCTTATGTTGCCATGACCTTGAATTGCGTAAAGTTTTATACGTAAAGTTACACTTGGATTTTCGAGAATAGTATGAAGCTGAGCCCCGGAGTTGAAGATGTTTTCAGGAAATTTTAAGTTCATACTTATCAGGTTTCATAAGTTTCGCCTCCACCGAGACCAGATTGGAGCTAATCTCTAGTAGAACAGATGTTCGATTAAGCGGTCTAGGCGGATATTTCAGCCTTTATGGTACGCTTCCGCTTCGCAATAAGCGCGTGAAGAGTATCTGATCAAATCGTTATTGCTATGAGAGCTTTAGATGTCCAAAGTGTGACTCTGATCAATTTACCTTATTAGGGCCAATTCATTTCAAGAAATGCAGCATCTCGAGCTCCACTTTTTCAATGTAAATCTTGGCACCGCCAAACGAGCGTTACATCTGGCACGATCTTTCATAAGAGTAGGGTTCCCCTCGCGAACTGCTTCCTAGCGGCGTATCTTGTTTCGAACGACAAGCGTGGGATTGCAGGTACCACCCTGGCACGACAGTTAGGTGTTTCGTATCCAGCTGCTTGGTTGATGCTAAACAAGCTCCGCAAAGCAATGTCGGAGCGAAACTCCATTTACAAACTCAATGAGAAAGTCCAGCTAGATGAATTCTGCCTTGGTGGGATAAGCCATGGAGAAGGAAAATAAGGTAGGGGAACTGACCAAACTACTGTGATGATCGGTGTGTCTCTAGCTAGCGGTGCGCCTATCCATTGCTTCATGGAAGTCATTGACAATACGACCACCGAAACAGTGCTTGATGTCTTAGAAAGACGCGTTAATTCGAAGATCGCTCTAGAAACCGATGGCAACCCCACCCACCTATCGAGCGTGTGCGAGAGAGATGGGTATAAACCACACAGTAACGTTATCGAGTCATGAAAGTGCGCACGAAGTTTTCAAATGGATTTACACACTGATTGGAAATACCAAGAAGTTCATCGATGGCACCTACCATGGAAGAGAAGTATACAAACAACTCTATTTAGAAGATTTCATATACCGATTCAACCGCAGAGATAGTCGATCATCGTTGGTCGATCGTCTATTGAACACCTGCGCCCTCACCGAAGAATATCCCTTTATCTCGACCCGTGGGGCGAAACTGGCCACGGCTAGCGAGTCTTTATAAGGATTCCAGAGATAACTCATCGTGTGTTTGCTCGCTGGCGTCAGGAAAACACACTCCGTTATACAAGAGAACACTTCGCGCACGGTGCACTTGACTTCTACGCGTTTATTGAGACGAACCTATTCGGATGGTCCTAAATCCTGCGAAAAAGACAGCCCAGACTGAATTACGTAAGGCACGTCTCGCCCTATCTCAGGCAGAAGCAGCGATAGGTGTCGCACTCGAGGAGCCGATGTGGACATCAATGTTGAAGTTCAAGGCACAAAACGAAGAACTCACAGCAATAGCAGCGAAAACACGAAGCGAAGTTGACCGCCTTGACCAAGAGTTACGTGCTATCCCTGTTCGAGTACCACTGCATAGTATCCGCCTAGGGGCAACACTCATGGACGAGGCGAGGGCATTGCTTAGTGAAGCATTCAATCGCGCTGGTGATCTCCGAATCGTTGATGGAGCACTTGACGTCCGGATCGACCCGTTATCTGCCCCTCGTTGCACCCGTGTACTTGTTTCATTGTGCGAACAACGTACATCCACAAAAACCTGCCACCCAGAGACCAATTTACCCAAGCGATTCTCTGTCAAAGATCGACCCGGCATCTCTTGAACTTTATCTCCCATTTCAGGAGTCCTGGACTCAGTGATTACTCCATGATTGGGGCATTTCGGTCTCCGTAGGGCACAAGAGATCCAAGTACGACGTATTCCCATGTCAAGATGTCTCCAGCGAGAGTTGATAAGTTCTGATGTCGTAGCGGTATTTTGTTTTGAATTTACGGCTTATTCAACAATACGGTGGACATGCGAGTTTGGATCGTGCAAGTTTGACATCTACAACAATTTCATCTTTTGAGGTAAAAATATCGTTGACAATGACACCTTTAACGTCAAGCAACTGCTTGACTAGAGAGTTAGCGTGCACGGTTAGATCTCCTAAATCTGTGTGTTAGTAACTTCAAATTTAGAGGTCACAAACCGTGCACGTTTCATTCAATGCTTTTAAAGACCCAAAAGTTCTTATCGTACAGGCGTTACTTATCAGTTATGGGGTCTTGGTGACCCACATGAGGGTTAGGAGAGCCATTTTTTGTTTTGGTGTGGCATAGCTATTTATGGGGGTGAATCGAGATTGTAATTTTATGCTCTATTAAAATTCCAGGAGACGAACTGCGAAGGCTTTTTATGTAATCAATCCAAATATGCTCAAGCGGATAACGATCTGGGTTGTTAGCGGCTCATATTCGGCGTATCTAATCGCTATAGTTCGAAGTTTGAATCATATCAATAAATGGGACTTTGACTGGGCGTACTTGGCCCGACTGATATGTTGAAATGGTCGTGAACTGACCTTGGGGAGCTGGACAGATTCTTTGAGATCAAAGTGAATAAGGTTAGTCGCTAGAGCGCGTTATGAGCGATTGAAGATTAAGCGTTTGTTGAATTTGATCGAGCGAGATCGGTATTATGTTTTTGAGGCGTCTCGGTTTTATTTTGAATTCCGAGAACGCATAGTTGTTTTTACAAGGGTGGAATTATCCATGGAGAACGAAAGAGCCGCTTCAAAGGCGGAGGTTGATTTTGGATACTTTCAAGGAGTTGATATTAGGGTCGGCCGTGTGATCTCAGCGCCCTTTGCTGTTGGTACTAGGTCTCCTTCCAGGGAGATGACACTGGATTTTGGCGTACTTGGCCTTCGGCGTTCGATCGGTCAGTTTGCGCTTATCCCCGAGGATGACCTGGTGGGCCACAATATTTTGGCAGTTGTAAATCTTGGACCACGAAAGATCGGAAAGTACACATCAGAGGTTTTAGTGCTAGGTGTCCGTCATCCTGAAAGTCCGACGAATCAAGCTCAAGCACTCCCTCTGACCGTCTCTGATCTGGCCGTCTTGGGTAGTGAAGTCTTTTAGGGGCGCTTTGTCACCTCCATGGGGCTCGCTACTGCTACTCTCCAGCTGAGCACTCTTGAACGAAGTTTACTATAATGCCTATATGACGAGGTTAGTGCCTATTGGGGTGCCAGCACAGGAGCTTGGGGTACACCCCATGACGCTACGGAGATGACAAGCAGAAGGACGTATCGATCCTCCTATACGCACACAAGGAGGCAGAAGGCGTTATGACCTATCTAAGCTTCGTGCTATTACTCCTCATAAAGCTCCATCCACCAGAGCTACCATCGCCTATGCCCGCGTGTCAACCAACGCTCAAAAAGACGACTTGGTTCGCCAGGTGGCTCTCCTAGAGAGCTATTGCGCCGCAAACGGGTGGAGCTATGAGATCATCTCCGATGTAGGGTCAGGACTCAACTACCATAAGCGTGGACTAAAAGTGCTTATCTCTTGGATTTGCTCCGGCGAGGTTGGGCGGCTGGTGCTCAGTCATAACCCATCTTTCCGAAAATCAACCTATTCTCCCAGCTAGTTGAGTATGTGGTCTTACGTTGGGACACTACAAATGCGTCGCAATGGTCTTTATCCGTTTAAGGGGATCACTAACTCCTAAGAGACGGTAGATCTCTTTGTGAACCGGCTCAGAAACACCACTAGTGCGGATGTGATAGACAACGCCTTTATCTGATGTAAGAACTATGGTGGCTCGGCGGTGACTGTTGAGTTGCTCTTTAATGGTTGACCATCTTCTCTTATCGTTATTTTGCCTCAAGGTCAGCTCAATAGCACTAAGGAGGTGATAGGCAAGTACTGAGATGAAGAGGTGAGCAGCAGTTCGGCTAGCTAGTTGATGATAGACCGGTCGAAGTCCAAGATCACTCTTGAGGGATCTAAAGGCATCTTCTACTTTAGTGAGAGTCGTATAGATATTCCAGATCTCACCTGCATCTAGCTCGCTATGGCTGGTGTCTATGACGTAGGCTCCTTGGAGATTATCATCTTTGGCTTTAGTGGGTTTTTCTGTAATAGTGAGATTGATTACTTTGTCAAAGCGTCTCTTTTTGATGATCTTGCCATGGTCTTGATGATATTCAAGGGATATCTCGTATTTGGAAGCAATACTTGGGTACTTGGCCTTGATGCGTCCGATACGCTCTGAGACAACTGTGGTCTTAGATATAGAACCCTTTGTGATTGAGGTATTCAACGAAGTGATATCTACTAAGAATCTCTCGTTAGCTTGACTAGAGATCGCTGATTCCTTCTTGGATCTCCCCAAAGAACGACACAACACCACGGTTGTGGTGTTGTTGTTGGAGGAAGAGGAGGAGATGGAGGTGGAAGAGGAGGAGATGGAGGTGGCGTTAGTATCAGTGTCGGTGCTGTCGCTGATATTGTTGCCGGTGGCACCATTACGGATATAGTCGTCAGTGTCGGTGCTGCTGTCGCTCTTGATGATTTTGGTGTCGGTGCTGCTGTCGCCCTTGCTGCTGCTGTCGCCGGTATTCTTGCTGGTGGCACCATTACTGCTATTGTCGTCAGTGCCGGTGTCTTCTTCTAGCGTTTGCACTTGTCCTTGTACTTGTGTTTTCACTTGTCCTTGTGGCTTTTGTGGTTCCACTTGGAGCTTTTTCACCAGTACTGGGGATCCTTGGGCATCGTAGATCTCGGTGAAGCCTTCCATCTCCATGAAATGGCTTCGATAGAGGCTCTTTTTGTTAGCTCTCTCAATTACTACGTAGTTGAGATTGCGCTTAATGAGAAGTTCTAGGTTTGCCTTGGTAGCAATTCCCCTATCCATCACAATGGTAGGAACAACATCCCCAAAGAGAGATCCATCCGATAGAGACTCCAAGGCATCAAGTACGCTAATGAGAGTTCTAGGCTCAGAGGTATTGCCCTCATGTATCTCTGAGTAGATGGGTAGTCCCCGGTGATCAACAAGTAGTGCCAGAGAAACTAATGTGCAATCAAAACGCTTCTCTTTGGAATGTCCATGTTTAGCTAGGGAGTTCCCCTTAGTAGAACCTTCGAAGTAGGTGTTGGTTAGATCAAAGAGAAAGAGCCTGGTATTCGTCCTAAAGAGATCAGAGCTAGCTCTATAGAGTGCTGGCTCTATGACGGCTTTAGCGTCATAGAGCTTATCTGCAATTGCATAGACCTTATCCTTGTGAAACTTAGAGAGATCGATACCACATATCTCAGGTAATGAAGAGTTGGAGTTGATATAAGAATAGGTCTTTCGATCAGATCCAGGATGAATAAGACGAGCTATTATCGTTGCCTTGGCAATGCCAAGAGATTCACCCGATAGACCTGCACTCTCTAGGATCTTATCGAAGCTAAGAGCTTCATAGAACGAGTTTCCTATGAGTTCTGGACCGATACTTCTACTATTGATAGTCTTAGCACTAGAGAGATCCACCATCTCAAGGTCAGCCTCAGTAGTTCTTGTTTCTTTAGCGGCTGCAACTTCGGAACGAATTGCATACTTAGTGATTGCCAGATCTGCGTATCTGGCAATAATAGGATCTGATTCAAAGAGTGAGGTTACTCCAGAGAGTCTCTGGGCAATTGCATTGGCCAGAGCTGGCCACAATGACTTATCCAGGTCCAGTTCGGTCAAGGTCATTACTATACGTTGACGGGGACCTTTTTCACAGCGGTAGGACTCAACGAGTTGGTACTTACTGTAGCTAACGCCGGTCTTTTTATTAACTGTTGGAGTTTCACGGATAAACACAACAAGACAATAGCACCATGTCAGAGCTAATGCAAGTCATAATCAACACTACTCAAAAATTAGGACACTACATTCGCGACCCAAAAAGACCTAATACCCATCTACCAGGGCATCTATAAATGACACAAGCCGAAAATCCTCAAAAATCAACTCAAAAGGGGCCAATTGGGGCGATTTTTCGGGAATTCTGCGAAAGATGGGATAAGGACAGACTGCTTCGTTTTGGGTCAGAGCTTGTTTTGTCTCTTTGTGAGCATTTTGGAGTCGAAGTAATCATTATCAACGCTAGCGAGGATTCAACCTTTGAAGAAGATCTGACAAACGATGTCATCGAAATCGTAACCGTCTTCTCGGGCTGGCTATATGGATCGCATAACCATAAAAACAAAAAGGTTATGGAACGGCTTCAAGAGGTGGCCAAAGAGGTAACTCCATGATCCGATCTCCGAGCCTCACTCTATGGTTAGCATTATGAAGCGCACGGTACGTCTAGCCACGTTGCCACTGAACAAGAACAAGTATGACGAGACGCGCTCTGTGATCGGGCACTATAGCGACGCAAAGCGCATCTTTGTAGCTCATCTGCGCCAGACTAGCCTATGGAGGCTGCTTGATAGAAGCAAAAGCTTTCGTGACTATGCAAAGGCTGAGCTTTCCCAGAGAAAGTGGACACTCAGATTACCAACATACGATGTTGGTTGAAGGGATGTCACAATGGCAATCAGCAAAAGGAAGTTCACGCTGGAGTTCAAGGTAGATGCAGCCCATAGAGTTATCGACTCTGGTCGAAGCGTTCGGGAAGTAGCACAAGAACTCTCAATAGAGCGAAGCACCCTTAGCAGGTGGGTACGTGATGAGCGTCGACGAGCGGAGGCGATCGATACCGCCACCGGACTTCCTCTCGAAACCGCAGAGAGAAACGAGCTCAACAGGCTTAGACGTGAAATCGCAGAACTACAGAAGGATAATGCCTTTTTGGGAAAAGCGGCAGCGTACTTTGCTCAAACCCCACCAAAGCGGAGAGATTCTCTTTGATGAAGGCGGAGTGCGCTAACTTTGAAATCAATCGGATGGCTCGGTTGCTAAAAGTATCCAGGTCCGGATATTACAAATGGATCGAATTGCAGAAAAACCCGTCTGGAGCAGCCATATGTCGTGAAAAGCTAAAAGCCAAGATCCTGTACTTTCACAGCAAATCACACGGTGTCTATGGATCCCCACGGATCACCGCTGATCTTTTCGATGCTGGAATCAAATTGAACCACAATACGGTTGCCAGCTACATGAGAGACCTTGGTATTTGCGGGATATCGCCACGACTCTTCAAGACCACCACCATCTCTGATCCTAAAGCAAAATACCCAGAAGACCTGGTAAAACGTCATTTCTCCCAGGAGAAACTAAACGCTCTCTGGACTTCGGATATCACATATTTGAAAATCGGAACCGGTGACGTCTACTTGAGCGCAATACGTGACGAGTGCTCATCTAGGGTGCTTGGTTGGGCTCTAGCTTACAATATGAGAACCGAGATCGTGACAGACGCCTTGTATCAAGCCGTAAAACTACGCAATGACCAGGTAAAAGGGACAATTTTACATACAGATCGAGGTGCACAATTCAGCGACCGCAAGGTAGTGGAGTTCTGCAAAAAAGCTGGGATTGTTCGTTCGATGGGACAGACTGGATCGTGTTACGACCACGCAACAGCGGAGTCATTCTGGTCTATCTTCAAACATGAGTACTTTTATCGACATGTCTTTTCCAATATGGAAGAACTGCGAGCTGGAGTCGAGTGGTACATCAACTGGTACAACACCACCCGGCGACGCGAACAGAACAACTACCTAAGTCCAATAGCATTCGAAGTAGGATTACAACAAGCAGATAAAGCTGCGTGAGCGTGTCTACTTTCCTTGGGGAACCTCAAACCTGGCACGGTGCAACTGCACACAACCTGGCACGAATAGGTGCTATTACAGAAACTGTAATAACCACACCAAAGCTTCGACGGTGTTACTTTCAGATCGCAGGACATATCACTCGTTCAGCTAGAAAAGTAATACTGCATCTTGAAGAACACTGGCACTATAAGGATAAGTTCTTAGAGGCTCTTGATCGGATCAGAAAGTTTGAGATCGCCATCACCTGAACATCTGGATACCTAACACACTGAATATTACTTGAAGGAACTGCTCTAGAAGACAAGGGATTAGGTTACTATACCCAAAATGAGATTTCAGAATCTCAAAAATGACCAAAAAGGCTCAATCACAAAGGGAATAGGTCATATTTGGCACTCTGAAACCAGATTTAAGCCATAGACCCTCCGTCAAACCTAAATCAGTTCCAAAAAACCGACTTGGATTCACACCGAGGGGCTCAAGCTGGTCCATTTCTGTGGATTCAGGCTTACCAAGCTGCCAGGTGGTCTTTAGTGACTGCGGCGCTCCGGGCAGCTTGACTTATGGCTGCACCTTCGCTTTAGCGCCTTGTCCCCTTCGGTGATCTTTTTGAAAGCCTGTTCGGGGGTATGCCTTTTGGACTTCACAACAATTTCCTCCATCTACATTATGGATACAAAGCTCACATTATTAGCGGATTAATTAAATGGAAGCCTTCCACTTGGTTGAAATTTACGGAAATCTACTTTGTTAATCTTTGATCGATGATGTATAGTTTGAATTAAGGGACAGACAGATGACCGACACACTTTATTCGCCAGTGTGTATTTTGGGGTTTTTGCTCTTGTCCTGTGAACACTCCTAATCGCTTTTGGCAATTCGTCGTTGGCCGTCGTCTGTTTTTCATTTTTGTTCGTATTGATGGAGGATTTGGATGAGCGGATCGAGAGTTTTTAGGGGAATTTCTAAGCGTGTGGTCAAGGTGGCACCTCAGGATCCACTTCGGCAAAAGTTAGTTAGAATATACCCCTCGAACCGAGTTCTTACAAGCGCTCTCTATCGCTCGGTCTATTCTCGGGATGGCTCTTATTTTGAATATAAACCTCAGGCTATTGTCCGTCTAGGCCAAATCGAAGATGCCTTGGCGTTGATAGATTTCTCTCGAAACGAGGGTATTCCAATTACATTTCGCGCAGGGGGTACATCTCTATCAGGTCAGACCGTTGGAGAAGGAATTATCGGTGAACTTCGCACTGGCTTTAGAGGTATCTCGGTGCATGGTGGTGGGGATCTGGTATCCTTCGAGCCTGGTGTAACCGTCAATCAGGTGAATGCGAAGCTTTCTCCGTTTGGAAGAAAGATTGGACCGGATCCAGCCTCCAAATCGGCGGCGATGATGGGTGGAGTTCTCTCTAATAACTCCAGCGGCATGCAAGCAGGAGTGATACAGAACTCCTACCATACTCTTGTCTCGTTGGAGTTTGTGCTGTACAACGGCCACCGATATGACACCTCTAAAGCTGCAGATAGAGAGCGTTTTGGACGGGATGAGCCCAAGATTGTCAATGGGCTGCTTAGAATTCGCGACGCGATACGGTCAGATATCGAATTGCGCGATCGAATCAAAAGAAAATATCGTATAAAGAATGTAACAGGTTATTCGCTGAACTCCTTTTTGGACTTTGATGATCCATGCGACATCTTTTCTCACCTGTTGATTGGCGCCGAAGGTACGCTGGGGTTTATCGCTAAAGCGACCCTATCGACCCTTCCGATAGAGCCTTATCGGGCAAGTAGATTACTTTTTTTTGCTTCCGACCAAGACGCGGCTAGGGCCGTTGGGGATCTAGCCGTTATCAATCCGGCTGCGGTCGAGTTATTGGATTATGCATCTCTAACTTCGGTGGTTGGTCGTGTCGGCGTCCCTGCGGTGGTTGAGACGATACCGACTGGTTCTGCAGCGTTGCTTTTTGACCTAGCTGCCTCGAGCAGCGAGGCTCTTGAACTTTTGATCGAAGGCGCACAAAGGGTTGTGGATGAGCTTGCATTGGTGGCAGATACTCCATTTTCGACTTCCGCCAAGGAGAGGGCTCAGTTGTGGTCTGTTCGAGACGGTATCTTTGCGAGCGTCGGTGGTGAAAGAGCACCAGGTACTACCGTCATCTTGGAAGATGTAGCGGTGGAGCCAATCCATCTTGGTGAGTTGGTGTCGTCTTTGAACGCTTTGTTTGATCGATATGGATATGCGGGAGTTATCTTCGGCCATGCCAAAGCTGGGAACGTCCATTTTCTTGTCTGTGACGACATGTCCGATCAGTCTCGTGTCCTTCATTTTTCTACATTTATGGACGAAGTGATCGACTTGGTGGTTGGACTTGAGGGGTCACTAAAGGCTGAACATGGAACCGGTCGAGCGGTTGCTCCTTTTGTAGAAAAGGAGTGGGGCTCAAAGGCCTATGGGTATCTCAAGGAGATTAAAACACTGTGCGATCCGTACGGTTTGTTGAATCCTGGTGTGATTATAAATGATAATCCTAATGTCCATCTGGAGAAAATTAAGGCCATCAAGATCATTGGGGATAACACAATTGACAAGTGTATCGAATGTGGTTATTGCGAGCATGTCTGTCCCACCAGGTATGTCACATTGACCCCAAGGCAGCGTATCGTAGCCCATCGGAGCCATCTGTCTCTTTTGGCAGATGATGAAATTGATGAGGCTGAGCAAATGTGGCGCGAGTACGAATACGCCGGCCGAGATAGCTGTGTAGCAGATGGTATGTGTGCCACGGTTTGTCCAATGGGCATCAATACCGCAGATTTGGTGGATCACGACCGATCGATGGCAAAGACCAAGACCTCGCAGTTCGTCGCAAAGTTGGCAGCCGAGCGATTCTCGCTAATAGAAACAGCGACTAGAGGGGCATTGGTGGTCAACAAGCGCATTACGAAGGTTGTGGGGAATCGATCACTAGAGAAATTGAATACGCAACTTCGCAAGTTAGACATTGTTTTACCTAGCCCGCCGGTCAGTCTGGGAACTTCCATATCAATTGCGCGCCCAACGCTGCGACGTAGACCAGATGCCATCTATTTTCCATCTTGTGTCTCGCGGATGTTTGGCCAGGGCAACGTCGATGGTGCGTCTGTGGTTGATTTAGTTCTTAGGGTCGCCGGTCGAGCCGGAATTTACCTTGAGATACCAGAGGATGTCCAGGGAGTATGTTGCTCTCAACCATGGTCGCATAACGGCTACGAAGACGGAGCTTCGGTCTCGGCCAATAAGGCGGTCGATTCATTTTGGCGTTGGACTCGTTCTGGAGAGATCCCGATTATCTGTGACGTAACTTCATGTACGCATAGTCTCATGCAGGAGTTAGGACGGCAATCCTTTGGCGTTAGAGGTGATCTCTTGACCTCCGCCAATAGAGGCCATCATTCGGACCTTCAAATCAGGGATCTTATAGTTTGGATTGAGGACTTGCTACCGCGTCTCGCGATTACTAATCGGTTAGATCGTGTTTTGATTCATCCAACTTGTGCCCTTACCCGGGTGGGACTCTCTGAAACCGCGGTGGGAATTGCTCAGCAGCTAGCCAATGTTGTCGTAGTGCCTGAATCGGCGACGTGCTGTGGCGCCGGAGGCAATCGTGGAATGTTGTACCCCGAAGTAGTCAAGTCTGCTCTTCGGGACGAAGTTATGGAGTTGAAGGGCCTCGTCTTTGACGGTGCATTTTCTTTTGCTAGCACTTGTGAGGCAACTCTAAGCGATGAGTTGGGCGTCTCATTTGAGCCATTCATATCTCTTGTCGAACGTGCAACTCGGTAGATCTATGGCTATGCAGTTAGCGACGAAACTATTTTTTGGCTTGGTTGGCGCAAAGGGCGTAGCAAGCCCGTTTAGATGGTCGGTAAGGCGATCCACGGCTAGGAGTTCGTTTCTTTCTTCTATTGCAAAGTAGATTCCATGGTGTTCCGAAGATATTCTCTGTTGGCCGAGAGCGTAACGAGCTTGAGCCATTGAGAGCCTTATCTCATCAAGAAGTGTTCTATAGAGTTCAATTAATCGCTCGCTATTAGTGGCATCCACAAGGCTGGCGTGAAATGCGAGGTCGGTATAGGCAAAGACGGATGAGGGGGCATCTTCTGGCAATTCGGCCAATTCATCGGCAGCCTTTAGTGCTGCCGATGGAGCCAAGTTGTTTTTGGCCAGATGGCGAACGACAGATGTCTCAATCTGAATTCGAACAAAATATAGATCCTCTATGTCGCTTTTGCTCAAATGTGGAACATAGGCAGGCTTGTTTGGACGACGGCGTAGTAAGCCGTCATGAGTGAGAGATTGAATCGCTGACTTCGCCGTTGGACGTGAAACTCCATAGGTTGAAGCTACTTCCGTTTCGGTAACCAGAGACCCGGCTGGGATGTCTCCATCGAGGACTTTCGAGCGAAGCTCCTCGGTTAGTGCTTCAGAGATTGAGACCGTCTTTGAAATCACGCTCTTTCTGGCGTCGTCGTTCACTAGTATTTACCTTCTTTAGCCGCTTTTACCTCAATGTTAGTAGTTGAATGAGGATCGCTAGGACTGATAGCTCGTAGTTGTGGACCGTATTCAATGAAGGTAACTATCGATTCAGGTGATCTATCGGGATGCCAAACTAGGTTCGATTACCCCAGCACAAAGAAGCTTGGGTAATCGACTCCGTTTGGCTAGCCGTGGCAAACATCCGCAAAGATCACATTGAATAACTATTTAAGGTTTGATTATCCTTAGCAAACTAGTGCCGACCCAAGCGACAAAAGGTCAGTTTGGCCCCGTTGTCAATACCTTTAGTCCGCAGCGACCTCTTTATCGGTACAAAGCTTTCGCAGGGGATTCGCCAGGGCGAATATCGATGGTAATCGATTTGCTAATCGCTGATGAGACTACCTTTGCGAAGTTGGAATAACACTCGTTACGATAGCCACAGCCCCATTGGAACTCTAACAATTAAAGTGTGGTTCTTTGAAGGATGGTTATATCCCGTGGTGATTCTTGACCAGATCTATGATGAGTCTCGTCTTTAGAGAAGGCTTCATTCGTCTGAGAACTGCCCGGAACTCCTGAGCCAGCGCCAATTTAGCCAAGATGCCCATCGATATCGAAGAGCCACGACATTCGATGAGATCTGAATGATGAGTCCGCTAGTTATTGGTTCGAGCCTAAGTTTCATTATGAAACTGGTTTGTCGGCCAGTCCCTTCGTCGAAACAAGGTTAGCTGAGACTGCTTGCCCACTGATCGACAAAGCGAGCCACGGTCACCACTGTAGCGAGACCCAAAAAAGTGACTCTAGGTTCTTGTTGCTTTAGCTTTTTCATACGACGACCCCTTTGACAAAAACTAGAATTTTACGAGGATTTTTGGGACTTGTTAAGATTTCCAAATGATAGATAAGTTATTGTTTGGCATTTAGGAAACTAGATGATAGGGCTCCAGTTCACTTGGTATGCATTACGACCAATTCGGCACCTAACCCTACTTTCGGCGTGCGTCATGAATGAAAGAGGTTGTAAATCATGTAGAAGCTGATAACAATCACACTGCAATGCTACATAGATGATGGAGGTAGGCCCTCCGGGATCGCCTTTTGGGAGGAGATTCCAAACCACCGTACGGGGCATTAGCTAAAGACTGTTGTCCAAAGCGGTACGGAAAAGTTAGAGCAATGACTCTTTCAGGTATGAGTTAAGAAGACGAGTGAAAACAAACCACTGACGAAGCGTTCGAAATTGGTATGGATGATGTCGAAACCGAGGGACGTCGAACTTTCGGGACAACTTGGAGACTAACCCAATTAGTGCTCCTTGGGCATCCGGCGTGTAGGTGGCGTGAGCTTAACATCAGGCGTTTATGTGGAACATGAGAACCCAGTCCTAGACGTTCTTGGCTAAGCCCACATGGGCTAAGCCCAAAGATGAGGAAAAACCTACAAGTTGCAGATCAACAAGAGGGAAAGTACCAAATGCCTATGGATTGGGGCGGACCATCCCGTAGTAGCTACGAAGTCCTTGTAATGAGGATGGAGCCAAGGGGATGGAGTGAACAGGAAATGCAAATGAACAACTTCTCAAGGTAAAAGTTGAGGGGGAGGGATCAAATGACAAGACCACGACAAGAAAAAGCTTTTGACAAAAGACAAGTACGTCGTACTTAAAGCATACAAAGAGGCAAAAGCCAATCACAATAGACACAAAGCGAGCACCAGGGATTGATAAGCAGTCCATCTCAGTCTTTGAGATGGATCTAAAGAACAATCTCTACCAACTCTGGAATCGAATGGCTTCTGGAAGTTATTTTCCAGCGGCAACTAGATATGTCGAGATAGACAAGTCAGATGGCGGTAAAAGAATCCTAGGTATTCCAACCGTCAAAGATCGCATCGCCCAAGGGGTAGCTAAAGCCTACATAGAGCCAAGATTGGAAGAGGTCTTCCACGAAGACTCCTATGGTTACAGGCCGAATCGCTCAGCCCATGATGCCATTGAAAAAGCACGCAAGAGATGTTGGAAGTACGATTGGGTCATTGATCTAGATATCAAGGCCTTCTTCGACACAATAGATCATGAACTGCTGCTAAAAGCTGTCTCTATGCACGTATCAGAGCCATGGATAATTCTCTACATCAAACGTTGGTTGAAAGCTCCAATGCAAAACAAAGATGGACAACTAATAGATCGAGAGCAAGGATTACCCCAAGGCGGGGTGATTTCTCCGATTTTGGCGAATCTGTTCTTACATTACGCTTTTGACAAATGGATGGTAAAGAACTTACCCTATGCCCCGTTTGAACGATACGCGGATGACCTTTTGGTACATGTGGAAACAAAGAAACGAGCCGAAGAGATCCTAGAGGCTATAGGTCAGAGAATGACGCAGGTCAAGTTGGAGTTACATCCACAAAAGACCAAAATCGTCTATTGTAAGGACTCCAACCGTAAAGGAGAGTTCGAACAAATACGCTTTGACTTTCTAGGATTTACCTTTGCACCACGCTACGCCCGCAATAAGTTCAAGCAGCAGTTTAACAACTTCCTGCCAGCGGCTTCAGATAAAGCGGTAGAAGAAATGGGCAGAGAACTTAGGCGGTTTCGTATTCACCTCCAAACAGGCCAAACCATAGCCGAACTCGCCAGGCTTTACAACCCGGTGATCTTAGGCTGGATCAACTACTATGGACGCTTCTACAAATCCAGATTAGGCCAACTCCTCCGTCGTATCAATATCTATTTGATTAGATGGGCACGCAAAAAGTACAGGCGACTTAGCATACGAGCAAATGCTTGGAAATACCTATCTCAAATAGCCGAACGTGAACCCAATCTTTGGGCTCACTGGTCATTTGGGGTAATACCAAAAGTCGGTTCGCTAGGAGCCGTGTGAATTGAGAGGTTCACGCACGGTTCTGTGAGAGCGGGGAGGGGAAGTTCCTCCCCGCCACTCGACAACCACCCCATGAAAGCCCAGTTCATGACCATATTGGTGTCTGGATTTGGGCACTACAGTTGAGCAATCACCTTCTTGGTTCGAGCTAGGGTATCTACTACTCCAAGAATAGAGTAGATCTCTTGTTACTGGCCATTGAGAACTGCAAGTTGGTGGACACGAAGAATGCATACAAGTGGCCATCGCTTTTGAATGTTTTACCACAGCTCGCGTTAAGCTAAAGCCCTCCTTTTTGGCCATTACGAGTAGATATTTCATACGGTTCTGCAATGGGCATTTCTTGGAGGGGAGAAACCATACAACTCGTTGGGCGCTCTAGCCGAATTCGCACCTTACAGGCCTCGGAGAGCTATGTAGAGTCGATCAGATGAAAGTTGTCGATGGCAGTTTGATTTTTAGCTAGGGTTGACATTTCGATGTGAGGGAATTGGAAAAAGATCTCTTTATTATTCCTCTTTAATTGGTAGAAATGATACTTGAGAGCATTGCGGCCACAGTTGGTGAAGCCGATCGTTTGGCAATTGCCCGGGTACTCAATCAGACGACTGCTAAACCTGCCATGTTCGCTTCACTCTACCGAGCGTTCAACCCATCCTGACGCAGTATCGATCGGTGCGCCTCCATTGGTGGGACGTCTGGTTATGGCTTTGAGAGAGGCAGGTATAGCAATTGGCGAACCCACATGTGTGGGATGTGGACGAACAAATCACAAGGCGACCTCGTCGCAGGAAGGCGGGGTGTGTGGTAATTATCGGCGTCGACAGCTGGCTACAACGTGTGTTTCGTGTGGGAAGATAAAGATCGTCCACAAACCTAATCAGCACGAACGGAACATTGCTCATCACCACTAGCAATGCTCCACAACTCAATAGCCCCAATGGCGGCGCTAAAGAGCTAGAAGTCTATCCAACCAAACAGGAGGCAGCTATTTGCGAACTCCACTGGCCCGCTACGCGACGATAGCGCGACGATTCTGTTATACATCTTCGATCTCCTAAGCCAAAAGCAATGAGAGATCGTCAATTAGTTGTCTGAATTGGCAGAGTTAAGTGTGGTCATTTGATTTAGTTGCCGACTTATCGTCGGCAACTAAATCAAATGACCACCACGGGTAAGTCGATCCACGGGAAACCTAAATTAACTAAATTTTGGCGGCACCAAGGTGCCAGAAAACCATTAATCTGGAACTGAGCAAATGTGCCAACTATTCTGACACTCACCGCTACCCAAAAAGATATCTACTCAATTCTTGGGATAGTAGACACCTCAGGTCGAACCAAGACGGTGATTGCTCAACTGTAGTGCCCAAATCTTGACACCAATATGGTCATAACCTGGGCTTTCACGGGGCGGTGCCCGAAACTAGAGCTAAGAGTCCTGGGCTACTGCATCATCAATAAAGACCTATTCACATAAGGTGCCCAAGTCTGTATTGAATCGCCCAAGTGCCCTGCCATTGAATCGCCCAAAGATAAGGACGTGATATTGCCCAAGAGTTAAGAACGCTGCGCTGGCGCTATTTGCCCGGGGTGATGTGAACTGCCTTGGTTTTGCCCGTCCAACTTCAACTGCCACATTTGCGTTGGCGAGGAATTAAATGGCTGGAAGCTTGGCGGTGTTTTGAATCATTACTGGCGAGGTGACTGCCCTTTGGCCCTGTTTTTTTCCTTGGCGTATGATTGTCAGACACGTATACTTGTCTGATTTGTATTTGTGACTTATGTCATATATCATCTACAACAACAGATCGCGTCTGGAGAAGATCTGTTAGAGAAAGAGAGATTATTCGTGAGTACACGCGAAAAAACTGCCCAAATTTCAGGGTTGGAGCCACAATGGGATCCGGCGACTCCAACTGTCCTAGATAATCGAGCCGATCCAGGCCCGCTGGGCGTTCTTGCCTTTGCGACTGGGTCATTGCTTTTGAATTTTGTCAATGCAGGAGTCCTCGATGGAAAGGCGACAGCCTTGATCATTCCGGTAGGGATTGTGCTAGCTGGTTTGATCCAAATTATTGTTGCCCTCGGTGAATACTCGCGAGGGAATACCTTCACTTACGCTGTTTTTGGAACATACGGAGCTTTTTGGATTATCGTCGGCCTTTGGATTTGGCACTTTGCACCTATGGCTGGTACTGCCGGAGGTAAAGCTTTTGGAGCGTTCATAGCGTGTTATGTACTTATGACTGTCATCTACTTTTTATGCGCCCTTAGGATCGAAAAAGTACTTGCCGTGATCTTTGCCTTGATCGTAATTGCGCTATCCTGTGCGTCTATTTCAAACTGGACTGGTTCCGCAAGCATAGGAAAGTTTGGCGGCTATGTCGGAATTGTCTTTGCTTTGATTGCTTTTTATAAGGCTGCCGCTGATATCTTGGCCTTTGTCTACAAGCGCGAAGTTCTTCCTTTGGGCAAAGTAAAGTGAGGTTGATCGCCGAGTAATGAAAAATTGATAACTTTTTAAGGATGTCCGGATTAAGGTTTAAGAACTATCTGAGATCTGTCCCCCAAGTCAATTTGACTTCTTGGCCCCGGATCATCCTTATCCATCCTCTTGATCGGTCTCGGTTGATTAAGAGGATTTCGTTTTTTTTAGATCTTGACGCTGTTAGGAATTGAGCCACCTTGATTACTTTATCGAGTCTGTAATGGTGCTTTGAGCGAGTTTTAGCATCGTTATCGGGAATCTTGAATTTTGGTTCTCGAACCTTCGATTGTATTTGAGTACTTATGTTGTCAGTAATTCTCTCTAATGTCATTCCTTTGCTCGGGATCCGGAGTTAGTTTGCCAATCTTGGCGTTTTGAATTATTAGTTTTGAGCCGATCTATTAGTCTTGCTAGATTTCGTCATTCTATGATATTGCGATCCTCTATGTGCGCCAATTTAGCCAATTGAACCAATCGACGAAGCCATCCCCGCGAAGGCGGTACCAGAGCGACGAGAGCTGACTGGGTGTCATATATGACCTAATCGAGGAGCCAGCTCTGAGCTTTAGATAGTGCTTCTTTTAGTATTCATGAAGATCATTATTAGTATCCGTTTTAATTTTTATGATTTTATGTAGCGATGCTACGGGAGTGATCCCTATAGCTATCCAAGAGGATTTTTTCATTTTGAGGGTTTGGCTAATTGAAACGTTCCAAGATCAAAACTTTTTAATTCTTTTAGCTAGCCAGACGTATTTCCTATCTAACGTTTCATTGCCTATGTTTTGGAACGCTAACACAGGATAAAATAGTTTGTGTGACTATCACTGTGCCAGCGCTTTTCCTTTGAAGGGATTTGTGTTTTGGATTGATGCTTAGGTCTAATAAGGTCTTGCTCCCATAAGGCTTTACCAAGTGTTGGATTGATCGCAATGGATTTGGAGCAATTTAAGGCCAAGGGGAAGTTGGACCAAGGGTCGATTTGATTTGGCTGCTACCGCGTTTTTTGTTTTGGTCGCGGCTTTAGTGGGCTGTGGAGGGACTTGTATTCCACCAATAGGTTGGTAGCAGCTCAATGCTAAGGTGTCCAGGATTGTTCCAAACGAGGCTTTGAACCCCCAAGATAAATACTATGAAACGATCCAGAGTGCGGTTTGTTCTGGTTATAAGTCTGTGGTGGTCACGTTCGCTTTGGAGGGCTAGCTCTCACTGTAAAAGTTTTGGGTTGCATTTTTTGCTTTAGAATTTATTTAAATCAGAGAGGCGCCAGTCACTTAGGTTTTGCTTTCCAGCCACTTAGGTTTTGCTTTAAAGAGGAGAGTTGGGAGCAAAATGATCAAGGTATTTGGTGCTATCGTTTGTCTTAGAATATTTTAATTTTCAAGATTCTAAGTGTTGAGTTCTCGGCAAGATCTGCCGATAACTTAAATTGTTGTTGGTTTCGAAGTCATCATATTTTTATAACGGTGAGTCCGTAGTAAGTTGGGGAGCTATGGGACGATACGCGCGAGGGCAGTTGCTCGAATCTAAGTTGGATCTTACTGATCGAGGACTTGCACTGGTCGATAGTTATCTTGGAACGCGACGTGGGTTAGCTGAGTCTTCTTTGGCGCTATATCGACGCGATTTGAAGGATTTTGTCTCGCATCCGCATGAGAATGAGATAGTGCAACTCTCAAATGATGATTTGCGGAGATATTTTTCAACATGTCGTGCTGCTGGCCTGTCTCAACGCACGCTCCTGCGTAAGGCGAGCGTTGTGCGCGGATTTATGCATTTTGTTCGATCGCAAAATCCGAACGATCCGGATGAATTTGGGCGAGCATTGAGCGTTGGGCGAACTCCGAGTTCACTTCCAAAGCCGTTAAGTGAATCTGTTACGCGAGAGCTTATCGATAGAGTCGAAACGACTGCCAAAATTTCAATGACACTGGTCGATCTTCGGGATTGGCTTATTTTGGAGTTGATCTATGGCTCAGGGTTGCGAGTTGCTGAGTTGTGTTCACTTGAGTGGCCGGACTTTCGACTAGGTTCAGGATTTGTTCAGATTCTTGGCAAGGGTTCAAAAAGACGAGATGTTCCTCTTTCTGGATCTGCACTGAGGGCTCTAGGACAATTTAGAGCTGCCGTTGATTCCTCAAGTACGCTCGGCCATGCAGGGGATGAAGGTGTGGACGTGGAAGTAAATTCTCACAATCCGTTTTTGAAGAATTCAAGGGGGAACCCGATGACTCCGCGGGATGTGAGGCGAATATTGGAGCGTTGGTCGCTTTTTCCGATTTCTCCACATCAGTTGCGCCACTCCTTTGCAACAGACCTATTGAACAACGGTGCGGATCTGCGATCCGTTCAAGAACTTTTGGGTCACAGTTCGATTGCTACGACGCAGATTTATACAAAAGTATCGTTGGCCCGCCTCAAAGAGGTCCACGCTAAGACCCATCCGAGGGCAAATGACAACTAAGATGCAAACTGTGGAAGTAGACGATCAAGATCAAGTGACTCTTTTGTGGAAAGAGTACAAGACAACCAAGAGCTCGGATGCTCGTGATAGGTTGATCGTGAATTACTCTCCTCTGGTGAAATACGTAGCAGGACGAGTCGCTAGCGGTTTGCCAGGAAACATAGATCCTTCCGACTTGGTTTCCTATGGCATTTTCGGTTTGATTGATGCTATAGACAAATTTGACCCTGAGCGAGCGATTAAATTTGAGACCTATGCAATTGCTCGAATAAAGGGTGCGATTATCGATGAGTTGCGAGCCATCGATTGGGTGCCTCGCTCGGTCCGAGCTAAGGCACGATCGGTTGAAAAGGCAATAGTAAAGCTAGAGGCAAAGCTATTGCGAAGTCCAAGCGACGAAGAGTTGGCCGCCGAGTTGGGGATCACACCAAAGGATCTTGGTGATATTCTTACTGAAACTCGACGTCTTGGAATTGCAGCACTAGATGAGATTTTGGCCAGTTCAGAGCGCGGTGATTCTGGTACTTTAGGTGATTCGATTCCAGACAAAGCAACTGGTCCCGTCCTAGTTTTTGAGAACGAAGAGACAAAGCAGCTTCTCGCGCAAGCCGTAAATCGACTTGGCGATCGAGAGAAGATGGTTTTGGCTCTCTATTACTACGAGAGCTTTACCCTTGCGGAAATCGGGCAAGTATTAGGCGTCACTGAATCTCGAGTTTGTCAGATCCACACCAAGGCTGTAATGCAACTCCGATTACGGCTGAACGATTTCGATTCTCAGAATTAGATTCCCGCCACATCCAAGATTCAACACATTACTATTCGGCTATTAAGGGATGCTCCAACCCTCTGGGCCTAGTTATCGTGAGAGTTGACATATCACCATATCTGCCCTCAATTAGCTAAATTTTGTTTTGGTCATTATGGACCACGACTTAGGCGTGCTGGGAGACTTCCTTGGCTAGGCAGCCCAGCGAGAATGATTTGGCCCGCAAGACAACAAGGCTACTCTTTTTTTGCCCAAATGGAAGAGCTAAATCGAAGAGCCGAACCAGTCATAAGCGTCTATGCCCCAAGATGCCGGGATCTTTGAATTGTTTTTATTAGGTAAAAGACGAACTGGTTCCATAAATGTGCCACATAGGTAACAAAGATCGCTCCTATATCTCTTTTTAGGTCGATACCCGATGACCGACGGAGGCATAACTCCATCGAACAAGGAATCCTGCTTTGTTGATCGTCGTATGACCTTGTTAGCGCATGCCTGTTTCGTACTGGCCTGTTTCGTACTGGCCCCCCTTTTTTTTGGTTCAACTGCTCTATATCCCCCTACTTCATCCCCCTACTTCATCCCCCTAATTCACTGTGGTGCTAAATAGTGGTCTCCATTAGACGCTCAGTGTACCTTGGGCGAGGATCTCTTATCCATAAACCTGTGGAGCTCTCGCATTCCGGGATGGATCGCAGGCCGAAATCGTCATGGGTTAGCCTTAGAGTCTGAATATAGCTACGATGTAAGTCCCATGTATCGAAGTTGAGCAGATTTGTTTTGGGGTTTCATTCTAAAACGACGCTTTTGTTGTATTGATTATATAAGCTGTATGACGACTAATTCAAGTTCTGGAGCGTCCCAACGGTCGCACAAAATAGTGCGCGAGCTCCAAAACTGGTATAACCGTGGGAGGAAACCAATATGAGTCAGCAACCTGTTGTAACTATGCGTCAGCTTCTAGAAGCCGGTGTGCATTTCGGACATCAGACCCGTCGATGGAACCCGAAGATGAAGCGATTCATCTATGGCGAGCAAAACGGAATCTATGTCATTGATCTTCATCAAACCCTAAAGCGAATTGAGACTGCTTTTCTTTTTGTTCGCGAGCTAGCGGCACAAGACAAAACCGTTTTGTTTGTTGGTACGAAGAAGCAAACCCAAGAGCCGATAGCCAATTTTGCTCAAGTCTGTGGAATGCCTTTCGTGAATGAGCGATGGCTCGGTGGCATGCTTACAAACTTCCAGACCATCCTTGGTCGTGTCAAGAAGATGCAAGAGTATGAGCGAATGAAGGCAGCTGGTGATTTTGACGCCATGCCAAAGAAAGAAGCACTGATTCTCTCTCGTGAGTTGGAGAAGTTGCAGCGAAACTTAGGTGGTCTGCGCAATCTCGATCGTCTTCCGGACGCCCTTTTTATCATCGATACGAAAAAAGAGGCCATTGCTGTTACAGAGGCGAACAAATTAGGCATCCCGATTGTCGCAGTTGTAGATACAAACTGTGATCCAGATGTGATCAAGTATGTGATACCTGGAAATGATGACGCGATTCGCTCAGGCGAATTGATGTGTCGAATCGTTTCAGATGCAGTTTTGGAAGGTCGCAGAACTCTTCCCCAAGTTGTTTCTATGGCTAAAGTGTTGGATCCCGAGGAAGAGGCAAAGAGGCTATCTGCACAAGCTGAGGCTCGACGTAAGGCCGCTGACGAGGCACGCGAGCGCGAAGCCCGAATCGCTTCAAAGCGTGCGCGTGGCAAAGAGAGTGAAGCAGAGGGCGAAGCCTAACATTAAAATCCTGGAGATTCTCGAAGGAGTCATCTTCAGGTGGAGCAATCCCCAAAGAGTTTATCAAGTAGGGTAGATCTAGATTCCTGAAGTGGCTGACACACATGTGGTTGGCCACTTTCAATGTCTGGAACTACTCAATTCATCGAAATTACTATTACGACAACCAAGGTTAGGGTGAAAAAATGGCAATAACTGCAGCTGATGTGGCTACGCTTCGAAAAGCGACCGGTGCCGGAATGATGGATGTAAAGAAGGCTTTGGAAGATGCCGACGGTGACATGGAGAAGGCCGCTCAGATCCTTCGGGAGAAGGGGAAGGCCGGTGCGGCAAAGCGTGAGGACCGCGAAAACTCTCAAGGAGCTGTAGCGCTTGTTGTCATCGACGATCATTTGGGCGCCATCGCTGAGTTGAAGTGCGAGACCGATTTCGTTGCTAAGTCTTCGGAATTTATTGCAATCTTAGAGCGAATTACGATTGCTGTCGCCGAAAAGGGCGAAGAGGCTAAAGATACCTTTGAGGCGGACCTGGATCTGCTAAGGGCCACTTTGAAGGAGAAGATCGAAGTCGGTAAGGTAGCTCGCTTTGTTGCACCTGAAGGCTCTGTAGTCGATGGCTATTTGCACACTCAGTCTGATCGCGGCGTCAATGCCGTTCTGGTCGAGGTGTCGGGTGGCAGTCGCGAATTGGCACATGATATCGCAATGCATATAGGCTTTTCGCGTCCCCGCTTTGTCTCTCGCGACGAAGTACCCAAGGATGAGGTGGAGGCCGAGCGCCAGACCCTAGAGACCATCTCTAGGAACGAGGGAAAGCCTGATGCTCAGATTGAAAAGATCGTTGATGGTCGTATGCGTGGCTTTTATGAGGGCATCTGTCTGATGGATCAAAGGTTCATCCGGGATGAAAAAATCACACTTGAGCAACTCCTAGGACAAGCTAAAGTGACCAGATTTTCTCAAATTCTTATCGGCCAATAAGCTATGGCACAGACTTCACAGCCGGTAGTGGCCAAGTGGAAGCGTGCTGTTCTTAAAATCTCCGGAGAGGCGCTGGCTAGCTCCTCTTCGGATGAGATTATCGATGCGCTAGTTCTAAATCAAATAGCTGCCGAGGTTGTCGAGGCGGCACGTGACTTCCAGGTGGAGCTGGCCATTATCGTTGGAGGCGGCAATATTTGGCGGGGAGCAGTTGGTCCGGGCGCAATGCTCGAGCGCGCAACAAGCGACCACATGGGAATGCTTGCTACAACTATAAATGCACTCGCACTCCAAAATGCGATAGAGAAGTTGGGTCAAGCGACTCGAGTCCAAAGTGCGATTCAAATGGCCGAGTTGGCGGAGCCCTATATCAGGCGTAAGGCCATAAGACATCTCGAAAAGGGTCGAATTGTCATCTTTGCAGCAGGAACAGGTAATCCCTACTTTACTACCGATACGGCTGCAGCGCTTCGGGCGGCTGAGATAGATGCTCAAGTAGTTCTGAAGGGTACACATTCAGGAATCGATGGTATCTATAGTGCTGACCCGAAATTAGATCCTTCTGCTACCAAGTTTGATTACATCCCTTTTATGGAGGTTGTCGCTCGGGATCTAAAGGTTATGGACTTGACGGCTATCACTTTCTGTAAAGACAACAACATTCCAGTACATGTTTTTGATTTAATGACTCCAGGTAACATACTTCGTGCGCTACGGGGCGAATTCTTAGGTACTCTGGTTTCATAATGGATGAATCAATTATTGAATTAACACTTTTAGACGCCAAAGACCGTATGCAAAAGGTAATTGCGCATACTCACAGTGAATTTGGTGCATTTAGAACTGGTCGAGCATCATCGAGCATAGTTGAGCGTTTACCAGTTGAGTATTATGGCACTGAGGTGCCGCTTTTGCAGATTGCTGGTTTTTCAGTTCCTGAGGCAAGAGTTTTGGTTATCACTCCATATGACAAAGGTGCTCTTGGGGCTATTGAAAAGGCGATTCAGGCATCAGACGTTGGCATCAATCCATCCAATGATGGGGCTGTCATTCGCTTGAACTTTCCTGTTCTAACCGAGCAACGTCGTAAGGACCTTGTGAAACAGGTAAAGCATCGCGCAGAAGAAGGACGAGTCGGCATACGAAATCTTCGTCGGACTATTCGTCAAGAGCTCGAGGCAGCCCAGAAGCGCAATGAGATCAATCAGGATCAACTTGACCGCGCAGAGAAGGACCTGGAGAAGATTACAGCAGATTCAATTGCTGACATTGACAAGATGTTAGAAAGTAAAGAGAAAGAACTCTTGGAGATCTAGGATCGAGTACAGCGGTGACTTCGTAGATGGAGTCAAGGAGGATTTAGTGACTCAGGCAAGCCAAGACGGATCGTACGACTCTTTAGGTGATGATAAGTCACCAAAGTGGCGAGAGCGACAAGAAAAACGCGCTCTGTCACGAAATGATGTCGATACGGATGGTTATGACGCCGATTTACCCCACTGGACGGAAGCTCCGACTGGTGAGATTCCTATCCAATTTGCAATTGACCGCACTGAGGTAATCGATGTTGATCTGGACTCTGTCGATGAAGGGGCTTTTCGATGGGTTAAAAATCGAAGACATCTGGACGCTGACGACGAGTTTGAAGCCACCAAGGAGGCTCTTTTTTCCGCTCAAAGTGAGGTAGCCGTTGGACGGCACTTTGCCAGCAGCGGCGATTTGATCGAGGAGGATGTGATTGACCTCGAAGGTTTCGATGATTATCCCATAGGCAAGCATGCTCGACGTATATCCACCACCCCAGTACGTACAGTATCGTCCTCTACACGCTCGACCAGAAGGACAAAGGTCTCTCCTTTGGTCGGTGACAACGCTGCATCTACTCCTCAACCAAAGCACCGTCACATGCGAACCTCTAACAAAGAAGTTTCAAGGGATTTAAAAGGCGATGCAGCCGATCTGCCTCCAGCAGGGTTTGACGCCCCACTGGTAGAGGATTCTTCGTCGTTTGTCTCGAGATTGGGACGAAGAGACAAGACTAAAACAAAACCAATGCGTGCTCCAAGTGAAAATAACGCGCCGGCCGAGGGGCCGTCGCGTTCGATTAAGGATGATCAAACAATGGCGCGAAACAAGCGAGGTGAAAGAAGGGTAGACCCACCTGCTTCTTCTTCGAACCCAGCGGGTGAGGTTCTCTATTCTCTGAAGGGCGATACCAACGACACATTGGGCGCTAGGGCTAAGAAGTCGTCAGTTTTCTTACGGATTGCGACTGGAGCGGCTCTTGGAGCGTTGGCTGTAGTCTGTTTTCTGGTGGGACAATGGGCTGTTTTGGTTATCTTAACCATAGCGGTGGTCATTGCAATGTCTGAGTTCTACAACATGCTGGTCACCGATCATCCAAATGCACCAGTTGGCGGGTATAAGCCTGCCAAGCTGATAGGGATCCTAGGTGGCGTCGCGTTGATATACGGTGCATACTACCAAGGTGCTGCAGCCATCGCTTATGTCTTGAGCATCTCGTTGGTTGCGTGTTTTGTCTGGTATCTCGCCGGAATACTCAAAGGTCCAATTCTCCCTAATGCCTCTGTAACCTTTTTAGGTATTGCCTGGATTGGCTTGGGTGGGGCATTCATAGCATTGGTGATGCGTCCTATTCCGGGTGATCCCCGGCGTGGCTTGGCCTACATGATGGCGATTTTGTTGGTAACGGTCTCTGCCGATGTCTTTGCCTATTTTGGTGGGTTGGCATTGGGCCGTAGAAAGCTGGCTCCAACAATATCTCCAGGCAAGACTATCGAGGGCTTTCTCTTTGGTGCTCTAGGTTCTGTTTTGGTGGGTGCTTTGATTACGAGCCACATACATCCTGTGACTCCGCTTCTGGGTGGGACCATTGGACTGATAACCGCCTTTGCAGCTCCAGTTGGAGATCTAGTTGAATCTAAGATCAAGCGAGAGATCGGTGCTAAGGATGCAGGTAGCATCCTGCCGGGTCATGGCGGCATCTTGGATCGTATTGACGCATTGATCTTCGTTACACCGATTCTTTATTATGTTTTGTACTTCAGTCATCATCTTTGATGGTACGAAGTTTCTGTGATGGTAACTTTCAATTTTGAAGGATTTTTTTTGAAGGTATTATCCAGTTATCGTTTTTGATTAAAGGTGCTTTCGGGGAGCCGATGTCGTCTTGATTGATCACATAGAGGCGGCCATCGACCTTTTTATTCGACCAACATTATTTCCGAATCGGTAAGGTCGATAGGTGATTGTCCTTGATGTAGCCTAACCTGGGGATAAACTTTGATGTTTTAAAGTTTTTCGTATCGTGGATTCAAGGTATTTAACAGTTAAGTGCCCTATGAATACTTTTGTGGAAATGGATCTCAGCAACTTGACTACAACTCTTTCAATCTTTGGATCAAGCGGTAGTATCGGTCGACAGACCTTAGATGTCGTTCGTGATTCAAAGGGTCGTTTTGAGATTTTGGCGCTGAGCGTGGATAAGTCGTTGGACCTGCTCGTTGATCAGATTCGAGAGTTCCATCCGAAGATAGTGGTTGTGGCTAACGAGGTGGCTTCACGTTATATTCAGGAGCTTTTTCCGGCTCTGGAAGTTCGTTTTGGTCCGTTGGGCCTCTATGAGACCGCTCGCGAAGCCGATGTAAGTGTCAACGCTGTGGTTGGCTTTGCAGGACTTTGGGTGACCCTGGGCGCGTTGGAAGCGGGTAAGCGGCTGGCACTAGCTAATAAAGAGTCGTTAGTAGCCGGTGGACCGGTCGTAAGGCGCGTACGTTCTACGCCTGGCGCAATGATTGTTCCGATTGACTCTGAGCACGGAGCAATCCATCAGTGTTTGCGAGGGGGTAAGACTGATGAGGTCGATAAAGTCATTCTTACGAGTTCTGGGGGACCATTTCGGACCAAGACCTATGAAGAACTGACCAAGGTGACCTTAGAGGAGGCACTTAATCATCCCACCTGGAAGATGGGTCCCAAGATTACAGTGGATTCTTCAACTTTGATGAATAAGGCGCTAGAGATTATCGAGGCGGTAGAGCTTTTCGACCTTGTTCCCTCTCAGGTAGAGGTTGTGGTGCATGCCCAGTCGATAGTTCATTCCATGGTGGCCTTTAGAGATGGTTCGATCCTTGCCCAGATGTCAAGGCCAGATATGAAGTTGCCGATTGCTTATGCAATCAATTATCCTGGGAGATTTGAGCCGATTTATGGGCCGATAGACTTTCAGAATTCCTTTTCGTTAAGCTTTGAGCCCCCTAGGAGAGATATTTTTCGGGGATTGGATTTTGCTTTTGATGTACTTCGGAATGGTAATGGTGCCACCACTTGGCTTAATGCCATAAACGAGGTGGTCGTAGCGGCATATTTGGATGGAAGATTTCAATGGTTGGAGATATACCCCCTGTTGGAGGATGCGTTGGCTCGCTTTGAATCTTGCGTTTTGGAACAAGTTGACGATGTTATAGCGTTGGATGAGGTGGCAAGAGTGCGAGCACAAGAAGTAGTAGATGCGCATTCGAAGGTTAATTGAATTTTTTCACCTAAATTGCGTGAAGTAATCGAGGAGTTTAATTGGAGTCAGACAAACTAGAGATAACAGAAGATATCTCTGATGGACCAAGAAATTCCAACGAAAGTGACGATCTTCTAGGCGAGGATCTCGTCGCAAGTCGTGGACAACTGTGGAGAAACCTAGCTCGGACAGCGCTGATATTGACCGCTGTGGTCTTGGTTGCTCTTTATCTAAATTTCGCTAAGACGCTCATTGTTGTGGTCGCCTTAATTGCCATGATCATGATTCACGAGCTCGGTCACTTTGCAACCGCAAAGTGGTCTGGTATGAAGGTAACCGAGTATTTCTTGGGCTTTGGTCCAAAGATTTGGTCTATCAAGCGAGGTGAGACTGAATACGGCGTAAAGGCGATCCCAGCAGGTGGATACGTTAAGATCGTGGGTATGTCCAATCTTGAGCAGGTGGATCCAGCAGATGAAGCACGGGCCTATAGAAATGCAACCTATCCACGACGTTTAGCGGTCTCTGCTGCTGGTTCTTTCATGCACTTTGTCATGGCATATTTGATCCTTGTCGTCTTGTTTTTGTTTGTTGGTGTTCCTAATGCAGCTCAAGCTAAGGTTGACGCCGTAAGTACTTTCTCTTCAGGTGGATCTCCTGCTGCTAGTGCTGGCATTCGGCCAGGAGATATCATCACTGGTGTCAATGGTCATAATTTGGTCTCTGCTAATGATCTTGTGACCGCAATACAGAATTCCCCAAATCACTCTTTGACCTTGGAGATCTTGCGGAATGGACACACGATTTCCATAAAAGTTACTCCAGTCAAAGCCGGCACCGTAGAAAAAGGGCTATCTCCAGCCGCAGCTAACAATGGGCTTATAGGGGTTCGACTCAGCGAGCCGACACAGACTAGCTCGTTCTTTTCTAGTTTTATAAAGCCATTTGGCGTAGTTAGCTCCTATAGCGCCGCTACTGTTGGTGCTTTGGTCTCTCACTTTAGTCCAAACGGGATATCAAAGTACGTGAATGCTCTACAGCATCCGGCCTCCACGGTCTCAGGTTCGGGTGCAAGTGTTCGTTTTGAATCCCCAGTAGGCATTGTAAGACTGGCAAGCCAGGCTGCCAATGTTGGGCTGGGGGCGGTTTTAACGTTGCTTTTTTCAATCAATATTTTCGTTGGAATCTTCAATCTCGCTCCTCTACTGCCTCTAGATGGAGGTCATGTAGTTATCGCAACATACGAGGCTATTCGTTCTCGAAAGGGAAGGAAATATCACGCCGACATGATGAAGATGGTTCCGCTCACGTACGCCGTATTGTTTGTTATCGTTCTTTTAGGATTGACGGCTTTATATCTTGATATAACACATCCGATAGCAAATCCTTTTGGCTGAATTCTCAATAAGTGCCTTTGGGATTTTGAGAGTTTTCCGGATGAGGAGTTTTTGACACTCGTGGATGTTTGCGATTTTGTAGGACCGTTGTGGACAGGTGTCTTGGTCTCTCGACATCTATGGAGAGGCTACAGCGAATATATTTACTGGCGTTTTTAAGGAATGTTTTTAAAAGGAGAATATGATGGCCAGATCTAACACATTTAGCGCGCCAAGGAGACACTCTAAGTCAATCTACCTTGGAAAAGTTCAAGTTGGTGGAGATAGCCCGGTCTCGATTCAGTCAATGACGACAACAAAGACTGCCAATGTCGAGGCGACTCTTTCACAGATCTATTCTCTAGCAGGAGCAGGATGTGACATTGTACGTTGCACTTGTAATGATGGGGAAGCAGCTATAGGGCTGGCTCAAATTGTTCCAAGATCTCCCCTCCCAATCGTCGCTGACATTCATTTTCATGTGGAGATGGCACTTGCTGCACTTGAGGCTGGCGTTGCCGGGTTACGTTTGAATCCAGGCAACTTACGCAAACCAGCCGAGATAAAGCTGGTCGCTCAGGAGGCTAAAGATCGCGGCGTTCCAATACGCATCGGAGTAAATGCCGGTTCTCTTCACCCGGATTTATATAAGAAGTACAATGGAGTTACCCCCGAGGCACTCGTTGAATCTGCGATGAACGAGCTGAGCCTCTTTGGTGAGGTGGGGTTTGAGGATGTAAAGATCTCCGTCAAAGCCTCCAACGTTGTTTTGATGATTGAGGCCTATCGAATTTTGGCAGAGACCGTGGACGTCCCGCTTCACTTAGGTGTTACCGAGGCGGGGCCGCCTCCGGCCGGTATCATAAAGGCGACGGCCGGAATTGCAACCCTCCTATCAGAGGGGATTGGCGATACCATTCGCTACTCTCTGACAGCAGATCCTATTGAAGAGGTAAAGGCAGGTCGTGTTCTACTAGAAGCCCTTGGTCTTCGTGAGCGTAAGGGACTTGATCTGATCGCGTGTCCTAGCTGTGGTCGAGCCGAGATTGATGTTATAGCTGTCGCCAAGGCTGCCCAAGAGGCACTTGAGAAGTTGAATCTCCCACTTCAGGTTGCAGTCATGGGATGTGTGGTCAATGGTCCAGGTGAAGCTCGAGAAGCAGATCTTGGAATTGCGGCTGGGCGATCAAAGGGCCATCTTTTTATTAAGGGCAAGATAGTCGGTGTCGTAAAAGAGTCAGAGATGGTTGCTGCGCTAGTTGAAGAAGCTCAAAAGATAGCCAAAGAGGGAGTGGAGGCTCGATTGGCTGCGGCAGATCCCAATGCGCAAGCCGAAGCTGAAGCCGATAGGTTGGCGCTTTTGGAAAATCGAGGGGTTGATGCTAATAATTCGATCACTAAGATCGAGCAGATACGTCGTCGGATCGATCTTAGTGAATAAGCCAAGATGCCTTAGCGTTAACAACTTGTAGCTAAGAGAACTTTGACCCTTTGAAGCGCGGTTAGGCTGTTATGATGCGAATGACACGTCTAGTTGCGAAAACTCAAAGGCAAGCCCCAGTTGATGCGGAAGCGATCTCACATAGGCTATTAGTAAGAGCCGGATACATTCGGCGACTCTCATCGGGTGTATATGCATATCTGCCACTGGGTCTTAGGGTTCTGCGTAAGGTTGAAGCTATTATTAGGCAAGAGTTCGACAATGCGGGCGCCCAAGAGGTCCTTTTGCCCGCATTACAGCCTGTGGAGATATGGGAAGAGACAAATCGGTCTGCCACTATGGACGATGTCTTAATGCGGCTAGAGGTTAGAGGCGGTAAGTTTGTTTTGGGGCCGACCCACGAGGAAGCCGTCATAGCTGCTGTTAGTCCAGATTTAGCGTCGTATCGAGATTTGCCAGCTACGGTCTATCAGATTCAGACCAAGTTTCGAGATGAAGCGCGTCCTCGTTTTGGTCTTTTGAGAACCCGTGAATTCGTTATGGCGGATGCTTACTCCTTTGATGAGTCCAAGGAGGCCATGCGTGAGTCGTATAGGAATATTTTTGATGCCTACTGTAGGATCTTTGATCGAATTGGTGTCGAATATTATCCAGTTGAGGCTGACTCTGGCTCAATTGGTGGAGACGTAAATCACGAGTTTATGGTTCCGGCAGCCATCGGCGAGGACCACTTTGCTAGCTGTTCAAATTGCGGTTATCGCGCGAATATTGAGGCTGCGGTTCGTTCCTCTAACTTTTCAGGTGGCGGCCAAGGTGAGGTGGGTCGATCTTACGAGGTTGAAACTGGCCAAGCTAAATCAATTGATGAAGTTGTCGATCTCCTTAAATCTAAGGGAATCGAGGTGCGAGCTTCGGAGACAATAAAGACTATGGCGCTAAAGTCCAAGGATTCAAAACTTACTTTAGCTTTGGTCCCTGGTGATCGGGTATTGAAGGTTCCTCACGGCTATGCTCCGCTCTCTGGGGAGGAATTTGCGCAGTATCCATTTCTTACACTTGGCTCGATTGGTCCGATATCAATGGGTGATCGTGGAGTGCATGTTATTGCCGATCATTCAATTGTCTCTAATTTAGGCTATGTTGTTGGAGGAAATGCTGAAGGTATCCACATCCTAGATGCAGTGTTGGGTCGCGATTTTTCCGTTGACGACTTTGATAACCTAGTGGTGGTTACACAAGGCGATAGTTGTCCACGCTGTGAGGCGCCAATGGATCTAAGGAGATCTGTCGAGGCAGGACATACCTTTCAACTTGGATTGACATATCCACAAAAGATTCGATCTGCTCGTTTCTCTGGTGAGGACGGCAGCGAAACGATGTACTTTATGGGATGCTATGGAATTGGTGTCTCCAGATTTCCAGCAGTTGTAGCTGAAGTCTCCAACGACGATGCGGGGTTGATCTGGCCAATCTCAATTGCTCCATTTGCGGTACATCTAGTTGCAATTAACTTCAGCGGTAACGAAGAGGTCAAAGCGGCTGCAGAACAGATCTATGGGGAACTTTCAAAGCTCGGAATTGAAGTCATATTGGACGATCGTGATGTTGGCGCCGGAGTCAAGCTGAAAGATGCTGATCTTATGGGTATGCCTATCCATGTGGTGGTGGGGCCAAAAACGATTGCAAATGGTTTAATTGAGATAAAGCTTCGTTCTGCGGGTTCTTCTAGAAGTGTTCCGTTGAATTTAGCTATCGATTCGATCTCAGAAACAGTAGTCGAACTAATCGGCAATAGTGCCTTGAGTGCCTGAAACGACCAATTAACTAGTTTTTCAAATAGACTATATGTGTATTGTTTTCACAAGCGTGGGCCCATGGCCCACGCTTGTCTTGCTCTAGCGCTATTGTGATTTTAGAGAAGGATCGGAGGGTGAGTTGGCAAAGGGATCTGCATTTAATGAGGAACTGGTTGAAATGCTCTATGAGCAGTTGGAGCCGTTGGCAAAAGCAAATGGACTTGAGGTTCTTGAGATTGAGGCGACCAAAGATACTTTGAGGGTCACCTTTGACGACCCAAAAGGAAATGTTGACGCAAGTAAGCTTGAACTGCTAACACCCTTGGTCTCTGAGTTGTTGGATTCTATTGAGGCAGTGGATAAGGCTTATTCGGGTCAATATATGCTTGAAGTCTCATCCCCAGGTCTAGAGCGAACTCTTCGAACGCCGGTTCACTTCGCTAGGTTCATCGGAAGCAAAGTAAATATCAAGCTCAAGAGTGGAGTCTCTTCAGATCGACGAGTCTTGGGTTGGATACAAGGTGTGCAGGATTCGACTGTTATCATTGGTTTTGATTCTCCCGTAGGCTCCGCAAACGTTCAAGTTATTGAATTAATTGATATTGAGCGAGCAAAGACGGTCTTTGAGTGGCAAATTGGTGAGAAGCGAACTATGGCGCCCAAAAGTGGCTCAAAAGACAAGAAATAACGAAAGATTTTATGATTACGCTCGTTGTCGAGTGTAAAAAGCGGGAAGGTGGATGATATCAATGGCGAGGCTTGGTGGCGACTTTATGGAGCCTTTGCAGGCGATTGCGCGAGAGAAGGGTGTCTCGGTTGAGACCCTTCTAGAGTCATTGGCGAATGCCTTACTTGCAGCATATAAGCGTAGGCCTGATTCGGCTGAAGATGCCGAGGTCACTATTGATCCCGATTCTGGCGATATTCAGGTTTGGGCGCAGGACCTAGATGAAGATGGTAATGTAATTCGCGAATGGGACGATACGCCAACAGATTTCGGCCGTATTGCGGCTCAGACTGCTAAGCAAGTCATGTTTCAACGTATTCGCGATGCAGAGCGCGATTTAAAGTATGAGGAATATGCAGGACGCGAAGGCGACATTGTTACCGGAATTGTACAGCAAGCCGATAGTCGTTACACTTTGCTCAATTTGGGTAAGGTTGAGGCTCTGCTGCCTCTTCAAGAGCAGCTTCCGGGAGAGCGCTATGGCAATGGCGTAAGAGTCAAAGCCTATATTGTCGAGGTACGCCGGACCAACAAGGGACCACAGATAGTGGTTTCTCGCTCTCATCCTGGTCTGATGAAAAAATTGTTTGAATTGGAAGTTCCAGAGATTGCTAGTGGGGTAGTAGAGATAAAAGCTCTCTCTCGCGAGCCAGGCATTCGCTCTAAGATCGCAGTTGCTTCAAATGACCCAAATGTTGATCCCGTTGGGGCATGTGTTGGACCTAGGGGAGCTCGTGTTCGAATGGTAATGTCTGAATTGCGCAACGAGCGAATCGACATAATTCCATTTTCCGAGGAGCCAGCTGAATTTGTAGCTCGAGCATTGCAGCCTGCCCACGTGCGTGAGGTAGACCTAAACGATGCCACTGGAACTGCAATCGTAATCGTCGATGCATCCGAGCAGCCTCTTGCTATCGGCAAGGAGGGTCTCAATGCCAAACTCGCTGCTCGTTTGACCGGGTGGCGAATTGATATTGGAACAGGCGAGGAAGCTGCGATTTTGGATTCGGTTCCGATAGACGAAGACGAGGATCAACCAGAGGCCGGCCAAGGCGAAGAATAGCTCGCGGAGGGCCATTCATTGGTTGTAACGAAAGAACTACCGGTGTCAAAGAGTCGCTTTTTGCGAAGTTGTATTGTGTGTCGAACAAGAGATTCGAAGTCGAAGTTGATTAGACTTCGAATCTCGGAGAATCGTGCCCAATCGACGGAGATTGATTGTGGTCGGGGATACTGGGTGCATGCAGATGCTAGCACTTGCTTGGATCCGACTAGGATTATGTATGCTTTGTCTAAAAGAGGTATCAAGGTAACCGAAGTGGTTACGTGCTAATCGGACGATATCGCACGTTTATTGGGTGAACGTAAAAAACCGTGTAGCATTGGAAGGCGGCCGTTTTGTCTGCGTGTCGTTATTCTATGTTCGTCCAGTATTGATTTGGACGATAATTTCTCAATTTGAATGAGTGTTTTAGGAGAGGACTGAAGTAGCAGTTGGCAAAACGGATACGGGTCTATGACCTAGCCAAAGAACTAGGGCTTTCAAACAAGGGCGCATTTGACCTATGCAACGATCTTGGCATGGGTATTAAGAGTCCATCGTCGAGCATAGAAGATGCTCAAGCTGATCGGGCTAGGCGTAAGGTAGTTCGAGAAGGCGCTGGACGCTATGAGAGGGCCGGTGGTGGAGAGCACTCACACGGCGATACAAAGACTACCGTGGCGGCTGGCGATGCTGCCGTTAACGTTTTGCCGGCGGATCCGATAGCTAGTAAAGCGTCAGCGCCGATAGAACCTCCCGCAGCCGAGCCACGAATACAAGTCAAGGCGCAGCCTCTAGGTGAGCCACAGAGCGAAGCCAAGGCACCGCCAGTAATTGAAGCTAAACCCGAGGCACAAGTACAAGCCAAGACAGAGCCCCTAACTGAGCCTGATACCAGTAGGCATTTAGATTCCGGCCATTCAAAGCAGAGCCACCGTCGCGGGGCGGATGCCCCTAGGGACTCTGAGGCTGGCACGGACAAGAGTGATCGAGCGGCTAAAGATAACTTTAAAGCGGTAAGTGGCACTGTTAGTGAGGTTCTGCCATCAGAGCCTGTCGCTAGGGTTGATGTTGCTCCATCACAATTAGCATCTTCGAAGAATAATGAGCAAGCACAAAAGGTGGTAAAATCACCCGAGGCTCCAGCCAAACAAGAGGAAAAAGTAGTCATTACTCCAGATTTAGATAGGGGCACGGTTGTCGTAAAGAGCGATGCCGATGCCACTGTGCAAAAGGTGCAACCGGCTCCCGAGGCCGAGAACAAGCCTGAGAACAAAAGTAGCTCATCGGAAAATCTTGCTCCAAAGGCTCGTGATTCACGCGGTCGCGTATTCAGGTCTACCGAATCACATGGTCAACGATCGTCAATGGGGCCAAATCGAGATACCAGGCCACCTGTGGTTCGTAATGACGTGGAGGCCAATTCAGCCCCTAGTCTAGAACCAGGTGCAAAAGGTGGAAGCGTGGCTCCCCCTCCGCGTCCCAGGGTGCCCTTGTCGCTTTCGGGAAAGCCAATTCCGCCACCTCCAGGGATGGGCTCTAATCGTCAAGGATCAGGAGGACGGTATCAGAACGATTCCCCAAATCCAAGACAAGGCGATCGTCCTGGCTTTAATAGAGGACCTCGTCCCGGTGGTGGATTTGATCGTAATTCTGAAGGCGGACGTCAAGGTAATTTTGGTGATCGCCCAGATCGTGGCGCGGGCCAAGGTAACTTCGCCGATCGTGGACCTCGCCCAGATCGTGGCGCGGGCCAAGGCAACTTCGCCGATCGTGGACCTCGTCCCGGTGGCGGCCAAGGCAACTTCGCCGATCGTGGACCTCGTCCCGGTGGCGGCCAAGGCAACTTCGCCGATCGTGGACCTCGTCCCGGTGGCGGCCAAGGCAACTTCGCCGATCGTGGACCTCGTCCCGGTGGCGGCCAAGGCAACTTCGCCGATCGTGGACCTCGTCCCGGTGGCGGCCAAGGTAACTTTGCCGATCGTGGACCTCGTCCGGGTGGCGGCCAAGGTAACTTTGCCGATCGTGGACCTCGTCCCGGTGGCGGCCAAGGCAACTCCGCCGATCGTGGACCTCGTCCGGGTGGCGCGGGCCAAGGTAACTTCGCCGATCGTGGACCTCGTCCGGGTGGCGCGGGCCAAGGTGGCGGTGGTGGTTTCCCAAGGAGTGGTCCCTCAACGGGTTTTGCTCCTCGAACTGGTGGAGGATTTCCGGGTTCTAGAACTCCAACCCCATCTCCGGGCGGAGCTTTTGGTGGAAAGTCGCCAGCTGGATCTCGAGGACGACCACTACAGCGTGCCGCTAAGCGCCGCAGTAGAAAGAATATGGAAGAGCTGGAGCCAACTCAGGTTACGTCCTACATACCATCCAATGCACCAGTGCCTGATGGCGAGATAATTATTGAAAGAGGATCATCGGCTCAAGAGGTAGGGCCAAAGTTCAATCGATCTGCTGGAGATGTGGTTCGATTCCTACTTTTGCAGGGCGAACCAGTAACTGCAACCCAGACGCTTTCAGATGATGCGATTGAGCTTTTCGCCGCTGAATTGGGCGCGAAGGTTAAGTTGGTTGACCCCGGACAAGAACAAGAGGCTGAGCTTTATGCCAAATACTTCTCCGACGACGATATCGTTCCACAGGGTGAAGCTGAGTGGCGTGCTCCGGTTGTGACGGTTATGGGCCATGTTGATCATGGTAAGACAAAGCTGCTTGATCGAATTAGAGAGACCAACGTCGTTGCCAAAGAGGCCGGTGGAATTACACAGCACATTGGTGCTTATAGGGCACAAGTCGACAACAAGTTCGTTACCTTTATCGATACACCTGGCCACGAAGCCTTTACGGCTATGCGTGCTCGAGGTGCGGGTGTCACCGATATCGTGGTTTTGGTCGTAGCTGCTGATGATGGGGTGATGCCCCAGACGATCGAGGCGATTGACCATGCTAAGGCTGCTCACGTGCCGATAGTAGTTGCAATAAATAAGATCGATCGTGCAGACGCTGATCCGAATCGTGTTATGCAACAGCTCTCTGAATATGGTTTAGTCCCTGAGGCATGGGGCGGCGACACTATAATGGTTGAGCTTTCGGCTCTCCAGAATTTGGGTGTCGATGATCTTTTGGAACAGCTGGTTGTGTTGGCCGAGGTGTTGGAGTTGACCTCCACCAAGGTCGGCCGCGCCAAGGGTGTTGTCTTGGAGGCCAATTTGGATCCTGGACGTGGCCCAGTGGCGACGGTTATAGTGAAGCAAGGTGTTCTGAGAGTTGGTTCTAACTTGGTGGCAGGGCCAGCCTTTGGTAGGGTCAAGGCTCTCATAGATGAGGCTGGTAATCCAGTTCACGAGGCTGAGCCATCTACTCCAGTTCAAGTTTTAGGATTTTCTGAGGTTCCGAGTGCTGGAGATGAATTTAGAGAGACGGCTGAGCTTAGCGTTGCTCGACAGATCGGTTCCATGCGCGAACAGCGGATTCGTCTTGCTGGTCTGAGTGCTCAAAGTGGAGCGGCACCGGGTGCAAAACTGGAAGATCTCTTTGAGCAGATTAAGCGTGGGGAAACTGCGACTCTTAATGTGATTATCAAAGCTGACGTGCAGGGTTCGCTGGAGGCAGTTACTGAAAGTCTTCGAAAGCTCGAACGACCTGAGGTGAAGTTGAGTATCGTACGCCGAGCAGTTGGTGGAATCAATGAGAATGATGTTTCCCTTGGGGCCGCCTCGAATGCATTGATCATCGGCTTTAACGTCCGTCCCGATCGTCGTGGTCGAGAGGCCGCCGAGGCACAGCACGTTGAGATTAGAACCTATGAGATTATCTATAAGATGCTCGAGGATATTGAAGCGGCCATGGTCGGTATGCTTGCTCCTGAGTATGAAGAGGTAGTTACGGGTGAGGCCGAGGTGCGCGATATCTTTAGAGTGCCAAAGGTTGGAGCTGTTGCTGGCTGTTACGTCCAAAATGGTTCCATTACACGTGGTTCCAAGGTTCGCTTCCTTCGAGATGGCGTAGTTATCTGGAAGGGTTCGATTACCTCTTTGCGTCGCTTCAAGGACGATGTTCGCGAAGTTGCCTCTGGATTTGAGTGTGGAATTGGCCTTAGTGACTTTCAAGACCTGCGATCTGGCGACATAATAGAGACCTTCGAGGATCGCGAGATTCCTCGAGCTCTTTGACGCTAGAGTGCTTTGAGGTAATTTAGATGGCTAATCGACAGATGACCAAGCGGGGTTCTTTCCCGAGAATGGATAGGGTCTCGAATGAGGTTCAGAGAGTTTTGGCTTTTGCCATGGAGAAACACTATGAACCGATCGATTCCGAGTCGATAGCTACGGTTACGGCCGTGGTTGTCGACCCAGACTTGCGCAGAGCCAAGGTCTATTTTGATCACCTTTCGCCGCGTCTTGAAGATTGGTTGAGCACCAATAGGGTGAAGCTTCAACGCGAGATTGCAAATGGGGTTCGTATGAGAAGTACTCCTTTGTTGTTCTTTGAGGCTGACCCAGCGATTGCCTCCGGTCTTGCCATAGAGTCGATTCTTCGTAAGGTTATCCCTCCAAATGTGATGGATATGCCTGGCGGCGATGAATGAATTGCCTGGTGGTTTGACGATTGGCCAGACGTAAAGTCTATTCTGGTGGTTTACCCTTCGGTGTTGTCGTTCTAGATAAGCCAATAGGGATTACTTCAAATGGGGCCCTCTCTGTTGTGCGACGCGTAGCTGGAAACAACAGGGCTGGGCACATGGGTACATTGGATCCCTTTGCGAGCGGGGTCCAAGTAGTTTGTGTCGGACAGGCGACCAAGCTGATCCCACATATCCACTCTTCAACTAAGGCTTATAGCGCTAGTTTGACTTTAGGGTCAGCGACAGATACGGCTGACCATACTGGTGAAGTTATTTTGAGCGCACCAGTGCCTATTCTTACACAAGGGCAATTAGACGTTGTGGCACTGTCCTTGCTCGGTCACCAAATGCAGACGCCTCCAGCTTTTTCCGCTAAAAAGGTAGCTGGGGTCCCCAGTCACGTCCTTGCTCGTGAAAATCGGGCCGTCGAACTCGCAGCCGTAGAGGTTGAGATAGTGGAACTTTCTATCCAATTGACATCCGATCCGTCGATTCTGGCAGTGGACGTTGTCTGCTCGCGTGGAACATATGTGCGTACCTTGGGTGAGACAATCGCCCAAAGGTTAGGGACCTATGGCCATTTGACTTCTTTGCGACGTACCTCCTCCGATGGGTATTCCATAGATGATTGTGTGGAGATCGATTCTTTGTCGAGGGACTCATTTCTTCCTTTCTCTAAGGTGCTTTCCTCTTTTGACACTATGTTTATAGAGCCAGGTCTACTCCAGCGCGCCTGTCACGGTGGTCCAATTCCCCTTAGTGGCGGACGTAATTTTGGTGAAGGTGGCTCTGATTCGTTAGTTGCGCTTTTGTCCGATGATAGATCTTTGGGTGATGGCGAGGTAACGTTCGATAATCTGATCGGGATCTATGGGGTCAGTGGGGATATGTTGATTCCAAAGATCGTTTTTATGGCTCCGAGTCTCTAAGGACTTTTGTCAAGGGAGGCTATTGGTCTTTGGCTTATATCCTTAGATTTTTTGGGATGATTTGATTGCTAAAGAACATGTCTGTGTACCTGGGATCAGATATTGATGATGTGGCTAACCCGATATCTAAGGACCCTGTTTGGCGTTATTGAGCGGGGGTTTCTCGGCTTAGATGCTCTTTTTGTTTACGATTTTAGCTGGATGGTATCAAGCTCTCGTATGTTCAATTTGCTCTGTGTTTGGGCTGGGCCTTGGTTTTCGATCGTATATCAAATGGTAGGCTGGATTAGACGCAGTGGCTTTTTCGCTCACGGCGATGTTTTTGCTAGGACCTGTTGGGATTTGGTGAACTGTTTAGGCTCCTAGTGACTGCTCAATTTATGATTGCTCCGAGTATCAGCCGTATCTATCTAATTTGTCTTCATTGATGTTGTGTTGGGCTAGTGGGTGTTTTAACGTTTTAGATATGTTAGATGAGGGTTTCTAAAAGATTATCCATAACTAGCCTATCGGGCAAATTGCTCCAACGTCTATTGGTGACAATGGCGACTATTGCATTATGAATGATGTGAAATAGATGTCGGTGATTTCGTTTTTACCGGTTGCTACCTTTACGATCTTATTTAGATCAAGAATTAGCTGTTTCTTTAAGGTGAGTTTGGCTATGGGCGACAGAAGCTGAGCGTAGGTCCAACCCGAAAGATCAGTAATTACGACGTCGGTCATATCCTTATTCAATGGGGTGATCGCTGTTGTCAGGTCTTTGACTCCCAATTGGAGGCTCATCCCTAGCTGTATCAAATGACCATCTGAGAGATTTGTTGTGATGGTACCAAAGCCATAGATCGGTCCAACTTTGGGAGGTACAAAGGCAGCCTTATGCGGTTTTGATGATCCAAGAAAGGTCAATGCGCCAAAGCCCCCTCCTCCAGCTGCTAAAACCACCAGCAGTATGATCAAAATGAGCTTCTTTTTTGACCCCTTCTTTTCTTCTTTAGCCGAGCTTTCTTCGGCTTTCTTGGTAGCTGTAGCCATTCGATCCTCACTTAACTTCCAGTTGCGTGCCGCCTCATTGAGATAAAATTTTCTATCTCTTTACGTCAATCGAGGGGCCTAGGATACACATTCCATTGTCTATGGGCATTTATCGGAAGGAGACGGCCGTTTCCTTAGGAAAAGTCGAAGAGATTGTTTTGAAGTCGAGCTTTTTGTGCGTGGGCTAAGTATGAGGTGAGCGAACATTCAAAGTGAGCTTTGCGATCGAACGTTGGCAAAATGAGTTTCCGGTGGCCGACTTCGTAGGGCTATCATTCATAGATAGAGATAGTGATAATTCTCGGTAGTCGATGCGATTAGAGAAGTTGCAATGACGGCAAGGAATCGATTGTTGGAGAGATATGAAACTTTTGACCCCAGCCACGCAGACGCCGTTAGCGGCGTCGGTTGTAACCATTGGAACCTTTGATGGTGTTCACCTTGGCCATCGCAATCTTTTGGAACATGCTAAGCGGCGAGGTGACGCCTTGGGAATTCCCAGTGTAGCAATAACCTTTAATCCTCACCCAGCAACCATAGTCAGAGGTGGATCTGCACCAGCTTTGATCAACTCTTTTGAGGAGCGGCTAGCGCTGTTTGAAGAGTTGGGAGTGGACTATTGCTACCTGGTTGAGTTTGACCTAGCCAGATCCCAAGAATTGGCGTCAGATTTTGTAAAGGGGACGTTGGTTGGAGATCTGGGCGCGAAGGTTGTGATAGTTGGCCCGGATTTCCGATTTGGTTCGAAACGAGCCGGTAATGTGGACCTGCTCCAAGAGATGGCTGGAGACTGTGGTTTTGTAGTTGAATCTGATCTATTGGTCAAATTGGTAGGTGAGATCGCCGCATCGGTTGGAAAGGTTCTTCCGGAGCTACAAGATGAAGGAGAGGTGGTGGTCTCCTCTACGTTGATTCGAAGGTTGATCTCGCTCGGTAGTGTCGAATTGGCGCATCGCCTTTTGGGCAGAGACTTCTACATAGTTGGTTTAGTCACGTCGGGCGATGGTAGAGGTGGTTCAGAGTTGGGCTATCCAACGGCGAACGTCTCCTATCAGGATAATAGAGTTCTGCCAGTGGATGGTGTTTACGCCGGGTGGGTTCAGTATCAGCAGAGTCGTTACATGGCTGCAGTATCTGTAGGAACTCGTCCAACTTACTACCCCAAAGAGGGTAATCGATTGATTGAGGCGTTTCTTTTGGACTTTGATGGTGATCTCTATGGGCGGGAGATCCAAGTGGGATTTACTCACTTTTTGAGGCCACAGAAGACTTTCTCCAATTCAAAGGAGTTAGTCGATCAGATTGAACTTGACGTTGAGGATGTAAAGGTAAAGCAAAGGTAGGCAAATTACATCTGAGCAACTAAGCTTATGAATTCGTGTTTCACAGAAGTTTTTAGAAGCTCTTCGCAAGGTGCAGGAATGATTGACAAAAAGGCGATAATCGCAGAGTTTGGTAAAAATGAGGCAGATACTGGATCTCCCGAGGTGCAAATAGCACTTCTTAGTTCCAGAATCTCGCATCTAACCGATCACTTAAGGCAGCATAAAGGTGACCACCATACGCGTCGTGGACTTATGATGCTAATTGGTCAAAGGCGACGTCTTTTGGACTACGTAAAGTCCAATGATGTGGAGCGTTATAGAAGTATTATCGCTCGTTTAGGAATTCGTCGTTAGTCGATTTTTTAGAGTGTGAGCTTGAAGTTTACGTCTCGGGCCTGGCGTTTATTCGCCAGGCTCTTTGTCTATGTCAAGCTTCATTTGAAAGGACGTCTATATCTTCGGCGATATATGCGTTGGAATCGGCTAATTTGTAATATGTAGCAGAATGAATCGCACCATATAAGCCGCAATTTCCATGTCAAGGGTGTAAGGCTTGCAGCTGCCAGTGGAGTGGGCCCGAATTGAAACTTCAATTGGGTTTGGACCTAGTCCACTGGGAACTGTGAGAATGCGAATTTGCCAAGGCGAAGCTGGTGCGACTTGTTATCTAGGTATAGGCCCGCCTAGTTATAAAAATGGTGCTCAACTATAGAGTCGAACTCTTCGCATGAGCGATTAGTTCGACGTATCAAATCAGAGGAAGTATGAAAGAAATTATAAAAGTTCAGGCCCAAATATCAGGGACTGAGAAGACCATCTCATTTGAAACAGGCCTCTTAGCGCCGCTTGCAGATGGATCAGTCGTGGCTCGATTGGGAGACACGATGGTTTTGGCTACAGCCGTAGCTTCAAAATCAGTCAAAGAGGGTATCGATTTTTTCCCATTGACAGTCGATGTCGAAGAGCGAATGTACGCAGCAGGAAAGATTCCGGGCTCGTTCTTCCGTCGTGAAGGAAAGGCGACAGACTTTGCCGTATTGGCATCGCGGCTTACAGATCGTCCGATTCGACCGTGTTTTCCAAAGGATTTTCGTCACGATGTACATATCGTGGGAACTGTCTTGGGCGCTGACTCCGAGAATCCTTATGACGTTCTTTTTATAAACGCTGCATCTGCCGCTTTGATGATCTCTGGAATTCCATTCAATGGACCAGTTGGTGCGGTTAGGATTGCATACTCGAGCGATGGTTCATGGATTGCAAATCCATCCTATCAAGATGGAGATGACTCCTCTTTTGAACTAGTTGTTGCTGGTCGACAAGTGCGTTCTGGCGAAAGTACGGGCGACATTGCAATAATTATGGTAGAGGCTGGTGGCACGGCGGCATCTTGGAAGAATTACCAAAGTGGAGCACCTATGGTAACCGAAGAGGTCATTGCTGAGGGATTAGAGGCCGCTAAGACTTGGATACGTGAGTCGATTGCACTTCAGCACTCTCTAGTAGAGGCCTTTGGAAACGTCGTTCCGATGGCATACACGCCAGTGGTTGACTATTCCGATGAAGTCTATAGCCGAGTGTCTGCCATAGCTATGGATCGAATGCGACAAGCAAACGTCGTTGCCGGTAAGACAGAGAGGGCCGCAGCACTCGATGGTGTAGCCATAAGTGTTCAAGAAGAGCTAGCTGGGGAATTCCCAGATGCTTCGAAAGAGATCTCGGCAGCAATTCGATCTATCACCAAGACAGTTATTCGCGAGCGAATAGTAAACGATGGTGTTCGAATTGATGGTCGGGATACGACAACCATCCGTCCATTGACAGCGGCTGTAGGTCTTATTCCTACTGCTCACGGGTCGGGGCTCTTTCAGCGTGGCGAGACTCAAGTCCTAAATGTCTGCACCTTGGGTATGCCAAAGATGAACCAGATGCTGGATTCGCTTGGCACCGATGACTTCAAGCGTTATATGCACCACTACAACTTCCCACCTTTTTCTACCGGAGAGGTTGGATTCATGCGGGCACCAAAGCGACGAGAGATTGGTCATGGTCTTCTGGCTGAGCGAGCTTTGCTACCTGTTATTCCACCAGAGGATGAATTTCCTTACACGCTACGTTTGGTTTCAGAGGCGCTGGCCTCAAATGGTTCAACCTCAATGGCGTCAGTCTGTGGATCGACTCTTTCTTTGATGGATGCAGGTGTTCCCATTAAGGCTCCTGTTGGTGGCATAGCGATGGGCCTAGTGCTCCATGATGGCAAATACACCACTCTTACAGATATTTTGGGTGCCGAAGATGCCTTTGGTGACATGGACTTCAAAGTGGCTGGGACCTCAGAGTTTGTGACTGCACTTCAACTTGATACCAAGATCGACGGCATTCCAGCAAGCGTTTTGGCTAGTGCTCTTTCGCAGGCAAAGACGGCCCGATTAGAGGTTTTGCGAGTTATCCTAGAAACCCTTCCGGCTCCAAGGCTTGAGCTCAATCACAATGCTCCAAAGATCGTTAATTTTGAGATTCCACTTGACAAGATGGGTGAAATCATTGGGCCGAAGGGCAAAGTGATAAACGCAATCCAACAAGAGACTGGGACAGAGATAACGCTAGATGAAGATGGAGAGACCGCAATGGTCACCATCGGTGCCAAGGAGATGGCAGCCGTCAATGAGGCTAGAGACCGCATTCTTGCGATCATCAATCCACCTCTAGCGCAAGTCGGTGGCCATTACTCGGGTAAGGTCGTTGGCATAGCCAAATTTGGCGCTTTCGTAAATATTCTTCCTGGTCGTGACGGACTGTTGCATATCTCAAAGATCGGCGGAGGACGTCGAATTGATCGGGTTGAGGATGTTTTATCCATGGGCCAAGAGCTACGTGTTGTAGTTGATGACATTGATCCAAATGGTAAACTTTCGCTCTCGTTGGTGACAGATCGTGACGACGACGATGACAACGACGACGACGATGATGATGGTGGCGATAGATTTGGCGGTGGTAGCCAAAGTCCCATTCATGATCGAGCCCCCGTTGCTCACGAGCCAGCTACACCCAGAGGCGGCGATCGGATAGAGCGAAATAAGTACGAAGAGGACGACATTGAGGTCGTCTCCTTTGAAGCTGCTTTTGAGGATCAACTGCGTGCTGAATACGGTGATCTAGGTCCCGAGCAAGCTGAGCCTCGAGCATTCGCCGGCAATGATGGTGGTCGAGATCGTGACCGAAATCGTCGTTCCCGTCCACGTCGTGACAGTCGTAGATAGTATCTGATATTTCGTTGGATTTTGGTCGGAGGATTGACTTATCAATAAGATTCGAGTAGCAGTGTTTGGCGCGGGTGGTCAGATGGGCGCAAGCGTCTGTAGGGCTGTGCTTAACGATGATGATTGTGAACTTAGTAGCGCCCTAGATCCTCGCTTAGCTGGGATCGATCTAGGGCAAGCGACGTCAATCCTCGGAACCGGCCTTAGTATCTTGGGAGAACGGGATGCTCTTGAGCCAGATAAGGTTGACGTAGCAGTTGACTTTACCGAAGCGGAAGCTTCTTTCGAGAATGCTCTTTTTTGCGCCAGGAATTCAATTCATATCGTGATAGGCACGACTGGGTTGACAAGCCGGCAGATTGAGATTCTCAAAGAGGCTTTTTCAAAGTCGAATTCAAATTGTCTAATCGCTCCGAACTTTGCGATTGGCGCGGTCTTGATGATGCGTTTTGCCGAGTTGGCCGCTCCGTTATTTGAGACGTGCGAGATAATTGAGTTTCATCACAATCGAAAAGCTGATGCACCGAGTGGCACCGCACTTGTAACTGCTGGTCGAATCGCCTCGGCCAAGAACGGTGGTTTTGCTCAAGATGTAACCTCCGCTGAGCTTGATGGAGCACGAGGTAGTCGGGTCGATAAAAATATCTCTATTCATTCTGTGCGAATGGCCGGAATGGTCGCACATCAAGAGGTTATCTTTGGGACTACGGGCCAGACCTTGAGTATCAGGCACGACTCCTATGATCGGAATTCTTTTATGCCAGGGGTGCTGTTAGCGATTAAAGCGATCTCCGAGCGCGATGGGTTGACCATTGGAATTGAGTCGATTTTGGATGATTATTTGGGTTTAAGGTAGAGATAGTCAATTGGTTCGAATGACTTGCATTTGATCTGGTTTGACAAGAGAGCTAGTCGGTATTTGACGTTATTGGTTAGCTGGGGAGTAGGGAATGGGAAGAGCGCTAGATCAGTTTGGTTCAGTAGTCACAGCTATGATCACCGCCTTTGATGAAGATGGCGAGTTGGACTTAGATGCGACGGTTTCAGTTGCTAAGTATCTAGAAACTGCCGGCAACAGTGCATTGGTTGTTTCGGGTACAACTGGCGAGGCTTCGACGCTTACCGATGACGAGAAGCTCTCTATATGGGATGCAGTCTCCTCAAGTGTGAATATCCCGGTAATTGCTGGCTCTGGAAGTAATGACACCCTGCACTCTGTTTCCCTTACCAAGCAGGCGACAAAGCTGAAGATCGCTGGTGTCTTGGCGGTTGCTCCCTATTACAATCGCCCCCCTCAAAGTGGAATCTTCGGTCATATCCGAGAGATGGCCAATGCGACCGATCTACCTGTGATTATCTACGATATTCCCGTTCGCACCGGTCGAAAGATCGCTACTTCTACGATCTTTGAGTTAGCCAACAGTTGTGACAACATAGTTGGACTCAAGGATGCAGCGGGTGACCCTAGTGCCACCGCTACAGTGATTGCCGGCCTTGGAAGCGGCTTTGACGTCTATTCAGGTGATGACGCTATGACGTTGCCCTTGATGGCCGTAGGTGCAATAGGCGCCATTGGTGTCGCGACGCATTGGGCGAGTGAATTTTTTTCAGCGATGATAGAGGCCTTTAATTCTGGCGACCATCGCCGTGCCATGTCGATCAATGCAGCACTATTTGAATCGTATGGCTTTGAGACAGGCGATTTCGCGCCTAATCCCATGCCAACAAAGGTAATGATGAACGAAATGGGCTTTAGGGTTGGTCAGTGTCGACTTCCCATGGGAGCACCCCCTCTCGGCCTTCAAGAAGATGCGAAGCGAGTCTTGGCTAATTTGAAGGAAAGCGCCCAAAACTATTCAATTAAGGTGAATTTTTGACAAGCAAAATTGATAACAGCCAAGATCACGTCAGGGTAGTTTTCCTTGGCGGGTTAGGTGAGATAGGTCGCAACTGCGCAGCGATTGAGATGGGTGATGAGATCTTGATCATCGACTGCGGTTTGATGTTTCCAACTCACGACACCCCTGGTGTGGATTTGATTCTTCCGGACTTCTCTTACCTCTTGGAAAATAAAGATAAGGTGATTGGGGTCGTCATAACCCATGGTCACGAAGATCATATCGGTGCACTTCAATTTCTCTTACGAGAGATGAGCCTTGATATCTACGGCTCGCAGCTAGCGCTTTCGCTAGCTAGCTCAAGGATAGAAGAAGCAGGCCTAGGCGCAAAAGCCCGGATGCACTACGTCTCTGACCGCGAGGTCCGAGATATAGGTAGCTTTGTTGTAGAATTTATCCCGGTTACCCACTCTGTGCCCGACTCTTTTGCGCTTGCAATACGAACTTCGATCGGCACAATTGTTCATTCGGGCGACTTTAAGATTGACCTTACCCCTGTGGATGGGCGACTGCCCGATCTCGCACGTCTTGGTCAGATCGCTAGTTCTGAGGGCATAGCCCTGCTGTTGGCTGATTCGACCAACGCAGAGGAGTCAGGTCACTCTGACTCTGAGTCAGAGGTCGGCCCGGTGCTCGGACAGCTGTTTGCGACCAATAAGACCAAAAGAATCGTGGTCACCTGCTTTGCTTCGCATATCCACAGAATGCAACAGATTGCTAATGCAGCTCTGGAGGCAGGCAGAATGATCTTTCCCCTTGGGCGTTCTATGGGGAAAAACATTGCGCTTGCTCGCTCTATTGGTCTATTGAATATACCCGAAGCATCACTAGCTGATATAGAGAAGGTTAATTCCTATCCTGATGATCGTATCTGTGTTATCTCCACAGGAAGTCAGGGCGAGGCGATGTCTGCTCTTACCCTAATGGCGGCCAATGAGAATAAGTTTCTTAAATTGAATCAAAATGACCTTGTAATCATCTCCGCTGATGTGATCCCCGGTAATGAGTCAGCTGTTGGCAAGGTTATCGATGGACTTCACCGTCGTGGAGCTGACGTGGTCCATGCAGGGATAGCCAAGGTTCACACATCTGGCCATGCCAAGCGTCAAGAGTTGAGGCTATTGCAGACGATCTGTAAACCACGTTTTTTTGTTCCAGTACATGGTGAATTTCGACATTTGAATTCTCATTCCCGACTTGCAAATGAGATGGGTGTGCCAAAGGATAACATAGTTGTCTGCCTAGACGGTGATGTGCTTCGATTGGATCGCGAGAGCTTGACCAGAGATGGCAAGGTCCCCGCGAGCTATCTTTATGTCGATGGGGTTGTGGATGGCCTCTCTAAAGGTGTCCTTCGGGATAGAAAGACCCTCGCCTCAGAGGGTGTTGTAGTAGTTGTGGTCTCTGTCGATGTAGCTAGTGCTACGATAATTACCGGTCCTGAGATCGTAACCCGAGGATGGGCCCATAGTGACAATGATCGTCCTGACTCTATTGCCGAGCTTATTGAGGATCTAAAGGCAGCGATTAGGGCGACTATTACCACCACGATTGGTGAGGCAGGCTCTGACTACGACACGGTATCTCGACATATTCGTACCACGACTGCGAAACTAATCGAGAAGCGTACCAAGATGCGACCGATGGTTATCCCAGTTCTGACAGAGATTTAGCTCTCCGTTGGCTGGATAAATCTATAGGTCTTTTCATCTTCGGTTTATCTCAAGAGTATTAAAATTGATTTCTTTGGGTTTTTCCTAGACTTTTCGGGTTCAAGTGATCTATAGTACCAAATTGTGCTCAACTCTACGATAGGTCTAGCCTTTAGTGATGCACGGTACTACACTTATGTAGTTATTCAAATTTTGGATGCTTGTAATTTCAGATGAATGAATCGTCTAGTTGTTCAGATTGGAGGTTGAGACACTGAAAAGCACTGGTGAAACCCGTAAAAAAGCAAGTTCGAGCCGTATTATCCAGGAGCCAAAGCCGATAGCAAAGCGATCTTCGGGGTCGACTTCAAAGAGCAGGGCAACCTCTCCTCGAACGTCAGCCATAGCCACTGTCCCTTCAAAGGGATCATCAACCAGCAATAGGCGTCCTGCTCATTTGCGTGCCAGAAGGACAGAGGCGGATGTAGCAGGTTTGATCATTCTTGGTGGCGTTATCTTTGGAGTACTATCTCTCTTTTCAGTACTAGGTGGAGTTGGAACTTCGTTTGATCATCTCTTCGCCGCGGCCTTTGGCTATGGAAGGGTCTTGTTCTACGCTTATATCGGATATTATGGACTGGTGCTTGTCTTAGATATAAGGCCATCGCTCAAGCGTCGGTATCTATCTAGCGGGGCACTTACAATAGTGGCTTTGTTGGCCTTTTCCTCCTTTTTGATCTTTGAGCTTCTACATCCTCATCGCAATCCATCATTAGCGGAGCGAGGCGGCCTTATCGGGTGGTATACCTTTCGAGGCATTGCCGCATTGGTCTCTCCCGGTGGTGCTGGTATATTAATCTTTGTCGTAGTTGTCTTTTCTCTTTTGGATCTTTTTGGCCATTCCCCAATCGCTATCGTTCGGCGTTATCGCTACCGTATTGCTCGCCATTTCAACGACGGATCCGACGCCAGAGAGATTCAAGGAGCGCCTTTGTCCTTGGACGAGCCGCACACTAGCTCTCCTCCTCTGGTGCATAAGCCAACTAGGTCTAGATCTCGATCTAGGATGCCATCGGTTCCGGTATATGACTACGCCGAGGATTCTCTATCGAATGAGGCTTATTTAGGGGCTGATCGGGGAAGCAAGGATCTTGGAAATCCTGAATCAAAGGTCATAAACATACCGGTGCAGCCGTTAGAAGCTGTGGCCGAGGGGTCGGATTCACAAGAGCTAGATGAAGAGCTGCTACTTGGGGGCTCAAATGCAGATGCTTTCGACTCCTCTCCAGCCGATGAGGATCTGGATAGCCAAGATGGGGTTGCTCAGGACTTTGACGAAAAGGCAGATGAGCGAGTTGTTGCGTGGAAGCTTCCTCCGGGTAATATTTTACGACGTTCAGCGGTCCGCGCCTTAGACAAAGATGAACTTTGGAAGCGTGGTCGTATTCTATGCGACGCCCTAGCAACCCATAAGGTAGAGACTTCACTGGTTGGAATGACTGTGGGTCCTACTGTAACTCGTTACGAGTTGGAACTTGGTGCGGGCGTCAAGGTGGCTCGTGTGACATCTTTAAACAAAGATATTGCTTATGCCATGGCGGCGGCCGATGTCCGAATATTGGCGCCTATTCCAGGTAGGAGTGCCATTGGGGTGGAAGTCCCAAATGAGCGCAGAGTAATTGTTGCATTGGGTGACGTTCTTGGCGCTCCAGAGGCGGCGGCTAATTTGCACCCTCTAGCTGTGGCTATTGGTCGAGATATCTCGGGCAAGGCGACATTGGCGAATCTCGCAGAGATGCCTCACGTTCTGATAGCCGGGTCGACCGGTTCTGGTAAGTCTTCTTGTTTGAATTCTATTCTGACCTCAATCCTGATGCGTTCCACCCCAGATGAAGTTCGGATGATTCTGATCGACCCAAAGAGGGTAGAGCTAGGTCAATATAATGGTGTCCCGCACCTTCTGACTCCTGTGGTCACCAATCCCAAAAAGGCGGCGAACGCCTTAGCCTGGGCGGTCAAGGAGATGGAGCAGCGCTATGATCTCCTATCTGAGCTTGGTGCTCGAGATATCGTGGGTTACAACCAGATAGTCGAAAACCTTCAGAGGGAGGCCTCTGAAGAAGATAAAGCGGATTTGCCGTTCGTTGATGCTGCAAATGAGACCTCATCCGAGATTGAGTTGGGTCCATCTCCATTGTTCGATTCCATCAAAGAGAAGTCCTATCGCCACCTTCCTTACATCGTTGTTGTCGTTGATGAGCTCAATGATCTAATGATGGTAGCCGCTAGGGACGTAGAAGAGTCGATCTGTCGTATTGCTCAGATGGCTAGAGCCGTCGGAATCCATCTGGTGATTGCCACTCAACGTCCTAGCGTAGATGTGATTACGGGGTTGATAAAGGCCAACATCCCCTCTCGTATGGCCTTTTCTGTCTCATCCTTAGCGGATTCGAGAGTCATCTTGGACCAACCAGGAGCTGAAAGATTGATCGGTAAGGGTGACATGTTGATGCTAGGAGCATCAACGTCTCACCCCCAGAGGCTTCAAGCTCCGTGGGTCGCGGAAGAGGAGATTCGCAAGGTAGTAGCTTCCTGGATTCGACAGGGTAGAACCAGCTTTGTAGGTGACTTCGAAGTGGTTGAGACTACAAGCGACAGTTCCGATTCCAAAGAGGATGAGGACGAATTGTTCATGGCAGCGTTGGAGCTAGTTGTTAGCTCTCAACTCGGGTCCACCTCAATGCTCCAGAGAAAGTTGCGGGTCGGGTTTTCACGCGCCGGTCGCCTTATGGATTTGCTTGAGCGTAGGGGTATTGTCGGCCCGCTAGAGGGCTCGAAGCCGAGAGTGGTATTGATGGGTAAAGAGGAGTTTGAGAGTTATAAAGATCAGCGACTGATAGGTTAGCTCTTGGGTGATTCTGGTTAATTACTTTTGATGATTACACCAGCTCAAGAATGGCTATTAGCTATCTTTTTGGTTAGTTGGCGCCAAAGCCATGAACCAGATCTTCCAACTTCAATTATTCTATTTCATCGGAGAAGTTCAATTTGTAGCGGTTCGTAGGACGACCTTTTCAATTGAATTTTTTATTTTTTTAATTTAGATGGGATTCGGTAGTTGGGTAGAAACGATTCATGGGTGCCTCGTGCTAAAACATCAGGCGGAGGTTACGGCTATTATCGAAGAGATCGTGCCAGGGGAGCTAAGAGATTACTAATTGGGCTGCTTGTGATCTTGGTTTTAGTTGGTGCCCTAGGGGCGTTTCAGCTTCTTAGGACGCCTCCCCAACCAAAATTAACGACATCGATCTCCTCCAGCCAGGCTATCGCGGGCCCCGCTCCAACTCTTACATGGCCATCTCAAGGCGCGGCAGACGTTGGATTGGAAGGAGTGGGCAGTGTTGGAAATCACGGGACAAAGACTCCGATAGGGTTGGCTTCGGTGGCTAAGATAATCACAGCCTTGGTTATCATCCATGATCACCCTCTCGCTGTGGGCGCCCAGGGGCCCAATCTTACTGTAGCTCCAGGCGATGTGAGCAACTATCAATCCATGCTTGCCGCTCAGGATTCGGTGATGGCTGTCGTTTCTGGTGAAGTTCTAACGGAGTATCAGGCGCTTGAAGCGCTCTTGATTCCTTCTGCTGATAATGTGGCTAGCCTTTTGGCTCAGTGGGATGCCGGCTCTATAAGTGCCTTTACTCAGAAGATGAATCAGATGGCTGCCTCGTTGGGCATGAAGAATTCGAAGTACGTCGATCCGAGTGGATTGGATTCCAATACAGCAGGTACCGCTCCGGATCAACTTCGTGCGGCTCAAGCTCTACTAGCCAATCCGGTCTTGGCTCAGATTGTGGCGATGCCCCAGGCTACTCTACCGGTAGCTGGAGTCGTCTATAATGTGAATGGACTTGTGGGCCACGACAATATCACTGGAGTAAAGACAGGCTCCACGCCAGCGGGTGGTAACTTTGTATTTTCTGGAACCACTACACTTCCAGCGAACCCCGCCCTGCCTCGAAGTGTTAGTTCGAATCCTCAGGTAATTGGTGTGATCTTGGGACAACAGGGCTACACCCCGCTTCCTACCGCGCTATCTGCAGGAAAAGCATTGCTTGATTCTTTTCGGAAGATTCCCAAGAATATCAAAGTTATCAACCAGGGTGCGATTGTCGGTTCGATCTCGGCCCCGGGACAGAGCGCGGTTTCAGTCGTTACCGCCGCCTCAATATCATTGGTTGGATGGCCCGGACTGACAGTTCGATACAGGGTCCAAACGTTGAAGAATTTGCCCTCCTCCTTTGGTAGTGGCTTCAAGGTTGGGACCTTGACCGCGACAATCGGTTCGGAGAGCGCTAGTGTAAATCTCATTGTCAACGGTAGCGTAAAGGCCCCTACAATAGCTTGGAGATTGCGAAGACTTTAGGGGACGTTGTGGCGGTCGGCAGATATTATCAGTTATGATTTTCTTCAATGTGATGGCTAAGTAGACATCGTATCTTTTCCAGTTTCTTTCAAATCGCGATCCTATCTTCATCAACAGCTAGCCCTCTTTAGGTAAATATGGGCTATTAACTAAGTAAGGATTGGCCCACATATTGAGTTTCCTAGGTCAAGAGGTTGATTTTTCATGAAGGTAAGGGTACCGGCTTCGAGTGCCAATTTGGGTCCAGGTTTTGATGTTCTTGGGTTGGCACTGTCGATCTATGTAACGGTAGAAGTGAACGAAGCAGAGAGCCTTTCTATAGTCTCTAGTGGCTTTGGTTGTGATGTGCCAAACAATGCAAGCCATTTGGCGGCGGTTGTTGCTCAAGAAGTTCTAGGCCATAGCAATGTTTCTATAGAGATTGATTCTCAGATTCCCCTGGCTCGAGGTTTAGGTTCGTCGGCAGCACTGTCTGTTGCTGTTGCAGGAGCCTGTGGAGCCTATGATGCTTTTGTAGTTGGCAGTGATTTTGATGGTCACTGTGAGAACGCAGCGGCTAGTTACTTTGGTGGGTTGGTAGCAGGGAGCAGGGTTGGAGACTCTTGGGAGGCTATCTCCATTCCTATTGATCCCCGGTACGGGGTCATTATTGTGGTTCCAGAGATTGAGATACCTACTAAAGATGCTAGAGCAGTTCTTCCTAAATCCATTGCCTTTGGTGACGCCGTCTTTAATCTAGGGCGTATGGCTTTGCTGATGGGCGGTCTAGCAAATATTGAGGCGATGCGATTTGAATTTGGAGAGGATAAGTTGCACGAACCATATCGTGAGGTTATATTCCCTGGGGCGATTACCATCAAAGAGATACTTGGCGATAACGGTGCACTTCTCGCCACCTGGTCCGGCGCGGGAAGTTCAATGATTGGGCTATTCGATCGATATGACATTGCAACCTCTATCTCGACGATCCGTGATGAACTAGCTTCGGCGAATGTTGCGGCTGAGGTGTTTGACGTAGCGATAGATACCGAGGGAATCTGTTTTTTGGAGGATCTTGACGATCCAGATGATCTCGACGATCGAAGCTAAGGGCGATTTATGACAAAGAAGGTAAATGAGAGCATCTGGATCGAGACACTCGGTTGCGCTAAGAATGAGGTAGATTCTCAGAAGTTGCACTTTCGAGCTCAAGGTTTGGGTTACGAAAGCGCCAAGACAATCAAGGATGCATCCATGGTTGTGATAAATACTTGTGCCTTTATAGAGGCTGCGAGGGCGGAATCTATCTCAGTGATCTTAGATGCCCTAGAAGATAAGGCAAAAGAGGCCAAGATCGTTGTGACCGGTTGCATGGCAGAGCGCTACAGGCAGGAATTGACTGACGCTCTTCCAGAGGTTGATCTAATAGTTGGCTTTGGCGAGGAATTTATGCATCACGAGACCTCTGGCATAGAGGGCTCTTCTATTAAGATCTCAAAGACTAGACGCAAAGGGGCGCCATCGATGGATCTCGATCGCTCCTTTGACCTATTGAATCTGCCAATTGGTCCTAGCAATAGCCCTTTTTCATACCTCAAAGTAGCTGAGGGTTGTGACCGCAAGTGTGGATTTTGCGCAATTCCATCTTTTCGAGGCAAGCAACAAAGCCGAGACTTTGATGACTTGGTAGCGGAGGCTGAGACTTTAGCTTCTCCAGAGATTATCGTTATCGCTCAGGATTTGGCTAGTTATGGCAGGGATCTATACGGCAGCGCTCGGTTGGTTGAACTGGTTCGGGAGTTGATGGATAAGATAGAATGGGTTCGCCTTTTGTACCTCTATCCGAGTCAGCTGAACTCTGAGCTTATTGATTTGATAGGTTCATCTAGAGTAAATTATTTTGATCTTTCTCTACAACATGTTTCAAAGACGCTTTTGAGACAAATGCGTCGACCGGGATCTGGTTCTGAGTTTTTAGAGAAGATTAGAAGGATTCGCGAGCTTTACCCAAGTGCAGTCTTTCGAAGCAATTTTATCATCGGATATCCTGGTGAGACTGAGGATGATCACGACGAATTGCTTGAATTTATTGAGGCTGCCCAGCTGGACTGGGTTGGATTTTTTGGCTATTCCAAAGAGCAAGGGACCTATGCTGACTCCTTAGAGGGCCAAATCCCAAGTGAGGTTATAGTAGATCGACTCGCACAGGTATCCCAAGCTCAGGAGGCGATCACGGCCCTTAGGCGACGCTCTCATATTGGACGCCAGCTTGAGGTCGTGGTCCAGAGTAAAGGGGTTGGTCGCTCATATATGGAGTCGCCTGAGATTGATGGTCTGATCGTCGTTCCATCAAATCTTAAGGTAGGCTCTTTACAATTGGTGAAAATCCTAGATTGTATCGGGTTAGACCTTGTTGGTGAGCCAGTTGAGGTTGTTTCGGACAAGGAGAGCGGGAGATAGTTTAGAGGTGTCGAGCTACACATTTGGACCTAGCGCAATTGCGACTCCGGCTAATATCATTACCGCGGTTAGGGTCGCATTCACCCCAGTCATAGCAATATTATTTATTCATAAGGGGCCTTCCGTTTTAGTTGCTCTGCTGTGGGTCTTTGTCTCGGTGACAGACGGTGCTGACGGATGGTTGGCACGACGTCAAGGTACCACTCGATCTGGCGCTTTTTTAGACCCATTGGCAGACAAGATATTGGTCTTTGGCGTCTTCTTTGCAATTGTTGCTAAGGGATATGCTTGGTGGTTGCCGATAGCAGTGATGGCCGTTCGGGAGGTTGCTATGTCGTATTACCGCGCACACCTGGGTCGGCGAGGAGTATCCGTACCAGCTCGGCCATTGGGCAAGGCTAAGACTGTGGCACAGCTATTGGCGATCTTTGTCATAGTCACTCCAGGAATCGGTGGATTGCGTGGTCCTCTTTCGGTCTCTTTGATTTGGATTGCAGCAGTTCTAGCATTGGTCTCAGGTTATTTTTATTTCATCGATGGATCTCACCCTGCGCCTAGGGCACTTTAGAGATAATCTGGAGTCGTTTGCATTTTTTTTTCATTGTGATCCAATAGAGCTATGAGTTGCCAAATGTAAAGGCGATCAGCCTTTTGGTTTGTGGCTAGGTCTCTAAGGTTTTTGTTTTCTAAAGAAAGTAGCAAAGTTGCGCGTAGAGATCGTTGCGGTTGGAACTGAGTTGCTGTTGGGTCAAATTGTTGATACGAATTCAACTATGATCTCGCAAAGGCTCGCGGATGTTGGTTTGGACTGTTTCTTTCAAGCCAAGGTGGGAGATAACCTAGAGCGTATCAAGCTTGTCCTTCGTGACGCCCTTTCTCGAAGTGATGCGGTTATTGTCTGTGGTGGGCTTGGGCCAACCCAGGACGATATAACCAGGGAGGCTATCGCTGGCGTTATGGGTGTTCCCCTTGAGATGCATGAAGATATTGCTGAGTCTATCAAGGCGATCTTTTCGTCTAGGGGACGGACGATGTCTCAGAATAACCTACTCCAAGCCATGGTCCCTGTCGGAGCTAGTGCCATAACTCAAGTGCGAGGTACCGCACCTGGACTGATAGCACCTGTAGGTAGAAAAGTAATCTATGCAGCACCTGGAGTTCCATACGAACTATCTGAGATGTTAGATCGTGCTATTATCCCTGATCTTTTGGAGCGCCAAGGTGACAAAGCAAGCATCGTCTCTCGTGTGATTCGATGTTGGGGTCTCTCAGAGTCGGCATTAGCTGAACGCCTTGATCCGCTTTTTCAAGAGATCGACTCAACTAAGGCTCCGATCACATTGGCCTTTTTGGCCAGCGGCATTGAGGGTATAAAGGTTCGCCTTAGTGCCCGGGCTGATACCAAAGAGGCGGCAAGTCAGGTGATAAGCCGATACGAGGCAAAGGTTCTTGAAGTCGTTGGCGACCATGTCTTTGGCTATGACGATACCACCATGGAGGCCGCTGTCGGTGAGTTACTTTTAGAGAGATCTCTCACCTTGGCTGTTGCGGAGTCTGTAACTGGAGGTTTAGTGGCATCTCGTATCGTTGCGGTTCCAGGAGCATCGCGGTGGTTTAGGGGAGGTGTTGTGAGCTATGACACCGAGGTAAAGCGAACCCTATTGGGAGTAGTAGCCGACGATGTGATAACCGCCCAGGCCGTGATAGAGATGGCGATTGGGGTTCGATCGGCGATCAAAAGTGACGTCGGCTTAGCTTTTAGTGGAGTTGGGGGACCGGAGGGCGTTGGAGATCATGCCGTAGGAACTGTCTTTGTTGGGGTTGACCTTGGTGATGGAGCTCCTTTTGCCCATGAGCTAAAACTGCCGGGGGATCGCGAGCGAATTCGACAGTTCTCAACAATCTCGGGTTTGGATCTGCTTCGTCGTCGGATACTCAAAGGGTAGCCACTCCTTTGAGTACTTAATAGATGTCTATTTGGTTACGAGTCAAATCCATAGCCTAGGGCTCTGGTTGTTCTGAGCCACAGCCCCTCTTTGGCAGTGAGGTCTTCTCTGGCAAGAGCATGGCGTGTGACCTGGACCGCTGCGTACCTAAAGGGTTCAGGGGGCAAGATTCTTGGCTTTGATTTCGTATATTTTAGGCAGAGTAGCTTTGAGTTTGGGTTGAATAAAAGGTCATTGGTGACCTGTGCGCCAAAGCGAGTAGCTGCTACTCCAAGGCCGGTGTAGCCGGTTGAATATGCAACTTTTTTATCGAATATGGTACCGAAAAATGGGGAAAATCTAGTGCAGGTGTCTATGGCTCCGGACCAGGCGTGGCTAAATCCAATCCCCTCCAAGTTGGGAAATGTCACGAAGAATTGGTTGGCCAACTTCTCGTATGTCTTTGGCCTCCATTCATAACCAGCGTCAAGTCTGCCTCCGTAGTGGTAGATCGCGTCGTATCCGCCCCAAAGTATGCGATTGTCAGACGTGAGGCGGCAGTAGTGAAATTGATTGGCGATATCTGAAAGTCCCCATCGTCCTTCCCACTTAATCTCTTCTAGTTGTGCCCTCTCTAATGGTTCGGTCATTAGAACATAGTCGTAAACGGGCAGAATGTAACGGCGAATCTGAGGGTTCAACGAGGTCGCCACATTGGTGGCCAGAATTGCTTTGGATGAGATAACCTCCCCAAAGTCACTTTGCAGATGCAGGCCACTACCCCTAGCTCGTAGCGAAGTGACTGGCGTATTTTCAAAGAATTCGATACCGAGCTCTATTGCATGGTTGTAGAGTCCGATGCTAAGGCGATATGGATCAACGATTGCGGTTAGCTTCGGGTTGAAGATCGCCTCTTGATAGCCAGTGACATTGATCATTGATTTTGCATCTTTGGCACTAAGGAGCTTCGCATTTTGACCATATCGGTTGCGAAGGTCCACTGTCTCTTTGAGGTCCTGATCTTTTCTAGTGGCAAATTCCAATGATCCAACTACTTGGTAGTCACACTCGATGGAGTTGTTCTCGATGAATTTGCCAATGGCTAGGAAGTTCTCAACCCCTAACTTTTCTAGATCATAGAGTTCGTCGTTAAATTGCGATTGTCCCTGCTCTAGGCCGTGTGTGAGGCTGTGTTGGACAAAGCCTCCATTTCGTCCACTTGCGCCACTTCCAATACTTTGCGCCTCTAAAACTGCGACTCTAATTGCGGGGTTGGCCTCTTTTGCTAAAATTGCACTCCAAAGGCCGCTAAAGCCACCTCCTATGATTGCTAGGTCAACCCTGATTGAGGTCGTCAATCTAGGCGAGGAGTATTCTTTCGGCCCTTGGTTGTCTATCCAGAATGGCCGATGTAGGGTCTTTGATAGCGATTGTGTGAATCTATTGTTCATTGGGGATCTATGCATCTTTTGTGCGTCCTTTGAATAGTCATTTCAAGTGATGAATTCGCGGCGAATCTGATTGAACTGATAGGTCGTAGGCGATTGCAGTGATCGTGTGATCGATCTTGAGTTAGGTCGGCGGTCTCTTATGAGATTTCGATAAAGATGCTTATGCAATAGCTACTTGACCCAAGATTCGCTTTGGCTGTAGGAAGTCGTCTATTGTGCATATTATGGTCGGGCAATGTGGAAAGCTAAAAGGTGAAAACCTAAAAGCTGCGCCCTTGGTTCTCTCTATTTCTGTTTGTCATCTGCTATCGAAGCAATATCGGTTTTGGGAAAGCCGGTAATACTAAAGCCAAGGTTGAAAAAGAGAGTATCTCACCTCCAATGAAAGATATAGATATATCCTATACTCAATTAGAAATAACTCTCTGCTATCGAACATATGTTCTTATTCGTGCTAATCTAGTACCTTAGGTTTTTAAACTACACAATTGAAGTTCGTTGTTACTTTGAACTGATAAGTTTCGTCCCGGAAGAAAAGTCCGTGGTGCAGATCAATTTGAAAAGAAAGTAAGAGGAGATAAAATGGCCGCAAGAGTTCCAAAGCAGAGTAGCGAGGGAATGGACAAAAATAAAGCCCTCGAGATGGCGATAGGCCAGATAGAGCGTCAATTCGGCAAAGGCTCAATTATGCGGATGGGCGCGGCTCCTAAGATGGCAATAGAATCCATCTCCACCGGGGCTATGGCACTTGATCTTGCTCTTGGCGTTGGTGGCCTACCTCGAGGTAGGGTAGTGGAGATCTTTGGCCCAGAGTCCTCAGGTAAATCAACACTGGCGCTACACGTAGTTGCAGAAGCTCAGCGTACGGGTGGTATTTGCGCTTACGTGGACGCTGAGCATGCGCTGGATCCAGTCTACGCTAAGGCTATCGGGGTGGATATCGATGCCCTTTTGATCTCGCAGCCTGATACCGGAGAACAGGCCCTAGAGATCGCTGATACCCTAGTTCGATCAGGTGCCTTGGACGTTCTCATCATTGACTCTGTGGCAGCACTTACGCCTCGTGCCGAAATTGAAGGGGAGATGGGTGACTCTCACGTAGGGTTGCAAGCTCGGCTGATGTCTCAAGCACTTCGTAAGTTGACAGCTAACTTGAATCGTTCTAACACAATTGCTGTCTTTATCAACCAACTTCGTGAAAAGATCGGCGTTATGTACGGATCTCCGGAGGTGACTCCAGGTGGAAGGGCTCTGAAGTTTTACGCTTCAGTCCGATTGGATATTAGGCGTATCGATCAGATTAAAGATGGCGCCGATATTGTAGGTAATCGTACCCGTGTCAAGGTTGTTAAAAATAAGGTAGCCCCGCCTTTCCAACAAGCAGAGTTTGACATTATGTATGGTAAGGGCATCTCAAGGGAGGGGTCGCTCCTTGATGTGGGAGTGGACCTGGGATTGATAAAGAAGGCTGGCGCATGGTATACCTATGAGGGCGAGCAGCTAGGTCAGGGGCGTGAGAACGTGAAGTCCTATATCGAGTCAAACCCAGTTTTGATGGCCGAGCTTGATGAGAAGATTAGAGCTGTCGTCGTCGTGGATCATAAGGCGGAATTTACAGAGGAAGACGACGAGCCGATCTATTTAGACGAGTGATTCTTTCTCGATGAAATTCGCTTTTTTGCGGTTTCTATGAAATTTGATTTAGGCTGCTCTTTGATTATATCTATTCAAAGGCAATAGGAATGGTACTAACGCCCTAACGGGGTGGGTGCGGAAGGTTATCGCTGCACTGTTAGTGAGCCTAGTAATCAGCTTTATACGGCACTTTTTATACAGCACTCCCCGTGCGCATTTGGAGCATTCTGGCTGTTCACTTTTGTGAACAGCCAGAATGCTCTTTCATCAAGGTTTTAGTTGTGCCCAAATTGCAACCAGACCATTAATATCCGGTAGCTTTGGGTTGGCTTAGGTTTGGTGTGTGTCGATCACTTGGTCGATCGCCTTTACCCTCATGAACTTAGCGAATTCACCCACCCCTTTTTTTATGATTTTCCTCGAGGTGCCTTTGGCACTTTTGTTGTTAGCACTTTTTATAAATATTTCATTTTATGATTTAGTGTGCATATCAATACTTCAGGGGCAAATCATTTAAATGAGGTTCGCGTTTTATGGGTCTCGCGGAAGTTGTCGGAGTCTGGGTTGGCATTGGACAACCATGCGAGGTTTAACTTGATCTCACTCTGGGTAATCTCAAAAAGACAATCGAGCATTGGTTGATAGGCTATAAGTCGTGGAGAAAAGTTTTTTTGTTAGGACATTTGGTTGTCAGATGAATGAGCATGATTCAGAGCGAATATCTAATCTTTTGATTCGCGATGGTTATGTCTCGAGCGATAATGCCCTCACGGCCGATGTAGTGGTTCTAAATACTTGTTGTATCCGAGAGAATGCTGACACCAAGCTCTATGGAAACCTAGGGCATTTAAAGGCTATCAAGGACGAGCGAGAGGATTTCAAGATTGTAGTGGCCGGTTGTCTGGCCCAGAAGGATCGCGATCTTATCCGCAAGCGTGCTCCCTGGGTAGATTTGGTGGTGGGTACCCACAATGTTTCAAGGGTAGCAACACTTCTGGAGGAGACTTCTACCAAAGGGCCAATAGTGGAGATCCTTGAGGAGTCGATCTTAGATCAAGAGTTCTTTTCGTCGCCGGGTCCTCGATTGAGTCTTCCCTATTCGGCTTATGTGACCGTGCAAATTGGATGCGATAATAACTGCGCCTTTTGCATAGTCCCGCAAGTTCGCGGTAAAGAGATCTCTCGTCCCTTTGGTGAACTCCTTGGTGAAGTTCGACAACTAGCTCAAGATGGAGTTACCGAGATAACGCTCTTGGGGCAGAATGTAAATTCGTATGGTCGTGACCTTACGGTTGACGCACGGCGCAGTGGAGTCTTTGATTCTAAGATCGTTGGTGAACAATATCTAAGTGAGGAAGGGGCAAGGCTACGGCCGCTCTTTGGCGACCTTATGCGAGAGGTAGCTCAAATAGACGGCATTTCTCGAGTTCGCTTTACCTCCCCTCATCCAAAGGATTTGAGGCCCGAGACAATTGAGGCAATGGCCTCGACTAAAGAGATAATGAACCACCTGCATTTTCCTCTTCAATCGGGGTCCGATCGGATTCTTGCTCTCATGCACCGTGGATATAGCGCAGAGCGCTACCTAGAGAAACTCCGTGATGCACGCCTTGGTATTGACGACTTAGCTGTTACTACAGATATTATCGTCGGCTTTCCCGGTGAAACCGAAGAGGACTTCGAGGCCACATTGGAGGTGGCGGCGAGTGCACAATATGACGGAGCCTATACCTTTATCTACTCTCCTCGACCTGGAACCGAGGCCGCTGCCATGGTGGATCGCTTCATAGCTCCGGAGGTGATCTCTGATCGTTTCGATCGTCTTAAGGTTGTGATTGAGCGAAGCGCTCTGGCCCGGCACGAGGCTCGCATTGGTAGGGTTGAGGAGGTCTTGGTCGAAGGGCCGAGTAAGAAGAATCCAGATCATATGAGTGGAAGAACTGCACAGAATAAGTTGGTGCACTTCAACAAGGAACCGCAATTCAACAGTGCTGAGCGGTTGGGCGTGGGTTCTTATGTGGAAGTGGAGATTACTTCAGCTACGCCATATTTCCTAAGGGGAAGATTGCTGAACGTGGTGCGTTCTCCGAGGCATCGAAGAAAGTTGCAGGTAGCGGCTTATTGAATTCGCTCTCTGGAGTTGGTTCTTATTTTGAGGTTGATGCTCGAGGTAGGTTAGCTTAGGGATTTGTTTGGCGAACTTGGACCAAAGGGCAATTGTTCGCTCGTAGGCAATGTTTATATACCTGCTTAGCTCGAGCTTAGTGATTTTAGGGTTGAGTCACATAATCGATTTTAGTCTTAGCCTGGATCCACCGAAAATTTAGCCGCTCAACTTTGATTTTGGCATAGAAAAGGTGCTCTGAACTGGTAGAATGATGTTTGAAGACACTTCAAATCCATCAGTTCAAGGAGCACCTTTTAGATGCGAGCATCTACTAGTGCTTTAGAGTGTTTGATAGTCACCTTTGACGATTCGAACGCAGTTTCCAACAGTGGGTTAATACTCCCTATCACCCTTGCTGAGAGACTTGGCCTTAGGGATCTCTTTGATTTACACATTGACCTCGAGGATCGTCCTGGACGAGTAGATGTTGGCAGAAAAGCTATGGCTATCATTGCATCTATCTTGCATCGCATCTATCTTGGCCGGTGGTGATTGCATTGATGACACTGCAATCCTTGAAAGCCCAAATGCACAAGTGATTCTTGGTCAGATAATGCCAGCACCATCTAGGTTTGGTGTCTTCTTGCGTAGTTTTGAGACCAGCGACATCGCAGATGTTGAACGAGTTGCAGCTTTGTTGCTAAAACGAGCCTGGCTAGCTGGAGCAGGTCCAGGTGATGAGTCACTCACCATTGATGTTGATTCCACAATATGTCAGGTATATGGAAACAAAAAAGAAGGAGCTTACTTTGGTTATACCAAAGTAAGGGGATATAACCCACACCTAGCAGCAGTTGGTAAAACAGGTGACATTCTTGGAATAGTGACACGTGAAGGCAACGCCAATACCGCTCGTGGTGCCGGGGAGTTTGTAACCCAGGTAATCAACAATGCCAGAGCCGCTGGAGCAACTGGTGAAATAACCATGCGTTTTGACTCTGGGTTCTTCTCAAGAGCCGTTAGAGACGCAGCTAGTGCGGGTGATGTTCGCATTTGCATTACAACACGGATGTCCAAGAGACTAAAAGGTATCATCTCCGATATCCAAGAGGATGCCTGGACTTCAATTGTCTACTGGCTTGAAGGTGGAGCTGATGTAGCAGAAGTGAAATATCGCGCATTTGCAAGAGATAGACAAGACGTTCGTCTTATCGTACGAAGGGTCAAGCCTACTCCAGGGTCTCAGCTGGCACTATTTAGTGACTATGACTATCACGCATTTATTACCGATCGACAAGGCGAAACGCTTTTCCTTGAGGCTGATCACCGAGCACATGCCCAGATCGAACTAGTCATCAAGGATCTCAAAGGAGGTTCTAGGTGGAATCATGTTCCATCCCGATACAAGAACGCTAATGCCGTTTGGTTGGCTCTGGTCTGGTTAGCCATTGGTGCAATTGCACACAACCTGGCGCGGTGCAACTGCACAACCTGGCGCGGTGCAACTGCACAACCTGGCACGGTGCAACTGCACAACCTGGCACGGTGCAACTGCACAACCTGGCACGGTGCAACTGCACAACCTGGCACGGTGCAACTGCACAACCTGGCACGGTGCAACTGCACAACCTGGCACGGTTCACTGCACGAATAGGTGCTATTACAGAAACTGTAATAACCACACCAAAGCTTCGACGGTGTTACTTTCAGATCGCAGGACATATCACTCGTTCAGCTAGAAAAGTAATACTGCATCTTGAAGAACACTGGCACCATAAGGATAAGTTCTTAGAGGCTCTTGATCGGATCAGAAAGTTTGAGATCGCCATCACCTGAACATCTGGTTACCTAACACACTGAATATTACTTGAAACAACTGCTCTAGAAGACAAGGGATTAGGTCGCTATACCCAAAATGAGATTTCAGAATCTCAAAAATGACCAAAAAGGCTCAACCACAAAGGGAATAGGTCATATTTGGCACTCTGAAACCAGTTACGAGTCATAGACCCTCCGTCAAACCTAAATCAGTTCCGAAAAACCGACTTGGATTCACACCGAAGGGCTCAAGCTGGTCCAATTCTGTGGATTCAGGCTTAGGAGCGATGGCGGATTTTATTAATTCCAGGGGGTAATAGCGCCAAGTGTTGATTATCGAAGGAACTTTTCAGCGATCTTAGCTGGGTCCGTTGCTGGCGAAGGTGCTGGCGAAGGTGCGTTTTGTACATCGAAGCTTCGGTTGCCTAGATTGATCTTTGCGGTCCAAGTTGTTTTAGATTCCAGTTGTGAGAGTTCAGTTTTTGAGAATTTCAATAGAGCATCCTCGATTGCTACCTCGATAATTACGGTTTGTCGCATCTCCTTTTCGTTGGGTGCTCGCACTTGATCCCAGCGGCCAGGGAGGATGAAATCCGTCAGTTGTTTTAGTGCCTTTAGCTTTAGAGCAGAATTTACTATCTCTTTAGGCGAGCCTGCGATTAGTACACTTTTGTAGTCCATTGTGTGATCAAAGATGGAGTCTGGTAATACTAACGCAGAGGTGGCATTGATCAGAATTGTAATCTTTTGGTTTTTTAGAGATGCACGAATGATTGATGACGCTCTAGATCCATGGAGTAGGATCGTGTCACCAACTCTTGCATAGAGTGTTGGAACCATTTGGACGGTGCCGTCAATTTCTACGCCAATGGTGCAGGTCGCGTATTGATCTATGAATTGGTATATGGCATTTTGGTCATAACTTGTCTGATTTAAGTTACGACGGAATGCAAATGGATTTCGTTTAGCTCCTAGATCGAGTGGTGAATCCATTTATTTGCTCCAAAAATTAGATTGCAAAATTGATGTTAGTCGCCGTTTCACTGGCAAGTCACTGAAACTTTATAGTGCCCATCAAAGTTATGGCGAAGTGGTATCTCCTTCGAGAACCAAACGATTCATAGGGGCTCTGCGATGAATCAGGTGGCTATTGTGCTGAGTCGGATTTTATACCGCAATCTTCGATTAGTCACCTGATTCAAAGGTTTTGTGTTGGTGTTTTATTAGATGTTTGGATAGAGGTGGTAGTCGGGGAAGTTTCCAAATAGTCGTTCGCCAACCGGTCCTTCAGTAACGGCCTGTACTAGGTACTGACCTCCGACAAAGGCACCTTTCCAAGATGCTCCCGTGCCGCCAAAGGGCTCTTCGCGGTCGCCTCTTGAACGAGGTTGATTGATTCCTACTTTGTATGCATTTACCTCTTCGGCGAGACGTTTGGCTAGGTCGATATTGTCACAGGCAATCGAGGAGACCAATGCACCGTTGGAGACGTTCATGGCGCTTAGCATCTCAGCTGGCGTGTCCACGATAACTACTGTATCTACTGGTCCGAATGGTTCGGAGTGATAAAGTGCCGACGAACTCGGTGGGTTGAGTATGGAAACTGGGGCAAAATATGCATCCTTGTTTTGACCAGGAACGAACCTACTCTCTGCTAATTCTCCACGAAAGAGCGGGATACCTCCTTTTGCCATAGCCTCCTCGACCTTGAGTGCAAGTTCTCTCGCTTTGGTTGCATTGATTACGGGGCCGAAGTCAACATCGGGCAAGGGGTCGTTCACATTGGAGACGGCTAGGGGATTTCCGATGGTGAGGGAGTCGAGAACGGGAATATAGGTCTCTAGGAATTGATCAAAGAGGGACCTTTGTACGACAAATCTTGGGTACGCAGTGCATCGCTGTTTTGCATATTCGAACCCTTTTTTCATGTGACCCGAAAGCGTCTTCCAATCTGAGAAGTCCCAAATTCCCCAAGCATTAAGGCCTTCTTGCTCAAGCATGTGCCGCTTGTCGACTCTTACTAGTTCCGATGCGATCTGTCCTCCAGTATCCCTACCTCCTACGAAGGCGAGGCAGCCAATTTCGGGTGATCGAACTAAAACGGGGCTGAGACGTCCGCCAGAGCCAGAGACCAGAGTCACTGGTAGCCCTTCTTCGTTGGCGTAATGCATCGCCAAGGTAAGAGCTGCTACGCCACCATCAGTAGGAGACTTTGCGATAACGGCATTTCCAGCTAACATCTGCACAAACATTGAATGTGCTAATACCGAAAGCGGGTAATTCCATGAGGCAATGTTGGAGACTGGTCCTGGTAGTGGGGTGCGACCAGCCATCATGGCATCAATATTGTCTAGATACCATTCCACTCCTCCGGTGGTTCGATCCACCGAGGTGAGGGCCTGTCGATATGGCTTCCCAATCTCCCAGACAAGCAGGAGAGCTAGAAGTTCACGGTTCGCCTTGATTCTATCGATTGCCCGGCGAACTCGTTCTTTTCGTTCGCTTAGATCGACTAAGGACCAGTTTTGATGGTCTTTTACACAGGCGATCAGAGCCTGATGTGCGTCTTCTGCATCCAGCATTGAAGGTCCGATTATGGAGCTTGCATCAATCGATGAGATGGCGTTGTGTGGATGTCCAATACGTTGCCACTTGCCGTCCCAAAGGTTGTTGATCCTATCGCTCTCAAAGGCGGCTGGGGCTTCGGCCCTAGCACGAGCATATACTTCGTTCCAAGTTGCACCTGGTTTGATAAACTTCTCTTGATTTTGTATTGTCACACCTATATTGTTTCCGCTAGGTACAAAGTTTCAGGCCGCATATCAAGAAAAAGAGAACTTGTCAATACAAGTTTTTTTCGCATTTTTGTAAATGTCGACATCGCAATTGGCCAATACTAGCCAGATCGTCGTTTTCTACGCCACGGCTAGAATTGCCGCGAACTGGCGACAATGAAGATGGCGGGCGTTCTCGTTTCTGGCCAGGCGGTGTCCGGCGTTTAGGTGGCATGAGCGTAGTACTGGCTTTCTATCGAACTTAGGAACCAGTCGTTTAGTTGTCCTTGTGGCAAAACTCAGGGAACGGGAGTACGCCGAGGCCGAAAGGCGAAGACGAGAGTGCCGGATGTCACCACTGGGGCGGACTGGGGTGCATTAGCGATGAAGCTCTTGTAATGAGGGTGGAGCAAAGGCCCCAGGCGAACGGGCCGTAACGGACTAGTCAACCCAGCAGTGAGGATGAGCCAACACTGACGCGAACCGCCTTGAGAGTGTAGAGCCTCATGGTCTGCCGTGGTATTTAGTGGTGAAGTAAAGCGGTTCGACCACCAAGACCGAAAACATCACACCCATGACCAATTTAAAAGCAGCATCTCTAGCTATAAGATGACTCGCGCCCACAGTACTCTAGCTTAGCACGCTTCAAATTCGGAAATACAGTTAGCATTACTCACCAGAAAAGTCAGATTATTTCGCTGGTGAATAGGTCAACGAGTTTGACTTTAGAAGAGATTGAATCCTATCCGTTTTCGAACGATAGGGTGTTGCTTTCAGATGCGCTCGCTATTTGAATTGTATGGATTTGTTTTAAACTCAGCAAGATTTAAACCTAGCAAAATTCAAGAACAGCGAAATTCAACCCGGCATGGTTGATGGCTACATTGTCTTGTTGATTTGATTTTGCTCTTGAGCGGGGAGACTTGCCTTGAGTTATAGTCAAGTATTCGTATAGGTCCAAGCTCAATATGACTCGCTATAAATGGGGTAAAGCTGGCAGTGGGTTAGTGGAACTAACGGCGAGTAACTATGCAGCCCGAAGATGCTTGCCAGCTAAGAAATGAGGCTGGAGATGGATTTTGCACGTTATGTTGAAGATGCAAGTATGAACCGACTGGAGCGATCAAACCGAGATGTCAGAGCACCGAGGGACCAATGATCCACGAAAGATGGCCATTGTGGGCGCAACCGGTGTGGGAAAGACGGCTATTTCTATTGAGATTGCTCACGCATGGCCCAAAGTAGCTCTTCTTTCTTGCGATTCCATGGCTATCTATCGTTACATGGACATCGGGACTGCCAAACCTAGTGCTGACGAACTTGGTGGAATACACTATGGGTTGATCGACCTTGTCGATCCAGACGAAGAGTTTTCGATCGCTCAATTTCGCCAAGCCTCAAATTGGTATTTAGGGCAACTTTCTAGAGATGAGATCGCGCTCTTTGTTGGAGGATCAGGGCTTTACCACACTGCGGTCTTTGATAATCTAGAGATTCCTCCGAATAATCCAACAGTTAGAGCTTTTTTGGAAGAACAAGCGCTTGAGCGTGGCTTGGCCCCCCTTTGGGCGGACCTCGTCCGATTGGATCCGGTTGCATCCAGTAGGATTGACCCGAATAATTCGAGGCGAATTATTCGGGCTCTCGAAGTTATTGAAATTACTGGCCGAAGGTTTTCAGAATTTGGGGGAGGGGTAGATGCCTATCCTTTATCCAGTGGTGAGATAGTCGGAATCGAAACGGACCTTTTGAAGGCTCGAATTGACTTAGCGTATCGAATTGATCGATTGATTGACTATGGCTGGATTGAGGAGGCGCGGTGGCTCAAGGAGAACTTTGACCTGTCGCGGACTGCCCTTCATGCGATTGGCTATTTAGAGCTATTTAGATATATCGATGGCGCTCTCTCTCTTGAAGAAGCCAAGGAAGCCACTTTGACTAGGACGCTTCAATTCGCCAAAAGGCAACGATCTTGGTTCGGACGCGATCCTCGTATCGTTTGGTTTCGAGAGATTAAAGAAGCTCAAAAATATATCCTGGACCAAATCGACACCTTGTGACGTCTCAGCGATTTAGGACTCCCAGGGGCTCCCATTTGTCGGAATTATCCGCTGCCTTTGCTCAAAATGGCTAGCTTGTGGTGAATTCGCCGTGAATTCGCCTTCACTTTTCTAATAATTACCTGGGCTAATAATAAGTGGGCCCAGCATGAGTCAGAAGATCCCTCTATGCGACTGTTGGTCATAGAATCCACCGTCACTAGTTGCCTTTGTGCCTTGCATGGGAGAGCGTAGCTCGGGATCCATGGAGCTTTTGACGCTCGGGATATTTCTTAGCTTGGCTTTTGTATTCTTTATATTGAATCCGCGATTTGCTTGAATTATAGTGTTGGATGGTACTACTTTGAAAGCGTAGTACATTGGGTTTAGTTTATTGATATCTTTTTCTCCCCACAAGGTTTGGATCCATTATTTTGCCGATCGGATGATTTGGTCAAGGATCATTTTTTCTAAACGAATAGGTAATTCGTGACCTTCAATTCGCATTTGTATCGGTTTTGCTTCTCGGTGGCAGTAATGGGTGGGATGTTGGCACTTCAAGTTGGGGAATCCAAAGGAATTGGTTCGGAAATGGCTAAAGGAAATGGTTATCAGGAATCGATAATAATTTGAGAGGCCAAATGGTCGCAATGAGAAACGGCGTCTAAGTGATTGATTTCGAGAATTTGGAGCCCAGAGGTCATAAATTAACTAACGCGCCTCGTGAGATCATTGCCGGGGCGATAGACAGTTTTGTTGACTTCTTCTTTAGCTCGTACTCCAAGTTTTCTCATGTGGCGGATATATTTAGCCTCCTGACGCCCGAGGAGACCGAGAATTTACGGCACCAATTTGTTAAACTTTTAATCGACCTGCTTGATCCACAAAAGACGGTGGAAGATCTCCTTGGTCTCTTCGGCGGACTCGGTCAAGCGCATGCGACCATTGGAGTTCGACCGGCTTGGACTATTGCGTTGAATCACCAATTGATCGAGATGCTTTCGACCCACCTTTTAGGAGGAGGCATTGCTCGCCCGCTGGTTGACGAGTATTGTTTTGGCGTATCTATGCGCCTTGACATGTTGATCAAGTCTGTATTTGATAGCGAGACCGCGATCGAAGAGGAGCTGGATTTACTGTTCGATCGCGTAAGCGAGATGGTGGCTCAAGCGAGTACCTCGGCTGATTTGATAAGAAATTTTCTAGGACTGCTTCATGGCCTCGATGGTGTTGATATGGTTGCATTTGGACGACCTGATGGTAACGGGGTTGTCCAGTACGAGTATTATGTGGGCGATAAATTCTCAAAATATCAAAGACAAATGGAGCTAGGAAATGTCTCGCCGATCTCGGTCCGATCGAGTGCTGCTTCGGGGATGGGACCTAGCGGAAGATCGTTTCGATCTGGTCGCGTAGAGGTCTGCAACTCGATTGCAATGGATCCAGGAATGGCTCCTTGGAGAGAGGATCTAATCTCTCTTGGATTGCGCTCGGGAGTCGGGCTTCCAGTTACAGCTGGCAATGGTGATGTTGTTGCGGTCATAAATGGATATTCCAGGGTTCTTGGGTATTTTGGTATGAATCGCAGGCGGCGTATTCTAGAACACGTCTGCCACCTATTTAGTGACGCACTTTCTCGGCTGGATAGTTCGGATCTGATAATTTCCCATGGCGAGCGTAAACTTTTTAGATCGTTACTCTATGGTGGTGGACTTGAGATCGTCTATCAACCTATCGTCAACTTACGCAGTGGTGATCTCTATAAGGTTGAAGCGCTAGCTCGCCTTCGAGATTCGAATGGAGAGTTGTTGTCGCCGGCGCGATTCCTTCGTGCCTTTGGATCGGATGACCTATTTTATCTATTTGAACAGGGCTTGAATACTGGTCTGTCTGCTATCTTGGCCTGGAGAAGACATGGTCTTTCATGTGGCCTTAGCGTAAATTTTCCGCCTCAGGGCATGTTCGATGATAGATATATAAAGAGCATCGAACGCAACCTTAGCGAGTCTGGTGTCGATCCTTATCTTTTGACCCTTGAGCTTACAGAGGATGAAGATCTTCTGCTAGGCGATGGTCTTTCTTCCACAGTTTTACATCGCGCTCGCGCTATGGGGGTCCACCTTGCACAAGATGACCTAGGGGCTGGATACAGCTCGCTTTTGCGTCTTGAGAGTGTCGGCTTTGATGAAGTAAAGATCGACCAAGAGCTAATTAGATCTCCAACCGACGTTGCGCATTCTGTAGACTTGGTGGCGCATTTGACAGATTTAGCCCATGACCTTGGAATGCGTGTCGTAGTAGAGGGTCTCGAAAACGACTCCCTGGTAGAGGCCGTGGCTATCTTGGGTGCGGACTTCGGGCAAGGTTACGGTTTGGGCCATCCGGTTAGTTTTGAGGGTATTGTTGAGTGGTCTAACCGCTTTCGATATGACGAGCCAGCTGCTAGTGTTCGCACTTCACTTGGAGCGCTGGCCTATCTTAGAAAATGGTCCAGACGGGTAATTGCTCTGGAGACTTTTCTGAAGTCAATCGATGTGAGCGATCTGGTCTCAGATCTTAAATTGAGGATAGGTGGCTTAAACAGCGACCTCATAGATCGGAGAATCTTAGAATTTGTCGAGGATTCTAGGCAAAATGCTGGCCTAGGTTCACTCTTGCGTTTAGAGGAAGACCTAGCTCGATTGATAAATCTCAATTTAGAGATCTCTCGATCGATGCCTGCGCCAACCGCGCACGAGGGATCAGCCTTTGAACTTTCTACTTTAAATTCTATTTCACTACGCCAAATGAAGGATCTCCATTCTCTTCAGGGCCGATTGCTCGCAGAGATTGAAGAGGGCATTTCTCCATCTCAAGTCGTCGAGGATGCATTGATCGAGATTGAGAAGTTGATTCCTGGCTCCATGGCGAGCGTTCTAATCTTGGATGATGACGCGAATCTTAATGTTGCTTGGTCTCCAAGCTTGCCTCCGCTTAAATGGCCTTTGCTTAGTGGCCTTAGTATTTCGAACTTTAATGGATTAGATGGTCTTGCAATTCTTCAAAACAAGGAGATCTTTGTAAGCAATGTCCGATCTGACCCGGGATGGAGCGATCTTCGAGAAGCAGTTGAAATCCTTGGAATCTCAGCCTGCTGGTCGGTTCCCCTGAGGGAGAACTCGGCCGATACTATTGGAGTACTCTCGATTTTTATATTTAATGAGGGGATTGTTCGAGAGTTTGACTCGATGTTGTTGCAGATGGTTGGTTCGATTATCTCTCTATGTTTGAAACTCAAGAAGGCCGATGAGATAGGTGCAAGTCGCCAGGAGTTTTTGTCGACACTTTTTGAACTTCCAACTGCTTATAAGTTTTCAATAAGAGCTAGTGATGGCGGAATCGTCCAAGCTAATCGTGAAGCCATCGATCGTTTTGGTTATAAAGAAGATGTAATAAGGACCCTTAGTGTCTTTGATTTAATCCCGGAGTTGGATAGAAGACGTTCGTTAGTCCTTCAATTTCGTTACGGCGTCACAAGTGAGTGGGCGGGAGAGCTTGTCGTCCGTGATCATCTAGGTGGTAGCTTTCGCATGCATTACCATACGGCTCTCCATGGCGAGGGAGAGGATGCCGAGCTCTTTCTGGCACTTGTTGAGTTTCGAGACGGGGATGAATTAGTCGCTCAATTTAGACATGAAAGAACTTTAAATGATCGAATTATGGCTTCGGTGGCTGCATCAGTTATGGTCTTGGACAAAAGGGGCCAAATCACACGATTTAATCGTGGGGCCGAACTTCTAACTGGCCGTAGTAGCCATGAAGTACTTGCGAACCCTGAATTATGGAGAAGCTGGATCGACCCGAAGGACCAAACTCTAATTGAGGAGACCTTTCTTAGGGTTATGAAACATGGTGACTCCGGGGTAAACGAGGTGTGGCACCATCATCTAGATGGGACGAAACGACTGGTGGAGATGCACTACACGTCGGTATTGCAGGAGCTTGGCGACTCCAATGCAGCCATTGTCATCTATGGCATTGACGTCACCGAAAGGAGTCGTAATGCCGCTCTGGTCCGCGACGACTTGGACTTTATCGCTCAGGTTATAGAGGCAATTCCCAAGCTGATCTTTGTCTTGGATCGCTCTGGTCGAGTTATACGTTGTAATCGCGTTGTCTTGGAGTTCACGGGGACTTCACTGGAGGAGATAATGCGAGAGCCATTTCGGATAGTCGAATACTTTTCTCCAGAGGCACAACCGGTGGTTCGAGCATGGTTTGTGGACGCATTGGCTGGCAACGTGAGCCAAAAAACTATATCAGCTTGGATTCGCGGAGACGGTGAGCGTCGGGTTATCGAGTGGATCAATAGTGCAATCTATGATCTTGATGGCCTGGCCTCGTCCTTTGTTATTGTAGGAACGGATATCACCGAGGCTCGGATCGCCGAGAAGCAACTTCAAAAGGCAGCAGTGGTCTTTGAACATACCTCCGAAGCCATTGTGATAGTTGACGCTGATTCCCGAATAATTGACATAAACCCTGCCTGCGTACGAATGACTGGTTTCCAACGTGAGGATTTAATTGGCCAGAGTTCTCGTTTTCTCGCTAGTGAGTCTGCGGACTTCACCTTTTATGATTACATGAACACCCAATTGCGATCCGAGGGCCACTGGAGTGGATCGCTGGAGCAAAGGCGTAAGGATGGGTCAACTTTTTCGGCCTTTGTCAACATCTCCACCATATTTGGGAAACGAGGTGCGCCCGAACTTTATGTTGTGCTCTTTTCTGACATCTCGGATTTGATGGACTATCAAAGCCGACTGGCTAAATTGGCATATTTTGACCACCTAACCAATCTTCCAAATAGAAGTCTCGTCGGAGAAAAGATGGCCGACCAGTTAGCCCTTAATCGGCGCTTTGGCGGTATGACTGCATTGGCATTTTTGGACCTTGATAACTTTAAGCCCGTCAATGACAGGTATGGCCATAGGACCGGGGATGAATTGCTGATTACATTGGCTAGGAGGATTGAGTCCGCAATTCGCGAGGTTGATACTGTAGCGCGAATCGGAGGGGACGAATTTGTATGCATTTTAGGGTCTATCGATGAAATAGAGGTTGCTAGTGAGATTATTGGCCGGATAATGCAGGCCATTGGAGCTCCAGTTGCAATCAATGAAGAGTGTACTCAGTGGGTGACGATAACCGCCTCTATTGGCGTTTCATTTTCTAAGACGGGTAACGATGATCCTGATGCGCTATTGAGGCGTGCGGACCATTTGATGTATGAAGCAAAGCGCCGTGGGGGGAATTGCTATGTCTTTGAAGGTGAATGACTCCAAGGAACTCTAAAGATATGATCCATCTTTAGTGACGTGGTCAAACAAAGTTGGATTTATGATCTTGGCCGAGATTCTTTGAATTAGGCAATCTCCCCACCCATGAGTGGTAATTGTCTAAAGTGCTGGCAGATTTGCTAAGGGTGATCAAGTGATAGTTTTTGGCTTCTTGGCTGGGAGACCAAGGTCCGATATCGATCAGCTAAGAATATAGATCAAGCAACTACGCCAATCGAACGATGCATGCCTTTATGGCGCCGTCCAAAGGCCGCTTCCGAAAAGGTTATTGATCAAATCGCAAGACATGGCATCATAACGGTAAGCAGCGTAGCATTTGATGTTTTTTCACCAGAGGATTACGCGTGAGAGGGTCAAAACTGAGAAATGGCTTGCTCGTGCACCCGCTTGGCTATTTTGTCACCTTTGGTTGCCAACGGCTGGGGGCGTTGATGAGGTGTGGCAAGATTTGAGCAACGAGAATGATCGCCGAGACCGATTTAAACAGAACTAGATGGACCTAGTCGATGGCTCCAAACCATAGACGAACGTTTTGGTCCTCTGGGGCTCCTTCTAGGAATGAGTCGATTCCGATGTAGGGCGAGTTTGCTGCTATGAGCTGGTGCCAGCTTGCTAAGTCGTAGATGCTCGTTATCGTCTTTGGCTTAGCAGAATTGGAATGATGCATCGTAAGTTCTACCTCGATTTCGCCATTCTCATAATCGTAGATCGAGGCTTCGCGGATAGAACAGGGCCAGTCCATCATTGAAGCGGAGGTGATCTGAAAGAGTCCAGTGTCAGCTCTATTTGGATTAGGGATTGCTAGAATTCGGTTTTCATGGGTATGACCGCAGAACCAAAGGCGAATTTGGCGATAACTGTGAATAAGATCAACTAAGGATGACCTTGTTACCTCCGGGTTGCCATTGAAGTCGATCTCATCTAGGCCATGGTGAGAGACGATGATGCCAATGGGTGATGGGGATTGGATCTCATCGAAGCTTTGAGCAAGCGCTGATTTGAGCCATTCAAATTGCTCGTTGTCAATGCCTCCCCTGGCACCACCAGATCGAACAGCGGTGTCCAAAAAGATATAAACGATTCCTTTGATCCGATCGAGATGGACGAAGTTGAAGTTGGCTTCGAGTCCGCCTTTATCTAGGAAGCCGTGGCCGTTAGGAAGGCCAGGAGTTTCTCTAATCATCTCTATGAATTCGTGAGATTGAATTAGTCGGCGCTGGGAGCTTGGCTCGACTGGGCGTCTTTCCGCCTTTGAAAAGACCGTGGACGGATCGGTCTCGAACTTCCTTGAGGCCACAAGGTAGTCGATGTTGTCTCCAAAGTCAAATGCTTTTTGGCCTCCAACCGCGAGGGCATTTGAAGCCTCGGTGCAAGCTCCCATTCCTTGGATAAGAACTTCGTGATTTCCGTTGGAGAGCAGCCACGGTACCAATAGCCCTTGGTTTGGGTATTTGTCATTGATTGCTTTGAATAGGCCCTCTAGGGTGGGGTAGCCTAGTTCGGATTTAGGTTGGTCGTCGATAGAATCTGGGTGCCAAAAGAAGTCATCGTTCCACTCCGTTGACTGAACCCCAAAGTATTGGCCGAAGGTCTTTTTGAGCTCCAATGCTTCACCACTAAGTAGACTGAGCAAAGTTTCGGCTTCGTTTGCTTGTGAGTTGTCGATGGTGTCGCCAGTTATCAAACACATATCAATCGAACTCTTCGAAGAGAGTTCGTTGATGTATGCAATTGCTTGAGCGATCGCAAAGGGGATTAGGGTTTCTTGAGCCCTGTGACCCGGAAAGAGATCTTTGGCACTTGCGATTCCAAATAGCTTATTGACAAATTCAAACCGTGTCGGGGAGGAAGGATCACAGAGTTGGAAGTCTGTGATGTGAACCAGCCGAGCGCGAGGCTCACTTGGCCTAGGTGAAGCGAACTTGCTATGGAGATCTTCGCGGTCGAGGTGAGGCTGGCCTTCGATGGCTCTAAGAGCCAGGAACTCCCGTGACCTGCCCGTTTGAATGACCTCTCCCTCGGATAGTCTCTCCAGCGAAGTGTCCATCTTTTTTACTCCTAGTTGTTTGGATCCTGATCCATAAAACTCTAAATCCGTTTTCAAGATAGCCTTTAGGTCGCTTGAAGGATATCTTTGGAGCTGTTCCCTATTAGAAGCAGAGGTTTTGGCTTTTCTTTGTCTCTTTTGATCCATCAAGAGTCACTAGAGCGTCTCGATCCGTATCTATCGATTCAACAAGTATCTCGATTTGAGAAGTATCTCTAGTTGATGAGACGCTCATAAAGTTTCTAAACCTGGAAAAGGCGCTTGGTATCTTAGCTGCATATATGAGATGGGGATCAACATAATAGCTGTGATACTTTCAAGATCAGGTTGACGATTGTACCTAAGCGGGGTGTGCCATGGGGGTGGTTCAATCTAACTCCTGAAGGTGAATCTCTAACGCCTTTCTCTAATGTAACATTCAATTATGTCTGGATTAATAAAAGGGTAAAGTTGCATTAAATTTAGATCAAATCTTTCATAAGATTAGCTGAACTATCGCGCCCAGTTCGTTCAAGGAGAAATCTGGACCTAATGATATTTTGGAGTCCGTCGACAATCTTCCAACCCGGTATCGCTTTCAATTGATCCTGGCTGTAATCGGTGACTTACGAGTACTCGTTGTAATATCATGAAGTAGTCGGTTCAAAGTTATGCTTGTAGTGGTGAACAATTTGCGCTCCTTATATAAATTCGAAGGGCTCGGTAACGATTTTCTAGTCACCTTTATCGATTCAAATAATGATCTCCCAGATGACATCTCAAAGCGAGTTGTCTCACTTTTGGATCGCAGGCATGGAGTAGGCGCAGACGGGCTGATAGTCGGATTTGTTGACGAAAGCTCGCGTCTAAATATGAGACTTTTTAATGCCGATGGCTCGGAAGCAGAAATCAGCGGGAATGGTATTCGATGCTTGGCTCATGCAAGTAGGAAGTTTGCAATTCTGAACGATGATCACTTTGATATCTCTACCAAAGGAGGAGTTCGCTCGATCTCTGTGCTAGGGGATCCGAAAGATACGAGATGTGAATTTTCGGTTTCGATGGGCGAGGTATCCGTGGTGGGAGAGGTCTTTTCACGTTCCTACTCCTTTTTGGGAGTTGACTGGATGGGAACTGTGCTAAATGTGGGCAATCCCCATTTGGTATTAGTCCCCAAACTAGAGTCAACTGGGTCGATATCACGCAGCGGAGTTAGTAAAGAGATCTTTCATAACTTGGATATCCAAAGGTATGGTTTGGATCTTCAAGGCGAATTTGACGGTGGAATCAATGTAGAGTGGCTCAATCTTGCTCAAATTGGTGACACATTGTCAGATTTCGTCGATATGCGCGTCTTTGAACGCGGGGTAGGTGTAACTTTAGCTTGTGGATCAGGTTCGACGGCGAGCGCGTACTTGCTGATCTCTCAAGGTATGGTCCAAAATCCAGTCGAGGTAATAAATCCTGGTGGTCGTGTTGGTGTCTTCTATGATGAAAAAAGTGGCGAGACTATATTAAACGGGGAGAGCAATTTTATTGGTACAATCGAAACATCCCACGAGGTATTTTCCTTGTGAAGCCATTTCTTGGTTTGAAGTAGTCAAATGACATTAATTGAACGTAGTTTTAGGGAGAAGATTGTGCTTGTCGGCGCAGTCTTCCCTGGGGATTCACCAATGGCAGTTGAGGAGTCGCTTACTGAGTTGGCACTTCTTGTCGATACTGCGGGGGCCGACGTAGTTGGCCGTCTTACTCAGCGCATGGCCGCTCGGGATCCAGGGTATTTCCTTGGAAAGGGAAAGGTTGAAGAACTCAAGGAGCTTTCATATGCAACTGATTGCGATACTGTTATCTTTGACGATGAGCTAACTCCGGCTCAACAGCGGAATCTTGAAAAGGTTCTTGGTAGGACTGCAATCGACAGAACCGCACTGATCTTGGATATCTTCGCACAAAATGCAAAGTCGATGGAGGGTAAAGCCCAAGTCGAATTGGCGCTTTTGAGTTATCGTCTTCCACGTCTACGGGGTAGAGGGATCTCGCTTTCCCAGCAGACCGGTAGGATCGGAACGCGAGGTCCAGGCGAGACCAAACTTGAAGAGGATCGCCGTAGAATTCAGGCCCGGATATCACGCCTCAAACATCAATTGGATGACTATGCAAAGAATAGGCGAGTCCAAGCATCTTCGCGGGTGGCATCAAGAACTCAGACTGCTTCTTTAGTTGGCTACACCAATGCAGGGAAGTCGTCATTGATAAATGCTCTGTGTGATTCGGATGTCTTTGTAGAGAACAAGTTGTTTGCAACGCTCGACACTCGAACCCGTAGGATGTTGCTCCCAGGTGGCGAGGGGTTTCTGCTCTCGGATACCGTCGGCTTTATAAAGAAGTTGCCACACCAATTAATCGAGTCCTTTAGGTCAACCCTCGAGGTCGTTCGTGAGTCAGACTTCTTGCTACATGTCGTAGATGCAACTTCACCGGATCCTCACGGTCAGATGCGTGCGGTTCGGGAGGTTCTGATTGAAATAGATGCTGAGAACGTTCGCGAATTATTGGTCTTTAATAAGATTGACTTAGTCGAAGACCTATCGACTTTGCGGCTGGACTTTCCTCAAGCTGTATTTGTATCGGCGGTTCGTGGTGATGGCTTGGAGGAACTTCGTCTTCAAATTGCTGCATTGATAAGGGAACAGACCAAGATCTATTATCTCAAAATCGCCCTATCTAGAGGGGATATTTTAGCTCGACTCCATAGTGAGGGTGAGATTCTATCTATGACCTCAACCGACGAAGGCTATGAGATAACAGCACGTTTAGATAGTGGAAGTCTTGGTCTCTTTGAGGAGTTTGTCGTTCCGTCACTTTGACTTCGGTCCAACTCTCAGTTTTGATGCCTCAACAACGTTTCATTCTATGGATATGAGGATCTATTGTCTTTAATATGACTAGTGGTTTTGTTCCTCCTCCATATCCTCATGATCGTCTCGGTGAGATTAAAAAACTGCCAATCGAAGCCGGTCTGGAGGTCGTTGATCTCTCGATCGGAACTCCGATCGACCCCCTTCCTGATTTTGTCGGTGAGCTCTCCTCTCAACTTGTGAGTGCGCGTGGTTATCCAAGTTCGATTGGATCGGCTGACCTTAGAGATGCCTGTTTAAAGTGGAATTATGAGCGACTCGGAGTTGAACTAGAGGCAAATCAGCTAGCGGCTTGTGTCGGACTCAAGGAGTTTGTGGCATCGACCCCTAATTATCTGCGGTTGCGAACCCCAGATCGCGATGTTGTGTTGTATCCCCAGGTGTCCTATCCTACCTATGCAATGGGGGCGCTTCTCGGTGGATGTACACCCATCGCAGTACCCCTCTTGCCCTCAGGTGAGCTTAACCTTGGAGCCATCGACGAGGCGATCTTGGAGAGGACTCTCTGTCTGTGGGTCAATTCGCCTTCGAATCCGGCTGGAGCGGTGAGCGATTTATCCCGCGCAGTTGCCATCGGGCGAAGATTTGGATTTGTGGTCATCTCTGATGAGTGTTACGTTGAATTCACTTGGGACGGTCCGCCTAGAACGATATTAGAGCACGGAACTCAAGATTTGCTAGCTATACACTCTCTCTCTAAGCGATCAAACTTTGCAGGTGGTCGAGTTGGCTTTTATGCTGGAGATGCCACTCTGGTTGAATACCTAGCCGAGGTGAGAAAACATGGCGGCTTGATGATCCCTGGTCCGATGCAGGCTATTGCAACCAAGTTGCTTGGAGACCAAGTTCACGTAAACCACCAAGCAAACATATATCGAGAGAGATTGACGATCTTGCTAGAGATCGTTGAGAGGCTTGGCTATTTAGCGACATTTCCCCAAGGTGGTTTTTACATTTGGTTACATGGCCAGGACAACGAGGATGGTTTTGCCATCGCCGCCGCATTCGCCAAGGCGACAGGGATTATTGGCAGTCCAGGAGAGTTCTATGGTCAAAGTAGTCGTAACTATCTTCGCCTGGCAGCTGTGGCACCAACTCAAACACTCTTTGGGATCTTAGAGAGATTGCGCTAGCACGTGGACTTTTAGGGCTGCCGTTTGGAGCTGTCGAACCCAAAAAGGCTGTGGTCTTGTTTTGGAACTTCCCTTGAGATCTTACCAAGCAGCTCTACTAAGAGATTCTAGAAATTGGGGGCTGGCCTTTTTGCCTTAGCAATGGCCATGAGAATTATCCTATTTGTCGAATTGTAATTGTTTGGTTGGGCCCAAATGCGACTTGTGTGACATTGGCCTTGGTAGTGTGATAGTTCGATATTGAAATTGAAACTTTGTGTACCAAAATTTGTTTGACATTGGAAATGGAGGATTTGTGCTCGAGTCGCAAATCGAAGAATTATGGCAATCGCGTGATAAATTAAATCCGAATGATTTAGATGCCTATCGAACTATTGCTAAGGTTATCGATCAATTGGACTCTGGTGATCTGCGCGTCGCCTTTATTCAAGAAGATGGCAGTGTCTTTGTGAATGAATGGATCAAACGAGCAATCCTCTTGCTCTTTAGGGTCTCTCCTATGGAAACGACCAACTCCAACCCCTTTGAGTTTCGAGATAAGATTCCGCTCAAGTCTAACTATGAGGCCATAGGAGTTCGAGTGGTTCCAGGAGCCTCTGCGCGCTGGGGATCATATCTCGCACCAGGAGTCACAATGATGCCAAGTTACGTCAATCTTGGCGCCCGTGTTGAGGAAGATACCATGGTGGACACTTGGGCGACCGTGGGTTCGTGTGCGCAGATTGGCAAGCGCGTTCATTTGGCAGGTGGGGTTGGAATCGGTGGAGTCCTTGAGCCTCCTCAAGCGGCACCTGTAATAATAGAGGACGAGGCGTTCATTGGGTCCCGTGCGATGATCACCGAGGGGGCTCGAGTTGGTAAGGGTGCGGTCGTGGGCGCTGGAGTGATTTTGAATCCGTCGATTCCAGTCATTGATACAGAATCTGGCGAGGAGATATCAAGGGGCCACATTCCTCCGTGGGCAGTCGCAGTAGCGGGTTCACGTCGTAAGCAATTTAGCGGTGGAGAGTTCTACCTACCCTGTGTCCTTGTGATAAAGCGACTAGACAAGGGGCAACGCCACGACAAGACCGCTCTAAATGATTTTCTACGCGAGAGTGGAGTTGCTCTTTAACATGGAAAGTAGAGACCTTCTTGATCTGGCCTATGAGTTAGTCTGCATCGACTCTCTCTCAAGAAATGAACGAGAGATTGCTGATTTTATCGAGGGTCGACTGAGGGTCTCGGACTTCTATGATCTGGTTCGAATCGGCAACAATATAGTGGCGACCCCTAGCGGCTACATGGATGACCAAGGAATAATAATCGCTGGTCATATTGATACTGTCCCACCATCGCCTAACTTGAAGCCAAAGATTGTCGCAGATTCCCTATGTGGTTTAGGTGCTGTCGACATGAAGGGCGGCATTGCGGTAATGATGAAGCTACTTCTATCGCAAATTGGCGGCAAGTACGTTAGATATGTATTTTATGCCAGTGAAGAGATAAGCCGGAGCTTCTCTGGACTTCTTGAGATTGAAGCTTTTAACCGAGGGCTTTTGAGGGCATCGGGGGCAGTGCTCATGGAGCCAACCGGAGGATATATAGAGGCAGGTTGCCAGGGTACTGCTAAATTCAAAGTGACAATTGCCGGAGAGCGAGCTCATAGCGCTCGACCTTGGATGGGAGTCAATGCAATCCATCGTAGTTATGCACTTCTTGGAGCGCTCGACAGCTATGTATCCAAAGCGGTTTCTATTGATAGCTGTGACTTCAAGGAGTCGCTTCTTGCTACCTCGATCAATGGGGGAATAGCCGGCAATGTTGTCCCGGATCGGGTCGAGATCGGCGTAAATTACCGATTTGCACCAGCGGGGAATGATTCGCAATCGCTTTTGGAGATCGAGGAGTTTCTAACTTCGAAAATTTCCAGTGATTACGGAGATAAGGTAGAGCTTGTTGACTGGGCTCCTTCGGCCCCACCCAATCTTGGAAATAGCCTTATCTCTAGCTTGTCAGATGTCGCTGGTGGGAAGGTAAGGGCCAAACTGGGCTGGACGGATGTTGCATTTTTTTGGGAGCGTCAAGTTTCAGCTTGTAACTTTGGACCTGGTGATCCAACTTTGGCCCATACCGATCAAGAGATTGTATCTATACAAGAGCTAGATTTCTGCTATTTGACTTTATCTCAAGTAATTGGATCTCAAGTAATTGGATTACGGTCGGAGAAATAGCCCTTTCGTATCTTTTGCCCCTAACTATATCTCAACTTCGTTGAGAGTTGATTTTAACGAAGTTGTCGACTTGGTTGTGAGCGTCACCTTTGGACAATGGTGAAATACTAAGCTAGCAAATCTTTAAAATTGTCTTTGAAGAAAGACAACGCGGCCATAGATTGCTACTTGATCCATCGGATATTGCATTGGGCTATAGGCTGGGTTGGACGGCTTTAGGACGATTCTATTTTTTGCCCTATCGATCTCAATTCTCTTTACCGTAGCCTCGGTTTCGTCCCTTAGGCCGGCAATTACTAATTCACCAGTTGTAGCGGTGGACTGTTTTCGAGCGACGATGATGTCGCGCTCGAAGATTCCATCGCCAATCATTGAATCACCCTTTACTCTCAGGGCAAAGAGGGTCGTGGCGTCCCCAAGAAAAGCCGGTATTAGTGCAACTTCATCGGTTGGATTTTCAAGGGCGAGGGCTCCTGATCCAGCTGCAATAAGTCCGATTACGGGGATCGAAAGGGCATCGTCATTAGATGAGGATAAGGACCTCGATGACATGTTCACGGTTAGCGCGCGTGGCTTGGATAGGTCGCGCATGAGGAATCCCTGTTTTTGGAGAACTTTCAGGTGAAACTGAACAGACGCTGGTGACGAGAGCGAACATGCTGTAGCGATCTCTCTTACAGATGGCGGATATCCACGCTCAATTTGAGTCCGCTCTATATACGTGAGGATCTCACGACGCTTGACGGTCAAAATCTCGTTATTTGGCGGCTCAGTTGTCATAGTGACATGTTATCACTTTGTTCGAGGAAATACAACATTTGTTCTATTTTATCGAACGTACATGTGTTCGATAAACTAGTATCAGTGTTCGAGAGGTTATTGCGATTGGGGAGTAATTTCAATGTTGTCTAGCGAAAATTCGGCGTCAGGTTATTTAGATACCACTAAGTATGGAATCGACAGATCAGCCATACCACCTCGGATTAGGTCCGACGTCTATCTTTATGAAGGTGATAATATGAGCCACTCTCAAATGAGTTTTGGATCATATCTGAAAGATCGGCCAAATTATCGGGCAGTCTATGCCTCGAGCGCCGTGGCGTTACACGCTAAAACCAGGACCGCAAAGGATGATCGCCTTTCATTGTCGGAGACGATGAAAGGCGCGATCTTGGTAGGTTTTGTGTTGCTCTCTCTCTGCTTATCTCTCTATTTCAGCTCCATGGGAGTGCCATCAAAGATCGCTTTGGCTTCGGTTCGTCACTATGTGGTTCAACCCGGAGATACGGTATGGACGATTTCGCAACGCTTTGCGAATGGTCAAAGCGTATTCTCGGTTGAAGAGCGTATCTTGGCTAAATTGGGTACGACGACGATCTATCCAGGCGAAGTTATTGCGATCCCCTAGGAGGCTATCGAAGCGTTCAAGGATCCATAATTTTTGGTGACACCTTTTCTCTTTCGTTGTGGTTTCTTTGTTATGTGGTGCTTTAGTAAAGGACTTTAGAAGTCCAAAGGCCAATAGTCCAGTTTTTGATTGTCCCTCAGAGCCCTTTAGCATCGGGGACGGACCTTGTTTATCAGCTTTGTCTAGGCATTTCTCTTTTGGTATCGTCCTATGGTAGTGTATTTTGGACTACGCTTAGTCTTTGGCTCCATATGATAGAATCAGGGTCAAGTTAACTAGGGGAAAGTGACCAGGGAGAAATAGTGCGCTGTCCTACTTGTGGGAATCACGAAGACAAAGTTGTTGATTCCCGAGTGATTGAGGATGGTAGGACTATTCGTCGGCGCCGCGAATGTATCTCGTGCCAGCGCCGTTTTTCGACTTTCGAGAGGATTGAAGAAGTCCCCTTGGTGGTCATAAAGCGCTCGGGGATTCGCGAACCTTTTGACCGTGGAAAGCTTTTTGGCGGAATTGCGGCAGCTCTAAAGAATCGACCATTTGATTCGTCCTTTATAGAAGCAACTGTGGCCGACATAGAAGAGCGGTTTCGCTTAGCATCCTCCGACGTAAATTCCTCTGCGATTGGGATTGCGGTATTAGATGTCCTGCGCCAAATCGACAAGGTCGGTTATCTTAGGTTTGCCTCGGTCTATAAGGATTTTGAAGACCCAGATGACTTTGAAAAAGAGGTAGCGAGCCTAAAGATCGATCTTGAACTCTGATCGATTGATTCATTGAAGTTCTAAGCTTTTTTGCCTACGGTGGTCCCCAAGCCTTGCGATGCTTATCTTACTCGCAGGGGCTATAAAGATTTCGCCAGATTTGACTTATTCTTTGGTTTTTGGTGATCTCGAAGTTATGAGTATCACGCATACCAGGTCAGCTCCGCGAATGCGAAATAGTCTATGGTCGGATTTGGCTTGATCGTGAAGATAAGACAAGAGACAGCCTTAAGTGGGGGAAGCTGCCTCTTGTCTTATTTGGTTGGGGGATCTTATAGCCCTGTGGGTTTATTAGCGGGTGGTTTTTCCTCTACGTGCTAGTGCATCGATAACTACAGCTGCTAGTAGAACTAGTCCAGTAACGATGAGTCGAAGCGCAGCGCTAATTCCAAGAAGGCCCATTCCATTGTCGATACCTGCGATGACAATGCCACCAAGTACAGCATGTATTGGCTTGCCCTTGCCACCAAATAGGCTGGTTCCACCTATGACTGCCGCAGCTACCGCATAGAGCACCAAGGTGCCTCCGTCGAGGCTTGTTGAGACCGAACGAAGACGCGACGCATAGAGAATGCCCGCAGCTCCAGCGGTGAAGGATGCTAAGGCGAATGCGATTGTCTTGATAACGGCAAGATTGACGCCACCTCGACGCGCTGCTTCGCCGTTACCACCGACAGCATAGACGTAGCGACCATACTTTGTTCTTCCGAGAAGAAGGCTCCAAGCCGCTACAAAGGCTATGACGATGAGGACCACCCAGGGGAGTCCTTCGATCGGCACTAATACGCCACGGTTCGCATTGGATATCAAGACCAAGACCACACCCGCAATTGCGGCTCCGGCGATCTTAAAATATACGAGAGAGGCTGGTGTATGGTGGAGTGAATTCTTGCGTTGTCTGAATTCACGAGCCAGCGTTATGGCGGCGTATACCGCCACAAGCGCAATAATCACTATCCAACCTGCGGTCGGAGTAATACTCGCATTTGCTAGATCGTTGAGAACGTTCGAGCTTATTGGTAGAGTTCCACCATTTCCAAGAATGAGGAGCATTACCCCTTGCCAGCCTAGAAGACCCGCAAGTGTCACGACAAAGGAGGGTAATCCTACTCGAGTGATGATGGTTCCCTGTATGGCTCCAATTGCTCCAGCTACCAAGAGTGCAACAATTATGGCTGCCCACCATGGCCAGTTGTGTTGTGCAGAGGCCAACTGCGCAGTTATGATTCCAGCAACGCCAGCTACATAGCCAATGGAGAGGTCGATCTCGCCCAGGAGCAATGCATAGATCTCTCCTAGTGCGAGCATGATATATACCGCACCTTGGGAGAGTAGGTTGACCAGGTTTCCAGCAGAGAGAAAGTTTGAATTCAGCGATTGGAAGATAATCGCGATGATTATGAGGCCAACCAGTACGGGAAGGATCCCTGAATCCCCATTTTTTACCTTGGAGATTGAACTAGAGATATATTCCGAAAGGGTGTTTACTTCGACGTAGTTTGCCCCAGCAGCGGCGGGAAGCGCGTCGTCTTCGGCCACTTTAGCGACGATATCGTCTTTTGGCTGGTTCTCATTGGTGTCGAGAGCCGATTCATAAGGTTGCATATTTGGAGCCATCGTCAATTCTCCTTGCTTTCAATTCCATGCGAGTTGGCCTTGGCAGCTGTTCGCGTTGATGATCCAGTTGTCATAAGGTCAACTATGATTTGGCGATCAAATGCTTTTACATCTTCTTGGGCGACCATTCGTCCCAATCGTAGTACCGCGATTCGATCTGCAACTTCGAAGACGTCATTCATATTGTGGGAGATGATTAGCACTCCAAGACCACGTTCGGCTAATCGGCGTACTAAATCAAGTACCATTCTCGTCTGAGCTACGCCTAGTGCTGCGGTTGGTTCGTCCATGATGACCAACTTTGCATTCCACATCACGGCTTTGGCTACAGCGACAGCTTGACGTTGACCGCCAGACAGTGATGCTACTGGTTGGCGAATTGAACGAACTGTTGTCACTGACAGACTCGCGAGTGTCTCTTTGGCAGATTGTTCCATGGAGTCTTCGTCTAAGAGACCTTTTCTGGTTCGTTCGCGACCTAAAAACATGTTTTGTACGATGTCTAAGTTGTCACAGAGCGCTAGATCTTGGTAAACAGTCTCGATGCCGAGATCCGCGGCATCCCTGGGACTCTTTAATTTGATGTGTTTTCCTTCAAAGACTATCTCGCCGCTATCAGCGCTATGAATGCCAGCTATGCACTTTACGAGACTAGATTTCCCAGCGCCGTTATCGCCAACGAGAGCAGTTACTTTGGCTAGGGGAATCGTTAGGTCTACATCCGCTAATGACTGAACTGGTCCGAAACTTTTCGATACTTTATAGAGTTCAAGTAATTCATGAGAGTTAGCCATAGTTTGACTTTCTGGCATCTCCACATCCTTCCTTCTTGATGCGTTGCATTGCAACATGAACAATACAAGAACCGGGATCCCAGCAGTTGCTTGGAGATCCCGGTTCGGTTTTGTTAGTTGAAGGCTGTCCCCAATGGTGCAGTCAACTATTTAGTTTGATTGACTTAGATGCCGTTCTTTGTACAAAGGGCGGCGACTGTTCCAACACAAAGTGCAGACTTTTGGATGAATCCATCTTTGATAACAGTTGATGCCATGTTGCTAGCCGTAACCGTAATTGGAGTCAAGAGTACGGATGGAACATTGGTGGTTTGATTGTTGGTCGTGCCATTTACCAAGCCCGAAGGAGGCGTAATGCCAGCTCGGAGGTAGGTTGCCAAGGCTACAGTTGCCTGAGCCTCAAGGTAGATTGGCTTGTAGATCGAGGAGCACTGGTATCCTTGGAGGATATTTGTCATTCCTTGAAGGGTTGCATCCTGGCCTGTGGTAGGTACCGTAAATGGCTTGACATTTAGTGTCTTGAGGGCGGAAACGACAGCATTTCCGAGTCCGTCGTTAGCCGTTACAACCGCATTGATATTTGGATGTGCGGTATAGGCCTGCTGGAAGTCGGTCAATGCGACTTGGTTGTCCCAGTTGGTAACAGCTTGCTCGCCGACTTTGGTGAGTTTACCTGAGGCGAACGCAGGAGCTAAGACTGAGTTGTAGCCCTGAGCGAAGAGGGTTGCGTTGTTGTCTGTTGGCGAACCATCAAGGATGTAAACCTGTGGATTCTTTACGTTCCATGCAGTTACGCAGCTCAAGAAGGATTGTCCAATTAGCTTTCCTACCTGTACGTTGTTGAAGCTAACGTAATAGCTGGCGCTGCCCTTGAGGGTAATGCGGTCATAGTCGATGACTTTTACGCCGTGTGCTGCAGCGTATGACTCGATTGAGGCACCTACGCCGGAGTCGATCGGATCCACTGCCAAGACGCTAGCACCGTTGGTGATCGCAGCTTGTGCATCAGAGAGCTGTGTTGCGTCGCTGCCCTGTGCGTTTTCGATGATGTAGTTGCTCGATGAGTAACCAGCGTCTGCAAAGGCTTTGGCTAGATATGGAGCATCGAAGGCCACATAACGAGCAGAAGACTGAGTGTCAGGAAGGATGACTGCAACTTTACCTTTTCCTTGGCTTACAAGTGGCTTGAGGCTAGACATAGCAGCGAATGTGCTGTCGAGCGATGAAGTTGTTACCTGAGGGACCGCCGCCGTTGTCGAGGTCGCAGCTGCAGCTGTTGTGCTTGACGAAGATGACGAAGATGAAGTGCTACCGCACGCTCCTGCGATCAATGCCAGAGCTGCCGCAGCAAGTGCGCCTCGGGCGATCCGGCTCCCATTGGAACTGTTGAACCCCGCTAGTCCTTTGAGTCTGGAATTTGTCCGGCTTGATTTCATTGTTATTTTACCCCCATCAAAGATGATGTTTTAGTTGCCCCAAGCACCCCGCTTAGAAGCTTTCTCGAATGACATTAGTCACATGATATTAATATTTCAATTCACCCCTGGACGTTTTTTTTCAAGTGAATTGAGTTTTGGGGCATTCTTATTTATTTTTTGATAATTGATTATCAAGATGAAATAGTTAGATTTCACTATTAGTAAAATCTATTTTGATTACCTAGCCAAGCCGTATGGTCGGTGCGATTTTGCATAGCAAATACTAGTTTTATGTCGTTTAATTTGCTAATTTACGCTGTATAGGTTTTAGTAGAAATGACTCTAATTGATCAAGAATACAGTTCTAATCCAGGGAGCTATTTTCGAGTCATAACCATTGAAATCTATTCTTGTTGGATAATTGGACATTTGTAACGAGCGAATAGATGTAGTATTTTGACTCGAAAAAGGTAGAAAAAAGGTAGAGATCGTCACTTCTTGATCAGGGCTCGCAGCTCTTTGTGAATGAGTGAATTTGAGGCGACCATCATTTCATATGACGGTTCATCTAAATCTCCGCCGCTTATTTGTCCGCCGGCTTCAGTTACTATTAGGGCTCCTGCCATGTAGTCCCATGGCTGAAGGCCAATTTCGTAATAGCCATCAAGTTCGCCACATGCGACCATGCAAAGGTCAAGCGATGCCGCGCCCATTCGTCGAATATCTCGGATTTTAGTTATGATCCTTGAAATTACCTCTCCCTGACGAATACGAATTGTGTCGGAATAGGAGAATCCCGTTCCGATGAGTGCTCCGGAGATCTCAGATAGGTCTGTGACCCTTATCTTTATCCCATCAAGCATGGCACCCTCACCAGCAATCGCTTCAAAAACACGCCTTCGGGGGATATCGCGTACCACGCCAGCAACTGCCTTTTTTGTATTGCGATCGCGGATCGCTATGGATATGGCGTATGCAGGAAATCCATAGACAAAGTTTGTGGTTCCATCGATCGGATCGACTACCCACTCGTAGTCACTGGTGCCGGTGATCGATCCATGTTCTTCTCCGAGGATGGAATCGTCTGGGAACCGAGTGATGATCTCTTTTTGTATTAGGGACTCTACTCCTCCGTCGATCTGGGTAACCATGTCGGTTCGGGAGGATTTGGTGGTGACTGCGAGTTTGAATTCTGGTGCTGATATTGATTCGGTTATGAAGTTCGAGGCGATAAGCGCAATCTCGAGGGCGGCATTGTGGCGTAGTGTTATCTCGTTCATGACTATGAACTTAGTTCGATTTGTCTCTGGGCGACTCTTTGGGGTCTTGCTAAAGGCTGTAAGACCTGCTTTTTGGATCGACTAAACGATAGCTTCTGGAAGTGGTTATTGCCTTTTACGGAGGTAGTTACTTGCCCGATGGCTATGAGTGAGTGGTTATGGTTGGGTAGTTAAGAGCGAGGTAGGTGCTTGAGGTCGTTGCCTTATTACACCCAAGATTTCATTACAGCCATGGTCTCATTGCGCTCATGTCTTAGTGATTGTTGCTTTTCGATCGCTGACGTGATTCTTCGTTAATACATTTTCGTAGCTTTGTTTGAGCGAACCTTGTCACCTTATCGCACCGCGGCATTATCTGAATTACACAAGATTGCCAAATGGATGTCAGTTATTTCTCATTCCTCACACATATCTCCAAAAGAGCTAATACGTCGATGACTCCGGTATGGCCATGTGACTTAGGGGGCGCTGGAGTTCATGGCGATTCCATGAGCCGTTGTTTGCTCTTATGAGAGTGTTGGTTAGGGATCGACCTTTCTAGATCGAACTTGCGATGGGCTTTAGGTTTGTTGTTTTACAATTTTTTGCTTTACCTGATAGTTGTTGACCACTTTGGATTTTATCGCCTTGCTTTTGCCCTTAATCGGAAGCTGGTCTCGGTAATTTAGGGTTAGTTTTTCATCTATTGGTTCCTATTTCGGTGTCGATAGAGTGCTGTTGACATATAACGATGAAGGGTTGATCTATTTGTCATTACTGATAGGTATTTACTATATTGATTTGGATATTTTGCGCCCTTGTCAAAAGCACCTTCTTCTCGAAGAAATGTTTTTCAATTTATTTCAAAAAAATTCCAAACTTTAATTAAATTTTTACCTCTTTGGAGAGATTTTTGACCAAAGGTCTTCTTTTTGGCTTCACACGGAGGAGAGGGAAAGGGAAAGGGATAATTGCATGAGCATCTTTGGTTACACTTTTCTCAGTCGATTTAGATAGGGTCGCCCTGTGATGTCGCCCTGTGATGTCGTACTGTGATGTTGCACTGTGATGGTTTGTTGAAAATATCTTGGGCTATGATAGCTCGCTGATGGATAGGGCTTGTGAGGTTGGTGACATAGACTTAATCATCCAATTTGTTTGTAGTTCGAACCACAAATGATAACTATCGTCTATTACAACGGTAGCTAAGCTTGATTAATTATGACAATAACTCAAGTTGACCTGAGATCCGATACAGTTACAAAGCCTACTCCTCAAATGCGTAACGCTATGGCCAATGCTGAGGTAGGGGACGACCTGTACCGAGAAGATCCAACAGTAGCCAAGCTCGAAGCTATCTATGCCGAGCGAGTGGGTAAGGAGGCCGCGCTCTTTGTTCCATCTGGAGTGATGGCGAATCAGATCGCTATACGATGCCATGCCCAACCGGGAAGTTGGGTTGCCGCTGGGCGATATCAGCACGTTGTGGTCTTTGAGTACGGCGGTTCAGCTAGAAATGCAGGAACGACTTTCTATCTCTTGGATGACGAGTCGGGGTCATTTGGTGGCGAGGCGATCCAAGAGGCGACATCTTCTCAGGGTTATTGGGACGTCCAATTTTCTCTTATTTGCCTGGAAAATACCCACATGCCATCGGGAGGCCGTATCTGGCCCATCGAGCGCCTCGAAAGCGTCCGTCAAGCCGCTGGGGGCCTAGCGATTCATATGGATGGTGCACGGCTTTTCAATGCCGAGGTTGCCAGTGGGGTTGCAGCTGCAACATTTGCATCTTATGCCGATTCGGTAATGACATGTGTTTCTAAGGGTTTAGCTGCCCCGGTTGGTTCTTTATTGGCTGGTAGTAGTGAGTTCATAGAGCGTGCTCGCTATGAAAGAGGTGTGCTTGGTGGTCAGATGCGACAAGTAGGGGTATTGGCAGCAGCGGGGATCGTAGCTTTGGAGACGATGGTGGACCGTCTAGCTGAGGATCATGCTCGAGCGCGTCATCTTTCAGAGGCGGTCAAAGCGCGCTTCGGTAGCTACGTTGGAGAAGATTATCTGCCTGAGACCAATATTATCGTCTTTGACCATCCTCAAGCAGATGCAATCTCAACCTACCTCAACTCTCAAGGTGTCTTGGTGAATCCAATTGGTCCCAGAAAGTTGCGCTTTGTTACTCACAAAGACGTAGATGACTCCCAATTGGACTATGCCTATAAAGTCATTGTAGATATCCCAGATGATCTTTAACTCTCTTAGCGAAGTTCTCTTTCATCACAGGGTGCATTATTAGATGGCAATGCAATTGATCAAGCAAGTGCCCAAATCTGTGCTTTGTGTTTTTGCCCATCCAGATGATGCAGACATAGGGGCAGGCGGAACGATTGCGACATGGGCACAAAAAGGAGCGGCGGTAACGCTCATTATTGCATGCCTAGGGGAAAAGGGAACTACCGACTCTTTGATCTCGACCGAGCGTCTCTCTCAATTGAGAGTTAAGGAGATCTCTGAGGCTTCAAAATGCTTAGGAGTATCGTTGGTAGAGTCGTTTTCGATTCCTGATGGAGAGGTTGAAAATGATCTCGTACTGCGTGGTCGCATCGTTGAGAGGCTTCGTTCCTTGCAACCCCAGGTGGTTCTGACACACGATCCGACGGCGACCTTTTTTGGTTCTACCTACTTTAATCACAGGGACCATCGGGAACTCGGCTTTGCCGTTTTGGATTCAGTCTTTCCTGCTAGCCATCTTCCTCACTATTTCCCCGAAGCTGGAGCGCCCCATAGGGTGTCGACCGTCTTGCTCTCGGGAACCCAAGAGCCAAATGTGGCCATCGATATTTCGCTTGGTTTGGAATTAAAGACAAAGGCAGTCTTGAGCCATCGTACGCAAGTGGGGGGTCGTTTTGTCCGCCTTGGAGAGTCGATCGATACGACTGCTAAAACTTTGGGGCGACGTTTAGGCGTTCCGTATGCAGAGACGTTTCGACGTATTGTAAATCAGGTGGAGTCATAGATGAGAATTATTGAGGTGGAAGGCTCTTCATATCACGAGCGAAATTTATACTCTGTGGGTTTGATCGAGAGGCTTACCGAGGCCGGATATAAAGTTGTGGTTCATGCAACTCTTCGACCTAGGCTTAGCGACGATCTTTCAGAGTTGATAAGGGCGGGCGCTTCACAGGCGATCTTGTCGGGTTCGGGAGTTAAGGCGATCGTGACAGGATCGACTGAAGATGAAGTCCTACAGCACAACGTCGATGGGCCGGGGTTGGTGAATTTGACTCTGAGAGCTGGAAGCGATCCTGTCAAATCTCGAGTCATATCTTCGACAGATGAGCAAGAATTTCGTCATTTATCTGAGATCTGTCAAAATTTATCTTAATTGGCAAAAATATTCCGCAGCTAAAGGCATAACTCTTGTTTGTCGACTTATTAAAGGAAGTTTTGGGTTGTAGCATTGTTATGAGATATTGTTGAATAACAGGTTAGTGTTATCACGAGCTTCAAAGGAGGATACCTTGCCTCTTTCAGAGCATGAGCAGAACATTCTGCGAGAGATAGAGAGAAATTTTTACGAGTCGGATCCGAATTTCGCGGCTCGCGTAAGAGAAGAGACGGTTTATAGACACGCAGGCCGAAACTGCAAGTGGTCAACGTTGACCTTTGTAGTCGGATTGGTCGTGACGGTCTTGACCTTTTCCATCTCTGTTTTCCTTGGCATTTTTGGGTTTTTGATAATGTTGGCGTCAGCCGTAATATTTGAGCAAAATCTACGTCGCCTCGGAAAAGCGGGTTGGGCGGATTTGACAAGTGGGAGAAAACCATCTGGTTCCACAGTCAAGGCTAAAGATCTTGGTTCTAAGATCAAGAATAAGTTTGGAAAGAAGGACAAGTAGTCCATACTTGACCTTCTAGTTTTGCTAGATGATGGCAAGGTTAGATCGGCCTTGGAGGGAAAGACTCTTTGATATTGCTCAGAGAGTCTTTTGTGTGGCAAATTGATTTTGGTTCGTTTTCACTCCTATTTTGCGATAACGTTTGAGCTATGGAGATTAGTTACCCACCACAAGCTCAGGAATTTCGTAGAAGCGTTCAGGAATTTTTACAATCGAATTTGCCCTCAGGATGGGCCGGAATCGGCGCACTCCCATCGGAAGATGTCCCCGAATTCACCAACAAGTGGCGCAAAACGCTCTTTCAAGCGAACTACCTTGCCCTTGCATGGCCCAAGGAATACGGCGGTGCTGGTCTAAGCGCAATGGAACAGGTCGTCCTAGCCGAGGAGTTTGCCAAAGCTGGAGCTCCCATGGGTGGCCCTAATGATACCTTTGGAATTCAAATGGTTGGAAACACCATTATTCGTTGGGGTACTGAAGAGCAAAAGCGATACTTTCTTCCTCGAATCCTCTCTGGAGAGGACCTTTGGTGCCAAGGGTATAGCGAGCCCAATGCAGGATCTGACCTTGCCAACCTTGGAACGCGTGCTTACCTTGATGGGGATGAGTGGGTCATAAATGGCCAAAAGATTTGGACTTCCGCCGGTCACTTGGCTAACTGGATCTTTGTGCTGACACGCACCGATCCTGATGCTCCAAAGCATAAGGGAATCACATTCTTGCTAGTTCCTATGAGTCAGCCTGGTGTTGAGGTGCGTCCAATTCGGATGCTATCGGGTGAGTCAGAGTTCAACGAAGTCTTTTTCACCGATGCTCGAACCGCAGCTGGCAATGTGGTTGGGTCGGTTGGCCAAGGATGGTCAGTCGCTATGACACTTCTGGGCTACGAGCGCGGTGAGGCAGCAGCTACCTTGCCCATTCGTTTCCGAATTGAACTTGACCGCTTAATTGCTCTTGCTAAGGAGACCGGAGCTAACAACGATCCAATTATTCGCCAACGTATCGCATGGTGCTTTTCCCGTGTGGAAGTTATGCGCTACCTGGGCCTTAGGACTTTGAGCGGTTTTCTTGCGGGTCAACATCCCGGTCCTGAAGGATCGATCTCTAAGCTTTATTGGAGTGAATACCATCAGGTTGTCACTGAGTTGGCCGTGGACATTCTTGGAAGTCGAGCCCTAGAAGTTACAGGGCGGAAGCCTACCTCTGCTTTCCAAACCGACGATCCAGGCTCCCCGAACTCCTCAGGTTCGTGGGATACCACCTTTTTGAATGCCAGGGCAGGTACCATATACGCTGGAACATCTCAGGTTCAGCGAAATATCTTGGGTGAAATGGTCCTCGGGCTTCCTAAAGAGCCTCGCATGGATGAGGGTCCTTGGTCGAAGATCCCGCAGTCTGTGAATTAAGGCAAAACGATAGCTCTAACTATTGGTTTATTCTCAATGGTTAGAGCTATTGCTATTAGGGTAGATACCCAGGGATCTATTTAAAGACGGTGGCTAATCGACGATGTTTAGAAGGTTTAAAGCGACTATTCGATTGCTTATATGGACGACCGTCGCTATCGTAGCAGTTTTGAGCCATCCCAATTTGTATGTTATTGCCATAAGACAAAGCCTTGCCTATATCAGGCGCGATTGGTATCGGGCTTTCCCGTATTTGCCAATACCAGACTTGAATTATTTGAGATTTCGGATGGAGACGGTCTATGGGACCCCCGATGCTCTGCCGGCAAGCAAGGACCTTTTAGAATATCTTCGATGGTGTCGCACACAACGAAGTCTATGGGTATAAGATAAAAGTCAAGATTTCTTTGCGAGGCTGGTATGACGGCGATGCATTCATACAAAAGAGATGATGGCTTTCGACGGGGTATAGCCGTCGCTCTTTTTTACCTCAGTCCGATCCGATTTGATGAATTGAGTCGATGATGAGTCGGGCTCTCGTACTTAATGCAAGTTACGAAGCCCTTGCCATCGTGTCGTCTCGGCGGGCAATTTCATTGGTCCTTTGCAATAAGGCTGAGGTATTGCACGAGACCGGCGACTACTTTCACTCGGAGCGCTGTGTTTTCCCTGAACCATCGGTTATTCGCCTCAAGTACTACGTAAAGGTTCCATTCCCAAAACGGGTGGCTCTAACCCGTCGTGCTGTCTTTGCTCGCGACAACTATAGGTGCCAATATTGTGGTGCACCAGCTGAAAATATCGACCACGTAGTTCCTAAATCCAGAGGTGGTGGCCACTCTTGGGATAATGTGGTGGCTTCGTGCAAACCGTGCAACTCCAGAAAGGAAGACCGGTTTCTACACGAGACTAATTTTGTCCTTCGCCGAGCTCCTATGCAACCACGTGCAAAAGCGTGGATCTGGCTTTTGGGCAATCCTAGAGACGAATGGCTTCCCTATATAGGCGAACCTTCAATTTCCGCCTGAGGAGCCTCTTGTGAATGGTCCGACTTTGGTTTGAATTATGGACCACCGTCGCCGGGGTAGTCACAACCAAATAGCCAGAGCGGGAGACCCTGTTGGCCATTTGGTTGTTATAACGATGATGTGTTCGACCACCGTCGCTTTCCAAAAGCGCTTTGGAGGACATGGAATCAACGGGAGCTGATGGCAAGCACCACCAGCTCCAATGCTACTGAAATCCCCTGGGATCAAAGTTCCGAAGTTAGATGCGTTGGAGTTGCGTATTTTTAGATTTTCGAACTCAGTGACAGTTCTTCCAAGTTCCTCTCTACTCATTCCTTGGCATCGTCTCTGACTCAGACTTGTTTTTCGCGCCGAGACCCAGTTGTTGCAGTCGTGCACCTTTGTTTACCGCCTGTTTACCGCCGCTGTCGCCACCAATTCGCGTATCTTTGGTGTCGGATCGTCTCCAAAGCGAGCCACCATCTCGTCATAGACTTCGAGTGCGTCCACGGGGTAACCGATTTATTCTAGAGATTCACTCATGTACTCTGCCGCTGTCGCCACCAATTCGCGTATCTTTGGTGTCGGATCGTCTCCAAAGCGAGCCACCACTTCGTCGTAGAGTTCGGCTGCATCTTCGATCTGACTAAGTTCGCCCAGTGTTATGTATCTAGTCACCATCGCCATGGCGACCAATTCGCGTATCTCTGGCGTCGGATCGTCTCCAAAGCGAGCCACCACTTCGTCGTAGAGTTCGGCTGCCTCGTCTAGCTGATCAGTTTGACTTAGCATTAAGCCCTTGGACAATAGCGCCGAGGCGACTAATTCGCGTATCTCTGGTGTCGGATCATCTCCAAAGCGGTCCATCACCTCGTCGTATGCCTCTACTGCCTCGTCGAACTGATCCATTTGACCTAGGGTGTACCTTTTGAGAGCAGCGCATCAAAAACCACCTCGCGTATTTCTGGCGTCGGATCGTCTCCATGGCGAGCCACCACTTCGTTGAAGACCGCGATCGCATCTTCGTGCTGATCGTTTAGAGTTAGCGTTACTCCCCTGGAGTACATCGTCCTAACAACCAATTCATGTATCTCTGGCGTCGGATCATCTCCAAAGTTAGTATCCACTTCATTGAAGACCGCAGTTGCATCTTCGGGCTGACCATTTTGACCTAGTAGTATGCCCATGGATAGTAGTGCTGTCGCTACCAATTCGCGTATCTTTGGTGTCGGATCGTTTCCAAAGCGATTAACTACTGAATTAAATACCGTGACCGCATCTCGGGGTCGACTCGATTCCTTTAATACCACGGCCTTGGCCATCAGCGCATGCACAACCAATTCATGTATCTCTGGCGTCGGATCATCTCCAAAGCGATTAACTACTGCATTGAAGACCGTGACCGCATCTCGGAGCCGACCTATAGAGCTCACACTCTGACTTGCTCCTTGAAATCAAGTAAAGAGTATGGGAATGTCGTCGTGTTGAGATAGTCGACTAATTCCTTTGTGACTGGTTCAATCTTGGGAATGAAGCGATTGTGGGTTACAGCAGAGCGCCCTTGCTTCCAAACGTGTTCCTGGGGATTGAGTTGCGGAGAATACGGAGGGAAATGGACTGCTTCGATGTGATGCTCCCTAATTGCCTCTTGAGCGACGCTCCCTCTGTGCCATCCTGCCCCATCCCATATAAGCAGAATCTTCTCTCTTGGGTAGATCTTGCGGATCGCCAGCAGTATGGCCGCTGTTTCATGCATAGTCTGGCGCTCTGTTGCAAATGCATGCTCCTTGCCTGTCTTGAGGTTCAAAAACCCATAGATGCTCCGGTTCATTCTGGTTCCATTGGTCTCAATTACAGCTGGTGTGGTTCCTTTCGGTATCCACACTTTCTGAGTAGTTGTCGCCTGAGTGAGAACCATCTCGTCTTCACAGAGAATCACCGTATCTGGATCAGAGAATGCCTCTTTCAGACGTTCTTGCTGCTCGTCTTTCCATTCAGCTACCGCTTGTGGATCAGCCTTCTCGTACTGTTTGCCCGGCAGATGGAAGCTGAACTTACTTTCCCGAAACAGAACGTAATAGCTAGTCCTAGAGGCATAGAGAACACCGTATCTGCGCTTGAGTACTGTAGCCAGGATCCGTGTTGACCAAAACGGGGAACTGCTATAGCCGTGGTCATTGGGAGTTGTAGTCGTGAGCATGATTGCCACTTCATCTCTTTGAGACTTTGAGAGAAGTACCGGAGCGTTGTTATGGCGCTTGTCCTTGAATGCCTCAGTGCCAACGCTGCGGAATGACCGTCGAATTCGCTGTACATGCTTGACAGAGAGGCCTGTCCTGTTGAGGGGACTCCCATCTTCAAGGGTGAGAACTGCCAGCGCCCGCTTATATTCGTCGATGTTTTCAGTCTTCGCCATGAATGCTTCAATAGTGGCGAGTTCCTCGGGTGTAAGCATGTCATGAGAAGATTAACACACTTTACAAGAAATTAAAAGGGCTCATTGGAGCATTTCAGAGTGTTATGCGATTAATTCCTCTAGTGCAATACCCTTGGCTAACAGCGCCTTGACAACCAATTCGCGTATCTCCGGCGTCCGATCGTCTCCAAAGCGATTAACTACTGCATTAAATATTGGGACCGCATCTCGGAACCGACCCAATTCCCCGAGTGTCGCGCCTTTGGATGATAGCGCCCCGACGGCCACCTCGTGTGTCTCTGGTGTTGGATCATCTCCAAAGCGAGCTATCACCTCGTCATAGACCTCGGCTGCAGCTTCGTGCTGACCGTATTGACCTAGCGCTGCACCTTTTGAGAAAAGTGCCCCGACGGCCACCTCGTGTGTCTCTGGTGTTGGATCATCTCCAAAGCGAGCTATCACCTCGTCATAGATCGCAATTGCATCTTTGTGGCGGCCCTGTTCGCTACATAACATTCCCATAGTGAGCATTGCCCTAGAGTTGCCACCATCGGAGAGGGGACGCCAGGCCGATTCAGCCCACTTGGAATTCGACTGATTGCAGGCAAATAGTCCAATTGTAAATCTTTCGTCATCTGAGCCCACAGCATCTAGTGTGGCACGCCAAATCGCATCGGGAACTTCGGCGGTTATGCTTTTTGCATCTTCATCCTGGAGGTAGTTATGGACTTTTAGATAGGTATCATCTACCTTGGATAGAAGTGACTGGCTTGACATGCGGCCTTTGCCAACGACTGGTTCCGTTGCCCAAGTAAGTGCATCACTTACTTCTTGTTCGTCAGGGGCTAGAGAAAGTGCGATCGACTCAGTGAGCAAGGAAGTGGCTGTGGCAATTGCAATTGGCCTAGCATTGCCGGTACGGTACCAATCCAACACGGTACGCACTAGTTGATAACGATAAGGTTTGTCATCATTTGATTTTGCTATCCTGAGTTTGTCTGCTAGTTCCGTTCCAGCTGCACACCAAACACTTGGGGAGTTGTTCTTCTTGACCCACTGGCGGAGAGCTTTATTTTTGACATGATTTTGGAGTTCTGATCGCTCTTTTTTGCTCCAGCTGTTTGACCATTCTTTCTGTAATACTAAAGTTTTGTGCATCTTGGCATCACCGAAGGGTTTATGCATCTCTAGTTGATTTTGTCGAATGGTGCCAATTACTACTAAGCCTTCGCTAAGCAGCTCGCTGATTGTGCCTTTGAAATTTAACCCCACATAGTTCTCTACATCCTCTAGCCAGACCACTGCTGGTTTGATTGAATCTAGAGGCAACTCTAAAAGCTGACTGAACAAAGTAGCCTTTGGGCATAGGAGATGGTAGTTAGCAAGCTTGGCTTTGGCTAGTTCTGCCATTGAGCGTGATTTGCCGGAAGCAGAACTACCAACGATTAATAACATGCGGTGACTAGATATGGCTTCATCGAGAGCTTTTGTTAGTTCACCATCTTGGTCTCGTTTGGTATAGTCCAAATAGGCAGGCTCACCAATGATATTTGCACGCTTCACCCCGAAGGCCTCTAATTCGGCTTCACCAAGAGTAATAGGTAGTCCGCTAGCACCGAGACAGACACCTTGGAGGAGTTCTTCGATAAGTGGTGCAGCCTCTATTTCGACTGGTATTGGGTGTCCCAACAACTTCGTGAAGCCTTCGGCTAGGCCAGGCGAGTCACTTATAGCATCAGCTAATGGAGTTACAAAAAGACGATGAGTATCCCGCTCTTGATCGACAGAAGCTACAACACCTACCAATCGTCCAGCGGACAAGATGACTCCACTACCCGACATCTCCTGCCAACCTTTACTTGTTTTGGGGTGAGATCTATCAACATCCAAGAGAAAGGTACGCTTGGGCAAGGTCTTTTTATTGGTCTGGGCAGGCTTTGCTTGGTTTGTAAGAAGTAATGTCCCTAGAGCTTGTTCGCTCTGGTAAATATCCTCAGATGGAAGGCCCGATTCACTAGGTTGGATAGCGGTCTCAGGGAAACCCAAAACTTCGCAATTATGTTCGGCATCCCCATCTAGCATTACGACTTGTGGCGATGGAGAATTGGGTTTTTGCCATTGATTGTCACTTTTTGGGTCATCAACTTGTAACAGCGCAAGGTCCCAATCTAAGTCGTGACTTATAACTTTCATGGTCGCCCAAGAAGATGTTGTCGCACCTTGTTTGACCATCCGAGCCAGAATCGTACCCCCATTTAGTGCACCTGCAATAACGTGACGGGCAGTTAGTACTCCATCATCTCCAATGATCACTCCCGTTCCAGCTTGACTCTGGGGTTCATCGGCTAATACTTTTGCTCGAGGCTTATGGGAGCCTGCCCAAACTTGGGCTAAACGATCATTCCAAGGGCTTGTCATATCTATTCCTATCTACATGACTTAACTTGATTGGCAGCGACATTCAATGGGGAGGATTTGCTGTTTTTTATAGAGGCCGGGTTTGAACGTCAGCAAAACGCTCTGTGTTTGAGGATTGAGTACCTCTGGCATTTAGTGCGTACTAGGGAACTGCACCAGAGACGTCGTTGGCGGACTTGATTGCAGCCTGAAAAGCTATTGTAAGCCCTGACAGCTCCAAGCAAATGGGTTTGCTCGCACTGTTTGCCCAAGCCGTCTCAAGTTCGTTCCGAAGTGCTCTATTGCAACAGCTAATTCCACCTCATCTTCTACCTTAGCGATCTCTTTCATCAAAATTACTACTTAGTCAGTCCCATCAAATCCATCTAATAAACCCTAAGCAATGCTACCGCTATAAATAATGCTCCTTCATATCCAGCAGGAGATCTTGCTTATATCGGTTTTTGTACCGGCTATTTATTTGTGGTCTGCTGTTGATCTGGGACGTCTCTTTTTCTATGGGTGATTTTGAGCCCTATTCGCCATGGCGTCTAGGGTCATTATAAAAGTTGAAAATATGATATCCAACTTCATATTTCGATTCTTCAGTTAATTCTTTGTTTTCAAATTAGATAAATGAGCAACCATATCGTCGAAATGTGCTCTGAATAATCGACGGAATTAAGTTACTATTCGATGAGCAGCTTTCAAGGTGCTTCGAGACCCTCGCTAAGGATTCGTTGAACTTTTGAAAGTGGAACCGTTGGTCGTTACCACAGGTCACAAAGAGACGTTCTTCCAACCAGCCGGAGAATTCTGGGCATTTTGGCCTTATTCGTTACATTCGTTGGCATTTGTAACGTTAGAGTTTTAAGGTGAAAGGCTTCTAAAAACCATACTAAGGTGTCTGTGCTGGAGTGGCTATAGGTGAAGGGTGGCCCCTTGGTGGGATTTGAATTGCATGTCGTCGAAGGTGGTGCCGCAGACTTTCACCGAGACCATATCATACCACCGCTCACGCGCAGCGTGTTTGTGTCTCGCCTTCAACGGCCAGCTATCATACTTGGTTCAACCCAAAAACTGTCCGATGATATGGTATCAAAAGCCAAGGAAATCGACTTTGAACTGGTTCGACGATCTTCGGGCGGCACAGGTGTCATTGCGCTTCCTCACGAATGTGTCTGGATCGATATCTCTTTTCCTGTAGATGATCCTCTAATTGAGGCAAATGTGAGTAGATCGTTTGACCTAGTTGCGCGAGGGTGGTTCGACGCACTTTCTTTTTTGGGTGTTTCTGGCCTTGAGGTCAAAGGTCGACCGATCGTGATGGACCCATTGGCTTCACAAGTCTGCTTTACCAGCAAAGCTCCGGGTGAGATCTTGGTCGGCGGCAGGAAGCTAGTAGGAATGGCGCAACGACGAAGTCGCCACGCGTGTTTTATTCACACGATGTGTTACATAAAATTTCCTTACGATCTAACATCGCAACTCCTATTGGGAGAGATTGATAGTGTAGATCACCTACGTCAGATGGTAACAGATCTCATCGATGTAGCGCCTTGGGTTGCCCAAAGCGATGATCTTACGATTGGCAATCTTATCGGAGAGGCAATCTTTTAGCACTTAGATCCAGGTTGAAGGATCTCTAACCTTTTGTCGCCTAAACGTGGCGCTGCCTTGCTTTTGAGCCTTTTCCTGGCTAAGGGCATCTTGTTGCAAATAGGACTTAGATTTTGCTGGAGCAAACTGTGCTAATTGATCTTCGATAGTTGTGGCTTTCATTCGTTGAGATCTGGCGCAATTGACAAAATCACCTTTTGAATGATCGTATCGACTCATTAGTGGGGGCTTGTTTCCCTAAAGCGTCCTTTGGGGGACGTGGGCAATCGTTCCCCGTCCCCCCCCCCGATTTTATATTCCTAATCTAATCGTTACTTTCGTGCTCATTTGCGCGACAAGTTGTACTTCGAGATGGGAGATTTTCTACCAATTGCATCCTAAATCGCCCCTATGAATTCACGCCGGGCATTTGGTCACCCACAATTTGTGATATTGCGAGGTCAAGTGCTTGAAAATTGCTTGACAGTGGGTGAATATGGTGTAGAGTGGGTCATTAGGGATGATTGTGGGGCAAATGTTCGAAAGGGGGTACTGATGGCAGGCACGTTGAGCCATTTCATTGGTACTCATGAACATTCGCTCGATGCGAAGGGACGTATCACGCTCCCGTCACGCTTCCGCAGCAATCTTGGCGACGCCTGTGTAATTTCAGTTTCCCAATATGGAGATAAGTGTCTAGTTCTTTGGCGCATGAGCGATTTTGACGACTATTGCGCTATTCAACGAGCGAAAGATATTAGCGATATCGACGTAAGACGACCTGTCAAGGTCTGGCTGGCGGATACGTTTGACCAGGAGATAGATGCCAGCGGTCGTCTAGCCATCCCGCAGCGATTGCGAAATATGGCAGATTTGACCCGTGAGGTCGTCGTCATAGGTGCGCTCGACACCATTGAGCTGTGGTCTCCATCCAACTGGGATGAATTTAGGGGTGTTAATGCAGCATCCTAACTTTGAATTTGCTCCTGGAGAGTTTTCATCTTCATATCACGCGCCAGTTATGTGGCGCGAAGTGGTGGAGATCTTCGGCGATCTTGGCGGAACTGTTCTGGATGGGACGCTTGGCGGAGGGGGTCATAGCCATTCCATTTTGGCCAACCTAGCTGCCATGCGAGTTATTGGGATAGATCGAGACCAAGACGCGATTGACTTTTCGATTGCGCGTCTCTCGGCCTTTGAAGGACGGTTCTTGAGCTTCAAGGCGCCTTTTTCAAAGCTCGCCGATCTACTTCGCGGTGCTGAAGCAGAGAGTTTTATGGCAGAATCACCGCTAGTGGGCGGTCTCTTTGACTTTGGTGTGAGTTCACATCAATTCGATAGTGCCGAGCGAGGGTTTTCCTTGCGTTTGGATGGTGCTTTAGATATGAGGATGGACAGGGATTCCCAATTGGATGCGATTGGGGTTTTGTCAAATATCTCCGAAAACCAACTAGCCGATGCAATACGTGCAAATGGCGAAGGTCGATATGCCAAGGCTTTGGCTAGGGCGATAAAGATGGAGATTCGCGCTGGCTTGTCGAGCACCTTTGAACTAAGTGAATTGATAGACCGAGTTCTTCCTAAGGGATATACCAAGGGAAGACGTGATTCTCAGGCGCGGGTGTTTCAAGCTATACGGGTTTTGGTGAATGTTGAGATGGAGGAGCTTTCCTCTCTTCTTGAAAATATCCCTGAGGTTTTTCCTGTTGGTTCGCACGTCGTTTTTATCTCTTATCATTCCGGGGAAGATGCAAAGGTCAAATCCTTTATCTCTTTGATGCTAAAGGGAGATTGTCACTGTCTGGCCCAGCTTGGATGTGTCTGTGGAGCAGTAGCCCGAGCGCGGTCAATTGTTCGATTGGCAACCGCTAAAGAAGATGAAGTCGCTATAAATCCCAGGAGTCGCTCGGCCAAGATGCGAGCGATTGAGTTCATCGAGCCGATCGCTATTTCAACGATAAAAGGACGGTCAAAATGAGCCAGATCGAGCATTTAGACGACTTTGAAAGTGCAAGGCTAAGCTCATTCGAGGAGTGGCTCTCGGGTCGCAGCTTTCGTGAAAGTCCGTCTTTGACTAGAACCGCTACAGATCAGGTTCCACTCGTTCACGGGCTTCCAACTGTTCCCAAGGAGAGCTCCACCGAAGGCTCGCCTTCACATCTGCGAACTTCCTCGGGTGGTGGCAGGGCCCGCCGAACAAGATTTAGCGGGGTTGCCATAAACGCACCTATCGAAAGAGTTGATTCGCCGCCGACTCCGCAACCTCTAACACATGCGCCTCGCCACTTAAAGTCACTTCCAACAGGTAAGACATTTAGGAATTCGCGGCGGAATGTGCTTTTGCGACGTGTCTATCTAGGCATCGCGATAGTAGTTTTGTTTGGCGGTATCTTCGTCTCGGTCATGGCTAGGGCAGAGATTGCAAAGATGCAGTTAGAGGTAAACACTATCGCACCAGAGATTGCATCTTTGACTACGACAAATAATGAGCTAGCCCTTCGCAGCGAGGCCCTTTCTGCGCCAGCTCGGATTGCGCAATATGCCCAGACTAAGTTGCATATGGTCTTTTCATCTGGACCTGGAACCACTTCGACCTATACGAATAGTTCCGGAATTTCCCCCACCTCGACCCCTCTTTCTCTCTATTACACTCCTGGCGGAAGTGCTCCAGTTACCACGAATGTCTCTGGATCCAAGGTTGTGAAGACAGCTGCTCCTTCAAGTGCGTCGTCATCTGCCACTGCTGCTACACAGGTTGCATCTGGTAGCTCTTCGTCTTCGGTTTCAGCGAGCTCGTCGGCGTCGGCGACCACCCAGCCGTCAGCTGCTTCGACTACTACTACTTCGGCGCCTATTCGTACGATTACAATGCAGAGCTCAAAGACGGCCCGCAATGGAGGTTGACTGTGGCCAGATTTCCACGTTTAGGTAAAGATAACACTTTAGGTAAAGATAACAAGGGTGGGGGCGGTAGGCCAGCTTCACCATCGCCAAAGTCGCGCTCGTATCAGCGCGACTTTGAGCCTAGCGCTTTTAAAGGGGCTGGCCCAAAGGGTCATAGAGGCCTTTCATGGCTTCCAGTCTCTCGTTCGCGCGTCGGCTTTATTAAGGTAGTTTCACTCTTGGTCTTAGGCGCCCTTATCGTTCGCCTTAGCGTAGTTAGTCTTGCACCATCTACGAATTACCGACTATTGGCAGCTGGAGAGGGCTACTCAATCTTTAAAATCACTCCGTCAAGAGGAACTATTTTTGATTCGTCAGGTAACGTTTTGGCCGTATCAGAGCCTCGTTATACTGTTGTCGCGGACCCCTTACAAGTTAAGAATCCAATTGCGGAGTCGCAGATTCTTTCTTCTATTTTGGCGATTTCACCATCGGTTATTCGTGCTCATTTGGTGGCCAGTGGCCAGTTTCAATATATCGCCCATCAGATAACTCAAAGTCAGACCGCAAAGATAAATAAAGAGCTTTCGTCACTGGCGGGGATCGCTTTAATCCAAGAGCCTCTTCGAGTGCGTCCTAATCAGGCGATGGCGGCATCGGTTATCGGTGGTGTCTCAACGTTCAACGGGGGAGTGGGCGGGATTGAACAGAGTTACAACTCTCTGCTCACTGGAACTCCAGGAACCGAATTAGTCAATACTGCTCCTTCGGGGGGTGCACTTCCGGGTGGAACCAAGATCTTGACTCCATCGCGACAGGGAAAGAATCTCACAACTACCTTAAATACTGCTATTCAACTTCAGACTGAAACGGCTCTTTCGAATGAGATGGTGGCCACTCAGGCACGGGCTGGCGTTGCAATAGTTATGAATCCGACAAATGGCAATATTTTGGCGATGGCTAATCTGGTAGCTGGCGCACCTCCCACCTCAAGTGCGTTGACTGGCGAAGCTCCAATAAACCTTCCTCAGCCTAAATTTACCTTTACTCAACAGTCTTCGATCAATATGGCTGTTGACTACGTCTATGAGCCAGGTTCGGTCGCCAAGATTGCCACCTTTGCGGCCGCCCTCTCTAGGGGGATAATCACCCCTGGAACAGAGATGGTTGTTCCAGATCAAATAATTGTTGGTGGTACTAACTTCCACGACGCTGAAGTTCATCCGCCTACAATTATGACCCCTAAGGATATCTTGGCGCAATCCTCTAATGTCGGCACAATCACCATCGCTTCGCATCTCACTCCCCATGAGATCAATGCATCGTTTCGCAATTTTGGGTGGGGTGTGGCATCGGGATTGAATCTTCCTGGAGAGTCTTTGGGGTTTTTGGATCCGTCTAAGAAGTGGTCAGGAACAGCTCCTGGCTCAGCGCCAATTGGCCAGGATGAAGCAGTGACCCCTCTGCAAGTTATTGACTCCTATAACGCTATTGCCAACGGGGGCGTCATGGCAACTCCTCGACTTGTACAAGCAGTGGGAACCACACCAGCAAAGGTAATAAAGCGCAGGGTAATATCGAAACCCCTAGCATCGGTGATGACTGGACTTCTAAGTGGTGTAACTGGTGCTAACGGGACAGCGCCAGCCGCGACGGTATCAGGTTTTTCGATATCGGGTAAGACCGGAACTGCATCGATTGCCTATCCGAACGGAAGAGCTGGCTACATTCCCCATCAATACATGGCTACCTTTGTTGGATTTACGACCGATTCTTCGGTTCCCCTATCGGAGATGGTAGTCCTGACTGAGCCGAATCAACTCTATGGTGGCCTTACCGCGGCAAAAGTCTTTTCATCAAGCATGACATATGCCCTATACCATCTTGGCGCTAAGGTTGTAGCCCCTTCGACTCCTCCTTCCTCGTCAATAGTGACTAGGCCAACGGTAAATTCGAAAGTTCCTGGGACGGCCATTTCAACCTGCTCGCTTCCGCTTGCTCGTTTTGGTGCTAGTTTGATCGCCACAAAGTGCCTAGGAACCACTCAGGCTCCACTAATATCTCGTATTCGGCTTGATTAGGTAGCGGTATCATGGATCACTGTGAGTTGTTAGACTGGGCAAGCCGGGAACTAAAAAATGCATTTCTCTTTGAGGAGGATCTCATTCGATTATCGAGGCTACTCATGGCTGCAGGGATCGGTGATTTTGCTCACCACTGCCCAGATCGCGAAGTTACCGGGATTACCATCGATTCTCGAAAGGTGACCCCTGGTAATCTTTTTGTTGGTCTTCCAGGAAGAAGTTATGATGGCGCCACATTTGCGAGGGATGCCTTAAGTCGTGGTGCCTGTAGTGCGATTATCAGTGATTATCACAAAGACGATCTAGAGGCTGAACTGGAGGGTCTGTTAGTCATTGAAAGGCTGGATCGTAAAGTTTTAGCTGATCTTGTCTATGCGTTCTATGGTGATATCTCAGAAAAAATTAGACTTATAGGTGTAACTGGAACCAACGGCAAGACAACTATCACCCATATGGTTGCACACGTCTTAAATGTGCTTGGTTCACCATCTCGAGTGATTGGTACCTTAAATGGTGAGCTCACGACCCCCGAGTCGCCTGAACTGTTTAGCAGGATCGCAAGTGCCATCTCAGATGGTGCCTCCAACCTGGCGATGGAGGCGTCCTCGATCGCGATCGATCAGGGGCGAATCAATAACCTCACCTTTTTCGTCTCGGTCTTTACTAATCTCACTCCAGATCACCTTGACTATCATGGCGACATAGAGAGCTATTTTTTAGCCAAAACCAAGCTCTTCCAGGGCGGTCGAAGCCGTTTTTGTGTGATCAACAGAGATACTCCATATGGACTTAGACTGCTTTTGTCTGGCAACATTTCGGGCACTAGCTATAGCATAAGTGACGCGACAGATCTTTCCTTGAAGATGAGTGAGATCACCTTCACCTACTGCGGTCGTGGCTTTATGGTTCCATTGACCGGAGAACATAACCTTTCAAATTCGCTTGGGGCAATTGAGGTCCTTCGATTGATGGGTTTTGGACTTGGGGAGATCTCTAGCGCCCTATCCACCTTTAGTGGGGTTCCAGGACGGCTAGAGCTAGTTAGTGGTGACGATCCAACCCGGGTCTTTGTTGACTATGCGCACTCTCCCGATGCTCTAGAGCATGTTCTTTCCTCGCTAAAGAATCTTTTAGAGGATGAGGGTCGTCTTATTTTGGTCTTCGGAGCTGGTGGTAATCGCGACTCTATCAAGCGTTCACTGATGGGTGAGGTAGCTGGCAGGTACGCAGATATGGTCGTTGTGACCAATGACAATCCTCGAAATGAGGATCCCAAAGCGATAGCTATGGCGATATTGGCCGGTTTGAGCGATTCTAAAAGAGACGTTCCCAGCGTCGTTATCTACGATCGTCGTAGCGCAATTGAGCATGCGATTATGGCTGCGGGCGATAAGGACGTTGTTTTGATTGCAGGCAAGGGCCATGAACGCTATCAATTGATTGGACCTAATCGTTTTGAATTTATCGATGGTGACGTGGCTCGATTGGTTTTGAATTTAAAGAGGCAGGAGCTGATAACGTGATCGCGATTCTTGTCTCGTCGGCACTTGCATTTTTGGTTGCTGTCCTGGCAACCAGTTATCTGATTAAGTTTTTACGGGCCTATAAGATTGGCCAGCAGATCAGAGAAGATGGGCCAAAGCGTCACGTCTCTAAGGCTGGAACCCCAACGATGGGTGGCATTGTAATTTTACTGGGAGTTCTAGTCGGATATTTGGGAGCTCATGCCAACTTGGGAATTCCAATCTCCTCTGGTGGCTTGCTCGTTCTGTTTGCTGCTCTTGGAGCGGGGTTGGTTGGCTTCTTGGACGACTTTATCAAGATCAGGAAGGCTCGTTCCCTTGGTCTTACAAAGTCGGCCAAGATCCTTGGTCAGATTATTGTGGCAGGCCTCTTCGCCTTTGGCGCCCACTTTTGGGCACATGTGCCATCGTCGATCGACTTTGTGCGTTTCAGTGGTTTTGCTTTCCACGTTCCCGTCTGGGCTTGGATAGTCTTTGCGACCTTGGTAGTCATAGGTTCTTCAAATGCCGTCAATCTGACTGATGGATTGGATGGATTGGCCGCAGGATCGGCAATCTTTGCCTTTGGGTGCTTGACGATTATTGGATATTGGCAATTCCGTCACGAATCTGTCTATCACGTCTCTAGTGCTATCGATATAGGAATAATAACCGTAGCGATGTGTGGGGCTTTAGCTGGATTTCTATGGTGGAATGCTGCGCCCGCAAAGATATTTATGGGAGATACGGGCTCCTTAGCGATTGGGGCGGCCTTAGGAGCTACCACACTGATCATGGGGCTAGATCTTTGGCTGGCTATTCTTGCGGGGCTATTTGTTATCGTAACATTGAGCGTGGTTATTCAGGTCATCTCATTTAGAGTATTTCATCGTCGTGTCTTTAGGATGGCACCACTTCACCATCACTTTGAATTGATTGGATGGCCCGAAACGACAGTTATCGTCCGTTTTTGGATGATGGCCGGAATCTTTACAGCGATCGCGCTTGGCCTTTTCTATGCTGACTTTCTCTCTATTGGAAATCTGATCAAACAATGATTGAGCCTACGACCCCATCTTTAGCAGAGGGCATATCCATGGATCGTTGCGGTTGGTTGCGACACGCTACCTTGGGACCTCGAGGTGGCCGATGAAGCCTTTGACCCAGGAGAACCAAGGTGATTCAGCGACTGGACATTCTAGCCAATCAATTCTGGTGGGAGGCTACGGACGCGCGGGTAAGAGCGCGGTAAGGCTAGCAAGACAACTTGGATGCAACGTGATAGTCTTTGAGTCGAATTTGGCTATCGATCTTCCTGGAGATCTGAGCGTGATTCGAGATGAAAATGAACTTGCGGATCTGATCGTCGATGTTGATAAGGTCATCGTCTCCCCGGGTATAGAACCAACCCATGGTCTCTTTAGCGATCCATCAAAGGTTCAAAGTGAGATGGCTTTCGCCAGAGAGCGCATTACTTCACCTATTATCGCTATTACGGGGACGAATGGAAAGACGACTGTATCAACGCTATTGGCTGAGATGGCTGAGCGATCGGGGAGCAGCGTTAGGGCTCTTGGAAATATCGGAACGCCCCTAAGTGAGGCTGTTGGTTCTAATCTTGACCTTATAGTACTTGAAGCCTCCTCTTTTCAATTGGCCTATACCTCTAACCTTGCACCTATTCAGGCGGCGATTTTAAACTTTGCCCCTGACCACCTGGATTGGCATGGCTCTATTGAGCACTATCTAGCTTCGAAGATGCGAATCGTTGAGGGGATGGATGACGATGCGCAGGTTTGGATTTCGAACTTCTCACCCGAAGTATCTGGCTCCTTGGACGCTATCGGGCGTTCCTACAGGCAGATTTTAGGCGAGGGTGGCGACATCTTTGAGAACGAGTTGATAGTTCTAGGGCGATCGATCGGGCCGATCTCTGACCTCAAGAGACAGTTCAACCACGATTTGACGAACTTTCTATTTGCAGGTGCGATAGCAGCCTCCTTTGGTTGTGACTACGATGCAATTCGTTCAACGTGCCTTGAATTTGAGGGGTTGGCCCATCGTATGCAATACGTTGGCTCCTTTGGGGGGTATCAGGTCTTTGATGACTCCAAGGCAACCACTCCGGATGCTGTTATCTGTGACATGGAGTCTCTGCAGGACGTGGTCTTGATTGCAGGTGGCAAGAACAAGGGGTTGGACCTATCGGTTTTGGCGATTTTGGCACCAAAGTTACGTGGTGTAGTTGCAATCGGAGAGTCCGCAAGTGATATTGAAGGTGCCTTTGTGGGTCACGACCTTTCTGTCGTGCGAGCTTTCTCTATGGCTGATGCGGTCGAAGGTGCCTTTGGTATGGCTCAAATGGGTGATTCCATCGTTCTTTCACCTGGTTGTACCTCCTGGGATTGGTACTCTTCCTACGTTGAGCGAGGCTTGGACTTTCAGAGTTCAATTAAAAAAAGTGCTCGGTTGCGTGGGCTGATATGAGAGTTTTTGGTTCATGATGTTAGGTCGTTGTATCTTATCCCATGATTTGAGTGGGGTTTCGGAGGAACTGGTATGAATTTGGATTCAAAGGCAAAGCCGGATCGAAGATTTCATCTGATCAGCGGTGGCAACTCCAACGTCTCGACAGCGGAATCGAATTTGGAGACTGATCAGGAAGATCTACCTGGCGAGGTATCTGGTTCGGAGTCCGATTCGGGCCATGGCATTTTTTCTCGCAGGCGCACTAGTGGGCGTTTAGGGACTCTATCTCTCGATGGAATGGGCTATGACGAACTAGAGGATGAGTTAAGTCAGAGCGATCGCATCTATGAGCGAAGCTCGCTTAGTTTTTCATTAATCGCTCTGGTTTTGGTCCTTCTCTTGGTTGGCTCTGCCATGGTCCTATCAACGTCATTCGTCCCTTCACTTGGTTTAAAGGGTTCGGGCTCTCCCTTTTCGATCTTTGAACGCCAGGCGATCTGGATCGTGATGGGCTTGTTTCTATTCTTTGGTATCGCTCGAATCAACCCCAAGCGAATTGCACCATTTGCTCGATTGGGAATTGTTCCAGCCATAGTATTTCTAATAATTGTGCTTGTGCCAGGCGTGGGACTTGCTGTAGGTGGGGCCAAGCGATGGCTTGGGATCTCCTTCTTACGTTTTCAGCCCTCTGAATTTGCGAAGTTAGCTGTCATCTTGTACCTGGCTGGCTTCTTTACGCCGGCGGTTCCTATTCGTTTGCAACGATTTTCAAAGGCTCTTCCGGCTATATTGCTGGTTGGATTGATCTGTGGTCAGGTTCTGCTTGAGCCCGATATGGGTACCGCCATGGTGGTCGGATCGATTCTGATTGGGATGCTCTTTCTAGCGGGTATGCGTATGAGGGTCTTTGCACCATTTGCCTTCGCAACTATTTGCCTTGCCACAGTGGCAGCGCTTGCTCGAAGTTATCGACGCCAGAGACTCCTCTCATTTCTTCATCCTTGGCAGAATCGGTTGAGCTACTCCTATCAGGAGGTACAGGGGCTTGTTGCATTTGCTACAGGTGGAGTTCATGGTGTTGGAATCGGCGCCGGTTCAGCAAAGTGGGGGTACCTGCCCAACAGCCAGACGGACTTTATTTTCGCTGTAATTGGCCAAGAAGCCGGTGTAATCGGCGGTCTTTTTGTGCTTGGACTATTGGCAGGTTTGACCTATGCCATCTTTAGGGTGGGGCTGAGAGCGCCAAGTCGGTTTGAGTTTTTGGTTTGTATAGGCATGGCTCTTTGGGTGGGGAGCCAAACACTGCTAAATATTGGCGCTGTTTTGGGTCTCTTGCCCGTGACCGGGGTTCCCTTGCCGTTGATCTCTGCCGGAGGCTCCTCGCTCCTCTTTATGATGGCTGGCCTTGGAATAGTTCTAGGGGTTGCTCGTCATAGTGATCCATCTCTGCGACGTTAATACCAGCATCTGATTGATACGGAGCTGATTAATACAGAGCGAAATAGCCGACTTTTGGTTATTCCCAGCGGGTGATTATAATGTTGAACCCAGTTGAATCGTGGTTTAGCTTTGTCTGTGGCTTTGTCTTGCGATTTGAAGATAAAAGGTAGCTCTTTTGTTTTTATCAAAGCGCGCCGGAAAACCCCGTCCGTAAGGGCGGGGATGATGTCACGGAGATATAAGGATGCGCCATTTAGGATTGCATGATCTCTGTGTCGAAAAAGGGTTGAACTCTACCCACTTTAGGTGCTTTTTGGGCTGGATGGTAGATGGACGCGGCCAAAGGTAATTTTTGCTTCTTATGGGGATTTATCCGGCGGAGATCTCTTCTTCTAAGTTGACAGCTGTCCATTTCTATTGCCATGTCATTGCCACTTTGTGGATCTTTCAGGGCTGGTTCGATTCAGGACGTTTGCTCCAGAGGCGCCATGGTTGTTGCACCTCTGGATTTTTGCACCTAGGACGGTGATTGTGATGGTGATGGCTATGGATCGATCATGGGAAATCAAAAGGTAAACGAAGTAGTCGGTTGAAAACTTTTACTTTAGGTCTTTGATTTTAGGGTTAATTGAGTCTTTCAAATTCCGCGGTAAAGTGCCTCAGAAATTGCGGAGCTTTAGTTATCTTGTACCCCTTTAAACCCTTGGCATCCTCAGCTACCTTTTTTGCGACCTCTATAACATAGTCAATGTGGCTTTGGGTGTAGGTTCGCCTTGGGATCGCAAGGCGAACTAGATCCATAGTGGCTGGAACTTCAGTTCCCTGCGGAGTCATCCCAAACATGACAGTACCGATCTCGCATCCGCGAATTCCGCCCATCTCATAGAGGGCAACGGCTAGAGCTTGTCCAGGGTATTGTAGCGGTGGAATGTGGGATAGAAAAGCACGGGCATCTATGTAGATTGCGTGGCCGCCGTAGGGCTTTACTACAGGAATGCCCGCCTTGTCGAGTGCATCGCCTAGGTAGGAGGTGGATGTGATTCGATATTGGAGGTAGTCGTGTGAGATCGCCTCCTTGAGCCCTACTGCGATTGCCTCTAGGTCTCTTCCGGCAAGGCCCCCGTAGGTTGGAAAGCCCTCGGTGAGAATGAGCATGTTTCGTGCTTTTTCGGCTAGAAGGTCGTCGTTACAGGCGAGCCATCCGCCGATATTTGCCAGAGGATCCTTCTTGGCGCTCATGGTCATTCCATCAGCGTAGGATATCATCTTTTTTACTATTTCTTTTACATCCATATTCTCATAGCCGGCTTCTCGAAGACGTATGAACCAGGCGTTTTCTGCAAATCGACAGGCATCCAAGAAGAACGCTATGTTGAATTCATGTGCAATCTTAGAGACCTCTTCAATGTTGGCCATCGAAACGGGTTGGCCCCCACCTGAGTTGTTTGTTATCGTCAGCATGATAATTGGGATATTTTGAGGACCAACTCGGTCGATCAACTCTCTTAGAGCGTCAGTATTCATATTTCCCTTAAAGGGATGAATAGTTGCTGGGTCTTTTCCCTCTTCGATGACCAGATCTACCCCTTGAGCTCCAACAAATTCAATGTTGGCTCGGGTTGTATCAAAGTGTGTATTGGAGGGGATGACCATGCCATCTCCAGCGATAGATGAAAAGAGAATCTTCTCTGCCGCTCGACCCTGATGGGTTGGAATTATGTGCTTGAAGTCGAATAAATCAACGACTGCTTCACGAAAGATCTCCCAGGATGGTGAGCCAGCATAGGATTCATCCCCATGTTGAATTGCCGCCCATTGGTCCCTGCTCATCGCTCCGGTTCCAGAATCGGTGAGCAGATCTATTAGGACGTCTTTGGCGGGAATATTAAAGACGTTGTACTTTGCTTTTTCGATAGCACTCTTTCGTTCATCCCGGCTCATTAGCTTGATCGGCTCCACGGAATGAATTCGAAATGGTTCTATTATTGTGTTGAACTCCATGGCTCGATGTTACATTGTAGCGTTACCAGATTCCGTAGTTAGATTTTAAATCTGCAGCTCACAGGTATATTTTAGGGTCAGAAAATGGTGCATGTTTTTTTGGAACAGACACTTTGTTGACTAAGGTTTGCGGTTCGTGCCGAAGTTGCTCTAATAGCTAGTCAAATTGTTCGGCGATCGGTGAGCTTCTTTCACAAGAGAAAGTGACACCTTTGTGCCTCACTATTTGGTTTTTCTTGGGTAAGTGCGTGATTCGTTGTCTCTAAGGAAGATATTGGTTACCCGGTCCTTTCTATAGGCTGTTTTTGAATACCGTTGTTATTGATTTTTATGAAAGTTGAACCTCTTGCTTGCTGGGTAATTAGATAGCAATTAGTTCGTGAAATGGCATCTATTACTTTGAATGATCTTTGGTGAATTAATTTTTATATTTCTTCATTGCAATATAATTTTGGAATTTCTGGATCACTCTGAGATTATCCCACGCCGAACAAGGGCTATTTCTTGTATTTCTTGAATCAACGCCTCTTTGAAATGAGGATCTACGAAAGCACCTTGCTGAGGAGACTACCTCTGGTTCGTACCTCCAAAGATCCGTAATGACTCAAAGATCCGTAGTGACTCAAAGAGACCTCTTCTTGATCGTTCTTTTTGTTGACGGTAGATCGGTGATTCGAAGCCAGCTTGCTCTTCTTTTTGGTGGCTTTGGAAAATTTGATATCACTTTGACATTTGAAGTTAAATTCCGATTCGCCAATTAAATGTGGTGTAATATCGCTTAGCTACAAGATGTACTTATGTGGTTGCCTGGGTTTGCTTCTGAAGCTTAGGCGCACTATGAAGTTGGGGGATATGCATGCAGGTGCCAGCACCGGTGGAATATGAACGCGCTCTGAGTGTAGATGACGCTATCGAGCGTCTCACTCGCTTAGGGCCCGAGGCTCGATTGGTAGCGGGAGGACACAGCCTATTACCAATGATGAAGCTGAGACTAGCTAGACCCGAATGTCTGATCGATATAAATGGATTGGCAGATCTCTCTTTCATAAGACGTGACGGGAATGTGCTTCGGATTGGTGCTATGACGCGCCATAGCGAGCTTTTGGCTTCTCAGGTCATTTCCGAAGTTGCGAAGATAATCCCAGACGCTGAAGCTGTCATTGCGGATCCGATTGTAAGGAATCGTGGAACTGTAGGTGGTTCCATGTGTCAAGCAGATCCCGCTGAAGACCTCTCTGCAGTCTTTGCCGCCCTAGATGCCATGGTTGAGATTCGAGGGCCACGAGGGACCAGAGTTGTCTCAGTAAATGGTTTTCATACGGGCCCCTATTCTACGGTTGTGGAGCCCGATGAGATCTTGACTGAAGTCTCATTTGTAACACAAAAGAATTTAGGTAGTGCCTATGAAAAGGTAGAGCGCCGCGTTGGCGATTGGGCTATTGCGGCTGCGGGTGCCGTTATCGCTCTCCAAGATGGAAAGATTCAAAGAGCAGGAATCGGCTTGGCCGCTGTTGGTGCTCCTGATTTTCGTGCCAGTCGCGCGGAGGCATATCTATTGGGTAAGGATGCCACCCCCGACCTATTTGATGAGGCAGCAAGAATGGCTAGTGCGGAGTGTAATCCTAACTCTGACCAGCGTGGACCAAGCGCATATAAGCGACACTTGGTGGAGGTATTAACCAGGAGGGCTCTCGATGGGGCACTAAGTAATTCCAAGGGAAAGGCAAACTAGCAGTGCGTGTGAATATTGAGGTAAATGGAGTCAACTATTCCGAGGAGATAGAGCCTAGACTTCTGTTGGTTCACTTTATAAGAGATCAAATCGGGCTAACCGGAACGCATTGGGGCTGTGACACATCCAACTGCGGTACGTGTGTCTTGTGGTTGGATGATCTTCCAGTTAAGTCCTGTACTGTCTTGACGGCAATGGCAGATGGCCACAGAGTGCGAACGGTAGAGGATCTTGAACAAGGTGGGGAACTGGACCCAGTGCAGAAGGGCTTCATGCAAGAACACGGCCTTCAGTGTGGCTTTTGCACCCCAGGAATGCTGATGACCGCTCGTGCCCTTTTGGATAGAAATCCCAATCCAAGCGACCTTGAGATTCGAGAGGCGATCTCAGGACAGATCTGTAGATGTACGGGTTATGAAAATATTGTTAGAGCGATTCGATGGGCGGCTGCAAACTCTTCTTCGAATGGCGCTTTGGATGTAGCGGAGGTTGCGCAATGACGACCACAGAAAATCAAGCAAATCCGATTGGCTTTGGAAGAATGTTGCGCAAAGAAGACGCACGTTTTCTTCGGGGCAAGGGAAACTATGTAGATGACCTCAATTTGCCTGGGATGTTGCACGGTGCGGTTCTGCGATCTCCCTATGCCCATGCTCGCATCAAGTCAATTGATATCTCCGCAGCTCAAGCTCATCCTAAAGTAAAAGCGGTTATCACTGGGGAAATCCTTGAGACGCTGAATCTGGCTTGGATCCCATCACTCTCTCATGACGTGGTAGCTGTTTTAGCGACCGATAAAGTTCGCTTTCAAGGTCAAGAGGTTGCCTTTGTGGTTGCTGAGGATCGTTATTCCGCAAGAGATGCGCTGGAACTTATTGAGGTTGACTACGAAGTTTTACCACCGGTGGTGGATGCCAAAAAAGCACTTGATAAAGATGCGCCGGTGATTCGAGATGACATCGCTGGCAAGGTTGATAACTTTATTTTCGATTGGGAGTCGGGTGACAAAGCTGCTACAGATGAGGTCTTTGCGAACGCTGCCATTGTAGTCGACCAAGATATGTTATATCCTCGAGTCCATCCTGCACCGATGGAGACTTGCGGGGCTGTTGCCTATATGGATCCGATAGATCAAAAACTTACGATCTATTCCACAACTCAAGCTCCACATGCACACAGAACCCTATATGCCCTAGTGGCGGGATTGCCAGAGCATAAGTTGAGGGTGGTCTCCCCTGATATTGGTGGCGGCTTTGGAAACAAGGTTGGAATCTACCCGGGTTATGTGCTGGCTATAGTTGGATCGATCCTTACCAAGCGACCAGTCAAGTGGATGGAGGATCGCTCTGAGAATTTGATGAGCACCTCCTTCGCACGTGACTACCACATGAAGGGTTCGATTGCAGCTAGCGCCGATGGAAAGATTTTGGGTCTAAGGGTAGATGTCTTAGCCGACCACGGTGCTTTCAATAATACCGCTCAGCCGACCAAGTTTCCCGCAGGGTTCTTCCACGTCTTTACGGGTTCATACGATCTCATGGCTGCACATTGTTCTGTTCGGGGTGTCTATACCAATAAAGCACCAGGGGGCGTCGCCTACGCATGTTCGTTTAGGGTTACTGAGGCTGTCTATCTCGTTGAACGAATGGTTGATCGTTTGGCTCAAGAGCTAAAAATGGACCCTGCAGAACTGAGAATGAAGAACCTCCTTCGCCCAGAGCAATTCCCATATACATCTCCGACGGGTTGGGAGTACGACTCCGGTGAATATCCTCGGGCCCTTCGCTTAGCAATGGATATAGCTGGTTATGAGGAGCTTCGAAAGGAGCAGGCACAAAAACGGGCCAAAGGCGAGCTAATGGGAATAGGCATTAGCTTTTTTACCGAGACGGTTGGCGCTGGTCCTAAGCGCCATATGGATATTTTAGGGCTCGGAATGGCTGACGGCTGTGAAGTTCGTGTTCATCCTACCGGTAAGGCGGTTGTTCGGCTATCGGTTCAGAGTCAAGGACAGGGCCATGAAACTACATTTGCTCAGATCGTCTCTGAGGTAACTGGTATTCCACCAGAAGATATTGACGTGGTACACGGTGACACCGACAATACCCCATTTGGCCTTGGCACCTATGGATCTCGTTCGACCCCGGTATCTGGCGCAGCCGCAGCTATAGCTGCACGACGTGTGGTTGATAAAGCACGAATTGTGGCTAGTGCCATGCTGGAGTGCGCACCTGAAGACCTGGAATGGGAGAAGGGCCGCTTCAACATCAAAGGTGATAAGTCAGTGGGCAAAACCATGGCCGAGATAGCACTTGGTGCTCACGGAACGGTAGAGCTACCAGAAGGGGTAGAAGGTCACCTAAATGCTGAGTGTGTCTATGATCCGCCGAATTTGACTTATCCATTCGGAGCCTATATTTGTGTTGTTGATGTGGATCCTGCAACTGCCAAGGTTTCGGTACGGCGATTCATTGCTGTCGATGACTGTGGTCCAAGAATCAATCCGATGATCGTTGAAGGTCAGGTACATGGTGGTCTTGCAGACGGAGTGGGAATGGCCCTCATGGAAGTTATTGCCTTTGATGAAGATGGCAATAACCTTGGTGCGTCGTTTATGGACTACCTTATTCCTACTTCCTTAGAATGTCCTTCTTGGGAGACCGGTGCCACTGTAACGCCGTCCCCACATCATCCTCTTGGGCTAAAGGGGGTTGGTGAATCGGCTACAGTAGGATCGCCGCCGGCGGTTGTCAATGCAGTCATTGATGCGCTAGCTCCGTATGGCGTCAAGCACGCAGATATGCCGCTTACGCCAGCTCAAGTCTGGCAGGCAATGCAAGGTGCGCCCTATAGGACGGATTTGGCAATCCAGTGACACGAATCGATGTAATGGATAGAGCAGCGGAGTTGCGACGACAGAGGGTTCCCTTTGTCTTGGCAACTGTAGTGCGGGCCCAATCGCCAACGAGTGCAAGGCCAGGAGACTGTGCGGTGATTCTTTCGGATGGGACGATCGAAGGTTTTGTTGGTGGCTCTTGTGCCTTGACTACAGTTAAGGCTGAGTCGCTGCGGGTTCTCTCAAGAGAGTCCTCGGCACTTTTGATCATCTCGCCCCATAGTACTCAAAGCGATGAAAATGACTCAGATGGCGAGGTGATAAGGGCCTTCAACCCTTGCCTTTCAGGCGGGACCTTGGAGATGTTTTTAGAACCTTCACTTCCTGAGCCGACGATTGTGATCTATGGTGACTCTCCAATTGCTCAGGCACTTTTAGATGCAGCGGCAGTTGTTGGCTTTAGGCCACTTGAGGGCACTTTCATGGGATCTAAGGAGCTTGAAAGTGACTTCGTCGTCATCGCTACCCATGGGATCGACGAAGAGCCGGCGCTTATTGAGGCCTTGGAGTCAAAGGCAAGTTATATCGGCCTTGTGGCTTCAAAGAGGCGGGGAGCTGGCGTTCTAAGTCTTCTAGAGGATAAGGGCTATGACCTAAGTAGGATAAAGTCTCCAGCTGGACTAGACATCGGTGGGCGGACTCCTGGTGAGATTGCAATATCCATCTTGGCAGAGATAGTTACCCGAAGAAATTCAAGGTCGCACCGAGCTGAAACTTTGGCGCCCAACTATCCACAGATTGGGATTGACCCAATCTGTGGGATGGATGTAGTGATCGACGCCAGCGCCATTACTGTCAATTTAGGTGGCATCGACTACTACTTTTGTTGTAATGGTTGCAGAGTTAACTTCCAAAAGCAACATAGCTGATCGAGGCGGAATCCTTACCTCCGCATGGAGCATCGTGCTGTTGATGCGGTTTTTCAACCACACTCGGATTAGCGAAACAGAGATTAGCAATACCGTGATAACCAAGTGCTAAGGCGACCCCTTCGATCAGTCGATATTATTGATTTGGCCAGGAGATCGCGCTTTTCTTGGCCAAACCTTTTTGGAAAAGTACTTGAGGGTTGCATGGAGAAGCTGTGTTGCGCTGTGGTATAAGACTTTCGGTCCATCTTTTTCGACTCTAATCTCATCGATGATTAGGAAAGATGATTTGTTTATGGGCTTAGAGGTAGATGGTCTCAAAAATCTAAATCTTCCCAGGAAAAGGAGAATAGGTTGTCTCGAACTCCTAGTTGAGGTACCGATTATCCCCACGAATAATTCAGTTTGAGATACGACTAACGGTACAAGAATGGAGGTGGCTTAGATCGTATAAAAGTTACAAAGCTATTGCAGGTTCCGAAGGAGATTGCCAGGAGAGGGTAACTACCTAGGCAACCCAAGAATATGTTAGATTGGCGAGTGAGCGAGATCTACTGGTTGATATTTGCTCCTAGGATCGATTGATCTACTTAGGCGCGGGGTAATATGAGCATCGGGCCGGTCGAAAGTCTTTTGGGTTTTGTTTTTTTTGGAATACTAGATTGTTTCTCGAGCGCGACACTCTATTGCATCAATTGACTAGCATGTGTCAATAGAGGGTGTTTTCACCCCTAATTCTGGGCTGTGATGATTCGAGACCGCGCTCATCAAGGTGAGTTTCTAAAAGCTCGAGTCAGAGTGAACACTGGTCTTTCTGAGGCTTGGCTAGATTCGTTTATAGTTGTCGATTGGACACCCTAAGGCATTGACTGAATGCCAAAGGAGTTTTGGGGTGACCAAGATTACGACTCTTGGGTCTATTACCAGTGGATATAGATATCTAAAGTTGACCGTTTGAAATGCTTAGGCAAGTTTATGAACCATGGAATTGATCGATTTTCTATCCGTCGTGCCATGCAGTGTTAGATCGATATCAAGGCAAAGGCAAAATTGTCGAACGCTCTTTCTTTGGTGCCAGATCATGATACGCCTTAGGGAATCCCTCATGGCTGATATCCTATCGAGCATTCACATTACAATATCTGGGATGAGATGGCGATAGTGGATCAGTGCAGATATTACCAAGAGATCAATTCGCACTAGATTGCTGGTGAGTAGTTCATGATTTTTATGCAATTGGGAGCTTTTGCTTTTCCAAATGGTCATTTTGTGTGATAAGTTTCGGTTCATTGTATAGCCTTTTGTCCGCCGTCTATGAGATCGCTCTTTTCTAACTGGGGCGGCACGAGGCCAGATAGGCGAAATTAAAAGTTTGATTTATAGTTTGATGAAATTATAAATTACTATAGTTATTTAAGTTCAACTAATGAGAATCGATTATAGGTCGATATCCATTGATAGGTTTTCTAGGAGCGGAACGCCTAAATTGGGGCAAGACTGTGGTTATGCGTAGGTGAGCTTCAGCTCCGATGAGCTTTGAAAGTAGAGTTTCGAGAGATCAAATGGATCAAGGAAGCTCTATTACAAGACGGTTTTTTGTGGCATCAGGTGAATAAAGATGAGGCTCATGGGATTGAGTTGCGCATTGCTTATGAGTTTGGGGTCTCTATTGGCCATATCACTGAGAGATAATTCGTATTGCTAAAAGGACGATCCGAATTTGAGATTCTAAATGAGAGATTCAGGCGTTTATGAGGGGTGTATTGATTGCTTTATTTTCACTCGCTGGGTAGTTTTGGATAGATCATTGCCAGAGGTAAGCCCGGAGTCAGTTTTGGATAGAGGGAGGAGCTAAATGGACGAGAAGTTCGAGAAGATGTCACGTCTTTATCAGGCCCTCTATGAGATCAATGAAGCTATTTTGCGTCTCGAAGATGAAAGCCACCTCTTTCCGCTGATCTGCGACATTGCGGTTTCTCTTGGTGGAATGAGACTTGCTTGGATTGGGCGCCCGGATCTCGAATCAGGAAGTATGACTCGCCTAGTCTCTTCTGGGGCTACTGCGTATTTAGATGGAATTGAGATCTTCGTCGATCCATCTTCTGACTTCGGACAAGGCCCAACTGGACACGTTTGGCGTGAAGGTCAAAATGTCATAATCAATGATTTTCACTCTTCTGAAATGACAGATCCATGGAAAGAGCGTGCTGTTACCAATAGAATTAATTCATGTGGATCTTTCCCAATCTTTCGTGGCGGTGAGATCTTTGCGATCTTTACGGCCTATCACGAACAGATAGGTGCTTTCGATAGCGATGTTGTTGCGCTCTTGGACGAGCTATCTCGTGATGTAACTTTTGCTCTTGAAAACTTTGACCGAAACGCGGAAATCGAGAGAAGTTCCTCTGAGCTCGCTGCTAAGGAGCGCCACTTCCGCGCCTATTTCGAGCATTCGATGGTTGGAATGATAGCATTAACCAAGGATGGGATGATCCTAGAGGCGAATAGTCGCTTTTGTGAGATGCTCGGTTACAAACAAGATGAGCTCCCCAGAAATATCGTATATGGCCTCTCGCACCCCGATGACATTGAGCTGAGTAAGGCGTTTTTAGCTAGAGCTTCTCAGGCGACTGGTGGTTATTTTGTCCTAGATAAGCGCTACATCCATAAGGATGGCTCAACTATTCGTGTTCATAATACCGTAGGGGTGGTCACTGATGCTTTGGGTAACTTCGACTATTTAGTCGCTGCAGTTGAAAATGTAAATGAGCGTGACGAACGGCGCAATCGGATAGAGTTACTCGGTCGAATTATCGATAATTCTCTCAACGAAGTGCTAATCTATGAAGCCAAGTCGCTGCGCTTTACATGGGCCAACCGTGGATCATTGGTTAACCTTGGTTATAGCGCTTTAGAGCTAAATGAGATGGATGCTCTGGCGATTAAGCCTGATTTTGATTTGGCCAGCTTCATGGAGCTGGCCTCACCGCTATTGGATAAGACTAAGGAGATATTGGTCTTTGAGTCGGTCCATCAACGCAAAGATGGGTCAAGATATCCAGTAGAAGTTCACCTTCAGATTGCCGAAGTGGGCGAGGAGCGTTTCTTCGTCGCTGTTGTATTGGATATTACCGCTCGGATTGAGAGTCGAGATCGTCTTCTTACTGCGGCGAGTCTCTTTACTAACAGTAGAGAAGGCATAGCGATTGCTGACGCCGACTTTAGGGTCACTGCTATCAACTCCTCTTTTACGAGGATTACCGGCTATAGCGAAGAAGATGCAATCGGTACTTATGTAGCACCGACTGATTCACCGATGGTCTTTGATGGTGGTTTCGGTGAGGATTGGTCGAAGCTGTTGCGGAACGGTGAGTTTGACGGCGACCTATGGAGCCATCGCAAGGATGGATTCGGGTATTTGAATCGATTTTCAATTCGCCACATTCGTGACGATCGAGAGATGGTGGTGGGCTACGCCGGATTTTATAAGGATGTCACCCAGGAGAGATCAAACGAGGAACGCCTTCGTAACGCCGAGATGACTGACTCTTTGACCGGTCTTATGAACCGCAACTCCTTCATGGTGGCCACGGTTGAACTCTTTGAGTCAGAGTCAAAGGCAATGGGTGGCGTTGCTCTTTTGCTTGTCAACCTCGATCACTTTAAAGCTGTCAATGAGGCCTATGGCTATTCGATAGGCGACGTCGCATTGCAGAGGCTTGGTAGTCGGTTTGAAGCTATGATAGATCCAAAGAGGCCGATCTGTCGCTTGGGCGGCGATGAATTTGCGATGGCCGTTGCCACGAAGGATCCACTCGATGCGCTGGATTTCGCACAGTCTGTTTTGGGATTGATAATTCAGCCAATTGAGACGGATGCCGGTGAAGTTCACTTAGGAGCTTTCATTGGCATCTCGCTTTACCCGGATGATTCTAGTGACTTTGAGTCACTCTTTATCTTGGCTAATTCGGCTCTAGAACGCGCTCGTCATGGTGGTTCAAATAAGATCCTTCTTTTCGACTCCTCGAATATTGGGGCCTATACTCGATCCCTCGAGATCCAGAAGTCTTTCCGAAGGGCGCTTTCCAATGATGAGCTGTACTTGGTTTATCAGCCGATAGTTTCGCTCAGGGATGGGTCAATTCGAAGTTTTGAGGCTCTCTTACGTTGGAATCATCCTAAATTGGGTGAGGTCCCGCCATCCGAAATAATCCGAATCGCTGAGCGATCTGGGTTTATAATTCCACTGGGAAATTGGATAATTAGTCGAGCCCTCGCGCAGTTGGCTAGCTGGCATCGTGATGGGGTCGATGTGGCGATGCTCTCGATCAATGTATCAGCGATTCAGTTTTTAGACGGCAGCTTGGTCTCGATCTTGGGAGACAAGCTACGCCAATATGGTCTTGGAAATGGCGTGGTAGAGGTGGAGATTACTGAAACTATCGCTATGACAAATGTTGATGAGTCACAGGTACAGATCGAAAAGCTAAAAGATTTAGGCGTGGGCATCTCCATCGACGATTTTGGCACAGGCTATTCGTCTCTCAGCTATCTTCGTAAATTTCCCGCCACAACGATCAAGATCGACCAAAGCTTTACGAGTGAATTGGTTGAGAACGTTGAAGTTAGCACCATAGTAGAGTCGGTCATAAGGATTGCAGATGCTCTGGGCGCTGAGATCGTGGCGGAGGGGGTCGAAACTATAGCACAATTTGAGGTTCTGCAACGTATGGGTTGTGCAAACGTGCAGGGATATCTTATTGCCAGGCCAATGTTGCCGGAAAAGGTGGCACCTTTTATTGAAAAAGTAGCGCAAGATCCGTGGTATTTTTTATGCCAGGAGTGAAGCTAGTTCCCCTTGGGACTTTCCTTTTTGCGACTAACTACGCTTTTCTAATCGATTTTGAATCAAATGTTGATTCAAATTCTTGCCCTTCGGGTTTGTTTATTAAGTAACTTTGGGTTGTTACTGCTTCGATTCGATGCGGATGGTAATGAAGTTAATGGCAGGTTTTGGGCGATAGCGAAATCAAAAAAAAGTAGTTACGGTCGAAAATTATCAGGAACAATAGCGCCGACTTATCGTAATATTTGGAGTTTACCATTAGTGTGATGACACTAGTCTCCGGAACGCTCCAGTCCATAACAAGCGGTATTCCAATTCTGAAGGTCATCATCGCCTTGGATCTGTGATTTTGCTATTTTGGGACGGCCTTGGCTTTTTTGGCTTCCCCTTCATCATTTGGATCATCAAGACCTCATAACCGGTGCCTTCTCCCTGTGGTCGTGAGAGTACTCCTCGAAGTGCTCCTCGAAGTGGTCGCGATTTGTATTTCATAGAGATGTAATTAGCTGCTGTTGAGCAGCCATCGACAATTGGTCGTCTTTGACTTGGTCGATGGCTCTTGATAATTGTCGCGTAATGAGTCTTATAATTTGCGGTGATTGGTTAGGAGATAGGTTGTTTGATGACCTATCTTGAATTGATAAAGATGGCAGTAAATGAATATGTTGCTACTTTTTGGCTGACTAAATGGCGGTCATTGCAAATAATTACCATGGTTTATTAAAGTTGAAGATTTGATTCCAGTGACTTATCTATAGGGGCAACTAGAAATCATTTAAAGTTTTTCATGGCTGTGATTAATATCTTAGTATTGTCGCGTTTTGAACTTGGTATTTTATAAGGGTTATTTTAATCGTTGAGAGGTTGGATCTCGCTAGTGAAGGGTGAATTTATTTTTAATATAAAACCTTTTGCCGAAGTAGTCTGTGCTTTGATCTGGCTTTGATCTGGCTTTGATCTGGCTTTGATCTGGCTTTGATTTACATGGTAGGGGTTTCGGCAGGTGGTTCTTGGCTGTCTGCGAGTAAGGCTGTCTGCGAGTAAGAAAGTGACTCCTTGAGGGTTGCTTGTCCATGTGACTACAGTCTCAATAGACCTGTAGCTTCAATCGAACTGCCAAGGAGAAAGCTGTTGGATGGAAGATCATCGTCGTTTCTCTTCCTCAGGTCTCTATATCAGCTATCGCGTCGATTTCTTAGCGGCAAGAGACGATCGACAGAGCTGATCGGCAGAGATTAAAAAGCTTGGCAACGAATCCTCCCATAGAGCGAGTTGGGTCATGCATATGAGGTGGATATGCTAGTTGACCCTATCTGTTGAGGCAATTGTGCTACTGCGATTAGAAGATTCAAAGAGTGCTAGGGCTTGATTTTTGAAGGTGACTTTGATGGTGATTTTGAAGGTAAAAATTGTCCCATTGCTATCAACCTTGGAATTTGGACTTTCTTGTTGAGCGAGTAATCACACTTTGTTTTTGATTTGCCTTAGCGCTAGGGCATGTGATTGCTATCTCGTTAGTGCGTATTCATATTTTATGTTGCTAATAGTGTTGCTAACAAAGGTCTTTGAATGCCCTTGATTAATTGGCCTCGGTAAAGCTGAGGCCTTTGGATCTTATTTGAGCGGACTTTGACGCATTGGTTTGGCCTTTATTGTCGCCATTAAATCTTAGTGGATGAACCGTTGAGTGATCGATTACATTGCGACCATGGATGCGAAAACCTAACTCAGGGCGCAAGCCCGCCAAGGCATTAGGCGCTAGGGTTATTCTTCAAAAGGAAATCGTCGCTGGCTGTAGTGTGCGCCGGATGCATCTATTGAATAGATGTCCGAGCGCGCAACGAGGCGGCCATAGCGTTGCTTGGTGCGTGCGATGATGGTCCAAAGATGGTGAAATTTTCAAACTCGATTCTCGAGAGTTGCAACTCGAAGTCTTAAAGTTAAAAAGTAGGTACGATATGAAGGTTGTCATAGGTGCGGCAGGCACCGGCGGTCATATCTATCCAGCGGTGGCAGTAGCGCAGTGTCTTGAGGATAGATCGATTTCGGCGAGCGAAATCTGTTTTGTGACCTCTAGTAGGCCGGTCGAGGATGCTATTTTTTCGCAATTGCCCTATGGTAGAGAAAGACTTGATGTAAGGGGAATTACCGCTAGCTCAACAGTACTATCCAAAGTACGAGGCGTTGCCTCCCTTGTATCTGCATCTTTTGCGATAAGGGCTTTGCTCAAGGTGCAGAGGCCGAAGGTCGCCATCGTCTTTGGGGGCTACATCTCAGTCGTTGTTGCACTGGCTAGTTATAGCTTGGGGATTCCAGTTTTAGTAGTGGAGACAAACTCTGTTATGGGGCGAGCCAACCGGTTGATCTCCAAACTAGCCAAGGAGATCTTTTTAAGTTTTGAAGAGTCAAAGATCCATCGGGGCAAGATCGATCCCAATGGTTTTGCGAACCGCTCGGGAGTCCCTCTAAGAAGAGAGATAATGGCTGTCGATGTCTCCAAAGAGGCAAGGCGGGATCTCTTTTCGAAAGCGGGCTTCGAGGTTGATGAGATAGATAGCTTTGTTGTTATCTTTGGCGGTTCGCTAGGTTCAAGAAGAATAAATGATGCAATTATTGCTACCTTATCTAACTTCCCAAATCGCTTCCCAAAGGTGGGCTTTTTTGTTATTACAGGAGAGCGTGACTTCGGGGAGGTTCGACAAGAACTAACAGAAGTATCAAAGGTGTCATCGGCGCAGGTCGTCTTTGAAAACTATAGTGACGAGCTCTATTCATATATGGGAAATGCGGATCTTGTGATCTCGCGCGCAGGTTCGAATACGGTGGCTGAGCTCGACTACTTTGGAGTGCCAGCTATTTTGATTCCGCTTCCGAACTCCCCAGGCGACCACCAGACAAAGAATGCTCGTTGGTATTGCGAGAGAAGCGAGGCAGTCTTTGTAAGAGAAGGCGACTTTTCCCCGGCACTTCTTGGCGACATGATCGAGAAATTGATCAGCTCGCCAACCAAAGTTTTTCACCAAAGTTTTCCCAATAAGCCAAGTGACGACGAAGTTGGCGATGCTGCAATACGGATCGCGAAAAGAGCCATTGATTATGCTCTTTAATAAAGGTTTGTCCGCATAGATCTCTAGGGATACTTCCATGAAAGGAGTCGCCATGAAAGACCTTGTTATGCCGGAACGAGTCCATATAGTTGGCATTGGCGGAGCTGGAATGTCAGCAATAGCTATGGTTCTATCTGAGCGTGGTGTAGAAGTTAGTGGCTCAGATTTGAAGGCGTCGTCCTCCTTTGAGCGGCTCAGGGGCTATGGGGTCGAACTGTATCTAGGCCACCAATCCTCAAACGTTAGAGATGCACAAGTGGTAGTTATCTCATCTGCGATTCGACAGAGTAATCCAGAGGTGCTGGCGGCACTTCAAAAGGGAATACCCGTTTTGGATAGGTCTGAGTTTTTCCCGATTCTCCTAGGCGATAGCAAGGTGATTGGCGTGGCGGGAACACATGGTAAAACCACAACTACATCGATGCTGACACTTTGCCTGTTGGCTGGGGGCCTTTCTCCATCTTACATTATCGGTGGCGAACTGAACGAGACGGGAACCTCTGCAGCTAAGGGTGCTGGGGACTATTTTGTGATCGAGGCCGACGAGAGCGATAAGAGCTTTATGGCGCTAGGTGCTTATGGTGTAATTGTTGGAAACTTAGAACCCGACCATATTGAAAATTACAACGGCTATGAAGACCTAAAAGACCACTTCTTTAGATTTGTCAAGAACGCCGAGGGGCCTAAGTTGATTGGCTCCTATCTTGGAGATGTAGGTGACCTTCTTTCGATAGAGGGCGTTAAAACCTTTGGAGTCCGCGAGACCGATGACTTCTGTATCTCTAATGTCTCTTTTGGGGAGTATCAGACGCACTTTGACCTGAACCAGAGAGGTTCAGTGTCCCAGAGGGTTGAATTAGTGGTACCGGGGATGCATAACGCATTGAACGCTGCTGGAGCGATCGCAATGGCGGTCTCATTAGGTGTCGGGATTGAAGTGGCGGCTAATTCGCTTTTGGAATTTACCGGGGTTTCTCGCAGATATCAGCGAAAAGGGGAGGTTCGAGGAGTTCAATTTATCGATGACTATGCCCATTTGCCTTCAGAGATTCGTGCGGTGATTGAGGCTACGAGGGCTCAATGGCCACATAGTCGCATAGTTGTGGCTTTTCAGCCACATCGTTACAGCCGGACTGCGAGATTGGCTGACGAATTTGGAGACGCGTTAGCCGGCGGGGACTTAGTCATTATAGGCGACGTATATTCCGCAGGTGAGGATCAAATTCCTGGAGTATCTGGTGAGCTGATTGCTGTACATATGAATACCAACCATCCGAATGTTGAGGTTTTGTATCACCCTAGTCGCAGCGATATGGCTGACTTTTCCTTGGCCCTTATTTCAGAGGGCGATATCTTTTTAACACTTGGCGCGGGAGACATCACATCTTTGGCCCAAGAGATGATCGATCGTGCAGGGCTGCGACGGGATGGAGCACAAAGAGGCTGATGGATCACCACTGGAATTTCAATGGTTTGAGAGATGCCCTTGCGCTGGCTGGTTTGTCGATCTGGTCTGATCCATCTCTAGCTTCTCGTACTACTTATCGAGTGGGCGGCTCTACTGCAATTGGTGTAACTCTTGGGACTAAAGAGCACCTTTTGACCTTCTATGAGCTGATCAGAAATGAGGGTGAGATACCGATTTTTGTGATCGGTAATGGTTCGAATTTGTTGGTCTCTGACTCTGGTTTTTCTGGGGTTGCACTTTGCTTAGGGGGTGACTTTGATCGCATTGACTTTGAAGGTTTGTCCGCTAGGGCAGGATCTTCTGTGCATTTACCCATTCTTGCTCGACGGTCGGGCGGCATCGGGTTGAGTGGCTTTGAGTGGGCAGTAGGGGTGCCAGGGTCGATTGGTGGTGCTATTCGTATGAATGCAGGTGGCCATGGTTCGACTATGGCGGATTCGGTTGAATCGATCGAGATCTATGATCCAAATGAGCCTTTGGGCTACAAAAGTTTGAGCGTTAGTCAATGCGGATTTGGATATCGAAGTTCGGGACTGTCACCCACAGCGGTAGTTTTAGGTGCGACGATTCGAATGGTGGAGGGGGATCCGCAGCTGTCCAAAGCCAGAATTAGCGAGATTGTGACATGGCGTCGGAACAATCAGCCAGGTGGGCAAAATGCTGGAAGTGTCTTCGTTAATCCTCCTTCAATAAGCGCCGGTAGCCTCATTGAACAAGCGGGGCTAAAGGGATTTACCTATCGCGGTGCCAGTGTTTCACAAAAGCATGCGAATTTTATTCAGGCAGAGCCCGGAGCTTCGGCCCTTGACGTCATAACTCTTATGGCTAAAGTTCGTGATATTGTCGATGCTAAGTTCTCGATACGACTTCATAGCGAGATTCGATTTTTAGGATTCGACGAGACCTACGGATTGGAAGGGTTAAACACCGTCAAATCTCACTAGGTTGGAGCTCTCTTTGGTGACGATCTCGCCTTAGATTTTCCGAACACTATGGTTGCTGGATATGGGTGGCGTGTTATCTTTGTTTTGTCGATGGATCGTTCCACGACCGATTCGGTCGAATCTCTATAGTACTTTTTGACTAGAAAGCGTTTTTTATAAAATTGGATGATAAGAGTGGAATTGACCCGCGGATAAAGCGTCGAAGGAACCAGATTGCGAAGCGATTTCTCCGGCGTAGAGTTGCTATCGCTCTGGCTTCACTTGGTCTCTTTTGCCTAGGCTACTTGGGGGTCATCTCCTCTCTTTCTATCTTTAAGATTACAAAGACGAATATTGTCATAAAAGGCACTTTGGCAAGTTCTTCTTTTGTCAGCGGGATCGTCTCGAAGTATCTTCACATTAGCTATTTTTCTGTCCCCACAAGTACGATCCAAGCTTTATTGCTCAAAAATCCAAAGATCAATTCGGCCTTAGTTGAGAAGAAGTTTCCAAATACTTTGGATGTGCTAGTCACCTCTGCCCAGGCAACTTTTGTCGTAGCCACAGACTCACTCTCCATTCATCGCATAGTGATAGGTCAAAGAGGACAAGTCCTCCCGGGCGTTACGCCCCCAGTCGCCATGCCAGCAATCTGTAAGGCAACCGACCCCTATGGCGGAGTGATAGTGGACTTTAACTGCGCCACATACACCTCGGTTTCGATGGTGAAACCAGCATTTTCTAGGATTGCATATATCGAGGGGCACCTTGGTGGTCTATTGAATCTGCCGATTGAATATTTCGTCTTTCCGGGAACAGGTGTGGGGTTTGAGGATTCAAACCATACATTTGTCTACATCTCCAATCAAGATAAGATCAGTGCTACCGTTGCTGAACTTGGACTTTTAGAGAAGGCGACTCCACTTGCCCCAGGAAGCATCTTGGACTTGACCGATATCTCTCATCCGTCGTTGATACCGCCATCTTCTTCCTAGAGGGCCAGGGTAATCTTGGTCAGGTCGCTTAGGCCAAAAGTTACCAAAAGTTAACTGTGTGATTCTGCTGTGTGATGTTTGAATGGGCAAGCGCAATAGATGGATCGAAAGTGGCCTATCGCCTATTGACTCTGGGTTACTCTCTTTCTGGTCTATTTTCTCTGGGTTTTGCATCTTATTCGGCGACGGGTTGGGTGAAGAACGGCCCTTTGTGTCGTTGATTTTGCCGGGGCTGATTCGTTGATAGTGGCCAAGTCAAAAGGGCAGAGGTGCCTTTTGGGGAGCTCTGGACTTATCTAACTCTGAAACTGTCATAAGGGCTCGTCGTTTGATTGACCCTTCAAGATATTCCTTTTCCCAAGCGATGAGCTTGGAATTTGAATTTAAGCGAATCGTTTACCTTCGGGAGAGTGCGATGTTGTCTTGATTATTTTGGAATGGTTTTGGCGTGTAATTGCGGTTTGTGGTTTGGATCGATTCGCTGCGAAAAGGGGCTATTTATTTTTGCGGTAATTGATCTAGGGGCGGTGAATTGGGATTTTGCCCCTAGGAGTTGTGAAAGACGGAAAATGAGAAGGTCCTTATTTGAGGTTGTTTTAGTAAGTTGCGATAAAAGAAACCCCATAAATAGCTTTTGAGGATTTTTAAATTGTGCATGGTAGATATCATTATTATGTGGAATTATTTGATTGATATGCAATTGAATTGTTGCTTTGAAAGATCTCTTGGGCCGATGTTGATGAATTGATCATGACGGTCACTTTTAGTCGCATCGACAGAACATCCAGAGTTGGCGATCTGGTGGCTGGATGGACTTTTCGACTCCGGTGCTAGGTTGATTGTTTCTTGAAATTTATTAAGTATCCATGTCGTAGCTAGAGAATGTTCTGATTTGCGCTTTGAGTGCTCACTTAGTCCACCCAATTACAATGGATACGAAATTATGGAAATACGATCATATTGGCGCGATGGTTGGGCCGCCGGCAATTAGATGGCGCAATTACCAAAGTCGCTAGTCGCTATTTTATAAATAATTATCTCTTGAAAGTTCCTCAAAGTACTGAGAGAATTACATACTCAGCGTTATTAGTGCGCGCAGAGAAGTACTTCCAGAAATGCTTAATTCCTTTAGTGTTCTATCGGTTGGTGGAGAGTTGAAACCGCTAGAATAATCCGCACGGACTTGCGATATCGGCCGCTATGTGTCGAGCCGTAAAAGTTGGAGATTACATCTAGGCATGAACTTACGAGATGGCACGTTCTACGTGGCTATGTTGGGGGGACCTGGTTTGATTCAAAGACTCGGTGCAATTGTCTAAGAGATTTCTGATGGGGTGAATATCGATGATCAATGTCGATTCGCATAATTATGTGGCGATGATTCGAGTGGTGGGTATCGGTGGTGGCGGTAGTAATGCCGTCAATCGAATGATCGACGCTGGGCTTCGTGGAGTTGAATTTATAGTTATCAACACGGATGCACAGGCATTGGTTGGCTCTGATGCAGATATTCAGTTGCAGATCGGTAAGGACACAACCAGAGGTTTGGGTGCAGGCAGTGATCCAGAGGTTGGCAAATTGGCCGCTGAAGATCACCGTGAGGAGATTGAAGAGGCGCTCCGAGGGGCGGACATGGTCTTCATAGCAGCTGGAGAAGGCGGCGGTACTGGTACTGGTGGCGCACCTGTAGTAGCACAGATTGCAAGATCCCTAGGAGCGCTTACCATCGGCGTTGTTACACGTCCGTTTGCATTTGAAGGACGTAATCGCTCAAGACAGGCAGAGGCGGGTATTCTACGCCTTCGCGAAGAGGTCGATACCCTTATTGTGATACCGAACGATAGGATTATCTCAGCTGCAACCGATCGGACCACTCTTGAGGATGGCTTCAAGATGGCAGATGAAGTGTTGATGCAGGGCGTTCAAGGTATCACCGATCTTATAACCAAGCCAGGATTGGTCAATACTGACTTTGCCGATCTTCGAAAGATAATGGAAAATGCCGGAACTGCGATCATGGGCGTGGCCACCGCTACGGGTGAGGATCGAGCAGTCACGGCCGTCAAGCTAGCAACTACCTCGCATCTCCTTGAATCTTCAATGGAAGGTGCTCGGGGTGTTCTGATAAATATCGCGGGAAGTCACGATATCAAGGTTCTAGAGGTGAATCGTGCGGCGCAAGTCGTCCAAGAGTTGGCGCATGAAGATGCTAATATCATCTTTGGAAATGTGATTGATGAGAGTCTCGGGGATTCGATAAGGGTTACCGTTATCGCCACCGGTTTTGGACTCAATGACGCTAAGAGCCAAACAGTCGAATCGATTATGAAGAAAATCGATATTTCTTCAATCGATAAGTTTAATAACGAGGCTAATAGCGCGAGTGTTCGTGGCGGCGCAACTGAAGGGTTGAATGGCGATCACGATTCGTTAGCATCTAAGAAGTCAAGCAATGGCTCCAATCATAAAGCTAACTTTGACGAGGATGACAATGGAGATATCGACGTTCCGTCTTTTTTAAAGAACCTCTAACTTGAAGACTTTTCCCAAATGGGATTAAATTTTACTTTTAGGTAGATCTCTCTGGTCTGTTTTTACCGTTGTTTTGATCGATGGCCTCACTAACGCGCATTGCCGTCTAAGTAATTTATTTGCATCTTAATAATTAGGACCATGCTGAGCTAAGAGATCAGACCAAGAAATCGAGTTTTGAATTCAAGGTGGAGATATTTCGCCAACGATGGATAAGGTTTTACGACGAGGATGATCCTGAGCAGTACTTAACGATACCGGGAGAGGATACTAGGACAAGACAAGACTCAAAGGTCACCTGGGTAGGCATGTGATCCAATCGGTCTATCGGATGTTTCTGTTTTTTGCTTTTTAGCAATCGTCTAGCCGAGGGATCGAATCGAACCTTTCGATCGAGTATTTTGGCAGATGGACCTGAGATAAGCCCGACAGAGATTGTGCTATTTGCTCTTGGTTTCTATTTGGGCATTATCTAACTGTTTGGTCTTGTCCTTGTTTGCGTGAAGGAAGGTACCGCTAGTGACATTAGGCGTTCTTCATATATTGATTGGGGTCTTTTGATGGAGCTTCTTTATCGCCATGCAGATGGAAGGTCCGCCTTTTTCTCGAATCGAAGCGATGGCAACGCTAGGAATAGCGAAGTGGCCGAAAAGCTGATTGTCGCGGCAGGCGGCAGATACCAAAGTCGAGCTTTACTACGTCAGACCCACTCCAGCATCATAAGAGATAGTGCAGAGCTTTCTCAAGACGGTGAAATTGGCAAGGGGCAACTGAGAGAACCTCTAGAGGGAGATGCGATTTTTGTTGATGAACCCCGTTCCGTCCCAATAATCTTGGTGGCAGATTGTGCCCCTGTTGTTATCTTTGATTCTTCCTCATTGTGCTATGTCGCTATTCATGCGGGCTGGCGTGGAATCTATGGCGGCATTATTCAAGGGGCTATCGATCGCTTAAGGGCAGCCGGATCTGGTGAACTGATTGGCGTGGTTGGTCCTCATGCGGGGATTTGTTGTTATGAATTCTCCAGCGGTGACGCCGATATCTTCTCCCAAAAGGTTGGAACCAATGCCAGCGTCCCGCTCGAGGGCGGAGCTGTTGCGCTTGACATCTATGGATCAATTTCGCATCTCTTTCAAAAAAGTGGCGTCCTTCTGCAAAGTACGCGGCCGCCTTGCACGATCTGTGATGAGAGGTATTTTTCATATAGAGGTGGAGATCTTGCCTCTAGAATGGCCATGTTTGTCGTAGGCTCGGATTCATAACTGTGGAAGTAGGGATAATTCTCGAGTTGATCTGCATATCGAACTAGGAGATGGCACCTTTGGAAGACAGATCTGAACTTATCTATGAAAACTACCAAAAGGTAAAAGACAGGGTCCTTCGTGCTGGTGGGTCTCAAGTTAGTGTCGTGGCTGTTTCAAAGCGAATTGACGTTGATGTGATTTCAAAGGTCAATAAATTGGGAATAGTTGATTTTGGAGAAAATTACCCTAATGAACTTTTGGAGAAGGCCACCGTTCTTTCAAATTCCGTTCTCAACTGGCATATGATAGGTGCGATACAAAGTCGTAGAATTCCCAGTCTTGCTGGTGTCGTTGGGGTATGGCACAGTGTTTCGAGGATAAAAGAGCTCGAACTATTGGCTGCTAATGACTCAAAATCAAAGCTTTTTTTGCAAGTTGATTACTCGAAGTTGCAGCAACGGTCGGGATTTGCTGTATCGGAGGTTGAACAGGCCCTAAAGAAGGGATTATCGCTTTCTTTGAACGTAGTCGGTCTAATGACAATAACCCCGGTTGTCTCTATGCCAGAGCGCATTTTTATCTTTAGGGATCTTTATCAACTTGGTAGATCTTTGGATCTTTCGGAATTTTCAATGGGAATGACAGATGATTTTGAGGCGGCGGTCTCAGAAGGGTCTACGATTGTAAGGGTGGGTCGAGCGATCTTTGGGGATCGGGAGATAGTTCAAGGCAAGAACTGACAATATGAACAACTACGAACGTTCATAGAATGTTAAGTATTTTGAGATCATCCTCTAGGATGAATTGCTCGCTTTTAGAATTAAAGATCGTAAATCGTTTTGATTTGGGTAGTAAAGCTCCAATCGGTTTGCAAGTTGGAACATAGATGAAAAGTATGGAGAGATAATGGCTCCCGCTATGAGGAAAGTACTTGAATGGCTGGGTCTCACCGATTCGCCTGAAGAATTTGATCCGGAATATGATCCCCCTTATGGGGTTCGAAATGGTTCCGAGCTCAGAGAAGAAACCTATCCAAGGGGTCCCAACGTTCAGGTTTACCAAGATAATCCGGAACGACCTCCAAGGCAGGCGCCTTCCCAGGTTCACGCCAAGGCACCAGAAAATGCTGCACATGGGGGACGAAATCCCTTTGGCATAGATTCGGATGTCGCCCTCAAAAATGAGGCGAGATCGAGGCAACCAGTGGATCTACCAGATAGAGGTAAGATGGCAAGCGGAATTCCAACTATACGTCCAATTATAAATCAGGTAAAGCCTACAGTTCATATCGTCTACCCCAAGAGGTTTAGGGATGCCACTGAGGTGGCCGATCTTATGCGAGATGGCCTTCCTGTTATTTTGAACCTTCAAAACGTAGAGAGCGACCTGCCAAGACGTATGATTGACTTTTGTTCTGGAGTTACCTATGCTTTGCAGGGTAAGATGGAGCGAGTAGCCGATGGCGTATTTTTATTGAGTCCGAGCAACGTTACTGTTTCTCAAGAGGAACGCGCAAATCTGTCCGAACGCGGAGTATTTTAGGAGTAGAGCATTGAGGATCCTACAGGAAATTCTTTACCGAGGCCTCGAGGTCTATGTTCTAATAATAATTGGACAGATTCTCTTGAGTTTCTTTCCAACACACCCAGGAAGCCCCTTGTATAGGGTCAACATCTATCTCAGAAGAGCCACAGATCCGGTATATCTACCTCTTCGTCGGATTATTCCTCCGGTAGCTTTTGGCTCGGCGGCTCTGGATCTATCTCCACTGATCATCCTTTTGGTAATACAGATTTTGATGAGGATCGTCAACCCGGGCCCCTAGGGTCGAGTTGCCCAAATTTGCGCTCTAGAGCTACTTTGAGGGGCAAGAGTACATCAAAGAGGATCGTCGATTCTCTCATTGGGGTGTGATCGTGCTGCCAAAGGGTACATATGACCGCAATCCTTTGAATTTGTTTGAAAAAACCATCCTTGTAGTTTTGTAAGTTGCTACCCTTTAAAGGATGGACTTTGACGCAAAGGCGATAAGAGAAGCGCAATTTCGCGAGAAGATGCGAGGTTACAACCCAGACGATGTCGATGCTTTTTTAGAGCAGGTTGCAGCCGGTGCTGAAAGTCGTGAAAAAGAGATCAGAGATTTAACTTCCAAACTGCTTCGATCTGAACAAGAGGTCGAGCGATTGAAGGTTCGATTAGCCCAAGCTGAGGCAACTCAAGGTGGTGGCTCATTCCAAGTCGAGCCGATACCGGCACAGGCACCACCAGCCTCTTCTATTCCTGCCGGAGATCGAATCTTGTCGATCTTCCTCCATGCCGAACAATCGGCGGACGAGATCATCGAAAAGGCTAAATTCACCGCTGAGGATACCTTGTTTAGGGCTCGCCAAGAGTCCGACATGATGCGTACAAAGGTTGCGCAAGAGGTAGCTGAGATGCGGGATGCCGAATTGACACGACTCGAGATGGACGTCTCGGATCACAAGAGGCGTAGGGATGAGCTCAAGAGCGATATTAAGCGTTTGGGCGCTGTAGCCTCTGAAGCCCGTTCTACGGTTCGTCTAGCCCTTCACAGTGCGCTTGACGCGGTTGAGAACTCATTTGCTGATTTATACAGCGAAGAGGGCGAGAACCCTCAACTTCCGGAGTCAACAGAGTCTCCGTCGGAGTTCAACGGATAGTTTTTGTAGCTTTGGATGGATCCATTGGTACTTAGGTTGATACTCTTCCTAGGTGCCAATGGGTATTTTATTTTAAAGCCACTTGACAGTCGAGATAGGCTCCTTCTTCCGAGCGGTGAGGGTGAAATGAGCTTTTTTAGTCGTGGCGATGTCATAGGTGGTCGGTGGAGCCCAAATAAGCGATGAAGCGATGGCTTTATACGACTTCGCTTGTGCCGGGTGCAAGAGGATTTTAGCATTTAGATTAATAGTTAGTGGCGTCCAGGATACCTTTTGATTGGATGTTTTCATTGCAGTTTTAGATGGCGAATCGCTACAGCTGTTCTCGCCTTCACAAAATAATTCAAAGGAGAAATGAAGTCAATGGATGGTAACCCACAATCCCGATGAATATATGCGATAGCTGGGACAGAAATTAGCTCATAAGGCCTAAGCTGCGCAAGGTATTGTTCGGTTCGCTCCTGCCTCCAAAGCTATTGAAGGCCAAATTGATAAATTGGTACTATCGGAACGTCTGATATTTTATTTTACTTCTAGGTAGTCCGTTGTCATCTCTCTTTTTCTGGCTCCATCTCTTTTTCTGTTGCCATCTCTCTTCTTCTGGAGTCGTTGGTCGTTGGTTTTTGGTCTTCTGAGATTACTGAGTTTGTGCTGGTTGATGCACGATCGCTTATAACGGGTACTGCCTTATTTAAGCCCATCATTTTTGAGACACTGAGGTCACCAAGACCGATGTGGAGGACTATGAATAGCCACTCTGATTCACACTCGACTGGTTTGTGGCGGGCATGAGTCAAAGTGTAGTTAAAAGAGATCTGGTGAGCCGTGGTATTTTCGAGTGACTACCAAGGGTGACGATCTTTGTTTTTTATATATTGAACTTTGAATTTTTTGCCGAGCCCAAAAGATGCTTAGAAGTAGATGGTTTTGAATAGGTCGATGGGCTCGCCTTGATCCTTATTATGGAATTTTGATTTACGTATTTAAGGACAGCTTATCCGCCAGGTTTATGCGTAGCATGTGATAGCGTGGTTATTTGTTGGGGAATCAAATACTGCTCTTGAAGTTTTTAGAAGTTACCTCTGGGATTGTGTATTTAAATGAAGGGTCGCACCAGATATGTTTAATAGTTGCAACTTACGTCTTTGGCCCTTCAAAGTATTGTCATCCGATAGTGCCAATGAGCATCGTGCCAATAGGTATGGTAACAATAGAAGAATGTGGTCCCTTTTGGGTACTCGAGGTTTGAGGCGTACGCGAGATATAGCGCTGTCAATCGTTTGTCTTTTTGGCATGGTTGGGATTTTGATAGCCGGACCTGGACCAGCTTATGCTGGTTCTTCTTCTATCACAAGGTACGTATCTACGAGTGGAACTGATAACGGTGGTTGTACTTTCGCATCTCCATGTTTGACTATTGCATACGCAATAGCGCAGTCCAATGCCGATGATACTATCGATGTTTTGGCAGGGAACTATAATACATCAGCAAGTGGAACTATCGTCATAGGTAAAGATATAAAGATTCTTGGGGCGGGTTCCTCGACAACTTTTGTAGGTGGAACTGCAAAGAATAAAAGGGTTCTAGGCCCTGTGTTTAGAATAAAAAAGAATACGACTGTTTCAATATCGGGTTTGACCATTCAATATGGCAATGGTATCCACAAGACTCATCCGTCTCACAATGGCGGTGGGGGAATCTACAACAAAGGTAATCTAACTCTTTTCAATGACACTATCTCGCACAATGTGGCTTTACATAGCTCTCTCGGTGGCGGTGGAATCTACAGTGGCGCATCGGGTATATTACTGGCGAAAAATGATGTGATTTCCTACAATCGAGCCAAATCCTCCAAGGGCGGTTTGGGAGGTGGAATTTCTATCGATGGAAAGGCAAAACTTATAGGCGATAAGATCTCACACAACCATGCTCGCGGACAAGATGGCGAGGGTGGCGGACTCTATTTTTCTGGCAGTAAGAGCCTGGTTGCAACCAATGATATATTTAGCTACAACGCAACACCAGGGGCGCTCAGCGGTGGTGGTGGATTGGCCATAAATGGTTCGAGTTCGGCCAAAATTAGTCTGTCCAACGATTCAATCACCCATAATGTCTCCGGTGCACGGGGACAAGGCGGTGGAATCTATATCCTCAAAGGCACAGTGAACTCTAGTTACGACATTATATCGAATAATCGTGTTGGTAAAAACGGCGGTGGTAAATCTGGTTACGGCGGGGCTATCTGCAACTGGTTTGGCACTTTTAAGTCATCTATGGATCAGATAGAGAACAATAGCGCCAAGGGAGGTCATGGCCTTGGGGGTGGAATATTCAGTTATGTTGGCGGCCAATTGAATGATGACGAAATCTCTAATAATAGTGCCTGGTCTGGCGGCGGATTCTATAATGCGGGTTCGGTTACCCTGACGAATACGACATTCTCCGGTAATTTGGCAAAGAAGTCTGGCGGCGGATTCTATAATGCGGGTTCGGTTACCCTGACGAATACGACATTCTCCGGTAATTTGGCAAAGAAGTCGGGCGGCGGATTCTATAATGACAATTCAGCAACTGTAACGAATTCGACCTTCTCTGGTAACAGCGCCCCAACTAGAGGAGGTGGAGCAATCTATGATTCATCCGCTGCAAAAACCACACTTGCTGGGGATATTCTCGCTAATTCCACCTCCGGTGCAGCGTCCACCACTGGATCACCGCCCGCAACTGCTGCAATTACGGCCAACTGTGCTGAAAAAAGTGCGACTAGTAGTTTTTTTGACTTCGGCTACAACCTTTCAAGCGATAGCTCATGTGGATTTACCTCGACATTTTCGCTAAGTACCACTGCTCCCAACCTTGGATCTCTGGTCGATAACTCTGGACCAACTCTAACGATGGCCATTGTGCCAGGTTCGCCTGCTTATGATGTTGTGCCGGTTTCAAGTGGACTTTGTGGTCCGCCTGCAACTTCAACTAGCTTTGTTCCAAGCGGTGCTGTGATACCTTCAAGTGATCAGCGAGGATTTCCTCGTCCAACTGGTGGATCTAGTTATTGTTCTATAGGTTCATTTCAATACCAACCAATAGTTGCTGCCATAACAGTGCCAACTCCCCCAACTCTAACTTCAGCTACCTCCTCGTTGGGCTCGCCGACAGCGCCATCTCCTAGCTCGTCGCCAGCATCTGTAAGTCTTAATTGGAATCCTCCAGCTAACGACGGTGGCTCCGTGGTGAGTGGATATTACATCTACGAAGGTACCTCTGCGGGATCGGAGTCAGCCGTCGCGGTCAATTCATCTCCGATTGTGGGAACTTCCTATGTGATAACAAACCTAAAAGAAGCAACAACGTATTATTTTTACGTAAAGGCACTTAACCAAGCGGGCTTCTCTCAAAGCTCAAATGAGCTTTCGGCTACAACTTCGGCGCTATCTCCGTCCACTTTGACCCCGGCTCTATCTCCATCTGCGATCTCGGAGGGATATAGATTCACAGCTGGAGACGGGGGAGTCTTTGACTACGGATCAGCGGCATTCTACGGCTCGTTGGCTAATAGCCATCTAAACCAACCAATAGTTGGAATCGCCTCCACACCTGATGGAAAAGGCTATTGGTTAGTTGCAGCCGATGGAGGCATCTTCTCTTTTGGAGATGCAACGTTTTATGGTTCACTGGCTAACCATAATCTAAACCAACCAATAGTTGGAATCGCCTCCACACCTGATGGAAAAGGCTATTGGTTAGTTGCAGCCGATGGAGGCATCTTCTCTTTTGGAGATGCAACGTTTTATGGTTCACTGGCTAACCATAATCTAAACCAACCAATAGTTGGAATCGCCTCCACACCTGATGGGAAAGGCTATTGGTTAGTTGCAGCCGATGGAGGCATCTTCTCTTTTGGAGATGCAACGTTTTATGGTTCACTGGCTAACCATAATCTAAACCAACCAATAGTTGGAATCGCCTCCACACCTGATGGAAAAGGCTATTGGTTAGTTGCAGCCGATGGAGGCATCTTCTCTTTTGGAGATGCAACGTTTTATGGTTCACTGGCTAACCATAATCTAAACCAACCAATAGTTGGAATCGCCTCCACACCTGATGGAAAAGGCTATTGGTTAGTTGCAGCCGATGGAGGCATCTTCTCTTTTGGAGATGCAACGTTTTATGGTTCGATGGGATCAATTCCGCTAAATAAGCCAGGTGTTGGAATTGAATGATCGGTCATTTCGGGATCTATAGGTTTCAGGATGGCCCTAGACTGACTCAATTGAATCGAGATCTACTTCTCATTAAATCACCCATTAAGCGTCCGAAGGGATCAGTTAAACTGGTCTTTTTGAGCTGGAGTTGCATTCTTAGAAACTGCTAAAAACTTGTAATGTCGATTCTAATAAGTGGAGATATGTCGAATATTGGTCCTTTTAAGATCGCCCTTACGAGGATTGTTGATGACGTCTTATAAGGGCGATCTAGCTATTTGGTCGAATTCATCGGATCTTGAGATATTCGATTTGGCTATATTTAGCACTAGGTAGCGATAGAACTTCCGGTCGTATTGTCAATGGATTCATCGGCTAGCATGCCTACCCGACTAGGGATTTCATCTTATTGCGGCTACTATAACCAGATAGTTGTGTGCTCAGTGCTATCTATTATGTGCGAAGTAAAAAGATCTATGAGGGCGAATTATTATTCTAAATCGCCCTCATAGATAGTTGTACTGGTAGCTGTAAGCAATAGCTATCTGTAATTAATGCCTTTACCGCGGCAATTGAATATGGTCGACAATCATGGTTCTTTGTAAGCAGTTAATTTGCTACAACTCCTGGTCTTGGTTCTTCCTGGGCTAGGCCTTTTCTACCTCAATTGTCCAGTTTTCGCTGGATGTACTTGCTTCATCCATAGAGAGCGAATCTGCTAAGGTTTGAGTAAGGATGTAGTCGATCCACTTTCTTAGTGCTCCAATTAAGTTAGCATCTTCCCTTACGGATACCGTAATATTAATGCGGTCTGTTATGTTTAGATCAGCTTCTTTTCGAAGATTTTGAACCTGGCGAACGAAGTCTCGGGCTACACCTTCAGCGATCAATTCTTCTCCGGGCTCAATGTCAAGTACCACTACCCCGGTCTGTTCAAAGAGGGGCCGAGACGCCTCTTTTGAGATCACATCCACTGTGAGTTGGAATTCGCCTTCTAGAAGCTCATAGCCACCAGCTGTGACCATTCCCTCCGGTGTTTTTATCCAGTTGTTTGTTTTTGCCGCGTCAATTACCGTTTGAGTTGCTCCACCAAGGCGAGGTCCTAGCTTGCGGGGTACTATCGCAAGGGTCTCTTTAGCTAAGACGGACGTATCTTCGAGGAGTATCACCTCTTTTACGTTGGTCTCTGAGGCGATTAGGTCGATAAATGGTGTCAGACTAAGGGCGCCTTTAGTGGCTATCGTCAGGCTGGCTAGAGGGAGGCGGGCCCTGAGCCCTCGTGCTTTTCTAATCGAGTGGGCCTGCGAACAGGCTTCACGCACTAGATCCATCTGCGAAACTAGGTCGTTATCTAAGGGTAGTCCTTGTGTTGTGGGCCAGTCAACTAGGTGAACACTTCTCTCATCTGTGAGACCTTTATAGACATATTCCGAGACCATAGGAAGCATTGGCGCCACTATTTTGCATAGGTAGACCAAGGCGGTGTGGAGGGTATTGTATGCATCTAACTTATCTTGGTCGTCGGTGACCTTTTTAGGAGTCTCGCGCCAGAACCGATCTCTTGAGCGACGGATATACCAGTTCGTAAGAGCCTCTAGGTAGTCTTCTATCCCAGTTGCAGCACCGTATAGGTCGTATTCATCGAGAGCATTGGTAGTGGACTCAATCAATGCCGACGTCTTTGCGAGGATATATCTATCGATTAGATTCGTGGACGAGGAATCTAGGGTACCTTTGATTCCATCTGCGTTGCCATAGAGGCTTAGGAAGTAATAAGCGTTCCAGATTGGGTTTATGACTCGCTTTAGAGCGTCAACTATCGATTCGCGATCGACAATAGCGTCTTGTCCCCTTAGAACCGGTGACGACAGAAGGAACCAACGCATGGCATCGGCGCCAATTTCTTCGAAGACTTCCCATGGGTCGGGGTAGTTGCCCAATCTCTTTGAGAGCTTTCGTCCATCTTGTCCCAATAGGATGCCGTGGGCCATACAGTTTTTAAATGGCGGTCGATCAAAAAGGGCAACGCCAAGGACATGGAGGGTGTAGAACCAGCCCCTAGTTTGGCCAATGTATTCCACAATAAAGTCAGCAGGGAAGTGTTCTTCGAAGTTTTCGCGATTTTCAAAGGGATAGTGCAATTGCGCATATGGCATTGACCCAGATTCAAACCAACAATCTAGAACGTCAGTAACTCGGACCATTTTGGATTGTCCGCTGGGATCGTCTGGGTTTGGTCGCGTAAGCTCATCTATATAGGGCCTATGAAGATCCTTGGGCCTAACTCCAAAGTCTGCCTCAAGTTCATCCAATGAGCCATAGACGTCGACACGGGGGTATTGGGGGTTGTCGCTCTTCCAGATTGGAATCGGAGCACCCCAGAATCGATTTCGCGTGAGCGTCCAGTCTCGCGATCCTTCGAGCCACTTCCCGAACGATCCATCTTTTATGTGGCTTGGCGTCCAGTTGATCATTTGATTTTTGGCGAGCAGGCGATCTTTGATGGCTGAAACGCTTACGAACCATGAGCTTTCAGCCTTGTATATAAGTGGGGTATCGGTACGCCAGCAGTGCGGGTAGGAGTGTTCATAGTTCAAAAGGGAGATCAAGAATTGGTGTTCGGTTAGGTATTTTACGATCTCTGGGTTTGCTTCAAAGACCTGAAGTCCTACATAGTCCACGACCGGATCTATGAATCGAGCTCTTGAGTCGACTGGGCAGACGACTTCGATTCCGTAACTCTCACACAACTTCTGGTCATCCTCGCCAAAGCCAGGAGCCATTTGGACTGCGCCAGTACCTTCTTCTGTGGCTACAAAGTCTCCGACCATTACTAAGAATGCATTGGGAGCATCGCTAAAGTAGTCAAAGATCGGCTTGAATCTGCGCCCTTCGACTTCACGGCCCAGAACTTCACCTAGGTAGGTTGCTCCTTCAAGCTCTTGGGCATAGTTTGAGGCGCAAGCGGCTGCCAGAAGGACCTTACGACCCCTTAGGGGGTGGTCAAAGACGCTGTAGGAGATCTCAGAGCCCAGTGCTATTCCAAGATTGGACGGCAGGGTCCAGGGCGTCGTCGTCCACGCCCAAATCTCGATCTCTCCACTAAGAAGGGGATTGGTCTCATTTGCATCCTCTATGAGGCGAAAACCAACAGTAACCGAAGGATCGACTCTGGGTCGATAGGAGTCGTCCTGTCGAGTTTCAAAGTTGGATAGAGGGGTTTCACACTCCCAGCAGTAAGGCAGAACTCTTCTGCCTTCATATATCAGTCCTTGGCGATGAAGTTTTGCGAATGCCCAAATCACCGATTCCATAAAGTCGATATCCATCGTCTTGTAGTCGTTTACGAAATCGACCCATCGTGCTTGCCTACTGACGTATCGATGCCACTCGTCAGTAGTGCGCTGAACTAGACCTCGACAATGGTCATTGAACTTGTCTATTCCAAAGTTGATGACTTCATTTCGTCCGGTGACTCCCAGCTCTTTTTCTGTCGCCATCTCTGCGGGCAGACCGTGGCAGTCCCATCCGAAGCGCCTCTCGACTCGAAACCCTTTCATCGTCTGATATCGTGGGACAGCATCTTTTACGAATCCGGTCAATAGATGGCCGTAATGTGGGAGGCCATTGGCAAATGGGGGGCCGTCATAAAAGACGAACTCTTTGTCACCTTGGCGACGATTTTCTATCGACGCTTTAAATGTGTCGTCTATCTTCCAGAAGTCGAGAATCGATTCTTCAATTTGTGGAAGACGTAATCCAGGGGTCAACTTTGGATATTGCGTTTTATCGTTGTTCTCGTTTGGGTGATTAAAGGCCATTTAACCAAATTAGGCGGTTTTAGTGGCAATCGAATCCGTCTAGAGCAATGCGATTGGGATACAAGCTGGCGGTGAGCTACAGGGCCTAGGTAATTCTCGGATAGTGTATAATCTTCGAAAACATTAGAGCACTAGAAAAGTGATAAGGTATTTTGTCTTCGTAATGGTTTGAAGGTGGATGGTTAACTCCAGCATCCAGAGGCTAATTCGCATGATTTCTTTGTTTTGCCATCGTCGATTTAGCAGCCAATTGGAAGTTTGCAGATATTGTGTCAGTCGATTATGAGTCGATCTCGAAAAATTGACTCAATCTGTATACGGGCATAAGTTTGAAAGGCTCGTCGTTTGATCTCTAACGGCGAATGTGATCTTAGGTTTACAAGATTTGAAGGTTGATGACAGAAAAAAAGAATGTTGCTAAGGTAGTTTCACCAATGAATAAACGACCCGCAGGTATAAAAAGTAACGCCATATCGGCCGATTCAATAATGGACGACCGAGGAGATGTCAAAGGCAATCAGGAGGCTGTGATGGCAACATTGACCAAACAAGAGATCGATGCTCTTAGCGACGACGAGTATGATTCTTTGAGCCACGAAGATTTCATAGCAGCTCAAGTAATTCTCCTTGAGGCAGAGAAGTCGGTCTATCTCACCCAGGCTGAGATGTTCAAAGAAGAGGCTGCAACCTTAGCAAGAGAGTCCGAGCCCGGCGACGTTCAATTCGATGAAGAGTCTGGTGAAGGTGGCAATTCGACTATGGAGCGTGAGCGCGATCTAGCGTTGCTTGCCTCGCATATGGCAACGGTCTCTGAGATTGACGAGGCGATTGAAAAGATTGCTAAGGCCGCCTATGGTAAGTGTGAGAACTGCCATAGTGAGATTCCGAGAATTCGTCTAAGGGCTCTGCCGTATGCGCGACTTTGTGTTCACTGCAAGAGTGGATCGATAATAAGGCGTTGATCCTAGCTATCATCTTTTGGTAGGTGCCTACCTAAAGATGAAGAGGCGGGTTTATCTTCCTGCCTTGAAGACTCAGATAGACCCTTTGACTTTTTGTAAAGGAAGATTATTGACGGCTCGACTTTTGAGGCTCCGATTTCTTGGATTGCTTGTCGCGGGAATCTGGATAGTTCTAGATCAGATATCAAAGACCTGGGCTCAGAGTAATTTAATGGGTCATCCTCGTTTCTTATTTGGACATGTTGGCTTCGAGTTGATCTATAACTCTGGGTTTGCTTTTGGCATCGCCTCGGGCTCTTCGGCAATCATCACTATCTTTGGCCTTATCGTATCAGCAGGCTTAATCTTCGCCCTATGGCGTACTTCACGTAGGACGATTGCCCTAGGAATTGGCCTCGTCTTGGGGGGTGCCTTGGGCAATGTGGTGGATCGCCTCTTTCGTCACAATGGGGGCGCGGTAATTGACTTTATCCATTCAGGATTTTGGCCGACGTTCAACCTGGCTGATATGGGTGTAGTGGTGGGACTGATTGTTATTATGGTTGGTTCTCGTCAGCGACAGGCATCATCGTCATCAAATCGTTAAGGTCGCTAGGCTAATAGGTACTGTTTCTGCTTCAACTTTTTTGTTCGAAGTAGAAAGAAGTTCGGACTAGAAGACTGCAGGTAAATTTGAGCAATGTGATCCGAATCGATGAACCTAGTGACGACGACACCTTGGTATCTTATGATGTGCCGGAGTCGTGTGTAGGACTGAGGCTTGATCGGGCGTTGTCGACCCTTACGGGTTGCTCAAGGGCGCTCGCGGGTTCAACTATTGACAACGGTCAAGTTGGAATCGACGGCAAGTTGGCAACGTCTCGCTCTACAAAGCTTTCTAGCGCCAACGTAATTACCTTTCCAGCCACATTACTAGAGGGCGTCGAGGATATCCCTATTGAGGCTGATGGGAGCGTTGACTTCGATGTGATCTATGCAGATGAGGACATCATAGTTATCGATAAGCCTGCTAACTTAGTTGTCCATCCTGGAGTTGGAAATCCCTCAGGGACTCTCGCCTCTGGATTGTTATTTAGATATCCAGAGATTGTTGGTATAGGTTCTCCTTTGCGGCCAGGAATTGTGCATCGCCTTGATCGTCCCACAACAGGGTTGATGGTGGTGGCTCGTTCGGCTTTAGCCTATGACCTGCTCGTTGGTCAACTCAGCAACCACAGCGTTGAACGCCGTTATCTGGCCCTGGTACACGGAGTAATACTACCTCCGAGTGCACTTTTGGAAGGGCCAATTGGAAAGTCAACTCGTGGTTTTGGAATCATGTCTGTTAGTGCCCAAGGTAAGTGGGCACGGACTCACTATAGCCGTTTGGCCATCCTAAGCCTAGGTGATGAGATCTACTCTTTGGTGGACTGTTCGCTGGAGACTGGGCGGACCCATCAGATTCGGGTTCACCTATCTTCTCATGGATTTCCGATCGTGGGGGATGTGGTCTATGGATCAAAGTACGACTTTGGCCCTCGAGTCTTTTTACACGCCTACGAACTGAGTTTTTTGCATCCTCGAACTAATGAGGAAGTTCGATTTAGTGCTCCAGCACCTCTCGATTTGCAGGAACTGATCAGTCAAATGACCATTGTCGAAGGGACAATCGACTATTTCAATTGAGGGATCTTCCTCAATGGCACTCCTTAGTGGTTAAGGTGAGCGTGTTCTATTTACTCCCAGAGCACTTCTAGATCGACCTAAGGATCTACCATGGAGCTTTGCCCGGTTGGTTTTGCTAGTTAGGCTTTGGCCCAGTAGCTCTATGTCTAATAACCATACAACTATTAGCGATGCAGCTAGTAACGATCTTTCTAAGAGTCGAGCGCGCCTTTTTTGGAAACGCTAGACCAAAATGGCTCCAACTTTGGAGCGTTCGAAGGCCTCACTGGTTGAAGATGGGTGTGTGGTCGACTCTGGATTTTCATTAGAGATTGAGTTATGGGCGAATCGAGATGAGATTTGTCATTTCTAAAAACTATCCAGGGGGATCTTCCTAAAAGATTGAACTAGGCCAGGATGGATTGAACTAGGCCAGCGCCTTGTTTATGAAAGTGGCGACTGCGCTCTCTTCAATCAGAAAACCATCGTGTCCATAGGATGATTCGATACCGACAAATGATTCGGTTGCCCTTATGGAGCTGGCAATCTCTTTTTGTTGATAGAGGGGATAGAGGCGATCCGATTCGATGCCAGCCACGAAAGTCCGGGCTTTGATTTGACCCAATGCTCGGTCTACACCCCCACGATCACGTCCAAGATCGTGGCTGTTCATAGCTCGTGACAGGGCTATATAGGTATTTGGGTCGAAGCGTCGATTGAGCTTCTCACCGTGGTAATGGAGGTAGCTTTCAACCTCAAATGCACGTGGGTCTAGAGGTTCCTTGCCTTTTACCAATGTGCGACCAAACCGATCGCCAAATTCTAAATCGCTTCGATAACTCAACATCGCCAATTTTCTAGCGATCATCATCCCTGCGGTTGGTCCTTGGCCGTCACCCACGCTGTAATAGTCGCCGCCATGAAAGTTAGAGTCTAATTCGATAGCTTCGATTTGGATTGAGCAAAGGGCAATCTGCTCGGCGGATGCCGATGCGGTTGTAGCTAGTACTATCAATCTTTCAGTTGAATCGGGCTCTAAGACGGCGTGTTCAAGTGCCCTCATCCCTCCCATGGAGCCCCCGATGACCGCCTGCCATCTCTCAATTCCAAGGTAACGTGAGAGTTCTATTTCGAGCCTTGCTTGGTCACGAATTGTAATTTTGGGAAAGCGTGAGCCAAAGGGCAACATGGAGGAAGAATCGATTGAGGATGGGCCAGTAGTTCCTTGGCATCCGCCAAGAACATTTGGGCAGACCACGTAGTAGCGGTTGGTATCAATAGCCATGCCTGGTCCTATCTGGCCATCCCACCAACCCGGTGTAGGATGACCTGGACCCGCATTTCCTACGGCATGAGAGTCACCAGTTAAGGCATGTAAAACAAGAATCGCATTTGACTTGTCAGCCTTTAGCTCTCCCCATGTCTCATAGGCGACAATAGTACCCCTGAGCTCCCCTCCGTATTCGAGGTGGAGGGGAGTGTCAGAAAATAGGGTGGCGAACCGCTTGTGACCGGGATCAGATTCAGGTAAATGAATTTGCCTGCTTATGAGACCGTGCAGCTCGGTCGGTTCGCCATGGTCAGCCACTTCTACTTTGCAGCCCGGAATCCGGCTTCAAGGTCGGCGATGATATCGTCAATACTCTCTAGTCCGACTGAGATACGAATCAGATCCTCACTTACGCCCGAGGCCAGTTGTTCCTGGGGAGTTAGTTGCGAATGTGTTGTCGATGCCGGATGTATAACGAGTGAACGCACATCTCCTACGTTAGCAAGGTTTGTGTGAAGTTCAAGCGAGTCTACGAATGTCTTTCCGGCTTTTAGGCCGCCTTCTATCCCAAAGCTTAGGACTGCTCCTGCCCCACGAGGTAGAAGTTGGCTTGCTCGTGCGTTCCACTTTGAGGACTTTAGGCCTGGATAGTTGACCCAGCCTACCTCTGATCGCGACTCTAGGAACTCTGCAACTGCCTGTGCATTTTGAACATGTCGTTCCATTCGCAGCGAAAGGGTCTCAAGGCCTTGGATGATTAGAAATGCATTGAATGGAGAGATAGCTGCCCCGAGGTCTCGAAGGCCTTGGAGGCGAGCTTTAGCTGCATAGGCGCCTGGACCTAGTGCCTCCCAGAATTTGAGGCCATGATAGGATGGGTCTGGCTCGGAAAATCCAGGGTGACGTGGGCTCTCACCGAAGTTGAATGTTCCGCCATCGACGATGACGCCAGCGACAGAGGTGCCGTGGCCGCCAATGAATTTAGTTGCCGAGTGAACTACGATGTCGGCTCCATGCTCTAGTGGACGGGCTAGGTATGGTGAGGCAAGTGTGTTGTCGACGATCAGTGGCAAAGAATTCCGATGTGCTACGCCGGCTATTCCAGGGACGTCAAGGACATCACCGCGTGGGTTGCCGATCATTTCGCCATAGAGTGCTTTGGTGTTTGGCTGAATTAGAGCTTCCCACTCCTTGAGATCGTCAGGATTGGATACAAAGCTTACCGAGATGCCTAGCTTTTCGAAGGTGTAACGAAACAGGGAGTAGGTGCCACCATATAGTGACGATGAGGCTACTATGTGGTCGTTAGCACCGGCCAAGTTCAAGATAGCCAAGGTTTCAGCTGCTTGTCCCGAAGAGGTTGCTAATGCGGCTACGCCACCTTCGAGGCTGGCTATGCGCTCCTCCATAACTGCCTGTGTTGGGTTCATGATTCGCGTGTAGATATTGCCGACTTCTGTCAGTCCAAAGAGCGCAGCGGCGTGATCGGAGTCTCTAAATTCATAAGACGTGGTCTGATAGATCGGAACGGCACGTGCTCCTGTTGTTGGATCTGACGTTGCTCCAGCATGAATTTGGCGGGTTTCAAAGCCCTTGTAATTTGAGGTCATGACTTACAATATATATTGTTGACCATATTAGTCGGCTTTTTGTGACTTGTAAAGTAGATTCTAGAGGGTTCCAGTTGCTACTTAAGTTTATTGCATTGACCAAGGGGACTCGTAGAGGTCTAGATATTGGTCTCTTCCCACCCTTGCCATAGGGGAGAATGGCATTTAAGTCGCTCGTTTTTTTTGGGCCCTTGGATGACTTCTCTGTTATCTTTGAACGTTGATTCCATAATTTTTGGACTACCTCGCCGAAATATTCGGACCAACTGATTTTTCGTCTGATTAACTTTCTTTGGTGTCTTAAAAAATGCGGATACCAAAGGAAGTGCGGGCATTTCGCCTTGCTTTTCTAATATGCACCTGGCTACCTGGCTACCTGGCTACCTGGCTACCTGGCTACCTGGCTACCTGGCTACTTGGCTACTTGGCTACTTGGCTACCTCTACTACTTTCGCCATTTCTACTATATTTCAGTCTTTTTTTCAGCCGATTCTAGGGTATCATGTGAATGTAACGGTTTTAGTCGATTCATATATGGTCTAACCGAGAGTTATCAATTAAAAAAGTTAGCTGACTCAGATCTATAATGAGTAAAAATGACGCTCCTAACACTAATGTGGGTCAGCAAGACCCTAAAACCGATCTGTTGTTCCTGCGATAACAACTTTTGGGTGTTTGCAAGAATTGAATGAAACGTGCAGAACTTCTTGAACCCTAAATTTGAAGTTATGAACACGGATTTCTAGGATTGTAACACAGTATGCCAACTTTCTAGTCAAGAAGTTGTATAACACTGAAGGTGTCAGAAGTAAACGATACTGTTATCTTTTGCGTTAAAAGTATCGCCATTAGCCGGTGAGGGCCAGATTCTTGCTTTACGGGAGACCATCGTGATCAGCTGTCCTTCTCAAGTGCCAAGATGGATAAAGCAACATTTACGATGCTCGGCCAGATTGCCCTGAAAACTTCTCGGGCGGTCATTGGGAAAACCCCAACCAACTTGCGAAGGTTTAGTTTTATATCCAAAACCAACCAAAGCTTCAATGATTTCCATGGATTCTTTGTTATCTTTTATTTGGGGCCCAGCCTCGGCATTAGGACCGTGTGTAAATCCATAATGGCGCGAGATAATGGCCTTCATTCTTTTTTTTCTCAAGAAGTGATAGCCAGAGGGATTTTGCGTGCCCACTCTAGGGTCCAGGGGAACCGAGAGTGGGCCGTCACGCTAGGCCGTCACGCTAGGCCGTCACGCTAGGCCGTCACGCTAGGCGGTCATCCGATATGTATTTTTCGTGTTCATATTCATCCATTCCAAATGGCCGTTGACAGTTGGTTTTTTTTGATATATATATACATACTTATCAAGTTTCGTAAGTTTCGCCTCCACCGAGACCAGATTGGAGCTAATCTTTAGTAGAACAGATGTTCGATTAAGGAGGCATGGTGGATATCTCAGGCTTTATGGTACGCTTCGCTTCAGAGGAAGCATGTGAAGATCATTTGATCAAATTGCGGTGGAAAGAGGGATTTAGATGCCCAAAGTGTGACTCTGACCAGTTTACCTTAATCAGGCCAAACCATCGAAGAAATGCAGCATCTCGAGCTCCACTTTTTCAATGTAAATCTTGTCACCGTCAAACTAGCGTTACCTCCGGAACCATCTTCCATCGAAGCCATATCTCTTTATCCAAGTGGTTCTCCGCTATCTATCTATTGTCCAACGACAAGCGTGGTCTTTCGGCTACTACCATTGCTAAATTCGTTCAAGTATCTTATTCGACTGGCTGGTTGATGCTAAATAAGCTACGAAAAGCAATGGCTGACCGAAATGGTTTATATAAACTTGGAGGAAACGTCCAGGTAGATGAGTTCTTTTTAGGTGGTGAGAGCCATGGCGAAGGCAGAAGAGGAAAGGGAACAAAACAAACCAATGTCCTAATTGGAGTGTCGATTAGCAATGGTGCTCCTACTCATTGCTTCATGGAAGTAATCAAAGATACCACTGCTAAATCACCCAAAGATGTTTTTGTGAGACGTTTAGATTCCGATACCAAGCTGATAAGTGATGGTAACCCAAGTTACGGGGTATGTGCTCGAGACCTTGGACTAGCGCATTCGATCACTCTATCCAAAGACGAACAAGCACATGTAACATTCAAATGGCTCAACATCCTGATAGGGAACTGCAAGAAATTTATCGACGGAACATACCACGGACGTGAGGAACATAAGCAACTTTACCTCGAGGAATTCGCATACCGATTCAACCGAAGGCACTTTGAAATGTCCTTGGTAGAGCGACTTCTCAATACATGTGTGTTTGCGTCTCCACATCCGCTACTCCGCGAATCTGATTCCAAAATGGCTCTTGCTTACGAAACTTGATAAGTATGTATATATATATATCCGTGGCTGAGATTCAGTGGAGGATGGCAAATGCACTAACCGGTCATCTGCGACCCTTTGATGCGTCTTTCAACTCTTTATAGTCTTATGTCTGAGGTTATTGGGGCTCGCCATAGCCATAGATAGGGTCGCCATTCACCTCTGTGGAACGACCAGCTTGAAATGGACCATTGATCGTGACTCCAAGGTATCCATCCGGGCCTGGCCCTGAGTCGCCTTCTACGGTAATAATAGATCCATCGGGCCATACTTGGACAACAACGCCAGCGTGGACCGACGTTGCGGTATTGGCTGGACTTGTTCCGTAGAATGCTATGTCTCCAGCGGCTGGCGTGGAGGTGCCGCTAATAACATTCGTGTGGGTGGCAGCCCAATTATAGAGGTCGCCAGTAAAGCCATCTGACACGCTGGGTACGCCACCTCGATTCCAGACCCAGGAGCTAAATAAGGCGCACCACTCTTCACAAGGTCCATAAGGGTTGCAAAATCCTCCACTAGTGACTGGTCCTACTTGAGATTGAGCTGCTGCCACGATTGCGGAAGAGTTACTGAAGGTTCTTTCATTTGCGATGGTGGAAAAGCTGTATTTGAAGGAGTCAGGTGACAGTAGCCAGTAGCCGAGATTGTTTGGAGAAGGAATGATCGAACTGATTGGTGTATTAGGTAGAGCTGATCCAAGTGAGCCATAAAAGCGGGCATCCCCAAAGGTAAAGACCCCTCCATCGTTGGCCACCAACCAATAGCCTTTGCCATCAGAGGTAGGGGCCATAGCCATAACCTGAGCATTTAGACTCTGTCCGCCCATGGAGCCATAAAATGGAGCATCCCCAAAGGTAAAGACCCCTCCATCGCTTGCAGCAAGCCAGTAACCGAGTCCTGATGGAGTCGCGCCGGCTCCTACTACGGCAGCATTTAGATGTTGCCCTCCCATGGAGCCATAAAAGCGGGCATCACCAAAGGTAAAGACCCCTCCATCGGTTGCTACTAGCCAGTATCCTCCGCCTGACGGTGTCGAAAGCATGGCGACTATTGGTCCATTTAGTTTGGTCTGTGAGAGATCGCCGTAGTTCTTGGCGTCACCAAAGGCATAGACTGCTCCATCTGAGGCCGCCATCCAGTAACCTCTCTGATCTGGAGTTGGCACAAATGCGATTATAGGCGAATTCAAAGCGGTCTGTGAGAGATCGCCGTAACTATTGGCATCGCCGGTCGTAATTACCTGTCCATTTGCAGTTGCGTACCACTCTCCAGCGCCGCTATGGGTTGTCGCTGCTCCAATTACGACCGAGGTTGGCGTGATTTGGGGCATTGGCGCCGAAGGCACGGCTCCAAAGCCGACCATTCCAGGCGTTGAATATGAAACCGGGGTAGAGACCTTAGAGATGTTTAGCGGAGAGTCGATTGCGCCAATCAAAGCACCGAGTGAGAGTGAGAGTGTAATTGTCCGTATGACTTTTGGTTTTTTCATGGTTGGGTTGCCCTTTATATAGTTTTTTTAAGACCCTAACTATCTGGAGATGAATCTATCTTTAAATAGTTAAAGCCTCGTTGCACAATGGTTAAATTGTTTTATCGGATATGAGAGATCTACAAAGTGGCCCGTTGCTACAGCTCGCCTTCTTCAGGGCGACTGAATTTGAGCATCTTGGAATTTCACCATCGCTTGGGCAGCCCAAGGGGTATCACCTAAAATAAATCAAGGACCGCAACAAGTTGTCGGGACCGTCTGAAAGTTGTGGACTGGTGGAAGCCTAGTGCGCCTTCGTCTCAATTACTCGTTTGTTTTAGAAGCTAAGTGTTGGGCGAAGAAGACCAGTAGCCGTGACCAAGAATCCTCAGTAGCTTGTGCGTTGTAGTTCTTGGAGGATGGCGAGTTGAAAAAGGAGTGTTTGGCCCCTTGATAGATCTTGATATCGTGTGCAATTTCATATTGCGCCAAAGTCGCCTCCAGTGCACGCCCAGACTTGGCAGTTACATCTGAAGCGGGGAAGGATCCTACTATCGGACAAGCGCGGCTAAGCGCCTCTTTTGGCCTTGGATTGAAGCTGTAGAACGGGGCTATCGCCCTAAGTCTGTTGTCCGATGTGGACCATGCCAGCGCCAAGGATCCACCAAGGCAAAAGCCAACCGCGCCAAGGCGGGCTTCATCTACATATTCAAGCTTGGCTAGGTCGGTCAAGGCTTGCTTCAATTGGTCGATGGCGAAATGGTCTGTCGAGCTTGTCAGCATTTTAGAGAAGATCCGAGCCATGCATATGGCCTTAGTCTGGTTTGAAAAGAGATCTACCGCAAGTACGACGTATCCCTCAGCGACGATCTCTCCCGCAATCCTTCGGATATCTTCGTTTAGTCCAAAGATCTCATGGATTAGAACCACTCCAGGGCGCTTGATCGAGGGGTCCCATGAAGGATCGCTAAAAAGTTCTGCGTCCATAGATGTTGATTTCACATTGATCTGGATCTTGTCGTTTCGAACTGGCATTCATCCGATTATATGGCTCGATTGCGCTAATTTGATCAGCCAGAGCCATCGGTAATAGATCTAAGTTGGACTAATCCTTTTTTGGCGGGGAGCATTGACCTTGGAGATCTCAGATCATCTTTGTCGGGGATAATCGGACCTTAATTACTCTATTATTCTTGAGTTTAGGTAGTACTTTTGTCACCTCGATCTACGCCATCATCTATGGCTAACGCCTCGGCTAGCTCCTCGGCCTGGGATCTTTGAAGGACCCGTGGGGTTGACTGTTTCATCTGGCATTGTAGCGACCTTTGAATTTTGTCCCAGATGATTTTTGCAATTGGTGAATTGGCGCAATTTTCGCCGGTAAAGCTAGATAAAGCAGAGATAAATAAAGTATGGATCCATAAAATAAAACACCACTGCTAATGAGACTCCGCAACTAAGTAGAATGCCATCGGTAGTGGTGTTTTAGAATTTTTTGTCTGATTATCTTAAGCAGCTGGAGCTTTGAGGCCGGGATGCTCAGCGAGTCGATCTAAAGCCGCGGCTTCGAGACGACGCGCTCGTCGAGGTCCAATTCCAAGATGTTTGGCAGTCGCTTCTAATGAAGCAGGTCTGTTGCCATCAAGGCCGAATCGCAGAATAACTACGGCACGCTCTAGGGGATCTAGCTCTTCGAGTGCCTTTCGAAGTTGATCGCGCGTGAGCGCTTCGTCTACCTCATCCTCAAACGTGTTTTCGCTACCGATTACCAGGTCGCCGAGGCTTGTCTCTCCTTCGGGGCCAACTGCTTGATCAAGAGAGGCTACAACTCTAGCTGCATGCCTCACATCTGCCAATTGGGCAGGTGAAAGATTCGCACTCTTTGCTATCTCTAATTCCGTTGGATTACGTTGGTTCTCATTTTGCAGCTCTCGAGTTACATTATCAACTCGACGTGATCTCTCTGCGGCCTCCATTGGAAGGCGAATGGCTTGGCCGTGGTTATGAACTGCACGCTGCAGGGATTGCCTAACCCACCAGGTGGCATAGGTAGAGAATTTGAAGCCTCTTCTCCAGTCAAATTTTTCGACAGCACGAATCAGTCCGAAGGTGCCTTCTTGAATTAGGTCTGAGAGTTCGACTCCGCGATCTTGATATCGGCGTGCCCAGTGGACTACTAGGCGAAGGTTTGCGGCCACCATCTCAGACTTAGCCGTCTCATCTCCGGCACGTACGCGCTTAGCTAGTTCCACTTGTTCTGCTGGAGAGGGTAGAGGGTGACGTGCTAAATCATCTAGGAAAAGACGTACTGCATCTGCGCCTAAACCTGAGATATTTAATATCGCATCAACCGTCGCTGCGTCATTTTTCGATCGCCTCTTGCGAGGAGCCTTTAATGCCGGGTCTACTTTTTCCTTCTCAACTTTCTTGCGTGTCGTCACTGTCGTCTTCGTCATAATTTTAAATGCCTTAATAAATTTTGAACGCTACATTCTATCTTAATGTAGCTATGTCACGTACACAAACTTTGCGCCAAATTTCACTTCGACGTTTTATCGCCTTTGCTTGACGTCTCGTAGATTTTGCCAAAATTTGGCCGCATTTTCATTGGAATGAAACTAAGTTCTACAAATGAGTTCGTCATAATCGAAGTGCCGCCTTTAACTGTTTGGACAATCTGGTTGACCTAAAGTAGCAGATGCGCGACCACCGTATCCTTAGTTTCACCTGTTTTATGGAACAAACTTTATTAGCGACTAATTTCGTAAACGATACTATTTATCTAACGATTGAACCGATGCACTCTCCGAATCTGTTGCGGCTACTTCAGCTGGCATAAAACCTAGAACTTTTAATTATGCCATAAAGTTGGCCATTATGCAAGTGCCAGAGAGTCCATTGTTGGTTGTTTTTCTCTCAGGCGTCTTAGAGATTTAGGCAATTTAGTTCAGCTGGGCTATAGGCGGATGATCATATTTGCCTATTAGGACCAGAGTACATTCTCATTATCTGCGCGAGAGTGGCTCCCAAGTTGTATTGCTGGCGTCTCGACCTTGCTTATCTTTTGCTATCCAGCTCATCAATTTGAGCGTAGCCTCAAGTAGCTAGAGATCTAGAGTGCCAATTGGCCAACTAGACGACGCATGAATCTTCTCGGTGTGTTGACTTGGGTAGGGCATCCCATCGGGTCACGGTGGTTGCAAAGGCGCAAGAGTATTGGTGTGATTTATGATCGCTGATCGGATGTTGAGGCAGATGGGCCTGTTGGCCTTATTCGATTCTTGAATCTATCAAATGCGAGATCGATCTTTTCATTTCCTTTCTCTAACAATCAATTTGTCATGATAGTGTCAGCGAACCGTCTCTTGTGGACTTTTGAATCTGAAGACCTTGGAATGGTGATTAGGAAGTCTTGAATCCAAGGTTAGCTTGCGCAATAGAGTATCGATCTGGAGATTGTGGATCTGGATGCCAAATCTTGCCATTGCCTGGAACCAGTCCTGCTGCCGGGTAGATTCTGGGTAATTACGACATGGTTAGTACAAACTAGTTAGTTAGGCGTTTGGTAAGTGCCGATTAGATGACGACGCTAGAAGATGAGGTACTGCTTTATTTCGCCTTGAGCACTCTGTGTGATCGCCCCAAGGCTGGTGTTTTTTCGCTATAACGAATCACTCTGTGCCTATGAGAGATCACGTAAGGCTGCGACCATTTGGTTAGTTGGCCCTGAAAGACGGGACGGACCTGGAAGATGCGGGTCACTTGATCTAGAACATCGAGATCTCGCGTGTACCTATTCTCGAATTTGATGACTTTGGTTGTGGATTTTCCCAGATCAAGTCCAAGTTTACTTTGAAAACATGTCGCATTGCATGTTGTCTTGTTTGGTCTAATCTTTGGTGAAATTGAGTGTTTTCTGTAGTTACTTGGCGAGACCACTTGAAGGCTTGCAATCCCTAATCCAGCATTTCTAATTTTCAATCATAGGATCGTCGTTTCGGTCATGCTCCCCGCCATCTAGAAGCTTAAATTGGTTGACAAGGAAAGGTTGGTCATTGGAGCGGTAGTTGTCTATTCTGTGAGGTAGGTCAAGCTGGGCTCTATGAACTGAGAGTCATCAAACATTCAGCCAAAGTTAATATTTCTGATGTAATAAAATGAATATAAAACAGTGATTTTGCGTTAAACGATATACAAGAGACGAAATGGATGGTTTCAAGATGAATTTGAATACCGGCAATACTACAAATGATGGCTCAAAGGCCAATAGCTCCTTTCGAGATCGAAATCGACGGCGTTACATCTCTCGTCTGGCTATACCTTCAGTTTTGGGAGTCGGAGTAGTAGCAGTAGCTGGTTTTTATCCCGGTGTAGTCTCTGCATCTGTACCCAACCTTTCTCCGATTAGCGCATCAGCCTTGATCACCAAGGCACTTAGTGCAAAGGCACCTATCTATTCGGGCTCGATAATTGAGACTGGCAATAGCGGGATCCCTTCCCAAGCGATATCAGCTTTAGGTGGCAAGGCGTCTTCGAATCCACTTACCACGCTTTTGACCCAAGCGCTCACCTCCTCGGTGTCGGCGAACTACTGGGTTAATGGAACTGGAAGCTTGAGGGTTCAAATCCCAAATGCAACTGGAGAGTCGGATCTATATTCGACTAATGGCGTGACATGGCTCTACAACTCGACCAACAATAGTGCGACCAAGATCGTTAGCGGACAAAGCCAACCGACCTCTCCAACTTCGGCTCTTGCCAAATCAAATGTGGTCACTCCAGCAGCTATTGCCTCCAAAATTCTCGCTTCTTTGCCTGCAGGATCCACCACTTCGGTAGATAGTTCGTCATACGTTGCAGGTCAAGCTACCTACACTTTGACCGTTCATAGCAATGATCCAAATTCGTTGATAAAAGATGTAAGATTCTCAATCGATGCCACTACCGGGGATACCTTGGGTGTCTATATCGATTCGTCCTCTTCTTCGACGGTCTTTTCTTTGGCGTATCAGTCGCTTTCTTATCAAAAGCCGGCAAGTTCCGTCTTTAGTTATTCGCCAGCACCGGGCACGACTCTTAAGACGACAGTTCTTGGTGGTACAAGTATGACACATCCCCCGATGATCTCTTCAACAGCTCCTGGTACTAAAGCGCCTTCTCTAACCCATAGGGTTATCGGCAGTGGCTTTTCTGAGGTAGTTGTTTTGAGTGGGCCCGCTGGCTCAGCTTCGTCCACTGGTACTTCAACATCTAAAGCCTTGGCAATGCTAAAGGCAATAGGGGTTCCTAAGACGACTTCGTTGGGTAGCGGATATCTGATCACGTTGAACTTTGGCTCTGCGTTCATCTCTCAAAATGGAACGGTAGCCTTTGGAGCAGTGCCAGGTTCGGTGCTGTTGAACGACCTAGGCTAAAGCATGGCGCATTTCTAGATAGTTGAGCTTATGAATTTTTGAGGGTTCTGTTCGACTTTGAACCTTACTAATGAGATTTCAAAGCGATATTTGTCATTTTTACTTGAATCGATAAGGAATCAGAACTTTATCATTTGAAATTTTGGCTTTCTGATTTGTAAATGCGGACGTTTGTAATGCGCTACCTCTTCCTTGATAGGGGTAGCGCTTTGTTCAGTTAGGTTTTCTTTTGGAATATTTGATTCAAACCACAGCCCTTACCAAAGAGTATGGTGGGCGCAAGGTGGTTAATTCATTAGATCTTGTCGTGCCCGAGGGTTCAATTTATGGATTTTTGGGGCCAAATGGATCTGGTAAGACAACTACGATTCGAATGCTTCTTGGTTTGATCTTTCCTACTTCAGGAGAGATGAAGGTTTTGGGGAAGTCGATGCCAAAATACTTAGATCAAGTCCTTCCTCATCTAGGAGCAGTGGTAGAAGGACCTGGTCTATATCCGTCGTTATCGCCGAGTAGATACTTAGAGCGCATGGCGAACAACTCTAAAGCAATCCGTAAAGCCGCAGCAAAAGCTTCTCCAGAGCTGGCTGCCCTTGAGACTGATATCGCAGCTGCTTTAGATCGAGTCGGCTTGTCCAAGGTGGCTCAACGGCGCTCCAAGGCGCTGAGCCTAGGCATGAAACAGCGCCTGGCACTGGCAAATGCGCTTTTATTTCCTAGACGACTACTGATCTTAGATGAACCTACAAATGGGATGGATCCTCAAGGAATCGTCGAGATGCGTGATCTGATTATGGAACTGTCAAGCTCGGGAACTACTGTCTTTATCTCCTCACACATTCTCTCTGAGATAGAGCAGCTCTGTAGCCACGTTGGAGTGATTCAACACGGAGAATTGTTATTTCAGGGCGAATTGAGCGAGCTGCAGAGCCAACTTCCTACGAAGTTGGTAATTGGAGTTCGGGAGGTAGAAGAGGCAAAGGCTCTGCTCTTGGCAAAATACTCCTTCGAATTTCAAGATGTGAGTGGGGGCCTCTTTTCGGTTTCGCGCGGTGAAATCCCAATCGAACAGATCGTGAAAGATTTAGTTCAAGAAAACTATGGTCTATTTAGAATCGCCGAGGATAAATCAACCCTCGAAGAGGCATTTGTGCACCTGACGGGGGTAACTTCTGATGTTTATTGAAGAACTTCGCTTTATATTATTCCGTCGACGTACGTTAATAAGCTTTATCGTATTGGCCGCAATTCCAATTATTTTAGGGCTAGTCGTTGCTACCTTTGGTGTCGGCAATGGTGGAAATGGACCGAATCCATTTATCGATCAAATCACCCATAACGGCGTATTTCTCTCGATTACCGCAATTACCACCTCGCAGTTTGTGATCATACCCCTGATAATCTCAATAGTTGCTGGTGAAGCTTTTGCTAGCGAAGCGGCATCTGGGACGCTTAGGTATCTTCTCATCTCTCCAATTCGTCGTTCTCGCATCCTTATTATCAAGTCTTCGGCAATTTTGACGTACGCACTATTGGCGAGCCTCTTTATGGTTGTAATTGGTCTGATAGTGGGTGCACTATTGTTCCCAATAGGAGCCGTAACAACCCTCTCTGGTTCGCAGATTCCTCTTAGTCAAGGGATTATCCGAGTGCTTGGATTGGGGTTTTTTGAGGGTATCTCAGTTTTTTCGGTCGTTGCCATTGGAGTTATGGCGTCTACTCTTACTGACTCCGCAATTGGTGCATCTGCAATCTCGTTTGGATTTGTTGTAATTGTCGAGATCCTCAATACGATTCCGCAGCTGATTCACTTTGCTCCTATAATGCTTCCCAACTATTGGGGTGCGGGGACGGATCTGTTTAGGAACCCAGTCATCTTTAGCGGGATCTATAAGGACTTCTTGGAGCAGCTAGGGTGGATGGCTCTTGCGTTTTCGATAGCGTGGGCGAGATTCTCGACAAAGGATATCACCTCTTAATTACCCCTAGGAGTCGAGAGGTCTTTTATTTTAGTTCTAGATTGTTTTGGACTTGGTGCCAATAGTTAGACTTCCTCTAACTATTTAGGGTTTTGTTGTGTTTTCCTACAACCGAAAACTCCGACCTGTTGTTGATAAGGTCTTGTTTTTGGGTACCTTATTGGGGTAACTTTAGAGCATATGAATTTTGTGAAAGAGGACGTTTTACATGCGTGATGAGGAAAGTAAAGTACTTGCATCTATAGAGAAGCGGCTCTATATTGGTGGCGAATGGATCGAAGCTAAAGGAAATGCTACTTTTGACGTTGAAGATCCTGCAACGGGAGCGACGATTGCCAAGGTTGCTGACGCCACACCTAGCGACGCTCTATCAGCCTTAGATGCTGCGCATTCCGCCTTTGGCGAATGGTCACAGACGGCTCCTCGCTATCGGGCTGAGATAATACGCCGAGCCTATGAACTGATCATGCAGAAACAAGAAGAGTTGGCTCTTTTGATGACTCTTGAGATGGGAAAGCCCCTTCCTGAAGCCAGAGGTGAGGTTGCATATGCTGCCGACTTCTTTCGTTGGTTTTCAGAGGAGGCAGTCCGTATCGACGGACGCTATTACGTTGCGCCAGATGGTAATTCGCGAGTATTGACGCTCAAGCAACCGGTGGGCGTGGCCTATATGATCACCCCTTGGAATTTTCCCCTTGCTATGGGAACCAGGAAGATCGGCCCAGCTCTCGCGGCGGGGTGTACTGTTATTCTAAAGCCGGCTGAGCAAACGCCGCTTTGTTCTCTTGCTCTCATGTCGATCATGGTCGAGGCAGGACTACCCAGTGGCGTCTTGAATGTGATTCCCACGAGCGATCCAGCCGCGGTTACCGACGTCTTGTTAGAAGATCCAAGACTGCGTAAGTTGTCCTTTACCGGTTCAACTGATGTAGGTCGGATGTTGGCTGGGCGAAGCGCCAACAAGCTCTTGCGAGTCTCAATGGAGCTAGGCGGGAATGCACCATTTATCGTCTTTGACGATGCAAATATCGACCTTGCGGTGGATCAGGCGATGATTGCCAAGATGCGCAATATGGGCGAGGCGTGCACCTCGGCGAATAGGTTTTTAGTGGCCGCGTCGGTCGCCGACGAATTCGCGCAGAAGCTTGCTAGTCGCATGGGTGCTCTCAAGCTTGGACGAGGGACCGAGGCGGACAGTAACGTTGGTCCTCTTATCGATCTCGATGCCATTGCTAAAGTTCAGAGACTAGTAGGAGACGCTATTGCTCTAGGAGCTAAGGTTTTGACAGGTGGTGAGGCTGTTGCGGGAGATGGATACTTTTACAAGCCTACAGTTCTTGTAGACGTACCTTCAAACGCAGCTATCTCTACTAATGAAATCTTTGGTCCAGTGGCACCAATAGTTACCTTTGCTAACGAGGAAGAGGCCGTTCGTTTAGCTAATTCAACTGAATATGGGCTCGTTGCTTACATCTTTACATCTAACGTCTCTCGTGCATTACGTGTCTCGGAGTCCCTTCAAACTGGAATGGTTGGCCTCAATCAGGGAATGGTATCCAACGCCGGCGCGCCATTTGGTGGCGTAAAGAGTTCAGGTTTTGGTCGCGAGGGTGGCTTCGAAGGAATCGAAGAGTACCTAGACCTAAAATATGTAGCTATCAACCACCGCGCCTAACTTAATTAAAGGCGGGTAGGTTTTAGATATTTGTCCATCTCAGGCTAGCTTTTTGGCTGGCATGAGATGGACTTTTATTTAACGTCTACGATTAGATGGCGAACCCGAGATGGCCAGTGAAATCCCATCTGAGAAAGTTTTCTTTAACTCAATTTGGAGTCTTTTAAAATCAATTGATCCCTTCTTTGGACCAGTCCACGATGCGATTTTGGTCACCTTTGGAATCACTACTGGCGCATTTTGTGAATTCTCTGTAGAAATGTTGCCAATGGTTGGATTTTTGTGATTGCTTAGCGAAAAATGGAAGATTCGACATTAGCCAGCCATTCCATGAGCCAACCAGCCATACATGAGTCATATAGGGTCAATTTACTTGGTGGTTATCGTGGATTTGCTCACCATGGTCTATTAGAACTGCGGGTTGGTGAGTGCCCAAAGGAGCTCGATTGCTTCTGTGCGGTTGTGGTGCTGTCTGTTCCTTGTAGATAGCGCTATATGTTTCAACATAGGCTTGAATACAAGTACATTTGTCGAATCGAATCCAATCAGTAAGTTATCGACTCTTTGGTTTGGCTAATCGTTGAACTGTTGCAATTCTGATTTAAATTCCAGCGACCGGATGTGGCAGATATGGTGCCTGTAGTCTTTCTATCTCGGTATGGGTCAGGCTTATCGATGTCGCGTCAATCGCTTCGCCCAATTGTGCCATAGATGTAACGCCAATGATTGGTGCTGTGATAATTTCCTTGGATAGGATCCATGCCGTTGCCACCTGCGCCCGTGAGATCTCTCGTTCGAGTGAGATCTTTCCGACTTCATCGACAATTTCATGGTCATCATCGCGGCTATGACGAGCCGATATGGCCTCTAGCTGGCCCCGCCTTGTGCTCTCATCCCACCCTCGAGCAAGGCGTCCTCCACCGAGAGGACTCCATGGGATGACCCCAATACCACTCTGGTCGCATAGGGGATGCATCTCCCGTTCTTCCTCTCGATAAAGGAGATTGTAGTGGTTTTGCATCGATATAAACTTAGTCCACCCATTTGCCTCCGCTAGATTTAGCATCTTTGAGAATTCCCACGCATACATAGAAGAGGCTCCTAAATACCGAGCTTTACCCGCTTTTACGATATCGGTGAGCGCTTCGAGAGTCTCTTCTATGGGGGTGGTTGGATCTGCTCGATGGATTTGGTAGAGATCCACATAGTCGGTACCTAGTCGCTTGAGACTTTTGTCTATTTCGGTCATTATTGCTTTTCTAGAGAGGCCGCTATTGTTTGGGCCGTCTTTTATTCGTCGACCCACCTTTGTGGCGATGACTACCTCTTCGCGCTTGGCGAACTCTTTGATAAGGCGACCGGTTAACTCTTCGCTGGCGCCATCCGAATAGATGTTGGCAGTGTCGAAGAAGTTTATGCCAGCTTCAATGGCACGCTTTAGGATTGGACGAGCTTCCTCTTCGCCGAGGGTCCATGGTTGATTTCCTCTTGTGGGATCCGCAAAGGCCATACAACCCAAACATATCCGCGATACCTCTAGAGTGCTATTGCCTAACCCATCTTTCCGAAAATCAACCTATTCTCCCAGCTAGTTGAGTATGTGGTCTTACGTTGGGACACTACAAATGCGTCGCAATGGTCTTGATCCGTTTAAGGGGATCACTAACTCCTAAGAGACGGTAGATCTCTTTGTGAACCGGCTCAGAAACACCACTAGTGCGGATGTGATAGACAACGCCTTTATCTGATGTAAGAACTATGGTGGCTCGGCGGTGACTGTTGAGTTGCTCTTTGATGGTTGACCATCTTCTCTTATCGTTATTTTGCCTCAAGGTCAGCTCAATAGCACTAAGGAGGTGATAGGCAAGTACTGAGATGAAGAGGTGAGCAGCAGTTCGGCTAGCTAGTTGATGATAGACCGGTCGAAGTCCAAGATCACTCTTGAGGGATCTAAAGGCATCTTCTACTTTAGTGAGAGTCGTATAGATATTCCAGATCTCACCTGCATCTAGCTCGCTATGGCTGGTGTCTATGACGTAGGCTCCTTGGAGATTATCATCTTTGGCTTTAGTGGGTTTTTCTGTAATAGTGAGATTGATTACTTTGTCAAAGCGTCTCTTTTTGATGATCTTGCCATGGTCTTGATGATATTCAAGGGATATCTCGTATTTGGAAGCAATACTTGGGTACTTGGCCTTGATGCGTCCGATACGCTCTGAGACAACTGTGGTCTTAGATATAGAACCCTTTGTGATTGAGGTATTCAACGAAGTGATATCTACTAAGAATCTCTCGTTAGCTTGACTAGAGATCGCTGATTCCTTCTTGGATCTCCCCAAAGAACGACACAACACCACGGTTGTGGTGTTGTTGTTGGAGGAAGAGGAGGAGATGGAGGAGGAGATGGAGGTGGAGATGGAGGTGGCGTTAGTATCAGTGTCGGTGCTGTCGCTGATATTGTTGCCGGTGTTCTTGCTGGTGGCACCATTACGGATATAGTCGTCAGTGTCGGTGCTACTGTCGCCCTTGATGATTTTGGTGTCGTTGCTGCTGTCGCTGTTGCTGATACTGTTGCTAGTGTTGCCGGAGGTGGTGTAACTGTTATTGTCGTCAGTGCCGGTGTCTTCTTCTAGCGTTTGCACTTGTCCTTGTACTTGTGTTTGCACTTGTCCTTGTACTTGTGTTCTCACTCGCCCTTGTGGCTTTTGTGGTTCCACTTGTAGCTTTTTCACCAGTACTGGGGATCCTTGGGCATCGTAGATCTCGGTGAAGCCTTCCATCTCCATGAAATGGCTTCGATAGAGACTCTTTTTGTTAGCTCTCTCAATTACTACGTAGTTGAGATTGCGCTTAATGAGAAGTTCTAGGTTTGCCTTGGTAGCAATTCCCCTATCCATCACAATGGTAGGAACAACATCCCCAAAGAGAGATCCATCCGATAGAGACTCCAAGGCATCAAGTACGCTAATGAGAGTTCTAGGCTCAGAGGTATTGCCCTCATGTATCTCTGAGTAGATGGGTAGTCCCCGGTGATCAACAAGTAGTGCCAGAGAAACTAATGTGCAATCAAAACGCTTCTCTTTGGAATGTCCATGTTTAGCTAGGGAGTTCCCCTTAGTAGAACCTTCGAAGTAGGTGTTGGTTAGATCAAAGAGAAAGAGCCTGGTATTCGTCCTAAAGAGATCAGAGCTAGCTTTATAGAGTGCTGGCTCTATGACGCCTTTAGCGTCATAGAGCTTATCTGCAATTGCATAGACCTTATCCTTGTGAAACTTAGAGAGATCGATACCACATATCTCAGGTAATGAAGAGTTGGAGTTGATATAAGAATAGGTCTTTCGATCAGATCCAGGATGAATAAGACGAGCTATTATCGTTGCCTTGGCAATGCCAAGAGATTCACCCGATAGACCTGCACTCTCTAGGATCTTATCGAAGCTAAGAGCTTCATAGAACGAGTTTCCTATGAGTTCTGGACCGATACTTCTACTATTGATAGTCTTAGCACTAGAGAGATCCACCATCTCAAGGTCAGCCTCAGTAGTTCTTGTTTCTTTAGCGGCTGCAACTTCGGAACGAATTGCATACTTAGTGATTGCCAGATCTGCGTATCTGGCAATAATAGGATCTGATTCAAAGAGTGAGGTTACTCCAGAGAGTCCCAGGTAATAGCATTGGCAATTGCATTGGCCAGAGCTGGCCACAATGACTTATCCAGGTCCAGTTCGGTCAAGGTCATTACTATACGTTGACGGGGACCTTTTTCACAGCGGTAGGACTCAACGAGTTGGTACTTACTGTAGCTAACGCCGGTCTTTTTATTAACTGTTGGAGTTTCACGGATAAACACAACAACACAATAGCACCATGTCAGAGCTAATGCAAGTCATAATCAACACTACTCAAAAATTAGGACACTACATTCGCGACCCAAAAAGACCTAATACCCATCTACCAGGGCATCTATAAATCGCCCAAGTCGAAAATCGCCCAAAATCCCCTCAAAAGGGACCAATTAGGGCGATTTTTCGGGAAATCAGCGAAAGATGGGCTAAATTTCTAAATAACATTGCGTCGATACTATCGCTTTAAGTGCATAAACCAACTCACATTAACGACAACTCGCATTTAACTGTGGCTAGAGGTTGAAGTTCCATTTTTATGAAATCGCTTACGATGCGACATAGGGGTTCTGTCAGAATAGGATTGAACAAGACTCCATTGGAGAGCCCTGTGGAAAAAGGCTATAAAGCAATTGCCAAGATCTTGTTTGGCCTAGACGATATTAATGTGATAGGCCTCGAAGATAATGACGGTGAGCCTTTGCATATTCACATTGAGTGTTCTAATTCGCTAAAACAATGTCCAACATGTGGATGCGAAGTTCACCATAATGGCCTAAGTGTTGTTGAGCTTAAGTGCCAACCGGTTTTTGGTCGTAGCGTCATTTTTTTGCTCTAAGCACAGATGGCTATGTGCAGATTCACAATGCCCCAACCGTCTTTTAGCGATGTTGATCCATGAATAGCTCAATATCAAATGCCTACAAGGCCGTCTTCGTCTAAGTGATCGGGCAGGTAGATGGGCGAACCGTGTCGCTACATCCGAGCATCGTAGCGCTTCTTGTGCAGATAGGGAACTTGGCTGTGATCTCTAGGTGTTAGGGGTGGTGTACTCCTTGGGAGAACTCATACCTTCTGGGATGATGAGATCTAAGCCTGGCACTCTTGCAATGTTACCAAAGGGCCTAACCAAGCTATGAACAGCTAGGTTAGGGTGAGAAAGCGTGTCGCCTTTTTTGTGACTAACTTCTATAACTTTACGTATTCGAAGACTTCTTGATGGCGGCAAGGTCAACTGGGACCTTTTAGAAACAGTAACGGTGATATTTCGTTAATCTTCAGCGTGGCAAATGGATATTCATAGCCTTATTAAGTTGATCTTGTCTAGCTACTAGTTAGAGTTCCCCGTGGTCGAAGGTCATTGGAATAAGCCTAAAGCCTTGCTTACTGCTCATTCTGACTATTTTCCTAGCAATTTGCCACAGGGTTAGTCAATCTTGGTAATCCAGCTCCTAGTGCAGATCTGTATTTTGTTGTATTAGGACCCAGGGGCTATTGCGATGCGATCCGTCGCACCTTATCGTCGCGACAGAGGGATTTGGTTCAAGTTGGCGCTTATATCGTGTCGTTTCCATCAATCTGATGCCCACCAATGGCGGTTATATTTCAATTTTTTCAGATAGTCGTAGATTCATCAGGTGGGATAGATGTTCTGGTGGGTGTTTGGGTTCGCCGTTGGCGAACCCAAACACCCACATAATGACTTTTAAAGATCTCGATTGGGTTATGACTCGTCGCCCAAGGAGCCATTAGACGAGTCAATACAAATCTCTATGGCCCAAAGCCAGAGGCTTAATCTGATTCAGAAGCTAACTTGCCACCGTTGAATCTGAAGTCCCAAATCGACGATCTAGCCTCCTTGGACATCTTTTCAAGACAGTCTGGGGATGCCGAAATTGACATGGCGGATCCTTGAGTTGGGCCGGGGAAAAAGAGAGATAGAGGAGAGAAGGAGAGGTCCTTCTCCGGTCCAAGTAATCCATCTAGAGAGCGCTAGGGACCTTTGATGAATTAGGCGAACTACTTGGTGGGTCTTTGAAGTGTACATGTCAATCCGGTCAATTTAACGATCTGGTCAGTGCGCTAGCCATTGGTGACCAGTCGTTAACAAGAATCTCTACATCCTTTATATAGGCACCAGTGGGGGTGGAGACCAAAGTAGCTTCCAGGTTTGATATTGCATAATGGTCATCGATGAGTGATCCGAGTCGAGCGATCAGGTCATAGATTGATGTCAAGTCGTGTGCCATTCTTTTTGAGCTACCTTTGATGAGCCCTATTGCGGGAATCGAGTCGATAAAGGGTTCTATATCTGAGGTATATAAGGGCAATGTGGCATATGCCTTTGAATCTAGATATTCTGAAAGCTCGCCTGCAACTCCCATGGAAAGGATTGGACCAAAGAGTCGATCGTGGACTATTGAAACTTCAAATTGAGTAGCAACCTCGAAGCTTAGATACCCTATGACCTCAACGTGATCCTTGGCTGTGATGCCGTATTTTTCTAACAACTGCAGCCCCTCTTGACCAACGATCCAGGCTGTTGCTGGACCACCTGGTTGGCCGTCTTCCATTTGGACTCGCGACTTGTCTAGCGAATTTCGAATTATCAGCGCTGCTCCGTCTGCGTCGACCTCATTAAATTCGGGGACCTCTCCATCGTCCTGTGACTTCCAAGCGGAGTGGTCGGCCATTCGAGATAGTACGGTTGCCGCCATCTCCGGGAAGTCGAAGCTAGGTATTTCTCTTGGGTGGCGCCTAAGTTCGACTTCGATTCCTGGAAGTGCTAGAAAGTTGGCCAGAACTGGTTTTGGCTGGGAGCTATTTTCTTGTTGTGCTGCCTTGGATATTGCTGCTGCAACCCCCTTTGCCGCTGTAATTGCGGGAAGTTCAGTTGTTCCCCTACCATTGGAGAAGAAGCTGGCCTCTCTCAGATTGCTCTTCCCGGTCATTCGACCCGTGATCGTTGGCACATAGAGAACGAGAACCGAATCAACGTTTTCATCGTTCAAGAGAACCTCTAGAACTTTCCCATAGGTACTTGGATCAACTTCTGGGCCGAGTTCAATAGGGTTTGAGATTCGTTTGTTGGAGATTAGTGCGCTCAATGCCTCTTTTGAAGTTGATGTTAGTTTGGCCATAACCAATCCGCCATTTTCACAGGCATCTTGGGCTAGTGGAGCTGGTCCTCCTCGATTGGACAAGATCGCCACGCGCCGACCCCTAGGAAGGGGTTGGGCTACCATCCCATGGCCTAATTCAAAGAGTTGCTCCAGCGAATCGACCCTTATGACGCCGGTATATTTCATTAGAGCATCCACGGCAATGTCGACAGAGATCGATTTTATGATCTTTCCAGACGGGGAAAGTGCCTGCCCTTCAGAAGGTGTTTTTTCTGAGAGGTTCCTAGCAGAAGGCGTTTTACCTGCGGTGTATTTCCGCGCCTTTACCGCGATTATCGGCTTATTGCGCGCTACTCGTCGGGCGACACGAGCGAAAGTTCGTGGATTTCCAAAGGTCTCTAGATATAGAAGTATGACATCGGTATTGGGATCTAGCTCCCAATAGTGAAGTAGGTCGTTGCCGGATACGTCTGCTCTGTTCCCCGATGATACAAAGCTCGATAGGCCAATTCCGCGCCGCCTAGCCTCTTCGACTATCGCGAGGCCAAGAGCACCCGAGTGTGAGATCAGTGCCGCACGACCTGGTTCTATCCCAAATGGTGCAACTGTGGCATTTAGTGAGACTGCTGGATCTGTATTTGCGACTCCCATAGAAGCGGGACCCACCACGCGCATCCCGTTTCGACGGGCTGCGCGAATGATCTCTCGTTCTGCCAGCGCTCCTTCTTCGTCGGTGTCGGAAAAGCCAGATGAGATGATGACCAGTCCGCCAACTTGCTTGTCGGCGGCCTCTGAAATGAAACTGCGAATTTCACTTGCAGGAATTACCACTATCGCGAGATCGATTTCGTCGGGGATCTCTGAGATGCAAGAGTATGCCTTGACTGAGGAGACGTAGGTGGTCGAGGTGTTGACAGGATAGACCGGACCCGCGAAGCTGCTTTCTAGAATGTTTCGAAAAATTACATTGCCCACTGAATAGGGATCGCGCGAAGCGCCTACGACCGCAATCGAACGAGGAGCTAAGATTCGTGCTATCGAGCGAGCAACGGCCCTCTGCTCGCGAGCTTGCATTCGCTTGACCGACTGTAGGGTTGGGTTTATCTCAAATCGAACTCTAATTACACCATCTTGGAACGATCGTGTATCTTTGAAACCTGCATCCCTAAAGACTCTAAGCATCCGTGAATTTTCAGGTAGCGTGTCTGCGATGAAGGTGTGGATACCTGCTTCCTTGGCAGCTTCAACCAAGAACTCCAACATGATTGTTGCTAAACCACGACCTTGATGTGCATCGTCTACTAAAAATGCGACTTCAGCAGTGGAGTGGCCAGGTAGCCTATCGTATCTAGCGACCGCAATTATATCGTCCCCCAATAGGGCGACAAGGGCCATTCGATCTATATAGTCAACGTTGACAAATCTTGAAAGCATTGCTTCGCTGAGCCGGGGAAGTGGCGTGAAAAACCGAAAGTAGATCGTCTCGGGCGAAAGCCGTGAGTGCATTGCCTCGATTCGTGGCGCATCTCCTGATTTGATGGGCCTAATGGCTACCGTTCCTCCATCAGATAGGACTGTGTCAGTCTCCCATTTGAACGGGTAAGAAAATGGCCGGGGATCTGAACCTGTATCTAACACTGGGCTCCTATCTGAGAATCTTGGATGAAGTTGACCTACCTAATTTGGATCGCGAATTGGTAAGTACGCTCTATAGGCGATTCTACAGCTTTTATTCAGGGATTCAATGATAAATGGTGATCTGGAGTTTTGATAGATTCAACGCTCTCGCCTCGAGCCCTCTTGACCATATTTGCAAGTGTAAAAGAATTGAGGTGCTCTCGCATATGTTGGCCAACTTCGTCCCATACGCTCAAGAGAACGCATTGGCCCTCATGCTCGCACGCGCCATTTTCATGAGGCAGACCAAAGTCTCCCGCTACGATAGGTCCGTCCACTGCACTCACTATTTGACCTAGAGTAATGGTTTCTGGAGAGCGCGCCAAAATGTAGCCGCCACCGACGCCTCGTTTGGATCGCACAAGGCCAGCACCTTTGAGTGCAAGCAAAATCTGTTCTAAGTACGGTTGAGGTAGGCCAGTTCGTTTGGCAACCTCTTGGACCGAGGTAGGCCCCGGTTCATCTGAATGTAATGCGAGTGACAGTAATGCTCTTGATGCATAGTCGCCTCGGGTCGATACTCTCACGCATTCAATCGTAGCGTCGGCCATCCAAAGTACCTACGTCTGGCCAAAGTTGTGATTGCACGTAAAGGGTGCCTTCGATGGTGTCGAAGTCGTTCTTTAGGTGTTTGACGCTTTTTCTAATTATCTCGGTCACAAAGTTTATCTCGGTCACAAAGTGGAGCACTGGAGCCACCGTTTTCACCAGTGCCGATTTGCGATAGCTGGTACCATCGCTAGACCCAAGAGGCCGGGGGAATCTATTTGATTTCGAAGTTGTGATAATATGGAGGTTCAGGTTATGGGAAGTTTCGTGGTCAGGTGAAAATGGTTCAGGAGACGATGTCGACTCCAATTCCAACGTACTCGGGCGCGTGTATATCTAACGTCGTAGGCGCTATAGCCATCTCGTTGGCTAAAAACCGTGACGGTGATAGGTGGCCAAGTCCGGATCGTATATATTCAAAATTGGACTCTAGTGCCTCCGAGATGGACCTAGATGCGAGCGACTGGTTCCCAAAGGCGATTCAATCGGCAAATCAGACTGTTCTGTTTGTGGTGGATGGTTTGGGGAGCCATCAATTAGAACGATATGCCAAGGATCTGCCGAATTTCTCGAGACTCCTGGGAACGACAATCTCTTCTGTGGCACCAACTACTACCGCTACGGCACTCACATCGATTGCTTCTGGCCTTTCACCAATCCAACATGGGATCGTTGGATATCGCATGCGACTGGAACCTGGTATAATCTTGAATTCTCTTACCTGGACTGGTAGAAATGCTCCAGAAGGGTTTTCACCGGATCCACGGACTGTGGTAACCAATGAGCCATTTTTTGGTCTGGATGCGTCGATCGTCTCCAAGTCGGCCTACGCCAACACTGGATTTACCCGAGCATATTTAGGCGACTCCAAATCCATTGGGTTTAGGTTTCCATCAACTATGATTGCGGAGGTTGGTGGCTTGCTCGCAGAAGGTGCTCCATTTGTCTATTGTTACTACGAGGGCCTTGATTCCGTAGCTCACGAATATGGCTTTGGTGGATACTACGAGGCTGAACTCCGGGTCGTCGACTATTTTTTAGGCCTTTTGATCGACCTCTTGCCAAGTGGAGCGTCGTTAGTTCTAACCGCTGACCATGGTCAAGTGGAGGTCGTAGGGCCGCCCATTGTCTTGGACTCTGGAATTGATAAATATGTGACTCAAATGAGTGGCGAAGGGCGTTTTCGATGGCTGCATTTGCAGCCAGGCTCGCTACAGAGGTGCCAGGAGAAGGCAAGTGAACTCTATGGGGATTTGGCTTGGGTGCTCACCAAGCAAGAGGTAATAGAGTCAGGCCTCTTTGGTCACTTTGATTCATCGCGGGCCTCCGTATTGGGGCGACTTGGCGACTTGGCCCTTGTTTCAAGGGAGCCAGTGGCATTTTATGATCCAACAGATGCGGGTCCAATGGAACTTATCTGTCGTCATGGTTCGCTCACCAAGGAGGAGATGGATGTTCCTCTCATTGGGCTTTTAGCTACTTGACTTGAGCTTAGAGATCGGTGATCGCTTGCAAAGTTAGCCTCTTGTTGAGATTGCTTTTTGCGAGTCGAGATATCAGCGTGGTGTTTTTTTCAAATTTCGCCTAAATTGTGTGGTAATGACTGAAGAACAAATTGAGCATCCAAACCAGATTCTATTCTTGCCAGAGTCCAGCGATCCGTTGACCGCTACGCAAGAGGGCGAGAATGACCTAGAGGGTGAGACTGAAACCGTTTCGTCGCCATCTAAAGTTCTAAGAATCGGAACTATGATAAAGACCCTTTTGGAAGAGGTTCGTCAATCTAGTCTCGACGATTCTGCTCGAGCACGTCTAAAAGATATCTATACGACTTCAATCGTGGAACTCAAAAGTGGCCTTTCCCCTGATTTGGCCTCAGAATTGGACCGACTTTCACTTCCATTCGTTGAAGTAGATGCACCATCTGACTCTGAGTTGCGGTTAGCCCAAGCTCAACTCGTAGGGTGGCTTGAGGGACTTTTCCATGGAATTCAAGCGATGTTGTTCGCTCAACAAGCTCAAGCGAGATCCCAATTAGAAGAAATGCGAAGGCGTGGACTGCCTGCTGGTACTGAGGATGCTCATCGACCAGGTACTTATCTTTAGTCAAATCGGCCTATAGACATTGCTCGGGCGTTCTTTCTATTGGTTGAGCCGCCCATGGAAGCAATGCTATCTTTGGAAAACTTTGACTAAGGCTATTAGGATAAATGGCCTTTAATCCAAGCGATTCGAGAGCTTTGTAGTTTTTGATTCTCCTAGGCATCCACAAAGGCGATTTTAGGGATCAGTTGAGCTAAATGGCTAAGGATTGACTAAGGAAAACAAAGAGCCGATTTTGATTTTATAGCGGAGAGTTTTTATAGTGATGATTTGATTCGGGGTAAAGGGTGTGCCGTTTCTGCTCGAGCCTGAATTGGTGATTTTCTGTGGTAAATAATTTCGCCTGTCAAGTCGTGATCTCGTTAGATTTTTACCAAATTAGGCTATTCAAATAGGTTTGAGCCGAAACAAGTTGATGTAGAGGGTGACGTCGTGAAGATAGCTATTGGAAGCGACCATGCGGGCTTTTTGCTCAAGAAGGATTTGATAGATCACCTCGTGGGCCTGGATTACAAGGTTGAGGATTTGGGTACTCATTCGATTGATCCGATCGATTATCCAGAGATTTGTGCCAGCGTGGCTAGGCGAGTTCGTGGCGGCGAGGTCGACTTTGGCATAGTCCTTGGTGGAAGTGGCCAAGGCGAGCAGATAGCCGCAAATAAGATTCATGGTGTTCGTGCAGCTCTGTGCCCGGATGAATTTACAGCTCGGTTGGCAAGAGCCCATAACAACGCCAATGTCATCTCTATGGGCGCTCGGGTAGTGGCCCCCGCCTATGCGGTTGCTATTTTGGACGTCTTCCTGACTACCCCATTTGAAGGTGGACGTCATCAAAGTAGAATCGATCAAGTCGCCGAATTGGAGCACGAAGAGGCTTTATTTGAGGCAGTTGCACACGGGAAGTAAGATAGCAATTGTCTTCAAATAGTCAAGGAAATAAAAGCTCCTATCGTCTTGGAAGACGCGCCAGACTGATTAGGTCGCTTATGATCTTTTTGATTTTGGTCGGCGGCGGAATCTATGGCATCACTAAGTTTGCATCTAACACATCTACATATACAAAGGTAACAGTACTGCCCACTATCGGGCCCGCTTCGGTATTTATACCGCCGGGATCAGCTAGGGGTAGAACGGCATACACCTATGCAAGTTATCAAGTAGCTGTCGCTGAAACTGGCACGAAGTTGTGTGTGCCGAACGGTACATCACCTACTGGCGCTGCTCTTACAACTTGTGGTCTTCGAACGCTTCAACTCGGAGTCTATTACCCGGCGCTATCATCGGGCTCTAATATCGTTCCATATCGCGGGAGCGACCCACTGCCCCTTGTCGTCTTCGCGCCGGGGTACGATCAGTACTATGGTGCCTATGCTCCCTTGATCGAGGCTCTAGTGACCTCGGGTTTCGTGGTAGTGGGAGTGAACTTTCCACTGAATGACCCCAGTTCTCCTGGCGGTCCAGATGAAGCAGACATTTTAAATGAACCTGGGGATATGACAGCGGTCATTAATTGGGCGCTACAGTCGAATCAGACTCAAACTTCGCCACTGTATCAACTGATAAATCCCAATAAGATCGTGGTGGCAGGTCAATCCGATGGTGGTAACGTTGCTTTGGCAACTGCATACAACACATGTTGCCGTGATTCACGAATAAAGGCCGCGATAATCTATTCCGGTGCAGAGCTGCCGACATTCCCAGGAACCTACTTCCCTTCGGGCTTGTCGATTCCACTTTTGGTAGTGCAAGGTACCGCAGATACCATAAACTTGCCCAGTGCGTCCGATCAGATCTTTGCAGGAGCGCCCTCGCCAAAGTACTATCTTCACCTAATTGGAGCAGATCATTTGGCGCCATATACAACTCCAGGGCAATTTCTATCTATAACTGCATCGGTTTCAGCCTCTTTTATCAATGGATATGTGAATGGATTATCTGGCGAAATCAACAAGATGGCTATTACTGGTAACGTTCCCGGAGTTGCAACCTTCCAATCAGGCTGATCGATTTTTTATAATTTGGCATTCATAAAATCTTCTTGGTCAAATTTAAATTTTGTTGGCCTTGGAGTCGCAGATAGTTTTTCGTCGGGCTTTGCTTGATCTGCGTTCGCACCCTGTTCGATTTTATCAAATTTGAAATTAGAGATCGGATTAAGCGTTGCATAATGTGTAGCGCTGCCAGTGCGATTACTAGAAACAGTGTGATTACTAGAAACAGTGTGATTACTAGAAACAGGGTGATTTCTGGTGGCAATGAGGGTTGTTGCAACATTTGGATTTTTGCTTGTGAATCACCGACCCACAAGCAAAAAAGCCAAATGTTTGGCAGGTCTATGGCAAAGTGACATGGAAGAGCAGGCTATTTTGGCGGGCCGAGTTTTCCTAATGAGGCTTGTAGGGATCGATTCTGTGTAAGGATTGGCTAGGTGGGCGTTGGGAGTTTGTAGAGTGGGCACAGCGACAGATAATTATAACTGGAGGATTGGGGACTATCGAGGGCAGGACTTCGGCGGAATAACTATCGCCATAAAGGACCTTATTGATCTCCAAGGGGTTGTGACTACCGCAGGATCGCGCCTTGTAGCCTCTAGGGCGCGCAAAGCGACCAAGGACGCAAATTGCTTGGTCCGTGTTCGAGATGAGCGTCTGACCATCGTTGGCAAGACAAATTTAACCGAACTCGCCTTTGGTACGACGGGAATCAATCATTGGTGGGGAACACCGCCCAATCCTATCGATCCATCGTTGATTCCAGGAGGATCATCTAGTGGATCTGTTGTCGCGGTAACTGGCGGCTTTGCTAATATTGCTCTTGGTAGCGATAGCGGCGGTAGTATTCGCATCCCAAGTGCTGCCTGTGGCGCATATGGGCTCAAGACCACCTGGTCGAGAGTGTCCAATGAGGGTGTGTGGCCTCTGGCGCCTTCCTTGGATTCCATTGGGCCGATCGCCAACGATATGGACGGCCTTGCCTATGGGTTTGGCCTATTGTCCAAAATCACAGACCTTGCCGTTTCTGATCGGCCCCTAAGGGTAGGGTTGATTTCAAATTCTCAAGATGAGTCCTTCAATAGTCTCTTTCGAAGCCTCGTTCGAGAAGTCGGATGGGAGTTGGGCGAGGTGAAAGAACTCGATCTTCGGTTGGCACATGAAGCGGCTTCTGTCATCTTGGTCTCCGAAGCCGCCCGTTCGAACTCAAAACTGTTCAACGAACTTCATCGGGTTGACCCAGTGGTTCGGTCACGACTTCTCGGAGCGGATGAGATCGCCGACTCTGAGTACGTTCGGGCTCTTCGCTATAGGCATAGCTTTGCCCATCTTCTTGATACGGAGTTCGAAAGATATGATCTTTTGATAAATGCAACTATACCGTTTGATATTCCAAAGCTTTCCAATGCTTATTCGAAGGTTCTCAACACAAATACAATTCCCTTTAATTTCTCGGGGAATCCAGCATTGGCAATTCCTTTGTCGGTTGACTTTTCCTCTGAGGTGACCGGATCCAAAGTAAGTATTCAGGGCGGTCAGATAGATATGCCAGTTCCGGTTTCACTTCAGGTAATTGCTCCCATGGGTAGCGAGGAGTTGTTGCTCTTTGCAGGAAGAGAGATTGAGTGTAAGGGTCTTTCTTATCTAAGAAGTAGCACTCGCGCTATCAAATGAAACAGCATCAGAGAGATTCTCAATATTTGCCTTGAATCATTTCAACCGATTCTCGATTTCCGACTTGGAAATTGATTGCCATTTGTTTTTGTAGCTGCTACGAAGTGTTTCAAGTGGACCATGGCTTTTAAATTGGCATCTCAGTAGTTGTCAATCGCTGGGGTTGAAGGTGTATCTTGGATAGTTGTAAATTCTCGTTTAGAGTCAAACAATTGTGATAGCATCACCTAATGGCGATATAATCGAAAGCAATACTGAGCCGTCTCGGATCTAAGATATGCAGGATATCTCCCAAGGTTTCTTAGACAATAATGGGGTTAGCAATTGCTTTTGGTCTATCTCTAATTTCATCTGTCGGTACTTGTTGTACTTTGTCAATGGTGTAGGAGAAACTAGAAGTGAAACCCAAGGTTGTCTTTTCGATCGATGAGATAAATCTATCAGATCTTGACTTTTGGAGAGAACCTCTCGAGGTGCGTGAGGCTGCCTTTGAAACTCTACGTAGAGAACGTCCCGTCGCCTTTATGGAGGAGATGGATTACGGGTTTTTGCCAGCAGGGCCTGGTTATTATGCAGTCTCAACCTATCGTGATGTGGTTGAGGCATCTAGAAGGCCAGATATATTTTCTTCAGCTAAGGGTGCTACGAGTATCCCTGATCTTCCAACCCCGTTTCTCGAGTATTTCGGTGGAATGATCAATGTTGATGATCCACGTCATGCCAGGCTGAGACGAATTGTTTTGAGAGCCTTTACGCCTAGGAGACTTGATGCTATCGAGGCTCAAATAGCAACTGTCGCCTCTCAACTAGCAGATAAAGCGATAGAACTTGGCACCTTTGACCTGGTTGCTGAGGTCGCCTCTCAACTTCCCTTGACGATTATCTGCGAGATGATGGGGATTCCACTCTCGAAGCGTCAGGAGGTTTTGGAGAAATCGAACGTGATTTTGGGGGTCGGCGATCCTGAATTCGTACCTGAGGGCGAAGATATTGGCATGACGCTGCTCACTGCAGGCTTTGAACTCTCCGAATTGATGAAGAACCTTGCACAAGAGAGGATCGATGACCCAATGGACGATATTACCTCTGCTCTGGTCAATGCAGAGGTCGATGGCGAGGCCCTGACACCAGATGAACTCGCATCATTTTTTATTCTTTTAGTAGTGGCCGGGAATGAGACGACGCGAAATGCAATTACCTGGGGAGTGGAGCTGCTCTCTCAATATCCACGTCAAAAAGAGCTTTGGATGAGCGATTTTGATCGCTTTACCCCAAGTGCAATCGAAGAGATCGTGCGATTTGCTTCTCCAGTTATCTTCATGCGTCGCACCCTCACGCAGCCCTATGAGCTCTCTGGCGTCACCTTGGCAAAGGATGACAAAGTTATTTTGATGTATGGTTCTGCCAACAAGGACCATGAAGAGTTTGAGGATCCCTATGACTTTAGGGTTGACCGGATGAATAACAAGCATGTTGGATTCGGTGGATATGGCCCCCACTATTGTTTGGGAGCTCATCTAGCTCGTCGAGAGATAACCTTGATCTTCAGGGAGATCTTTGGAAGAATTCCTAATCTTCATCCTGTATCTCCTCCCTCTAGATTGACGTCATCTTTTATCAATGGAATTAAGCACCTAGAAGTTTCGGTCGTATGATTTCTCGTTGTTGAGCTAGTGGTGATATAGGGCATTGCTAGCTCAATGACGGGATGATAACTCAAATTAGATAGCTCAACCGCGATAGCTCAGATTAGGTAGCTCCTATATGCGTGATCGCACTGCGGTGATAATCGTGATTTATGTCTGGGACTGTACTGAATTGTACGGTGCTGGGCTTTGGTCAAGACCTAATTATGCAGTGGTGGAGGCCATATATGATATCTAGCGCTGACCGCCAATATCTCCCTAGCGATCGATCTGAAAACTAGCGATCGATCTGAAAAAGAGATCTAAGCCGATAGATTTTGTTCTCCATTTCAAGTTTAGCTTGGTCAGACTAATTTAGATGGTGTTTCAACCAAACGCGCAGCTGCAAGCAAACGCGCAGGCCAAACTAACAGCCCAACCTGGTCTAGCACTACTATGGGATCTATAGGCTCCTTCCTTCCTTCCTTCCTTCCTTCCTTATCTTTCTGAGCTGGCCCAATGCAATAAAACAGGATGTTACCAACCACCAATGCGGTTGTATACGTCCTCGCCGTAGCTTGTAGAAAGTGGTTCGCCCGGTGTTAGCTTAAAGTTTCGCCCCGCCGTACCTTGCCGTCCTGCTTGAAGAAATAAGGCTGAACTCGCATCGCTTTGGTAAAACCTCAAAGCCAATTCACTTAGGTGGGTAACGACGATCGTTCGCACGTCGGAATCGATCAACGCCCTAATTACTTGATAGGCAATTTCGGATCCCTCTCGCTCATTCGTAGCTGAAAACGACTCATTGAGGAGAACTATGCACTTTGGCGTGATTGCGTCGACCACTTCGCTCATTCGGGCCAATTCCTCGTCTAGTTTTCCACTTGTCATGGACGAGTCTTCTTCTCTAACGAAATGTGTAAAGAGGCCTTCGCAAACGCTTGCAGTAAATGACTTGGCTGGAACAAACATTCCAGAGCGCATCATTACCAAAGCAACTCCAACGCTACGCAAGAAAGTCGATTTACCACCGGAATTCGCTCCAGTGATAACAACTAGGGAGTTGTCGTCGGCGTTAGCATCATTACCGATGACAGACGTTTGGCTGCGCAATGAAAGACAGACATCGTAGAGCCCTATGAAATTTAGGAGTGGCGGACTCCAAGGTTTGGCGACGGCATTACATGTTGGTTCATTCTTAGCCGATAATATCTCCTTCAAGTTGAGGGCGGCCACGAAGAAGGCTAGCTCAGTACGGAGCATGGCAAAGAAATTGGTAAGGTGGTCAGCCGCTTGCGTCAAGGAGTTTGCGGCTGAGTTCATACCCTTGCTCATGATAACATTCAGTGCATTCATACCAGCTTCATCGTGCGAGTTGATGTCAAAAGAGTAGGATTTTCTACCTCCAACTCCGAGGCGCTCCTTCAGGGATTGTTTGGTATTGCGCGAATCACGCAATACGTAATCCATGCCTGTGTTCCCAAAGGTTAGTTTCGCACTGATTAGGGTACCATCTCGAAATTTTAGTTGGTTGAGGTTATCGTCAACTACAGAAAAATAGTCGTCACTGAGCTCTTCTTTTAGTACTCTAAAGAGGGTAGTCCAGCCTTCAGAGCTAAAGGTTTCTCCGTGCTCGTCGACAATTTTGCGTAGCTGTTTTAGGTAACCCATAAACATGCCAATTACTTGAGGGGACTGCGCCATCATTCCAGTTGGACTGTCCTGGCGCGTAAACCAGAACATCTTGTGCTTGTCAAAAAGAGCTTTAACTGCAATTTCATAGATTTGACGTACAATCTCAGAATGAGACGAGCAGTCATCTAAGACCGACTGGCGATAGGCAATCTCTGTGGGATTAGTCAATCCATTCAAAAGCGCGACTCGTGAAACTTTGAGTAAGAACTCATCACCTCCAGCCATAGCTCCCAAAAGGGTGTCAAGGTCGAGGTCGTGTACGAGGTAGTGCTCATTAGGGGGTAGCGGTTGGAGAAGATTGAAATCCTTATCGCGGAACATCAAATGTGCCTTCATGACTTGAGTCGCCCCCTAATGTCATCGTAGGTTAGTTGGTACTTCTGTGCAATTGCTAAGGCGTATGCAAGGCCATCTGCTGGCTGTCGAACTATTTTGAAAGTGCGATCGGCAGGATTCGTGGGATTGACAGTGCTTGTCATACTTACGACCCAAGGGCCTATTCGACTCAATTCGTCGATAAAGGTAACCACTACGCACAGCGCATCGAGGTTTTGGATCTTATCAATTACTTTCAGACCTAAACCAAGAGCATCCAAAGCAGTGGTTGAAGCGAAGATCTCGTTCATAATAATGATGCTGTTTGAGGTAGCTTGATTCAAAACGGCACGAATCCGAATTAGGTCTTCCTCTAATTTTCCACTTTGGTAGGTAGGGTCCTCCTCTTTACCAAAGTGAGTATATAGCTGATCATAGAGGTATAGTTGGGCTTGTTGGCCGGGAACCAGACATCCGATGCTGGCTAAGTAGTGGATCTGCCCAAAAGTCCTAGCAAAAGTGGTCTTTCCTCCTTGATTTGGACCTGAGACTACAATAATTCTCTCAATACCCTCGAGATGTAAATCATTGCGCACAACCACCATTCTCTGAAGTTCCAATTTATGAGCCAGGGCGAGGTCGAAGGTCTCAACCGCTGAAATCTCTTTCGAAGTTTCTAGGATCTCCGGGATGCAAAATGAAAGGCCTTGTGCTTTTAGTGGTGCAATAAAGTCGAGATAGGAGAGATAGAACTGAATCTCACGTTCAAAAAGAGTGACCGTTCGATTTAGAAAATCGCTCTCTTGTTCGCAGAATGACTCAATGGATGAGAAAAGATCACTAAAGAGAAGCGCCACGCGGTCGACGATCATCGCCTCCACGTGATTCATATTGGGCCAGTCTGAAATAGATCGGCGGTAGTCTTTGACGGTACTTTGCTGAAATCTCTCGAAGGTCTTTATGATCTCAGCGCCGTAATCTTCTTCACCCTCGTACTTGACAACTCGAACATGAAGTCCTTTGAGATTGATGCAATAGCGAACTTGGGAGAGTTGATCTTTCAGCAAACTCGTAGCGCTAGCGAGCTGCTCAAAAGGACTCGATGAAGCATAAGCGTTTAGAGATTCTCGAAAACCCATCAAAGCGGCAGAGTTGATCTCGGTCTCCTTTAGCACCCTAACAAGACTCGCTACAGCGTTGCAGTAGCGATGGGCAGCATCTAAGTGAAGGGCGCGACGATGCTGCACGAAGGACGACTTGGCGGACCAAGCTAGCCTTTGGCGGACCTCGAGCATCTGACTTTCGAACGTTCTGATACTGCTGGTAAGAGCCTGGTTCTCAAGGTCGCGCCACACCTCGTACCGAAAACGAATTTCATCTGCGTCATGAAGGTGATCATAAAAAAAGGGTAGAAGTTGATAGTCGTTTCGGTCCTTATTTATTGACGAAAAGACCTGATCAAGTAAGAGGTCATGAAAACAGTTCGGCTCAGATTCACCACCGTCAGCCATAGCCTCTTTGGGCTTCGAATAAAGGATGCTGCAGGTTTGTCTTGCCATGGCAGATGAGGGATCTATGTTATCAACTGGAGCATCCAGTCGGCCGAAGGTCGTCATTTCCCGCACCTACAGATTTTTGGATCCACCTTAGAAGGCGCTACGGTAGCTCCAAAACACGAATCGAGGCCATCGATTAGAAGAGATGTAGTTTCTAAAATTTCCCGTCGCGAACGCGAGTAACTCTTGGTTCTAATCTCAGCTTTCATTGTCTTCTCCTTAAAGCCGTCAATTGACAGGTAGAAGCCATTAGCCATGAAAGCAGTTCGGACTACGGTCCGCCGGAGCATCATCCGACATCTATAATGATAGCCGATCCCCCTCGAATCTGCAATGATGCCAAGATAGGGGTAGGTCCCAAATCAACCGACGGGCATAGGGTCGCCTTGGCCGAAACGAATATATTTGCCAATGCGATTCAATTTCACCTTCGATAAAGCCGGATACTTGCCGCTAGCTTACTACCTGGTAGCAGCAACATTCTTATATAAATCTTTATGAACTATGGTGACAAGTTGTTCAAGTCGTCAAATGACACGACAGATAAAATTCATTCAGGTGATCAGTAAGATGAAGTTCATTCGAGCCATTTGGACAATTGGCAAACTTGCAATCGCAAGGGTCATAAACAGCTTGTCTGGCCCCCCCAATAAATTTTATGTGAGAGTAGCTTTTATGTGAGAGTAGCTTTTATGTGAGAGCAGCTTTATGTGAGAGCAAGAGGTCTGCTCCCATCCGTTCGACCCAGTGGATACGACCTAACACGCCTCGCGATGGTACCTTGTATTTTTTATCCTTGAAGCGCGGATCGTCTCACCTGTTTTTAGTATCGATTGCCAAAGAGATACGCCAGAATCGTTTTTATGGAAAAACCAACCTGTTCAAAGAGTCATTTACATCTCCTGCATCTCGATGGGAAGGCTTGATTGCATGCATCGGTTTAAAGTCTATAAATCACGCCGAATTATGGAAAATAGATCGATATGTAGTTCAGAGATTGCTGAATCCGAAAGGCAATTCGACAAAGCTATACCATTTGCTCGAGATAGTTAACACCCACAAATTGGAGAGACTCGCCAAAACATGTTAGCTTGACACAAAAGCCTAAAGGAGATCCAGATGGTAAAAACGGTATCCAAAGTCTCAGCAGTCCAAATACTTGATTCTCGTAGCCGACCAACTTTGGCGACAACTGTCACCTTGAGCGATGGAACCTCAGCACGTGCAGGAGTTCCTTCGGGGGCTTCGACTGGTTCGCGCGAGGCTGTCGAAGCCCGCGATAGAGATTTAAGTCGATTCAATGGAGGCGGTGTACTTGATGCCGTAGCACATGTGAACGGCGAGATCAACGCTGCATTGGCAGCTAGAGCGTTCGCCAACCTCGCCGAAGTTGACCAAGCGCTGATTGACCTGGATGCAACAACGAATAAGTCACGATTGGGAGCCAACGCGATTGTCGGAGTCTCCATCGCTGCCGCCCGGGCATTCGCTAACTCCGAAGGGCTGGCACTTTGGGAATATCTACAACCGGCCGGAGTCAACGCAAGACTTCCAGTGCCGCACTTCAATGTCGTAAATGGAGGCGTGCATGCACCCAACAACCTCGACTTTCAGGAATTCATGATAGCGCCGATTGGCGCACCATCAATCGCCGAGGCGGTTAGAGCAGGATCAGAGATATATACCAAACTTAAGCAATTGCTTGCTAGCAAGGGGTTCGCAACAGGCCTAGGCGACGAAGGCGGCTTTGCCCCGCAGATCGACCGCCCAGAAGACGTTCTTGCGCTTTTAGTCCAGGCTATCAACGAAGCAGGGTACCGACCCGGTCGCGATGGAGTAGCTATCGCTCTCGATCCGGCATCCAGTGAATTTTACCGTGATGGATTCTATAAAATTGCCGGCGAGTCGCTCTCGAGTACCGAGATGATCGATCGGTACGAGGAGATTATTTCGACCTATCCGGTATGGCTTCTAGAGGATGGACTTGCCGAATCCGATTGGAGCGGATGGGAACAACTTACAGCTCGACTAGGCGATCGCGTCGAGCTCGTCGGTGACGACCTCTTGTGTACGAACCCTGCGATCATCAAAGAGGCTATTGCCCGCCATGCTTGCAACGCTAGCCTGATCAAGGTAAATCAAATCGGTACCGTAAGCGAGACGCTTGAGGCTATGCGTATCTGCCGCGACGCTGGGTGGGCGCAGTTTGTCTCACATCGCTCAGGAGAAACCGAGGATACTTTCATCGCTGATTTGGCCGTCGCGACTGGTTGCGGTCATCTAAAGAGTGGGGCACCTGCTCGTGGTGAACGAGTGGCTAAATACAACCGTTTGATTGAGATAGAGACTGTAAGCACTCTGGGGTACGGATTGACTACCTAGGAGAGAGAAACAGTCATCTCGTTACAAATGAGATTGATTGATTTGCCTTGCCTAACTGCCTTGCCTAACTGCCCGGAGCATTGCTAGGAAAGCAATTTTGCAATGGGCAGAACATTTTGCTTATGGTCACTTACAATGACCTTCGACCACTGGGATCTCTAGCTAATATCAAGATAGCTAATAGCGCCTAGCTGTGCTAGCTCAGCTTGAGAGGGCTCTGCTGTTAGGAAATATCGGTATTGCCTTTGCTCAAAGCTTCTAATTGACCTTGACCTTGACCTTGACCTTGTAATTGTAATTGCTATTGGTCTTGTAATTGCAATTGCAATTGCAATTGGTCTTGACCGTGCCATTGTCGCTGCCAATGCCACGGAGTGTATGAATCCGAAAAGTCAAGGAAGCCGGTCACGGATAAAGACGACAGGCTTTATTGGCTTTACCAAGTTGCTCATAGTCTAAGTAGGTCATTTGCGCGACATGACAAGGGTGACAGGTGGGATCTCCCTATTCCATGAGGTAAGATTTCGCCCAAGAGCTATATCTTCGCTGACTGCTAGGGCCTTATTTACCTTGGCGCCAATGTGGAGGGTTGAGATTTGCCTATTTATTTGCAGCTAGGTGAGCGGCGGTTGAGCTGTTGTTGAAGTTGAGTCGAATTTGTATCGATCTCTCACATGGGTTTTGTTCTTGATATTCTGCATTGCTTAAACCAAGTACGACCAAGATGATTGGTGGTCTAGCTTAGGAACTATGCGAGCGCCTATTGCCATTGCAAGGTGAACCTGGGTTGAGGCTAGGTTTGTTATGAGAAGAAATGGTTCGACAGATAACTCAAAGGCAAGAATTAAGGGTGGCAAATGATGGAAGATTCAACCGCGGTAGCAGCGGTTCTAGACACAATGGTGTCGGGTGATGAGACTACGACTTCAGTACGTAGAGTCGTCTTTTTCTCTCTTTTAGATGGGGTTTCGCTCAGCTTCTCAGAGATCGCAACCAAGACGGGGTTGGCGATAGAAGTTGTAAGATCGGTCGTTGAACAAGCGATCCTGGGTGGCGTTGCTACGATTGACGGGCCTCTTGAGGGTGATCCCAAGGTCGTGGGCGCAGAGGGACTTACCTTGGTTGAAAGTCGTCACAATCTACTCATTGATGGTGTGGATCTTTACACTTGGTGTGCGTTTGATATCGTAGGAATTCCAGCAGCTCTGGGTGTCGACGCTACGGGTGAGACTACGTGTGCGACTTGCTCTGCTGTAATTTCAATCGTAATCACAGGTGGTGAGCCTCTAGAATCTGATGTTGTGGGATGGTGGCCACTGGGTAGCACTGGACCGGTAAATGAATCGTTCTGTCCTACCGCTTCAATGTTTTGTGATCCCTCCCATCTTGATAGTTGGAGGCGCAATTCAGGTGCCAATGGAGAGATGCTATCTCTGGTCGACCTAGCTGCGCGAGGCCGTATTACCTGGGCCAAGTTTGCAAGCTAGGGCGCAATACGATAGAAACGGTTCGCAGGGGATTCCTTCCAATTGCTTGATTAGCCTCTCCGAGTTGGTCCTTGGGCGATGGCCATTTTGGTAAGTTTAGAGGCTTTTTGGCCGTTAACTTGCAGTTCTCAATGGCCATCAATTGAGCAAAACTGGAAACCTGCAAAGCTAACTCATGGTGCAACCGCAACCGCGTCCATTGCACAATTTATATGCAATGGATGCAGGCAATTTCATTTGAAATTAGGGCGAGTTAGTTGGAAAAGAAGGCCGATCCGTCTTTGTAGCTCGAAGCGTCGTATTTAAGTTTAAGTTTCGAACTATTTGATTTGCAAAGCGAGCATGCTGGAAAGTTCGACATTGTCGTTGGTTGCTTTCTTTTTTCGGCCTACTGAAGTTGGAATGAAAAGTGAAGCAATAGATCCAACAAGTACAACTATGGCCCCGACGATTATCGCGGATTGGAGTCCATTGACAAAGCCTATAGCAGAGCCATATCCGCCAGAGGTGGAGAATATTGCGCCAAGTGATGCGATTCCAATGACTCCTCCAACTTCGCGAACGGTGTTATTGACACCCGATGCAACACCTTCAAGTTCCCTTGGTACTCCAGCTAGGGTAGCTGAGGCGGTGGGTACAAAGAACATTGCCATCCCGATCCCAGAGATTACAAAGGCCATGACGATCGAACCATATGAAGTTGTTATTGATACCTGAGACGCTATCCATGCGAGACCTCCAGATTGAAGAGCTAGTCCAATCGCTACGATGCGTCCAGCGCCAAATCGATCAACGATACGACCCATGAATGGTACGACTAAAAGCGGCATGGCAGTCCAGGGGAGAATTCTGACCCCCGATGCAAGTGGTGAGAGACCTCGGACGATTTGAAAGTACTGAGCGAGAAAAAAGACCGATCCGAACATTCCAAAGCTCATCAAAGTTGAGGCGACATTGATAGCGCTAAAGCCACGATCTCGAAAGATCGAAAGCGGGACCATCGGTGACTTAGATTTAAGCTCCACCGTAATGAAGGCGGCTAGCCCGATAGCGCCAAAGGCGAAAGACCCAAGAACTAGGCTCGAGATCCAGCCATGACTAGAACCATTCACAAGAGCGTTAGTAACGCCAAATAGGCCAATTGTCGCGGTTATCAGCCCGAGCGGATCGAGTTTCGCATCTTTTTCGGAGGTTGATTTCAGGCTTATTGCAGCTATCGCGAGAAGTATCATTCCGACTGGAACGTTGAGCCAAAAGATCCATTGCCAAGATGCACCTTCAACTACCGCACCACCAAGGAGTGGCCCTAGTGCAATGGCTAAACCTCCAATTGCACCCCAAATTGAAAGAGCGAAGTTACGACGCTCATGGGGGACACCGCTGGCGAGGATTGTGAGGCTAAGTGGAACCATGAGTGCGCCGCCGATACCCTGAATGGCTCGAGCGGTTATTAGTTGAGTTGAGGTGGTGGATAGCCCCGCATAACCCGAAGTGATAGTAAAGATAGCGATCCCTAAAAGGAAGATTTTCTTGGTTCCAAATCGTTTACCAAGACCGGCGCCAGTTAGTAGGAGGCTTGAAAAGGAGAGAGTGTATGCATTTACCATCCATTCGAGTGAGGAGAGATTTGCATGAAGATGGACCTTAATCACAGGCAATGCGGTGGTGACAACGAGGTTATCCAGGCCAGCCATGAATTGCGCAAGGCCCGTAGCGATGATAATCAGTGCCAGCTTTGAACGTTTCATCGCGGTATCCACCTAGTTATTTAGTTAGTAAGTGAGTAGTTACTAACTTATCATATACCGAACTACGCTAGATGTGTTCCTGGCGCCGGTTAGTTTTAGATTTAATTTTTTCCTTGGCCAACTGTGTTATGAACACTTGGCCACTAAGGCGTCTTGGCTAAGGTAATGAGATTATCTCGTTGGCAGTAATCCACTCGGGTTCTTCTTCGAACATTTGCATTCCAGCTAAGACTGTTAGGAGCATACCTTTGGAGAAGATGTCGACCATTTGAACGTTGCTTGCTCCAGTGCTCGCTTTGATAAAGTCCCAGAGGTCGCAATAGCGACTTCGAACTAAAGGTCCAATCTCGGGCTCGCTCCCAAGGGCATAAGCTTGGAGCTGAGATCCGAGAAGGTCTTTATCTAATAGGTACTTAAGGTAGGTAGCACCGATTGCCTCTAGGGCCTCTTGTCCGCCTTGATTTATAATCGCCTTGGCGAATTCATTTTTGACTAGATCAAACGAATAGTGGATGCATCCCTGGAAGAGGCTCAGCTTGGTTGGAAAGAGTCGAAAGAGATAGGCTTGAGAGATCCCAGAGTTCGCGGCTATTTGTAAGGTCGAACTTCCTGAAAAGCCATTTTTAGCAAATTCTGCTAAAGCGGCGCGAATGATTACTTGTCGTCGTTCCGCGACGCTTATGCGCTTTGAGGGGGCGGATTCTTGCGCATGGGACTTTTTCGCAAGGGAACCTTGCGCTGTGGTTTTGTCGCTATTTTTTATTGCGTTTTTTTCCTAAGTTCCTCTTGCACGCTACACCTTGTCTAAAGCTCTTCCTACCCTACGATACATGCAAAGGGGGTTAAATCGGCTCTAGCAACCCTAACGGCAAATGTCGCAAAACATGATCGGTTAAGTCATAATTCAATTTAGAATGCCTCTAAATAGTTATTTGAGTACACGTAAAGGGGTAGTGAAGCTATGTCGGTTTTGAAAGAGGTACTTGATGCAAATTTGCAATATGTGAGCGAATTTGGAGACAAAGCGCAGTTGGCGATGCCACCAGCTCGTCGCTTTGCGATCTTGACCTGCATGGATGCTCGCCTTGATCCTGCTAAGTACGCTGGTCTGAGCGAAGGTGATGCTCACGTCATAAGAAATGCAGGCGGACGTGCCAGCGACGATGCAATTCGCTCGCTTGTAATCTCTTATAAGTTGCTTGGAACTCAGGAGTGGTTTGTGATTCACCATTCAAATTGCGGTATGGAGTTCTTCAACAATGAATTGATGGGCGATCTTTTGGAATCCAGTTTGACGACAGCAGCTTTGAGTGACAAGGGGTTTGTAGACGTCGGTGAGGGTTCTGGTTCGAGCGAGGGTAAGTACATTAACTGGCTTACAATCGCAGATCAGGCGGCATCGGTGATTGAAGACGTTACGCGGATTAAAGCTCACACCTTGGTACCCAGTTCGATTCCTGTCTATGGCTTTATCTACGATGTTGCCACCGGAGCGCTTCTAGAAGTAACCGAAGCTACCAAGATAGGTGTGGCTTCCTAACGGGAATCTAGGTCCAGTACGGCATTTCAAGCCGCTGCAACATTCCCGCCCAGCACAACACGTCAAACAAATGGAGGGTAGTGCAGCTATTTATTGGCTGATAGCAACTGCGCTGGCGATGCGAGTGGGCTGGCGATGCGAGTGGGCTGGCGATGCGAGTACGTGCCTTTCGCTAACTGCCACGGTATGGGCCACTGGTTACTTGACGAGGTGCAGCTCTTTTTTATTTATTGCCAGAGGATTCTTGCAAAGTAGTGTTTACAAGGTAGCATTTTAAGGGTGGGTTATATCGGATAAGAGCTGGCGCGCGGTAGTTGTAGCTCGTTAGATTTTTGGGATACCAAAAGTGATAAGTTACGAGAGCATTCCTGATAGGTCTAGTTCCTAAAATGCAGAGAATAAGGATTTAGACTCAGCTCCTAAGGCCAGGGGTTTGCAGATAAATGGGCCAATCAGACTAGTTCTGATTGGCCCATTTTCCGTTGATGGTTTTAGGCTGTCATATTTCCGATTGCGCTGGCTACTTTAGCTGAATTTTATTTGGTTGTAGGACGTCTTGTGGTTCTGTCGTCTTGTGGTTCTGTGGATTGGTGGGCGAGGCTTATCAACGGCCATTAGAAAATGCATAAATATTGCTGTTTGGAATGAATGGATATGGCCACATGTATGCATTTTGCGTGGCTGCTACCTTGCAGTTCTCGATGGCCATTGACATTGATTGGTTTAAAAGCTCCCCTAAGAAAGGGTTGATTGATCCATGTCTATGCTATGGGAACCATAACCAAATGGTGAGTGGGGCAATTCAACCTGACGTATTGGGGCCATAGTAATCTCGCGTTTTCAGCTTTTCGGAATCTACCAAAATGTCACACGGCGTCACATCTCTGACGGCCTTTTGTCCCTAGATAATTGATCAATGCTTCTAGGGAAAGCCCTTATTTCAACAGATGACGCTCCGGGCATTATCAATAGCTCGAAACAATCTATCTTCGGGTAACAGGTAAAAAATAGGAGGAGCGGCCCAGTGGGCGGCTCCTCCGCTTTTAGAAGGTGGCTAAATGCCTGCTTGCATAATAGCATAAGATTGTCCTTCCGTGCGATCAAATGAGTCCAATTAAGTGAGTGTACGATGATGCGACCAAGACCTTGGGCCGGCTTTTAGATTTTTTTGGTCACAACACCCCGTGGCCCCGTCGTCTATGGGGTATTGGCGTCGTCCTTGGATTGCGTGAGATAATCGAATATAACAAAGTCGCAAGGGAAGGGAATCTTTCTAATGATGGCCTAAAATATGCCATCGCTTCTATGATGAAGGAGATCGTTTTCGATAGGGTTATTCTCTCGTTCGTCAACGAAGTTAACAAAATTCTGGAGAACGTCCCCGCCAATGAAAAAACATCGATTTATTTATCCGAGCACGACGAAGCAAAATTAGAGCAACTGACTCAGCGCCTAGACGAACGATATTTCGACTGGTGGATTGAGTCTGCTGAAAAAGGCATGCTGCCGCCCGTTGAACGTACGGCAAGATCAATAGCGGCTTACCTTCTCGATAATGGTTTCAGTCCGGATCTATTGTATCGATGGCTTGACGGCTACATGCGGAACAACGAGGAGCCGAATCTCACGGAACTATTTATTCAGGCGAAAGACATGGTCAGCAAATCTCTCTCTAGGCCATACGAAGTTGTAGTACCGTGCGTCGCGCCCATCCAAATAAATAAGCTACCATCAGCTGTTAGTTGGATGAATCCCAGTGAGACAGCGGCGTTTATATCGGATCTAAGTCTCCAAGGGCCAAAGCCTCGCCAAAATGGTTCACTTGTACTTCGTGTGGTAGCACGTGACAACTGGGCAGCCATAGAAGCAGCCAACGATCTCGTGGTCCGCGTGGTAGCACGGATGCAGGTCGGTTTTCCAAAACGAGTATCGCTTGCTCCGGTGGGGAAAGCCTATATCAAAGGCACCTCAAAGGAATTCGAACTTCGTTCTCGTCGGCGGCAATTGGACATTCACGCCCTCGATCGGCAAAATGCCGTATTCAACGTTGATAGTGCCGACTTCCAACAGTTGGACGACGCCCTTGAGCTAGCTTCATACATGAAAACTGGCAGTATTGGAGCGGCTATTACAGGAGGGTGGGCAGCAATAGAAGGACCTCTTGTTTACCCGAAGGAGCCCAACCGAGTAGCTGCGGATCGGTTAGCTGCTATCGTCTCTTGTTCGGTGGGTCGCGCGGAACTGACCTCGATCGCGTTCGCACACTCAAACTATGGCAATGATCGGCTGGCTGATGAACTACGGAATTTGGACACCGAGGCCCCGAACTACGAACGCGTCAGATTGGTAGAAGGTCATATTCGAAAGTCAGGCACTATGACTCTCTCCGACCCAAGCAATCAAGCTGCCTTGGATCGGGTTGTAAAAATGATAAATTCTCCAGCAACCGAGATATCGCACATCAGACAATATGTCCAAGATACATTTCGTCGCCTCTACAATCAGCGCAATTTGGTCATGCATGGAGGCTCTTTCCGTTCCGTAGCACTTCCTGCTACGTTGAGGACAGCACCTCCACTCGTAGGTGCTGGTCTTGACCGTATTGTTCACGCCCAGTTGCGTCATGACCAGACTCTCTCTCCACTGTCATTGGCTGCACGAGCCGATAACGAACTTGCCCTTCTCGGTGAATCTGGATCCTCCTGGATTGTTGACTTGCTTGGACGCTAGCAGCTAGAACCTTTTTACAAGAATCTTTGGAACTACGACCCTTGTTTCTCGTTCCTTTCCAAATTGCCGGGCCGTGTCTACTGGACCTTCGATTTCATCATGCGTTTAATCGTCGATCCCGATGCGCTTTAGCCGTTCTATGAAGTTAGGATCTGAAAGTGAGTAATCTTTCGATAACAGTTCTATGAAACTTTCGATGCGCTGATTCATAAGCTCATATGCCGCCTCAAATGCCTCGTCGATCTCTTCCTCGGTGCCTTGAACGATAGAGGGGTCGTCAACTCCCCAATGGGCACGAAGTGCATTACCGAGATAGGCAGGACAACTTTCACCTGCCGCAGAGGAGCAAAGGGTAATTACTATTTGGGGAACCACCGGTAGATCATTCCATGATTTTGAATGAAGTCCTTTTACCGGTATTGCTTTTTTGATTAGAAGCTCGATTGCTCGTTGATTGACCGCTTTGTTGGGGTTACTTCCAGCACTGGACGCATGCCAGCCATTGCTAGCTTTGGAATTGAATATGGCTTCGCTGATGATCGATCTACAGGTGTTGCCGGTGCATATGAATAGTATCTCCACTTATGAGTCCTTTGGTCGGTACGAATATCAAGATGTCAAGTAGGTAAAATTGCTGCTGGTGATTATGACATGCTAGACACTTTGTTATGCAAATCGTATGGCCATAATTTACTAGTTTTGGGGATCAGTCGGGTTTGATTTTCCTTATCTTAGCGGGCTCTATTGTCGCGGATCATCGTGGATCATCGTGTTATGGGGTTGGTGTATTTTCAGAGTTCCAAAAAGTTGTCTAGGAGATTGTAAGCGTTGTCGACTCTTCTTGGATCGCCTAGTTTCTTGTGCAGGATAGATGGGGTTCCTTTTGATGGCCAGTATTTTTCGCTGTAGCTCTGTAGCTCTGTAGCTCTGTAGCTCTGTAGCTCTGTTTTGTTCAAGGTGCAATTGATTTTGGACGTTTATAGAGCTCACACTCTGACTTTCTCCTTGAAATCAAGCAAAGAGTATGGGAATGTCGTCGTGTTGAGATAGTCGACTAATTCCTTTGTGACTGGTTCAATCTTGGGAATGAAGCGATTGTGGGTTACAGCAGAGCGCCCTTGCTTCCAAACGTGTTCCTGGGGATTGAGTTGCGGAGAATACGGAGGGAAATGGACTGCTTCGATGTGATGCTCCCTAATTGCCTCTTGAGCGACGCTCCCTCTGTGCCATCCTGCCCCATCCCATATAAGCAGAATCTTCTCTCTTGGGTAGATCTTGCGGATCGCCAGCAGTATGGCCGCTGTTTCATGCATAGTCTGGCGCTCTGTTGCAAATGCATGCTCCTTGCCTGTCTTGAGGTTCAAAAACCCATAGATGCTCCGGTTCATTCTGGTTCCATTGGTCTCAATTACAGCTGGTGTGGTTCCTTTCGGTATCCACACTTTCTGAGTAGTTGTCGCCTGAGTGAGAACCATCTCGTCTTCACAGAGAATCACCGTATCTGGATCAGAGAATGCCTCTTTCAGACGTTCTTGCTGCTCGTCTTTCCATTCAGCTACCGCTTGTGGATCAGCCTTCTCGTACTGTTTGCCCGGCAGATGGAAGCTGAACTTACTTTCCCGAAACAGAACGTAATAGCTAGTCCTAGAGGCATAGAGAACACCGTATCTGCGCTTGAGTACTGTAGCCAGGATCCGTGTTGACCAAAACGGGGAACTGCTATAGCCGTGGTCGTTGGGAGTTGTAGTCGTGAGCATGATTGCCACTTCATCTCTTTGAGACTTTGAGAGAAGTACCGGAGCGTTGTTATGGCGCTTGTCCTTGAATGCCTCAGTGCCAACGCTGCGGAATGACCGTCGAATTCGCTGTACATGCTTGACAGAGAGGCCTGTCCTGTTGAGGGGACTCCCATCTTCAAGGGTGAGAACTGCCAGCGCCCGCTTATATTCGTCGATGTTTTCAGTCTTCGCCATGAATGCTTCAATAGTGGCGAGTTCCTCGGGTGTAAGCATGTCATGAGAAGATTAACACACTTTACAAGAAATTAAAAGGGCTCATTGGAGCATTTCAGAGTGTTATGCGAATAGATGGCTCTTTATTGCTTTATATATCGACTGAATGCTTCGCTGGTGTGTCGGCGAGAATTTAGAGGTGACACCCCTCGTTGTGGGGGTGAGTCTGTCGCTTGGTTTGTCGTAGAAGGTTTTTCAAGTGAACTCCCTACTTCTGAGCTGACTTAGAGCTTCACAAAGATTTGAGGGTGGCGACAGCAGTTGAAATTTGGTAGTAATAATTTGGTAGTAAAAGATACAAAATAGTTCCCAAGGGCTAGGTGGATCACAATATCATCACAGGCATTACAGCTCTCTTCATCGGCTTGGGGCTATCAAGTGTTCTGCTATCGTTTGGGTAGCCATCGCGCCATCAAGAGTTGGGAATGCCACGATTTTTCCTGGAATGTGGATCTGTCGACTTTATTTTAACTGTCCAGTTTTTCGTCGGCTTTTTTTGGTCCACCGGAGGTATCTTTGCTGAGTAGAAAGTGACATCGATAATTTGCCGGCTCTAGAGCTTTTCTGCCTAGGCGGCAACTCTACTTACCATTGTATTTCCGTTGAGCTACTTGTTCCTATCGGTAATCTTCGCCACACCTTTGCTTGGCTGACCCCAGGTTTAAAGAATGTCTGCTTTGAGCTTCACGATAACTTCGTCCATCTTGATTATGATTTGAAACCAACATTAGCAGCGGGTCGAACAATTGAGAGTATTCCATAGGGAGTTGAACGGCGCGCGTTCGTCGATAAATAATGTGACTAAATTCACAAAATGACTTGCAAGGGCTACCGATAGTTTGATATCCTTTATTCGGACGTCCTACTAAGTTCGTCTCTGCTACGAGGTATTAAAGATCAATAGCTTCGGGCTTACTATCTTTATTAGCTCGTAGGGGCTAAATGGGGAATGGCATTAAGCCAAAGCAGTTGCTTTATTCGGTAAAGGGTACCGTCCAAGCACTGGTTTATGTTCAAGTTTAAGCATTCAGTTATGGGGGAAATTACTTTATGTCAAACGATCGTCAAGGTATACTTGGTAGTGAAATATTGGAAATGGTGTAAGTCGACGTAACTTTCTTCGTGGTTTAGGTGGAGTTGCAGCCTTCGCCGCCGGCGGTTCCATTCTTGAGGCGTGTGGTACTACTACTGCTTCAGGCACTACTACAACTACAGCTCTAGCCTCTAAGCCTCGCCGTGGAGGCACCTTGCGCGTTGGCGCGACTGGCGGTGGCTCCGCAGATTCGTTAGATGCACAGAACGGATATACAACTATTGATGGAGCTAGAATCGGTCAGCTCTATCAAGCGCTGGTTTCCTACAATGCCAAGGGCGAGCTTGTTTATGAACTGGCTGAATCCATTACTCCTGATGCTACAGCGACTAATTGGACGGTTCGTCTAAGGCCAGGAATAACTTTTCACGATGGAAAGCCACTTACAGCCGACGACGTCATCTTCTCTATTCAACGCATTATGAACCCTAAGAGCCCGCTTCCGGGGGCTGCGTCGCTTGGACCGATCGATTTAGCAAACCTTAAAAAGGTAGATAATTTAACTGTCAAGATCCCCTACACTCAGCCATACGCAACTCTGCTTGATCAGATGTCCTACTATTACTTTCAATACATTGTTCCAGTAGGTTATGATCCGACTAAGCCAAATGGTACCGGACCTTACAAGTACAAGAGTTTTACTCCTGGACAACAAAGTACTTTTGTGCGCAATCCGAATTACTGGAAGGCTGGCCTTCCCTACTTGGATGAAGTAATAATTACAGACTTCGCCGACGAAGCCTCGATGTTGAATGCGCTTCAGGCTGGTGAACTCGATGCAATCGGCGGAATAGGTGCGCAGAGCTATAACAGCCTAAAGTCGAATACTGGAGTGTCTACTCTTTCGAGTAAATCCGGAGCCTTCCAGCCTTTTACAATGCGTGTCGATCAGAAGCCATTTTCGGACGTGCGTGTTCGTCAGGCGTTCCGTCTAGCAGTTAACCGTCCTGAGTTGATCAATAGCTCCCTGGGTGGTTATGGTTTTGTTGGAGCGGATGTCTCGTCTCCATTCGATCCTTATTATGATCATTCGCTCACTCGCCAACAGGATATTCCACAAGCGAAGCATCTTCTGAAGGCGGCTGGCTACCCGGAACTAGCTGTCACTCTAGTTACTTCACCGATAGCGCTCGCGACCGTTCAGATGGCAGAGGTTTTTGCACAACAGGCCTCAGCCGCTGGCATTAAAGTGAAACTAAACGATGTTAATTCGACGACTTTCTTCGGTCCGAACTATCTGTCTTGGACATTTTCTCAGGACTATTATGCCTATACACCTTATCTTGCTCAGGTTGCAGCATCCCTTGCAAAGAACTCACCCTTTAACGAGACACATTGGACCAACGCTCATTATAACTCCCTTTACCAGCAGGCAAATGCTGAAGTGAATACTCAGAAGAGGAAGGCGATCGCTCAGGAGATGATGCTGATCGATTTTAACGAAGGCGGGTATATTATCCCTTGCTTCACAGACGTCAACGACGCTTTCAACGCTAAGCTCGCTGGCTTCCAAACTTCGGTCCTTGGGATTCCACTTAATAATTTTGACTTCGAGCAGATATATTGGGCAAAGTAGCGCTTAATCTCGCTGTATTTTATTGAGCATAAGCTTCGAAGACCATCCAGTGGGTCTGCGTCAATTTGACGCAGACCCACTGGATGGGGAATAAATGTTATGAAAAGGGTAGGAAATCATGGTTGATGAAGTAATGAAGCTTCCCAAGATAGGACTATGGACGGCGGCGCTTGATTACGTGCCGACTAGTCAGGCTCAGACTTATGCAGCTGAGCTGGAAGAACTCGGTTATGGATCGATTTGGCTTCCAGAAGTAGCTGGTCGTGAGGTGTTTGTTCACTTAGCGCTCCTTCTCTCGCAGACTAAACACTTGGTAGGTGCTACGGGAATAGCTAATATATGGGCTCGTGACGCCGTCTCGATGACCGCATCGACCAAGAGCTTGACTGAGGCGTTTCCGGAACGCGTCGTTGTGGGACTGGGTGTGAGCCACCGTACTTTAGTGGAAGATCTTCGGGGTCATTCATACGAGACTCCTTTGGTTGCTATGAGCAAATATTTAGATGCAATGAAGGCAGCACCCTTTACTGCGTCGCGTCCGACAACTCCGTCAAGAGTTGTTTTAGCAGCACTTGGTCCTAAAATGATTGCTCTTGCGGCTGAGAAGACCGATGGTATTTTGACCTATTTTGTGCCACCAGAGCACACCGCTGAAGCTAAGTCGGTGATGGGGAATAGAGGTACACTCTGCGTGGAACAGGCGGTACTACTAGAGAGTGATCCCATTCGTGCGCGCGAAATTGGCAGAGCACATACAGCTATTTACATAGGCCTTCCCAACTATCAGAACAATTTCAAGCGAATGGGCTTTGGCGCTGATGACTTTGAAAATGGAGGTAGCGATCGTTTGGTTGATACTGTAGTTGCTTGGGGAAGTGAAGAACAGATCATGGACCGAGTAAAAGCTCACTTCGATGCCGGTGCTGATCATGTCTGTGTTCAGATGCTCGCGCCAGGTCGCAGGGACGTGCCCCATGAAGCTTGGAGGGCACTGGCACCAAGTTTGATGGACCTTGCTTCATCTGTAGCCAAGGGCTAATGCTGCATTTAGTGTCGTTGATTAGTGAGGTTTTTTATCCAGTGAGCTGGATGTATTTTGAAGGGAAGCAAATTTGAAAGAGTCGAAAGTCGCACTAGATCGTTCGGTTTTGGGCCAAGTCGCTACACAGCAGTTTCTTGGAGTTGATTTGGAACGAATGCGCTACCAAAGATATGAAAGACTCCAATCCGAAATGGTCAAGCGTGATATTGGCGCATTGGTATTGACAGATTTAGTTAATGTTCGTTACGCTACGGGAATGGCTGTCTCGCCATTGTGGAACGCATCGCACCTATCGAGCTACGTATTGATTCCTGTAACAGGAGAACCGGTTGTTTATGGATATCCGCAGGCACTTTACCGTGGCAATGTTTTTTGGAAAGACGTGCGGCCGGCGAGGCATTGGCAGTACAGATTTTCAGGTAGATCCGCGGAAGAAGTGGCTTCAGAGGCCGTTGAGGATCTTTTGTCAACCTTGCGAGAAAGAGGGTTGCATGGCGAAAGAGTCGGAGTCGATCGACTCGATGCCTATGGTTTTTTTGCGCTGACTTCTGCTGGGGTGAAGATATGCGACGCCGACGAAGTGACACAGGCTTCAAGAAAGATCAAGACGTGGGACGAGATTGAACTTTTGAAGCAATCAGTAGCGGTAGGTGAGGCATCTCTTTATCAGCTTGAGCAAGCCATTCGTCCTGGAATCTCCGAGAATGAACTACTCGCCGTCATGTGGGCGGAGATGTTGCGATTAGGCGGCGAGTATTCTTCCACGCGCTTAGTGGCGTCAGGAAGTCGGACAAATCCGTGGTTCCAAGAGGCCTCTAGTAAATTGGTGCGACCTGGCGACCTAGTGGCCGTCGATACAGACATGATTGGTCCCGAGGGTTATGCCTGTGATATATCTCGAACGTTCCTGTGTGGAAGTCGTCCGACTGCCGATCAGAAGGAAGCCTATCGTGTTGCGGTTGACTTTATCTCCGGAGTTGCAGCGGCTCTTCGCCCAGGATTGGGTTATAGAGAACTCCTAAGAGGTGTTCAGTTGCCGCCCGAACCATATCGACAACAGGCTTATTCTGCGGTTGTTCACAGCCTTGGCATGGAAGATGAGAGTCCATATGTTGGCCTCGCAGATCTCAATGGTGACGGACCTGACGAAGAGTTTGAACCTAATATGGTTCTTTGCGTAGAGTGCTATGCGGGCGTCCCGGGAAGACAAGATGGGGTAAAGCTGGAAGACGAATACCTGATCACATCCGATGGAGCCGTGCGGATCTCTCAGTATCCCTTACATGATCTTCTCGATGTTTGATATGTTCCCCCAGGAGCGTCGGCTCAGCTGCTTAGTTAATTTGCTAGCTGAGCCCATGACGCACTTTGTAGACATAGGGCGATAGATATGGAGAAAGGCCAGCCAGCATTGCATATTCAATACTCCGAGATTGAAACTCGTTTAACGAAGCCAGGAAGCTGCTTTGAAGTAATGGTTGAGGATATCGACGGTCAGCCTATGAGAAGTTGGAAGTACGCGCAACCATCTTTGCGATCCGTACTTGAGTCAACCCAGGCCTACGGAGATCGGACCTTTCTCGAGTTAGATGGCCTTCAGATGTCGTATGATTCCCACTTAGTTGCGGCTACGGCTTTTGGATGCTCACTCTTTGAGGACTTCGATATTGGTATCGGAGACAGGGTTGCTATCGCCATGCGGAATTGTCCCGAATGGAGCGTGGCCTTCTTTGGAGCCGCTGCAGTTGGTGCAGTGATCGTGTCGCTGAATGCATGGTGGACTGGAGAAGAGCTGCTTTATGGAATAGCTGATGCCGGAGTAAAGGTGCTGGTAGTCGATAGGGAGCGTTGGAATCGACTGATGCCAGAGATCGATCGCTTGAGAACCATCGGTGTTGAGCGTATTTTTTTGGTCGATCCAGACGCCCAGTCCGAGGTAGACCAATCTGATATAGAGATATTGGCGGACTTCAACGTCTTCCTAGAGCGGCCAGATCAGGATTCGCACAGCCAGCCGCTATCGCTTCCCGCAATTGATCTATCGTCTCAAGATCTCGCGACTATCTTTTACACCTCCGGTACTACTAGTCGTCCTAAAGGTGTGCTTGGAACGCATGGAAATATCTGCTCTAACATGATGACCAGGCAGTTCGCTCGAGCAGTTCGTCGTGAGGCGCTTTCAGGTGCAAGTGAAACTGGTGTGGATGTGGACGGAGACGTCTATCTTTTGACCGCACCGCTCTTTCATGCAATGGGATGTCACTCTGCATTGCTGGGAACGATTGCTTGCGGAGGAACGCTCTTGCTGATGCACAAATGGGATGCAGATAAAGCCTTGACCTTAATAGAATCGCGCCATGTGACCACTTTCGGCGGAGCGCCTACGATGATACGCCAAATTATAGATGCGCTTGAAAATAGGCAGGCGGATCTAGGGAGCTTACGTGAACTTCTCGTTGGAGGCGCGCCTTTGTCTCGGGCACTCGTATCACATACTAAAGATGCACTGCCTGACGTTGTCTTAGAGAACGGGTATGGTATGACCGAGGCGTCTTCGACTATCTCGTTTATCTCGGGCTCTGATTGCGAGAACAACCCAGAAAGTGTTGGTCCTCCGATACCAGTTTGTGATGTGAAAGTTATTGGACCCGATGGATCTGATTTGCCATGGGGCGAATCAGGAGAATTGTGTATTCGCGGACCAGGAGTTGCATTGGGCTATTGGCGTGAACCGAAGGCGACCGAAGCTGTATTCGGTGGTGGATGGTTGCGAACAGGTGATATTGCCGTTATCGATAAGAATGGCCGAATCAACTTGATAGATCGTGTCAAAGACGTGATTATTCGAGGTGGAGAGAATATTTCATCGGTGGAGGTCGAGGGAAGGCTTCTCGAGCACCCCTCGGTCTTGGACGCCGCCGTCATCGCTGTTCCGGATCTGGTATTAGGTGAGCGAGTGGGTGCTATCGTCGTACTTCGCCAGTCAATGGACGCAACTGGGGACGAATTGAGTCAGTTTCTTTCAGAACGTATGGCGAGGTTTAAGGTTCCGGACCGCTATTGGTTCCGCGAAGGTGAACTCCCGAGGGGGCAATCGGGAAAGATTCTAAAGCGCTCACTTCGAGATGAACTTGGCCTAGACGGTCTCTAGGTGCCTAACGGGGTCCAAGGTCAAGATAAAGTTCGAATGATTGCTTGAAATAGCTCGAAAAGTTAGAAATAAGGGGGTTGACTTTGGCTTTAGTTGAGGAAATAGATAATAAACAAGATCGAGTGTCCGTAAAGGCGACTTCTTGGATGAGCGATCATCCTATGGTGGCTCTACTTCTGAGACGAGGTGGAATTGGAATAGTTACCTTGGTGATTGTCTCGATAATTGTATTTGCGGCTACAGAGGTACTTCCGGGTAACGCTGCATATGCAGTTTTGGGACATACTGCGACACCGGCAAGGCTGCACGCCATGGAAGTTCAACTTCATCTGAATCGAAGTTTAGTTGCTCAATATTGGTCCTGGTTTTCTGGGATGCTTACTGGTCACCTCGGGACGTCTTTAGCAAATGGTCAAGGCGTCTGGCAACAAGTCGAACCTCGCCTAATCAACTCTGGAGTCCTAGTATTGCTTTCGGGAATCATCGGAGTCTTCCTCGGAATGCTCCTTGGTGCCATTGCTGCGCTACGGCGAGACGGTTGGTTCGATCATGTGTCATCTGTAATCCTGTTGGGTATAACTTCGCTTCCCGAATTCGTAGTCGCAATCGCGATGATCATCCTCTTTGCTACTGTGGTTACCCACCTCTTTCCCGCGGTGTCCATAATCCCACCTGGTACATATGCATGGAGTGCCCCGAAACTCCTCGTGCTTCCGGTTCTGACGCTTGTGATAGTAATAATTCCTTATATCATGCGAATGACAAGGGGAGCCATGGTCGAAGCTCTAGAGTCTGAATACGTCCAGTTGGCACGTCTAGAAGGTATCAAGAGTTGGAAGATAGTGATAGTTCACGCTCTCCCAAACGCGATCGCTCCGACCATACAGGTAATTGGGTTAACGGTTCTATATCTAGCTGGAGGAATCGTCATAGTAGAGGATATCTTCAATTTTCCCGGCGTTGGACAAGGTCTCGTAAGCGCCGTGGCGAATCGTGATATTCCTGTGATTCAGTTCATGGTCTTCATCCTTGCTGCATTATACGTAATTGTAAACATATTGACGGATGTAGTTGCTCTGCTCGCAACGCCTAGACGCAGGTTGGTGCACTGATGGCGACGGTAAATCACGGGTCAAATAGCCGTATTGCCAGATTTAGGCGCTCTCAATGGATTGAATTAGTAGTTCGGGCAGCCCATACGCGGCGTGGAAAATCGGATTGATCATATCTGGAATAGTGGCAGTTATTGCTTTTCTGGGGCCACTTGTGGCACCACACTCTTCACTTAGTTTCATCGGAATTCCGTTTTCTCCAGCTTCGGCCTCTATGCCGCTTGGGGGAGATATCTTAGGGCGGGACGTTTTATCTCGCGTTCTTGACGGCGGATGGTTACTTTTATTGATGGCTCTGGGGGCGACAGCCTTTGGTATCGTTCTTGGAGGAGTCGCGGGTATGGCCGCTGCCTATCTCCGAGGTCGATCCGACAGCATTATCATGCGGACTGTCGACGTGATGCTTGCATTTCCAGCACTTGTCTTCGTGCTCTTGCTAGTCAGTCTTGTGGGCCCTAAACTTTGGTTGATTATGATGGCAGTTGGCCTTGTCCATGCGCCAGCGGTGGCTCGTGTTCTCCGCTCTGCTACGTTGGATGTTTCGGAGCGCGACTATGTCCGTGCTGTAGAACTCCAAGGCGTGAAGTCATGGAAGATCATGCGCCAAGAGATTTTGCCTAACCTTGTGAGCCCATTGATGGTTGAAATAGGTTTGCGGTTAACATATTCGATAGTTATTATGGCTGGACTTGCATTTTTAGGCTTTGGACAACCACCTCCATCTCCTAATTGGGGATATATGATCCAGGAAAATCGCATCGGTCTTAGTGCAAATTCTTTAGCGGTAATAGCTCCAGCGGCACTTATCGCGCTATTTACCATAGGAACCAATACCTTTACAGACGCAGTTGCTCGGGTTGCAATTGGTCTTGAACGCAGTAGCGGATCATCAGAGGATGAAGTTCAAGCATCCGATGTCCGCCTTGGAACAGGGGAGAACTAGTCGTGACAATCATGGAGGGTGCAAATCGACTTGAGGTTAGAGATCTGCAGGTGCGGTTGGTGGGTCGTCCTGGAGACGTAGTCGATCAGATCTCATTTTCCGTGAGGGCGGGGGAGATCTTCGGTTTGGTTGGTGAGTCGGGGTCGGGTAAAACTACCCTAGCACTGGCACTTTTGGGGTATACGCGACGAGGACTTAAGATTACTCGGGAAGTATTTATCTAGATGGAAAGGATATTTTAGCACTCGATGCTGCTGGCCTGCGAGAAGTTAGGGGTTCTAAGATCGCTTATGTTCCCCAGGATCCTTCAGCATCATTGAATCCAGCATTAAGGATTGGTCACCAGATTCGCGAACTACTTAGTGCCCATCCCGAGGTTACAGATAACGTCGAAGGACGAATGGTAGAGGTCCTAAGGGAAGTCAATCTTGATCCGGATTCCGGGATACTTCGGCGTTTTCCACATCAGCTATCAGGTGGTCAGCAACAACGTGTTGCGCTAGCAATGGCGTTCGCCTGTAGGTCCTCGGTGATCGTCTTAGACGAACCGACTACTGGTCTTGATGTTACAACCCAGAGGCACGTTCTGGAGACGGTGAAGACTTTGTGTGCTGCATACGGGGTAGCCGCTATATATGTAAGTCATGACCTTGCTGTCGTTGGTGGTCTTGTTAGCCACGTGGGAGTCATGTATGCAGGTCGCTTGGTAGAAGTCGGCCAGACCGAGGGGGTATTTGCGTCGCCTATGCACCCCTATAGTCAGGGACTGCTAGGTGCAATTCCATCGCCTGATCGAGCCGAAGTGCTTTGGGGTATTCCAGGTCAGCCGCCTCGACCTGGAAGTCGCCCTGTTGGATGTTCGTTTGCCGCTCGATGCCCAGAAGCAATAGAACTCTGCTTAAGGGAAGACCCGCTACCGATTGAGATCGGAGAACGCCAAGTTAGATGTATCCGCGTGACGGATAGAAAGTCGTTCTCTGTTCGTGTTCGAAATTCAAGGGCGCAGATTATTCCATCGTCAGAGCCACCTCTTTTGGAAGTTCGTGCGTTATCGACGGCTTATGGTCAAACTAAAGTGCTACACGGGGTAGATCTGAATGTTCCGAACGAGTCCTGCACTGCAATAGTTGGTGAATCAGGATCGGGTAAGACTACGCTCGCTCGTTGTGTGGTTGGGCTACATGGTAGTTTTGATGGATCGATTCTCTTTGATGGAGATGAGATGAACAAGAGTGCTCGACGACGTAACTCAAGTCAACTTCAGCGGATCCAATATGTCTTTCAGAATCCGTACACTTCTCTCAATCCTCGCAAGACTATAAGTCAAATTCTTTCTCAACCATTAGAACATTTTATGAGATTGACCAGTTCGGACCGAGCGGAGCGAATTTCTCGGGTTTTGGACGAAGTTTCCTTGGGTTCAGCAGTTGGTAGACGCTTCCCCGATGAGCTGTCTGGCGGGGAACGTCAAAGGGTAGCCATAGCACGCGCAATTATAGTGGAGCCACGACTTCTTGTGTGTGACGAGGTTACCTCTGCGCTAGACGTGAGCGTTCAGGCTGTCATAGTGGAACTACTCAGAAGGTTGCAGAAGGAGCGGCAGTTGTCAATGCTCTTTATAACGCATAATTTAGCTCTGGTTCGAAGTATTGCACAAAACGTGGTAGTTGTTTCTCATGGTCGAGTAGTCGAAGCCGGAACTGTCCAAGACGTCCTGGAACGACCCCAAGATCCATACACCATTCGTTTGATGCAGGATATTCCAAAACTAAATAGCGTTGCCTCGGCTTTGCCTCAGAGCAGCTCGTAATTAATTGATTCGCTACTCTTGTGAGTTTTTTTTATTCATAATTTAGGTAGATGAAGGAAATCATTGTGCCTTTCAAAAGGCTTACCCGTTTACCCATGGTAAGGCGAGCGCAGTTGCGTAAGAAGATCAACCAGAATCAATCTGGAAGGTGGTCTCGCTTTAACTGACCTTGGCGTTCAATGACTTCAGACTCCTTTGGGGAGCTGTCGCAAGCTTCACTATACGTTCGCCGAGCCGTCAGCGAACGTATAGGGAAGCACTTTTCACATGTTCGTGATCGGCCCGTTGAAATTCAATTACGGTTCGCGAATGCGCTGTCCCGTCGAAGGTTCCAACAAGTGAATCAGATAGTGACCTGCTTCTACGATCGACATCAGCTAGACGTACCCCAAGGTCACTAAGACACCGTCAAGATTTATGCTTTGTGAGCGGATATCTGCGAGGAGGCCTCCAATGCGGAACTTTTGAATTTAGCGTTCAACCGAGTTGATTCAGGAATCCTAAATAGTGTTGTTGCGTCCACTGAATGAAGATTTAACAGCTCGCTAAGCTCGGCGAAAGACTTATCCAAAAGATCTGGCCGTGCTGTCAATTTGGCGAGATCTTTTAGTTGGAGACTGAGTCGCTGATAGACTTCCTCGAGGTCCAGTAAATTAGTCGAAATTTTTGGAACACACCGCCCTTGGCGCTTTGACGCCAGGCTTCCGAAAGGTCTCGTGCTTTCTTCACAGCAACGAAAAGTTCGTTTGGTGAGGGCCTAGATCCAATCCAAAAACTCAACGCCTGCCTTCGGGCCTGTCGATAGGAGCTATTGGTAATTTTTGCAATAGAACTGGCGATGCCATTCGCTTCGCCCGGTGCAAGCTTGCTTGTAATCTGCGCAAGTGGAAGTTCGAATATTTCCTTTTCAAAGAGGTCAAGGGTAATCTTTGTATCTCTAAAGAGTTGAAGGATGGCTCCCCATGCCGCTACACCGTTCGGCCTACTTGGACCATAGCCATCGGCTGACCTTGAGAAAGTTTCAAATGCAGATACCAGCGTATCGGTGTTGAGCGTTGTAAGTACATCAAGGACTTTCGAAGCGGCTTCGGGAGGCGTAATTGTGGCGTCAACGAAAGCCGTGACCCAAGGGCTGCTTTGGGGCGAAAGTGTCAATTCATCCAAACCAATAAAACTTTCTAAATCCGCTCGAGCATTTCTAAGTGAATCTCCGCTCAGACGTGCAAGTGCGTCGCCTCGAAGCCGAACCATTGAGGTTACTGAATCTGATAAGGCCATGAGCCGTGACTGGGTTTCGTAAATGCTCAGACCCCATGGTTCGCGACTCTTATGTAGTGCGTTGGTAACTTCTATTAGAGTGCGTCTATGTCGGGTTAGATTTTCATGTGCATCAGCCATATCCGGACGGGCAATAGACGAGGCAGAGGTAAGGATTTGGAGATATTCTCGGCTCGCTTACGTCTCGACCCCGCTCCTTTATGGATGTCAAGCACCAAATCTTCAAGTCCTACGCTCTATAGACGATCTACTACCGCGTCGATTGCAGCGCGTCTTTCAGCTATGAAAAGGATTTTTCTACCCCGAGCAGCCAAAGAGGCTATAAGGTTTGGTATCGTTTTTGATTTTCCGGTGCTCGGCGGTCCGTCAATGACCTAGTCCGCTCCTCCGACGACTGCATTGATGACATAGGATTGACTAGCGTCAGCGTCAAGAACTAGAAATTCATCTTGGGGTGGTTGTCGATCGGGGTCAGGGAGCGTTACCTTTGGATGTCGACCTCGGAGAGACTCTAGCGAGTTTGGGTCGCCAGCGAGGGAAGAAATAAGGTCTGATGCGACTAAGGCATCAAGTGAACTCTCGAGGTCGAGGACCATGGGAAGCTTGGCATAGGAGAAATTGCCAATCACGATGCGGGGTTTTATGGCGAATCCCGCAATTTCGACACACGCCTTTGAAAGCCCTTCAAATAAAGGATTGGAGTCGATCGAATCGGAGTTGTCTTCGTTTACATTTAGCAGATCGATAGAGGCAGTATCTATTTTGTATTCAGTCTTAAGCATGTGCAAAAGCGAAGGGTTGATCTTCCATTCTTCTGCTTGTTCCACTTCAAAGTCATCCTCAATACTGTTCTTAGGCTTTAGAGCGACTCGCCGTAACAACACCGGCGCCGCCAGAGTTGCTTCGCTATTGGGGTTGTTCCAAGTGGCCATTTCCCAAGCTAGGTATAAGGTCTGGAGTCCCTTTTCTTGAAAGTTCTCGCTTGCTTTAGCGTTGATGGTGCGCACGCGGCGAGCCGCTATTTGGCGTGCCGTATCACCAAACCAATTCGAAAGCATTACTTTTTTCCCACAAGAAGAGCTTCGATAGCAGTTTCATTTTCGATCGACACCGGTTCAAGCGTCAAGGTTCCCTGCTTCGGATCGCGGTAATAGAGCAAATTATTTCTGCCGACAAGGTCTACAAGCTCATTGATCCAACCCCTCGATGCCTTCGCAACGAGTTCGATGCGCTTATTAGTAGATTCAGGTGGTGTCTTGACCGTTGCGTTCAATTCGCTAAAAAAAAATCTCCACTCGCATTTAGGGCCGATTCGCAACAGAATATGCGAAATAAGATGCTTTTGTTTGAAGATCATTTAGGTTCGCACATTTCTCGAGGTAGACCGGCAAATTCAGCTTCCCTCAAATATCCTAAATCATAAAGAATGGATGAAGATATTCTTGGTTCACAGAATAGGGTCCCCGATAAATGGGCTTGTGAATTGGAGAGCAGAGTCATTCGACTTGCGAGGCGATCTCTTTCAAAATATTGTCAAAACCCACTTGCAAGAGCTAGTGGGTTTCAGCCGTGCTACCATTTCCTCGATTTATAAAACTGAGGTTACCCAGATTTAGTAGACACTGATTTTTGGAAGGCTAGCTCCCCAAACTAGTATGGCGCGACTAAAAGTAATATCCTGGCGGCCCTTAGCAGCCGATTGCCGATTTTCTGACTTCTAATGTCAATTTGGGCCAGTGTTGCGTCTGTATCTAGGAGCTTTTGATAGTTTCTCCAGGCGATAATACGCCAGTACAGAATCGTGTACATTGCTGGCCGATAATACAGGAACTGGAATCGGCGCTTTAGGAAGTCCAAACGCGTATTTTGCTCGGTAAACGAGCCAATTATCTGTTTGCCGCTTCTCATTAGTAATTTATCAATTCTAACCAAGTCGCCCAACAGGTTTTCGGCGACGGAATTATTCATGACTTTCGATAAGACGTAAGGTAGATCATTGTTAATGTGGGCATTCGCTCCGAGTAACAGAGATATGATAGCCGGGTAAGGCCGTCCCTTGATAGTATTCATCATGGACCATGAGACCCTCAAAGTTTCACTATTATCGAAAGTTTCATTAATTGCCTTGAAGTAATACCCGGCAAAGACGACGATGAATTCCTCGATAAGCTTCGGATTTATAAAGTAATCATCTTTTATTGCGTCCTGGATTATTGATGTCACAATCAAATATGCATTGTTAAAGACGGAAAATTGCATCATATCCATGCCACCGAGGTTTTTATCCAGCAGCTGAATTTGGTCAGTGACTGCTTTGATGCTTTCTAGCTTGGCTACGTCGATATGGTATCGATTTGATTGAGCCATTTCTCTAGTATATCGATCAGAAGTTTGATCCGTCATCAAATACGAAAAATGCATGGATGCGGCCATGTGGGATGAATGAATGAATCACGTCCACCGTTAGCCCATCTTTCGCTGATTTCCCGAAAAATCGCCCCAATTGGCCCCTTTTGAGTTGATTTTTGAGGATTTTCGGCTTGTGTCATTTATAGATGCCCTGGTAGATGGGTATTAGGTCTTTTTGGGTCACGAATGTAGTGTCCTAATTTTTGAGTAGTTTTGATTATGACTTGCATTAGCTCTGACATGGTGCTATTGTCTTGTTGTGTTTATCCGTGAAACTCCAACAGTTAATAAAAAGACCGGCGTTAGCTACAGTAAGTACCAACTCGTTGAGTCCTACCGCTGTGAAAAAGGTCCCCGTCAACGTATAGTAATGACCTTGACCGAACTGGACCTGGATAAGTCATTGTGGCCAGCTCTGGCCAATGCAATTGCCCAGAGACTCTCTGGAGTAACCTCACTCTTTGAATCAGATCCTATTATTGCCAGATACGCAGATCTAGCAATCACTAAGTATGCAATTCGTTCCGAAGTTGCAGCCGCTAAAGAAACAAGAGCTACTGAGGCTGACCTTGAGATGGTGGATCTCTCTAGTGCTAAGACTATCAATAGTAGAAGTATCGGTCCAGAACTCATAGGAAACTCGTTCTATGAAGCTCTTAGCTTCGATAAGATCCTAGAGAGTGCAGGTCTATCGGGTGAATCCCTTGGTATTGCCAAGGCAACGATAATAGCTCGTCTTATTCATCCTGGATCTGATCGAAAGACCTATTCGTATATCAACTCCAACTCTTCACTACCTGAGATATGTGGTATCGATCTCTCTAAGTTTCACAAGGATAAGGTCTATGCAATTGCAGATAAGCTCTATGACGCTAAAGGCGTCATAGAGCCAGCACTCTATAGAGCTAGCTCTGATCTCTTTAGGACGAATACCAGGCTCTTTCTCTTTGATCTAACCAACACCTACTTCGAAGGTTCTACTAAGGGGAACTCCCTAGCTAAACATGGACATTCCAAAGAGAAGCGTTTTGATTGCACATTAGTTTCTCTGGCACTACTTGTTGATCACCGGGGACTACCCATCTACTCAGAGATACATGAGGGCAATACCTCTGAGCCTAGAACTCTCATTAGCGTACTTGATGCCTTGGAGTCTCTATCGGATGGATCTCTCTTTGGGGATGTTGTTCCTACCATTGTGATGGATAGGGGAATTGCTACCAAGGCAAACCTAGAACTTCTCATTAAGCGCAATCTCAACTACGTAGTAATTGAGAGAGCTAACAAAAAGAGTCTCTATCGAAGCCATTTCATGGAGATGGAAGGCTTCACCGAGATCTACGATGCCCAAGGATCCCCTGTGATGGTGAAAAAGCTCCAAGTGGAACCACAAAAGCCACAAGGGCGAGTGAGAACACAAGTACAAGGACAAGTGAAAACACAAGTACAAGGACAAGTGCAAACGCTAGAAGAAGACACCGGCACCCCTAGCCCTCAGAGTCTTTGCCGGAAAATCTACTACAGTCATATATAGGGCGAGGATAGAGGAGTCATGAAAAAGGTATACCCAAGAGAACAAAAGGAACGAGTGCTGAGGAAGCTCTTAGAGCTAGGCGATGGTGGAAATGCTCCAGAGGGTGCTATTACCGAGCTTTCTAATGCTGAAGGAATTCCACTCAATACGCTCTACACCTGGAACGCGTCACTGAAACGAACTGGTGCCGTTGGCAAGTTCTCAGCATCTGGGAATCCGTCGCTTACGCTCTCGTCGAAGGCAAAGTACGAGATTGTTGTTAGAACTGAATCCATGACCGAACTCGAACTTGGTACCTACCTGCGAGAACATGGGATTCTTGCGGAGGATCTCGATAGCTGGAAGTCGGCCTGTCAAGAAGCCAATGACCGCTCTAGTATCGCTGCCAAGGAGTACCGTGCGAACTTAGCCAATGAACGAGCAAAGGTGACACTCTTAGAACGAGAACTTGCTCGTAAGGAGAAGGCACTAGCAGAAACTGCGGCTCTGCTGGTGTTGCGGGGAAAAGCCCAGGCGTTCTGGGGGGACAGGGAAGATTGATCCCTCTCTCAGAGCGCCAACGAGCCGTAACTCTCATTGCTGAGGCCAATAGCGCTGGTGTCAACCTCTCTTGCGCAGTAAGGGAGGTGGGAATCTGCGAGAGCACCTATGAGCGTTGGAGGAAGGCAGGTGGAGTGGATGCCACCAAAGCATCACCTAAGGAGATCTCAGATGCGATCCTCGAAGATAAACGACTCACCAGGGTCTATCCAACCCCACCTAATGCCCTGAGTGATCAAGAGAGGGCCGAGATCCTAAAGGTGTGCGCCAGTCCTGAGTACCGCTCACTGCCACCGGCTCAGATTGTCCCAGCTCTAGCGGATCAAGGAGTCTATTTAGCATCAGAGTCCACCTTCTATCGGGTCTTAGGAGACGCGGGACTCAATAAGCGACGAGGACGGGTAGCGCTGCCTCGTAGGCGTTCTGAGCCCAATCATGTAGCTAAGGGACCACGTGAGGTTTGGGTCACCGACATTTCCTACCTGCCAGGGCCTATCAAAGGTCTCTTCTACTACCTGCACTTCATTATGGACCTGTACTCCAGGAAGATCGTCGGCTATGAGATCTACGAGAATGAATCATCTGAAAATCTAGCAACTGTCCTAAAGAGGGCCACTTTGAATGAGGGTTCACTCGCTCCTTCTGTACTACATTCAGACAACGGTTCACCTATGAAGGGGACAACCCTAGTGGCACTGTGTTACCTACTTGGTATAGCTGCCTCCTACTCACGTCCCAGGACGTCGAATGACAATGCTCACATGGAATCGATGTTTCGCACAGTCAAGTACTGTGCGAGCTATCCCCACGATGGCTTTGCCTCCCTCATGGCGGCAAGGGTCTGGATCGAGGGATTCGTCCAGTTCTACAACGAGGAGCACCATCACTCTGGCTTGAACTTTGTGACCCCAAACCAAAAACACAACGGCGAAGATGTCATGATCCTCGCCAAGCGAGTCAAGGTCTACGAGGAGGCCAAAGCCAAGAATCCAAAACGATGGATCAATGCCAACACCCGGAACTGAAAGCCAGTTGTCTCTACGTCACTTGTTCCAACAAACCAGACAACGACAGCATCAAAGTCCACCACTGCAGCGTCTGATTTGAACCTAACGAGTCTGCCATGAATGCCAGACCTCCGTTGCGTCACGATAGCGTCACGATAGCGTGCCCTGTCTGTGGAGGCAACTTCCCCTTGTCAGGGAGGAGAACCTATTGCTCCGATGCTTGTCGGGCTCTTGCTTATCGACGACGTCACGATATAGGTAGCATTCTTCCAGTCACAGTTCCAGGGTCAAAGTCACATCGAGGCTTCACCGTCTATGAGTGTAGGTGTTGTGGTGAACGATCCCTCGGAGAACAACGCTGCTTAGAGTGTAATACCTTTATGGCTCGAGTAGGAATAGGGGGATATTGTCCCTCCTGTGACGAACCAATCTCCATTACCGATCTACTTGGGGAGGAGTTGACACAAGCGAGAAAATAAATCGGGGATAGTTGACTTATTGCTACCCCGGTCGAGTGGATAGCAACTAAGATATATAACAGTTACTTCCAGCAAATACACTGACGGTTACCGGCACTGACGACAATAACAGTTACACCACCTCCGGCAACACTAGCAACAGTATCATCATGAGCGACAGCAGCACCGGCACTGACGACTATATCCGTAATGGTGTCACCGGCAAGAATACCGGCACCGATGACACCAAAATCATCAAGAGCGACAGCAGCACCGGCACTGACGACTATATCCGTAATGGTGCCACCGGCAAGAATACCGGCACCGATGACACCAAAATCACCAACAGCAACACCACCGACACTGATACTAACGCCACCTCCATCTCCTCCACCTCCATCTCCTCCTCCATCTCCTCCTCCATCTCCTCCTCTTCCACCAACAACAACACCACAACCGTGGTGTTGTGTCGTTCTTTGGGGAGATCCAAGAAGGAATCAGCGATCTCTAGTCAAGCTAACGAGAGATTCTTAGTAGATATCACTTCGTTGAATACCTCAATCACAAAGGGTTCTATATCTAAGACCACAGTTGTCTCAGAGCGTATCGGACGCATCAAGGCCAAGTACCCAAGTATTGCTTCCAAATACGAGATATCCCTTGAATATCATCAAGACCATGGCAAGATCATCAAAAAGAGACGCTTTGACAAAGTAATCAATCTTACTATTACAGAAAAACCCACTAAAGCCAAAGATGATAATCTCCAAGGAGCCTACGTCATAGACACCAGCCATAGCGAGCTAGATGCAGGTGAGATCTGGAATATCTATACGACTCTCACTAAAGTAGAAGATGCCTTTAGATCCCTCAAGAGTGATCTTGGACTTCGACCGGTCTATCATCAACTAGCTAGCCGAACTGCTGCTCACCTCTTCATCTCAGTACTTGCCTATCACCTCCTTAGTGCTATTGAGCTGACCTTGAGGCAAAATAACGATAAGAGAAGATGGTCAACCATCAAAGAGCAACTCAACAGTCACCGCCGAGCCACCATAGTTCTTACATCAGATAAAGGCGTCGTCTATCACATCCGCACTAGTGGTGTTTCTGAGCCGGTTCACAAAGAGATCTACCGTCTCTTAGGAGTTAGTGATCCCCTTAAACGGATAAAGACCATTGCGACGCATTTGTAGTGTCCCAACGTAAGACCACATACTCAACTAGCTGGGAGAATAGGTTGATTTTCGGAAAGATGGGTTAGCCTTTATCTCTCTTGTCACGGTTGAAGGGGACCTACCTAAGGACTGGCTATCTGACTGATTGGATCACCGCGAGGTATTCCATGTGTGATATTCTCAGCCTCATTAGTACACAGGGTATCTTTGCGAGGTATCCAGATATCAGGTTTTCCAATCACGACCTTGTCCACGCAACATTACATCGATACGGAGTGAGAGCACCCAATTTCATTTGCACTGATCATTTGGAATTACGCTCTGATACTTTCCCCTGATATCGTAATCTTTGAACAAGATCGCGTTGGAGGATAGTGATGTGAGTAGTCATCTAATATCCCTCGTTCGATTTTTAATGTCGCACGAGAAGTGTCAACCGATCGTTGCGCTCACCGGTTGAACCCAAGCCGGCGCCGGACCTTGAGGGACATAATAAGAACCTGAAGGATTTCCAAATAGAGGACTCCGCGCTAGTCGGTGAGTAAATTCGCCCACTTGAACCGCATGGTTGGCGATCACGAGTAAACGCAGTGGCCCGAATTGTAGCAATATGTCGCACGATAGGTCACACTTGTCTCATGACAAAGATCATCGCTCAATGTGAACTACGCAATAACAGCGCCAAGGTGATCGATGAAGTAGTGGCTGGCGAGAGTTTCGTTGTGACCCGTAATGGAATCCCAGCAGCCAAGTTGCTTCCTCTTCGCACGCTACGCCCTACCGTGGTGCCAAAATCCAGCATCGCAAGTTTCATCAATACCAGGCCCAATTTCGATGCGAGGCTCTTTCGGGCCGACCTTGACAACCTTGTCAATCAGGATCTATAGATGACCACGGAGCTACTTGATACTTTGGTAGTCATCGATTGAGATGATCCTTTGGTCTAAAGAGCCCTTTCTGAGGAGATCTCGGTCAGCGCTATCATACTTGTGGAATTGGTCGCCGACCCAATTCTGGCATTCACCGTTACCGAACAATTAATTCGTCAGGTGCGCCTGCAGCAGACCGAAGCAATCTTAGAGCCAATACGATTCGATGCAGCTGCCGTGCGACGCTTTGGCCAGATTGTTGCAGCCGTTTCAAGTGCCGGTCGTACGCACCGATCGCGCATTGTGGATCTATTTATTGCGGCAATCGCTTACGCCAACGGCCTTGAACTTTATACGCGCAACCCGAGCGACTTCATTGGGCTCGAAGAATTGATTCGAGTTGTGGCCATCTAATCGTCGTACGGTTCGCGCGGGCAAATTTTGTCGGGCGGATTTCAGCAGAAATTACTTGCGGCCGCGTTTTCTTAAGAACTGTCATAACTATCCATTTCCCCCTTTAGCACCCATAAGGTGCCTACTATGCAAACGATGCTTTTGATTAGAGAATGCGGCTTGTCTAGATTCAAGATTGCGTGGTCGCAAGATTCCAAAATCAGTGGTCGCAAGTTATGTCATAGTCAGTGAACAGTCCCGTTCGATCCGACTGGGACTTTCCGGAGTATACGAATGTATTCGCAACTAATCTCGAATCACTTCGATGTCGACTTGGAGCGCCCTGTAGATGGGTATGGCTCGTGCATCACGGGTGAGAAGGACCAGAGCACTCTCCGCTGCTGCGGCTCCAACGAGCGCGTCATACACCGATCCACCGGCGATTCCGAGGCTCGCGAATTTTGGCAAAAGCGCTTCGGCGGCCGACGTTGTCAGGTACTTGATTGATGGGAAATTCGCGCTCATCAGCCGAAGTACGGCTTCCGGTGATCGGCGAGCAGGTGGGGGCAGACGCGTCAGGACCGAGAATGTCTCGAATGCGGCATGACCCGCTAGACCCACGCTGCGGTTGCCAATGGCGTTCAGAGTGGCCAAGTGGTGATCGTGATCCTCGACAACGACGGCAACTGCCACACTCGTGTCCGCAAGAATGTCCACTCCACTACTTTTGATCGGCATCCCTCAACTCCCGGACAAACTCATCAGTGATGGTGGAATTGGAAGCGGGAATGACAAGACGACCGTCTTTCTCAATGAGCGAGTCGTCGAAAACCGGCTGGATGCGCAGTGACGCGCCATCGGCCGTTATCTCGACTTCGCCGGAATGAAGTCCTAGCCGGTCCCGTAGTGCCTTCGGCACGACCAGACGACCTGCCTTATCAATGGTTGTTTTCATACCATGAATATACCAGATGAATGGTATAAGAGCGTTAGTCGACAATAAATTCTTTGACGAACAGACGTGGATGGAATTGTCGGCTCCCTGAACCTGACTGCTCGAAACTATAATCGACACCCTATTGTCCTCGCCGTAAACCGATGGGCCAAGTTTTTCTCAGCGTTAGTTTGGTTGGGCGCTCTCACGTATGAACGAGGATGTGCGGGCAGCTTTGGATACAAGCTTGTTGGCATGCAACTTACTAATAGAGACCAAGACGATAATGGCTGCCTGTGACGGGGCTCGCAAAATGGTCGCAACGAACTCGGCTTGTTCCGACTCGTTACCCAAGTGGCCGTCCAAGGCGTTGGCAATCACCGGCCTCCGTAAATTGCTCCGAATTCGTATTACAAAGGAGAGATCAGTTACCGGCGCGTCCACCTACCCCGGACTCCATGAACCCCTTTTAATCCACAGACCTGGCAGCAGGTCCAGGACCTACTCAGTGCTCACAACACCGCCGGAGCGAACCAACAACCACTACCAGCGAGGAAATATCTTTTGCGGGACCTGCGGGTCTCGGGCTAATGATCACAACAGCACGTAACAGATGAGGCACCGAATCTCTCTACATTGTCTGCACTGGTCGAGCGAGAAGGAGCAATCCCGCTCGATCTGCCTAAAGAGCGAACAGGACCGGATCGCTGATCAACTCGCACGGATTTCCGATCTGGTGACGAGTCTCGATGCGAACTTCGAGCAGGCACAAGAAGTACTGGGCGATACGCTGGATCTGACTCGAGCCTGCCACGGCGCCGACATGGAATCAAGCGATGACACGCGATCAGACCGTCCGATTTGACGGCTCATCAGCCACAAGCGGGTACTTGATTCCACACTCCTCTATGACGCGGTGAGCACGATGGACACCATCACCTTGATAGGTTCTGTCATTCATTGCCTTCTCAAGGTCGCAGATAGACCCCTTAGGGATCTGCTTACCAGTGTGCTGAGCAGTGGCGATGACTATGCGAGTGCAACAAAGCCACAGATTGACTTCGATGACCAACTTTACTTAGATCTAGGGAGGAGTCATCGTCGTACGTACTTAGCTCCAAGGCCGTCGATTGTCTCTTCAAGGGGAATGATAAAGTCTGCGATCCAGTACCTACCACACGGCCCACGACTGAGGTGCAAAAGATCTTCTAGGACTCCGAGTACCTCATAGAAAAGGACGGAATCAGGCGCACTTGTGGGATAGCGCACGCGTGCTATCAACGAATATCCCCCGGGTCGATCAAGAAGATCTCCATAGGACGGTAAAGAAACAACTGAGGGATCATCTTGCTCGTAGAGGACCGCCTTATAGAACGCATCAAGTAGCAGGGGTCCAAAGGAAAGGAGCGGTTCGTAAAGCAACTCTTGCGCCGCCTCCCTCCAGCCTGGCACCGTGTCAAAGTTGACCTCTTTTTCCATCTCCTGAGGAAGTGTTCCAACGTGTTCCCGCTCCCAGTCGTCATACTCGCTGAGAACCTGATAGATGAGACCCCAGCTTCCTCTTGCTATTTCCTCGTAAGGGGAGGGAATTGATTCTAACGGAATCAACTCATCCACGAAGGCAGAAAAGGTGGCCTCCTTTGACTCTGCCAGCTGAGGAGCTTCGAAATAGCGAGCGACAGGCCAAATCCTCGGTGCTCGCAGAGCTGCTCGCAGTCCTCTGCGATCATCGATTTCTAGTTCGAGGGGGATTGCACCGTCTTCTAGGACCTGGTTCAACCACCGACCCTCATTACACTTAGAGACTCTGCCTAAAATATCGGATCCACATACAACGACCAGCCCTACTTCTGCACGAAACTCCAATCTGCCTGCCAACACAGACGTCCCTGAGGCGTCCTGAACCAGAACTCTTTGCCTTGCGAATAGTTCTTGATCTGTTGCTGGGTCGAGATGAAGATACCAGATACGGCTAGACAACAGCCGCTGGCGATCAGTCATACCGCGAACTTGGATTACCTTGGTTGGCATGTCACATCCGTCGGCCCTGAAGAATTATTTAGGGTCACCGTAACTCCATCACCAACGTAAGTCGCAGTAGCTGTGCTGTAGTAGGAGTCAGTACGACCAGTCACACAGGCACCATACGCACCGAGACTTACCTCGCTCATATTGGTTTTGGTATAAGATCTTGCGTCCAACAGCTCATAAACACAGTAAAAAAAGTTGCAATACCTCAAGTACAGATAAGTGTTTATAGAAATAGAGCTCTGGACCGCGCCACCGCAGCCGACCGTCCACTGAATTCCTATGGTACCTGGACGATGACTACTGTTGTGAAAGTAGGCTGGTGTCAGCTGACAGTCAGTATGAGGTTGGATAATTATTTGAGGGTTTGTGGTTCCGACCTTTGCAGTGAGCTCCGATGTTTGCAAATAATTTGTGCTACTTAGAGCTTGCTCCTTGCCTACCAGGGTTGAATTTACTATACCATTAGCGCCCATTGGCTCGAACGAAGGTTTCAAAGTTGCGCTAACGTTACTGGTACTACCTAACCCCACCCCGGTTCCTAGGCTAAATATTCCAATACTAACGGCTAAGACCGCCCCCTTCTGAACGATTTTCCACACCTTCATAATTCCCCCTTTTCAGTAGTCCTGCTTACCTGGGTTATCATGTGGTTCACATGCAAATCTTTACACATCGTGGCGACGAGTGTACGAAATTTGGAGATATTTCCGAAAGCGTATTATCTGTTTAGGGGTTTGCCAGAATGCTCACGGGAATGCTAGTTCGGAACAGAAAGTGGTAGCTGGGCTGGCAGATGATTTGGTGTGATTAAGGGTTCTAGATACTGGGTTCGTGATCGACAATCCAAATATTGCCGAGTACCAAGGTACTCTTTGGAATTGCTGATCTGATTGAGATGGGTGTTGTGATCAAGGAGTGGCCACGTGGTGGAATAGATATTAGGCAAAGAGTTTCACCCTCACCTTGTATTAGCGCTTGGTAAGGCAGTCTCTTGGCCTATTGAGACTGAGGAGGCCGAGAGGATAGCTGCTCGTCTATGGGAGGACTAGACCGTTTTCCCGATTGACTTGATGAGTTCAACGAGATGAGACCGGCTGATGATTAGGGAGCTTGAGTTCGGGGAAGGGCGGCGGGAGCTACATGTTGGTGATGGTAACCAGTCTTAGCCTCAATACCGTTCAGTTAAGGATTCCTTTGTGGTAATGTGTATCTATGCCACGTTCTGGTTGGGTAAAGCCCGCAACTGATCGGCGATTGTCCGATCTCGTCTCAATTGGCCTGCTTGCGAGGGTGTTCCCTCCAGATGTTATCGATGAAGCGATCGAGGATGCTGGCCGGAGGGAGATCCGAAACCGAGTTCTTCCCGCCCGGGTGATGGTCTACTTTGCCATCGGCATGGCGATGTATTCAGAGGGATCCTATGAGGACGTCTTCTCCCAGCTCTCCGATGGCCTGTCATGGTCCAAGGGGTGGACTGAGTCGTTGAAGCCTCCCTCGAAATCAGCTCTTTTCCAGGCTCGGCTCCGTCTAGGAGCAGAGCCACTACGTCATCTCTTCACCAAGGTGGTGCGCCCCTTGGCCACCCCAGATACTCCCGGATCCTGGTTCGCCGATAGGCGCGTGATGGCGATCGACGGCACGTGTTTAGATATTGCCGATACCGAGGCCAATGAGGCTCACTTTGGTCGCCCTCCCTCGAGTCGAGGGGACCGCTCTGCCTTCCCTCAGGCACGCCTGGTGGCTCTAGCCGAGTGTGGAACCCATGCAATCGTCGATGCCGTCATCGGCCCCTGTACCAGCTCTGAGGTTGAACTCACTCGAGAACTCATGGGCCGTCTTCGTCCCGGGATGCTCGTGTTGGCTGATCGTGGCCTCTATGGGTTCAACCTGTGGGAGCAAGCTAGCGGTACCGGGGCTGATCTGGCCTTTCGAGTCAAGTCCACCCTGTCCCCGCACCATGAACAGACGCTGGCCGATGGCTCCTGGATCGCCTCCATTCGGCCTACCTCTGGGACGGGTCGTGGCGGGAGAGATCCCCATAAGGTACGCGTTATCGACTACACCATAAATGGTGATGATCGCTATCGGCTCATCACCACCTTGTTGGATCCCGTCATCGCTCCGGCTAAGGAGTTGGCCCAGCTCTATTCAGAACGCTGGGAGATAGAGACCACCTTTGACGAATTAAAGACCCACCAACGAGGAGCGAGAGAGGTCTTGCGTTCCAAGTCTCCAGAACTCATCTACCAAGAGATCTGGGGACACCTGTGTTGTCACTACGCCATCAGAGTCCTCATGGCTGACACAGCAGCGCATTCAGGACGTGACCCAGATCGAATCTCCTTTGTCGCTACACTACGTATCGCCCGGCACTCTGTCGCAAAGGGTGATTTTCCCCCCAGTAGGAACAGCTGAATCCGAACTGATCTGGCTCTTTGCCATGAACACCCTCGCGAAGCGCCTCAATCCGCCTCGTCGATTGCGCTCGAACCCTCGAGTGGTCAAACGTAAGGTCCCCAAGTGGACAGCCAAGCGCCTTAATCACCACCATTGGCCCTCAACCTGAGCATCCGCCGCAGATATGTGTGCTGGTGCTCAACTGAACGGTATTGAACTGAGCCTGAATCCACAGAAATGGACCAGCTTGAGCCCTTCGGTGTGAATCCAAGTCGGTTTTTTGGAACTGATTTAGGTTTGACGGAGGGTCTATGGCTTAAATCTGGTTTCAGAGTGCCAAATATGACCTAATCCCTTTGTGGTTGAGCCTGTTTGGTCATTTTTGAGATTGTGAAATCTCATTTTGGGTATAGTGACCTAATCCCTTGTCTTCTAGAGCAGTTGTTTCAAGTAATACTCAGTGTGTTAGGTAACCAGATGTTCAGGTGATGGCGATCTCAAACTTTCTGATCCGATCAAGAGCCTCTAAGAACTTATCCTTATAGTGCCAGTGTTCTTCAAGATGCAGTATTACTTTTCTAGCTGAACGAGTGATATGTCCTGCGATCTGAAAGTAACACCGTCGAAGCTTTGGTGTGGTTATTACAGTTTCTGTAATAGCACCTATTCGTGCCAGGTTGTGTGCAGTTGCACCGTGCCAGGTTGTGTGCAGTTGCACCGTGCCAGGTTGTGTGCAGTTGCACCGTGCCAGGTTGTGTGCAATTGCACCGTGCCAGGTTGTGTGCAATTGCACCAATGGCTAATTAGACCAGAGCCAATCAAACGGCATTAGCGTTCATGTATCTGGATGGAACATGATTCCGCCTAGAACCTCCTTTGAGATCCTTGATGACTAGTTCGATCTGGGCATGTGCTCGGTGATCAGCCTCAAGGAAAAGCGTTTCGCCTTGTCGATCGGTAATAAATGCGTGATAGTCATAGTCACTAAATAGTGCCAGCTGAGACCCTGGAGTAGGCTTTGTTCTTCCTACGATAAGACGAACGTCTTGTCTATCTCTTGCAAATGCGCGATATTTCCCTGTATTTCCCTGTATTTCCCTGTATTCAACTTCTGCTACATCAGCTCCACCTTCAAGCCAATAAGGAATTGAAGTCCATGTTTCTTCTGGTATGGCTGCAATAACCTGCTTCAATCGTTTTGACATCCGTGTTGTAATGCAAATGCGAACATCACCCGCACTAGCTGCGTCTCTAACGGCTCTTGAGTAGAACCCAGAGTCAAAACGCATGGTTATTTCACCAGTTGCTCCGGCGGCTCTGGCATTGTTGATCATACTTATCAAGTTTCGTAAGCAAGAGCCATTTTGGAATCAGATTCGCGGAGTAGCGGATGTGGAGACGCAAACACACATGTATTGAGAAGTCGCTCTACCAAGGACATTTCAAAGTGCCTTCGGTTGAATCGGTATGCGAATTCCTCGAGGTAAAGTTGCTTATGTTCCTCACGTCCGTGGTATGTTCCGTCGATAAATTTCTTGCAGTTCCCTATCAGGATGTTGAGCCATTTGAATGTTACATGTGCTTGTTCGTCTTTGGATAGAGTGATCGAATGCGCTAGTCCAAGGTCTTTCAGCACATACCCCGTAACTTGGGTTACCATCACTTATCAGCTTGGTATCGGAATCTAAACGTCTCACAAAAACATCTTTGAATGATTTAGCAGTGGTATCTTTGATTACTTCCATGAAGCAATGAGTAGGAGCACCATTGCTAATCGACACTCCAATTAGGACATTGGTTTGTTTTGTTCCCTTTCCTCTTCTGCCTTCGCCATGGCTCTCACCACCTAAAAAGAACTCATCTACCTGGACGTTTCCTCCAAGTTTATATAAACCATTTCGGTCAGCCATTGCTTTTCGTAGCTTATTTAGCATCAACCAGCCAGTCGAATAAGATACTTGAACGAATTTAGCAATGGTAGTAGCCGAAAGACCACGCTTGTCGTTGGACAATAGATAGATAGCGGAGAACCACTTGGATAAAGAGATATGGCTTCGATGGAAGATGGTTCCGGAGGTAACGCTAGTTTGACGGTGACAAGATTTACATTGAAAAAGTGGAGCTCGAGATGCTGCATTTCTTCGATGGTTTGGCCTGATTAAGGTAAACTGGTCAGAGTCACACTTTGGGCATCTAAATCCCTCTTTCCACCGCAATTTGATCAAATGATCTTCACATGCTTCCTCTGAAGCGAAGCGTACCATAAAGCCTGAGATATCCACCATGCCTCCTTTATCGAACATCTGTTCTACTAAAGATTAGCTCCAATCTGGTCTCGGTGGAGGCGAAACTTACGAAACTTGATAAGTATGTTGTTGATTACCTGAGTTACAAACTCTCCGGCACCACGAGCGGTATTGGCGTTGCCTTCACGTGTCACTATTCCAAGAATGTCACCTGTTTTACCAACAGCTGCTAGGTGTGGGTGATACCCCCTTAGGTTGGTATAACCAAAGTAAGCTCCTTCTTTTTTGTTTCCATATACCTGACATATTGTGGAATAAACATCAATGGTGAGCGACTCATCACCTGGACCTACTCCAGCTAGCCAGGCTCGTTCTAGCAACAAAGCTGCAACTCGTTCAACATCTGCGATGTCACTGGTCTCAAAACTACGCAAGAAGACACCAAGAGTGGATGGTGCTGGCATTATCTGACCAAGGATAACTTGCGCATTTGGGCTTTCAAGGATTGCAGTGTCATCAATGCAATCACCACCGGCCAAGATAGATGCGACGATAGCCATAGCTTTTCTGCCAACATTTGCTCGTCCAGGACGATCCTCTAGGTCAATGTGTAAATCAAAGAGATCCCTAAGGCCAAGTCTCTCAGCAAGGGTGATAGGGAGTATTAACCCACTGTTGGAAACTGCGTTCGAATCGTCAAAGGTGACTATCAAACACTCTAAAGCACTAGTAGATGCTCGCATCTAAAAGGTGCTCCTTAAACTGATAGATTTGAATTGTCTTCAAACATCATTCTACCAGTTCAGAGCATTTTTTTAATTCCAAAATCAAAGTTGATCGGCTAAATTTTCGGTGGATCCAGGCTAAAGAGCGAACAAGATCGGATAGCAAGTCGATTGGCACGAATTGAAGATCAGTTTGCTAGCCTCGATGCGAACTTCGGGCAAGTACGAGCAGTATTGGCCGACACGCTCGATCTGACTCGAGACTGCCATACTGCGTACCTGGAAGCGGGTGACAACACCAGGCGACTTTTCAATCAGGCATTCTTCGCCAAGATCTACATCGATGAGGATGAAGAGACACGCGAGCAGACCGTCCGAGTTGACTACAGCGAGCCCTTCGACACTTTGCTCTCACGCCTCATTCCAGCGAGCGTTCATCGCACTCTTGACATAGAAAAAACCGCCCCCAGGGACATTCTGATAGGCGGTTTGAGCGACACGTTGACCGGCACCGAAAAGGTGCAGGGTTCTCATACGGATACTTTGGTGGTCCTCGCCAGACTCTTCTCGAACTCGACCCCATCTGCTCTCTGCCGTGCGATAAACGCCTATCGTCAACTGGACCTGAGCAGGATGATCTGTAAACGAGTCGGTCGGGTGCACCCTAACCGAGCGAAGCGGCTAAGCGACACGCAACTCGCCCGTCTGGTTGACCGATATGAATCCGGCGCAACGGTATACGAGTTGGCCTCAGAGTTTTTGATTGACCGCCGTACCGTCTCGATCCGCCTTAAACAGCAGGGGGTCATCATGCGCTTGCAACCGCCTGCGGAGGAGACTGTCGACGAGATAGTGCGACTCTATGAATCAGGCTTGTCTATGAGCAAAGTAGGTCAACAAGTCGGCTACTCGGCAGATTCGGTTGGTAGCCACCTGCGAAAGCGTAGAGTCAAAACCAGGGAACCACGATGACGACCATAGACCATCGTTCAGAATAATGCGACCAAATGATCTCGCTTAACTCTGTCATCTTCCATTGTGTTGTTGCTCAAGTGGGTGACAATCATCGACACAAGTTCAGCGCTACGTGACAGAATCAGGCCAACTGGCTAGTCCCCGCTTATGCCCCATAATACAACCCTTCCATCACCTAAGCTGGTCGAGCCGAAACACCCCACGCTTTGATGTAATGTCGTGGGTATGCGACCACTAGAGCTTCCGTGTCACGAAGAATCAACGTTGATTGCGTCAAACTCGCTAGCTCAAAAGTCAAAAGCTTGCATACTTCTGTCTATAAAAAGGCTTGCCATAATATGATTCTTCCAAAATTTTCCACTTTGCATGAATCAAACTGCCTGTGGCCGCGTATCCTAAGCGCTCACCGCGCTTTGCTAGGCCTGCGTAGCTTAATGTGGTACCAGTCTCTCGCTTAAGCTCGACAATGGCTCGCTGTACTGTTTCCAAACCCACGGGTTGGCGAGGACTGACACCACGTTGGTGAAGCTCGTCCACGAAGAGAGCTTCAGGTAAGAGTAGTTCTGCTGCGAATACTTCTGCGGCGATTTCACGCACATCTGAGCTATTCTCGACAGTGCCACAAGCGCCGTTATCGATCAGATGATGCTTTAGCTCGTGCGCAAGCGTAAATAACTTTGGGTCATTTGGTAGGTCTTTATAAACCATCACCGTCGGACCATCTTCGTCACATATGTATACTCCTCGCAAAACACGCAGCTTGACCGGCCAATAAATAAGATCAATTCCTTGGTCCTTGTATATCTTGCGCATTTGCTGAAGCTTAAGAGATGGACCATCGATACCATATTTTTCTCGAACCAGGAGAGCCTCGACTTTGGCATGAGCATAAGTTTGGCTTCGGCTCATTGCTCAGCCTTTGTTTTTTCCGATTGCTTTGTGTACATACTTTGCTCGTCTGAACTCAGCGAAACGAATTAGTTCCTCAACATCGCCAACCGGTAAAGCTTCTGCTGCTCGTAGTAAAGCTTCTGTCTCTTTCTTGACGGGATCTGTATCTTGCGGAAAAAAAGTAAGTATGGACTGCTGGAAGAAGCGAGCTAGCTTATCCAAGTCAGCCAAATCAGGCTTGTATGCTCCAGTCTCCCACCTTGACACTGTATTAGCAGCTACACCCAACTGTTTTGCGAGCGCTTCCTGTGAGAGGCCCGTCTCTCCGTAGGTGGTACGTAGCTGCCGTATTCTGCCTGCCACATATTTCAAAACATCTGTCATTAAATATGTCCTCCTGTTTTAGTAAATAAATATCCTATAACTGTTGACATACGCTATTGAGCTACCATATACTAAAAGAGTATCATAACTCAACATGAGAAGGAAGTATAAAAATGGTCCAAATCACTGCGATCCATATGGTCGGGACAGAACATCACCAACATATTGATGAAATGAAGTGGGTCAATTCTGGCACGGGCGCCACGGGTGCGAGTACCCGCGAAGCTATGGTCACTTTCGTTCGCAGTAATCCCGACCAAGCCTACGTTCAGGGGCCAACGATGAGAGCGTTCCTGCGAGTACGTGAGGCAACCCCGCCTTACGTCCAAACCTACGCCGATAGCACTTGGACAGATAACTTATTGAGCTTACCGAGGTATTAGGAGGTAAACAAATGGCCAAGACAGTTACAGCATCATTTGCTAAGCTCCGACAGAACTTGGAAATCACGGATCTTCAGGCTTCAACTGTCTCGACGAGACAAACGAACGTAAGAAAAGCCGTTGAAAAGGACTTCACGGTACTTAAGTCGTTCCTGACGGGCTCATACAAGAGATCAACAATGATCGCTCCCCTCCATCAGGCTGACGTTGACATCTTTGTAGTCTTAGATGCTAATTACTTTAAAAGCGACGGGCACGCGGCCTTGCTCGGCGGAATACGGGCGACTCTACTGAAGACATATCCCAGCACTCCTAAAATCAGCCGAAATGGACACGCCGTGACGATTTCGTTCACTGATTTCGAAATTGACGTGGTCCCAGCCTTTAACCGCAAAGGCGGTGGCTTTTTGATACCGGACTCAAGTAACAAACGATGGATCGAGACGGATCCAACTATTCATGAGACCTACATGAGCAAGTCGAACGCTGACCATGGTGGGACAGTCGTTCCAGTTGTCAAGATGATCAAGGCCTGGAATCGGGAGATTTCACGAAGTTTCGTTCCGTTCTACCTAGAGCTAATCGCTGTAGAGATCTTTGCTGGCGTAACCCTCAGTTCAGATTCAAGCGCAGTTCGTTACTTCTTTGACAAAGGCCGTGAACGGATCAAAACGAAAGTCAAGGACCCTGCTGGTCTTGGAGAGCAGATTAATCCTCTCTTCGCGACCAAGACTGTCTTTGACGCAGTCAATCGCTTTCAGGTCGCTTACGACAGAGCGATCAAAGCTGAGCAGTTTGATAAGAACGGCAATACTTCCGCTGCAATAGTCGAATGGAGAAAGGTATTCGGAGATTACTTCCCGGCATACGGTTAGTTCTATGGCACAATTTTCCTCTTCGAATCCATCCATGCATGACATTGGTGTTGCGCAACACAGTGATCGCAATCTTCGCAGGCAAGAAGCCAAAGACCGCTTCTATAAAATAGGAAACCGTTGGCACTTTTGGGGAGCGTCAGCAGCCATTGTCTTGGCGCTAGCATCGCCACTCGTGCTCGTGTACGAACCAGACTGGGGTCCGTTGCTCGGAGCAATTGCTGGAGTATGGATCTTCATGTCCCGCCTCCTTTTCGAACCTCTCAAGCAGGGCTACCAGGTAAAAGGGGCCTCTGCCCAAGAAATGTTCGATTGCGATGTCCTTGGCCTCACCTGGAATGATGCACTGATTCGTCAGCCTTCGGAGGAGGAGATCCGATCGGCAAGTAAAAGATTCAAAGATCCGAAGTCAATAAAGAAGCATTGTGACTGGTATCCCACCGATGTTGATATTGCCTGGCCAAGAAGTGTAATCACTTGTCAACGATCGAATGCCGTCTGGGCCAGACGTCAACATCATGCATATGGATGTTTTCTTTTGGTCTCCGCATTCGCATGGGCAATCTTCGGTGTGATCATCGCACTTTTACAACAAACGACGCTCGCCGGATACCTGACGACCATTGCTCTCCCATCGCTCCCAGCTGTCCTTGACGCCATTGATCTATCGAAGAAGCATTTCCTGGCATCATCCCGTCGCCAACATCTTGAAGACGAGACAAATGCACTGTTCGATAAGAACGATTGCTCGCATGAGGCATTGCGGGAGATCCAAGATCAGATATTCGATTTGCGACGTGATGCTCCACCAGTTGCTGGGTGGTTCTACTGGATTTTGTCCAAGACCTACGAGGCAGACATGCGTTATGCTGCTAAAGAAAGAGCAGTTCATGACTGAGGTATCCCAGATTCTGTGGATACCAGTTATGCCAACCTACGATGTTGGTGAAGAGGATAACGCAATGATAGCAACGAGGTGGAAGTTGACGCTAGAGTGAGAAAATCTAGTTAAAGTTAACCTCCACCAAGCCCTCAGGCAGTATGGCGTGGAGATGAGAAACCCCTGGGACCATCCTCGTCACCGCCGGTGCTGACGCTCCAGATCCATCTTCCGACACATGACCACCTCAGACGAATCGATAACCAACTAAGTGCCAGCTGATTCCCATAGTTGCCGAAAGTTGTCGAGTTGCTGGAACGCGTCTGCAGGTTCTGCCACAGAAAGCAGCAAATAGGCATAGTCTCCAAGGCCATGCATCAGGCGAAGATACCGCAGCTTTTGGTTTCGGTTGCGTACGTAGCTGTTTGCGCCTAACACTGACCCCACAATCGCGAACAGTACGCCTACCACAATCAGGACCCAACCCCATCGTCCAGACTTAGCGATGCCAGCGCCTATTGCAGCGACCACCGCGCCGACGCCTGCACCACCGCCAGTGATGATTGGCCCCAAGCGCGATTCCCAGGCCTGTGACTTCTGCTTATCGCGAGCCTTGGTGTAGTCGCGTACGATAACATCACGCAACACTTCCAGATCAGTCAGGACTCGCCATCTCCACCCGTCAGGCTCCACTAGCCCCTGGGCCTCGGCGTCTTTCCCGGCTGCAACTTGCGCTGCCTGCAAGGCATTTCTGGCCCAGCCGAATTTCGCTTCGATACGTTCCGCTGAATTCTCGCTAGAACCCATAGAGGTGTTGCCTCGCATTGAAGGCTGCCGACCCGCCTTCCAATATGTTCTCCGCCAGCACCCGTATCGGTGCATCGTCCAACGAACCCACACCGTCAGCTACCGGCCTGCCGTGCTGACCGTCCCCTTCAAGAGTCACGATCAGCTCCGCATCCCCGAGGACCGGCACATTAGCATTATGGGTGCTAGCAATGATTTGTCGTACGCCCTTTAGCTTCCTTAAATGAGCTACGACACCGTCGTACACAAACCGATTATCCAGATCGTCCTCGGGCTGGTCGATCACCAGGGGAGCTGTTGAGGCGCCGAGAAGAAGGAGCAGTAAGGCTGTAGCGCGCTGACCCTTCGATAGCTCGTCCATGGTCCTGAGTTCCCGCGTGCCTTTGACTGAGGAGATATCGAGCTTCACCTCCACTGCATGACCGACCAAAAGCTCCTCCAGTTCACGCAGAAGCGCTTCTCCGGCATTTACCAAGCCCACAGCCTGCGCTCCTTTGATTCCTAGCTTTTCAAGTTGTGACCCCCCAGAGCGTATCGCCTTTACAAACGACCGAGGGGAGAAGTCGTCGGCATCGACGGCGGCAGCTATCTGAGTACGAGCGCCCGAGATATGTTTCGTAATCACTTTCATGATGTGGCTCCGATCGGGGGCCGCAATTGGCACCACGACGACGACGCCTCCAGTAGCTGCGTTCGCGGACCGTACCGCTTCATGTAAGGCTTCGACTTGCTTGCGCTCCTGAGATGCCAATTGACCTAGAAGCTTGTCTCGATTCTCTTTTAACTTCTTCAGAGCTTCAGTCTGACTGGCGAGACGAGGCTGCTTTGCCAGTAGATCGTCGAGTGCCCGACTCGTATCTAGGTACTTGTCAGGTTCTAGACCTTCTTCATGGAGCTTTCGCAGCACCTCCGCATGTCCATCGCGTTCGTCCTTGACTAGAGACTCCCAGTCCACCTGCGCTCCCTTGATAGCTGATTCTGCCTGGGATACCGCCTCGTATGCGTCTTCGGATAGCTTCTTCAGCGTTGCGGCGAGTTTCGAAGTGGCGGCAGAGATTCGTTCCAAGGTCTCCTGTCTTGGTGAACCGTCTACCCCTTCGTAGAGCGCGGTTAGCTGAGCCTCAAGCTGTGCATCACCTATTCCGCCAAGTGCCTCGGAAACGGCACGGACCCTCTGTCGTCCCTCCGCAAACACGGACTCCTCCCTGGTAAGTCGCTGCAAATCCTCCAGCCGTGTCGCAACATTGATCTTCTTGTATTGGTCTACCTGCTCTTTCAGGCGGGGGATATCGTCGAGCTCACCCTGCAGTGTTGCCAGGTTGTCCTCTACGCGCTTCAGCTGAGTGCGGTTCTCGCTAAGCCTCTCGAGAACGTCACGGAGCTCAGGATGTTCCCTTTCATCACCCGCAAAGCGGCGTAGCATATCGGCGACGTTCTTCGGGCTACTGGCCAACTCAGCAAGTTCGTGCTGCCCGAACACCTCTACTGAGCCGACAACGTCGATAGGCAGCAAGCTCGTAGCTGTCCCGCTCGCGTCCCGTACGACAGACGGATTAGGCACGACCCGCTCGACCATGTAGCGATGAGGCGCCGGAGCCACCGTTTGTACTTCTACTCTCACCACGGTTCCGGACCGCAAGACCTTTTCTACAATAGCCTTATGGTCACGTTTAGCGTCATCGCCTATCGGCTCCACATCCAACGCGTACCGAAGGCTCTCGACGATAGTGGACTTTCCGGTGCCTCGCCCACCTATAAGGGCAGTGAGGTCGGTAGAGATGGGGATGGTAACTCCATCAAGGAAGCCACCAGTCCAGCTGATCTGTTTCAGTGTGGCCCGTGGCTGACCTGTTGGGTCAGTTGGGGAAACTCGTGTTTCTGGTGTGCGGACAGCCAGCTTAAGGCTCTCTAATCTCGCCCCACTGAGCTTGAACCAAGTCGTCGCTCCCTCCGTCCTGAGCTGATCCGGGTGCATGACGTCGTCGGCATGAATAACCGCGAGCGGGTGCTTCCGATCGTACGGCTTCTGGCCCTTGACAATCTTCTTCTGGTCTGTACCTTCGCTTTGCCCGGGGGTAACGGCTATCGCATGAAGGTTTGGATCCTTGACCATTGCCACGAGCGGTTGACCCCTTCGACCCGTAAGCATCCCTCCATTGGGAACGTTAACGTGAGAAGGAATCACCAGCGCTCCCTTGTCGGTCATCCTTTGAAGAATGTCCTTAAAGGAGTCCCCGGTTGTGCCGTTCACGCAGGAAGGCTCTACACCACACGCACCTATTGCTGCGTTTACAGTCGACAATTTCGTACCTGACTCAAAGATCACCAGCAAGTGAATGCCTTCGGCTGAGTTGGCTTCGAACCCCGGTAGGGCCGCTATTCCGCGGCTCTCCGACGCAGTAATGAGGCCGCTGGCTGTATCAACACACCAATGGTCTGTGATGGCGATCAGTCCGATTCCGAGGTTCTCGCACTCATCGAGCAATGCGTTGTTGTATTCGCTCTCTGATGCGAAGAACTTCGATGGTTCATTCCTTCCTTGATAGCTATAAGGATTAATCTGGAGTGCAACACGAATCCAATGAGCACCAACAGGATTAGTCATCAGCTTCTCCATAGCTAGAAGTGGAGCTAGCAAGCAGACTGGCTTGCTGCAGCACGAGCTCCACAGCCTTCTCCTCAAGATCGGGTGGGTAATCGTATTTCGCAAGAAGACGCCTGACCTTTGCGCGCATCTCAGCCTTGACTGACGCCTTGAAATTCCAGTCGATCGTGATGCTGTTCTGAACTTGAGTGACTAAGTCAACAGCGATCTTTTTGAGGACCTCATCACCCATGGTGAGGACGGCCGAGTCGTTCTGGACAATGGCGTCATAAAAAGCTGCCTCGGCAACACTGAGTCCAAGTTGCTCATGGCGGGTATTCTGGTCGCGCATCTCCCTGGCGAGCTTTACTAGCTCGGCGATAATCTCGGCGGTTGTGAGCGCTCGGTTGGTATAGCGATTTATCGCCTCGTCAAGTTGCTCCGAGAATTTGCGTGCCTGGACAAGGTTGCTGCGCTGGATGGTGCGAATCTGGTCGTTGATGAGACGGCGTAGCAGCCCCATCTGGAGGTTGGGCTTCTCCTTGCCAGCGAGCGAGTCCAAAAACTCGTCACTCAAGATGGATAGGTCGGGAGTGTCAACACCAGCGAGCTTATAAATATCGATGACCGCGTCGGCAGACACCGCCTCGTTCACGAGCTGGGAGATTGCGGTATCGATCTCCACGCCTCCGCTACCCGCCCTCCCGGAATCAGGGTTCTGAATCTTGATAATTGCTGCCCGAACGTCAGCAAAGAGGCGAATTTCGTTACGGATCGCTACTGCTTCGTCACGTGCTCCGCACAGAGCGAAGGCGCGTGTAAGTGCAAGAACCTGGTCGAGGAAGCGACTTATCCGATCGGGATCCGCCATCACGAAGTCGAGAACCGATGCATGCTGACCAAGCCGCTCGGAGGCCGAAAGCAGCGGCGAAGAGTCGAACGGACAGCCGTGCAGAATGGCACGAATAACGTCGTGTTTCTCTAGCATGACGGCAACCATCTCTTCGATCGGGACGCCAGCTTGATCCTTATCCGAGGGAGAGTACTCGGCAAGGGCTTTCCGAAGGTTGGTAGCAACGCCGATATAGTCGACGATCAGACCACCCGGCTTGTCACGGAAGGTGCGGTTCACTCGAGCGATCGCCTGCATCAGGCCTGCGCCCTGCATCGGCTTGTCGACGTACATCGTGTGCAGAGCTGGAGAATCAAACCCGGTGAGCCACATATCTCTGACGATGACGATCTCCAGCGGATCGTCAGGATCCTTCGCTCGGTTCTTCAGCTCGGTGCGAGTCTTCTTGTCATGAAGGTGACGTTGATATGGAGTTGGGTCGGCTGCGGAGCCAGTCATGACAACCTTGATCTTCCCAGCCTTCGGGTCGTCACTGTGCCAGTCTGGTCTTAGTTTGACGATCCTGTCATAGAGCTCGACGGCAATGCGACGACTCATTGCGACAATCATGGCCTTGCCAAACAACTCAGCTCGGCGCTTCTCCCAATGGTCCACAATGTCTGCAGCGATCAGATCCAGACGTTCGCTAGCACCAACAATGGCTTCCACTCTGGACCACCGCGACCTGGCGCGAATCGCATCGGACTCCTCGACCTCCTCTGTTATCTCGTCGGCTAAAGCGTCGATATCTGCATGGGCCTCGTCGTCGAGAGAAACCCTCGCTAGTCGGGATTCATAGAAGATCTTGACGGTCGCGCCATCCTCAACCGCCCGTGTCAGGTCGTAGACGTCGATGTAGTCACCAAACACCGAACGAGTGGACTTGTCTGCGGACTCGATTGGTGTGCCGGTGAAGCCGAGATAGGTGGCATTCGGTAAGGCATCGCGTAAGTGCTTGGCCAAGCCTGATTTCAACGTGCCGTCCGCTCCAAGTGTCTCAGTAAAGCCATACTGCGAGCGATGCGCTTCGTCTGCTACGACCACCACGTTCCGGCGGTCCGTTAGAACAGGATTCGAGTCGCCACCGACTTCGGGGGCAAACTTCTGGAGCGTCGTGAATAGTATTCCTCCCGAAGCACGCCGAAGAAGCTGGCGGAGTTCGATTCTACTATCAGCCCGAACCGGCTTCTCGGGAAGGATCTCGGCTGGAGCAAACACTTCACCGAAGAGCTGATCATCGAGATCGTTGCGGTCCGTAATGAAGACAAGTGTGGGATTGTTCATCCTGGGGTCACGCATGAGCTTCGCTGCGAAGAACACCATCTCGAAGCTCTTGCCAGATCCCTGAGTGTGCCAGACCACGCCACCACGTCGATCACCATTCGGTCCTGCTGCCTCAACCGTAGATTCGACTGCGGCGTTCACTGCCCAGTATTGGTGATACTTCGCAACCCTCTTGACGAGACCTTTACCCTCGTCGCTGAATACAACGAAGTTTTGTAAGATGTCTAGAAAGCGCTGCTGGTCGAAGACACCCTTGATCAGGACCTCGAGTGCCGGTCGGTTGGTAACCACCTCGCGGCCATCCATCGTTTTCCACGGCGCATAGTGCTCGAAAGCGCCTGTGAAGCTACTCATGGCGGCACTCGTGCCATCACTGATAACTGTGACCACGTTCGGAGTGAAGATTGACGGAATATCCGAACGGTAGGTCTGCACCTGGTTCCAGGCGTTCCTCAGAGTGGCGTGCTCGTCGGCGAGGTTCTTCAATTCGAAGAGCGCTACCGGAATGCCATTCAAAAACACCAGTACGTCGGGCCGACGGTTCTTGCCTTCGATGATCGTGAACTGGTTAACAGCAAGCCATTCATTGTTCTCGGCATGCTCAAAATCAATTAAGCGAATACGATTCGTGCGTAACTGACCATCAGTAATCCTGCGCTCAACTGGCACTCCATCACGCATCAGCTCGTGGACGCGCTTATTCTCCGCCACCGGATTTTGGGACTCCGCGCGATCCAGTCGCTTGACCGCCTCATCGACAGACGCAGAATCGATACCCTTATTGAGTCGTGTCACTGCCTCACGAAGGCGTTCGTAAAGATATACCTGATTCCAAGTAGACCTTTCTGAGAGAAGTGTGTCAGGAGCAATCTCAGGGCCGAACGCTGTCGAATATCCAAGCTCTCGCAGGTACTCCAGCGCAGCCGCCTCGACCGTTGACTCATTCAAGATGTTCATGCCACGGTCTCCTGCGCCTCTGACACTCGGATACGACCGGAGAGCAGCTCTGGAAGAAGCACATCACGGATATTTGATAATTCGACGACTTCCCGACCCAATGAATCTGTCCGAGCAACGAGTGGTCGAGCTAACTTCGCGAACCGTTCCTGAGCGTCCGCTGACACCATCGGCGCTAGATATGTCGGAATAGCGTCTCCTGAAAGATGTAGCACCGTAGTGCCGCTTGTACGGCTCCGACAATATTGGCGAAACGTCTCATCGGTGAGAATTCCCAACAAATATTCATTTGAAATCACATCCGTCGGTCGAATAATTGCAAGATCGAGTGAAGCCACCAGTGTGTCGGCCGTATGATCAGATGGAACTCGGACGGCACGCCCAACCACTTCAGCTCCCTGAGTAAGGTCGGTCTGTGCAATGACCACCTCACCCGGTTTGATTACCTGAGATAGCTTGTACGGACCGCTGTATGGCTTCAGCCCTTCTGGCTTGTAACCACCGGTTCGGGCAAACGACTTGAGCGTTACGAGGGATGTCCTCGACGCCTTGAGATCAGCGCTCCTATAAGAGACACCCTTCGTGATAATGGTCAGCTGGGAGAGGGGTAGCCGTTGAACGGACTCCTTAACTTGCAAATTCTGAAACTCGAGGGATAACAACTCTTCCATCACTGCTATCTGACGCCTATTCGACTCAATCTTGTCATCCAGCGCTCCGAGCGTCGCTGAAATCGCTAAACGATCCGATTTAGCTGGAGCATCAAACTCGATAGAGTTCAGAATTGATTGATTCAATAACGGTTGTCCCGAACCAACTCTGCGATCATTGAGATTAAGCGAGGAAAGCACGTAGTACCAGTAACGTGTCTCGGCGGGGTCCTCGGGTTGGCAGATTATTGCGTTATCAGTTACCCAACACGCACTGGGCACAAAGTAGCAACTGCCGCAATAGCTTCCAACGCGCCCGATGACTATACATTGCTCGGATACGTTGGATACCGCACTACGCCCAATGATTCCGTTCGAGCCATAAACCGGAAAAGCCCCATCATCGGTACGACGGGGAGAAGATTTGCCATTTCGAAATTTAAGCCAGTTCTCAAGTACCGGTCGCAAGGCAACGCCACTAAGCATCTACGACTCCGAGTCTTTCTCGAATAACTTCTTCGAGCCGTCGCCCTTCCTCAAACTCGGCAAACAGTTCCTTCTTGAGCCGCTCAATCTTTTCTTCAAGCGGCTCGGCGTCTGCTTCTGCCTCCTCGGCGCCGACATACCGCCCAGGAGTTAGCACGAAGTCGTGATGCTTGATTTCGTCTAGGCTGGCCGCTCTAGCAAACCCCGGGAGGTCCTTGTATCCGGCCTCGTGGTTGCGCCAGGCGTGATAGGTGCCCGCGATCTTGCCAATGTCTTCGTCATCGAGGACGCGCAGGCGGCGACTCTCCATGACGCCAAGCTTTCGGGCATCAATAAAGAGAACCTCGCCTTGACGTTTGCGGTGACCATTGCCATGGCGGTCCTTGCTGACGAACCACAGGCAGACCGGGATCCCGGTATTGAAGAACAACTTGTCCGGCATGGCCACGATGCAGTCAACCAGGTCGGCTTCGACGAGCTTGCGACGAATCTCTCCCTCGCCGCTGGTCTTGGATGAGAGCGAGCCATTCGCAAGGACGAAACCAGCGGTACCCTTTGGAGACAAGTGATATATAAAGTGCTGCACCCAGGCGAAGTTGGCGTTACCTTCAGGTGGAGTACCGTACCTCCAACGTGGATCATCTGCGAGTTTGGCATCCCACCAATTGCTGACGTTGAAAGGTGGATTTGCGATGACAAAGTCTGCCCGCAGATCTAGGTGTAAGTCATTAGCGAAGGAGTCATCGGAGTGATCACCCAAGTCGGCCTCGATGCCTCTAAGCGCAAGGTTCATCTTGGCCAGTTTCCAAGTGGTGTCGGTGAATTCCTGGCCATAGATAGAAATGTCAGTACGCTTGCCGCCGTGAGCTTTCACGAACTCGGCAGACTGCACGAACATTCCTCCCGAGCCACAAGCAGGGTCATAGACACGACCGTGATAAGGCTCCAACATCTCAACCAAAGTCTTGACGATGGACCTCGGGGTATAGAAGGCTCCAGCGTCCTTGCCAGTCTCCTTGCCAGCGAACTGACCTAGGAAGTACTCATAGACTCGGCCTAACACATCGTCGGAGCCGTGATCGTCGGACTCGGTAAAGCCAATGGATCCGATAAGGTCGACGAGTTGACCGAGGCGACCCTTATCAAGACCCTCCCGGCCATAGTTGCGGGGCAAGACACCTCGGATCGACGGATTCTCCTTCTCGATCAGATCCATCGCCGCATCAATATCTTGACCAATTGTGGGAAGCTTGGCTCGGTCCTGAATGTGCTGCCAGCGAGCGTTAGCTGGAACCCAGAAGACATTGTGGCTGGTGTACTCGTCTCGATCCTCGATAAGGCGTGCGCGACGTTCGGCGTTCGGGATGAAGTCACTGGAGTCGGGATCGCTTAGACTCGCTTCGATCGCTTGGCGACGTACCTCAAACCGGTCGGAGATGTACTTGAGAAAGACCAATCCGAGGACGATGTGCTTGTACTCGCTCGGTTCCTGGTTGCCCCTAAGCGCATCCGCAGTGTCCCACAGGCGCTGTTCGAGCGACTTGGCTGGCTTCGTCGCAGTCTTGCGTGGCTGACCCGCCATCAGTGATACTCCTTACGTAATCCCTTAAACTGGCGCCTTGATTTTTGCATAATTCTCCTTATTATAACATTGTATGCAAAATCCAAGAATCTGAATACAACACTACTGACCGCCTGTTACAGGATGCATTACGAGGAAATATTGGACACTCAAATCAAAATCGAAGCAACTAACTTGTCCTTAATTTGCGTGTTCATGAGGCACCAACATCCAACTTCATTCCAATCTTCGATAAGCACTCACCATTCCCAGGCAATACCGCTATAAAGTCCACCGTATAAATCGTGGAACTCAACATTGACACCCCGCTCGTCGCCAAACTCGAGGGTCTTACCGATGTGGGGAGTTCCGGGTCGTTCAAAGTACGTGAGTCCACGGTAGCTCCAGATGGTGTCTGGCCGATCGCCGATGAACACTGCTCCGAATGAGGCGAACCGGGTGGGCTCGTGAAAGGCCTGACTCTGCTCAGTGAGCGCACCCGGGGTGCCAAGGTCTGGATCAGCTAGAAGCCGAAATTTAAGGTCGTAGGTCTCGCCTCGCCTCATCGGCTCCTTGTACCAGAACTGATGAGTAAAGCTCTCTCCGATGCGTTCAGTTTTGACCGTGAAGTCCCCTTCGGGAATCGGCCGCCCAGGGTAGGAGCTGCTGATCGAGATGAAGTCAGCTTCGTCGAAGGCAGCAATGAGCTGGTGCCACTCCCTATTCTCCTGCCAGGCACGGTTGCGGACCACCGTCAAAATACGGGCGGCCTGCTGGACAAAGCCGTTGTGAGACTGCGGCACCGAAAATCCGGTTGGGGACTTTGGATACCAACCCGTGACGAGTTGCTTACGGAGGCTATCCATAGCTGTTTCTTCTCGGTCGGCGACAGCTTCAACCTTGATGCCGTGCTTGTCGCCGTAGTGTCGGCGCCGATCCTTGAGGTAGGTCATGCCCTCGGTCTCCGGGGCGAGGCCGAAGACATCGAGCAGTATCTCGGGCTGCGGATCACGAAGCGACTCAATGGCCGATATGAAGCGTTCCAGCAACACCTCATACGATTCGTTGTCCCCGCCAAGAAGTTGACGAACGAGATTGGCTCTGGCGATACGAGCTGGGGAAAAGCCAGCCTCTTTGTGTAAGTAAACAAGATCTTGGAGAACGTTGTAAGCCTGCTTGGGATCCCACGCCGATGGTTCAACCCATCGATACGACGACCGGACTGACTTTGATTGCGACTCCAATTCCTACTCCAACTCTGTTCGTGCGCATATCTCCAATGCAAAGCCAGCTCTAACCTCAAGGATATTCGGTTGAGCAATATGGCCGAATACCAGCGATGAGGGGTGTGGATGGCCCGCTGTAACGGACCACCCACGGTGTCATCGCAACCCACTCGGATTAATGAGAGAAAGGAGCAAAGACATTATGAAGGCTATCAACTATGGGGTGGTGATCGTATGAGCGAGCTGGCCACATACAACGGAGGTGGTGGTGCGCTCGCCAGGGATGCACGTCGTTTTGGGCGTGAGATTTCACGGGGCCGCCTCGGAACGCAGATCCGAACCAGCCAGGTCGATAATGCAACCGACGTGACACTTGCGAAGGTTGAGAACTTGACGATGGCTACTGGCAACGCCATGCAGCAAATCACACGGGTTTCCCAGGCACAGCGTCAGCTGGAGATGATTGCACCCGATGCTGCTCAGCGTCTCGCGTTCATTGCCGACGACCACATGCTCGGCTGTGCAGAACTGCTGTCCGACTTGCGGCGCGACCTGCACCGAATCAGGTGACCGCGCTGGTAGCGCTGGGCATTGCCGTCTTGGCACTGGCGCTCTCGGGCGCCGGTGTCTGGGCGCTCTTGGCTTGGCGCCGGTATCGTCGCACCTTCGATAGCTTCGCTGAGCGTTTGTCCGTTGACACTCGTCTTGAGCAGCTCACCGTACAGGCATTGTCTGCTATGCGTGAAGCCGCACGTAGAGCAGGTGGTCTTACGTGACGGCAGCAACAAACAGCGGTCTCTGGTCAATCGACCAGCGCCGGATGGTCAAGGGTGATGTCATAGTCACACGCAATGTGGTCGACACAATGAACAAGACGGTCAACACACTGTCCCATGCGACAAGCGAGCTCGCCAACTCTGCTGCAGCTACTGATATCCATAAGCTGGTCCAGCCGTCTCGCAGGAATCTTACTCGATCCCCTGCGGTCCTGGCCCAGGTATGAGAAGTAGTCGGGAATGTTAGACCGGCTCATCGGTATCTGCTTCACGCTGCTTGCGGTAACGGTGGCGATCTACGTAGCGGTAAGGCTCATCGAATCGATTGCGGCAGCGTTGGTCGGTATCGTCGCCGTGGTCGGAGGGCTCGTCGTCCTGGGTTTCATCGCAAGTCTGTTCTGGCGGAGAAATCGCATAAATCGTTGGTAATCGGAAGAACGTTGTTTATTCCACAATGCCACTATTGGTGAACATTACGAGACCATAAATCGCATGAATTGCAAGAGGTACTCGGCGTCGCTTCGAACGTCTTATCGGTAGTCGCGTCGCCGACCTCTGCTATTGCAAATGATCCCCGAGATGTTTTTAGCTGTAATCACCCCGGGGATGCTCCTCGCAATTTTCGGTGGACTTCTACATCAACCTAATCAAAATCCCGTGCTTTCGACGGCAATCGAAAACTCGGGCAGAAAGGAGCTTTTTAATGGTAACACAAAACTTTTTCTCAAGGAGCGGCCCGGAGTCCCGGCAGCCGTTCAAGACCATCTTGGCCGACCCGCCGTGGGACGTTCAGCAAAAGGGTGCACTCGGAGCGGCGTCGCACTACAAACTTATGACGCTGGATGAAATTCAAGCTATGCCAGTGGCTGACCTAGCTGCTACCGATGCCCACTGCTGGCTATGGGTCACCAACGCTACTTTACGCGCCGGTTATGACGTCATGGAGTCATGGGGCTTTACTCCTCGGTCGCCTTTGACCTGGATCAAGCCACGGATCGGCTTGGGTCAGTATCTTCGGAACGCAACCGAACACCTCATCCTCGGTACACGAGGACATGCTCCGGTCAACTTTCGCGCGCAGCCGACGTGGATGTTTGCTCCGCTGCAGGAACACTCACATAAGCCAGAGGAGCAGTACGCGGTGATCGAGCGGGTCAGCGATGGTCCGTACCTCGAGCTGTTCGCTCGACGGCGGCCACGCTCAAGCGCCAACTGGAGTGTGTGGGGAGACGAGGTCGATGCCGATATTGTCATTCCCGGCTACCCGGTCCCTTCCGATATGGGCCACCAAGGCGGAGGTCGTCATGCCGAGGCGTAGGAAGCGCAAGACCAACTGGAAGCGCCAGGAAGAGCGGGCCTTACGGGTGCGTGGCGTGCGACGGGGCACTCCAGATGCGAAGAAACTCTCGAGGGCGTTCATCGGACTGGCGCTCGCTCGAGCCGAGGTCGAGGCTCAGGCACAGGCGGAGGCAACGAAGGTTAAGAATAACTATCGCCAGGGTGGCAATGGCGACGAAAGTGATCGAGATGAGGCTTCATAATCGCTCTCGCTCCAAGAGTCCAGGCAGCAACTGGGTGTTTTCCCAGTTGCATCTGCCTCGTCCGCTGGAGGTCGATCAAGTCGATGCAATGCTGCTTCGAATGGCCGCCGACAGGGCCGCACCGCCGCTGGTCTTCGAGGTTCGCAGCGAGCATGGCCAACTCATCCAGCATCTGGTCGGCACGCCAGCAGAACACGTTCTATGGGTGCAACGCACGCTGCGGCACCTACTTCCGGAGCTGGATATCGACGGCATCGATCAACCGCGTCTTGCGGTGGACCGTTCGGTCAGAGTGAGGATGCGTCCACGGGCGTTTGCCTTAGCTACCGAACGTGCTGAGGTGACGAGCTTGAGCCTGCTCTCTGCTTTGTATGCACGGCTAGAGGCGGGGGAACGTTTAGTGGTTCAGATCGTGCTCGGTCAGCGAATGACACCGAAGCATCTGCCGAAGGAGATTGCCGATCCTACCCAACCGTGGTGGCAGATGTTGACGATCGGCGAGCGCTCGGCGGGTAAGGCTGTACGAGACCAAGTTGACACAAGATCCGGTCAGCACGGTTTCTTAGCCGTGATCCGCATCGGGGTGGCAGCGAAAGAGCGAGAGCGCAGACAACAGCTGGTCATCGGCGTACTTGGAGCCTTGTCGACGGCCATAGATCGAGGCACCTACATGGACCTGATCATCGAGCCACCAGTTCGGCTCAATACCCCTCAGTTACCGAGGCACTGGAATTTGCATCTCGGAGCTACCGAGCTGACGGGCCTGCTGGGCTGGCCATTAGGAGATTACGACCTGCCGGGCGTCGCTCCTCTTCATCCTCGCCCGCTGCGAGTGCCTGAGAAGGTCAACAGATCAGAGCGGCTCTTCGCCGTTCCCGGAGGCCCGGGACCTAGAGCGCCCATAGGAATCGCTGCTCGGGATATCACGTCACACCTGCTGGCGATGGGTCCGACTGGCGTTGGTAAGTCGACAGTTCTGCTCAACCTCATCGCCGCCGACATAGCGGCTGGGCGCCCGGTGTTGGTGATCGATCCGAAGTGGCAGCTGATACGTGACATAGTCGAGCGGGCTATACCTCGAGCGAGGATCGATGATGTGGTGATTATCGATCCAGCCGAAGCGAAGTCTGGAAAGGTGGTCGGCTTCAATCCACTCAACGTTGGAGACCGAGATCCTGACGTCGTCGTCGATGGGTTGGTAGCGGTTCTTAGGCAAGTATTCCACGACGGTTGGGGACCTCGCACCGAGGACATCATCCACTCTGCACTCCTCACGCTCGCCAGGGTTGGTGCTACTCGCAAGTCGCCCTACACGCTGATTGATCTTCCTCGGCTTCTAGCGGACGAGAGGTTTCGACGTGGAATCATCGGAGAGGTTATGGACGACCCCGGTCTCGCATCGTTTTGGTCTGGTTATCTGGCCATGTCTCCCGGCGCACAAGCACAAGCGATCGCTGCACCGATGAACAAGCTACGTCAGTACCTACTCAGGCCGAGTTTGCGAGCCATCCTCGGCCAGGCCGATCCTCCGTTCCGCGTTCGGGATATGTTCAAAGACAACAAGGTCGTGCTCGTTCCGCTCAATGAAGCACTCATCGGCCCTATCACAGCCCAGCTACTCGGTTCCCTGATCGTGGCTGAGACGTGGTCGGCAACGATGGAGCGTGCGAGCGAAGTTGATCCATCCAGCCGTCCAGCGACAATCGTCATCGATGAGGTGCAGCAGTACTTGCACCTGCCGGTCTCAATTGACGACGCCCTGAGCCGTTCCCGGTCCAACGGTGTCGGCTGGCATCTCGCCCATCAGCATCGAGCTCAACTCCCCGCTTCCACTCGGGCGGCGATTGATACGAATGCAAAATCCAAGATCATCTTCCAGCTCCTTGATCCTGACGATGCATACGCTGTTGCAAAGCAGGCTCCCAGTCTCCAAGCAGTCGACTTCCTCAGCCTTGGTCAATATCAGGCATATGCGAACCTGACCGCTGGTGGTGCTCCATCGGGATGGGCACTGATCCGAACGCTTCCACCGCCGCAGCCAACCGGTCTCGGGGAAGAAGTTCGTAACCGTAGCCACAATCGATATGCCAGCCCTATCCCTCAATCTGCACATGCTGCATCAACTCAACCACATTCACAGGGAGCGGACGGCGATGAACTGGGACGGAAGAGGAGACGCAAATGACTACCTATCTCTTACCAACTTGCCCAACCCTATTAGAGAAGAGGAACAGAGGTCGAGGGTTTGTCAACGTCATCTCGGTCGTCGTGCCACGACCCTCAAGTGTCTTTTACTCATGCAGGTCGTTGGCCAAGTTCCGCCCTTGGCGGGAGGGGACTGACCCCGCATTGCGGGGTCGCGAGGGGCGACGGGAAGCTAAACGAGTGACAGGAGGTCCGACATGACGCGCTCGGATCTCGACACCCTGAAAGACCGCCTGACCGAGCGGGATTACAAGCTGCTTCGTAACGTGGAAAAGTTCCGGCTGCTTTCCACTAAGCACATCCAGCGACTCCACTTCGATCCCGTCCATCCAACACCGACAGCATCAGCGCGTGCTTGCATTCGAACACTGTCACGGCTTCGGAACGTTCTGGTGCTCAAGGCGCTCGAACGCCGTATCGGTGGAGCCAGAGCTGGATCAGCGGGATTCGTCTGGTACGTCGGTCCGGCCGGTGAACGAATACTCCAGAGCCTTGACCCTCCCGTCATTTCCGGACGACGCAATTACCGAGAACCATCTCGGCACTTCGTCGAGCACACTCTGGCCATATCCGAACTGGCCGTGAGGACTATCGAATCTGGGCGTCAGGGTGACTTAGAAGTGCTCGAAGTCCAAGCCGAACCCGCCAGCTGGCAACAATCACTTTCGAGATTTGGAACGGCGCTAACGCTCAAGCCAGATCTTCGTCTGGTCACTGCTTCTGACGACTACGAGCACCACTGGTTCATCGAGGTTGATATGGCAAGCGAACACATGCCGGTAATTATGCGCCAGTGTGCTGCGTATGAAGCCTTTCGGGCAACGGGGCGCTACCAGGCGACACACGGCCTTTTCCCCGCCGTTCTCTGGGTGGTCCCGGGATCCGCCCGAGCGGAGGCCATTCGGGCCGCCGTGGCGGCGACGGCGGGCCTGAATCCGGCCCTGTTTCGGGTCTGCACCACAGGGGAGTACCTGGGTGTTGTGGCCGGTCCTCCCTCTGAGAACTCCTGATCTGTTTTTTTGCAGGTCAAAGAGCTATTTCCGACTTGACTTGTCAACCAAAGAGAGCGTCAATGTCTGAGGCTCCTGAGCCAAACGACATCGGGAGAAATATCACTAAACAACTAACTGAAAGGAGGTTTACACATGAAAGAAGAAGAACAAGGATTACAAGCAATGCGCTATGAGGGCATGGGTGATCCAAACAAGCAAGAACGACATACCAAGACCCTTGCAATTCGCGTCGAGGAAACTTTGCACGCGCAATTGCGCTTCATCGCCCAGTTGCGAGAAACCAGCATTACCGACGAGATCCGTCAAGCCATTGAAACTCGCATCACCTCAGCCCAGGATGATCCCGAGATCATCGCTCGTGCTCAACAGGCTCGTGATGAGCTGGAGCGAGAAGCGGCGGCTCGCAGTGCGGCAATCGCTGGGTTCTTAGGCAAGCCCGTAGTCACTGCCGTCGTCGACAAATCACCCGGCCCTGCCACCAAAGTGCAGCAAAACGCCCGTAAGACAGAAAACGAATAGGAAAGGAGTGCCCATGTCAAGCGATTCTGCCATCCCGGGAGTAATGGGTACTGCACCTTCAAAGGCTGCAATCACCTACCTGCGCGTCTCCACCGCCGACCAAGCCACTCGTGGCGGACGAGAGGAGGGGTTCTCTATTCCTGCCCAGCGTGAAGCTAACACCCGAAAGGCTACGTCGCTGGATGCGCTCGTAATTGAGGAATTCGTCGATGCGGGAGAATCCGGTACCTCAGCGGCCAAGCGGCCTGAACTCCAGCGCATGTTGTCCTATGTTCGGGAATATCACGTGGATTACTGCATCGTCCACAAACTCGACCGTCTCGCTCGGTCCCGAGCTGATGACGTCGCTATCCACTTCGCCTTGAAGCAAGCGGGAGTTACACTGGTTAGCACCAGCGAGAACATCGACGAGACCCCATCAGGGATGCTCATGCACGGCATCATGAGTAGCATCGCCGAGTTCTACTCCCGCAACCTCGCCAACGAGGTCACCAAAGGGCTGGTCCAGAAGGCGAGCGTCGGCGGCACAGTTTCCCGAGCGCCACTTGGCTACAGAAACATCCATGTCAACGATGCGCTCGGACGAGTCAACCGAACTGTTGAGATCGACACCGAGCGAGCGCACTTGATCACCTGGGCGTTCTTTCGATACTCCGAAGGTGATCCAACGCTTCGGACGCTGCTCGATGAACTGACAGCTCGTGGGCTTACCACACGAGCAACACCCAAGTGGCCATCCAAGCCGTTGACAATCACCGGCCTCCATAAATTGCTCCGCAATCCGTACTACAAGGGAGAGATCCGTTACCGGGACATCACCTACCCCGGACTCCACGAACCCCTGGTTGATCCACAGACATGGCAGCAGGTCCAGGACCTACTCAGTGCCCACAACACCGCCGGAACGCACCAGCGAACAAACAACCACTACCTCCGAGGCAGCGTCTTTTGTGGGTCCTGTGGTTCTCGGCTGATGATCACAACAGCCCGTAATAGATGGGGCACCGAATACCTCTACCTTGTCTGCTCTGGTCGAGCGAGAAGGGTCACCGACTGTCAACGACAGGCGATGTCAGCGGAGATGGTCGAGGAAATCATTGAGGACGAGTACCGCACTATTGCACTCTCGCCAGCGTTGCGAGACAGCATCGAAGAGCTTGTCTTGGAGGACTTCGACACCTTACAGGCCGGTTCCGCAACCGAGCGAAAACAGATGGACAACCAGCGCATTGAGCTAACCGCCCAACGTCAGAAGCTGCTCGATGCTCACTACGCCGGAGCAATTCCACTTGATCTACTGAAGATCGAACAGGACCGGATTGCTGGTCAGATCGCACGAATTGAAGATCAGTTTGCTAGCCTCGATGCGAACTTCGAGCAAGCACGAGCAGTATTGGCCGACACGCTGGATCTGACTCGAGACTGTCATACCGCCTACCTGGAAGCCAACGACAGCACCAGGAGGCTCTTCAATCAGGCGTTCTTTGCCAGGATCTACATCGATGAAGATGACGAGACACGAGAGCAAACTGTCCGAGTTGACTACAACGAGCCCTTCGACACTTTGCTCTCACGCCTCATTCCAGCGAGCGTTCATCGTACTCTTGACATAAAAAATACCGCCTACCGGGAAATCCCGACGGGCGGTTCTAGCGTAGCATCAAGCGGCATCGCTGAGGTGCAGGGTTCTCATACGGATACTTTGGTGGGCGCTAAGGGACTCGAACCCCCGACCTCAGCCGTGTGAAGGCTGCGCTCTAACCAGCTGAGCTAAGCGCCCGGAGTTAACAAGCATAGCCGGAGATTTGAGTTCGATTTCAATTAATTTAGGTTAAGCCCTTGGTGGCTGGAGGCTGTTCGCCGAAAGGATTCGTGTGTTTTGAGGCTTGGGAATTTGAGCGTTACTCGGCTCAGATGGTTTAATGTTTTAGATTCCAAGAGCTATAGCACTGTCCAAGGCTCGTCCTTTATGGATTATTCAGTTGATCGATTGTTTGATTGAAGTGGTCACGCATCGATTGGACGTTTTCATTTGCCGATGGTCGCTATCCGTTATTGCGAACAGTGGATCACTTGATCTAGTTCTATGTTCGAGGCAATGCCAAGGTGAGCTTGACGGGGATTTTATGGGTGAGGTTCAAGAAAAGGGCTTCATGGGTATTTTCTCAGTATCAATGGATCATGATCGATTCAGATCTCAAGGAGTTTTGCCAAAGTCCCTTCGAAGGGCCACTTGGGTAAAACAGAAGTCGATTCAGTAGAAGCCGATTCAATAGAAGATACTTTTGCACTTATGTGATAGTGACAGTCTGTATTTGCCCGATAACAACGGATCATGTTTTGAGGTCCAAATTGCGGCGTCAATTTGATTGGGATAAAGAGTAATTCCATCACCCAGGAGCTTTGCGTGAATCATCTCCACACTTTGAATAGTTGCTGCACGAATCTCTACCTCCGCCCATGAGCTATATTCGAGGCGCCCCCCTAGTTGAATGTGACTCTCTAAAGCGGGGTCATATTCTAGGACTTTTTCAACCCGAAGGACATGTGGAAGTGAATTATCAGCAAATGCAGTAAGCTTGTGGATCCCTGAAATGCAAAAAGGTATTTGAGCGACATCTAGATTTTTGTGGTGGAAGCGCCAAATCATATCGAGATCCGAGAGGATTATCTGTGCCTTTTTGAGGGGGTAAAAAGCTATCTCATTGATCTCATAGTAATCAGCCAAGGCTGGTAACTCAATTAGAGTCTTGAGGCAGTCATCAACATCGCGGTTTAGGTACTTTGCGAATTCGACAAAGCTGTCGGCGAAATTACCTTCTAAGTACATACCCAGTTCGTTTACAGCTTTTACCAGGAGATCTATCAAAATTGATACTTGAGGTGAAGGATCTCTTTGTTGGAGGATCTCGGTCATTTGGTCCGAAGTGATGGTGGTTAGGTGAGATGGTTTGAAAGGGTAGTGATCCACGAAATATGAGGTAAGCCCCTGTGCGAAGGTGAGATAGCCAGATCCAGTTGAATTTTTTTGAAGATCCTTGAAGTATCCAGAGCCAAAGTTGAGATAATCAACGACTATTACAAATGCAAAGCTGGCGATTGGGTCGCTCAGAATCCAAAATCTAGGGTCTAACTCTTTGTCGTAGTCGATTGCATATTGCAGAAGTCGATCGCTATATGAATTTAAATGAGCTTCATTGATTGTGACCCATGAAGACGACAAGGAAAGTTCTTTAGCGCCACTTCGGATATCGCTTGTTCCGCTAAATCTTTTGGGAGAGATTGCGACCTTGAGCGGGGTTACAAAAGCCGAATTATCCTGATTGGGGCTGGATGGGAGCCGTGTTGTCAAAGGTGCATTCCAGCATCGACAAAGATTTCAGCTCCGGTGATGGCAGAGGCAGCCGGTGACAATAGAAAAGAGATAGCTTCTGCTATCTCTTTTGGATTGATTAGTCGACCCAGGGCATGGTGTATTGAAAACTCTTCTACGTCGCTAAGGCCATAAAGGACAGCCGATTGATCCAACATTGCACCCCTGGTTGATCCCGGACAGACCCAATTGACATTGATTTGATCGGGTGCCAGCTCTAGAGCAAGGGTTCGTAGGTATGCAACCATTGCGCCCTTAGCAGCGCAGTAGGCACCAATTCCACCGAGTGCCTTTGAAGCTGCAACCGACACAACCGCCACAATTGATACGCTTGAGCTGCGCTCTTTTGTCTCTTTCATGAGAGGTATGAAGGAGGTGATGGCGTTGTGTAGCACCACTAAGTTAGCATCGATCATCGATAGAAGTTCTTGTGTTGAGGTCTCAACCAGCGACTTTCCACCAAGAATTGCACCTGCGGTAATGGCAAGTTGATCAATGGGTCCCATATCATCTTGTATTTGGGTTGCGATACGGGCTAAATCAGCACCATTGGTTGCATCCGCACCATATCTGCTGATCTTTTCCTCAAGATCACCATAGGTAGCGCTTTTGATATCTCCCATTTGATATCCAAAGCGCATCGTCACTTCACTAAAGTCGACTACTGCACATCTACGTCCTGATGATGCGGCGATCTTCGCGACCTCGGCTCCGATGCCTCGTGCTCCACCTAGTACAACTAGGCAACCTTGATCTGTCGTTAGATCACTCATAGGGTAGGCCAATTGATCGCTTTAGGTGGGATAGACTTATAAAACCGATCGTAGGTCTCGATCAGTGCATCACTGAAAGCTCCTAAAATGGCTGCACCTTCAGTGGCGCTTGAGCCGGTTGGGTCGCCTAAAACACCGTTCTTTGAGACCGCAGATACCCCTAGGTTGCGCATGACTTCCATGATCTCTGAAGGCTCAGCGACACTACCGGGCCTAGCCAGGCTCATCTGTACTAATTCAGGAACCAACGCTAACATTGCGGAAGTTTCTGTTCTTCCAGCATGAAGATCTGGAGCCTCCATCCCCTGGGCGCCACCTGGTCCGCTCCATCGATAGGCTGCTTTTTGAAGAATCTCAAGGGTGGGCCACCAGGCGGTTGCGAACCTGCCTTCGCTTCTAAGTTTTTGGACCGCTTTTGCCATTGCCTCTACGTTACCCCCATGAGCGGTGACAAAGATGATTCCAGCAAAGTGATCGACGCTTCTACCTAATTCTAAAAGGACGAGTTCGAGGGCATTTTGGCCAATTGATAAGGTGCCTGCAAAGGAGGAGTGTTCGCCGCTGGAGCCGAAGTTGACGCTAGGTGCCAAAAGAGTGCTCTCGGCTCGACGTGTTGCGAGTGCCTCGGCCAGCGCGATGGTCATAATTGAGTCGGTAAATAGAGGTAGATGCGGGCCGTGTTGTTCGGTGGATCCCACCGAAAGAATGATCACTGACCTCTCGGCAACGGCTGCAACCTCGGGGTGGGTCATCTGAGCCAGAACCCTCAATTTGACTCCTTGTGGCGCGAGACTGCCTCTAGGACTATCTCTGCGGCTGAGTCGGGATTAACTTCAATTAGTTCACGTCGTCTAGCATCTATCGCCCCTCCCATTAGGGATCTAATGCGCATTATCGCACGATCTCCAATTGGGCTTTGTGTGATAGTGGTTGGCGCACTTCGCCCTTGGTCATCTAGATACCAGGTAGCAGGTAGGCCATTTGAATCTTGTAAGCCCACAGTTTCAATTTGAGCTGCTTTAGCCTCGATCAAAGTGATCAGATCTCCGCGTATTTCAATATTTGTTGGGGCGCATCCAAGTGCGATTGGTAGCTGTGTGAACTCCGAGAGGAGATGTGAGCTTCCATCAAAGTGCTCAATCGTGAACTTGCCTTTGGTCTGTTTTACCCCTTCGACGCCAAAGAGGTACCCTATGGATAAGTTTCCAGCTACAATTGCGCCAAAGAGGCCACTTCCAGTATCTGCTGAATAGTCTCCAAATAAGAGAGCCATTGGAGCTATTGATCTGATTAGCGATGCCAATTGATCCTTATACACAAAGGCTGCACCTTGGGATGGGTCACCAATGGCTAGGATCGCTCGATCGACTCCTAGGCTAAGCGCCTCTAAAAGTGCATCTTGGTCATGCGCTTCACCTAGGGTTATCGCGATGGTTTTACCGCCGGAGGTGCCACTTAGATCCCTTGCTATGGCGATGGCATTTCGTTCTGATGGAGTTAGACCCCCAAAATATCGTCGGGAGGTGTGATCAACCTTGCGATATGAGTTTTTTACAAAGACAATCGTGTCCTTCAATTGGCAACCTCCGGTCTTTATTATTTAATTCTAGGACAGATTATGAAGTTATGTGACTTTTACAAAAGAGTCGATTCGCAAAAAAATATAGTTAAAAACTATAAAGATAAGCATTTTCTTGATTGTATTCTTATTAATTTGGATTAGATATCATGCCAGTACTGATCCGGTTTTATTTAGAAGCGCCAATAAATGATCTAAATCCCAGATTGCACGTATCGAACGATCCAACTCTCGGATCTTCTTTTCGATTCTTCGCCAAAGGCCAAGGCAAAGGCCAGCCATCTTTCCGCGTGCGTCATGAATGAAAGAGGTTGTAAATCCGCTACAAGCTGATAACAATCATACTGCAATGCTACATAGATGATGGACCTACGCCCTCCGGGATCGCCCTCCGGGATCGCCCTCCGGGAGGAGATTCCAAACCACCTTATCGATAATGGCACGGGGCGTTGTCCATAGAGCGTTGTCCATAGAGCGTTGTCCAAAGAGCGTTGTCCAAAGCGGTACTAAAAAAGTTAGAGCAATGACTCTTTCACCCTAGGTGTCAAGGGAGTTGGCATCTATTCGAATAGAATACCAACCATGCAGGGCGAGAACTAGAGGCCTGAGATCTCAGAGGGAAGGTGGGTATAAATCACGCCACAAGTCCGTCATCGATCAACACAGCCAGGAGGTTTCCTATTTGCGAGCTCCAATGGTCCGTTGCGTGACGATAGTGCGACGATTTTGTTATCCAGCTTCGATCTCATGAGTCCAAAGATATTTAGGATTGTCAATTAGTTAGCCAAATTGGCAGACCCAAGTGTGGTCATTTGATCTAGTTGCCGACTTGTCGTCGGCAACTAGATCAAAATTTCGCCACGGATAAGTCGATCAATGAGGAACCTAAATTAACTAGATTTTGGCGGCACGAAGGTGCCAGAAAACCATTAATCCGAAACTAACCAAATGTGCCAACTATCTTGACACTCACCGCCCGTGAGCAGTGATTTTCACCTCGCCGCAGCAATGCCTACGCTACCGGTTGACCGTACAAATAATCACGATCTAGACGTACGCACTGATCTACCAGATTTAAAACTCAATGTGTCACACCCATTTGATAAGATTCGTGCCGGCCAGGCTTGGAAAAGATTGAGAAGGGAAAGGAGATCTAGACAATGGAAGCATGGGGGAAATACGGTAATAACGCTGATAGCACACCTTATCCGTTAATCGCTCATCTTCTCGATACCGCAGCCGTTAGCACGGTTCTGTGGGATAGTTGGATCAGTAATCCCGTCCGGGATCTTATCGCCCCCTTATTTGGGAGCGATCCCCGAGCCGGAATTGCACTATTGGCTGGTTCCCACGACTTAGGTAAGCTCGACCCGCTATTTCAGGGTCAGCTTCTTATGCCGAGTTCTCGTCGAGAGAAGTTCGCTAGGTTTATTGCTGACCTAGGCTTACCTGTCCCTAACGAGGACTTGGTTAACGAATTCTCGAAGTACTCACAGTCATTGCGGGGGCACCTGCGACATGAAGCACTTAGTGCCCACATTCTTGAGCGACGAGAAACGCCCAGGTGGGCCTGCGCCGTTATAGCTGGACATCACGGCCGATACCAGTCCGACCTATCTTTTATGCAAACAGCCCGCATTAGGCAGCATCGCAAGACACTCGACGATAACGATTGGAACCGTCTCCATAATCACCACCTCTCAATTTTATACGAGGCATTGGGCGTAAACTCCGGCGGACTTCGGGAAAGCTTGCCCTTGGGATATGGAGCAGTCATTCCTATACTGACAGGTCTGGTTGTGCTCGCCGACTGGTTTGCAAGTGACGAAGCTTTTGTGTCCTCCGCACCTCTTGAGAAGTTGCAGGCCAACCCACGCTCTTATCTCAATGCTCGGACGGTGCAAGCCGAAACATCCCTTGATCGATACCTTGGTCGTCCCGTGCATAAGTGTGGAGAATTCAAAGACCTGTTCACATTTGAGGCGGACCGACCCGTTCAAGAGTGGGCTAACGAAGTCTCTCATGGCCCCGGCCTCACCATCGTAGCAGTCCCGACTGGAGAAGGAAAGACTGAAACGGCACTATGGATCCATTCGGTCCGACCAGACCTCAACGACGGGCTCATGTTCGCACTTCCAACCACCGCGACAGCCGATGCTATGTTTGACCGAATCCGCACCTTCTTTGAAGACACGAAAGCCCTCGCTCATCTCACCCACGGTCGAGCTATCTTGAACGCCTTTTACGCCGAAAGCGCTGCAAGTCCAACGGGTATTTGTGACGAAGACAGCGCATATGCCGATGTCGATTTGAAGACAGGGCTCCGACCGAGTAGCTGGTTTAGTGGTCCGCATCGCGGTCTCACAGCACCCGTCACTGTTGGCACGTGTGACCAGGTGCTTGCAGCATCTCTATCCCATAAGTACTTGCCGCTCCGGCTTGCATCGCTGGCGAACAAGCACGTGATCCTTGATGAGATCCACACGTATGACCCTCATCAGCAGCGGCTGTTAGTCCGTCTACTCGGTTGGCTAGGGTTCTGCCGGAGCCGGGTGACGTTGCTGTCCGCAACACTCCCCCGCCAACGACTCATTGAATGCGTGGACGCGTATCTTGAAGGTTGGAATCGGTTTGATGAGAACGCTATCTCCATCAACAATCAACTAGCAGATTATGTGTATCCCGCCGTAGTACGTACAACACCAGAAGGCACCCTTGATTCCGTCAATCTCACTTCATATCGAACATACGTCCATGAAATAATAGTTCAGCCGATCAAAGGAATTGATGACGCTTTCGACCGTGCTACAGCCAAATTAGCCCATGATCGATGGGACCCTGGTAAAAACCAGCGCGTCGCCCTTATTGTCAACACCGTCAATCGGGCACAGCGGGTCGCACATCTGCTACGAGAAATGGGCCACGATGTACTACTTTTGCATTCAAGGATGACCGCCAACCAACGTGCCGAGGCTACATCAAAGTTGATGGGCAGATGCGGCAAGAAGGCCGGACAAGGGTCGATAATGTTCGTAAGTACCCAGATTGCTGAATCGAGCCTCGACATAGACGTCGACTTGTTGATCACCGATATCGCTCCTATGTCCAGCTTGATCCAACGGTTTGGCCGCCAGTGGCGACACTCACAAAATTCCGCTGACGGAAATTGGGTACACCCATCCCATCTGCAATACCGCTCGGGCAACCCGCTGGCGATCATATTAGTTTCGATGAATGACGAAGGAAGACTCCATGACCATGGCCACTATCCCTATACGAGGGCTGAGATCAACAAGACACTCAATGAGACTGCGGCTCTTGATGGTGGCAACCGAACTGAACTTCGGATCCCAGGAGACGTCCAAGCCGCAGTTGACGCGGCGAACGTCTCCTGGAATGACTTGGTGAGTGCCAACGACGAAAGTGTAGGCGAACTCACTAACCATCTTGCGCGTGTTGTCTCCGCTGCACAGACTGCAAAATTCGCCGGAGTCGACGCCAGTTCACTAGCCGTAGACTGGCGAGAGGCCAGCCATTGGGAAGACAACAGCACGCTCCACCAAATGACAGTTGGAACCCTTTGGAACGATGAAGCGGTAACTCGGATGCGCGAAGGAGAAACCGTCCAGGTGCTCATTTACGACCCGAGTGGGCAAAATCCTTACGCATTGCCTTATTTCGCTGACTCCATCAAAGCGGTCTCCGGAAAGGCGCAAATCAAGGAGATCCTGGGCTACGTCATCCCAGTATCAGGAGTCTTGGTCAGAGACCTGCGCACGGCAGCCCAGCCATTAATCCCATCTGGGTGGGAGAACCACCCATCCCCTCTGATTCAATCCCTACTCCCGATCCCCGTAGCATCGCTGGCCGGGATTGCAGAGCTGACAGCAGATGGACTCGTCAAAACAGAAATGAGGAATAAGTGAGCACCATAACCCCTGAGACCGGTGCAAACATATTACGACACCAACTACTGGAGGCACACGCAACCCCACAAGTCGATCTTGTTTCGAAGCAGTGGATTCCCATAATCGACCTCACGGGAAACGTCCGACAAGTAGGCGTTGAGGATCTCTTGCTTCACGCCCATGAAATCAAAGACCTAGCAGAGCCCGACCCAATCGTCCGAGCAGCGCTACGTAGGTTTATTCAAGCACTCGCCGCGCAGACAGTTCGTCTGGCGGGAGCAAATCATACCAGATGGTTAGGCCAAGCTGAGAATAACTCCGGATTTACGGAATGTGAGGTAGCTGCATTAATCGCAGACCAGCGTAAACACCTTTGGCTCTATCACCCGGAGTTCCCGTTCCTCCAAGACATCCGACTCATCGAGGCGTTAACCAACCCAGAGGCGCTTTCTGTTGATGAGCTTACGGCTCACCTGCCGGGGCGAAACGAAGCTGCATGGTTCGTAAAGTTTAACGATCCACTAAGTGGCAAAGGTATTGAACCCGCCGCCGCCGCCCGAGGGCTGGTTGCCCGTTGGTTCTACCATCTGCCCGGTAACTCGTCGTCCGTGCTGACTCCTCCGGACGGAACCAATGGCGCTCAGTCAGGCGGGGCATTCTCGGAGGGGAAAGCAACAATCACCCATGCATTTCGTGTGAGCCAGTGGAGCCTGGCGACGACGTTGCTGCGTAACCTTACTGCTGACATGGTTAAAAAACCAGCCAATGAGTCTTATGCAGGTCCAGCATGGTCGCATAAGAATCGCAGTGCAATTAGTCACGATGCGCTGTATCTCTCCACCCTAACCGCTTCCTCGACGTTGCTTACCTCCATGGGGGTCGTCGGACACATCAAGCTGCTGGTCCGTGGTCCTATCCCACAGAACAAGGAGACCGTAAGACAAGCAAGGGAAGGCGCCCTCCAGGTAGACCCACATCGGATCATCATCCAATCAACAAAAAAGAACAGAAAGCTTGATACTCGAGTGATCCGTAAAAGTCCGTCTACGCATCCATTGTGTATTTTGGATTCGATACACCGGGAGGCGCTCACGACCGCACAAGGGCATTTACGAGGCATTATCACCGACGGAGACTTGTGGCTCACCGGAGCAAATGGACGTCACGACGAAACTATAGAACTCTTCCTCGCCGATAAACAGGGTAACCCTGCTAGTCCTAAGTGGTCGGAGGTGCGAACGGTCAATCTTCTCGCTGCGCATATGGATCCAGAAACCTCTGAATTCCAGTTCTTGATACCAATCCTCACCGAATGTTTTGACAATAAGAATGGCATTATGGACAAGCTGAAGTGGGCTATCTGTGATGCATTAAATGATAACAAACCGAAGGACCGCAGCGATGCAACTAATCGCTTGGTGAAAATAGCACAAGGTAGATGGTTGGAACTAGCGGCCGCTCAGATCGAATACGCCGCTGTCAACCAAGCACCGACCGACAAAACAAACCACGCGCTCTATGCGAATGCTCGCGAAGTATTCCAAGAGGTCTTAAGACCGTACGGCGCCACCACACGTTATGCTGCCTCGGTTGTTCGAGCACAAAAACACATATGGGAGAAAAGATCATGACCGATGTACCATCACCACAACGCGACGCTATCACCACCCCTACCCCAACCAATGCCCCAGCAAGCGGATACGTAACATGGCTCTTGGAGGCACGCCGACAATCATCCACCCGCAATGCATTGCGGTACGGTGGAATTGACGCGACAGCCGACCGAGCATATCCGTACCTTGCGCGCTTCTGGGAAGGTACCCCCTGGCTCAAAACTCCGTTACTTCTCCATGCATCAGCCGCCGCAACCTTCTCACACATCGGGCAGGCAAATGGAGTCAGCTTTGGCCATCTCGCCAAGGCCCTTCAGTCCCGCGGCGTAATACAAGAAGAGACAATCGGAGCTCGACTACTTGCGGTCCAGACTATGTCATTACCTAACGCTCATCGGCTTCTATCGGGACTGCTCCACGCTGCAGATAGCGAGGAAATCGCTCTGGATTGGGCTTCAGCATGGGACACCTACCGTTGGTGGGACCAACCGAACCGGAAACGCAGACGAATAACACGGCGAAACCTAATAGAAAGCTTCTACTCATAAAAATGAAATGTGAAATGTCAATCTTTGAAATGAAAGGTAAAGAATGAACTCGTTAAATATTCACATCCTGTTCTCGTATGCGGCAGGTAATCCAAATCGAGACGATGCCGGGTCCCCGAAGGCGATAAGTTATGGCGGAGCGATAAGAAGTCGCATATCGTCTCAAGCAATGACCAGGCCAAAACGAATCCAATTTGAGGCTAAGACGGATGGCGAGAAAACTCACCGCTCTATTTTGGTCGGCAATGAAATAGCACGGATGGCAGAAGCAATTCTCACCAGACAAGGCACCATCGTCGATGAGAAACTCCAGGCAATGTTGTTCAAAGGCGCTACTAAATCAGCGTTAAGCTTGGTTATGGATCCAGGTAAAGCAGACAAAAAAGCTGACGCACTCCTCCTGAAGCCAAAGAAGGAAACAGGTGCAGAGGAAGGTTCCAAAAAGACTACTACCGAAGAAGCTGAAATTGGCAACACCTTGGTTTGGCTCGCTGAATCCGAGATCAATGAGGCGGCCCTTAAATTGGCCAACAAATATGACGAGACTATTGACCCTTCAGCCTACGTCAACCCTCAACGAACGCGGAGCCTGAGTATCGCTGCGTTTGGCCGGATGTTCGCACAGCGTCCCGATCTCCAGAATGAGGCGGCAATCCAACGTTCACATGCTTTCACTACTCACGAAAGTGAAATTGAGGTGGACTACTTCACCGCTGTTGACGATATGCGGGTCTCCGACCGAGGAGCAGGACACATTGGCATTACCATGCTCACCGGCGGCGTCTACTACTGGCACTGCAACGTCGATTCTGGGCAACTGTTCGCGACCTGGTCGGCTGCCAACGAAGAGGGGGCACGAGATAGGCTCATCGCCCTGTTCGTTGCCTTGTTCGAGACTTTACCCACCGGAAAGCAGAACACCACTGGATATCAGGGACTCCCGTCCATCGTCCTTGCTGTCCCCGCACACTCTGCCGTAAGTCTCCAAACTGCATTTGAAACTGCTATCACAAGTAAAGATGATGGATATCTCCAGCCATCGGTCAAAGCACTACTCGAGGAACATCATGTAGTTCAACAAGCCAAGCCAAGCCACTTTGGTCAGGCCGCAATATCACTGGCGGCCACGGCATCTAAAAAGGCTCTGGACGAAACTAACTTTGACCAGACATTGATAACCATAATGGACCTTGATCATCTTGCGGAGTGGTGTGCGGATCACCTGCTTGCCGAACGTCCTACTGACTCGAACCAGGAGTGCTAATGTCTACAATCGTAGCCCGTTTAGCCGGTCCATTGCAGTCTTATGGTGAGCAGACTCGGTTCAGTGCCCGAGGCACGTTGCCCTTTCCGACTTATGGAGCACTGATTGGGCTAGCTCGTGCCTCCCTTGGCCTTGGTCGCCAAGTCGAGGTGGAAGCCTCCCAATGGTTGCGAAACCTGTCAATGGCAATCCGGGTAGACAAAGCCGGGACGTTGATGGTGGATTATCAGACCATCAACCCACCGAAAACCTCTGCTTATGCCTGGTTAAACACCAGTGACCGGAAACGGGTCGAACACACAATACCTACTGGATCGGGTGGAGCATGGGTAATTAAACATCGAAGGCCTCCGATGGAAACAGAGCGCAGCTATATCACTGACGCATCTTTCACTTGGCTCATTGAGGGTAACGACGACGAGATAGACCGGCTAGGGAACGCACTGATGGAACCCAGATGGCAACTGTCACTTGGACGAAAAGCATGTGTTCCAGATTGGCCGTTGTTGCTCGGAACCACCGACCTACCGATGATGCAAGCCGCGGCTGTCGTTCCGGCAATTGGAAGTAAAGAGGGCCGGTTGAAGATGCACATCCTTGCTGGAACGAAACCCCCGGACGCTCATACGGTAACGTACGCTGACGACCCCATCGGTAGTCACCCTCATGATGGCTACCGATACCGGGAACGCCACATAATTGACATCACACCACCGGTTCTCAGAACTAGACGAGAACTATTGAATTGGGCAAAGGAGAACCTTCGATGACAACCGTCACAAGCGAAAAAATAATCCCGGACAATACAACAATCATCCTGACACGCGTTCCTCTTGCTTTCCCTCCACTCGCTGAAAGGGTCAGGGATTGGTCCGACCGAGACGCTATGCATCGAGCCGTCATGACCTTGTTCGATCCACAGCTACCAGGAGATGCAGGGTTACGTCGAGCTGCGTCTTCGATCCTCTTTCGAGTCGAAGGCGATCAACGGAACCCCTATCTGCTTATCCAGTCGCATGTCGCACTCGCAAGCATGAGCGACAGTTTGGTCACAACGGATCTGTCTGGACTCATCCCGCGACTAGCACCTGGCACCGTTGTGATGTTCCGGATCGATATAAATGCCGTCCGTTGCCAATCCAGATCGACACGCCGTCTGCCGATTCCAGAGCCGGAGATCCCCGAGTGGTTAACCGGCACAACGATGAGTCGAGGTCTAAGTGAGATAGCAGTGGACGACCTCAAAGTGAGAGTCTTGCGAGCTGGAAGAACGCCTTTGAGAATCGCTCGCATCGATGGAAATGCGGTTGTCCGCGATCAAGGAGCGTTGGTTGCATTACTTGATGAAGGCGTTGGGCGAGCTAAGGCCTATGGCTGTGGCCTCCTGAGCGTCCTGCCAATCGGATGAATGACTCTCCAACAATAACATGAGGAGTACCTATGCCTTACTCTGACGGGGCGATGCGTCTGCTTCGTCCCTCTATCAAAGACTTACCACAGCTCACCGACCGAGTGAGCTTCCTCTTTCTTGATCGAGCCCGAATCGAGCAGGGGAGGACCGGCCTAGAGGCATGGACGGAATCTCCAGAGAAGGAGGCCAAACGCACCGCAATCCCTGTAGCCACACTCGCTCTTTTGGCGCTGGGTCCCGGTACCAGTATCTCTGCACCAGCGATGGCCATGCTATTTCGATCTGGCACTGTGGTCATCTTCACTGGAGCCGACGGAATGATCGGCTATTCCTCTGCCCGATCTTTGGCTACGAATGGCAAGTGGGCTGCGGCACAGGCGCGATTGTGGGTTGACCAGACGCAGCGCAAGGCGATCGCCCGTCGGCTCTACCTTTACCGTTTCCCCGAACAGGCGATTCCTGAAGGTGTCAGCCTCGACGTTCTACGGGGTCTTGAAGGCCAAAGTGTCAAGCAAATCTATCGCAACATGGCTAAAGCACACCATGTCAAGGGATTCCACCGGGTGACAATCGACGCTCAAGACCCGATCAATATAGGTCTCAATCGGGCCAACTCCCTTTTGTACGGCGTAGCGTTGAGCGTATGTTCTGCCTTATGCCTCAACCCTGCACTAGGTTTTATTCACGACGGTGCGGCTGGTGCTTTCCTTTATGACTTGGCCGATGTATTCAAGGTACGCATTTCTATACCAGTGGCATTTGAGGCCGCAGAAGACAATGAACCCATGAAAGTGCTTGGGGGTCTATTACGGAGGTCTCTCCATCGCCACAAGGTTTTGGATGAGATGTTTAGCATGACACAAGACCTATTGGCCGAAGGATGTATCCCACACGATGGGGAGGACCGTTTGCTTGGAGACGGCGGATTTGTCCCTGGTTTGAAGAATTGGCATCTGGAGTAGGTATGTTCATTGTCTTAGTTGTTGAGTCTGTGCCGGATCATCTCCGAGGCTATTTAGAGAGATTCCTATGTGAGGTGCGCACCGGAACATATGTCGGGACGCTATCGTCGCGTGTCATTGACCAGATGTGGGAAGCGACAATTACCCACGCAGGTCCGGGAGATGTCGTAATGGTAAATCCCGAGAATACAGAGTGCGGATTTCGCGTTCGAGCTAGGGAGCATCCACGATGGCAGCTTGTAGATCACGATGGGTGGTTACTGCCGCAAGTATCAAGCTATCATTCCGACTAATATAAGAGCAGGTCGAGAAGGCTCTTCCCCGTACACGCGGGGGTCATCCCTTATAAATTCATGGTTTCTATCGCCTATTGACCTCTTCCCCGTACACGCGGGGGTCATCCCTATCGAACTACCACTTTTTACAGTTACAGGTGCTCTTCCCCGTACACGCGGGGGTCATCCCTTGAATTCTATAGCGGCTAAGCTTGGTGTGAGGCTCTTCCCCGTACACGCGGGGGTCATCCTCGTTCCCTGTGGAAGTAAGTTAGGAACTTTAGCTCTTCCCCGTACACGCGGGGGTCATCCAGATCCAAATACCACTGAGTTACAAGATCTGTGCTCTTCCCCGTACACGCGGGGGTCATCCCTGGTATCGAGGCGTTAGTAATATTTGCATCCACTCTTCCCCGTACACGCGGGGGTCATCCCTGAGGATTACACCAGCGGTAAATGTCCATACGCTCTTCCCCGTACACGCGGGGGTCATCCCTTGGTCTGGTTCGACGCGTCGCAAACCGTTATCTCTTCCCCGTACACGCGGGGGTCATCCCTCTCGGAATTGGAGCCGAAACCTCTTACGGCTCTCTTCCCCGTACACGCGGGGGTCATCCCTCAAAGAATCGAAGACGCGCTTATGGGCGTAGCTCTTCCCCGTACACGCGGGGGTCATCCCTTGGAAAACCCGCGGGATATCTTGCGGTCATCCTCTTCCCCGTACACGCGGGGGTCATCCCAAAGCATGGTTGAGACTCAGACTCTAGTCTCCCTCTTCCCCGTACACGCGGGGGTCATCCCTCCCTAGCTTTGCGGGCGTAGGTTTTGTACAGCTCTTCCCCGTACACGCGGGGGTCATCCCCAGGCGAAGGCTAATGCCTCGTGGTCTACCAACTCTTCCCCGTACACGCGGGGGTCATCCCGAAAGCTCCAACAACGTTTCGGTAATTGATGCCTCTTCCCCGTACACGCGGGGGTCATCCCCGTACATCGTTCTGACCCACTGCTCAGGCTCACTCTTCCCCGTACACGCGGGGGTCATCCCATCGGCACCAAGCTCGATTCCGCAAAAGGGAACTCTTCCCCGTACACGCGGGGGTCATCCTAACAATGTGCGATGACTACGGGAAAACGTTTTCTCTTCCCCGTACACGCGGGGGTCATCCTTCGACGGTATCGCCAACCCAACCGTCATGACGCTCTTCCCCGTACACGCGGGGGTCATCCTCAACGACAAAGCTACCAATGCCACAACCCCAGCTCTTCCCCGTACACGCGGGGGTCATCCCTGAGTTCTCTCCAAAAGAATTAGCGCTTCATACTCTTCCCCGTACACGCGGGGGTCATCCCTCCACCAGTTGAGACTCTATCCATCTGGGCTCTTCCCCGTACACGCGGGGGTCATCCCTTTTTGGGCGAGTACCAAGAGACGATTCAACGCTCTTCCCCGTACACGCGGGGGTCATCCCATAGCCATTGCCATAGGCGACGCCATTAGAGTCTCTTCCCCGTACACGCGGGGGTCATCCTTTGAGCCGCGCTTCCCGAAGCCTTGCCATAGGCTCTTCCCCGTACACGCGGGGGTCATCCCTAAAGCTTCCTTGAAGAACGATGAGCTGAGAGCTCTTCCCCGTACACGCGGGGGTCATCCCTTTTGCTCGAAGCCGTCTTAGGCAGCATGTCACTCTTCCCCGTACACGCGGGGGTCATCCCGCGCCTTCCTCGACGCCTGGCATGTATGCAGGCTCTTCCCCGTACACGCGGGGGTCATCCTATTAGTTGCCATGGTGATATATGTACCAACTACTCTTCCCCGTACACGCGGGGGTCATCCCTAAAGCCAGAGGAAGACGCCAAAATGTTACAGCTCTTCCCCGTACACGCGGGGGTCATCCCGAATCAAGGTTTTACATTGGCGGCAACGGATTCTCTTCCCCGTACACGCGGGGGTCATCCCTAACAAACATTTTCAGAGGACAACCGGACAATCTCTTCCCCGTACACGCGGGGGTCATCCCTCGTGGTTCTTATCTCCAATAGACACGCTAGACTCTTCCCCGTACACGCGGGGGTCATCCCATTAGTCAAGCTTCGCGACTGGCAGCAGGACACTCTTCCCCGTACACGCGGGGGTCATCCCAAGATCAGAAGCCTGCATTGTCCCAGACCAACCTCTTCCCCGTACACGCGGGGGTCATCCCTTTGAAGAGATATTTAACTGCTCATGCAGGGACTCTTCCCCGTACACGCGGGGGTCATCCTTAAAATTGGCTTCTTTTCCCTCTTAGCAGCTGCTCTTCCCCGTACACGCGGGGGTCATCCCGCTATCTGATGCGCTTCGTCATAAATCACAAGCTCTTCCCCGTACACGCGGGGGTCATCCCTTATACTGCGCCTGTTCAACAGCTTCCGTACGCTCTTCCCCGTACACGCGGGGGTCATCCCTCCTAATGAGGAGTTACAAAGGAGATAGGGAGCTCTTCCCCGTACACGCGGGGGTCATCCCTTCCATTATACCACTTTCTTGTAGTCGATACTCTCTTCCCCGTACACGCGGGGGTCATCCCTCATCGAGCTTGCGCCTAAAGGCCTACCCAAACTCTTCCCCGTACACGCGGGGGTCATCCTAGGTCAAACACAGCTATTACCGCCCAACCAAAGCTCTTCCCCGTACACGCGGGGGTCATCCTTTCTTCCTCAACAATTAGGGGGGAGGAGGCAACTCTTCCCCGTACACGCGGGGGTCATCCCTGTATAGGTAACACCATTGGCAAAGCCAGTATCTCTTCCCCGTACACGCGGGGGTCATCCCTTGCATCCCTGCTTGCTTCAATATCACAGATCCTCTTCCCCGTACACGCGGGGGTCATCCCATACCCATTGCCATAAGCAACGCCATAAGGGTCTCTTCCCCGTACACGCGGGGGTCATCCCATCCGAGTGGCGCTCGGCCTCTAAACCACGATCTCTTCCCCGTACACGCGGGGGTCATCCCAATGGTGTCTACCCCGTCGGATATAGCGAAGACTCTTCCCCGTACACGCGGGGGTCATCCCGCTAACAAAGGCGAACCGTTAGAACAGGTAGCCTCTTCCCCGTACACGCGGGGGTCATCCCCGCCGAGGCTTGGATCAGCGTTTATCGCCGAGCTCTTCCCCGTACACGCGGGGGTCATCCCACTATTGAGGCTAGCGCTGTTCCAGGTGCACCCTCTTCCCCGTACACGCGGGGGTCATCCCATGGCTTATCGCAATCGCCGCCGATAGGGAAGCTCTTCCCCGTACACGCGGGGGTCATCCCGCCACCTATAGCGTTGCCAGCAACATTAAATTGACCCAGGATCAGCAACATTAAATTGACCCACCCCCCAGTACGTCGTGACGAGGTTCCCAGCTTCAATAGACTTTTAGATGAGTACCACTGGCTCGGCCACAACCTCGTCGGCGAGGCTATCCGCTACATCGCTCTGAAGACGAACGCGTTGTCGCTCTGGTCGGCTTCGGGTCTGCTGCGCTGAGCCTTAGTGCGAGGGATCGCTATATCGGCTGGAAACCCGAGATCCAGTTCCGCCGACTGCGCTATGTGACGAACAACCAACGATTCTGCGTTCTCCCTGGCCAAAGCAGGCCGAACCTCGCCTCTGCTGTGTTGTCGCGGGTACTGCGCAGGCTTTCCTCGGACTTCGTTCACAGCTACGGGCATCCGGTGCTGTTAGTAGAGACCTTCACTGATCCAATGCGCCACGCTGGCACCTGCTACAAGGCTGCGAACTTCACCCAAAGTGGGTGAGAGCCTCGGATATGGGAGGCGCAACGGTACCTATGTACATCACGGGCAAAAGAAGACCTGTTGGCTCTACCCGCTCCAGAAGAATGCGCCAGCTATTCTCTCGGGCGACTTCGACCATCCACTACTCAAAGGAGACAAGACGGCTACGATGGTTGACTTGAACCGGCTGGTGATTGACGGAGACCTCGGTCTTATCGCAAGACTCCAAACGCTTCCTGACCATCGTAAACCAAGGGGGATTCGACATCCGCTCTCCTCAATCCTCACGGTCTGTGTCGCTGCAATGGCCTCTGGGTGTCACAATGCGACCGAAATCGCAGAGTGGGCAGCTGATCTCCCTGAAGACGCACTTGCCCGGCTCTCTGTGCGGCGAAGCCCACAAACCGGACGTGCTGTCCCTCCGTCTGAGCCGACGGTGCGTCGGACCCTCAATGCAATCGACAACCAGGCACTAGATAGCCTCGTCTGCGAAGTGCTCCAAGAGCTTGTTGGTACTACCCGCAGCGATGACAAGAAGAAACGCAAGAAAGACAATGACAAAGATCAACTTCCCACCAACAGCGACACCGAAGGCACTGAGGCGTTCGGAGTTGGCTTTGATGGGAAGTATAACTACTCAATACTCAACTATGTGGTGCGATCAAAGAAGACGGCCGTTGCGTGCATCTCTTTTCTGCGATGACGCACCAAGAGCGTGTGGTAATTGCCCAGAGCGAGGTCGATCACAAGACAAATGAAATCAAGGCATTCAAGCCGCTACTAGAGGAGTTGGACCTCTTGGGCATGGTGGTGACAGTTGACGCGATGCACGCACAACGTGACCACGCAGAGTTCCTGGTCACCGAGAAGCATGCGGACTTTATCCTTCAGGTCAAGGCGAATCAGCCCAGCGCCTACAACGTGATTAGCACCTTGGAACAAGGGGCCTTCTCGCAACGTCACAACGTTACAACCTCATAACGAGACCGATAAGGGCCATGGACGCTACGAGACCCGCTCGATCCAGGTCTCAGACCTCCGGTAGTTGAGCCGCAATCCCTGTTTTGAACAGGGTTTCTTTTATGTTAGGAATTGCATAAGTCGTTCAATAGTGCTATGATAAGGAGATGAGAAAACGCCGAGAACAAATCGAATCATACTTATCAAGTTTCGTAAGTTTCGCCTCCACCGAGACCAGATTGGAGCTAATCTTTAGTAGAACAGATGTTCGATAAAGGAGGCATGGTGGATATCTCAGGCTTTATGGTACGCTTCGCTTCAGAGGAAGCATGTGAAGATCATTTGATCAAATTGCTTATGCTATGAGGGATTTAGATGCCCAAAGTGTGACTCTGACCAGTTTACCTTAATCAGGCCAAACCATCGAAGAAATGCAGCATCTCGAGCTCCACTTTTTCAATGTAAATCTTGTCACCGTCAAACTAGCGTTACCTCCGGAACCATCTTCCATCGAAGCCATATCTCTTTATCCAAGTGGTTCTCCGCTATCTATCTATTGTCCAACGACAAGCGTGGTCTTTCGGCTACTACCATTGCTAAATTCGTTCAAGTATCTTATTCGACTGGCTGGTTGATGCTAAATAAGCTACGAAAAGCAATGGCTGACCGAAATGGTTTATATAAACTTGGAGGAAACGTCCAGGTAGATGAGTTCTTTTTAGGTGGTGAGAGCCATGGTGAAGACTAAAGAGGAAAAGCAACGACCCAAACCAATCTCCTAATTTGAATATCGATTAGCAATGGTGCTCCTACTCATTGCTTCATGGAAGTAATCAAAGATACCACTGCTAAATCACCCAAAGATGTTTTTGTGAGACGTTGAGATTCTAATACCAAGCTGATAAGTGATGGTAACCCAAGTTACGGGGTATGTGCTGAAAGACCTTGGACTAGCGCACTGGTTCACTCTATCCAAAGACGAACAAGCACATGTAACATTCAAATGGCTCAACATCCTGATAGGGAACTGCAAGAAATTTATCGACGGAACATACCACGGACGTGAGGAACATAAGCAACTTTACCTCGAGGAATTCGCATACCGATTCAACCGAAGGCACTTTGAAATGTCCTTGGTAGAGCGACTTCTCAATACATGTGTGTTTGCGTCTCCACATCCGCTACTCCGCGAATCTGATTCCAAAATGGCTCTTGCTTACGAAACTTGATAAGTATGAATCGAATTGCTTCCGGGTATACCTGCGCCATTCAAGCTCACTAAGACGATGGTAAACGGCGAGATGGTGGTGAGCTGGGGGCCTCGGGCAGTTTTCGTCTACGATCCAGCGGACCTAGGAATGCGAAACTTGGCCATCGTGGCACTTACTTCGGCAGGAGCCTCGGGCATAGAGGTGGCTGCTCTCTTTGAGTTGCGACCCGAATACATCTCGAGATTGCGCGGCAGAGCATCCAAGGGCGGTTCCGCCGCTTTGGTCCCACCTATGGGACGACCCCGGCTTCTCAGTGATGAGGCGATTGCTCAGGCCTATGCCATGGCGGATGCAAACCGTCCAGGGACCGAGATCGCCGCTGCAATTTCGGTCTCGACCGCCACTGTGAGCCGTCTTCTGGCACGGCGAGTTCGCCCTGAGTCCGAACAACTACGCCTCAGTGTCATTGATGGGGTTGAAAAGCCCGATCAAGCAAACATAGAAGCCGAATCCGCCATAGTAAAGCCCGATCTTGGAAACAGTAGCGACACCGACAATCTAGTAGTTACCCGCATCAGCGATGGGATCCGCCAAAGTGCCTATGCAGGGGCGATGCTTTTGCATGGCTTTTTTGATCGAGTGGGTGCCAGTGCTGTGTTCGGTGTGTTGCCATCAGGTAGCGCACGCCGCTACGACGTGAGCGCCACGTTGCTTGTTGCAACCTTTGGATTCGCACTTGGTGCATCGTCACTAGAGGGAACCAAGCACCTATTGGACACTGACGCCGGAGCACTGGTCGGCTTGGAACGCTTTCCTCATCTTCGAACCCTGCGCCCCCGGCTCGCTGGCCTTGCCGAGGAGATTGATCCTCTTAGAGTACAAGTAGCTCTAGCCAAGGCAATGCTAGAGGCCGACGATAGCGCTCCGGAAGTGTTCTTTGTTGACGATCACTTCGTTGCCTATACCGGGTCTGCTCCACTGGCTAAAGGTTGGAATACCCGCCGACGACACGGCGAGCCAGGTAGGAACGACACGTTAATCGTCGATGAGAATTGGCGGGCCATCTGTTTTTCATCTGGAGCACCGTCGTCGCTCTCCAAAACCATGTGGGGTCCTCTTGAACAGCTACGGGTCATCTGTGGGGACCGCCCGGTGATGGTCGGCTTTGACCGGGGTGGTGCCTACCCCAAGGTCTTTGCCGAGTTGAACAAGGCCGGCTTCGACTGGGTCACCTATCGCCGTGCCCCTCTTGAGGTACCTAGTGTTTTACCTAAACACTCATGGGTAACCATAGATGGATATCGACACTACATCCAAGTAGCATCAGAGACTCTTCATCTAGAAGATGTCGGAGCGCTCCGCCAGATCAGCATCTATGAGGATGGTCAGGTGGCATTGCAGATCCTCACCTCTGATTTGGTGAGCAGTGCTGCTCGCCTAGCACACACCCTGAGATCGCGGTGGCGCATCGAAAACAGCTTCAAGTACTTACAAGACCACCACAGCATTGGTTGGTTGTGTGACTATCGCATGGATCGCCGCCCTAATGTAGCCAAGGTAACCAATCCCATGCGCACTCAAGCCCATAACGCACTCAAGAGCGCTGAATTAGCTGTTGCAGAGCTTGAGAGATCTATTGGAAGAAACGCTACTACCCAAACTTCGACGTGCGTCATGAATGAAAGAGGTTGTAAATCATGTAGAAGCTGATAACAATCACACTGCAATGCTACATAGATGATGGAGGTAGGCCCTCCGGGATCGCCTTTTGGGAGGAGATTCCAAACCACCGTACGGGGCATTAGCTAAAGACTGTTGTCCAAAGCGGTACGGAAAAGTTAGAGCAATGACTCTTTCAGGTATGAGTTAAGAAGACGAGTGAAAACAAACCACTGACGAAGCGTTCGAAATTGGTATGGATGATGTCGAAACCGAGGGACGTCGAACTTTCGGGACAACTTGGAGACTAACCCAATTAGTGCTCCTTGGGCATCCGGCGTGTAGGTGGCGTGAGCTTAACATCAGGCGTTTATGTGGAACATGAGAACCCAGTCCTAGACGTTCTTGGCTAAGCCCACATGGGCTAAGCCCAAAGATGAGGAAAAACCTACAAGTTGCAGATCAACAAGAGGGAAAGTACCAAATGCCTATGGATTGGGGGCGGACCATCCCGTAGTAGCTACGAAGTCCTTGTAATGAGGATGTAAGCCAAAGAGATGGAGTAAACAGCAGATCTAGTTGTAATTGGCAAATGAACAACTTCTCAAGGTAAAAGTTGAGGGGGAGGGATCAAATGTCAAGACCACGACAAGAAAAAGCTTTTGATATCGACAAGTACGTCGTACTTAAAGCATACAAAGAGGCAAAAGCCAATCGAGGAGCACCAGGGATTGATAAGCAGTCCATCTCAGTCTTTGAGATGGATCTAAAGAACAATCTCTACCAACTCTGGAATCGAATGGCTTCTGGAAGTTATTTTCCAGCGGCAACTAGATATGTCGAGATAGACAAGTCAGATGGCGGTAAAAGAATCCTAGGTATTCCAACCGTCAAAGATCGCATCGCCCAAGGGGTAGCTAAAGCCTACATAGAGCCAAGATTGGAAGAGGTCTTCCACGAAGACTCCTATGGTTACAGGCCGAATCGCTCAGCCCATGATGCCATTGAAAAAGCACGCAAGAGATGTTGGAAGTACGATTGGGTCATTGATCTAGATATCAAGGCCTTCTTCGACACAATAGATCATGAACTGCTGCTAAAAGCTGTCTCTATGCACGTATCAGAGCCATGGATAATTCTCTACATCAAACGTTGGTTGAAAGCTCCAATGCAAAACAAAGATGGACAACTAATAGATCGAGAGCAAGGATTACCCCAAGGCGGGGTGATTTCTCCGATTTTGGCGAATCTGTTCTTACATTACGCTTTTGACAAATGGATGGTAAAGAACTTACCCTATGCCCCGTTTGAACGATACGCGGATGACCTTTTGGTACATGTGGAAACAAAGAAACGAGCCGAAGAGATCCTAGAGGCTATAGGTCAGAGAATGACGCAGGTCAAGTTGGAGTTACATCCACAAAAGACCAAAATCGTCTATTGTAAGGACTCCAACCGTAAAGGAGAGTTCGAACAAATACGCTTTGACTTTCTAGGATTTACCTTTGCACCACGCTACGCCCGCAATAAGTTCAAGCAGCAGTTTAACAACTTCCTGCCAGCGGCTTCAGATAAAGCGGTAGAAGAAATGGGCAGAGAACTTAGGCGGTTTCGTATTCACCTCCAAACAGGCCAAACCATAGCCGAACTCGCCAGGCTTTACAACCCGGTGATCTTAGGCTGGATCAACTACTATGGACGCTTCTACAAATCCAGATTAGGCCAACTCCTCCGACGTATCAATATCTATTTGATTAGATGGGCACGCAAAAAGTACAGGCGACTTAGCATACGAGCAAATGCTTGGAAATACCTATCTCAAATAGCCGAACGTGAACCCAATCTTTGGGCTCACTGGTCATTTGGGGTAATACCAAAAGTCGGTTCGCTAGGAGCCGTGTGAATTGAGAGGTTCACGCACGGTTCTGTGAGAGCGGGGAGGGGAAGTTCCTCCCCGCCACTCGACAATCAACCTATTCTCCCAGCTAGTTGAGTATGTGGTCTTACGTTGGGACACTACAAATGCGTCGCAATGGTCTTTATCCGTTTAAGGGGATCACTAACTCCTAAGAGACGGTAGATCTCTTTGTGAACCGGCTCAGAAACACCACTAGTGCGGATGTGATAGACAACGCCTTTATCTGATGTAAGAACTATGGTGGCTCGGCGGTGACTGTTGAGTTGCTCTTTAATGGTTGACCATCTTCTCTTATCGTTATTTTGCCTCAAGGTCAGCTCAATAGCACTAAGGAGGTGATAGGCAAGTACTGAGATGAAGAGGTGAGCAGCAGTTCGGCTAGCTAGTTGATGATAGACCGGTCGAAGTCCAAGATCACTCTTGAGGGATCTAAAGGCATCTTCTACTTTAGTGAGAGTCGTATAGATATTCCAGATCTCACCTGCATCTAGCTCGCTATGGCTGGTGTCTATGACGTAGGCTCCTTGGAGATTATCATCTTTGGCTTTAGTGGGTTTTTCTGTAATAGTGAGATTGATTACTTTGTCAAAGCGTCTCTTTTTGATGATCTTGCCATGGTCTTGATGATATTCAAGGGATATCTCGTATTTGGAAGCAATACTTGGGTACTTGGCCTTGATGCGTCCGATACGCTCTGAGACAACTGTGGTCTTAGATATAGAACCCTTTGTGATTGAGGTATTCAACGAAGTGATATCTACTAAGAATCTCTCGTTAGCTTGACTAGAGATCGCTGATTCCTTCTTGGATCTCCCCAAAGAACGACACAACACCACGGTTGTGGTGTTGTTGTTGGAGGAAGAGGAGGAGATGGAGGTGGAAGAGGAGGAGATGGAGGTGGCGTTAGTATCAGTGTCGGTGCTGTCGCTGATATTGTTGCCGGTGGCACCATTACGGATATAGTCGTCAGTGTCGGTGCTGCTGTCGCTCTTGATGATTTTGGTGTCGGTGCTGCTGTCGCCCTTGCTGCTGCTGTCGCCGGTATTCTTGCTGGTGGCACCATTACTGCTATTGTCGTCAGTGCCGGTGTCTTCTTCTAGCGTTTGCACTTGTCCTTGTACTTGTGTTCTCACTCGCCCTTGTGGCTTTTGTGGTTCCACTTGGAGCTTTTTCACCAGTACTGGGGATCCTTGGGCATCGTAGATCTCGGTGAAGCCTTCCATCTCCATGAAATGGCTTCGATAGAGACTCTTTTTGTTAGCTCTCTCAATTACTACGTAGTTGAGATTGCGCTTAATGAGAAGTTCTAGGTTTGCCTTGGTAGCAATTCCCCTATCCATCACAATGGTAGGAACAACATCCCCAAAGAGAGATCCATCCGATAGAGACTCCAAGGCATCAAGTACGCTAATGAGAGTTCTAGGCTCAGAGGTATTGCCCTCATGTATCTCTGAGTAGATGGGTAGTCCCCGGTGATCAACAAGTAGTGCCAGAGAAACTAATGTGCAATCAAAACGCTTCTCTTTGGAATGTCCATGTTTAGCTAGGGAGTTCCCCTTAGTAGAACCTTCGAAGTAGGTGTTAGTTAGATCAAAGAGAAAGAGCCTGGTATTCGTCCTAAAGAGATCAGAGCTAGCTCTATAGAGTGCTGGCTCTATGACGCCTTTAGCGTCATAGAGCTTATCTGCAATTGCATAGACCTTATCCTTGTGAAACTTAGAGAGATCGATACCACATATCTCAGGTAGTGAAGAGTTGGAGTTGATATACGAATAGGTCTTTCGATCAGATCCAGGATGAATAAGACGAGCTATTATCGTTGCCTTGGCAATGCCAAGAGATTCACCCGATAGACCTGCACTCTCTAGGATCTTATCGAAGCTAAGAGCTTCATAGAATGAGTTTCCTATGAGTTCTGGACCGATACTTCTACTATTGATAGTCTTAGCACTAGAGAGATCTACCATCTCAAGGTCAGCCTCAGTAGCTCTTGTTTCTTTAGCGGCTGCAACTTCGGAACGAATTGCATACTTAGTGATTGCTAGATCTGCGTATCTGGCAATAATAGGATCTGATTCAAAGAGTGAGGTTACTCCAGAGAGTCCCAGGTAATAGCATTGGCAATTGCATTGGCCAGAGCTGGCCACAATGACTTATCCAGGTCCAGTTCGGTCAAGGTCATTACTATACGTTGACGGGGACCTTTTTCACAGCGGTAGGACTCAACGAGTTGGTACTTACTGTAGCTAACGCCGGTCTTTTTATTAACTGTTGGAGTTTCACGGATAAACACAACAAGACAATAGCACCATGTCAGAGCTAATGCAAGTCATAATCAAAACTACTCAAAAATTAGGACACTACATTCGCGACCCAAAAAGACCTAATACCCATCTACCAGGAAATCTATAAATCACCCAAGCCGAAAATCCTCAAAAATCAACTCAAAAGGGGCCAATTGGGGCGATTTTTCGGGAATTCTGCGAAAGATGGGCTAAGATTCCGACGCGGGAGTGCGAGTGCCAGTCTGGTTAAGCCGGGGCAGCTTTGATGGATATTTAAGGACTTTGCCTCGGCCTTGGTCGCCCGGCCACTATTATATCTAGCTTAGAATAGAATAAATAGTAGCCGAGACTACTGGTGATTGATTGGAAGGTGAGGAAGTGGTGACTGACAATGGATGTGGAAAGGCCGATTTGGTACTCGACGTCAGGGCAATGCTGGCTGGAGGGCAAGAACCGTTCGACGCGATTATGCAGGGCGTCGCCGCCTTAGAAGAAGGTCAGGACCTCGTGGTAATCGCGCCGTTTGAACCTGTCCCCTTAGAAGGCGTACTTTCCGGCCAGGGATTCACCTACCAAGTTACGGAATTCTCTCCGGAACACTTCTCCGTCACTTTTCATCGGGACTAGTAGTACGCAATGATGAAATTGGGAAGATACAAAGAAACAGTTTTGGGCACTCAAACTGGAAATGTGGGGTAGAGAATGGTGGAGGAAACGGCTAAAAAAGAGATCCTTGATCTGGCATGGTCGGCGCTTCGAGGGGTTATCGATCCAGAATTAGCGTTAGATATTGTTGCATTGGGTTTGATCTACAGGATGGAGTTCGTAGAAGACCGGCTCGAGTGCGACATGACCTTGACAACAGTGGGCTGCCCGGTCTCCGAATCGATGCCGATCCAAGTTCAGGAGGTACTAGAGCGTTGCTGTAGTACTGAAGTAGAAGTCAAGTTGGTGTGGAGTCCTCCATGGGGTGTAGAGATGATCGACCCGGTAAGCGCCAAGGCACTTGGCCTTCGCCGATAAGAATAACTCGAGGTTGATGCTGATGGATCTTCGACGTCAACCGGCTTCTGATTGACTCGCATCACCGAAGTGTGAGAGCATTCGAGACGGCCTAATCGCTAGGTTCAATGATACCGATATAGCGGCCAGGGCTAGCGCCGCAGACCCGATGGAGAATAACACCCCAGTCATAGTCGCCAAGCCGACGATGATAAATGTGAAACCCGATGTCACTATGACAAAGCTGGCCCTGGCCACCGATGGATTTAGCAGGTCGGAGAAGACCAAGGGTTTGTTATTGCGGGTGAACTTTACCCCCGAAGCACGCAGAGTCCCCCAGGTGATAAATGGTACGACCTTGTGAGCGTGACCGATAACCGCAAGTGCGATCCAGGCGCCGAGGGATACTATCTCAGCAGCTGCAAGTTGCGTCCGCAACTGTGAGCCCGGCTTAGACAGAACGGAAGCGATAGCGAAGCCGATGGCTCCAACTAGGAATATCGCCGAGACGACGACGTATCCCTGAAGTAGCTCCAACTTGCGCCGTCTCCCGGATACTACTCTCGCCAGGGTATATAGGTGTGAACAAAGGGCAATTACGATAATTACCCCCGCGGCTGTTGCGATCAAAGTACTCGATGCGAGCATTCCAATCACGAAGATGGTCACTCCAATTGCAAGCCCCCAAATCGCTATCTGGCTCGATCTGTTTGACTTTCGATGAGAGAGCATAAACATCGGCCAGAGCTTTTCAGATACGGCAACGTAGCTTATGCCTAGCCAGCCCAGGATGCCGATATGGGCATGCGCAATGACCAAATTCGGAGACAAAGCGAAAAAGCTCTCGTGAGCATTGCGGTCCACTGCGTAGGTGATGCCAAAGCAGGCCACAGCGACGAGCATTATCGAAGATATCCGGGCGCCGGTAATCGAGATTCCCTTCCCTCTTACCATAAGTGGTTTGGAGAGGTTGATCACGAGCAAAATGACACCAATCACCGCAAGTATGCCTGAGGCGACGACCATTGGGTTTATCTCGAGGAGGAAGCTGGTTGCAAGACCGATCGAACCCGCTGCGAAGAGTCCGCCGCCCCAGTAGGAGAGTTGGGGGTGTCTGAGCTTCTGTCCCGAAATGACCGGGATGAACTGGTGCATCGCACCAAGGACCGCCATCGACGCCACGCCCAGCATGAACATGTGGGTCATTCCTATTGCCAAGTGACCCATTGGATTGTCAACTACCCTTGAGCCGAGAAAGATCCCGAGGATTCCATCTGTGAAAAGCGCAAGTGCGGCAATAGAAAAGAAACCAAGGGGCAGCCGTGGTGGTGGGACGCTCTTAGGCATGCCAAGGTTTGAATGGGAGTAGTTGCTAGCCGGACCCGGAGAATCAATTGGAACGCCATTCACGATTGTGTTACCTCACTTATGCCGAAGCCTATTATATTTCTATTGCAGAGTATAATAAAAAGGAGACGAAGTGAGCGACCATGTTGAGAATTTAGAGTCCAATGGTGCATATATTCCAGTGGCATTGGGGAACAAGCCGACCGAAGCACAACGAGTGCTGAGCGCTATCGAAGCTCACCACGCCGAGATGGCACAGAGGCTCTCAGCATTAGCGAATTCCATGGCAAAAGGGGCATCGCCCGAGGCCCACTCGCTGTTGGCGAATGACTTCTCCAGTTATTTGAGAAGCGATATCCTTCCCCACGCACAAGCAGAAGAGACCAGCGTCTACCTTCGAGCGCAAAAAGTTGGCCTGGCGGATGTGGTTGAGACGATGCTTTTCGAACACCGCTACCTACGGGCAAAGATCGATGAGTTCGAGACCCTTTCTGGATCGGAACAGGCAGCTGTCGCGCTGGTGATCAGCGAGGTATTTTCGATACATGCCCAGAAAGAGAACCTCTTTATCTTGCCGCAGGTTCTATCTTCGGTCGCAGATGACGAGGTTTCCCAGGTACTCTCTGAGATCCAGCGGGAGTTCGTCAAGTCAAAGAGCACTCCAGTTATCTCAACGATCGATCTGCGGCCACTGCCACCAAGAGCCCGCCACGACGTCGTCTTTTCGAAGATACAATCCATAAAGAGCGGTGACGCAATTACGGTATTAAACGACCACAACCCCAAACCACTCTTCTATCAGATCGACGCTCTTTGGCCCAACAGCTATAGGTGCACAATCGCCCGGGTTGACGATAGGACATTCACGATGGAGATTACAAAGCTTGGCTAATGGTGACCCAAACCTTGATCTCTTGGTCCCTTCGTTGAGTGGTGTTGTCATTGACCTTTCCAAGGCCTTAGCCAAGTCTGGCGAGCCACGATTAGCGGCGACCCTTCTGTCTCGGGCATGGGTTGAGCTCTATCGAAGCGGCGAATTTGCAAAGCAGGCCAAAGCGATGGAGGCTACGATGCACTCAATATCTCGTCTTGATCATTCCGACGTTGATCGAGGAGGCCTGGACCTCAAGAGGCCCGACGGCCATGAAGCGGACTCGCAGCCGGTCGACTTACGACCCCTCGCTCCGATCGATAGACATGCAGAGGTAATTTCCCGCTTTGAAGCCTTGGCGGATGGCGATGAGTTTGTCCTCGTAAACGACCACGATCCCAAGCCGCTCTACTACCAGCTCAAGGCGGAGTATGACAAGGTTTTCGATTGGGATTATCTAAAAGGTGGCCCCGAAGAATGGATAGTGAAGATCACCATTTCGCCTGGTCAACAATCTCGAGATCAAGAGGATCAGTGTTGATCCCGCACGGCTTTAAAAACAGCTATGGTTCCGGACTAAGTTGTCTTGGTGGGGTGGGTTTAATATGGTGTGCACGCTAGGTGGAGTAACAAATGGCAGATACTGTTTCTGAGCTTCCCGGGGGAAAATTGGCACTTTCACCGGTCTTCGGGCCCGGTGATGAGTTGCGGAGTAGGGCGGTGGCCCTAGGAGACCCGACCCGGTATCGGATCTTCGAGCACCTGCTTAAATCGGCCGAACCTGTCTCAGTTTCCGAACTGACCGAATTCACCCGACTCAACCACACCGGAATTCGCCATCACCTTGAGATTCTCCGTCGATCGGGACTCATCGACGAATATCGTGAACCGCCCAAGGGGCGTGGCAGACCTCGCCTGCTATACGAAGCGTCGGCGGAAGCCAAAAGGGGCCCGACGAAGGCGTACGAGCGTCTGTCATTACTTCTAATTGAAGCCATGACTACACAAAGTTCCGTTAGGACTATCGGGAGAAAGGAAGGCGTCCGACTTGCGACCGAATTAGCGCCGAAGTATTCCGACCCTGTTCGGGTAATCCATGAGGCGATGATTGGGTGGGAGTTTTCGGTAACTCTCGTAAATAATCGAGATTTTGCTGCCGTCGTCCTCAATAAGTGCCCACTTGAATCAGCGGTCAATCTCGCCGGCAAGACAGTATGTGGGCTGCATATAGGAATTATAGAAGGAATCCTATCCAAATTACAGGGCCTTGAGCTGACCGATTTCGAGATTCATCTCCCGAAAGTCGCCGCGTGTAAGATCGAACTACGACGTCACACCGAATCTGCGGAATAGCTATCGGGACTACGACGTGGCGAGTTATTTGTTTCGATCTGCAGCGGTCGTAAAGTAGTTCTCTTTGACCTAAGCAATTTAGCCAGACCCGAAGTGAGCGCTTCTTCCATCGTGCTTCTTCTATCAAGCTTTGCATAAAGACGCCCATCGCGCTAACAGGATGCCCTAAGTGGGTTCAGCGACTGCTTTGTTGATACGAATCAAGGCTCTGACCGCGCTAGCTTGTTGCCAGGCGACGTGGCATTGCTAGAAAAATCCTATGAGACTTAAGATAACGCCAAAATGAGACTCTTTCTTCATGTAAAGTGAACCGCTGCAATACTCCTAAAGTCCTACGAGATGAAGAAGTCCCCAAAAGGGATATTCGCCAACGCACTATCAATGGATGATATAGCTCGAGTTCTTGGATCGCTGGGATGTACTACTAGTAATAGAGTGCTCATACTCCACGATCAGAAATAGCTAGCTTTGTCTCATTGTCAAAGACAATTCGAACATACAAAGAGGAAGTTATGGTTGGAATTGAACCCTATATCTTGAAAAAGGCTGTCGCCGAAAAAGGGGTCGAGGGTCGAAATAATAAAACTCGATCGGCCATTGTTAGAAGCTAAGGTCTTTACGCGGCAAAATCAACGCTTGGCTCGGTAATGCTTTCATGCGGTCCGATTGAGCTAAAGCTTGCCTATGAGAGGGTTAGTTGATCCGTGTATATGTCAATAGAGCTAATTGTTTAGAGTGGCCGGTCTGTAAAAACTTGGGGAAGAGATCAATTAAATATGAACCTTTATGGAAATAGAGCAACATGACCTGATATAAATATTGTTTGGTAGTTCTCTTTGCATTTTAGGCAATGTCTTAGTTGTGTTACCTTTTCATTCAAGGAATTGTCGTAGGAGGTTCCGGAATGCCGATTGATGATCACGTTCTTTACGCTTACTCTATCCATGGACGGAATCACAGCGGTGACGTTATTGACTATTCCGCGCTAATAAGGGGCCTTGGGCTAAATTCTTCCTCATTTCAATATTTTTTCGACGGTAATCCTAACGAAACCTTAGCCGTTAGTGGCGACATCTACCCAAGGGACAATATCTGGGAGTTACGATTCCACCAGGAGATTCTGCTCGATCGAGCAGATCTCCAATCGCCCTTTAGATCCCTCATAAAAGAATCATCTCTTTTTGTTGATCCAGACAGTAGGTTTGTTGCCATTGAAAAACATCGTAATGGTCTTGATTCTCTCCAAATTAGTTCTTTTCTCCAGACTTTGGGTAGGGTAAGTGGATTTGATTCCGACCTTATTATTGACCTTAATCCGGTTATTTCGGAATCTTTCTACCAGGAACTACAGCGCTATGTTCGAATTCGGGCAGTGTCGTTAATGATGTCACGCCCGAACTTTAATTGGACTGATAATGCCAATGAGATAACCGACTTGGCCGAGCTTTCGAACGCTCATTCCGTGGAAATAAAGATGTCGGCACCCCGTGGTAGGTGGTTATCAATGGATAGAGGAATCGTCTACGATATCAAGGAGCTCTTACTCAATAAGATTGGGCCACTTAAGAGTGCGAGAGTCGTTGGCTTTAAGGCGGTCGACGGCCGTGAAAGTACTTTATCTTCAAATAGCTATCATGAGCGCAAGGCAATATCTATTGAGGAAGATTCCAGCCAAGAGGAGCGACGAAGTAATCTCGTCCGGGAAGTCAAACATTTTCTAGTTAGCTTTGAGCCCGTTGCTAGATAGCGATTCATCCCGAGATATTCTGAAACGCGCTTTATGAGAAGTATAAATAAACGGACGAGCAATCAAAACAATTTTTGGTCTTGTCAAGTATGGCAAAGACGCCATAGATTGATATCGTTTCCCGCGTTTATCATCGCGATAATCGTAGGGGGTTCGGCTGCGATGGAAATTCCACACATGGCTGACATGCGAGACATAACCTCCAATCTTGCCGCAACCGCATTAATTTTCGCCTCCATATCCTTCGGAGCTTGCCTAACCGGAGCAGTTGTGGCTCTCACCGTTCCATCTGAGAAAGCAAGGGAAGATTGGGCGTCACGTGGGCTAACAAATGGTTCATTTTCCCATTTCAGTGATCTTATGTTCGTGTTCACTTGGTCGGCGATATGTCAACTTGGCGTCGTAGGAGCTGCCATCGGTCTATATCTTTCCGAAGCACCTCTATCACCAGCAACCCCTGAGCACGTCTACTTAGCGCTACCCATTTTTCTTGAGATTCTAGGTATTGTCGGTGTCATTGCATTTGCTCAACTTATCGCCGTCGTCTCTACAATCTCTCAAATCGCCGTAGCGGTCAGCGCTAGAAGATAATCGAACCTCAAACAGAGGTGACTGTATCTTAAATGCTAAATTCACGACCGGGCGATAGTTGGTTATGGCGCTCTATCTGTGCGTAATAGTGTCTCTCCAAGTCGTTGTCTTTCTATGTTTATCGAATGATAGAGAGCTCGTTAAAGTAGATTTGAGATGCTTTTTGAGTCAATCAAAGGTCCCCATTTCACAGTCAGTAGGTTGTGTAAGCGGTGATTCAACCTAAGGGCTATGTTTCATGTTTATTTGTCCTTTTTAGAAACAGGAATTAATTAAATTTCAGCTAAAGATCGGAGACCGATCCTTTGGGATTCAGGGCCGTGATGCCTTTGTTTGGATGTGTTTGGTAGGGGTAAGACTCAAGATTGGAGCCTGGAATAACTCTATCTAGCAAACCTATTGGCGCAAGTGTTTCTTGGGTGTTTGTTTTTCTTTCATACCGGACTGGTGTCTTGTAGCTTCTATTCCAACTTTAATAAGGAGCGTTATCTCGGACTAAAAAGAGTTCGCAAAGCAGGGAAACTGGGCACTTGTGCACAGGGCCGCTTTGCTAGTTTGATGGGTTCAAAAGGAGGTTGGATGGCCATTTGATGTGGTAGTTTGACGGGAATTTCAAGTGCCGGCAAATTTTGGTTTCTAGTGATTGTCGCATTCTGTCTTTAGAATTTTTAGAATCTCTCGGGTTTTTAGGATCTTTGACGTTGGAAAAACAAGTTCGTATACAAGGAGGGCTAAATTGAAGCTGTAGGGCCAGGTAAAAGATTACCCAAAGGGCATGCGAGCCGAGTTGATTGACTGCGCCGGCTGCTCATTTATCGATGATGATCCCTAACCAGCGCACAGTATTTTGAAGTCGACCCTTTTGGCGAATTGTATCCTACTGGTTAGGGGTTGTAATAACTAGGACCGCTGCGGTACTTCCTACCAGCGAGGTGGTGAGCTTGCTCTTTTACACTTTCAATACGGCCCATAACGTGCGGCCCGCGACTACATCGCGACTAGGGAACCCAGTTGACGATGGCAATTACCGCCGACAGTTCGGAACCGAAATGTGAACTGATATGGATAGGCTGGGCAGATCCGTGGAGTTAGCCGGAGAGGATAGCTTTGTGGGCTTAGGCGTTATCTGGCTCAGGGCTAGATGGTGCATGATTTGAGATTTTAGTGATGTGTTAGCTACTTTTCTCATCTCGCTGACCCACGAACAGCTACCCTTTGGTTAGCTACTTTCACAATCTCGGTTGGAGTTCTTGCACCCTCCCGGCAAAAGAGAATCGCAATACACCGAGCCCTGTCCACTTGGGTATATAGTGACTTTGGCGTTTACGTCATACGAAAAGTCGCGCGCGGTTTCCTTTGTGGGATGGGTAGTAGTCGGTGTGCTTGCGCTCGGCGCCTTGGTTGCACCTTTACCATCTTTGCGACCGTGGCCCTTTTTGGTGCAGCTATTGGAACTATCGCCCTGGCTATCTGGCCGGCTGGTCGAGGTGGTGCTGCCTTTGGAGCTTTAAGCGGGGCGGGTGGTGTGCTTGTATATATTGCGTGGCTAAATCGTCAGGGACCAGAAATGGTGTGCAAAGCCACTTCGACATCTAGCCCGGCGCATTCAAGAATGGAATCCGTGGATTTGGCTTATCGTCGCAGCCGTGTTGGTTATAGGCGGAATCATCGGATTCTTAAAATATCGAAGGTAGACGGGCCGACTCGAAAGTGGTTGGGCTTTAAGGCTGAGCTTGAGACCCTGTTCAGAGAGTCAAAGTTGTACGCTTTGATGTTTTATTATCAAGACCCGCTAGAGACGCTGAACTAGTGCCCTTTTTGCCTCCACTTCATTCATTTTGGATTGATTTATCAATACGATTTCCATGGTGTTTCAACAATTAGATTCAGCGACTTTTGAATCGGAGATTTGTGACTCTGCAAGAATTGAAAATTGACCCAGAGGCGTCGAGAAAGATGTCGTGGAGCATGAATATTTGCTACTGCCAGGCGAATTATCCAGAGAACAACACAGCAGACTTTTCCATAGCTACGAAGGCTAGGTAAGGTCAAGGACGGCCATCGCTGCGGTTGTCAGTGTTTCTTTTAGACGATCTTTCGGTAGCCCGACGTTGTGAAATAAGGGCGACTGGATAGCAGCGATAGCAGCGTGCGTCAGTGTACGAGCGGTGGCATCATCAAGCTCACTTCGCACTTCACGGAGCAGGTGCACCCATTCTTCAACATATAATCGCTGTTTTCGGCGTAGCCTTATTTGATCGTCGTCAGGAAGGCTACGAATTTCGTTGTGATAGACCTGCGCGATTGCGCGGTCTCGCACTACGAATTCGACCTGCCCTTCTATGAGACCTGCGAGGGCGACTTTGATGTCAGAAGCTTCCTCAAGAGTGCGTTGCTCGTCTCGAAGGAGGCGGTCGATAAAGCGATCGAAGAGAGCCACTAGGATCGCCGACTTGCTCTCAAAGTGGCGGTAAATACCTGAACCGGTGATGCCTGCCTCAAGACCGATATCGGCCATTGATACTGCGTGAAAGCCGCTGGCTGAGACCAGTTCTGCAGCAGCTTCGAGGATCTTTTCCTTGCGCGCGGGATCCCTGGTACGCAAGGGAGTCTCGCCGGGGACAGTCATGGTTTTCTCCTTGGGTATTTAATCTTGGGGTGGATTATAGAAGTGGCTGAACTCTTGGCGGACGAGGTTCTTTTGGATCTTGCCGGTCGAGGTCTTAGGTAATGCATCAACCACGATTATCGCTTTAGGCGCTTTGTAGGGATCGATGATCGTCTTGACCTTGGCAATCACGGCGTCTTTGTCGATAGTGGTCCCTGGAAGGGGCACTACCACTGCCGTTACCGCTTCGCTCCAGCGCTGGTGGCTGAGACCTACTACAACGGCTTCAGCGATGTTAGGATCGGCAGCATAGATAGCTTTTTCCACCTCTATCGAGGCGACGTTTTCACCTCCAGTCTTTATCACGTCCTTGTTGCGGTCAGCAAACCATAAGATTCCATCGCTATCAAAGTGGCCGACATCGCCGGAGTGGAACCAGCCGCCTTTAAAAGCTGCGTCGGTAGCCTCTGTGTTGTGTAGGTATCCAGTCATGGTATGAGGCCCTCGATAGACGATCTCACCTTGGGAGCCTTGGGGGAGGAAATTGCCGGCTTCGTCCATGATTCTCACCCAGACGTTAACTACTGGGGTTCCCACTGCGCCATTATGGGTGAGTTGGTGTTCGGGACGAAAGATCGTCGTAGTGGGGCTCATCTCCGTCTGTCCAAAGAGTAGATAGAAGCCACAGCCAAATACTTCGATACACTTTTTCAGTTGTGCCTCGGGCATTGGAGCCATGGCGTAGAGGGCGCGGCGTAAGCTGGAGAGATCGCGGGTGGCGATATCGGCTTGGTCAAGCATCGCTCGATACATCATCGGAAGGCCAAAGATCTGAGTGATATGGTCAGTTTCGATAAGATCGAGAAGCCCCTTTGCATCAAATCCTCTCTCGATGTAGATCGTGGCGCCCACCATTATCGCTGGGGTGCAGTGACAATTGAGCTGTGCGGTATGAAACATCGGCATCATGGCCACGAAACGGTCATCGGCTGCGAAGCGTCCTTCTAAGGCCATCGTCATCGACTCTAAGTAGATGGCGGCATGGTTTCCGATCACACCTTTGGGAAAAGAGGTTGTCCCGCTTGTGTATAGATATGTGAGAGCGTCGCGGTCGGCTATGAGTGCTTCGGGCTCGCTTGGGTTTGTGTCGGCTGAAAAAGCCACAAAGTCTATTCCTGTCAATCCTGAAATGGAATCGCTATGGGCGGCATGAGTTCCTTGAGCAATGATAAGATCTTGGATCTTGGCCGAGGTTGCAATCGCTGGAGCAATGGCTTTCATAAGCTGGGTTTCTATAACAATCCCCCGCGCACCTGAGTGATCGAGCACATATGCAACCTCTTCGGGCCGCCACCCGAGGTTGATTGGCACGCAGACGATTCCTACCTTGGCACATGCATAATAAGTGACTAAGAACTCCACGCTATTTGCAGATGCCAGTGCCAGGGCGTCACCACCTTGGTAACCCTTGGCCATCAGTGCATTTGCCATGCGGTTCACCCAGGCGTTGAAGTCTTGGTAATTAAGTCGTAGATTGCGATCGACGACTGCTAAGGCATTGGGATAGCGATAAGCGCTTCGGGTGAGGCTGTCGCCGATATTGATGCGATGGATTAAGTTGTCAAAGAGTGGAGAGGTTGTCATGTTGGTGCCTTCTTTCTAATATGAGCGGGGAAGCCCGAGAGAATGCTGAGCGACGAAATTGAGAATCATCTCTCGATTGACCGGGGCGATGCGAAGGAGACGGGCCAATCCCCAGTAAGGAACGAGGCCGTACTCGGTGGCTAAACCATTGCCACCATGGGTCTGTATTGCGGCATCGATGGCCGAAAGTGCCGCCTCTGCTGCGGCATACTTTGCCATATTGGCGGCCTCTCCTGCGGGAAGGTGGTTGTCGTGAAGCCAGGCCGCCTTTGTCGTCATCAGGGCAGCTAGTTCTACTTCGATCTTGGCCTTGGCGAGGGCGTGGGATACTCCTTGGTGTGCACCAATCGGGGTATCCCATACCACCCGAACGTTAGCGTATTGCGCGGCGCGTTCTAGGCAATAGCGCCCGATCCCGACACAGAGCCCAGCGCCGGTAATTCGCTCGGGGTTGAGACCCTGAAAGACTTGCTTGAAGCCGTCGCCCTCGGTTCCGACAAGACGGTCGGCAGATACTTTGACATTGTCAAAGTGCAAAGTGAATTGGCGTTCTGGCAACGTAACCGAGACTGGCAGTGGAATTTTTGAAAGTCCAGGCGCATCGCTGTCGACGATAAAGAGCGAGAGGCGTGCCTTTTCGTTCGGAGGTGAGGTTCGTGCAACTACTAAAATCGCATCCGCTTCGTCGACGCCAGAGATGTAGTATTTTTCACCGCTAATACTCCAGCTATCACTATCACCAACACGGTGGGCGAAGGTCGAGAGTCGATGGGTATTGGAACCTGCTGATGGCTCAGTTATGGCAAAGACGATCTTGGATTCACCCGAGGCGAGCTTAGGAAGCCATCTCTCGCGCTGGCTTTGGGTGCCGTAAGTGGCGATCACCTCGCCGGATATTGCGCTTGAAACAAGGAGAAGTAGCAGTGGAGTTCCGCGCGCAGCGCTTTCTTGACAGACCATGGTTAGTTCGACGAGTCCAGCACCGCCCCCGCCGTATTGTTCGGGGAGATTGATGCCAATATAACCGTGGTCCCCAAGGGCTCGCCATAGTTCGGTAGTTGGGGTGCGCGATTCCGCGTGACTCTGGTAGTATTCCGCTCCAAAGTCGTCACAGATCGCGGCGACCGCGACCCTGAGCGCTACGTGTTCTTCATTTTCGGTAAAATCCATCTGGTTTCCTCTTTTAGTCATCCTCTTGTCCACACAGCCTTAATTGTTGAGCTTTAATTTCCCCAGGTAGGCCATTTGGAGGCGATATATGTGGGCAAAATTCACCCTTGAGTTGTTATTGTTATTTCCGACCATGGTCACTTTAGGGTTTCATCTCTTTTGGTGAGTTCGCTAAGGAGGTGGCGTTGAAGTTTGCCGGTGGTGGAGCGAGGAAGATCCTCGGCGCGCATGAAAGTTATCTCACGCGGACGCTTGTATCCCCCGAGACGTTCTTTGCACCAGTTTGTGATCTCCTCCTTGGTGAGTGACGCGCCGGGCCTAAGTACCACAACTGCGCTGACGGCCTCGCCCCAATGTTCGTTGGTAATTCCAAAGACGCACACCTCCTCTACCTCAACCATTGAAGCAATGACCTGCTCGACTTCGGCAGGGTAGATGTTTTCCCCACCGCTCTTGATCAAGTATTTTTTGCGATCCACAAAGGTAAGGCTGCCGTCACCATTTCGAACCAGAATATCGCCGGTGTGGAGCCAGCCACCAGAGAAAGCTTCGGCGGTGGCCACAGGGTCATTCATATACCCGCTCATAACCGAGGGTCCTCGCACTAGGCACTCTCCGGGGACTCCCACTGGTGTTTCGCTTAGATCGTCATTTGCGATTCGAATCTCCATAAGAGGAGCGGGAATCTTGTTCATGCTAGGTGTTTCGCCAGGACCAGATAGTCCATGCGCAATGAGATAGCTCGCTTCGGTCTGCCCGAAGGCATCGTAGAAGTCTATATTCGCTGAGGCGGTTAATTCGGTGACGATGTTGGGCATCATATTGGCATAGCCGATCGCAAAGCGCAAACTCGATAGATCGAAGTCACTACGGGAAGGGTCGTGTAAAAAGTCGGTGATCACCCCGGGTAGGAGCAAGGTCCAGGTGAGCCGGTCGCGCTCTATTACCTTAAACATCATTCGGGCGTCTGCTTTTCTTAAGGTGGCATAGGTTCCACCACTTTGGAGGGTGGCATATAGAGATTCGTCTCCACCGCAATGAAAGAGAGGTAGCCAACCTACAAAGCCATCGTCTGGGGTCAGAGAAAACCACTGTGCCAAGCGCATCGCTCGTATTGCGGCTGCCCCCTGGCTGATCATGGCTCCTTTGGGCCGTCCGGTGGTACCACTGGTATAGAGAACGTTGTAAATATCAGATGACGTAATCTCAATTGCCGGCGGTGGGGGATTCTCTTGCGCAATCATGCTTTCATAGTCAAGATATCCCTTTGTTGGCCCGTCGTAAGTGATCACCAAGGTGGTTTCATTTGAATCAATAAACCCTAAAAGTGAAGGGATTAGTGCGCCAGAGACGATTATCGCCTTGGGAGCGCCAGTTGACAAGCAGTAGGCGATCTCGTCGGGGTGAAAGCGGATATTGATCGTCAAGGCGATGACGCCAAGGGACGAAAGTGCGCAATAGGTCTCGACGTATTCGCTCCGGGTCTCAGAAAGTATCGCTACCTTATCACCTTTTGATATTCCAAGACAATAGAGAGAGCTAGCCAGTCTATGGGACCGCTCAGCGAGTTCGCCATAGGTATAAGCCGCACTTTCAGAGGTAATTGCCCGTCGTTTCGAAAAGATGCGAAAGCTTCGACTAAAGAGGCTATTTAGTGTGATCTGGCATGCAATTGAAGATTGGTCATCCATCGCTGGACTCTTTTGCTAAGAGTTGGATGGGAACCTCGACATATCGTGATCGAATGTACTCGCCGAGCCCTTTGGCTTGGGGATCAAGGCGTGTTGAAGAGGCAACGCCTTCACCGAGGAGACCGATCACCACGAAGTTGATGGCATAGAGATTGGGTAAATCGAAGCGGCGGATTTCTAAATCTTTGGCTTCGGGAAGGAGCTTTCTAAATTGATCTACATCTAGGTAGTCAAAGAGCCACCCAAAGGCCTGAGCGTCGCGCGCCCAGATTCCCACGTTGGCATTGCCCCCTTTATCTCCCGAGCGTGCTCCGCAGAGGCAACCCAAGGGGACGAGGCGCGCTGGCTTTGGGGCAACTTTGGGAAAGTCAAAGGTGGCCGTGTGAATAAGGTCGGCCTTAGGTTGGTTTGATTGTGGTGGCCCCGCTATGGTGAGGCTAGAGCCATCTTGGAGCACCGCGGTGTGGGTAACCAATGATGCTGGGATCAAAGTTGGCCAATAGATAACATATGCACTCTCTGACGTGGGTGGGGAAGTGGTATGAAATCCTGGATAGCCACCTAGAGCTAGTTCAAGTACCCCATTAGAAAATGACCGGCCAACTTTTGTGGGGTCTGGGTCTTTGAGGGTGATGCGTAGGTGCGCTGTGGCCAGCTCATTGAAAAGGGCGTCTTCTCGTTCAAATCGAATCAGCTGTACATCCACTTCGTCGAATTGCTCTGGGCCACCGAGGATTCCAAAGAGCTCTTCGGTGGCCCAGGCGGCCTTTTCTTCTATGTGAAGGCCGGTGAGTACCATGGTCATGGTGTTGCGGTAGCCACCAAAATAATTAAGAGCTACTTTGAGGTTTTGTGTGGGGGCACTTCCGCGGGTCCCAGTGACGAGCACTTGGTTAGTGTCGAGTTGCGCGAGGTTGATGGTGTCAAAATGGGCGATGACATCGGGATTGAGATACTGGGGTTCTGCGATCTCATAGAGCAGTTGTGCGGTGATCGTTCCCACCGAGACCAATCCCCCGGTATCTTGGTGCTTGGTGATCACCGAGGTGCCATCGTGGGCGACTTGAGCGATTGGAAAACCAGGATAGCGACGATCAGTGATTTCGTCCATGAATGCATAGTTGCCTCCTGTAGCCTGAGGTCCGCATTCGATAATGTGGCCAGCTACAACCGCACCGCTAAGTGCGTCATAGTCGTCGCGGCGCCAACCATGCCAGTAGGCGGCGGGTCCCACCACTAAGGATGCATCCGTGACTCTCCCGCAGATCACTATTTCGGCACCGCCCTTTAGCGCCTCGACGATTCCCCAAGCCCCGAGATAGGCATTTGCGGTGATCGGAGCGACATTGGCCTCTTTTAGGGTAAGTCCGGCGTCTAAGTTGGCAAGGTCGTATCCCGATTCGAGAAAGTGAGGGATCGAAGCGATGATGTCGTCTCCGGTGATATAGGCGACATTGACGCTGATTCCGAGACGCTCAGAAAGTGTGCGAATCTCTTCGGCCAATGCCGCCGGATTGAGGCCACCTGCATTGCTTACCACCTTGATGCCGCGATCGACACAGCTACCAAGGACCTGTTCCATTTGTGTGAGAAAGGTTCTGGCGTAGCCGGCGCGCGGATCTTTCTGGCGCGCCTTCCATAGAATTGCCATGGTGAGTTCCGCGAGATAGTCTCCGGTGAGAAAGTCAATCGGGCCACCTTCGACCATCTCCTTGGCAGCTATGAGGCGATCTCCGTAGAAGCCTGAGCAGTTTCCGATGCGAACTGCGCGCTTTTGGGTCATTTGGATCCTCCTTGGTCTGCGAGGGATGCTTGAGTCTCTCGCCCTGGTCCCACAGCACCGGCATAGGCCTGGGCGATGTGCATCCACTCCGAGGAGATTGGGCCACTGGTGGTGATCTTGGTTTCACTAATGTTGCGGCGCTGGGTGACCACGAGACAAAAATCCAGAGCACTTGCTACCACCACTTCTTTTGCCTCTTGCGGGCCGAAGTTCCAAATGGAACCATCAGGAGCGCCAAGTTCTACTCGCACGGCTTCTTTTGGTATTTGGAGGTTTCGAAGCGTGTAGGAAAACTCTCGGGTGTTAAAGCCGAGATGGGCGATGTGGCGCAAACGATTTGTTGGAACGATCTGAAGCGCCAACGTATCGGCAATGTCGACGCCATGGGCCCAAGTCTCCATGAGGCGAGCGGTGAGAGAACTTGCGGCGCTCATATCCGGACCGTACCACTTTAGACGCTGGCGAGCATCGATTCCAGTGAAAGCGCTAACAAGGTCGGAACGGGCTTGCTTTAGCCATTCTAGGAGCTTGGCTGGAGTGACGTCGTGGTATTTCTTTGCCACCTCATCGGGAAAGGAGTCTCCGTAGGCGCTAAGCGCACCAGCGTCACTTTGAAACTTCTCAGGGTCATCTAACGACAATAGCGCTGCCTCGTCGAAGTAGGCGAGGTGGCTCACCTGGTCTCGGATTGCCCAACCAGAAGCAGGGGTCGGTAACTCCCAGGCGGAATCCTCCAGTGGAGCGAGCATCGCTACTACCACTTTAGTTTCGGCGACGAGATCATCAAGTAGGTTGCTCATGTCAATAGCCATTATTTTCCACTCCAATTCGGTTGGCGCTTTTCTTGGAATGCGCGAGGTCCCTCTTGCGCATCGCTACTGAGATAGACGGGAGCCCAGATGCGTTCAGCCTCCGCGAACGCTTGTGTTAGGGGCATCTCGGAAATTAGCCGCGCTGTCTTCTTTGCTGCGATTACCGATAGCGGAGCATTGGCGGCGATAGTTTCAGCGAGCCTCTGGGTGGCCTCGACTAGATCTTTAGCGGGGACGACTTTGTTGATGAGGCCGAGTTGATAAGCTCGGAGTGCGTCGATGGGCTCTCCTGTAACCAGGATCTCCATCGCTACCTTTTGAGGTATTATCCCTGATAGCGGCGCCGCCCAAGGCGAACCGCGTCCCACTTTGACTTCAGTGATGGCGAACCTAGCGGTTTTGGCTGCAACGATCAGATCGCAGTTTTGAGCGAGTAGAAATCCTCCCGCATAAGCGATGCCATTTACCGCTGCAATGGTGACTTTGTCGGTATGGATATTTCGCCCTAGCTGGGGGACGAAGTCGACCGGTGGAATCTCAAGTGCGGTCTGGGCCATCTCCACTAGGTCTCCGCCAGCACAAAAGGCCTTGTCGCCGGCGCCGGTGAGTACCAACACGCGGGCGCTCTTATCGTCGTTGAAGTGGTGGAACCCCTCGAATAGGCCCTCGCGGACCGCTTTATTTAGAGCATTGCGCGCTTGGGGGCGGTTGATGGTAAGCCAGGCGACTTCGCCCCTAAGTTGATAGGTGACTGTATCGTTCACTGGCCCCCCTCCATTACCGCGAGCACGAAACCTACATCAACGGCTTGTCCGCTTTTTATGTGCAGGGCCTGGATGGTGCCGGCGGCTGGTGCACGCACGGTGTGTTCCATCTTCATCGCTTCGAGCACTACGATTGGGGCTCCAGCGGGGACCTCTTGTCCAATGGCGGCCAGAACCCGAAGTACAACTCCAGGCATCGGTGCCAACAAGGATCCCGGAGCGTCCCGCGAATCGGGCTCGGGAAAGCGAGGTACTTCCACTAGGGCACAAGTACCTAATGCGCTATCGACGTAGCAGGTTTGTCCGACTCGATGGATCTCGATGCGGTGGCGCACTCCTGCGATTGCCAGATCCACCTGGGTCGCGCTGGCGCAAAAGAGGACTATTTCGCCAAAGGAGGAGTCGTCTACTTGAGCTTGGAGACCGTTTCGGCCAAAGCGATATGAGACCTCGAGTTCTTGGTTTCCGATCGCCCAGCGCTGTCGCTGAGGGCCATTTTGAACGTTGCGCCAACCCGAGGGGAGGCTTATTTGGACTTTGGCATCCCTTCGTCTTGTAGCTTGGTCAGCCAAAGATGCCGCTAGACAATGTATTGCGATTATCTCGGGGCTATGGGTGGAGGCGATGAGCTCGATCGGATTGTGGCGTACCAAATATCCGGTGTCAATAGCCCCGCCAGCAAAGTCATCTTCGCGTAGGATGGCCACTAGGAGGTCGCGGTTGCTGATTACGCCGTGAATTTTGGCTTTAGATAGCGCTCGGGCAAGAAGGCGACGTGCCTCATCTCTGGTTGACCCATAGGCGATAACCTTAGCGAGCATCGGGTCGTAGTGGATATCCACTTTGGATCCCTCGGCCACCCCGGAGTCTACCCTCAACCCTGCGAAGGTGGGAATTTCAAATTTCACCAGTGTCCCGCTGGAAGGGAGGAATCCGGCGGTGACGTCCTCGGCATAGAGGCGGGCTTCTATGGCCCAGCCACGAATAGAGGCATTGAGGACCGCTGGGGGCAGGGCGATGCCCTCTGCTACGCCGAGTTGCAACGCCACGAGGTCAAGGCTGGTTATTGCTTCGGTTACGGGGTGCTCCACCTGAAGGCGGGTGTTCACCTCGAGGAAGAAGAACTTTCCATCGGTGCCCATAACGAACTCAACCGTCCCCGCACCGACATATCCAATTGCTTGCGCTGCTTTTACTGCGGCGGCACCTAATTCAGCGCGAAGATCATCGGTTACCGCCATCGATGGTGCCTCCTCAATGATCTTTTGATATCGCCTCTGGATCGAGCACTCTCGCTCGAAGAGGTGCACAGCATTGCCATGGGTATCAGCAAAGATCTGTACTTCGATGTGGCGAGGAGACTCCACGTAATGTTCCAGAAATACCGTACCATTGCCAAATGCGGATTCTGCTTCACGCCGTGCCGAGGCGATGGCATGGATGAGTTCGTTGGGGTTATTGACCGCGCGCATCCCACGTCCACCCCCACCAAAAGCTGCTTTTACCAAGAGGGGATAGCCAACTGTTCGGCCAGCTTCGTCTCCAATATCACTTTTGAGCTCTTCGTCGTCGGCGATGGTGATTCCACTTAGGACCGGAACTCCAGCTGCAGCCATGAGTTCTTTGGCGAGAATCTTAGATCCCATCGAGGCAATGACATTAGGCGCAGGACCGACAAAGATCAACCCTGCTTTGGCGCAGGCCGATGCAAATGGGGCATTTTCTGAGAGAAAGCCATAGCCAGGGTGAATTGCGTCGCAGCCGGTTCTTAATGCCGCAGCGATAATGAGATCGTCGCGTAAGTAGGTCTGCGATGGTGCGTTGCCCGCCAGGGCAACCGCCTCGTCGGCCTCTTTGACATAGGGCGCATCGGCGTCTGAGTCGGAATAGATCGCTACGGTGGCGATGTCCATCCGTCGTGCGGTGGCAATAATACGGGAGGCGATTTCGCCGCGGTTTGCGATGAGAAGTTTTCGAATTGGCGCCATATCGTTGCTCCTTACATCCGAAAGACGCCAAAGCCCTGGCGTCCTTGTACTTGATTTGAGTGTGCTGCTGAAAGTGCGATCCCAAGGACCGTACGGGTATCACGGGGGTCGATGACACCATCGTCATAGAGGCGTGAGGTGATGTAAAAAGCGTGCGATTCGCGCTCTATCTGCTCTTTGATTGCGAGGGTTCGGGTCGCATCGGCCTCTAAATCGAAGTCACGCCCCGCCGCCTCTGCCCCTTGGCGCGCCACGATGGAGAGCACCCCGGCGAGTTGTTGTGCTCCCATCACTGCGAGTTTGGCATTGGTCCATGCGAACATGAAGCGCGGATCAAAGGCTCGACCCGACATTCCGTAGTTTCCGGCCCCAAATGAAGCTCCGATGTTGATGGTGATGTGGGGTACGGTGGAATTGGCGACAGCGTTGATCATCTTCGCGCCGTCTTTTATGATCCCATCTTGTTCATAGGTGGTTCCCACCATATATCCCGTTGTGTTCTGCAAGAAGATCAGCGAGGTGTCGCTCTGATTGGCTAAAAGAATGAACTCGGTTGCCTTCTTTGCCTCATCGCCAAAGAGGACGCCGCGAGCGTTCGCTAAAATCCCCACTGGATAACCATGGATCCAAGCCCAGCCCGTAATAAGGCTTGTGCCATAAAGTGCCTTGTATTCGTCGAAACGCGAGCCATCCACGACTCTGGCAATAACATCTTTGGGGTCCATAGGAATGCGAAAGTCGCCTGAAGCGATACCAAGAAGCTCTTCGGGATCATATAGAGGTGGATCAACCTTCGGCGACGGAGGTGGGCCGAGCTTGCGCCAGTGGAGATCGCTAATGATCTGGCGTCCGATACGGATGCAGTCGAGCTCATCGAGGGCAAAGTAGTCCGAAAGGCCAGAGACACGTGAGTGCATCTCGGCACCGCCGAGAGCTTCGTCGTCAGCGTCTTCCCCTGTGGCCATCTTGACCAATGGGGGTCCTCCGAGAAAGACCTTGGCGTGACGATCGACTAATACCGCGTAGTCGCACATCCCTGGAACATAGGCGCCGCCGGCAGTGGAGTTTCCAAAGACTAGGGCAATAGTGGCGATACCCATCGCAGATAGTGCGGTGAGATCATGAAATAACCGTCCTGCGGGAACGAAGAGTTCTGATTGGGTGGGAAGATCCGCTCCCCCGGACTCCACGAGATTGATAACCGGAAGGCGGTTACATCGTGCAATTTCCAGGGCGCGCAGGTTCTTTTTTAGACTGATGGGATTCATTGCGCCGCCTCGAAGTGTGGGGTCATGAGCAATGATGACGCACTCTACGCCCTCTACTATCCCGATGCCGGTCAAGATACTCGCGCCAACTGCAAATTCGCTACCCCAGGCCGCGAGAGCGGAGAGCTCCAAAAAAGGTGAGTCTTGATCAATTAGGAGTTCGACGCGTTCGCGTGCCAAAAGTCGCCCGCGATTGTGATGGCGCTGGGCATACTTCGGACCACCTCCAGCGCGGACCGCTTCGAGTTGCTCATCCAAGGCGGCGACCGCCGCGAGCTGGTCACGTCGATTTTGGAGATAAGTCTCACTAGAGGGGTCGATAGTGGATTTTAGAACTGGCAAGTGTAACCTCTCTCAGACCAGACGAATGTTACTGGTGATTCACTAAGAAGTACTTTAGATGACGCTAAAGTAGATTCTTGCAATAATTTGGCTCATTTATTGAAAAAATATGGCTATTTCACGATGACCGATGCCAGATTTGCTAGCATCAAGGAAATTAGAATTCACTAGTAGTAGCTATTTTTAGCGGGGAGCCGGCGATGGACATCGATGTGACGAGCCTAAGTGGTCGGCGCGCGATCAATAGATGGGAGCGCACCAGCATTGGTGATGTTATTGAGCGCGTCACTTGGAGCTACCCTAACAAGGAGGCGATTATCGGGTGGGAGGGAGCCTATGGCCACCCCGAGTTTGCCCGCCTTACCTATCGCCAGGCAGACGAGCTCGCCAACCGCTTCGCCAATGCGCTGATTGCTCGGGGTCTTACCCAAAGCGATCGAGTGCTGCTCTTTTGTGAGAACTCAGTTGAAGCCTTTGTGGCTAAGATTGCTATCGCCAAAGCTGGTGGAGTGGGGGTTCCGCTTAATCCCTCGCTAGCACCTGATGTAGTGGCAGAGCTAATTGCTCGAACACAACCACGTTTTAGCGTGGTTGACTCCGAACTTTGGGTGCGTGCAAAGGAGGCTTTTAGGGCTGCGGGCTTAGGTGTGGATGTAACTATTCCCATCGGCGGCGGCGCGATAGATTCAAGCCTCACCTTTGGCGACTTCGTGGCGGGCTATCCCTCTAGCGAGCCCAAGGTGGTCATTCACGGCGATGACATCTGGGAGATACTGTTTACCTCTGGCACTACCGCGCTTCCCAAGGGGGCGATGATAAGCCACTCCGGCTCGGTTATGGGTGCCTATAGCTTTGCCCTTACCCTAACTCGGGGTATTCACATCGAATGTGACCTAAAGTTGGCGACCTTTCTTCCAATCATCTATCACGTAGCTGACCAGGTCTTTACTTTTCCAGCCTTTTTCAGCGGTGGGACCCTTATTATCGGAAGGCGCCCGGTAGCGGAATCGATCGTAGCGGCAATCACCCAAGAGAAGATTACCGCACTCTGGGGTGGATCACCAGCGATGGTAAATGCTCTTGCCAAAGTGGTCGCGACCGATAGTGGCGAACATGATATTTCTAGTCTCAGTGTGATCGTCTATGGCTGGGCGGCATTGTCGCCTGCGACCCTTCAAATTCTCAAAGAACGCGCCGGCACCGATCTTGTTGCAGTAGAGATCTTTGGTCAAACTGAGTGCATATCCTGCCATCGCTTTTGGCCAGATAAATGGCCTGAAGTTTATGAGAGAACTGCACCGGAGCACAACTACGTGGGGGTGCCAAACCCCATGCTGGCATCGGTGGTCGTTGACGCTATGGGCGAGTCACTCGAGGGCCAGCCCTGGGTGGCCGGTGAGGCGATCTATCGATCGCCAGCTGTTACGGCAGGATACTATCTCGATGCCGCCGCCACCGGAGAAGCCTTTCGTGACGGATGGTTTCATTCAGGGGATAGCTGTGTCTATGACGAGCAAGGTCTTCGCATTATGGTCGATCGCTTCAAGGATATAGTGAAATCTGGTGGTGAAAATGTCTCTACGATTCGTGTGGAAGCGATTTTGCACCAGCACCCCGGGGTGACAAAGGCTGCGGTTATTGGAGTCCCAGATGAACGTTGGGGCGAGGCGGTTACTGCAGTGGTGGTTCCCCTCGAACTCGGAGGCACAAGCGAAGGCGAGATCATAGCTTTTTGTCGCGAGCGCCTCGCAGGCTTTGAAACTCCGAAATCGGTAATCTTTGTCGAAGAATTGCCAGAGACGGTGGGTGGCAAGGTCTTGAAATACAAACTCCGCCAGCAGTTTCGCTAAAATTGCTTGACCAATAAAAAACAGCCCTTCGTGATTGGCGAGCGGCACACTGACCCAATCACCTAGGCCCTGCCTCATGTTATCGTTTTCTTTGCATTACAATCAGGCATTACAATCAGGCATTACATTTGCGACTTTGGTAATCCAAGGCCAAGCCCGCTTGGCCAGCTAAATACCCAAATGGTCATTTCGGCATTCCAAAGCTCTTTATAAGTGGTTTGTGTAATTCTATGCCAATACGTTTTTCTTATCAACTAAGCCATTTCTAAATGACAGTTTTGATATTCCGCGGCTTTACTGGCCAGTTCGCTCACTTGAGGATTCCTAGCCATCCCGAGTCCTTGATGGAAGATCTACTGTAGCCAAAAATAGGGCGAGGATCGATAGTGGTCCCTTTCAGCAAATGCACTGACGTCTTCCGCCCCAACAACTGCTGATACTAATTATTAGCCACATAAAATGGGATAAGCACGGCTCGGCAATGGGTCGCGCTTATCTGACTAGCTCACGCCGGTTTTTTTTTGTTAATTGTTGGAGTTTCACGGATAAACACAACAAGATAATAGCACCATTTCAGGGGTAATGCAAGTTATCATTAAAACTAGCCAAAAATTAGGACACTACATTCGCAACCCAAAAAGACCTAATAGCCATCTGCGAGGGCTTATGTAAATCACCTCAGTGGAAAATCGTCCAGAATCGCCTCGAAAGGGGCCAATTGGCGCGATTCTTCGGGAATTCTGCGAAAGATGGGCCAACGAAAAGTCAAAGAAATAGGCAAGGCGCTGCACAAAGTTGCGACTTAGCTAGGTTGTCTGCGTGACTAGGAGTGCAAAAAGTCTACCCCATAGCCGCCAGTTGGGTAGTTCCATGTGATTGCGCCCTCTTGGTTGCAGACCAAATAGCAAGTCCCACATTCAAAGCAGTTCTCGTAGTTGAAGATCATCGAACCATTTGAAGTTTCAACAAATAATGAGGCTGGACAGGCTATGAGACATCGACGATCTGAGCAGCTTTCACAGATCGTTGAATTTAAGACTATGTGGGCTTTAGGTGAGATCCTAAAGTTCACACTCTCAAGAACATCATCGACGATGATTTGGTCATTTTTCTTTGGAGCAACTGTGGTTTTTGGGCGGTTGAATACGATCTTTGGGGAGTTGTCGGGCGTCATCTTCACCTTGTAGTTTCATTGGTAAATTTATTCATTTGAACGATCGAAACCCTCTGATTCCTAGTTGAATCAACTCTTTCTTTGAGATCTTGTTTGCCTTTATCGCCGAGAATATCGCCTTTGGAATACCAACCTTTGGGAGGGGGTCTCGCACTTTGAAGAGTTCGTCAAAGATGTCGCAAGCGAGTTTGGGCATCTTGTTTTGTACGATTGGAGACATCACCAGCTCTGGGGCTGATTGAAATCTAGAGTGATTCTTACCCACAAAGCTCTCATCTATCTGTCTCTTGTAGATCGAGAGGCCCTCTTTTGTAACGTCGCCTTTTCTAATAGCTTGTGCGCTAGCCCTACCGGCTAGATCTCCTGATGCTATTGCATAGTTGACACCTTCGAGCCATATGCCAGCCGCTAGGCACATAAATCCACTGTCACCAGCGATTAAAAGGCCATCGCTATAGAGCTCGGGCCAACCTTTTTTTCCTGCTTCAGGAATCAAATGAGCGCCATATTCTAAGTCAGTTCCACCTTTTATGAGGTCTTTGATCGATGGGTGGTTGCACAACCCAGAGAGGATCTCCTCAGGACGAACTTTAGATTTTGAAAAAGAATCGAGCGAGAGGACGACACCAATTGAGATCGATGACCGATTGGTGTATAAGAACCCCCCTCCGCTTACTCCCATGGTGCACCCAAGGATCTCAATATCGGTGCCCTGGAAGCTATTTGGCTGATTGAAGCGTTCGTTTATTGTGGTCTCGTCTAGTTCAATTACTCTTTTGACCCCAAGGGTGTAGTGGTGCGAGCTGAGCTCGCTAAAGAGGCCAGCCTCTTTAGCTATGAACGAGTTCGCACCATCGGCTGCGATCACCACCTTGGCGCTAAGTGGAATATCGCCCCGATCCGTATAGACAAGCGTCTTTGCGTTTTTTGCAAGGGAGCGATCTAGGGAGGTAACTGTCGTTGCATTTAGCAGAGTGGCGCCTTCTTTTACCGCTTGGTCGGCCAACCAAGAGTCAAAGAGGGAGCGCTTTACGGTAAATCCATTTGGAATCTCATCTACCCAGTTGGGGTTGTCAACCACCAGTGAGGTGGATCTATTGCCATCTATTGCCATCGTAACTCTTCGTGAGATGGCTCGTTCTATCGGGGCATCTTCTAAAAAGTTAGGAATTAGCTCCGATAAGATAGCAGGGTAGACGACCCCGCCAAAGAGGTTCTTTGAGCCAGGAGCTCTTCCTCGTTCTATTAGACATACCGAAAGGCCCAACCTGGCAGCGCTAATTGCAGCGCTTGAGCCCGCGGGGCCGGCACCTACCACGATTACGTCCCATTCGACATTTGGGTTATGGTCTTTTGTCAACTATGGCCCTTTGTTAGTTCGAAGTGGTGGAAGTGGCATTAGATGTTACTCGAGCTATTATTGCCTCGATCACCGCTGTTGCATCTGCTTTTATGGATAGGTCGGCCGAATTTGTAATTGGCGCACCCTCATCTATATTGATTGAGATCATCTCCTGGGCTCGAGCGATTCCACCCATGTGTTGAGGCGCCCCAGAAACTCCAAAGGCCACATAGAGTTTTGGCTCTATCGAGATGCCAGTAGTTCCAATTTGCCTATCGTGGCCACACCAACCAAAGTCAAAGGCTACCCTTGTGGCCCCGTATTGAACCTCAAGGAGTTTGGCTGCTTCTACCACTTTGGCAAAGGCAGCTTTGGATCCAACTCCGGCTCCGATTCCAAAGACAATTGGAGCATCGAATAATCCAGCACTTTGATCCTTGGCAACTTCGATGACGGTGGTCGAAATTATAGGGTCACCCTTATCATTTGTAAGTTGCCAGGTTTTTGATGTTGCTAACTCCCCAATCAAATGCCCAAGGCATTCTCCGTCTTTATAGATGAGATGAGTGCTAGTAAGAAGTGGTAGTTGCCCGGGTGCACAAGATTCGTTGTTGTCGTCATTGTCATTATTATTGTCGTTGGCTTGGCCTTTTGCCAGTTTATTTCCCATGGCATTTGCCAGTTCGTATGCTAAGTCATTGGCGAGATTGTCTTCGATTTCGCCGGGAATATCGGGGGAGTCTGTGGAGGATTGCATCGATGGCACTTGGCTTGAGAGATGATCTTCAATCCATCTCATTGCGTGGTTAGCGGCGATGCTGAGCTCTTGGGATTGATTAGATTTGGCTCCTCTGTGGTCGTTATGGAGGTAGTAAGCGATCAGGTTGTTTTGAGCGATGGGGTAGCAGCGGATTTTTTTCGATCTCTCTCTGACTCTAAAGGCTTGAGCTCGTACCTCTTCTAAGGGTCCGATAGCGAGTCGATTCAATGTTGCGCTTAGACGACCGGCTAATGCGATTATCTGAGCAGTTCCGACGATTACGACATTTTGATTGGCGTGTCTTTGGATCAATTCGCCAAGGGCCGTTGCTTTGGCCTCACAGGAGTCGTCTTCTAGGATAAGGAGATTGACGCGTGCTTTTTCTTGGGCTTTGGAAAGTGACAAGAGCGCCTCTTTTAGGGCTGAGCGATGGACCATGATCGCAAGATTGATTGAGATCGATCTTGAAGAGATCGCATTTAGTGGACCCGGTACATATGGCCCATCTATCACTACGATTATTTGTGGATTTGAAGTTGAGGGGTTATTTGACGGTCTCGAGTTAGGCGATAGTTTGTTTTTGATCACCTAAGGGCTCCAAGGCGAGATGAGCGAGATTCCCCTAGTAACAAAGCAAGACTTTGGGGTGCTCTTTGGCCCTCTAAGATCGCGCTATGTGCGCGCCGAGGCGACAATGCGTCACCAATGGCAATGGCTGGAATTTTGGCTTGGAGCGCGTGATGGTAGAGCTCGTTGTTGGAGCGTCTATGGGTGGCTAAAAAGAGATGATCTCCATAGATTGAATCGGTCTTACCGATTATATGATTTAGGGTTCCAAGGGTTTTTTGAGCGACATGGGTTCCAAGGGTATTTCGCAAGAAGGTAATATTTCGTCCCGCCATCGACGCCCTCCACAGCTCCAAGTCCAAGGTAACTCCAAGGTCTTGAGCAATAACCATCGAGGGGGTGATAAAGACGACATTTACCCCCCGGTCCAAGAGATAGGTCGCAGCCGAGGTGGCTTGGTGAAAGCCTAATTCATCAAAGATGATTGCGGTCTCACCTGCCTTGGGCTGGACCCTTTTCTCAAAGAGCCAGTTGACGTCGCTGATGCTCATTTGATCTTCGTCCGACCCCTGATAGTCAGAGATCCAATATGGTTTGTTGTGTGATGAGCCAGATGCCACAACTATTGCATCCGCATTGAGCTCCGCTAAATCGTCTTCAGTTATCTTGGTGTTGGTGGTTATCTCAACTCCAAGTTCTCGAAGTGCATTTAGCTGATTTCTAACCAGGTCGCCAATCTCGTTTCGAGCGGGGAGACTAGCGCCAAGAAGGATTTGGCCTCCGGGATTTGGGCTCGCCTCAATTAGGGCAACTATTGCGCCGGCTTGACTAAGAGAGATAGCAGCCTGTAGGCCAGCGGGTCCCGCCCCGATAATTGCGACCTTTGGATAGTCTTGGCCCTTTGCTTTGGATCGAAAGTTCACCTTTTCTTCGGGAGTTGCCTCTCGTCCAGTATTTGGATTTTCAATACAGCCAAGCCATCGATTGAGTCCCATGCGACCAACACACTCTTGATTGCAAGAGAGGCAGTACCTAATAGCTTGAAGATCCTTACCCTTTGCTTTATTGGCGAAGTCTGGATCAGCGATCTGTCCTCTAACGACTCCGACTAGATCGCAGTGGCCTAAGGCGATTGCCTTATCAGCTTGAAGTGGATCTTTGAATCTTCCAACTCCAACAACTGGTATCGAGACCTCTTTTCGAATGGCGCTTGGGATAAAGAGGCTGTATCCAGGTGGTATCGCCATCGAGGCTTCGATGGCAAAGAGAGAGGCGGTTGCAACGCCAATGGAGCTATTTATGTAGTCGACTGACTTTGTGGCATCGACCGCTTTGGCGACTTCAACCGCTTCGTCGATTCGCATCCCTCCTTCGATTAGCTCATCTCCACAGATCCGAACACCCAGTGCCTTGTCGGGGCCAATAGTAGCGCGAACACGATCGATAATCTCGAGCATTAATCTCGAACGATTTTGAAGATCCCCGCCCCACCTATCTGAGCGATGGTTGGTCGCGCCCGATAGAAAACACCGCACGATCGAAGAGTGAGAGCATTGAAGCTCGATCCCGTCGAAACCTCCCTCGATGGCATTTTTGGCTACGTTGGCGTATCCATCGATCACTTCGAAGATCTCATCTTCGGTTACTTCGTGGGGAACTTCTCTAAATAAGGGGTCATAGATTGGCGATGCTCCCCAGACCGCTCTTCTTGAGTACATACCCGATGCTTGAGAGCCGTTGTGGTTGATCTGTGCGAAGATTGGCGTTCCATGAGCGTGAACTGCGTTAGTAATAGCCCTGTATCCCTCGATTACTTTTTTGTCGAAGCCGTGGATCAGCTTTTCATAGGGCCAATCGGTGGGATGGACCGAGTGTTCCTCGGTGATGATCAGACCTGCTCCACCATTTGCACGGGCTTGATAGTACTTTACGTGTTGGTCAGTCGGAAGCTGATCAACGGCATAGTTGGTTAAATGCGCCGAGAAGATTATTCGATTAGAAAGCGTGATTGGCCCAAGTTTGAGGGGTGAAAATAGGTAGTCGTACACCTCTAGTGGCCCCCTTGATTTGTAGATGCATAGAGTTTTTCGATGACTCCCTCGATCGCGACTTTTGCGTCATAGGTTGCATGGGCCAGCGTTCGTGGAGCTTGTGCGTCACCGATTAATTCAAAATTAAGATCGCGCCATCGTATGTCATTTGCCCTATAAGGCGAAGCATCGACGATAATGTCACAAGGAATCTTGATTAATTCAGAACTAAAGGAGCTTATCAGGTGGAGTCCGTCGTGTTGGACTATTGGGGAGACGGCCTCGTAGGTGACTTCGTTCCCACTTCTAAGTAGTCGATGATTTGCGCCAACTAAGTCATTGGTAAGAGAGAGGCCTGTGCCAATGATTGAATCAGTGGTGACAAAGTGAAAGGAGATATTTTGAAGGATCAAAAAGTCAGCTAGTGCAACCGCGGTCTCGGCTCCAATTGGATCATAGATAACTATCGATTTTCCGGCGAGCTCTTCTGCCGTACTAAAGAGCTCAATTGGCGAGATTACCCTTGGCCCTAAATCGAATTGTCCAAGGTCGCAATGGATTGGAATGGTGGTATTGAATTGAGAGCCTGATGCAATGATGATTGGGTTTAGGGACGACTGTCGCTCCATCAATTCATCTGGATCCACCTCGTATTCTAAGAGCAATTTTATGGGGCTCTCATTGATCTGTTTGATGTAGTAGCTGAGAAGCGCCTGCATGTGATAGTTAGGGTGAAATGGGGAGTATTTTGCCAATAGGCCACCTAGATGCGAGCTAGCTTCATAGATGGTGACTTGGTCGAAGTGACCAACAGCCTCAAGAGCCGCGTGCATGCCGGCTATTCCACCGCCGACTATAGATAGACGTGGCTTGGGCTTGTCCATTAAATTTCGATGCGTCACAGACTTTATCTGGGTCTTTGGCTGGGTGTCCTCATTTCCGACGCGTGGGTTTACAGTGCAATAGATCGGAGGGTTTCTGGAATCTCTCACGCAGCATCCGCGATTGCATGCAATACATGGGGTTGGTGCAAGATCTTTGGCTGATTTGGTTACGAACATGGAATCGGCGATCAAGACTTTTGTTAGATCGACCAGGTCCGCACCTAGCTCATTTAGAGCGAAGTTGGCATCTTCGATCGTGTAGATTCCACCACCAAAGACGATTCGGGGGCGTGATTCGACCTTTGGCGGCATCCTCTTTATGGCATCAGCCATGAAGAGGATGCCAGCGTGAAAGTCTGGGTCGGTCTCGCTTTGACTGTAAATTCCACCGCGCTCGATCGCGATGTAGTCAAAGCGATCTCGAAATTGATCGGTAATTTCGTGAGCATTTTCGGGGCTGATTCCTCCCCAAGGGGCTAATTCGTCGATCGATAGGCGAAGGCCTATTAGGCGATTACCCATAATTTTGCGAGTCGCTTCGGTGAGCTCGTTCAGAAGCCGAAGCCTATCAGAACCATACTCGTCGTCTCGGACGTTGGTTAGCGACGAGAGAAATTGGCGAATTAGAGAAAACTGTCCTCCATTGATCTCAATACCGTCACAACCAGCCTCGAGTCCGATTTTGCAGGCATTGCAAAAGCCATTGATTATCTCTTTGATTTGATCTTTCGACGCACCGGTACAAAGCTCTCGTGAATTTGTCTCTGGAAATGGGCTAGGTCCCAAGAGGACTTGTTGAGAATACGCACTTGAGCCTTGGCCACCGCTATGGCTTAATCCAAAGATTACCTTGGCGTTAGTTTCATGGATTTGGTCGACGAGGCCACGAAGAGATGGCCCAAGCAGAGGAGCAAGTGGAGCATACTCATAGGGCCAGTCATCACTTGTAACACTGGCGTATTCTGTGACGATTATTCCAACTTGGTTTATCGCTCGCTCTTTTAGGTAGCTTATGTAGCGTTGGCTGAAGCGGTCTCTTCGATTTAGGTTTGTTACATGTGGGGCGTGATATGATCTGCTTGAAAGTTCATAACTTGAAATTTCATATTTATCAAAAAGGCTCTTCAACTATCTGGTCCCAAGTTCGGAATGTGCGTCTTTATATTTATAGTCCAAAGCTGATGGCTAGATCAGACACTATTTGAATTGCCAGAGTAAAACTTGCTTTTTTGTAATACGAATCCAAATTCAGGGTCTCACAATTTGGTGGGCGTTCACTCCCTTTATGAGTGGAGGGGTCTTTGACAATGGTTTCGCATATCTAGGGAGTCTCTGTATAGGTTGGATATCTAATAGAAGTAGCACCGCGCTAAACCGCTACGAATTGAGAATTTTACACTGGCTTCCCAAGAGATTACACGAAAGTTCCTTTTGGTCGATCGATCCATTGTCGTTGAGGAAAGAGGGTGTCTTCTTGAATGAAGGTATGCCCTGTGGTGTTTTTAAGTGGAGAAGTGATCCCAATTGTCTTTGGGCGATAGCTTTTAGATCGATCTGAAGCTGAAACCGAAGCTCGTAAAGTCGAGTTGATGGCTCTCAGTATGGTTTCATGAGTTTGACTACTGTTGGGCCAGCGACTTCCTCTAAGGATGATTTTAGATAAGCGATACTGGAGTGACAAATGCGAAACGGGAGCAAGGCAATCCAACTTAGTGGTGGAATTTCTTGAAACGGTGGAAGTCGTTCCCGAGTTATGGACTGTTTCACTCTGCGTCCCGAGTTTAACTACTGTTGGGCCAGCGACTCCCTCTAAGGATGATTTTAGATAAGCGATACTGGAGTGACAAATGCGAAACGGGAGCAAGGCAATCCAACTTAGTGGTGAAATTTCTTGAAACGGTGGAAGTCGTTCCCGAGTTATGGACTGTTTCACTCTGCGTCCCGAGTTATTTTCTGGCTGCTAGGTGGAACGGTGGCTTTGGCGGGTTTGGCCGTACTTGTCTTCTGGGTCAGAACTGGTCTTCTTCCTACATTGACTATTGGGGAATCTTTTGCGCGAGACGCATTCGGGTTAACCGCTGGTGTCGGTGCCGCGGTCGGCTTGGTAGCGAACTATCGGGGACAAAAGTCAGCGGTGGAAGTTGCTTTAACTGACCGCTATTCTAGGGCAGCCGAGCATATGGGTGCATGAAAAGGCGGCGGTTCGCCTTGCTGGTGTGACAGCGATGGCACGCCTTGCCCATGACTGGGGGACCCAACGCCAGATGTGCGTCGACGTCCTTTGTGCCTATCTTCTTATGCCATTTGATGCATCTTATTCTGAAGAGATACAGGTCAGCGAAACATTAGCAGTCTTATTGCAAACCACGTTCGTGAAGATGAAAATGACGCTCTCATCTGGAATAATCGTGACTTTGACCTGTCGGAAGCTGCTTTGATAGATATTCAACTTGAAGGCGCAAAGTTTCGTGGTAAGGCGTCATTCGAAGACGTCATCTTCTCCGACAAAGCGTACTTCGCTATTGTCACCTTTTGCCTTAATGCGTACTTCCCAGATGCAAATTTTGTTGATAAACCTACATCGAAGGCGGTCAGCTGGGATCAAGTAGTCTTCGGCCTTTCCAAACCTCCTCCGGATAATGTTACGGGACTCATAGAAGGTGTTGCCCCCGTTTGATGGTCAAACGATGGTCGCGCATAAGTAAGATTGGAACCCGTTGCAAATTGTGTGATAGTGAGAGAATATGAGGGAAATACAAATGACGTGATTCTCTTTGCAACCGCGGCGTTCGGTTTAATCGTTTTCGTGACACTGGCATCGGTTGTTGTCAGACTTTAATTGAGGCTCAAAAGGTAATTTAATCAATTTGTGATTACCGTAGATTTGTCGGCTCTCCTAACATATATGTGGATCAAGCAACCCCTTCGTAGGGGAGCTTGAGATCAATCGGACCGCATGAAAGCATCACCAAAGCAAGTGTTGATTTTGCAGAGTGAAGACCATAGCATCTAGCAATGGCGGATCTAATTTTATTGTTTAGACACTCCACTCTTCCGTTGGAGACACCCTTTTCAAGCTAGGGGGCTCAATAGCAGCCATAATTCCATCTTTATGGGTTCGAATTGTCTTTGACAATCTGACAAAGCTAGGTATCTGTGATCGTGAAGCACGAGCACACCAGGAATCCAAGAACTCAGCTACTTCGTCATTGGATAATCCACTACCGGATATACCTCTTATAGCATTATTTACTAAGCACTATATTCCATTACATGAATGATGATTGGCGCAATGAAAGGCATGTTGTCTATTAATTACATGCACACATCGTATTAGCACCTAAATATCGACGTAATGTGATGACGCACACAGTAAGTGACGAGATAAAGTCTGCGATTCTTGAGGTGTGTACTCGTTTTGATGTCACCCTTGATGCTTTTGAGACAGACGGTGATCATGTACACCTGCTAATTACCTATCCACCGAAAGTTGCTTTATCAAGGCTGGTGATGTCTATGAAGACGCTCTCCGCCATGAGGGTGAGGGCAAAGAACTGGCCGGAGATCCAAGATGCTTTGTGGGGAAGTCGCTTCTGGTCGCCCTCATAGCCGATAGTGTTTTGTGGTGGAGCACCATTAGAGACGGTGAAGAAGTACATAGAAAATCAGAAACTCCCTAGACGTAAATCAGGGAGACCAAGAAAGGATGAGGTCGCTTGACCCCTCCCTTACGGAAACCGATTGCGCTCCCGTTGGTTCAATGGCTCCATTTCATCAACGAATTTGAATCCCATAGGCCTTGACTGGATACTTCAACTAGATCGCTTAGCGAGATAGCTTGGCTAAAAAATGATCCTAATAACTTAGTCAAATAATTTGACTGGGCGATATCAACGGGTAATTGCGATAGTTGAGCGACTTGGACTGGGTTTCCCACGGTAATGGCGGCTGAATTAGGGGAAGTTTGTCAAAAAACCTCTTCGGCAACAAGTGCTGACTGAACCCTGTCGCTTAGTTGTATTGTGGTCGAGAGGTGTGGGGGATTTCTTTGCAGGTGATCTTGCGGATTATTTGCTTAAACCCCTAACAGCGTTAATCAGTTTGATGAGTTCGAGATTTTGATTTTCTTTGAGATGTCCTATTCCAAAATCTACGTCATGAATTGCTTTTGTTGCTTCTTGCGCCAATTTCGTTCCAAGATCTGTAATGCGGGCTAGCGTCGTTCGCCTGTCGGTAGGGTGAGATATTCGCTCTACCAGTCCATCACTTGTAAGTTTGTCAATGATATTGGTGACAGATGTTGGGTGGATCATGAGGCGCTGTCCTAATTTGCTTAGCGGAAGTTCCCCTTTCTTGGTGAAAGAGAGAAGCATCAACGCCTCGTACCTAGCAAAGGTGAGTCCATAGGGCTTTAGGGAGTCGTCGGCAGCCTTCAGTATCAGCTGCTGGGCTCTCATGATTGAAGTTGCTGCAGCCATGTAGGTAGAATGTTCGGGCCATCGTTTGTCCCAATTAGCCTTAGCCTCGGCGATCGGATCGAAGTCATCGTCCATGTGTATTCAGATTCACTTTCAGTTGCATGGAATCTACATCATTTTAAGCTACACATTACGGCGGTAGATCCCGCCAACTTCAAAGAGCGCATTTGTGATTTGACCCAAGGTAGCTACTCGAGTCGTCTTCATCAGCTCCCCAAAGATATTCCCGTGTTCCAATGCTACGGCTTGGAGCCGCTCTAGAGCTAATTCTGCTTCGGATTTGTTTTTTTCTTTGAATTGGGCGACTCTTTGAACTTGTCCCATCTTTTCTTCCTCGGTAGCACGGGCTAGCTTGAGTTCAATCTGTGGTTGATTGGAGTCTTCAGGAGCTAAAAAGGTATTGACCCCGATGATTGGTAGCTCACCTGAGTGCTTTCGCTCCTCGTAATACATTGAGTCGTCTTGGATTTTGCTTCGTTGGTAGCCCATTTCCATGGCACCTAGCACGCCACCGCGTTCCGAGATCCGCTCTAATTCCTTGAGGACTGCCTCCTCTACAAGATCAGTCAATTCGTCGATGACAAAGCTTCCCTGCAGCGGATTTTCATTCATTGTCAGCCCCCACTCTCGATTGATGATCATCTGAATAGCTAGGGCACGCCGTACGGATTCATCGGTTGGCGTCGTAATCGCTTCGTCGTAGGCATTTGTATGGAGCGAGTTGGCGTTATCGTAGATTGCACAAAGTGCTTGAAGCGTCGTTCTAATGTCGTTGAATGAGATCTCTTGGGCGTGAAGAGATCGACCTGACGTTTGAATATGATATTTGAGGCGTTGTGAACGGTCGTTTCCGCCGTAGATGTTCTTGATCGCTATCGCCCAAATTCGTCTGGCCACCCTACCAATGACGTTGTACTCAGGGTCCATTCCATTCGAGAAGAAGAATGAGAGGTTGGGAGCGAATGCATCTATGTTCATACCACGCGCAAGGTATGCCTCCACGTAAGTGAAGGCGTTAGCAAGGGTAAAAGCTAACTGCGTTATGGGGTTGGCACCTGCTTCAGCGATGTGATATCCAGATATAGAGACTGAGTAGAAGTTGGACACGGCGTTCTCAACGAAGAACTCTTGTATATCACCCATTACCTTGAGCGAGAATTCTGTTGAAAAAATGCAGGTATTTTGGCCTTGGTCTTCCTTTAGGATATCGGCTTGAACTGTTCCTCGGACTGTCGATAGAACATGGGCTTCGATCTCGCTTTGTTCCGCGGTGGTTGGTTTTCGTCCCAGATTTGCTTCAAAGATCTCTAACTGCTGATCGATTGCCGTATTGAAGAACATGGCAAGGATCGTTGGGGCGGGGCCATTGATGGTCATCGAGACTGAGGTCTTGGGGTCGCAGAGGTCGAAGCCGCTATAGAGAACTTTCATATCGTCAAGGGTTGCTATTGACACTCCAGAGGTGCCAATTTTGCCATAGATGTCTGGGGGCAGATCTGGGTCACGGCCATAGAGGGTGACAGAGTCGAAGGCGGTTGAGAGACGAGTTGCACTTTGCCCCTTTGCCAAGAGGTGAAAGCGGCGGTTTGTTCGAAAGGCGTCACCTTCTCCTGCAAACATTCTGGCTGGGTCTTCATTGCGACGACGATAGGCAAATACTCCCGCTACATAAGGAAAGTGGCCAGGGAGATTTTCGCTCTTGACAAAGCGATAGATATCAGCCTTTGAGCTATATCGGGGAAAGCTGATAGCAGGAATTTCATTGCCGGATAGCGAAATTCTGTTGTAGCTTTCACTATGGTTCTTGGCTAAAATTTGCTCTTTGGTCTCTTGATAATGCTTTACGACTTGAAGTTCGTTTTGGCCGATCGCATCTTCCAGCGACGATATCTCGTTAGCGAGTTGGGGGATTTCAAGTAGCGTTTGTGTATATTGAAGTGCTTCTAGTTTCCTGATCAGTTCCGCAGTTTTGAGGGTGAATTGGTGATATCCACGAATTGTCGAAGCTACATCAAAGAGGTAACGAACACGATCGTTTGGAATTATCTGTCGCTCGTGGGTTGAATGACGGGTTTGGGTCCCCTTGATCTGTGTTCCAACTAGATCGCTTCTTCTTTGTGCAATGAGACTTGAAATGTATTTATAGAGGGCGGTTGTGCCGTCGTCGTTAAACCTTGATGCAATCGTGCCAAAGACCGGGGCGTCGCTAACATTTAGGCCACTTGAAAAGTGCTCTCTAACCCACTGACGTGCGACTAGGCGAAGTGCATCTTCGCCACCGCGGCGATCAAATTTGTTGATGGCGATGACATCTGCGAAGTCGATCATGTCGATCTTTTCGAGTTGGGATGCAGCTCCAAACTCGGGTGTCATTACATAGAGTGAAAGATCCGCAATCGCAGTTATTGCAGTGTCTCCTTGTCCGATTCCAGGGGTCTCTACGATAATTACGTCGAAGCCTCCCGCTTGGAGTACTTCGAGTATCTGCGCGGTGTAACTTGGAATTTCACTAGAAGCACCGCGGGTTGCAATTGACCTAAAGAAGATATTTGGGGAATCGATCGCATTCATCCGGATACGATCTCCAAGCAGAGCGCCACCACCACGGCGCCTCGTTGGATCGATAGCAAGTACTGCGATTGAGATCTTGTCCGAGTGATCAATTCTAAAGCGACGAATAAGTTCATCGGTGAGTGATGACTTACCGGCACCTCCAGTTCCGGTTATTCCAAGGATGACGCCTTTGTGCCCGGCGCTGGCGTATTGGCTGATCGCGTTTTTGGATGATTCATCAAGAGTCCCATCTTCGATATTTGTTATCGCCCTCGCGATTGCCCTGGGGTCGCGAAGTGGAATTCGTGCGACATTATCTGAGGTTATGATGGGAATTCGGTGATCGGCGGCTTTTATCAGCAGGTTGATCATCTTTACTAAGCCTAATTTTTGTCCATCTTCTGGTGAGAATATCTTTGCTACCCCATATTGCTCCAGTTCGGCGATTTCATGAGGGACGATAACGCCACCTCCACCACCAAAGACCTTGATGTCGGAGCCCTCTTCCTTGAGACGATCTACAAGATATTTGAAAAACTCTACGTGTCCGCCCTGGTATGAGCTAAGGGCGATGCCTTGAACGTCCTCTTCGATAGCAGTCTCGACTATCTCCTTGACTGAACGATTGTGACCTAGATGAATGACCTCGGCGCCCTGGGACATCAAAAGTCTGCGCATTATGTTTATCGAAGCATCGTGGCCATCAAAGAGTGAAGCGGCAGTTACGAACCTTATTGGACCATCTGGGAGATGTAGGTCATTCATATTCATATGATATAAGATAGTCGGACTTCCTACTATTTGCAAGTCAAACGAGTCAACAGTCGAGTTAACTATTTAATTGACTCTGTTAAGTTATTCGATAAGTGAACTCGGACCTGTAGGTCGCTCTTTTTGATGAAGGTGAAGGTTTATTCCTTGCAGTCGTTTCGATTTGGCGGCGCAGATAGAAATCAGTTTTGGGTCTGCATTGATCCAAGCTAAGGCCTGTCGTTTCAATGTGGCGTATTCAGGGTAGAACAGATCTCTTTCTGATAGGTAAAAGTTGCCTCGATCAGTTCGGAATCAACTCAAAATAGAACTCAATAAGCGCGGTTAACTGTTGCAATGCGAACCTTATAGGCCTGATACCACCTTTGCCTTCCTATCTGCTGCACCGCCTCATGTTCCATCACATGCTTCCACCTTTGTGCACAATCTTCGTCGCGCCAATATGAAACCGTAATACCAAGGTCGTCGCGAGCACTTTCAATCCCTAAATATCCATCTTGGATTTTGGCTAGGTGTTCCATTTCCTTGGCAGCCTCCATGTAGCCTTCGGTGTCCCGAGAGAGAATCGAGGTAAATATCACAGCGGTATATGGTGGTTGGGGAGTTTGAGCAAACATGGATGCGATTTTAGAGCCGCTAAGGCTTTAACGCTGGCAAGGATCACGAGATCTTTTTTATGAAGTCATCCGGGGAGTGGAAGTCATCTTGGTGGTGCTAGCGAGGTTGTATCGGAGTGGAATATTATAGATTAAGCAGCCATGGAGGGAATCTTTGGAGATAGATTTAAAACCCATCGTTTAGATCTCGCTTGGGCTGGGTGGTAATCGTTTGATCGTCGTCGAAGATGACACCAGATTACAAGATTACATAGGAGTGAGGCCTCTGTTATACCCTGTTCAACAATGGAAGACGGAACTCCTTGCCATTAGCCAATGAAGTTGTCCTACTGCTCTTATCTCTTCTCCAGATGGTACAAAACAAGGAGATACCCCAGCTAGTTGTGTGGTCGGGTTGGCCTTTTCTGTCGCTTTTTTCTAGTAGAGGTTGCCTTATTCAGACAAGCTCGGCCCGTTAGAACCTCTCATCTATAAATGGTAATTTGCCTAGACGTTTGAAGCCATTATTACCCAAGAAAGAGTGTTTGATTGCCTTGGTGAATCTCGTTTAGCTATTGACTAGCTTTTAGGACAACTTCGCCAAACCTGGCATTAATCTAGGATCATGAACCGGATAGCCTCAAAATGGGACGGTTTTCTATTGCCGCAGAGCGAGCGTTTTTCGATGGGGTAGCTGAGAAAACTTAGGATGCCCCAGCCTTGACAACTCCAGCCTTTACAAAAGGTCTTCTCTAGGTGAAGTGGACCAAGAGGCTCGCGAACGTATCTGATCACAGAAATGAATCAATGTAGATCTGGCTCCATAAAGATGAAATCGAAGGATTAGGTTTGTCGAACCTACGCATGGGCAGCAATAATAGACTACTAACTTCAGGTGTCAGAAGCTACGCCAATATAGAGCTGAACAGGGTAGTAGTGATTTTGTGGCTCAATTGAAATTCACCAGGGCACGGTCACTCTTTCTTGCGCGTAGAGTTGCATATTTAGTAAATTGCAATTTGTAAAATTGGATTTTTCCGTTCCGAAATGCATTGTGTCAGAGATGCGACGATTGCTGCTTTGAATCAACTTTCGATTCACCGGTTGGAGCTGGAGCTTCCATGGGCTGAATTTAGATATGAAATTTGATTGACGCAGTCAAACAATGTCGAAGAAGTAACCCTGGCTAGGATTATCTTGGTAGTTGGTGTTGGATGTGGCTCTTTGGCCTTGCAAGTACAGGGGCTATTGGCTAGTTGTATCTAGCATTTGTGTGTCATGGCTTTCTGGCGCGGATATAAGATCTCGAGGCGATTTGAGAATAGGGGTAGACGTGCTGGGTGAAGATGAGATGATTGCCGCCAATAGAGGTTATTGGGAGGCGGTGGTTGAGTCGCACTTTGACTCTGACTTTTACGAGGTCGACAAGTGGCTCTCGACTGGTCTTTCGATGCGAGAGCGAGAAGAAGATCTTCTTGGGGATCTAACCGATAAAGACGTTGTGCATTTGCAATGCCACTTCGGCAAGGACTCTTTGTCGATCGCTGCAGCAGGCGCGAGGGTGATCGGAATCGACTATTCGCAGACTGCAATTGAAAAGGCGAGAGAGTTAGCTCGTAGAGTTGGCCTTTTTGAGCGATGCAGCTTTGAAATATGTTCAGTTGAAGAGGTTGCAGTAACCTTCGTTAAAGATTTGGCTGATCTTGTCTATTTGAGCTTAGGTGCTATCTGCTGGATAGCAAAGATTGATTCTTGGGCTAAGGCTGTCGATCATCTTCTAAGGCAGGGCGGAGTGCTTTTTATGCATGAGGTCCACCCTTTGGCGCAAATGGTTGAGCGGGTGGATGGAAATTGGTCCCTCTCGGGTGACTACTTCGAGAAGGATTCACCAATGATAGACGAGTCCGAAGGAAGCTATGTGGATGGTTCAGATGATCTAGGCACATTTAAAACCTACATCTGGAATCATTCCATCGGCGAGATAGTCACGGCGCTAACGTCTCGGGGCTTTGTTATCACGCATCTTGAAGAACATTCTTGGACCTCGTTTTTGAATGCTGAAGGAATGACCAAGAGCACAAATGAACACTTCGTCCAACCCGATGGCTGGGTCCAATTGCCTTTGAGCTTTACCCTTATGGCTACGAAGCGCTAGCGCTCGAGCAAATTTATTCTATATTCCTGGGCTGGTGCTCGGAGTGGAATTTGTTGGCGAGCTAAGGCCAAATCTTCCACATGTTTTTCATCTAAGTAGTAGTTGGCTCTAGGAAGTTAGGATCTATCTCTTAGTTGAGATGCGGTGCAGGGAGTGGTTTTGAAGAAGTTATTTTCGGGTGTATCTAAGTTGGAAAAGATAGGTGAGGGTCATTATGGTGCGATCATAGATGAGGATTTCACCATCGCTGGTAAGCCAAATGGCGGTTACCTCTTGGCTTTGGTCGACCGAGCAATCCTTAGCGAGACAAGCTTTGGCGATGTCTTATCCTCAAACTGCACATATCTGATATCTCCTGATCCAGGACCCGTCGAGATAGATGTTACTTTATATCGCAGCGGGCGCAACTTTGCTCAACTCGGTGGGCAAATGACTCAAGGGGGCCAACTTTGTCTTGTGGTGACAACAGTTGTCACCACTTTTGATCCATTGGCAAAGCCTTATTGGGAGCGAGATGAGCAATTCCAATCGGTTACTCCATGGGATCAGTGTCTTAGCATTCCAGTTCAATCCCCTGGAGGTTTCAAAGCTGCGATTATGGAACAGGTTGATATTCGACTTGATCCCAACGTCAAGATATATAGCGAAAACTTTCCATCGGGCAGTGGCGAGTTACGGGGATGGTTGAGACTTCCAGAGGGTGAAGACTTTGACTCGGTTTCGCTTCAGTATGCCCTGGACTCTTTTCCGCCAGCAACCTTTGAGATCGAACGGTCTGGCTGGGTGCCGACACTAGCGCTAAATACCTACGTTCGTACGAGGCCAGCACCTGGGTCGCTGTGGATAATGCAGCGTGCCAACCTAATTCAGGGTCAATTGGTCGACGAAAGATGTTACGCATGGGACTCTAGTGGGGCATTAGTTGGCCAAGCTACTCAAATAGCAGGAGTTCGCCTGGGCGAGTACGCTATCGGATAAATGGAAAGTTCTTAGTGGCATATAGCCTTCTATCTCCTTTTGTAAGAGCACACTCGTTTCCATCGAGTGCCGCAACTGCATCAAAGATCTCTAAACCTGCGATGAAGACAGCAGTGGCTAGTCCATCGGCGATTGTGAGAGATGGTCCAACAACGGTTGCAGATAGGTTGTCAATCTTCCTGTAAGGTAAGCGGTGAGTTTCAGGACAGTTGTTGCATTTGCCTACTTTTAGATCCATTGACTCTAGAGTATGGCAGTTTGTTCCAACTTGCTTTGCAAGCCAGAAAGACCATACCCTAGGTGTCTTTTGAGGGTAATCTTCCAGGAATTTAAAGCTCAAAAAACCTCGAAATCATCTTTTGGGCTGTAGATTTCTCGGCGATTAACTTAAAAAATGCCTAGGCTCTGCTCTTCCTGGTTAGCGAATCAGTTCAAACGGATTTGTGTAATATATTTCTAAAAGAAGCTGCCATATTCTGGAAATGGTAGATATTAACGCGGGCAAATTCGAGAACTATCCTGAAACTCACCGCTAGGTGTTGCCTCGGTATGAAAGTATCCTTGCTTGATCTTGGTATCGAGATTTCTAGCTATCCACCTAAAGAGCAACGTCAACGCTTCTCCCTGTGCAATATGAGATCACAAGTTATTCTACCAATTCCCCACCTTTTGCAACTAGGGCTGCCCTTGACCTTACAGTTAACCTATCGTGAAGATGAGCGACGTGTGACCGGATAGTGTTTTCTGAGATGTACAGCAGGCTAGCTATATCTGCGTTCGCCAGCCTGCTGTACTACTAATTTCAATATATCAAGCTCTCTAGATGAGCACTTAGAACTCAGCACTTCGACGTGCAGTTTTTGAGGCTGTTTCGCAGTAAGACTGGTGACAAGGTTTCGCAACATCTTTGGAGAAATAAGAGCATCTCCTCTGTGCGTAGTAATGATCGCGCTATAGAGATCTTGGGGTGGGTCGGACTTAAGGATAAAACCTTGGGCTCCAGCGTGAAGGGCTGAAAGTACCATTTGATTGAGATCGAAGGTAGTTAGGATCACAATCTCTGGAGCCCCAACAAAATGATCCTTGATTTGTTTTGTCGTCTCTACTCCAGAGAGTCCGGGCATTGAAATATTCATAAGGACTACGTCACGCCGCAAAGTTTCAATATATGAGATCACTCCATGACCATTTTGTAAGCTGCCCACAACTTTCATATCATCTCTTGAGGAAATTAGAACCTCAATCGACTCTATGACCTCACGCTCGTCATCGATAATTAGGATACGAATCATTGAATTTTCGTATTGTTCCAAGGAATAAAGGCTGTGAAGCTACCTCTATTCGAACCCGTAACTAATGCTTAGCCGGCGCACCCACCTAGAAATTGGGCTCTTGTTTGACAATTAATAAGTCCAGTCCCATGGCGGCTTCTTTGGTTACGATCATCAATAGGACCATTATCCAAGTGTTTATTGAAAAGCTTTCATCAAGAAAATAAAGGCCGAAGAACCCAAAAATCATCTTTTAAGCAGATGCGACGCGCAAAATAAATAGTTAGCGTTACTACCAGTGTTCTATGACTACGGAGGTTGGCTTCGAATGTGGTGATGGCCATGGAATTATTTATAGCAGAACCAATAAATCAAGGCCTTATCCACGATAGGCGAACTTGTTTAACGAGCCGTATCGACGAACGCTATCAGCATGATAGCTAATAAGCAAGAGGGGGTGTTCACAGTGGGTATTAAAGAATAACAGGAAGGATCGCAGTTGGTTTGGGGGCATTGGCTGTTAGCGCGGCCGCCATTGGCGTTAGTGCGACCGGCGCATCTGCTACAGCAGCTCAAGGTGCTGATCTAGTTGCCGTTACGCACGTATATTTGTCGAACATCGTTGTAAGCGAAAATGTTGCGATTCAAATTCCTCCCCAGCTAACGCACAATAGTTTGCTCACGCCACTGACGGCCAGCGGATGCACAGGAGCACCTCCAGGGTTGGGTCAGTTTGGAGTGTTCATCAGAGTAACCGGTTACGGCACCTACGTATCGAACGTGGTAAAAAGTGCCTATGCGAGCTACAGTGGCTGCAGTGCTGCGCAGCTCATCCGCAATGGAGCGGTTATAAAGCAGGCGCCAATTGTGTGTTACGGCAATCCGAATACATACTGCTTCGGATACGGTTGTGGACAAGCTGGAACCATGCTTTGCGTAACGTTCAGCTTTTACAGCAACTCTTGGTTCCACGTAGGCGATAAGTTGTGCGTTCGCTATGTTGGGGAGGATGGTACCACTCCGTTCCAATGGAATGGCGGCTCATCTACGCCCATGTCGTGCGAGACCATTGGCTGAAAGCTACAGTCGTAGCTATTGCTATTTGGTTATAGGTAATCGATAGGGCTCCGTATTCAATCCTTGAGTGGCGATACTTAAATTAGGGCAGGAATTACAAGGAGGAACAGTGTGTACGCAGAGATTCAAGGGGCCCACAGCCTATTTAGAGGAGGGGTGCTCGGAGCAACCTTCACTTTCGTTGCTTCGGCAGTTCCCGTCTTATCGGCGTGTGTTGGAATTGCAACTCGCCCGTGGCGTCGTTTTGAATTGATTGTGGCCGCGGCGGTAGGAGCAGCGATCTCGCTGCTGGCTAATCTTGGCTTGCTTTCATCGATGCTGTTCTCCGCCTCTGCATCTAGGGAAATCGGCGGCGCCATGACAGTTGTTCTCATCTTCTTGGTCGCCGTTGTTGTGCCGTTTTTCGCAGTGCGACTTGCATTAGATCGAAACGGCTGGATTGTATACGCTAGTTTGGCAGGGCTCTTTCTGGACTTGCTGTTGAACGCATCGCTTCTCGGATGGTCAATTTCGAGTCTGTCGGTGCAAACTGTGGTTACCAGCATTGATATTATTGCGGCGGTCGTGCTCCCGGTGGTAGTCGTAATTCGTCGAAGCTTAAAGCTAGAACGGTTGGTTATCTCATTGACACTTAGTCTCCCGGTCGCAATATACATAATGATTGGGATCTCCTCAGCCTTTTGGGCTGGAGGACGTATTTGATCGAGCGTTTCAAGCCAATCCAAAATCAATATTTAACTTTATTATCGATTAGTTGATAAATTTGAAATACTTTTCCAGTGAATATCAGAATAGCTATCGCACTTGCCTGCTTTTAGATCTACCTATTCCAGAAAAAAGCAGCTGGTTTCAACAATTCATTATGCAAAGCCGTTTCAACTTGCTTTGCAAGCCAGAAAAACCACGGCCTAGGTATCTTTTGAGGGTAATCCGCCAGGAATTTAAACCCGAAAAACCCAAAATCATCTTTTAAGCAGATGCGACGCGCAAAATAAATAGTTAGCGTTACTACCAGTGTTCTATGACTACGGAGGTTGGCTTCGAATGTGGTGGTGGCCATGGGGATGCTTTATAGCAGAATCAATAAATCAAGGTCTTATCCACGATAGGCGAACTCGTTTAACGAGCCGTATCGACGAACGCTATCAGCATGATAACCATTAATAAGAGGGGATGTTCACAATGGGAATTAAAAGAATAACAGAAAGGATCGGAGTTGGATTGGGGGCATTGGCGTTATCGAGTGTGGCGGTCGGATTAACTGGGTCTGCAGCATGGGCGAGTGGCGCACCTCGCCCCCAAACCCCCAAACCCGCATTAATATGCAAGCCAGGAGGTACCTGCGGATCTGTAGCATACTGGGCAGGCGAGGAATGCGATAATCCCGGTGATTATGCGCTCGACCCTTATGGCACACCGCTTGAGTGTCATTACGTCGGGACTGACGCGTATGGCAGTCCGATCTTTATCTGGGTTGAGGCTTGAGGATATGTCTGGGAATAACTTGAAACTCAGCTTCGACTGGGACATGTACTATAGCCCTCAATTCAGTATGGTGCTCATAGGGAAAGGTGCATGCATTGCGATCGATCAAAGTTGAAACTTCGCCTCTTCCCTCCGCCGAGCTTGTCGAATACCTAAGTAGCCTTCTGGTTCGTGACTTTTCCGACACCGTACGTTGGCTTCCGAGACGATTAGGCGCTGGCGCATTGTTTGGGGGCGAGGTACTCATCTGTGCAGACTGGGCTTATCAGCTAAATCTCGGACCCTCGGTCAAAGAGGCGCTCTCCTACTTTCAGCTGGACGGTGCTCTCGGACTCCATGAGTTGGGACTGTCAGTAGTCGACGAACTTGGTTTTATTGGTGAGCGGAGTGGAGCATGGGAGTTGACCATAGGAGAGCCTAAAGCTTTGGTACAGTCCCATCGCGATGGGCAAGCGGTTATGAGTTCTGCTTGTCGTTCTGCTCTCTATCAAGCGACCCTGCTTGCAGCATACGAGGAGCTGGAGGTTGTGCCGTCGGCCCTCTTTTTCCTAACGTTAGCCTTGTCATCATCCATGGTCAATCGCCTAGGACAACGTGCCCTAGTGATTGATGAGGGCAGATTATTTTCGACGAATAGCACTTACGACGATTTTCAACGAAGATTTTGCCAAGTTCCCTTGGAAGAGTTTCTCGCTTCTGAGACCCCATTGTCGGCTCGGTATGCGACCGATGTGGAAGCAATTGTAAGCGCTTTGTTCGACGGATCCATACCGGAGTTTCAATTTCCGACTGGCTTTATCCCCTTGTCAAGGTTATTGGTTGAACAGGGTTTGGCTCCTGGGGGTTGGGAGCCTGGGAAATGGCGTCCAGTAGTTCTTAGTGATGATTCAGCGGAGATTTTACGTCTGTCGAATCTACTCAGTCGCCGTGGAATGCTCTATCAATCTCTTCCGAATAAAAGTCACGCGATGCCTCGATATCTGTATGTAAGGAGTGAGGACATGCGCCATATTTGGGCTAACTTTCGAGGGGAGTAAAACCTTTATCTCTTGTGGGTCCAGCTTCCACACATTTCACTATGAGTCGCTTGATTTGGCGTTGACGATGGCAGGTTCGAGTTGTGCTAACCACCTGTTCCAACCCAATCTGTTGCGAGCCACCTACTCCAACCCCCGAAAAACAAGACAGCACACATCTATCAAGGCGACGGGAGAGGTGCTGCCACCTATTTTTCAGATGGGCTAGGCATAGAGACGACAGGTGGCTATTACTCCGAAGGCGGATCGCAATTAATTGCCGAACACACTTGGCAAAACGGCAAAATCGTATCAAGCCTTGGTCTAGATGAAGCCGCCTTCAAAGCTTGGGTTGAGGGGATCGATCCAATAACAGGTGAGCACCGCGGAGGAAGAGGTGGAGGCCAAGAGCGACAAGGTGTGCGCTTTGTCGAATTCAACGTGAACAATCCCAAATCTCTATCTATTGTTGCATCTCAGAATCGCGAGATCGCCGATGCTCTTGATGAAGTCTTGGATCGCCAAGCCGATGCAATCTCTAGCTATCTCTCGCGTACTTCAGTAACTCGTATAGGCAAACGAGGAGCACAAGAACAAGTAGGAGGTCTGGTCTTATCGGTAGCCCGTGCACGACATATGACAAGTCGTTAGGGTGATCCTCATCGCCATCTACACCTCATGGTCAACTGTAGAGTACGCGCAATGGATGGTACTTGGCGTGGATTAACCTGAATCCACAGAATTGGACCAGCTTGAGCCCTTCGGTGTGACTCTGAGTCGGTTTTTTGGAACTGATTTAGGTTTGACGGAGGGTCTATGGTTTAAATCTGGTTTCAGAGTGCCAAATATAACCTATTCCCTTTGTGGTTGAGCCTGTTTGGTCATTTTTGAGATTCTGAAATCTCATTTTGGGTATAGTGACCTAATCCCTTGTCTTCTAGAGCAGTTCCTTCAAGTAATATTCAGTGTGTTAGGTAACCAGATGTTCAGGTGATGGCGATCTCAAACTTTCTGATCCGATCAAGAGCCTCTAAGAACTTATCCTTATAGTGCCAGTGTTCTTCAAGATGCAGTATTACTTTTCTAGCTGAACGAGTGATATGTCCTGCGATCTGAAAGTAACACCGTCGAAGCTTTGGTGTGGTGATAACAGTTTCTGTAATAGCACCTATTCGCGCCAGGTTGTGCAGTTGCACCGCGCCAGGTTGTGCAGTTGCACCGCGCCAGGTTGTGCAGTTGCACCGCGCCAGGTTGTGTGCAGTTGCACCGTGCCAGGTTGTGTGCAATTGCACCAATGGCTAACCAGACCAGAGCCAACCAAACGGCATTAGCGTTCTTGTATCGGGATGGAACATGATTCCACCTAGAACCTCCTTTGAGATCCTTGATGACTAGTTCGATCTGGGCATGTGCTCGGTGATCAGCCTCAAGGAAAAGCGTTTCGCCTTGTCGATCGGTAATAAATGCGTGATAGTCATAGTCACTAAATAGTGCCAGCTGAGACCCTGGAGTAGGCTTGACCCTTCCTACGATAAGACGAACGTCTTGTCTATCTCTTGCAAATGCGCAATATTTACTGTATTTGACGGTATTTCACTTCTGCTACATCAGCTCCACCTTCAAGCCAATAAGGAATTGAAGTCCAGGCATCCTCTTGTATATCGGAGATGATACCTTTTAGTCTCTTGGACATCCGTGTTGTAATAGAAAAGCGAGCATCACCCGCACTAGCTGCGTCTCTAACGGCTCTTGAGAAGAACCCAGAGTCAAAACGCATGGTTATTTCACCAGTTGCTCCAGCGGCTCTGGCATTGTTGATTACCTGGGTTACAAACTCCCCGGCACCACGGGCGGTATTGGCGTTGCCTTCACGAGTCACTATTCCAAGAATGTCACCTGTTTTACCAACTGCTGCTAGGTGTGGGTGATACCCCCTTAGGTTGGTATAACCAAATCCAGCTCCTTCTTTTTTGTTTCCATATGCCTGACATATTGTGGAATCAACATCAATGGTGAACGGCTCATCACCTGGACCTGCTCCAGCTAGCCAGGCTCGTTCTAGCAACAAAGCTGCAACTCGTTCAACATCTGCGATGTCACTGGTCTCAAAACTACGCAAGAAGACACCAAGAGTGGATGGTGCTGGCATTATCTGACCAAGGATAACTTGCGCATTTGGGCTTTCAAGGATTGCAGTGTCATCAATGCAATCACCACCGGCCAAGATAGATGCGACGATAGCCATAGCTTTTCTGCCAACATTTGCTCGTCCAGGACGATCCTCTAGGTCAATGTGTAAATCAAAGAGATCCCTAAGGCCAAGTCTCTCAGCAAGGGTGATAGGGAGTATTAACCCACTGTTGGAAACTGCGTTCGAATCGTCAAAGGTGACTATCAAACACTCTAAAGCACTAGTAGATGCTCGCATCTAAAAGGTGCTCCTTGAACTGATAGATTTGAAGTGTGTTCAAACATCATTCTACCAGTTCAGAGCACCTTTTCTATGCCAAAATCAAAGTTGAGCGGCTAAATTTTCGGTGGATCCAGGTTAAACAAAAGCTGCAAATTATTAGCTCCCATCAGACTCAGTAGACTCCTGCAAATTTATAGGTGGGCGAATCGTAACGCTGTACGTTATTTGCTTGGTTGCCGCCCCATGCGTTGCAATTTCCCTGTGCAGTGCACAAACGGAATTGGCTGACTACGTAATATTGCGAGTACTCTGACCCCGCCAAGATAGGTCCGTAGCCGCCTGCGGGTAGTGTGAGACTGAAGCCGCTTCCAAGCCCCTCCGTATATGACCAATTGATGTTAAACCCAATTAACGCCGAGATCTCCCCGACGGGGATATTGCCTATGCCTCCGCCAATGCTCGCGCTAGTCGTAATAATTTTGTTACATTGATAACTAGCTGGGAACGGTTCAGGTTGGACGTAATTACAGGTCCCCCAGTCGCCAGCGTGCATTCCCTGGTAAACATTTTCAATACTTCGATATTGGTAATAATAATTCTCATTCATAGGTATGGGTTTTTTGGAAATCACACTCTTCCCAGAGACTGTCGAGATATTCGCGCTTTGCGCAGATGCAGTGGTTGCACTAACGCCAATGGCTGCCGCACTAACAGCCAATGCCCCCAATCCAACTGCGATCCTTCCTGTTATTCTTCTAATATCCACCGTGAACATCCCCTCTTGCTTATTAGCTATCACGCTGATAGCGTTCGTCGATACGGCGCGTTAAACGAGTTCGCCTATCGTGGATAAGGCCTTGATTTATTGGTTCTGCTATAAATAATTCCATGGCCATTACTACATTCGAAGCCAACCTCCGTAGTCATAGAACACTGGTAGTAACGCTAACTATTTATTTTGCGCGTCGCATCTGCTTAAAAGATGATTTTGGGTTTTTCGGGTTTAAATTCCTGGCGGATTACCCTCAAAAGATACCTAGGCCGTGGTTTTTCTGGCTTGCAAAGCAAGTTGAAACAAACTGACATATTCTAGGGTTGGCGGATCTAAAAGCCCCTAGAGCAGCTATCTCAGGTTTCCATTCGAATGTAAACCCGTAGGATCCGACAGTGCGACCCGGCAACAGATCAAATCCGATTCACGTCAAACATCACTTAGTTGATTCACACACCTACACTTCTCCTTCGAAACGCTCTACTGGACCACAGTTCGACCAATAGAAGCGCAAATAACAAGGACGGAACCAAAATGCCGGAGGAAAGTGGATTACGGTGTATAAACATCTGACCGACGGTCAAAAGGCTTACCAGGACCATCGAATACTTAAGGAGTCGCCGAAACTCTGGATCCTCGCCGAGTCGCCTCAAGCCTACCGACAATACCGTCGGGAGGGCCACGAAAGTTACGGCCCCCAAAATCAGGAGCTTCACTAGGAGAGAAGTGGAACCTGAAGCTCCGAATCCCAATTGATCCCTATTCAAATATAAGTCGACCGCACCCAGTGCTCCAAATAAGGATCACTGGGAATGCGCGCAGTAGATTGTGTTTCATGCTATGGTAGCTCACCTTCACTAGACTTCACAGAAGTACGGACCGATACCGGTATTGCGCGACCGCTAATTGCGACGGATACAAGACTCTTGATAAGGTTCTAGTTGGCTGGACAGTGTCTTTGGATCGAGCGTGAAAATGTGGATTACCACTCCTTGGAGAGTTCGGGGGCGACACCAAGGCCATCAACCAAGACAACGGGCGTTTGAACAGGTGGCTCCTTTATCCGGATCGCGTGAACACTTGTGGGACGCTTGCGCCACGACAGTGGCGGAGGGGTGCCCCCACAAGTGTTCTTTGGCCCGGACTTCGACCCCAAGCTATCAGAAGGACGCCAGCACCCATCGCTGCACAAGTTGTGAGATCATAAGCCGGCGAACTAACATGTGTCCTCCGATGAGTTAAAAACTGAAGCGACTGACGCCCCAATGTCTTTAGTCGAAACTAGATCCAAGTCATCCAGGTTCTGCCACGCCGGTTGAACCCTGTGGGTCCACTACGGCTATGCTCCAACGTGTCCTCTTGGCTGCTTTGATCACAATCTTGGTTGGCCATGGCTGTTTGGCGGGAAGGGTTTCCATTGACCCTCCACCTCCATTGGGCCAATTACACGTTGGATCGTCAGCTTCTCCGCCAGGTAGCACTCTAACGAGCAGGGACCCCTTCCCCTTGCAGTTCGCAACAATAGCAAGTAGGCCGCCAGGGAGATTCTTAGGATTCTTAGGGCCAAGGTAAACCTGATTAAGGTTGATTATCTTTGGTCCGGTACCAGTTCCAACATAAAACACCACCTTGTCAGCAACAGCAGGGATCAATTTTACGCTTGACACGTCCGATGTATTTCCACAGCTCGCCAGCAAGCCAGCTGCCATAACACAAATCGCAAGATTCGTTAATTTTTTCGAAAGACGATGCTTAAACAAAAGCTGCAAATTATTAGCTCCCATCAGACTCAGTAGACTCCTGCAAATTTATAGGTGGGCGAATCGTAACGCTGTACGTTATTTGCTTGGTTGCCGCCCCATGCGTTGCAATTTCCCTGTGCAGTGCACAAACGGAATTGGCTGACTACGTAATATTGCGAGTACTCTGACCCCGCCAAGATAGGTCCGTAGCCGCCTGCGGGTAGTGTGAGACTGAAGCCGCTTCCAAGCCCCTCCGTATATGACCAATTGATGTTAAACCCAATTAACGCCGAGATCTCCCCGACGGGGATATTGCCTATGCCTCCGCCAATGCTCGCGCTAGTCGTAATAATTTTGTTACATTGATAACTAGCTGGGAACGGTTCAGGTTGGACGTAATTACAGGTCCCCCAGTCGCCAGCGTGCATTCCCTGGTAAACATTTTCAATACTTCGATATTGGTAATAATAATTCTCATTCATAGGTATGGGTTTTTTGGAAATCACACTCTTCCCAGAGACTGTCGAGATATTCGCGCTTTGCGCAGATGCAGTGGTTGCACTAACGCCAATGGCTGCCGCACTAACAGCCAATGCCCCCAATCCAACTGCGATCCTTCCTGTTATTCTTCTAATATCCACCGTGAACATCCCCTCTTGCTTATTAGCTATCACGCTGATAGCGTTCGTCGATACGGCGCGTTAAACGAGTTCGCCTATCGTGGATAAGGCCTTGATTTATTGGTTCTGCTATAAATAATTCCATGGCCATTACTACATTCGAAGCCAACCTCCGTAGTCATAGAACACTGGTAGTAACGCTAACTATTTATTTTGCGCGTCGCATCTGCTTAAAAGATGATTTTGGGTTTTTCGGGTTTAAATTCCTGGCGGATTACCCTCAAAAGATACCTAGGCCGTGGTTTTTCTGGCTTGCAAAGCAAGTTGAAACAAACTGACATATTCTAGGGTTGGCGGATCTAAAAGCCCCTAGAGCAGCTATCTCAGGTTTCCATTCGAATGTAAACCCGTAGGATCCGACAGTGCGACCCGGCAACAGATCAAATCCGATTCACGTCAAACATCACTTAGTTGATTCACATACATAAACTGATTGGATGTCTAGCGGTCTATCTTCCTGTAAATCGCTTTCTCTATAGAAAGCATGCGCTTACAGTAGACCATACAAAAGCGGCCATCTAATCGTAAACATTCGGCCAACCCGTTAGAGAGTGACCTCCCGGGCCAATCTGATATTCTGTTGCGCTTTCAGAAAGACGAGCTTTGCGAGAGTCGTCACCTTCTCGGTGAGCGCGCCAATCTGGCCTTCGAGTTCACTAACCCGTGCTTGAAGCTCGGCGTTCTCAGCCTGAAGACGGGCATTATCGCCAGCGAGGCGTTCTGCCTCCGCCTTCCAGTACGCTGACTCGGTTGTATGCAAACTGTCCATGACTACCAGTTAACACTATCTAGCGCTTCGTGTTCAGCCCCTGTTTTCGTCAGGGGTGGTATGGGTTCACCGAACGTTTACATCTAAACAGCTTGTAATATCGAAATATTGGTTTTCATACAGATAATTTGAGATGGCCTTCTCCACAATCTCGGTTTATGTGACGCATCTCCGCTTTTCTCGGCGCTCATCGACACAACGTTGCTCGAGGTCGCCAATAAGGGCCTCCGGCAATTCAAAGATTTTCTTGGTTCGTGTCAGGTCAGCGAAGGTGCCGTTGCAGGTCCAATATTTGGCATCCTTTTCACTTGAGCTGTTTCATATCCTCCGTCTAGAAAATCCTCCACAGACTCCGTATCGATTCAATTGACGATTTAGTGGATCAGTTATTTGCTACCTGAAAGCTCGCTGTGATTGTTTATCACATCCGAGCTATAGGAGATGGTCTAAGGCGGTTTATCAAAATCGACTGTCTCGAACTGGATTGCACTGGAGCGGAGCGATCAGCAAAAGCTCTGAAATTCGAGACGTTACAACAGACCACTCTCCTAGTCGCCCGAATCTGTTGGCTAGGAGAGTTCATCAAAACCACATTAAATTGATTTAACTTGGCTCAGCCCTGGGTTGCAATGATGATGTCCGCCATTGGCGATATAGTTCTACTTCTTGCTCTTTGTGGTGTCCACCTCGTTTTTCGGAGTGCTTCGAAGAAATAATCTCTGGTGAAGCCAAGCTCGAGCCATCCGTATTTTCGAGTACTCCAAAGCGATAGACCATCAAGACGAAGACCCCAAGGATACGATAGAGCACCTATCGGCTCACTGGCGAAAGCGACGCGGCCTCCCGGGCGAATGACATTGTGCAAACGACGCAGCATATCCAGATGGTCCGAACAGTGATGAAAGGACTCAAAGAAGATAGCGATATCATAGTCATTTCCGGGATCGCACGTCAGCATATCTCCTTGAAGAACTCGAATTGGTGACCCAGCGCGACAGGAAGCTTCTATCAACTTGACAAAGGACGGGTCTATCTCAACTACGGTCACGTCGCAACCGAGCAGAGCGAGCTGTTGCGAAAGGTTCCCCCAGCCTGCACCGAATTCCACTACGCGGTCACCAGGCTTTATTCCGAGTGTCTTGATTATGAAGCCATAGGCAATTAGTTGATCTCCTATCAATCCTGATGACCCTGTTGAGTAGGGGAAGGGGCGCCTGAGCGCAATACCTAGATCAAAGTCCGAATGTTCATTTTCGACACCGTATCTCTCCTTACCAGATACCTGTTCGTAAAGCTTCCACTGAGCATTTTTGTAGGCATTGGAGAATGGATCATCTGGCATTGGCGGCGCAGCAAGTTGGATTCCGTCAAGAAAAAGCCTAGCCTCGTCTTCGGAGCGCTCGAAGAGAGTGGCTGCACGGTCGAAGACCCAGTCGAGGTCCGCAACAGAGTTTATTGTAGTCAACTCGCGCTTAGGTGTAAGGCGGTCATAGAGTTCGTCTGGAAGAAAAAGCAGACCTTTCTCGTAGACGGAGCGTAATCGACGAAGTGAGCTGGTCAAATGCATTCCCCAATCCTAGCAGAGTCAAGAAATGGCCAGCCACAAAACTACAGTGGCTGGATCAACTTTAGACAATGAGAAGCAAGGATGTTTAAGTCCGCTTTAGAGTTAGTCTCCATGCCTTGATCGGTCGGAAGCTCGCCGGAATCTTTTGGAGTTCTGGACGATCTTGTTCTAAAAGTGCTTCCAGGCGGTTTTTTTTCCGAGGTCTTCTTTGTCGTGATCGAGGAATATGGGTAAATCGATTTTTGATTATAACTTCCTACCCAGCTTCTCTATTAGTCTTGATTAGTCTTGAAGGAGGCATTGATCCACCCGTTAGAAGATGCCTTTGAATCCTGGAAAGCAATTCGCAGTCGCTCCAAAGTAGAACCGGGTGCTTGTTTCAAAAAGATTTTCGTCAAATGGGAGATAGCAGCACCCTCGAAACTCTCCTGGTCGTTTGCGGACACTTTTTATTGGCAAGTCACGCTCGATCGCCTGAATTTTCTGTCCAGCCGGGTTTAGGAGGAAGGAGTCGTGAGAGCCGAAGTGCAATCTCTTGAATCTCCTCGCCAGAAAGGATTTCACCTTCGGCAATCCTTCTCGCAAGTGTGTTTGGTTCACAAACAAAGACATCTCCGATGAAAAATGGTTTGGCGGACCAACCCCACTTGGCGTCCGTAAAACAAAGAGCGCTCAAAAATTGATACGCCCCGGGTTTAATGGAGACTCCATTATCGCAGAACCAATCGGTTCTCTTGGGTACGCATTAGCGTAGCAGAGACGGATGTCAATACCCCTAAAAGCACGATATTTGATGGAATTTGAGCTGTCTGGCCAACTAGTTGTTTAGATTAAATCTTTAAAATATGGCTGGTTCTTTACTATTTAGGACATCTCTCACTACCACCAACTTTGTAACAAACAAATCCACAATCACAACAGAAGCATTTGTGGTGATTGTTGACTTAAAATGCTGGGTACATCAAAATACTTACGGGAACTTTGATGGAGCTCTGGATTTAACGATGGAAGGTTAGTTATCGAGATCGACGTGGGCGACTGGTTCGTCACAATGAGGACAAAGACGACCCGTTCCAATACGGGTGCGCTCTATCTCGTTGAGTAGTTGTTCCTTTAGTCTCACCGACATCTATCGAAGCCTGACGTACCCAAGTACGTAGCGTCTCGGGCGTCATTTACAGCTTCTGAGCAACAGATTGAATAGCTGCCCACTGTGGGGGATACTCACCTCGATGGTCCGTGACCATTCGTATTGCTCGATCACGAACTTCGGGTGAATACTTCTTTACTCTTGCCATAATGATGACTCCTTAACTGAAAGACTAGGGGTCTCTAAGATTTCCGGGGCGTATCAGTTTATTGTCTCAGTTCCCAGCCTTTGGCAACTAGGGCCGCCCTTGACTTGACCATCAGCTTCTCTCTGAGATGGGCGACGTGTGAACGGACAGTGTTTTCCGAGATATATAGCTGACTGGCTATATCCGCGTTAGTCAGCCCGTTGACTATTAGTGCCAATACATCAAGTTCTCTCGATGAGCACTTGGAGCTTAGCACCTCGGCATTCGTTTTTGGTGCCTCTTTTGTGGCAAGCCCTGTGATCAGACTTCGCAACATCTTAGGCGAAATAAGAGCATCTCCTCGGTGCGCCGTGATGATCGCGTTAAAGAGATCCTGGGGTGGGTCCGACTTGAGGATAAACCCTTGGGCCCCAGCGTTAAGGGCAGCAAGTACCATTTGGTTGAGAGCAAATGTAGTCAAGATCACAATTTCCGGAGGTCCAACAAAACGGTCCTTGATCTGTTTTGTCGTCTCCACTCCAGAGAGTCCGGGCATTGAGATGTCAATAAGGACTACGTCAGGAGTTGCGGCTTCAATGCATGAGATGGCTTCATAGCCATTTTGTGCACTACCTACAACTTCCATATCATCCCGTGAGGAAATGAGGATCGAAATCGAGTCAATAACCACACGTTCGTCATCAACAATTAGGACACGAATCATTGAGCTGCCGAGTTGATCCAAGGAATAAAGGCAGTGAAGCTTCCTTTATTCGAATCTGAAACTAAAGAGAAGCCAGCATACCCACCTAGAGATTGGGCTCTTTTTTGACAATTGATGAGTCCGGCCCCTTGGTGGTTTCTCTGGTTGTGAGTATCCATAGGACCATCATCAAGAAGTTCCAGATGAATCCCTTTCGAACTTTTTGATAAAGTAAAAACCCCTTTATTTGATACTGAATGGTTTGAAAGGTTAGTGATTGCCTCTTTTGCTAAATGTATGATTGCATTGCAGATAGTATCTTCGGTGATTATGGTCTGGTCTGGGCATGCAAAACTGATTTCCAGTCCTGCAGAATTTGCCGAAATAACGATTTCTTTGACCAAGGGTACAACATCTTCGAAAGGTTTCGCCATAAGTTGGAGTTGGGATGTACTTTGGTCTTTTGATAAATCTAAGACAAGGTCACTTAAAGATCCCATAGCTGAGCGTGCTCGATGTGCTAATGACTCAAGAACATGGTCAACCGACGAAGGGTCTTTAGCGGTGGTGATCCGAGCCACTTCGATACTCAGCGCCAGCAAGGAAAGATCGTGTCCAAGCAGATCATGTATCTCTGCAGCTATATGTAGGTTGGCAGTGGCCAAACGCTCGGCCTTCTCCACCTTAACTATCTCAGCAGAAAGTCGATTATTTCTCAAAGTTACTTTTATCAGGTATCCGATCCCAATTGTGGCTCCAACCACAAGGCAAGAGAGAAGTGCTTCAGCTGCCTTTCTTTGCGGCCCAGTGAAAGCAGTTAGTGCGGATGCAACCAGTATCAACAACGATACCGGCAGCCAAACTCTCTGGGGAGCCCTACAGATAAATAAGGCTAACAATGCAAGTGCTGCAAGAGATAGTGGAGTAGGAATATTGCCAACACGGCTAAAAGTAAGAAAGGCGATCCAACAGGTTAACGTGGATGCTAACGGAAATATCTCGAATAGGGCGATTGCCAAAGCTGCAATCACAACTAGGCATGCGCTCAGCAAATCAGGGCTTTTATAACCTAGACGAGCGTCAAGTGGCTGCCACCAAAACCAAGGTTGTCCAGCGGCAACAAGCAGTAGTCCTCCAAGTGCCTCCAGACGGTTGATTCCTCTAAAAGCTCTAGAAATTTGTGGAACCATAAACTTCAGTTTATCTCATTATGATTTGGCAAGCAGAAGAAGTGGCGCCCGTTCATTTGCCGAGAAGCATTCATCAGGAATAATAAGGTCCGACGAATCTTAAAATCATCTTTTGAGCAGATATCAACTTCATAGTAACTATTTAGTCTTATTACCAAGGTTGACTAATTGAAAAGTGGGATCCGATTTGGCGACTATGAGGATGACAGATATTCAACTACAGCCCAAGCGCAGTCAAATGGCTGAGCCCGCTCTCTTTGGCCGGAACTTCAGTTCATGCATCGTAGCGGAGCATTGATAATAAGGGTTTCAACAGTTGGCACAGATATGAGCTATATGTAATGTATTTGCGTGAGTGGGCACTGTCCCAAGGTATTCATCTTCAAACGGCATTAAAGTGATATCGTGCCGGTACTTTACCTGTTCCTGCGGGTAAAGTTGGACAGCTTGTATTGGTTGGAGACTTAGAATCTCAACCATCTGCGTCTAAGTCTGTCGTTATATTAGCACGGGTGTCTTCAGTGAACCAGAAGCCAGACTTAGACCGCCAGGTTGCTAGAGTCCTCGCAAGGGGTGCGGCAGCCGATACAACGCCGCAGCGGCGACTATTGGGTCGCCGAAGGTCTTCCCTGTAATACAGTGTAAAGCTACGTCGTCAAGAACATTGAGCTGCTCAGGTTTCGCTGCTGGATGAGCCGAAAGAGTGATGAAACAGTGCCGCTAACTCATTCTGCATCGTCAGGTAACTGACCTCGTCGATGGTGAGGAGGCGTGGATCGACAAAGAATCGCATGTTCACCGCCCATCTCACCTAGATTGCTGCGCGATGAAACTGGCGACTCCACTCCTCCCATGGCTAAGCCATACAAACGCTGATTGTAGAAGTTCAAGGTACTGAGATACTAGATAATCCAATACCTAACATTGGACCCAACAAATCCCACGCTTTCAGTCTCACTGAGTCGCACTCTGCTTTATCTCACGGAGCTAGTTCATACCTTGACGTGCCTAGGCGTAAACTGTCTGAAACCCCGTACTGTTCAATGGAATACTATCCATCTGTCGCTGGCAACAATGTTATGCTGCGCGGACAAGTTCGTGATGTAAAGCCAGGTATTTGGATTCCACAAAGGGTGCCTTGTGCGCAAATTAGGCTGAGGATATCTTAAATGGAATTTCATCCGGCGATTCAATGAGTCAGATAGCCAGATCCTTAGGTAGATCTCCTTCTACTGTTACAAGAGAGATAAAGGCTAATGGTGGGCGTGATTCGTCTCGAATCTGGCCAGCCCATCTCAAAGCCCATTTCGAAACATAGGGCAATACCAAGCAGTCTAAGGCGTCAAAACTCACCTACAAGGCCCGAGGTTTTAAAGTGACATTGTTTCCAGGTAACATCATGACTTGAGGAACTGTGGTCCCAGCGAGAGATCGCTAACCGGCTTCGAGTGGACTTTGTAGATAATGAGGTAATGCAAGTGAGCCACGAGACGATTTATAAGACCCTCTACATGCAGGGTCGTGGTGAACTTAGAAAATAAACTTGCTTCGTGGCAGATATCAGGAAAAACTAGGGTGTACCACAAGGGGACAACCCAAAAAGAGCGGTCCGATTGCTGATATGGTGATGATCTCTAGCCGTCCCGCAGAAGCAGACGATCGTGTTCTTCCTGGCCACTTCGAAAGGTGATCTAATCATTGGCAAGGCCGAAAAGGGTGCTGTTGGAACTCTAGTGGATCACTGCAGGTGCTTGTCTTGTTATTGCCTGTTCAAAATGACATCAGTGCAGTTGTGCTCGAGAGAGCTATGACCAAGGCGATCCAAACTCTTCCTTCTGGGTTGATTAAATCCATAGCTTGGGACCAAGGGTCGGAACTAGCCAGGCATAAAAACTTCTCTTTAGCTACCGGGATACCCGTATTCTTGCTTGATCCACATTCGCCTCGGCTAAGAGGGTCAATCAAGAACACCAACGGACTGTTACGTCAGTACTTGCCAAAGGGAACTGACTTGAAAAAGTACTCAGGCGATGACTTGAGAATGATACAAAGAAGTCTCAGTGCAAGGCCTAGAAAGACTCATGGCTATAGGATGCCGGAGGAGAGGCTAAGCGAACTCGTTGCCCGCTCTAGTTGAATTCGCCGACACCTATTAATGTCATGTAAAACATTTCCTTGGCTTAGTAGTGATGAATGGTTTCTAGAGCCCATGCATCCAGTGCCGAAGCGAATCCTAGGTGATCCATCCGTCATGTGAGAATCGTAACCAGAATATAAATGGGAGGATTTTCATGAAGGATGAAAATACGCACCAGATCGGACATCCTTGTGGCGAGGGGTCAGCTGGTTCGGTTACTGATAAACCTCTCGGTGGTGGCCAATGATAATAACCACAACTAGCAGGACTCCGTCATCGATTGTATAAAGGATCCGGTAGTCTCCAGCTTTGAGCCGATAACGTTCACGACCCCGAAGCTGCCGTGAGGCAGGGGGACGCGGATCTCGAGCGAGAAGCTCGATCACTCCCTGAATTCTAGGTTGAACAGAGTGGTCAATCTTTCGAAGTTCGCGAAGTGCCGCAGGCCTAAATTCAATTAGATACTTGCTCACAACCAGCCGAGATCTCGCTTTACTTGCTCCCAGGGGATATTGTTTTCCTCTTCAGCCAAAGCGATGTCAAACGCGGTAACATCATGAGACTCTTCGAGCGCTTCGAGCATTTCGTCGTATTGACTAGGGCTGATCACCACTGCCGCGCGCCGTCCGTAGAGTTCAAGTTCTACCGGCTCAGTTTGGGCAATCTCGACCACTTCCGAGAGTCTCTCGCGTGCTTTGCTTACAGATATTTTGACCATAAGAATATTGTACAAATTATCTATGATGGGCCGATGTCGGCTATCCAGACACTTAGGGCGAGTGGCAAATTCAGCATTGGTGATTATGACTCGGTCGCTTTTAGCTTTCAATTTCATCGAGACGGTTATCTACGATCAAGTCGGTTAATTTAGCATCCCTTATTTTGACTTTTAATTTAGCACTAGAAATGTCAACTAATCGTTGCACCTACCAGTTGAACCCAAGGTTATCGTTAGTTTCAGGGTTTTACAACCACAGAGGTGCGCTCCGGATGTGATGGCCATGGGGATGATTTATGGTAAAACCATTAAATCAAGGGCTTATTCGCAGTAGGGAAGTCGTTTGAGGTGCCGTATTGACGAACGTTCTCAGTATGGTAATAAATAACCAAGTGGAGATGTCCGCAGTGGATATCAAATGAATAGAAGGAAGGATCGGAGTCGGGTTGGGTTCGAATGGTTGCACCTAGTTTCAAGGGTATTTCCAGTGATCTGACGGATGTTTCATCTAAAACGGGAGTGCAAAGAAGAGCTTGGTTTTAGGGGAGGGAAGAATGAAAGTTAATAGAGCATTGATTGCTGGAATAGTGTTGTCCGGCAAAGCTATCGTCATAATTTTTACGGTGACTTTCCTGGCTTCACTCTACACGGGACTTGTATCCTGGAGCCTCCATTCCAAGTTTGCTGAGGAGCGTTCCCCGGTACTGATGTGACGCAGTGAAGGAGGTGAGCGAGGCTGAAGAGCAAAGAGTCGCGCCGCTCGTTACTCCTCTTCAAAGAGACGCCAGGTGGTGATCTGGGGGAACTAGTTTGGTCGCTGCATCAATCGTCGCTGAGGTATGGTTGCTAGTTAGCGTTTCACCTCATCTTTGGAGTTGGGAATTGGAGTCTGCATTTTAGCGAGGCTGAAATGAAAAAAAAGGGGGTGGATGCAAAGATAGGCTAAACGGGCCGTGTGCCGACTTTGTACGTCGCTGCGCCTGGTCCGCTTCAGGTACCGGTTCTTGAATGATAGAAAATGGAACTCCATTTCAGGCGATAGCGTCTTCGATTGATGATACGACATCGTTGGGATTTTCAACTTCTATTACCAGCCTGGTAAAATCTTCTTCGGCAAGCTCTATGACAACGGCTTTTGCAGGATTGTGTACCTCCCAAAAGACTTTTTCGCCTTTGTGGTAGAAAGTTCCCGCATATAGAAGTCCGGGAATAGAGGTGCCTGGAGCCCGAAGTCCTCTCGGCATGCTAAAAGCGCCGGGATCGGCGGTTACCCCACGAACATGATTGAGAGGAATGACGAGCTCGTTGCGCAGCGCCAGAACTTTGCCAATTCCTTTAACTTGCAAAATTAGATCGCCATCTTTGATTGACACTATGACCATTCCAACTCCTTATTGATTAATTGGCATATCAGCTCGAAGCACCAAGCGCGCGAACAGCATTTCTGCAGGGCTTTGCTGCTGGCATTTCGCCAGTACTTGTAGCGCTTGGACAATCAAACCTGCGACTTCCTTATCTGTACGAGCACGTTCCCACATCGCCACTATGAGCAGATCCTCAAGTAGTGATATGTCTGTGAGTAGGTCGCTACACAGCGAATGTACTTGCTCGGATAGACAAGCTCGAAACAGGCCAGCCTTGCTAGCAAAGGCTTGATAGATGCTTCCTCGTAGTAGACCAGTTCCTTCCACCAGCTGGTCAATTGAAGTGCCAGAATAGCCAAACTGTGCAAAGACTTGCGTGGCACCTAGTAGTACTTGTTCATTGTCAAATTCACGCTTACGGGCCATAGTTTTAATATACACCATTATTGAACGATCAGTCAAGAATTATCTATCGTATTTTAAATCATCGAGAATATGAGCATGAAATGGTTTCATCCTTGGCCCTTTGTCCATTAGCTCACAAAGGAGTAGGTCGCAGCGTTGAGTGGTAGACCGTGGTGGTTCCAATTAGTTTGTACGTGAGGGTATCCCTTGTGAAGGAGATTATTTTGAGTGTTCCTTTGACCTTCGGTCAGACGAGGACCTCGGTATTGTTGTGCAGGTCAGGTACTATGACACTAGTGGCAGGACTAATCACTTGGGTTTCGGTATTTATACATAGGTCAACTCCCTCCAAGGCGATTGCAGTATCGCTGCCTGCCGTAACGCCGATCAAAGTATTTCCGACCCAACCTTGCCATTGATTCTCCTTCTAAAACGGCGGGGTAAAAGCACTCGGAGTATTCTGCAAGGAGACTGGAACGATCTTGGCGACCTTAGGTCCGAAAGTTACGACACCCGCATACGACCCATTTGCATCTTTGAGGAACCCAGGAGTATTCGGTGAAACATAGGGTTTCCTTGGTGGCTTGGACCTTGCAAGGGCCACTTCTTCCTGTGGTAGATACCACGCGCATTCAACTTCTGATTAGGCTAGCCCGCAGGTGCTGCTTTGATGGTTACACCGTCGATACATAGTGTCCGGCTGGTTTATATAACTGACCGACTGGACAGTATTGCGGTGGTGACGTCACGTTAGGAAAGGTGACATTCTTAGGTGGGATCGCATGCAGAATTGTTGGAGTGGTACCCGAGGGGCGACCGGCAATGCGAAGAATATCCCAGTAGCAGCTAATAACACAACAAGTCCGGCGATAATGGTGGCGTCTCGAGCTCACCTCGAAGGTTGATTCGTTCGATAAGGCGCCTTTTCTGTAGTAAATAATTTTTGACGCTCTAAATATTGTTGCTGGTAACGAATATGGGGGACCCTGACAATCTCGCTCAGGATAGCGATGCCGTCGGTTAGTCTCCAATGCGGCTCGTGTCAAATCTAAGTTAGAAAATACGCGGTATTATTGCCATTCGCTAGCGACTGCTTAGCGCGTTCTACACATCTTCGTGAGGGGTCCTGCGGTGACGAGGGCTCTTGCTACAGGGGGCGGGGATCTAAGGCGGTAAATTGAAGCTCGTAGGACGCCGTCTCGCCCCTAACTTTGACATTATAACCAAAACCCGTTCCATTATTTGCCGGATAACCGACGATGAAGACCTTGGCGGAGATGAATCATCATGTTTGGGTCATGCTGCCATGGTCTAGTTTCTTCGAGTGTTTGGGCAGAGCGATTTTTGGAATGACGACTCACCGCTCAATCCAGACGAAAGGATTCTCGTCTCAATCCACTCTGATTCTTGAGATGTTCTTCGAATCCACCGTGCGGCGGATTTCACCTAGAAGGCAATTGTGCAATTTCTAATTCGACTCTTTCAGGTGGTATTTTTTGACTCAGAATGCAAGTACTATGCCTTGTTCGGCATTAAGTGCGGAGCTTAAAATCCAAAACGGGTAAAAATCCACTTATGTAATTGTCGCCTAGTAGGCATCAAAGAACTACCAGTTCATCGATAGATGTGGCGTTACTGTTACGATTATGTAGATCCTATGGAGATAGGCAGGGTCATTGGTTCGGTCCACTTCCTCTAAATGTCGCATATCCAGGCGTAGAGAGTCCCATCGCCACCCCAAGGACATGCCAGAAATTGGGCGATTGTTCAACCCAGCGGATCGCTCCGATGCCTTTAACCGACGCGCACCCTGTTGAGTCAATCGTCACTTTTGGGAATTCTCGGTCGCCGGCAAAGAATGCTAAACGATAGGTGATACCGAAGTCAGCAGGACAGTTGATAGAGCCACTTGGCATTTTTGGCAACGCGCAGAGCGCTCTGGCCACATTACGCACCAATATGGCATTAGATACAGCGACGTTGGTGGGAAACGAAAAGCGCATGTGATTCTGGGGAAAAGCGTCGCTACGGCGGACAGTCAGTCGGTCTAAGGCGGCAACAGACTGGCAAAGCGCTGAGGGAGATGCCAGCGGTCCTTGAGATGGAGATTGAGGAGTTCCTGTAGTTTTCGAATTGTTGCAAGCTGCGAGAAGTAACGGCCCAAAGAGCATTGTGATCTTCGCCAATTGAATTCTCCTTCGCCGGTTGTCTCTTCGACGCTCCAAGTCCATACCCTCCATTTGCCTCCTTAGTTCGATATCCCTCATGCAGATATGCCAGCTCACATTAATAGCGGCTCAATTAAATGGGAGCCTTCCAGTATTTCGTGGCGGTGTTTCTCATTTAGAATAGCAAGGAGATTTCACTTTATCACAAATTGCGACCTTTCTGTAGGTGGCTTATCCCAATTGGAATCAGTGGAAGTACTTCAAGACATACTGCCCTAAAGTGGGTTTAGGGCGTTAACTGTGGAAAGTTAACTTCTAAATCAGATTAATCCTCTGGTTTTGGTCCATAGAGATGAGGGTTGATTCGTCTAATGGCTCCTTGGGCGACTAGTCATAACCAGTTAGAGATCTTTAAAAGTCATTAGGTGGGTGTTTGGGTTCGCCAATGGCGAACCCAAACACCCACCTAAACATCGATCTCAACTGATGAATCTACGACTATTTGGGATTTGGCAAATCGCCGCCCTAATCCGATCTCGACCTTCTGCTCGTAGTGACATCTAAAGGAGTGACAGCCGAAGCAAACAACGCTTTTAACGTTCCGACTTTTGCCTCGATGCCATGCGCAACGGAATGCTCGATTCATTACGGATAAGCTTTTCTACGGTAAGAACATTGATTAAATTTTTGTCTTCAAGGCGGGAATCTAACTCGACTGCGGTGCCTATAGTGACGTGCGGCGGTATTCAGTTTTCGTAGTGGTAACGGGCCTGAAGTACCACTAGGTCGTCCCCATCAATTAGGTAAACCAGACCGATGCTCCTCGTCGATACGTCTCGACCAGCAACCTGCAAGAACGTGACGTAGTTGTTCGGGCTTGCCGATACCGGTCCCCGGATCTCTGAGAGCATCCTTGATTAGCCGGTTAATTCGATTGAGTATCGCCTTGTCCACTGATTGCCAATAGAGGTAATCGTCCCAACCGTTGGGGCTGAAACAGAGGCGCATCAGCTAAGTTCGTGCTCTCTTCGTTGTCCTTGGCGAGCTTGATTCAAGCTTTCGAGTAGACGCATCGCATTGGCTGGTACGCGTAGAAGAAACCCCGTCTCGGTCAATGCGTCATAGTCCGCCTTCGAGAGTAGAACGGCGTCACCTCGCATTGAGGTGATCTCAGTCGGTTTTCGATCATTGTTTACTTGTTCTATAAGCGGGAATAGGTTTTTGCGTGCATCACTAGCGGTTATAGCCATGCTGATGTCTCCTAAAAGTGGTACCACTTATTGTACCACTATGTTTGCATCATGTAGGTAGGTAGTACGTGTCAACCTAGAATTCAAAGCAATAACCTTGGCACTACTAGGCCAATTGAGTCGTGTTTCTCTTCTTGCAAGGCAACTATCTGTGCCCTTTGTCATTTTCACCGCCAAGCCGGTATCAGTGTCTAAGGTCGCACGTAAGTGCTCCAGGTATTGGAGAGTAGGTAGAACAAATAGGGTACCAGTCAGCCGATCTAGCTTTGGAGGGCAGATCAGATTGTTGGCTTTTCAGCGAGTAGATAAATTGAACCTATAGTCGCAGACACCTTGACGTTTTGCAACATGCCACTTCTAATGTTAATGGCCTGAGAGAGTTGAGACTCAGGGTAGGACGTAGTCGATATTGAAGTTTATATGAGCGTACATGCCCTTCCTAATTCGTAATTGAGGCCATCGGGCCAGAGGCTCAGGTAGATCCTCGAGGGTTTCGGCGGTGTGTGAAGGCAGCTGAGGAGCGGCTTGGTAAATATGAAGGCTACGGAGGATAATGAGCATATTGATCATTACGGGGTTGCAACTGTTTCCGCAGGAGAGTCATTCAGATAGGATCTATAGGTCCAGAGTTTTGCAAGCAGTGGGAACGAATAGCGCTAGCGCGTGCCGTGGCCATTGAGGTAATCAAATACCGGATGGAACAGGGTATCTTCCGGACCGAGCTAGGTCGAAAACTGGGAATGCATCAGCCTGCAATTTCTCGGTTCGAGGAGGGAGATCAAACTCCAAGTATTGACATGCTTAAACGGTTGTCAGAAAAGTTGGGAATTGACTAAGTGCTTATATTCATTCTGGTGAGTTGTTCGTAGAGTGTTCCACAAAGTCGACGGCTTAGGAGGTCAGTTTATGGCTTTACAGCCGGTGCAGCCTAGTGAATTGTCACAAGTGTGAACTGCATTTGGTAGCGCGATCCTCGGTGGGTTATTTGTTTTGGTTGGAGGTTGGATCCAGGGAGAAGGGACCAAAAACAGACAACAAGAGATGTATCCCAAAGGGCATCTCAAAGAATCTTAATGAGCCTGGCATAACTATAAGGTGTAATCGTTGAAGACGTGGTTTTGAATCAACTCGTTGGAATCAGATCATCATTTAACAATTTTTCTCTTACCACCACCTCCGAGGCTCCGTTTATTACGGAACTTAGGCTTATTGAGCGAATACATAACCATATTGAATTGATTTACTGCCTTATTTTACGAGCTGATCAAGGTAAGGGAGTTTTTGTCGATGTGGCACGCAAACATTCTGGGATGGTGACGGGGAGTCTTGAGGCTCATATTTGGAAAGATCAACTACCGATCTATAAAAAGCCTCCTTTGCGAAATACTGCCGAACTATGGGCTTGGGCGCGGGAAGTATAAGGGATTACGGAATAATAACTTGATCCACTGGCTCGCCTCAGATGATTCAAACGATGGCCAATCTTAGATCTCTCGATTTCTGTGATCAACCCTAAGCTACACTTCGTGGAGATTCCTCACATCAGTATTCCCTTCGATTCAGCGCGCGCCACCTCAGCTGGGAAGTCTCGCCAGCATGTCAGCCTCGGATCTGGCGAGGTTCTGGTTCACTAGGTCCATCGGCCGGTATCTTAAATACCAAAGTTAGCTACAGAATATCAAGGCGTGCGTACCCGTTGCAGAGCAGTAATAAAACCCAGTGATGCTACCCATTTTCGCAATATTATCTGCGGTTCGACTGCTCGGGCTAACTAGCAACGAGTAAGCATCAGCATAATCGAAGTAAACTTGCACTGATTGCCGCAACGCGTTATAGGTAGTAGACGGCTTGGAATCAACATTGCCAGGGTAATACCTTGGTGGTTGCGCGTTTCCTGATTAGTATTAGTTAGTCCTGATCATTTGTAGCTTTCGAAAAATAACGAGAGCGATTATCACGGGAAGCTAGAGAGCCATCAAAAGGTATGAGCCTTTTTGAACCGCGTAAAGGACGGCAAAGACCAAACCCAACGTTCCCATGGATGATAAAGTGAAATTCATATTGTCATGAAATCTCACCATGTCAATATCAGCTATTGATGCCAACCGTAATTCTCACCTCATTCCAACGAGTCCTCTATAACCGCTGTGGTTAATCTGGGTTTCGTGCTGTTATTCGTTGATAGGACCTCTCGGAACAATCCACTTGACAGTATCCAGCAGCCTGGACAATCTCGACGTTGATGACCGGACCATTTATGAAGCGTATCAGAGGACGTCGCATTTGGGGAAATAGCAGGTGCGCTGGGAGAGTGCAAAGACCAGTACTACTACCATAAGTATGATGGCGCGGTTCTAGAGCCACATGTGTGGCGTCTGATCTCACGGCTTGATATAGGCATTTAGCCCGATAATGACGGGTTTGCCGTCGATCATGGCGCTGGTGACCATGTTGCCATGCGAACTGGCCACCACCAGGGTCTTTCCTGAGGATGATGGTGTTGGTTCCTGAAGTTCGATTTCGATATACAGCTTGTTGTCTTTGATCGTGACTTCCATGGTTATTCCTTCATTGAGTCGGGCGTTGCCATTTTACTGCCATTGGCGCTAGAGGTGGTCGGGTGGTACAACAAGTCATGGGCTCTCAATTTCTCGCCCTTGCTTTTACACAGAGAATGGTTTCTGGTGCAAAGATATTAAGCAACGAATTCAACTGACTATTCCACAGCTTGGAGATCCGCGGCGCGATAGAGGGTGTGGAATTATCCATTTAGTCAATGGTCATCTGAACGTAACTTTTATTATTGCAATCGGTATTTGGTTCGATGGTCCGAGAATGACACCGAGACTACATGAAAATCCCTAGAACTCCTTGTTGAAGCTCGATCGGACACAAATTACAGCACGATCAAACGCAGCGATCTGAATAAGCGCCCTGAAGAATCTTTGGAACGACTAAGGCCTTATTGACTGCTCGAGCCTCCTTTGCATGGACCAGAGATAGAGTCTCTTATCGAAAAAGCATAAGATAATCAGGGCAAAGCGGCTAAGAGTTGATTGTGATCTTTTGTCGAGGACGAATTGAGATGCGATTGGAAGTCGGTGCCTGGCCATTTCCCATGACGCAATCTGGGTCTGGGTCGTCAATTTGTCCACCGGTATGGAACTTTGTTGCCATGCACCCACCATTGCATTGCGAATAGGCGCTGCAGGATTGACATGAACTAGGTCCATTGCTAGAGCGCAACGACGAAAAGAGCGGTGCGTCACTCCAAATCGCCTGGAATGAATTTTCCTTTATATTTCCAGCTTTAAAATCTGGGTGTATCGTAAATGGACACGCGTAGACATCGCCAATTGGGTCGATTAGACAGACTACCTTTCCGGCGCCACACATATTGAGGCCCTCAAGAGGATCGCCTAGCGGCGAGAGGTGGAAAAATGAATCGCCAGTTAAAACTTCGCGATGATTCATTAGCCACCCATACAGCTTTTGCTGTTGAGTCGTTGAGGGATTTAGCTCTTTGTAGCTTTGAGTGCCACGTCCTGAAGGACGAAGGCGTGTAAGTCTAAGGCCAGCACCAAAGCTATTTGCGAGGGCCAATATCTCGTCGAGGTGGTCCACGTTATAGGCGGTGGCGACCACTGAGATCTTGGGGTTTAAAAAGCCCGCGTCGGATAGGTTAGAAAGTGCTTCGAGCGCCTTGTCGAAGGACCCTCTACCTCTAATCGCATCGTTTACCTCAGAGGTGTGGCCATCGAGTGATATTTGTACGTCAACATAATTCATCGTGGCAAGGCGTTTAGCCGCTGCTGGGGTAAGGTAGTAGCCATTTGTGGAGAATTTGACGCCAATGTTAGAGTTTTGGGCGTATTCGATAATCTCGAAAAAGTCCCGTCTCATCATGGGCTCGCCGCCGCCGATATTGATATAAAAGATCGACATCTCTTGAAATTGGTCGATTAGCGACTTTGCCTGGTTTGTGTCTAATTCGCCAGGCGCTTTAGGCCCGGAGTCGCTAAGGCAGTGGCTGCAACTTAAATTACAGCCATAGGTCAGCTCCCAAGTTAGGCAGATCGGTGACGATAGTCCCTTAGATAGGATGTCGTTGAGAGCGCTGGCCATTTATTTTCTCCTAAAAATAGTTGCTCGCCATAACATAGTTGCTCGCCACAGTTACTCTAATTCTTCGCCTTTGGGAGCTGTGGCAATAGAGGCGAGAACGCCACGATGAATTAATGTATCAATCGTATTCAACACCGATGATCTGGCATAGCCTCTTTGACTAAGCTCATCGGCCATTTCATTTGTGTCCATACCCAGGGGTATTAGGCGAAGGAGTGGTATGACGATCGGTGATTTGGCTAAAAAGAGGTCTCGCTTTGCGAAACTGTAGAAGAGCGCTCCAAAAGACTCTTCTCGGTAGGCAAAGTCAGGAGATATGACGATATTCATTTAGGAAGATCCTACTTTTGGTTAACTCTTGTGGAGGATCGAAGCTCGAAAGCTAGTTAGTAGACACCGCACATTCCATCGATCGAGACTTCTTCGATAATTAGTTCTGCCTCAATGAGGTCGGTCTCATCGATATTGGTTGTTTTGGTCTCTAGTTCGTTTGGCAAGTTAGGTCCCTTTCCGATTCGTTCTGCTTTGTTTATTTTCGATCTTAGCCTCAATCCACCGAAATTGAACGACTATAGGCTAAAGGGACGCCACTAAGACTATATACCTAATTTACGCAGAATGATAGTGGACCATACAGAGTGGGTCAAAGCTTGTTTCAAAGGTTCGATGGCGCTCTCGCGCTTTGCTCAGTTGGATTTATTGGTGATGGCTAACCTTAGAAAATCCCACTCTGACTTCCTTGGTCGATGCTCCCTCTCTGGGAATTTATGGAGTCCGCAGTGGCCTATATGTTTGATTGACCCTCTGGTCGAGCATCAATTTTCTAATTTCCATAAGGACCATTTTGGCCCAGTCTCAAATAGAGCGGTTTACTCTTTGGTGACGTATTGCTGATCTTGCTGGATGGGTAATGCCTCTGGTCGGTTTAGTAAATTATCTTCCCGGCTTTGGCCAGATAGTAATTGATTCAGATTTATCGCTCAGTAAATGTGTAGGTCGTGTCGGGTTTTAAGAGCTCCAATCAAATGCCATTCAAATTGCATTTGCTACCTAACCTCCCGTGCTCACGTACTTCCAGGAGGATCCAGCTGCTTGGTCTTTGATCTCGATTTTGCTCTAAGCAATCTCCATTTTTGTAAGCACTTGTGTACGTTCTTTGCCCCTGGTAAGACTCGAACTCATCAGAGCTCTTATCTTCCAATGGCCACAAGGATCTTTGCTATCGGATAGGTCTCTGACTTAGCTGGCGTCAGGCCCGTAGTTAGGGGAGTTGTTTCATTCGAGATCTCACCGCCTTTGAGGTCAGGAGCCTCGTGAGAGGCGATGACTTAGGTGTGCGAGATATGCCTCAAGCGATTTTACTTAATTGACCTGGGACTAATTGAAACCGTGGAACTTGACAGTTGCTGTGATGGACGCGACCTTGATCACTTTAGATATCATGTGATTGCGCCGGAGATGTTCTCCTTCCGTAGCAGAATATCTACTTCCGGCAAAAAGTAGATCGGTGCCACAAGGAGGGATTTATTTCTACTATTGGGCTTGGTTGCCTGCCTGTTTGCTTGGTTCGTCTTGATGGTTATTAGACAGTTAACATCTTTGTCCTTGTAAAGTAAGCGCCCATTTTCTCTTTGTCCATCAACCAACCTCCATTAACCAACCTCCATTAACCAAGCCAATGGTTACAATAGCGACTAAGCGCGCAAAAGCTAGAGCAAGAACGTCCTGCAAGGGTTAACTTCGATCAATTGCCAGAATAACTGCTCGAACGACTCTGCGAGTAGATACTCGACTAGGGACTCGAGCAATTCGAGCAGTGGACTAAAGCCAGTGATCTCGTTTGAGCAGTGGCCCATCTTAATCTTGGGTGATGAGGGTTATATATTTACCACCCAAGATTAAGATCAACGAGCTAGGTTTTAGGTGGAATTAGACCTTGGCCTATTTTGCTTTCAAAGCTCTAACTAGGACAATTACAATGATAATGGATTCCCAGGATGCGATTCTTTGGTGTGTGCAAAGTTATTTTTCGAACGGCTAAGCACGGAGCAGGATCTTTCCTGTCGAAGCTCTAGAGAGAATCGCTCGATGAGCTAGTGCGGCTTCGCCTAGATCGTAGATTGATCCGATCGATAAATTTATAGATCCATCTTCTAGAAATTTTAGCCCTTCCTCCATTATGGGAGCTACCTGGTGTGGGCGATTTCGCCGCAAGTTACCAAAGCTGTATCCGCAAATACTTCTGGAGGTGGGGTGAAGTTCGTTCGAATAAGCGATACCCGGTGTTGAACTTGCCATTCCAAAGGCGACAATAGTCCCGAACGAATTTAAGATCTTTAGGTCGGCTCCGATGGTCTCTCCTGCAACTGAATTGAGACTGATATCGATGCCCTCAGGCGCAATTTTGCGGATTTCTTGCGGATAGTCATAGTCGTCGCCATATAGAACGCCAATAGCGCCTAGCTCTTCAACTACCGGTATCTTGGCTGGAGTTGAAACCAGTGCCAAGATCTTTGAAGCTCCCATTGCCCTAGCCATCTGGATTGCGGTGGTGCCAATTCCTCCTGCCCCAGCATGAATCAGAATTGAGTCCCCTGGAGCTAGAGTTGCAGCTTTGTGTACTAAGGCGTATGTGGTGCCAATTAAAAGAGGGGCAGCTCCGGCCTCTTCGTCACTTAGGTTACTTGGCGGTATAAAGAAGAGGCCATCGGTGGCGGTTGTGTATTGGCCATAGCCACCGCTGTCGCAAAAGGCCATTACTTTTTGACCTATGAGTGTTGGGCTCAATAGTGCTCCTACCTCGACAATGGTCCCATAGGTATCGATTCCAGGTGTAAAAGGCGGTGGTCCTCCTGGATAGTTGCCAGTGACCGCCATGATATCTGCAAAGTTGACCGATGAATAGATAGTTTTAATGAGGACTTGATTTTGTGAGATTGAAAGATTTGGTCGCTCCACAAGTTCCATATTCTCCGGAGCCCCAAAGTTGTTGACGACGATTGCTTGCATGATTGAAGTAAAACTCTACTTTCCTAAAGGGTTGACATGGTGGATTGCCTTAGTGGGTTGGCCCCTATGGAGCTAACTCTATCCTATTTAATGTCTAAGGGCCTTTGAGCTATTTGAATTGCAATGATCTTCGAATTTTACCGATGAGCAACGAAGTTTTCCCGATCCGCCACGCCAAAGCAACAATTGCGCATCGACGAGGTTAAAGCGACAAAATTGCACCTCTGCCTCTGCTTCTGCCGGATCTTGTGAGACGAAATCGAACATTGTGGATTTGGCACTAAGTGAGACGATAGATCTCAAGGTTGTGGAGTACTTGTTTTATTGACACTTCATGTACTTCTTTGGACAATTATGGTTGGCAAAGGCAATTTTTAGTTGATCCAAGCGCCTTCAATGCTCTTGATTAGCGCTCGGATTCAAATATCACCCGGACTTTATCTCCGCATTGGCGCTAGATCTCATCGGCGCTATCACAAATGTGGCTAACTTCTCCTTTGTAGTGACTGCTTTAGCCTTTTATGTCACCTGTTAGATCTATTGTCTATTGGAGGTTGCCTTTTATTAGATGTGCCATGAGAGGCGAAACGCTCTCAAAGTGCCTCTTGCATGATGGTTTATTTCTATCGTGGGGCCGATACCACCTCTTTGAGAGCTTCAATGAATGTGTTGCCAATCAACTCAATCTCTGACTTTGTTATAGTCAGTGGGGGAGAGACGGCAATTGAAGTTACTAAGGGTCGAACCAGAACACCACGGCGGCGCATCGCACCTTGGATCTCACCGAGTGCACTTGGAAATCGGCTTTGAAAGTCGCTCGAAATTTCGATAGCACCAAGAAGTCCTAATCCCGAACGTACCTCCGTGACGATAGGTGAGTCGCTAGATGCCATGAGCGCCATTGATAGGTCAGTCTCTAGAAGTTCTCCATTTGGTATTAGGTTTTCAGATTTGAGGATCTTGAGATTTGCAATCCCGGCGGCGCATGCGATTGGGTGGCCAGCATAGGTCGGGCCATGTCTGAATGTGGCACCGGAGTCGTTGAAAAATGGATCCGAGATCTTCGGCGAAATAACGACGCCGCCTAGTGGTATGTAACCACTAGTGATCCCTTTGGCGAAGGTGATCATATCAGGGACGACCCCAAATCGCTCTGGGCCAAACCAATATCCGAGCCGACCAAATCCACAGATCACAGAATCCACTACCAACAAAGCACCAATTTCCATGCAAATAGCGGCTATTGATGTAAGGTATCCCTCGGTGGGAAGGTGCACACCCCCAGCACCAACAACGGGTTCCACAAAGACTGCTGCGATCTTGTCGCTACCGACTCGAAGCGCCAGCTCAGAAAGGGCACGGGGGTCGTCTCGATCGATGATCGCTATGTCGTTTATGAGCGTCCCGTAACCGACGCGGTTCGGGAGGATTCCCGCCATGGATGTCCCAAAGCCGTGGGTTCCGTGGTAGCTTCCATCTCTAGAGACAATGATGGTTCTTTCGGACTGGCCAATTTCGAAGAAGTAACGCCTAGAAAGTTTTGCTGCGGTCTCAATCGCGTCGCCTCCGCCAGATCCAAAGAAGATCTTTGAGCCTGTAATTGGAGATATTTCGGCAATTTCATGGGCCAATTCCTCGGCAGGTTCGTTTGTAATATCGCCAAATGTCGAATAACAGGCAAGTTTTTCAGCCTGTTGGGCAATGGCCGTGACAATCTCTTGCCTTCCGTGACCCACGTTTGCATACCATAGAGAGGCTGTGGCATCCAAGTAGCCGTTGTCATTGGAGTCAAAGACGTAGTTTCCGCTCGATCGAGTAATCGTAAGACGGTTGGAACTAACCGAAGCCATATTCGCAAAGGGATGCCAGAAGGATGTGTCGCTCATTGGGGCTGTCTTTCAAAGTGATATTTTTACAATCTCAAGCTATCATTTTGACTTCGAAACCTTTGAGGGTTGATCGCGAAATTTTGAAGGGACCGTTGTTATTTGCTACAAAGGTAGTCAAAGATTTTTCAATTAATCCCAAAGTAGTTAGGGGATGACCTTAAGTGCGACGTAGAGGTCTACCAATTCGCCAAAGCAGTCTAAATCGACCCCGACTGCTTCATGGACCTTGTTGAGGCGGTATCGCATTGAATTGGGGTGAATCCCCAGGTTGGTCGCTGCAAGATTGATGTCTAAGTTGGAATCCAAATATGCCTTAAGCGTGGCTAGGCTATGGCGCTCAAGCTCAAATATGGCAAGGCGATCCTTTTGTTTGCAAGCAAATGACGTCTTGTCGGCTTGGGTGATCAACCATGTCACCATATTGCAGTCGTCAAACCAAAGTACTCCAGTCCCCTGTGATCCCTTCCTGGCGTCGCTTCTGGCTGATTTTTCAATCAGTTCACCATATGCAGCGTTAGCCTGGCGATAGGCAAGGCTAAATTGACCTGGACCATCCACGGCCTTCGATATCCCGAAATTGAGGTTTTGTGGCGTCGATATCTCGTTCAGAATCTTTTCAATTACATCAGCCTTTGCTTGGATGATTGCTACATACTTTGAGTTGTGGCTATCCCAGATGGTTGGTGTAAAGTTTTCGGTCAAAGCGTCAATCTGCTCCCCAATGCTCTCTTTTAGATCGCGAGATGTTTCAGAGGAGGGGGAACCTACTATTACGTGAACTGGCTCAGAGAAGTCGATGCCAATTTCGATCAATCGTTCAAAATGGGTTCGATAGCCCTTATGCGTTGCACCTTTAACGGGCCTGATGCCAACCAGTTCAGCTAGAAGCGCACGTTCTGAGGAGCGTCGTTCATTAAGTTTTTCGGCGTTTGTAGATAGAGCAATGGACAATATGTGACCGGCGGATCGGATAAGGGGCAACGAAAGGTGAAAGCCTGGTTCTACCTTGGATTCATTGGTCTTTATCAATGCCAGCCACATAGTCTCTTGAGTAGGTGTTACTACCGCAAGGGCTAGCCCTGGTCCATGTGGGGTGTCGAATTCGATCAACTGCGAAAGCGTGGTTGCCGGAGTGTCACCGAGCCGGCTTCGACTCACAACCTTTGGGTCACGTAGCTGTCTGGGTCCTTTAGTGGTTAGACCGAGTTGCTGATTGATCTCCGCTAAGGCATTTAGCTCCAAGTTGTCCGATGATGCAACTAGCTCTCCACTAGAACTAATGAGTGCAACTTGGGATAAGACTAACGGAGATAGTCGCTCGACTAAAGATCGAAGGGGCTTTTGGTTAAGGAGAGAGTCGAGGAGGTAATCTTGTACTGAGACGAACCTTCTAAGGGCGCCAACGTTTGGCGAGAGAAGCGCTTGATTTACAAATGCAATTATTTCGGCAAAGCCAGTAGCGAAGGGAACGCTAAAGACCGGAAGATCTAGTTCGTTGGCGACTTCGAGTATTGAAGATGGTACCGATTTGAAGTTGATGCCCAAAGCGAAGCCAAGGGCGGTAATTCCACCATCGACAAGTTCTTCTATCAACTCTCGTTGTTCTTCAGGTTTCCCCTTTAATCGAAGACCCGTAGTGAGGGCGATCCAATGTGAGGAGATCCAACGAGTTGGATTTGAAATTTCAAAGGAATGAGCCCCAGTTACAGGTCGATTCAATGAGTTGGCTTTGGGGGTCAAAAGACTCAAACCAAGCGATGGTTGGGACAGCACTTCACCTAAGGTGAGCTGGGTGGGTTGGGGGGTTTTTACATCAACCATTTCTTTGGCTTTCGTGGGAAACAACGGTGTATTCATCATGGGCCACGGCTATTTTGAATCATTTCTGATGGAATTTTTCAATTTATGTCCCTGCGGGAGAGAAGAACCACGGCTATCACTTCTTATTTATGGATGTATTTAGATGTAATTAAGCGATTTGGCGAGATTGGCACGTTGGAGCTTTGGAGAGATAGAGAAGGTACGGGAACCTATCTCTCGTTGATGTGACAGTTTTGTTATTTTCAGATTGATCGCCACGGAATAGCCCTTTATCCCATATTTGTGCTCTAATGATAGCCACCTCGCAACCTAATCTCCAAATTTCAAGTTGACCTGGAATCTTATTTAGTTAGCCGCTCTAGATCAAAAACTTTCTCTATGACTTTCTCTATGATCTCGACCTTATTATCGTAGATAGCTACCAGGTGGTAACATGATAGCTATAGTCTTGATTGGACTGTGGCTGCCTCGGATCTTTATGGATAAGGACCTTTGTATTTAGCCGATCGAAATCAATCAAGTCGGTTCTCAATCAAAACAGATGAGGGAACGGGTCTTGCCTCATCGTAAGGAGCTAGTAATGGATCGAATCGGAATCGTTGGAACGCGACATCGCTTTGATGAAAGTGATATAAGCAGAGGCAAAGACGGTATTTTGCACTATATGGTAGGCGACAATACATTGGTTGAACTACTAGCGAATTCAGCCGCACGCAACGCAAATAAAATCGCCCTCAGGGAGTTGAATGGACGATCAGTCGATTACTCGGAATTGCTGAAACTTGTTGAGGAGGTTGCAGGGGGTCTCCGCCATAGAGGAGTGAGCCCCGGTGACCGGGTGGGGATTCGTCTTTCCAATGGGATTGATTGGGTGGTATCTTTCTTTGCTATCGCCTTTGCCGGAGCGGTCGTCGTTCCGATAAATACTCGCCTCGCTCCAGCAGAGGTCGAATTCATCACCGAAGACTCAGGCTTGGCCTATCTCTTTTTGCCTAACGAAGAGTTGCCGCGCGGTGATTCGTATCGATTTAGTGAAGCCACCCGTGAGACGCTTGCTGGGATCCTCTATACAAGTGGCACTACGGGACGCCCTAAAGGTGCGATGCTCAGTAACGAAAACTTCGTCTCAAACGTTGAGACAGTTAAGCGAGTAGTTCCCATTGAAAGCCACGACTTGATGTCGTTGGTTGCAGTGCCACTCTTTCACGTTACGGGGCTCAATGCCCAGATGCTCCCGACGATTGCGATGGGTGGAACTCTGGTATTGATGGAGACCTTTGATATCAACGTCTTTATTGATTCAATTGAAACCTATAATATCGATACTTTAGTTGCAGTGCCAGCGATCTATTGGTTTGCTTTGAATCAACCATCGTTTGAGGGCGTTGATACCTCGTCTGTGAAATACGTTCTTTATGGTGGTGCACCAATGCCGCCAGACCTAGTTCCAAAGATGATGGGCGCATTTCCAAATGCCCGTTTAGGCAATGGTTTTGGATTGACTGAAACTTCCTCGATAGCTACATTTCTTCCTCATGAATTTGCAAAGGAGCACCCCGAATCGGTAGGGTTTGCATCTCCAGTCACAGAAGTCGACCTAGCTGAGGTTGATCCGGTTACTGGCGTTGGCGAATTGATGATTCGAGGTGCCAACGTTGCAATGGGCTATTGGAACTTAGATCTAGCCACCAAGAACTCCTTTGGTCAAGGTTGGTTCAAGAGTGGGGACATGGCGAGGATCTCAGATGAGGGCCTAATTGAGATCGTCGATCGGCGCAAAGATATGGTAAATAGGGGCGGAGAAAATGTCTACTGCGTCGAAGTAGAAAATGTACTCGCTGAATTTGTCGGTGTTTTAGAGGTGGCTGTCATCGGTGTTCCAGATGAGATGATGGGGGAGAAGGTAGGTGCTGTGGTCGTTCCTGTCCCAGGGGTCGACTTTGATCCAGCGGCTATGGTTGCTTTCGCTAGAAGCCGCTTGGCTGACTATAAGGTTCCACAATACGTATGGGTGAAGAAAGATCCGCTTCCGCGAAATGCCGGAGGAAAGGTCCTAAAGCCGAACCTTAGAAGCGATGCAAAGTGGGGCGTAGCTATCTTTTAGGGATGGTGTCTTGCCAATAGGTGGCTTTGGCGTATTGAATGTGACGCCAAGGCCTTGTTTTGCCCAACTGGTGACGCCGCTAAAAGACGGTTTCATTTTATCTGTGCGGCTCTTCGGGCAAGTTTGAAAAGCTAAATCCAACATAGGCGATAGCATTGACGATCAATCCCGAGGCGTTAGTTGAATACCTTTAGGGGGTAGATTTTTGGCGTACAAGCGCCATATTTGGACTATCAGGCCAACAGTTAAGCATGCATGGGATGATGCAGTGTGCTTGGCCAATGCTCTGGAAAATGGCGCGTCAGGGACTGCTGCAATAGCTATTTGAGCTAGAACTTGGATTGAGCTAGCTTGGTTTGACTGACTGAAGCTAGCTCGTCTCGTCGAGGGACTGTTTTCGAGAGGTCATTATCTATAAAGGTTGCAGAAAAAGGGCTAGAAGAGTTGTCGGCCTGTTTTTTGGTATGGTGTGATCTTGCGGCACGTCATCTTGAATTAGATAATTGCTGATCCCGTAAAAAGAGTTTTAGTAGCACCACCTACCCATACCTCTCCGTCGGTATTAGTAGTAATTGAGATCTCACCCTTTCTGCCAAGGCGCAAACCCTGCGATACCTTGTATCCTTCCGTAAATTCACCGGACCTAGTTATCCATTGACCAACTGAGGCGTTCATGCTTCCACAGACCGGATCTTCGGCGATACCGATCGCCGGAGCAAAGGTGCGCATCTCGAAAGCGTACTTGGAGCCAGCCGGGTAAGCTCCAATAGCTCCCACCATAGCATTCGGGATAATTGTCAAATCGGGTTCCAGGTCGAGTACCTCTTGAGCAGTTTCAAGTCGAATTACTGCCCAACCAGGACCGTTATCTACCCATTGGTGAGCAAGTATATTTTTGCGCTTGATTCCAAATGAAGCCGCGATCTGTTCTAAATAGTTTTCGTCAAGGTTTCCGGATCGGACAAGATTAGGTGCTCTAAAGGATAGTTTGCCCATCTCGTATCGAACTTTGATAAGTCCGGCACCGCATTGTTGGATGAGCGTTTGTCCGTGATTTGCGACTCCACCATTTTCGAGCCATGCGTGGGCGGAGCCGAGAGTTGGGTGACCCGCGAATGGCAACTCGCCACCGGGAGTAAAGATCCGTACAAGGTAGTCGGCCTCTTGGGTGGTTGGTTGAAAGATGAAGGTTGTCTCGGACAAGTTTGTCCATCGAGCGACTTGGAGCATCTCTTTATCGTCTAATCCTTCTCCATCAAGGATTACGGCTACGGGGTTGCCGCAATACGGAGTCGTTGAAAAGACGTCGACTTGGGCGAAGATGCGTGGGCGAGTCATTGAAAATGAGACCTTTCGACAAGGTTTCCGGATTGGATGGAGTTATTCTATTTCATCTTCTGGCTCGGAGTTTTTCAGCGGAGTTTTTGTAGCTCTATTATCTGTTTTGTGCTCTAGATGTGGGCGAGCTGTTTGAAATAGTCGATTGGTGTGGGTCGCGCGGTCTGTATTGGCTTTGGAAGGCGGGATATGTCTATCTCGTGGCGTTTGGCTCTTGGATTTTGGTTCTCCTTAACGGGTCATAGTCGGCTAGTAGTCACGAGTGGTGTTTCTTTGGAAATCATAAAATTGGATACGGTGTTAAATCCGCGCATGTCGAGTCTGTCCTGTGTGCGTAGGTCAAAGGCTCTAAAGCAAGTCCAGAGATGACGTGAAGGCCACACCTATGCTTGTTCGGTGGGGGATCGTCATGTGGTTGACTCGTTAGATTGGTTACACCAATGCGCTAACGTCATGGTATCGATTCGCCGGTGGTTGTTCTATTGGAGCCTTGGTCTATCTTTATCAAAGGAGGTTTCGTGAGTTTCCGTCGAACTTCGGTATTTTTAGTCGCTCTGCTTGGCCTTTTTGTTACAAGCTGTGGTTCGGCTACTTCCCTGGCAGGTTCTAGCGTCTCTTCGACGACGCTAGGAGTTAGGAGTTCGGTTTCTACGCGCCCTAAATCGCATAAAACCTCGAGTAACGTTTCATCTAGCTCAACCACCAAAGCATCCCCTGTTAGCTCACCTTCAACATCGGCGGCGGCGACTATTCCAACGTCGGCTGCGGCGACTATTCCAACGTCGGCTGCGGCGACTATTCCAACGTCGGCTGCGACCGCGGCTTCAAATGGTAAAACTACCTTTATTGCGGAGCCACAAGATGGCCTTGGCCCCTGGAGCAGCTTGATCTCTTCGGCAAGTGTATCGATCTTTGTAAATGAATATCTATTTACAGATCAAACGCTTGCATCCGCGCTTATCTCGGCTGCAAGAAGAGGCATATTGGTTGAAGTAATCGTCGCCGGAAACCCCTACAAAGATTCGGCTGCGCCCGGAAATGCGATGGCACTCTTTAGTGGCTCACCTGTAAAAATCAAGGTTGCTCCGGCTAGGTTTTCGGGATCTTACTCATTTGATCATGCTAAATATATGGTTGTCGATCCTGGTAGAGCATCACAAAGGGCGATCTTTGGCTCTCCTAATGCCACCTATAGCGCGATGGGGACATACAACCTAGAAGATGCCGTCGATACTACATCACCACTGCTTGTATCTAGTTTGTATAAGATCTTTGAATCGGACTGGAATGGCGTCACTGCGGGAAACTCAGTTCGCAGCGCACTGGTGGTGTCACCCGGCGCATCTGCAGCGATATCGTCGATTTTATCATCGCCTGGCCCATTAGCGATTATGGCTGAAGAGTTGGGTTCTGCATCCGCACTCTATAGTTTGATTAGTGCTCACTCCTCAAGCGCTCGAGTGCTATTGCCTGATAATCTGAGCTACTCCGAATTGCAATATGCCAACGCTATGCTTCAAGGTGGGGTAGCAGTTAGGATCCTCAAGAGTCCCTACGTCCACGCCAAACTTATCATAAACGCCAATGAGACCTTCATAGGATCGCAGAACTTTTCCAGCGTCTCATTGGATAATAATCGTGAAGTTGGCGTAATCCTGAGCGATCCAGCTATCCGTAGCGCGGCTCTAGGGTGGTTTAACACCGAGTGGAATCTTGCGACTCCCCTTGGACAGACTGCTTCATCTTTCACTTCGACACCGACAACCACAACTACCTCGACTATTCCAGTTACCGCGACTCAAAGTGTTTCAGGAACTGGAGTGTCGATTCCATATCTTTCAGATGGAATCTCAGAGAGTCAAGTTTTAGCGCTTTGGGGTTCCCCGACATCAACGGGATCAGACGTCTACAACTCGATTCCTGAGTTAATTTGGATCTATTCATTTGGAAAGGTTTATTTTCAAAATGGTCAAGTGGTCTACGTGACACGGAGCTAGGGCGACCTGCTCCTATACCTGCCGTCCGATAAGTATAGTTATCTCAAAGAGCGAGCTGATAACTCCGCCAGGTCGTTGAGAGTCAATTAGATCTATGGGATTTCAAGATCGCAGATAACTTTTCGCCCCGCTTTTAATGACACATTGTCGATTATTAAAGTTCAAGATTGACAGCTCTAAATTGCTCTTTCTAATTTATATGGCCTACAAGTAGTCTTGTAGGCCATTTCTTGTAGATAACCTTGTCTTTTATCGACGAGATTTTTCATTGATTTACAATGCAACAGAGCAACAGGGCTGAGATAAACAAGATAGAGAATGCGCATTCGAAGTTGCGCGGAAAATGTTTTAGCGTTCGCTTGCGCGACATTTTGATTCACTTCGGCTTATTTACCAGGCGTCACCCAAATCTTGGGTTTGTTCGCCGGGCGGACGGCCACGTTGAGGTAGTGGTCGTGTAGTTGTAGGCACTCGTCCTGCTTCGACAAAAGCTCGTCGAAGTATCATCTCGATCTGTCCATTTATGCTTCGAAGCTCATCTAACGCCCAATGAGCTAGTGCATCATGAACCGCTGGATCTATGCGCAGTGGGACCTGCTTACGTCTTTCCACTGCTTAAGAATAAAGGGTCCCGGCGTTAACTACCAGAGAAACCGGTTGGTCACCACAGAGAACAACCATTAAATTACTCACCATTGCCGCTTTAGGCTCTTCGTCGAGTTCGACGATGCCTCGTTCGCTAAGGCGGGTGAGTGCCATTTAACCATCCCTACTGCGCCATCGACAATTCGAGAGCGAGCGACTTCTCAGCACATGTGTGTTTGCGTCTCCACATCCGCATATCCGCGAATCAGAGTTTGAAATGGCTATTGCTTACGAAACTTGATAAGTATGAAACCCAATCAACTAAACCCAGTTCGAAGAGGTGGCCCAATAAAGAAGGGGATTTAAATCGTCCTGGATTACCCTGACAAACTTTGGTGTCGGTTTTTGTCTTTATGGTCTGGGTGAGAAAAGAGCCAACGTGTAGTAGGGGGTAATCCTGTGGTGGTCTAAGTGCGAGAGCCTCGCGTAGCGTTTCCTTGTCAGGTACGAATTAAGTGAATGAAGCCTAACAAGGCTGACTTTAGTGAATTTGATTTAATGGCTAGATGGCATCAGAGCAAAGGCCGAACGGTCTCTCTTCTTCCACAGGGCCTATTTTCACACGAGTTAGTTTTCGGATCAATGGCGATGGGCGGTTGTTTCTGAGGCATTTTGTCAAAGCCGCATCCGTCAGAACCCGAAAGCAATAAGGCCAAATGATATCTAGTCGTCGCATGCTAGTTTTGGATACAAAGTTGGCGGTAGGGCTGTTTTAAGCAAGCCTACCGCCAACCTGTTTTGTTTAGGCTTTGCCGAAGCGGTCAAGATTCATGACTTTGACCCAAGCTTTCGCAAAGTCAGCCACGAACTTTTCTATACCATCTTCGCTGGCATAGACTTCTGCAATAGCGCGCAATTGAGCATTCGAACCAAAGATTAGATCTACTGGCGTAGCGGTCCAAGTTACTTCGCCAGTCGTTCGATCATGTCCCACAAAGACGTTCTCAGACGATGAGGAACGCTTCCAATCAATATTCATGTCGAGTAAGTTGATGAAGAAGTCATTGGTTAGAGCCTCCGGGTTTTTTGTGAAGACTCCGAGGCTAGAACTGGCGTAGTTGGCACCAAGGACTCTTAGTCCGCCTATTAACAGCGTCATCTCCTTCGAAGTTAGAGTCAATAGATCCGATCGTTCGACTAAGAGATACTCGGGAGCTAGCTTGTGGTTGCTTTGGTAGTAGTTGCGAAATCCATCGAAAGTTGGCTCCAACACCGAGAAGGAGTCGACATCGGTATCGTTTTGGGTCGCATCGCCTCGTCCTGGAGTAAATGCAAGACTGATGTCGATTCCCGCCTTCTTTGCGGCCTTCTCAATTGCCGCACACCCTCCAAGGACGATTAGGTCCGCCAGAGAGATTGCCCTATTGGAGGTCTGATCTTTGTTGAAGGATTCTTGGATCTCTTTGAGGACCTGTAGACGATCGGCCAATTTATCTGGCTCATTCACCTCCCAGTTTTTCTGGGGCTCGAGGGCAATTCGCGCACCATTTGCACCACCGCGTCGATCTGTTCCACGGAAGGTCACAGCCGAAGCCCAAGCAGTCGAGACTAGTTCAGAGATAGTTAGGCTCGAATCTAGGATTCTTTGCTTCAGCTCATCAATATCGCTGCCTTCGATGAGCTCATAGTCTCCCTTAGGAATAGGGTCCTGCCAAATCTCTCGCTCACTTGGGACAAGGGGTCCGAGATATCGCGAAATAGGCCCCATGTCACGATGGACTAGTTTGTACCAAGCTTTTGCGAAGGCTATCTCCAACTCGTATGGATTTTCTAAGAAGCCTCTAGAGATTGGTCCATAGATTGGATCTAACTTGAGGGCTAGATCTGTAGTGAGCATCATTGGAGCGTGGCGCTTTGTTACATCGTGGGCATCGGGCACATCTCCCTTGGCCGACGGGTCACTTGGTGTCCATTGCTTGGCACCCGCCGGACTTGTGGTGAGTTCCCAGTCGTATTTAAAGAGGTTTACAAAGAAGCCGTTATCCCACTTCGTCGGATTGTTAGTCCATGCTCCCTCTAAGCCGCTGCTCATGGTGTCGTCTGCATTGCCCTTTCCAAAGGAGTTTTTCCACCCAAGGCCCTGCTCCTCAATGGACGCACCCTCTGGCTCTGGGCCAACATAGGTTTGAGCGTTTGGTACCGCGCCATGGGTCTTTCCGAAGGTGTGACCACCAGCAATTAGGGCCACAGTCTCCTCGTCGTTCATGGCCATACGGGAAAAGGTCTCCCTAATATCCTTTGCTGCGGCTAGGGGATCTGGATCTCCATTTGGTCCTTCGGGATTGACATAAATGAGCCCCATCTGAACAGCCCCAAGGGGGTTTTGTAGCTCTCTATCTCCGCTATATCTTTCATCGCCAAGCCAAGTCTCTTCGGGGCCCCAATAGGTATCGTCCTCTGGTCCCCAAATGTCTAGACGTCCAAAACCAAAGCCGACAGTTTTTACGCCCATTGCCTCTAGCGCGCAGTTGCCAGCAAAGATAATCAGGTCGGCCCATGAGATGGTGCGACCGTACTTCTTCTTTATCGGCCAAAGTAGCCGTCTCGCTTTGTCTAAATTGACATTGTCTGGCCAACTATTCAAAGGCGCAAAGCGCTGCGTTCCACGACTACCTCCTCCGCGTCCATCAAAGGTTCGATAGGTGCCGGCGCTGTGCCATGCCATCCGGATAAAAAGTGGTCCGTAGTGGCCATAGTCTGCTGGCCACCAATCTTGTGAAGTGGCCATAACCTCAAAGATGTCTCGTCTTAGACCTTCAATATCGAGGGATTTGATCGCCTCTGGGTAATCGAAGTCGTCACCTAATGGAGTTCGAGTTGCTTCGTGCTTGTCCAGGTGGCGTAGATTAAGTTGGTCGGGCCACCATTCTTGGTTCGGTCGAGCTTCGAGAGTCGTAGATGGCTTTGGTATGGGACATTCATTCTCCACGCCTTGGTCCGTCATTATTTTTTCGCCTTTCTCCTTGGTTTCCTGAGATGACTCTTGGGATCTCAAAACTGAATCCTTTTGACTTAGCTCTCTTTTACGGGTTGCTTGCTTATCTTTTGGTTATTTAATTTCTAGTCGATGAGAAGTGAGATCCTGTTGCTCTTAGTGTGGAGGATCTTGTACGGAAGGTTGATGGTTAGAAGGTCGATGCTTAGGTTGCTTGCACCTTTCATAACAGCCGAATCCTCTAAAAAGTTCGCGTTTTGGCTCTTTTGTAGATAAAGCCCCTCAAAACCAATAGATCGTATGTGGAAATAGTTTTCATATGATCTAAGTTATCCTTGGTTTTGGTCGGGTTCAATACCCTGGGAATCATTTGAGTTAAATGATCTTCTAGTCGTTGTATCTGCCAAGCCCAGAGGGGCCAACCGTTTTCGAGCTATAACCCTGAAGAACAGCTCAACAGCACCACTTTGCAAATACCAAATAGCACGGAGCGATATTTAAAGCTCCAATTGACAACAAATCTCCCGTGGCGCGGCGTTGTAATTGAATGTTGAGTGGGGCCACTTGCTCAGACCTGCTGGGGCCATTGTGGTCAATTGTTTACAGTTCGCAACTGAGTTAGCTTTTTATGGAGTTCAAATAGAGGGCGGCTTTTGCCTTAGCGGCCTTTGCGAGCGACTTTGAAAATGATAGATTGAAGGTTGGTTTGATCGCTGTCGGAGTTTGAGCCGTTACCATTCCTGCTACCACCCCCATCGAATAGGAGATGTCATCTAGCACTGAGATTGCTAAAAGCGATATTTTATGGTTGTTTTTTTTGTTGACCCATAGATTTGAAATTCCATATAACACAGCAATTTTGATGCTCCATTGTCGCAACCTTGGGGACACTAAGGATCCTATTAGGAGAAATGTTCCTCTCGATCTTATGATATTTTTGGTCGATCGGCGCATTTCGACCATTGAGATGTCGATCAGTTCCTTACTATTAGGGCGCGTATTTATGTTTAGTAACTTAATTGTTCGTCTTCGATCTAGGCAAACAGCCGCTGCCCTGAGTGCCTCGCCTAGAAGAGGCGCAAACATAGAGATCAGAGCAAATTCATCTACTACCTCATGGCTGATTTGGCGACCATATAATTTTGCGAGTGGTCCACTGGAGCGTCCATAGCCAAAGCGTTGTTTGCAAAGGGATATAAGGCTATCTCTACTTGGGTGAGAGACGGTATTCTTGGCGTTGTAATAGATCGTTCTTTGATCTAGCAGTGCTCTTTTGATCAGATCGACGTCTTCGCCCAAACGCATTGATTCATCAAAACCCCCCAAAGCACAAAAGGTCTCCTTGACTATCGCTATGGCAGTTGAGGGCAGATAGCTACAGGATCGTTTCGATCCAACAAAACCTTCTCGCTCGCCTAGATCTAGCGCGGAGTTGGTGCTTTCGTAGTTATCTATCAGTTTTTTAATGGACCTACCTGGCGCCGTGTCCCAAGAGTCAAGGGTTCGGATCCTGGGGGCAGCGATCTCGATTAGCCCTGGCAAAACAAGGGCGACTGTCTCATCTAGAGACGAATCAAAACTAAGAGCGCAATCTAAAAATAGAAGCAGTGATCCGCTGGCCTTTGCAGCACCGGCATTTCGTGCCCGTGCGGGACCATAATTTTTATCTAATGCTATGAACTTTGCTCCAAATTGCTCCGATATAGCTCTATTTTCGGACACAAAGCAAGAGCCATCATCGACGACAATTATCTCCAATGCGCATCTGAGTTCCTTTGCGCATTTCAAGGTGTTTCTTAATCTATCTGGCGGATCAAAACAAGGAATAATTACAGATGTATCTCTGGCTTTTAGTTGTTTGGACGGCATGGGGGAGACAGCGACGAGGCCAAAGTTCTGCAACCTCTCAAAGAGACGTATCTCGCCCGGGGTTGAGATAGAAATAGGTGATTCAAGTGCGCGTTTGATCACAAAAGTGCCCGCCTCGGAGAGCTTGAGGGCTATCCTGGCGGGCACAGAGATGAGGTTTGGGCCGACTAGCTCACATTCGCGTAGCGAAAAGTTGTAGGAGTCCCAAAGTCTATTAATCAAAGAGGATCATGCCACGAACGTTCTTGCCGTCACGCATATCCTGATATCCTTGGTTTACTTGATCTAGAGTGTAGGTCGCGGTCACCAATTCATCGAGCTTTACGATGCCGTCCATATAAAGGTCAAGGATCTTTGGTATGTCGAATCGGGGATTAGCCGAGCCAAAGAGCGATCCGCGAAGTTGCTTTTGATAGAGCGTCATATCCAAGAGGCTTAGCTTTACATCGACTTGTGAGAATGGAGAGATGGATGTGATTACGGCTTTTCCGTTCTTGCCCAGCAGAGCCATTACTGGAGCTACCAAGTGACCCTCGCCGACGCCGGTAGTGATTACAGCTGAGTTAGCCATAAGGCCATTGGAGATTTCAGTTATAAGTCCGAAAGCTTCGTCTAGGTTGGCGGCTGAGTGGGTAGCGCCGAAGAACTTTGCGGAATCTCGTCGTGCTTCGACCGGGTCGATTGCAACGATGAACTTTGCGCCAGCCAATCTAGCCCCTTGGATTGCATTTGTGCCAATGCCTCCAACGCCTACAACAGCTACGATGTCTCCGGCTCTTACTTCAGCAGAATACAGAGCAGATCCGATTCCGGTAGTTACGCCACAACCCACCAAGGAAGCCTTGTCCAGTGGTACGTCATTTCGAATCTTGATCGCCGAACTCTCATGGACGACAACATAAGGTGAGAAAGTTCCAAGGCAGCACATGGTCCCAATTCCTTGGCCCCGCGCTGTAATTCTTTGGCCCCCGGCAACTTCTTGACCTGACATGATCAACGCGCCTAGTTCGCAGAGGTTCTGATGGCCCGTAGAGCAAGCGCTACAGCGACCGCAAGACGGTATGAATCCTAGAACGACGTGATCGCCTTCTGCCAAAGAGGTAACGCCAGGTCCAACTGCTTCTATGATGCCAGCCCCTTCGTGACCACCAACGATTGGCAATACTGCTGGTAAGTCACCGGTAACTAGGTGTTCATCCGAGTGACAGAGGCCGGATGAGGCTAGCTTTACCCTGACTTCTCCATAAAGTGGATCGGCAAGTTCTACTTCTTCGACGCTCCACTCCTGATTGGTCCCCCATAATACTGCTGCACTTGTCTTCAACGGTCCCCCCGTTCATTTGAGGGATCACAGCGACCCCATACCTGAATTAATAATACGCAATAGATGCATCTTAAGATGGTCATTTTTCTATACGAGTTATTAAATATTTTCACAAGAAGGCTCGATGGAAAGATCTTGCGCTACCTTGACTTGGCTATTTTGAGATAAATCAGTCACATTCAGACCAAGTAATTTATTCGGGGGGTAATTTTTGCCCATTTAGTCTTATTTGCCTCTTGGAGGTGACGTTGCCACCACGCCTTGAAAGTGATGTGTTGCATCTAGTTGCGGCAGTCGAGATTTGTGTATTTGGAATTCGATGATCCCTCTGGAGTGACCCATTTGGGGGCAATCTGTTTTCCAGATTGAATTGGATGCAATTAGAGCGAGAATTTGTTTTGACTAATTCGATCACAACAGGGGTGCCTCCGTGGATCTTGAGACAATTGTTATGTCAGCCCGATTGTCATTGCTCGGCGAATTCTTGATGATTCACAATTGTTTGCATTGTTTGGCTTTTTCATGCTTGCTCTTTTGAATTGACGCTGTTTGGTTCTGTGGTTGCGGGTTACTTTTTTTGTATGGATTGAAGATCTATCTGCCAGACCTAGCTGACAGATGTCAATGTTTGATCCCAAGGCCTAGGCCTCTTGTCGATATGTGGATAAAAGCAAGCTGCCACGCAGTTTGGATAATGGCGTCATGAGATCTGATGGCAGATTCTGGTTCGCCAGAGGTTTTTAGGAGGTGTTGTCTGATCAACTTGTTGGTTCACAAGGGATTTTCGTTGTTTTTTGGGTGACTTTGGCAATTGGGGTTGCCATGGAGGAGGGTGGTCGGGGCGGAATCTGACTCTTTGATCAATTTGATCGATTCTTTGGCAAAGTGTTTTTCGGTTTATATCTCCGAGGCGAAGTCCTTTGGGAAATAGGTTTCTTGTCATATCTTTGAGAGGGCGGATTTGATAAAAGTCCATATCCCAAGGGTGCTTGTCGCAGTTGAACCTATGATCATGGTTGATTCTGGCACTTTGCTATCGACTAAATGTCGTAGAGGTGATTTTTGTCGAGGTCTTGAAAGTTAGTGTGGTAGCTAAGGAAAAAGTCGCGACCTCTACTACGTGCTTGACTCAGAGGGATGGAGTAGCCCAAAATGGACTCGTTTGTACACTTGCATAATCACACCGAATATTCAATGCTCGATGGTGCGGCGCGAATCGAAGATGCCGTTAAAAAGGCGGTTTTAGATGGCCAACCAGCGATGGCAATTACGGATCACGGCAACATGTTTGGCGTGCTTCCGTTTTACGAGACGGCGCGCAAGAAAGGGATCAACCCCATAATTGGCATTGAAGCTTATATGGCCGGGGGTTCTAGGTTTGAGCGACCTCCTCGTCGGGGTAAGGTAGACGAATCTAACGAGCGCGATGCTAAAGAGAAGCTTTATTATCACATTATCTTGTTGGCTGAGAACAACCAGGGATATAAAAACCTTATCAAACTCTCTTCGGCGGCCTTCCTGGAGGGTTACTACTATAAGCCTCGTCTTGATTACGAACTTTTAGAGAAATACCATGAAGGTGTAATCGCAACAACTGGCTGTTTGGGTGGTCTGGTACTACAAGCACTAGCGAGAGATGATATCAAAGGTGCCTATGATCACGCCTCGAAGTTAAAGGATATCTTTGGACCGGAGAACCTTTTTGTTGAGCTCCAGGACCATGGAATCGCACTTCAAAAGAAGACCAACCCACTTTTAATTGAATTGGCCAAGAAGCTAGAGCTTCCACTTTTAGCGACAAATGACGCCCACTATACCCATCGAGAAGACCACCGTGCCCACGACGCTCTTCTTTGTATTCAAACGGGTCAAGCACTCTCTGACGAGAAGCGCTTTCGTTTTGAAGGTGAGGAGCACTTCATAAAGACCTCACAGGAGATGCGTGAGCTATTTAGCGAAGTTCCAGAGGCATGTGACAATACATTGCTAATAGCAGAGAGGGCCAATGTTGAGATCGAGTTTGGAAAGCCCAAACTGCCTGAATTTCCTGTGCCGATTCAATATCAAAAGGAGCGCTACGATGAATCTGCATCGGCCTATCTGCGCGAACTAAGTTATGAGGGGGCGCGAGGGCGTTATGGACAGGAGCTCTCCGAAGCCGTTATTGAGCGTATAGATTACGAACTCGATGTCATCTCAAGGATGGGATTCAGCGCCTATTTCTTGGTCGTTTGGGACTTGATCCAATTTGCTAAAAGAAGCAAGATACGTGTGGGTCCCGGTCGTGGATCAGCGGCGGGGTGTTGCGTAGCATATTGTTTGGGTATCGTTGATTTGGATCCAATTCGGTACGGCCTTCTCTTTGAACGCTTTTTGAATCCAGGACGAATTCAAATGCCTGACATTGACATGGACTTCGACGAACGATATCGCCAGGATATGATACGTTACGCCTCTGAGAGATATGGCTATGACCACGTGGCCCAGATCGTGACATTTTCTCGAATCAAGGCGCGAGCCGCTGTTCGGGACGCTGCGCGAGTTCTATCGATGCCATATGCCCTCGGTGACAAGATTGCAAGAGCAATGCCGCCATTGGTTATGGGGCGAGATACACCACTTTGGGCTTGTTTGACTGAGACCGAGGCTTATAAGGATGGATATCGGATCGCTGCTGAATTACGCGAAATAATCGCGAGTGATCCAGATGCTAAGACGATTGTGGATGTTGCATCGGGCTTGGAAGGACTTCGACGACAAGATGGAATCCATGCCGCAGCGGTTGTAATTACCCATGAGGCATTGACTGAATATCTACCGATTCAACGCAAGCCAGATGCTGGATCGAGTTCGGATTCGGCTCCAGTGGTGACTCAATACGAGATGCATGGTGTTGAAAATCTAGGCCTTTTGAAGATGGACTTTTTGGGCCTTCGAACCTTATCGGTGATTGAGCGCGCCCTTGCATTGATAGCTGAGACAACTGGTGAAGAAGTCGATATCGATAACATCGAGATGGCAGACGAAAAGACTTTAGCTATGTTGCGTGATGCGGATTCAATTGGAGTCTTCCAACTTGAAAGTAAGCCGATGCGGGCCCTCATGAAGTCCCTAGCGCCAACGGCCTTTGACGATATTGCAGCGCTCGTCGCCCTCTATCGTCCAGGTCCGATGGCAGCTAATATGCACAACGACTATGCGGATAGAAAAAATGGTCGCAAGCCAATCAACTATGAGCATCCGGATCTAGAGGAGATCTTGGGCGACACCTATGGACTGATGATCTATCAGGAGTCTGTCATGAAGGTGGCGCAGAAGTTTGCCGGCTACACCCTAGCTGAAGCAGATGACTTGAGAAAGGCCTGCGGTAAAAAGGTTCGAGAATTGATTGCTGCGCATCGAGAGAAGTTTGTCAACGGGTGTGACGTTGCTGGGTATGGCCGGGCCCTCGGAGATACACTTTTTGACATTATCGAACCCTTTGCAGACTACGCCTTCAACAAGTCTCACTCTTTCGGCTATGGATTTGTGGCATATCAAACTGCCTATCTAAAGGCTCATTTTCCATCTCAATACATGTCAGCTATTTTAACGTCGGTAATGGATGATAAAAATAAGACAGGGATGCTCCTAGCCGATGCCAAAGAACATGGCATTGCAATCTTGGTACCTGATATAAATGAGTCTCGTTCGGACTTTTGGCCCGTTATCGATGGCGACAATCTGTCGATTCGCTTTGGTCTATCTGCAATTCGAAACGTTGGGGAAAACGTTGTCGGACTTATTGTTGCAGAGAGGAAGGTAAATGGGCCATACGAGAACCTAGAGAACTTCTTCGCTAGGGTTGACCCCAGCGTGCTAAACAAGCGATTGATTGAATCTTTGATAAAAGCCGGCGCTTTTGATTCCTTTGGCCACACCAGAAAGAGCCTCATGGCCGTCTATGAGAATGTGATTGAACGAGCCATCCGAAAGCGTAAGGAAGATTTAGACGGCATAATGAGCCTCTTTGATGCCCCATCTGACGATGGCAAGCCTTCACTTGGATTTGATATCGTACTGCCAGATCTTCAAGATACGAAGGGAGATGTCCTCAGCTTTGAAAAAGAGATGCTTGGCATGTTCGTTTCTGACCACCCAGTCAGTGGATATGAGAAGTTCATAAAGAGCAAGACTGATAACACCATTGCTGAACTCTCGGATCTAAAGGGCACCCCACGTGAGAATGAGATGATGGTAATTGGCGGTGTTGTCACCAACCTTTCAAAGAGGTATACAAAACAGGGTGCACTAATGGGCAATTTTTCATTGGAGGATCTGACCGGCTCTATGGACGTCTTTGTCTTTGCAAGGGTCATGGCTGACTATGGAACGATGCTCGAAGATGACAAGCTTGTTTTGGTAAAGGGACGGATGGATTTCAGGGAAGATGAAGCCAAATTTATCGCCTCTTCCTTCGAGGAGATAGATCGTTCTAGTGAATTTAATGATTCGCTGACGATTCGCTTGGATGCATCCCAGGTAACGTCAGAGTTACTTGGGGCCATTCGCGCGACTCTGGAGCGCCATCCTGGGAATTCCATGGTGCGACTTCAGGCAGGAGGTCTCCTCTATGACCTAAGTGGAGAGATTAGGGTCAAGGTCGACTCCGGAAGCTTAATTGGCGAGCTCAGGGAGTTTTTAAATTCCGAAAGTATCGTTCTTTAGATTAACCCGGCCATAGAATGATTACCCAGCTCAAGGGCTCCTTGGGCACATTGGAGAGGTCTAAGACCCTGGCTTTAGCCATTGGATGGACGCCTAACGATGTGACATTTGGCATTTCGGACTAGGCTTGTAGAAGGGAACGTTTCGATTCCTGGTCTTAATCCAAGGAGACTGTGGGGCTTATGTCTGTCGAGATAACGACTCGTGATTGCTCACTTTTAAGCGATGGCGAACTTGACGCAATGGCGGAACTTGTGGCATCCAGTGAAGTCAACCTAGATTTTGGTTACCTCTCAAAGGCTCGTGAAGAGTGGGTCTTAGTTACAGAGGTCAAAGTTGATGGTCGACTTAGGGGTTTTTCATTTTACACTCTTGAGCGAATTGGTGGAACGCCTGCAATTATTATTGGTGCTCTCGTAGTCGAGAGAGGTCCTCAGGCACGAGAGACGCTCTATCGGGTCAGAGAGGGTCAATTCAAAAAGGCGCTGTTAGCCTTTCCTGATGAAGATGTTTTGATGGGATCAAAGCTTCTTGATGTTGGAGCTTTTGAGATCTTCGAAGATCTCGAAGATATAGTTCCAAAACCAGGTCATAAACCGACTGGTGAGGAGCGAGCTTGGGCTCGACGCCTAGCCCGGCGATATGGAAGTGAAAATAGGGTAGATGATCGCACATTTATCTTTTCTGGAACGGGTGAGATTACTGGTTATTCCGGTTATGAGCCAGCGGTTCGATCTTCGGTCTATGCAGATTTTGCAGATTTTTTTACACCACTAGAGTCTCAAAAGAATGACTCGCTGATTGCATTTGGATGGATTATGGCTGAAGAATTGGCCAAGTTCGTAGCTACTGACGACTGATATTTTACGGGCCAGGTTGCCTAAAAGATGATTTGCTTGCCCCGAAAATGTTTGAGAAGACGCGTTTCGGGGTTGGTAGCTTCTCTTTAGCAGATATTTATCTCATTTCAGCAGATTAATGCCAAGGTAAATTAAATTATGAGTATTATTCTTTTTCTCTAATAAAAAATTAGAGGCAGGGGATAATTGTTATTGGGACTTCATTGTGCTCGTTATTGAGAGCTCCCCTAAGAGCGCCGATAGTTTTTCCTGAACCTCACTCACCCTCCTTGTTCGCTTGAGCTCCTTGGAGAGGCGCTCATTTGCCTTCTCCAGCGTTTTAGCCTTGGAGTTATTAGATTTGGGCCTTGGTCCCCGTGGCTTGGCAAGTGATAGATCGACCTTCAAGCCCAAATGCTTGCACCATCTCGACATGTGGGAGCTATGCAACCCTTCCCATCTAAGTAGGGGACTTTTGCCTTCGGAGTCTAGAGAATCGTACTCTTTGAGTATCCGAGCTTTGTAGCTCGTGGAAATTAATCTTCTGGTGGCCTTTGGGGGAAGCTATATTGCTAAGGTATCTTCTTTATGGTTGTCCATAGATCCATCCTAGGATCGATCCGACGATGCGTTATCTAATTGCATTGTTGAATCATCAACTTCTCCGCCCTTACCAAATACTTTTAAATAACTGTCCAGGGTGAGGTCGACACTGAGGTTCGTCGGCTGATTACTTACCATTCTGGAGGTTGAAATAAGTAGTTAGCTTGTGGTTGCTCAAATCCTACATCAGGAAGTGTTTCGCTTTAGTACGATGGGATAAATCGACCCGCCTGCGACGAGACCCTCGCGCAATACTATGGTGGAGGCGGGAATTACCCGAATGCTTTTGAAGCAGATTTTCTTTGGGGAGCCTGTGCATTTTTCAACGTTCCCACACTTGCGGCTCTCGCCCAAGCAATCCAGGAGAACGGTGCCTACCTAAATAACTGGCTTCGAATAAGCCGAACTGTATTTGACGATTTCGCAAATCAGTTTAAGACTCCAAATAAAGAAATAGGAGTAGGGTTTTCTATTGGAGATCCGCTTACTGCTGACTCAATCAACGCTGCCGTATCTATGTGGCATATGCCTTCGAAACTACTTATTGGAATCAGCTACCCTTTGTGCTACTCCTGGCTTAGAGTCGTCCATAATCCTCAGAAAAGCCGTAGATGACTTTCTGATCCAACAACGGGAGGACTATGTGCCAATAAATATCAAAAAACCAGCCATCTAGCCATTAAATAAGGGACCTTGGAAATAGGCTTGACGGATCAGGAAAGTCTGGTCCAAAGATTTCGGCGAGATGGTTAAAAGTACTGGTGCTGTGTTCAAAGATTTATGCGAGATGGTCCAAAGAATAGGAATAGTCAGCCGACTTATCAAGAAATATAGGTGGTAGACAAAATGAATGCTCCACCACTGGTTCTTGGGCGCGATCGCAGCATCAATTACTTTACTGGCATATGGTTCTGCGTTACTCGAATTAGCGGCCATCTTGGAATCTGAAGAAGCCCTTGTGCTAATCAGTTTGTAGGGATTCTGACCAATCGATAATTTATGTCGGTTTATGCCCGATCGACGATCACATTTACGAATTGAGTTAACTCTGATAAATCGTTGATGCTACGCCTGACCTATCTTGAAGTAGCGATTGGCCCAGAGTACGGTAGGCAATATTGCTTGAATAATCAGACAAAAGTGTAGTTGATTGGACTGCTCATTGGATCTGTGGATAACCGGGGTCATCTATCATCATGGTTGTTAGGATCTAAATTCATCTCGCCGATCGGTAATTTATCGATAGATAATTTAGAAACTGGCGCCGGCAGCAACCGCTTGGCTCCAGGTATAGCTATAGTCGCTAGCTGGTATCACGTCGTTTTGTGGTATCGCGATAAAAATCTGAGCGAGTGAGACCATTCCGTTCATGGCTTGGTATCCGGCCCCCATGATGAGTTGGTAACCGGGAGCGGAATGAAGAATATTATCACGATGGCCCCAACAGCCACTGGTATTATTCGCAGTACAATCTAGGTTTCCGCTTCCTAGTCCATCGTTGTACATCCAGTCGTAGTCAGCAGCTAGGGCGCTGTAGTCTTCGGCCCAAATTGATCCGTAGCCATAGTAGCCAGTCACTCCTGGTATGGTCTCCATTGCGTAATTGGGATCAGTTGCCATAGCGGCTCCTCGGGATGCATCAACGTTGAGTTGGTTGACGAGGCCGACAAAGATTGGAAGGCCTCGGGAGCCCCTCTCTATGTCGATAATCACGAGCGTCTGTTCGGCTGGGTTCAAAGTTGCAAAGTTGCTAGGTAAGGTGAAAGGAGCGAGTTCCTCGGAATTCAGCCTTGCGCTGTCCAATGCAGCTACCTCGAGATTTTGACAGGCACCAGAGTTGGGGCTTTGCCAGCATGTAGTGGCAAAGTTCGGAGAGGCCGCGATGTTACCTGTAGGATTTTTGGGTGGGAGCAATAACCTGGGGTTTGTGGTCGGTGTTGGCGTTGTTGGGCTGCCAAATACAACTGGAGCGCCAGCTATAACTTTCGCGTCGCCCAATGAGGTTGGGGAACCTTGGTCGTCTAAGATAAGGTACCCTTTCCCATCCTTGCTGGCAATTAAGGCTTTTCCAGCGCTGGCAGTACCATAAAAGCCAGCATCTCCAAAGGTAAATATCCCACCATCTGCCGCCACTAGCCAGTATCCCTTTCCATCTGGAGTAGCTGCCATTCCAACGATTGGTTGATTTAGCTTGATTGCTCCAGTTGATCCATAAAAGCCAGCATCTCCAAAGGTAAATATCCCACCATCTGCCGCCACTAGCCAGTATCCCTTTCCATCTGGAGTAGCTGCCATTCCAACGATTGGTTGATTTAGCTTGATTGCTCCAGTTGATCCATAAAAGCCAGCATCCCCAAAGCTAAAGACTCCACCATCTGCCGCCACTAGCCAGTATCCCTTTCCATCTGGAGTAGCTGCCATTCCAACGATTGGTTGATTTAGCTTGATTGCTCCAGTTGATCCATAAAAGCCAGCATCCCCAAAGCTAAAGACTCCACCATCTGCCGCCACTAGCCAGTATCCCTTTCCATCTGGAGTAGCTGCGATTCCAACGATTGGTTGATTTAGCTTGGTACCAGCCAAGGATCCATAACCAAGAGCGCTTCCGTAAGTTTTTAAAGTTCCGTTGCTCTCAACTGCCCAGTACCCGTTTCTACCAGGTGTCGGGGCAACTCCTACCACTGCATTTGAATAACTATTGCTTGATGGCCGGTACGCTACGTGGGTAATTGAGCTAATTTGTTCGCCAGCGCTAAGGTAGTTGGTATTTTGCGGTAGCGAGGGCGGGTTTACTATCGACGCAGCACCAAGGAGAAGGCTTGCTCCTAGGATTGGTTTTTTCAATGCTCTCATGCCGTCCCTATTTCTTTTTCGCGGGGCTATGCACCATATATCGGCATGAATTCACTATTAGTAATAAATTTCGGAGATTTGACTACAGATTTGAGTGAAATGCACCGATTTCAACGGTTTGGGAGGTTTTCCCACCAGTTGCTGGGGAAAGATAAGCCATTTTCTTCTTCGGGGCCGTAACCAAGAGTGACCAATGAAAAAGCCCAATCTAAAGGCGATAGAACTACCATGACAAGGAGCCAAGCTTTTCTTTGAAGTGGAGATGCGGAAGCCGAATCTTTTTGGGGTTAGGACTATCGAATGTGCCATTGCTTTAATCTTTGCAACTGCGGACTTTTTCGAGTTTCTTGACCGCGACGCAAATCACTAGACGTTAAAGGCCTATTTGAATGCTCTGCCTATCTGGTAGTGCGATTGATTTTTGTTCGTTGAATCGACCTATTAGGTTCGCTATCGTGATGAGTCGACGATTTTCTCTTGGCTAACTTTTTGTAATAGGTAAATGCGACCATTGCCTCTAACACCACTTGGAAAAACCAGATCGTTTCTCGGTTTGCTAACATAGTGGTCCGCCGGTGGATCGCATGGTGGTCTGGGAATTTGCTTTAGTCGATCCTTGGATCAAGGGAATGTTCTTTTCTTTGGTATCGTATATCACCTAGATATTCAGCAACTTGCCGATTTCTATCTCGTAATGGATGCCTTTTTTTGTGGTAGTTGCCATTGCGAACGCCAAAGTTGGACTGAGAGTGATCTTTCAAGATGTGGCTATGAGCTTGTGATCTCTTGACTGCTTTGATCCCTTGAAATCTGATTTTCACATGAGTTATTTCATGGTGATTAAATCTTGCACCATTGACATGTATAGTTTGCTTTACCTTGATAATATTTATGGAATGGAAACTTTACCTAAATGGCACTGCATTGGGATAGAGCGAACTTCTGGAGGATTTTATTGCTAGATATTGCGACAAGGCGAAAGCAGTTAGGGATATCCCAACGCGAGATGGCGGCCACCCTTGGTGTCACTCGTCAGACGTTGTCCAACATCGAAAGAGGTGATGAGAATCCAAAAGTTGGTCTAGCTTTGGGTATAGCCCGAATACTTTCTTCGACAGTGGAGGAGGTCTTTGGTGTCGGAAGTCCAGCTCTAGAGACGAACCCTGTTGACGGTCCAGCTGCCTGGGGCGAGATCAATGGTCTCAAGAAGTTTCGCGCTATGCCAAAAGGAGTATTGGATAGCGCGTGGCAGATTCCAAATGCCAGGTTGAGCCAGTCCGGTGACTACCAAGCGAGTGAGAGTGGCGCGCTCTTCTTTGACGGTTGTGATCCAATTCTTGGAGCGATAGTTAATTTTTTGTCCCATCGGATCCCTGTCAGTTGCCTTTGGTGGTCAGTTCAAAACAGTGAGGCTTTGGCGCGAGTTCGCGGAGGTGACTCTCACTTTGGTCTGATTCATCTACCTTTTGGGCGCCATCCGCAACTAGGAGCATTCCCGGGTTATTTGACCCTTGAGGTTGCTAGTTGGAATCTGGTAATGGTTACTAAGGACGGTAATCCTAATCACCTTAGGAGACTTGAAGATATCTTTCGTCCGACTGTCAATTTTGCATATCGGTCGATAGGATCTGGAGTTCGAGAATATACCGATGAGTTGGCTAATCGTTTTGGGGTAACGCCCAATCCAGAATTATCCTTTGACTCTCATATCTCTGCTACCAATGCAGTTCGTTTTGGGATCTATGACGCCTCTTTGGTTGCCGAATCTGTCGCGCGACTTTGTGGCGCATCCTTTATCACCCTCGATCGACAGACCTCTTGGTTGGTCGTTCCGAGCTCTTCGCTAGATGACCTAGATGTTTCAAGAGCTTTGGAGGAGATTCATGGCGGCGACTTTCGGAAGCTATTATCCGGCGTGCCAGGCTATGCCGTAGCAGCCTAGAGGCTGGGCTTGATCTATCTCCAATTCTGGAAAATTTATTGACACCTTGAAGTCCAAGTGACTTATTTACCACCTATCTCGGATCGAATTTGGAGCGTTTTTTTAATGAATGGAAAATTAAAAGTAGTATTTAGTGCGGTGGCACTAAGTTCAGTTTTGGCGGCGTGTGGAAATGGAGCTGCCTCTTCGGCGGCCTCTTCTCCGGCTACCACATCATCACCGACGACGACCTCTATTGGAGGAACAGTTAAGGTTGCCTATGCGGGATCGTTGGTGGGAGCCATGGTCCAAAAGATAGGCCCCGCCTTTCAAAAAGCTACAGGCGTAACTTTTTCCGGGTTGCCAGGTGGTTCAACGGGGTTGGTAAATCAAATCAAGTCCGGAACTTCTTCCTTTGACGTCTTTATCTCAGCGGCCAGAAGCGCTAACGATCCTCTTATGGGGGCTGCCAATAAAAACCTTGAGACCTGGTATGCCGCTTTGGGTACTGCTCCCTTGGTAATTGGATACAATCCAAGTTCATCTTTTGCTCCGGCGCTAAAGAGCCAAAAGTGGTACACGGTGCTAGCTAAACCAGGTATCAAGATTGGTCGAACTGATCCAGCTATAGACCCCAAGGGCAAACTAACTCTTGAGTTATTTGCTAAGGAATCGGCCATCTTGGGCAATCCGTCTTTGACATCGTCGATCTTGGGAGCAGCAGAGAATCCAGCTCAGGTATTTCCTGAAGAGGCACTTGTGAGTCGCCTCACCTCTGGTCAGTTGGATGTGGGCTTCTTCTATTCGAATGAGGCAGCATTTGCCAAGATCCCGACGGTGCCGACGGGGCTAAACCTTGGGGCCAACTTTACGATAAGCATTTTGACAGGAGCACCTGATTCGGCCCAAGCAGTTGCTTTTGTGAACTTCCTTTATTCGCCCGAGGGCCAGAAGCTTCTAAAAGAGGTTGGCCTTGTCCCTGAATCTCCGACTGTTACGGGGAGTCTAGCAAAGGCACCTAAGGGCCTTTCGTTGTAAGATACTTCTGCGCAGATCTCAAGTTCAGATCTTATCCATCAAAAAAGGTGGGAGTTCTTGTGAGGGCTGCGATGGTACTTACTTGGGATAATCCCAAGTAAGTACCATCCAAATGTGGCTCTGTGGGCTAGGTCGGAGCCGATTTTCAATTTGAAGGTATCTTTTTCTTCGTCAAAACCCGTTTTGCAAATAGATTGTCTTATTGTTGGTATTGGGCTTGTAGCCACAGGAGGTAGATTGCGCGCGGAGTTTATCACTAGAGATAGAACGGGGAACTCTCTATCTTTTGGTGTCTTGGCCCTTATCTGTATCGCCTTTGTTGTTTTTCCAATCCTGGGACTCGCATATTACTTTTTGATACATCATTCCGCGCCTATTCTGTGGTCGTCTCTCTTTAGTGCAGTGGTGAATTCAGTAGTTCCGTCTCTGGTCGCAATCACCATCGGAATGATAATCGCAATTCCAACTGGTTTTTTCATCTCCCGAGCGACTAGTAAGGGCGCGGCATTTCTTGGATTTGTTCTTCGTTTGCCGCTAGGAGTTCCACCACTGGTTGCTGGCATAATGCTATTGATTGTCTTTGGTCCGAATTCTCCGATTGGCAAGGTTTTTCACGGACGCCTCACCAATACGCTAATCGCCATCACCATTGCCCAGCTATTTGCTAGTGTCCCATATGTCATAGAGGGATCACGCGGCGCATTCGCCCTTTTGGATGAGGAGGTAATGGTAGTTGCAGATTCGCTGAAGATGAAGTTGAATCGACGCCTCCTCTCAATCTATCTGCCTATGGTATGGTCAGCGATTCGATCTTCTTTGGTCCTTGGTTACCTAAGGGGATTTGGCGAATTCGGGGCAGTCCTTTTGGTTGCCTATAACCCTACTTCACTCCCTATCTACACCTATGTCTCCTTCGAGGGAGCTGGACTACCATCGACGGTCACACCGGTTCTTGTGACTCTGGTCATCTCCGGCACCGTTGCCTATTTGATATCTCGAATTGCATGGCCCACCAGGGTTATTGAGGGTGGATTTTCCTACTTTCGCAGCCAAGCTAAGAAGCGATATCAGTCCAATTCAAAGGTCGAACGCGGTGACTTTGTGGATGGTGCTTCTTTTATATCGGTCGAGGGAACTGTAGGCGGTTTTGAGCTGGACATTAATTTCACTATCGAACCAGGATGCAGCGTAATCTTGGGTCCAAGTGGATCAGGAAAGACCCTGACCTTGCATTCTCTAGCTAACCATCGCATAAATGGTGTGAAGCTCTCCATCGATGGTCCTCTATGTGGGGCCCTTCACTCTTCTATTGGTTATGTACCACAGCGCCTTGGCCTATGGCCACATATGACTGTCGAGCAAAATCTGCGCCTTTGCATTGATGCCTCAGGTTCGGATCTGGAGATCTCTGAAGTATTAGAGGGGTTAGATATTTTGGAGCTACGGGGGCGTATGCCAAAGGAGCTCTCAGGCGGACAGTACCAACGAGCAGCGATCGCTAGGGCAATGTGCAGTGGTGGCAAGCTGCTTATTTTGGATGAACCCCTCTCCGCATTGGACCTCGCACTCAGGCGCTCTTTTTTGTCGCTATTAGCCGAGCACGTCAAGTCAAAGGTCCCATATCTGATCATGGTGACCCATGATGTGGATGAGGCACTTTATCTGGCGGATTCCATCGTGGTTATGAGTCACGGTGAGGTTCTACAGCAAGGGACTCCCTCAAAGATTATCGACTCTCCTTACAATCGGGCTGTAGCGGGGATAGCCGGATTTGATAACATCATTATCGATCGCGACCAACAAGGAAATGGTTCATTGGGTGATCGGGCCTATTTCTACTCGAGTGATGTTGTGCTAGCTCCCATTGATGTACTTGTCGAAGTAGGGCTAAAGGTTCTTGGAGATTATCAGGTGGTTGAGACACGTCCTTCAACCCGTGGTCGATTGGTTACCCTTAGCAATGGGGAAAATACTATTTCAGGATGGATTCCACCTGAGCGCATTACCGCTTATCAAAATGGCGAGATCGTCGGTGTCGGTATAAGAAAAGAGAGATATTTTAGGTTTCCCCCAGAGTAATAGCTAAGGGCCGTGATTAACGAATCTGCTTGGCCTTAATTTGGGTTTATCTGATTGGCTTGTAGCACTGAAGGGGACCAGGTAAGTCTGGCATTAGATATGGCCGGGATGGGATTTCGCCAAGGCTTTACTTTTGGGCCTTGATTCCATATTGACTGTCTTAGATGTTTCCATCCAAAAGGGCGTCGCGTGTCAATCTAGCATGGTCGGTGATGGCTATGATTAAATTCTCACGATCGTTTTGCCGCAAAAGAGTGGCAAAGCCTTTGTGTTCTTTTACTATCGTCTCGACTCGAACAGGGTTCAAATAGAGGAGAATATTGAACATTCGAATCTGGCGATCGCGAAGCGATGAATAGAGATTTGCCAAAATAGAGTTTGCTGTCGCATTCAAAATTGAAGTATGAATAGTTCGATCCAATTCGGCAAATTCAATCGGATCTTTGTCTTCTAACGCCTTCATTTGAAGTTGAACGAGGGAGTCAATTTCGTCGGCTACAAAGACAGCCATGTGGGTATCGAAGACTTTTTCTACCGCGAAACGCTCCAGTAAAAGCCTGGTTTCAAAGACCATCTCAATTTCTTGCTTAGAGACCGGAACCACCATCGCACCTTTTTTGGGGTACAGACGAAGAAGGCCCTCCGATTGAAGGCGCAGAAAGGCTTCACGAACAGGAGTTCTTGAGATTTGAAGTTGATCGGCAATCTCTCCTTCAGAGATTAATTCGCCTCCAGGGAAGGTACCAACCAAGATCTTGTGTTTCGCAAGGTCATAGGCTTGGATTGACGCAGGTATTGTCGTTGATCTCCTTGTCGCAGCCGGTTTTTTAGGCGGATTACCATTGCCTGTAATTAGGCCTTCACTGTCCATCTTTTAAACTCACCTTCGTGCTTATCTGTGGTCTTTTTGCTCAGGCAATTGGTTGCCGGGTGTGGACAAGAAGCAATCATATTTACGTATATTAGGGTTTATCAAAATGCCAATACGCCTATCAGGTGCGTTGATACCTTTAAAGTTCTGTCAGCTATTTTAGCATGGCGACTTTCTTTGGCATGCATGTCGCCATTGGCGGCGTGATATCTTCGATTCTTGGCTAAAGCCAAGGTGGTGATGAGAGGTCTTGGAACCTTTTTAACTTTGGATAAGAAGAGCCTTCGCTAATTGATTGGAATAGAGATTTTCCGCCCGTGGAAGACCAATTGTGATGGGATCGCTCCTTGGTGCTTTGACTTTGGTTTTTGAGATACCTTTTGGGGAGCGGGATGTGCTTTCTTTTTGATCTACCCCGACTTCTATCGACAATTGCACGGTTGGATATCAATTGGGCGTGACTTTTAGGATCAGAAAGAGAGAGTCAAAGCCGATTACGTTGCGTTTCCGGTGGTTTTTTAATCGGCGAAAGCTATGTTATTTCGCAATACCTTTGGTCGCAATAGTATCTCTGTAGAATAGGAAGTGTTTTAGTGGATCGTACAGCTCTGGATGGCCTATTTAGTCCAAGGTCAATAGCGATCGTAGGTGCCTCTAACGACCCCAAACGCATTGGAGGTCGGCCTCTAAATGCGACTATCAAGGCGGGCTTTGAGGGGCCTATCTATCCAATAAATCCTAATTATGACGAAGTTCTCGGGCGCAAATCCTATCCGCGCCTTTCTGACCTTCCAGAGGCAGTGGACTTAGTTGTAGTGGCAGTTGGCTCTAGGTATGTAGAGAGCGTTATAGAAGACGCTGCGATGGCGGGGGCTCGTTCCCTTGTGGTCTTTTCCTCGGGCTATTCGGAGCTTGGTTCCGATGGACGGATTGCTCAGGATCGAATAGCTTCACTGTGTCAGTCGAATCAAATGGCGATGCTCGGCCCTAACTGTTTGGGAGTAATCAACCAAAAAGCCAAAGCCATGGCCTCTTTCACAGCGGCTCTCGATCTTGATCTCATCAAAGGCGGAAATATTGGCTTTGCCTGTCAAAGCGGTGCCTTTGGCTCCTATTTTTTGACCCTGGTAAGCCGCAGGGGTCTTGGGATCAACCTATGGGTGGCAACTGGAAATGAAGCCCAGGTTTCGGTGGCGGATGCTATCGAATATATGGCGGATCTCGATGAGATAAGCGTAATTGGAGGATACATCGAAGGCGTGCAGGACTGCGATCGTCTTCGAAGTGCCCTGATCAAGGCCCATGATGCGAAAAAGCCGGTGGTATTGATGAAGGCCGGCGTCACCGAAGCTGGCGCCAGGGCGGCAATAAGCCATACTGGATCGATGGCTGGAGACGATCAGGTCTTTAGTGCCTTCGTCGAACACTATGGTGGCTATCGCGTTTCTGACCTTGATGAGATGATCGATCTGATCCAGGGTATCTCTCTGGGTGCATATCCCAAGGGTAAGAATCTCTGCCTTTTGACTATGTCTGGGGGTGCTGGGATATTGATGGCAGATGCCGCTGGTGAGGCCGATTTAGCTCTGCCGTCACCTTCTCCTGAGGTCAAGGACCATCTCAGTGCGCTCGTTCCCTATGCTGCACTAGACAACCCAGTTGACTTTACCGGTCAGTTCATAAATGACCCAACCCTGGGTGGACAGTTTCTAACAAAATTGTCCGATAGCAATCTTTATGATGCATTCGTCACCTTCGTCGGCCACACCGCTCTCGATGAAACAATTGCAGCTCCAGTGCTAGAGACTATTTCTACGCTGTCGACGCAGGGCGGAGCTCCCCATTTTTTAGTGGGCTTGACGACCCCGCCGCTTGAGAAGCTTCTCTTGCAAGCTAAGGTTCCGTTTTTGACTAATCCAGCCAAAGCGGTAAAACTGGTTCGCTCGCTCTATGAGGTAAGTGAAACTTTAGCTCGTCCGATCGAATCGCTGGCATGGCAGGGTGATCCTCATATTGAAGCACTTTTTGACTTATTGGTCGCTAGCCAAGCTGGGGCCGAAGTCGTGCCTGAGGTGGCTAGCCTCTCGTTTTTTAGATCTTGTGGGATCTCAACTGTGATGGCGATTCGAGCCACCTCCCCGCAGGAGGCCCTTAAAGCTGCCCAAGAGATCGGCTTTCCGATTGTCTTGAAGATTGACTCCCCGCAAGTGCCACACAAAGCAAAGGTTGGAGGGGTGATGCTCTCCATAAATAGCAAACGAGAACTCGAACACGCTTGTTATGAGATGATGGGCAAGGTGGCTAGACGAGTTTCTGGTGCTGAGATCAGAGGTTTCGTGGTTGAGCCTATGGTCTCGGAGGGGCTTGAGGTGATATTGGGGGTTCGACGTGACCGCGACTATGGATGTGTGATCATGGTGGGAAGCGGGGGAGTCATGGCGGAGACCTCTAGTGATATTCAAATTCGCCTAGCTCCGATAACACTTCAAGGGGCGATCTCAGCGATTGAAAGGACCGAATTTGGTAAAGCTATCCGAAGTGGGGTTCTAGCTCGAGATTACGACTTTGAGGGATTGGCTCAATTGATGGTGACCCTCTCAAAGATAGTGGTCTCAAATAAGCGAATCTCTGAGATAGATTTAAATCCGGTCCTCTTTCGCCAACGAGACAAGGATCCCATAGTTTTAGATGCGCTCGTCGTCTTGGCCCCAGAAAAGGTTCCTTCGTGAGTAATTTTTCCAAGGTTCCAAGGGACTTTTAGAGGTCGTTTAGAGTGATTAGTCTTTCTTTGTGAATGATCTTCCCATTGTATAAAAAGCTTCATTGGGCTTCATTTGGGTAAAACCTGCCAGTCGATTCGACAAAGCAAAGAATGCGGTAATTGCACCTATATCCCAGATGTCATCGTCGCTTAGACCGATCTCGGTCAAGAGCGCGTAGTCGTCGGTGGTAATTTGATCTGCATTATCAGCAACCTTGAGGGCAAATTCGCAGATGGCGACCTCTCTTTGGCTTAGTGGTGCAAGGCGATGGTTGATCGCCACGGCATCGGAGATAGTTGGGTCTTTGGAGTAGATCCGCAAAATAGCACCATGAGCTATAACACAGTAGAGACAGTTGTTCTTCGCTGAGGTGACGACCACGATCATCTCTCGCTCTTTTTTGGAGAGTCCCGAATCGCGCAACATCAATGCATCGTGATAGGCGAAAAAGGCTCTAAATTCATCGGGTCGTAGGGCGAGCTTTAAAAAGACATTGGGAATGAAGCCACTTTTAGCCTCTACTTCGGTGATTCTTTGAGCAATATCTTTATCTAGGGTGGATAGGTCTGCTAGTGCAGTTGTGAAGTAGGGACTGGATTGGCTCATTGTCGCTCCTATTGCTCTTTAATAATTGGCTCTTTATCTAATTTCTAAAATAGTGCATTAAAATTTTATAAATTAGCCGCTATGGCTATGGCCTCTTTCGCTGGGCATTCTTGGCTCTCTCTTCATCCTTTTTGCGCCGGAGCCCCGAACTCCTACTTCGAAGGAGGTAGTTGCACGCAGTGACTATGTATACCCAGTGATCTGCTATGGTTCTGGTAAAACCGAGACTACTACCTTTTTGCAATAGCCTTTGTTTACCCGGGCTAGTGCTAGCAGGAGGAAGTGTGGTCGATATCCAAGGTGCGATTCGATCTCTTTGGAGTTTTCGAGGCGAGGCAACTCATTGGGGTAGGTTGCAATCACACGCGGATCTCTAACTGGGAAGAAGTGGACGCTGGGGCCGAATGGGAATGTTACACCTAAGAGGCCAGATTTCTGATTTCTCTCCATGGCCACATGCTTGTCAACTTGTATTATCGTGGTTGATGCGAAGTTGCCACTCAGTTGAGCATAGGCAATCGAAGGTCCCAAGCCACCCAAAATCTTCATCCCCTGGGCCAGGAGATTTCGCTCAATCGATGTGGTAATTTTTTTGGGACTAGTTGCGATAGGCGCTAATTTGTAGGTTCCCCCGAAGATTACATCAGGGCGGGAAGCATCTGGTGGGCGATCTCTTTGAATGCCATCTAGTCGATAGGTCTGATAGGTATGGAGGCCCAATGGCACCTCATTTTCATCGAGTTCGATTCGGTTTATGAATCCACTTTTAAGGTTTAATCCAAAGACCTCAGATCCGAGTCGACCAAGGTGCACAAAGTCGATGGTATTTACTTGTATTTGGTGCTTAGCGGGCATTATTTCTCACCTCAAACGGAAATTTTCAATAGATTGGTCGGCTGTTCTCGTTGGCGGGATTCGCTCAAGGTAGAACTTGATCCATGCCAAATGGCTAATCTGCTCAGGCTGATTGTCCTTCGCGCATCGCATGCAATTGCTCGGCTAGAGATTTTGGATCGTTAGTCGGAGCTGAGCAGGTAAAGTCTTTGCAGAGATAGGCATAAGAATCAACTTTGCCCTCCCAAAGTGGACCAATTCCGCCCGAGCCATATGTGATGTATAGGTTTGGTATGTACTGACTTCTCACTGACGCAAGGAGCTCATCTTGTGTACCCACTACAACTAGTTGACCAATTCCTGCGCCCAGCTTGGCCAACTCCCTAACTACCACAGGAAAGGCACTTGGGTGTTTGGTGGTCATCTCCGCTAAGTTTTCGACCAACCCCATTGCTAGGGTCATTGGTTCTTCGTCACCAAGGAGTTCGCTAAGGGAAATTAAGCTAGAGATAATGGTGGATGTAGCAGATTCATAGGCTGAATCGAAGATGTCGTTGGACTGTGCGATCAACTGCGTAGAGGAACGCGCGGTTGTGTTGAAGTTTCCAGATTCAGGGTCGAAAAATTCCTGGGTCATCTTATTGAAGATCGTTTCGGCATATTCAATGATCGCAAAGTCACCACCAAATTGGACTAGCGCTAGAGCGGCATTTAGCATTTGGGCATAGTCGCCAAGTACAGCAGGAGCTTTTGAGTAGTTCTCGCCAGATGGCGCTAGCCGTAATCCTTGGCCACTTAGGTTGCAGGAGTCGAATAAGTGCAGAAAGACCGCTCTAGCTCTCTCTAGATAGTCGGGCCTATTGAGGTAAAAGCCAGCTTCCGCCAAGGTGGCAACCATCATCGCGTTCCACTCTAAGACAGCTTTTGAATCTTTTCGAGGGGCATTTCGACTATTTCGAAGTGCTAGAAGAAGCTGACGTGCTTCGTCAATTTGTGGAGTTGTGGCAAGGTCATCACGATCTGGGCGATGTAAGATGTTGCGCCCCTCGAAGTTCCCAGAGTGCGTTATGCCATAGGCGGAAATAAATTCTTCAGCTTTGTCTCTTAGGGTCTCGCGTACCTCTTCGATTCGGAAGATATAAAATGCTCCCTCTTCTCCATCGCTGTCAGCATCGAAGCTGGAGGCAAAAAGGCCGTCGGAGCGAGACATCTCTAAGATTACAAAGTCTAAAGTTTCTACAGTTGTTCTTAGGTAGTTTTGATTTTTGCTTGCAAGATAGGCTCTCAGGTAAAGTCTGCTATTTAGGGCTTGATCATAGAGCATCTTTTCGAAGTGTGGCACCATCCAAAATGCATCTGTTGAGTATCGCGCAAAGCCACCGCCAAGATGGTCGTAGATCCCACCTGCAATTACCGCATCGAGGGTCGTGGTCAGGGCGTTCATGAGATCCTTGGAGACATCAACTTCTCTCGACATCAGTGCGATGTCGAGAACGCTTTGCCAGAGGTGTGGTTGGATAAACTTAGGTGCTCTAGCTGTTCCGCCCCATTGGTCGTCGTAGATCCGATAGAGGGCGTCGCAGAAGTCGCGGGTAAGTTTCTCGGTATCGAGGGTCTCTATCGATCCGTTATTTTGAAGGGTAGAACGTGCTGCAATCGATGCTCGAAGTGATTGCGCTTGGGATTCAACTTCTCCCCGGGACTCTTTGTAGAGGCGAGAGAGCTCCAAAAGGACTCGACGAAAGCTCGGCATTTGGGTGCCCTCTTTGGGCGGGAAGTAGGTACCGCCATAAAAAGGTAGTCCATCTGGCATTAAAAAGACAGACATGGGCCAACCACCGTGGCCGGTCATGGATTGAACTGCTTCCATGTAGATGGCATCGACATCGGGATGTTCTTCTCTGTCGACCTTGATCGAGATGAAGTTTTCATTGAGGATGCCAGCAATCTCGGGGTCTTCAAAGGATTCATGGGCCATCACATGACACCAATGACACGCTGAATAGCCAATGGATAGAAAGACCGGCAGGTCTAGTTCCTTGGCTTTGTCTAAGGCCTCTTGAGACCAAGGCCACCAATCGACAGGGTTATTTGCGTGCTGTAGAAGGTATTCACTTTGTGAATTGGATAATCGATTACTTACCACTTGTGCGACTCCGTGTCTATTGCCCAACACAGTCTAGGCAATAGTGCTTGAGAATTTCTAGATATTTTTTCTCACGTCAATGATCCAAGTATGGATCCATGAGGTGGAGGTTTGCTTAACATGCTAATTGAGCTTGTGCGATAGTTCGTAGATGGTTGCCGCTTAGGAGGCTATTTTTTGGAGCTATTGGGTCACTTCTTTATAAAGTTCAAGCGCTGGCTTCTGGTTTGTGCCATTGTTTTTAACTATGGAAATAACTTTTAATGATTCGGTTGTGCTTGTTACCGGTGGTTCTAGAGGAATTGGCAAGGCGATAGCCACTGCCTTCGCCCAGGCTGGCGCTCGAGTAATGATTACATCGAGAAAAGCTGATGCCCTAGAAGTGGCAGCTGCCGAGATAGCCAGCGGAATCGATGCCTCAAACATCTCTTTCGTCGCTTCAAATGCAAGTGATCCTGATGAGCCAGAGCGAGTGGTCAGCGAGACGGTTGAGCATTTTGGCCATGTAAACGTTGTGGTAAACAATGCCGCTACGAACCCTTATTTTGGTCCTTTGATCGACATTGATGCAAAGCGCATGGACAAAATCATAGAGGTCAACCTACGAGCACCACTTTTGTACAGTCAAGCGGCATATAGAAAGTGTTGGATGGACAAGACCACTCCCGGCAATATCATCAATATTGCTTCGATCGGTGGCATGGGCGTCGAGCCAGCAATCGGATATTACAACATCTCCAAAGCCGGAGTCATCCATCTTACCAAGCAGTTGGCGAATGAGCTTGGTCCGAATGTTCGTGTGAATGCCATCGCCCCAGGGCTCGTTCGGACCGACTTTGCTAGGGCGCTTTGGGAAAATCACGAGAATTCAGTCGCATCGCGTCTTCCGCTGCGTCGAATCGGTGAACCCACTGATATAGCAGGTGCTGCGTTATTTTTAGCGAGTAGCTATGCCAGCTGGATCACTGGTGAAACTCTGGTAGTTGATGGAGGAGCACTCGTACAGAATTAGCTTCTTTCCCCGACGTGTTGATCCTACCAGGATGGGACCCTCAATCGATCAGGATGGGACCCTCAATATAGTGCAATACCTCTAGGTGCTGCATGCTATTGGAGACCTGACATTGACTGTGGTGCTTGGTGTGAGGTTTCGCCTTGGTCGTTGGGTTACGGAAAGGAACTATTGGAGGTGACGTGAAATAGAGAGGTGGAGACGTTGATTTGTGGCACTGGCCATAGCTGTCTTCATCTCTCCTAGGGATATCGTGAATATCTTGAAGAGGCGGACGCTGATAATCCAGAATTGTAATTTTGGGATCTTGCTAATCCTTTCTTTGAGAAGTGTTCGTGTTGCCTTTAGAGAGTTTGCTCCAAGGATGTCGCGATTACTCTCGCCTTATGTGCAAAACCCACAAATTGCTCCCGGTCCAGATGGGTTCGAAAGGTAATAGACACCGAGCATCGCGCATTGGTAGAGTGATTTATCGTTCTAGGGGTTGCCCCTGTTAGATTCTGGGCCATCGTGGTTTTGGTTTTCTTTCTCGTCGCACTCTCTTTTGATTGCCATGGTACGCGCGCATTCTATATCTGTTTTGGTTTTTACGCTACGGTTTCATACCATAAAAGCCAAATCGACCCAAGTGCTTTCGACTGAGGTGAAAATGAGGATTCCTAGGTCGTTATATATGGCTGACCTCTAATGATGACGTGGTCAGGTTCTGTTGGTTTGTTTTGGCGGATTTGTTAAATTAAAGAGCCATTACTTGATGGCTTCCTGAGGAAACTTTTAGTTCGAGGTAGATATTTTGGCGGATCTGTAGATCCTTTAATTTCACTTCCCCACACGGGGTCAACCCATTTATTAAAGTCAGATAAATCACATCTGATTGGCTTTTGGTAAGTGTTGGTTTTTGGGTTCCTTAGAAAGGATGCAGCTCTTTGGGCGACAGGAGACGCTCGGCGCTGAGATATCAAATCCTCTGTCGCCTTTGGTGAAGCCTTTATCAAGTCCTCTTCGGCTTCGACTACCTGAGCTTTATCATATCGAAATGGACGTTCGAGAAGGAAGGTCTCATCTGCTATCGCGTCTTTGCCTATATTGGCGACATTTGGATCGCTAAAGTATCCAATTGAAACTAGCGAGTCACCGTTACGCTAGTTAGTAGCGTAACGGAAAATGGTTGACAGTCGGTTATGGATGAAGAGTATCTTGTGGTCACTGGCCCTAGGCGTCGCAACTTTGGGTAACTTTGTAAAGGTGGTCAAAGATACAAAGATAAGGGCGTGGAGTCTCCTGGAATAGGTGAATTAATCGGTATTCGCCAGAATTTCGCTGACTATCTCCCTGACCTGATTTTTCTTTATCTTGCCAAGTGCTGTCTTGGGGAGGCTTTCTAAAATTACAATCTTGCGTGGAGCGTAATACCTTGGGAGTACCTCTCGGACATGATCTTTGACTTGTGATAGGGAGATCGGTCCATTTGTTATGAGTGCGGCAACCGTGATTTGGCCAAAGTCCTCGTCGTCTATGCCTACAACCGCAACGTCTAGCACTGCATCGAGGGTTCGAATTCGTTCTTCAAGGAGAGATGGCACAACCTTTTCGCCTCCGGTCACAATCATCTCGGCCGCTCGTCCCCAAACCGTCAGTTTTCCATCTATCATTGCCCCTACGTCGCCACTGTGGAAAAATCCATCCGAGTCGGTTAGAGGACTACTGTCTCGATAGCAACTAGCGAGCATCGGGCCGGCTATTAATATTCCTCCGTCCTCTTTGATCTTCACCTCTACGCCATCGAGGGGGACTCCGTCATAGACGCATCCTGATCCGGTCTCGGTCAGTCCATAGGTAACAGAGGCGTTTCTGGGTACATTTTCAGGAGGTACTCCGGCTCCCAGAATTAGATATTCAAAGTCGCCCGGATTGATTTGAGAGAGATTGGCTCGCACGATAGACATGTAGACCTTGTTTGCCTTGGCAATCTCGGTGAATCTATCGTATTCAAATCTCTCAAATGTTTGAAGTGGCATCTGTGAGTATTGAGCTTTTGTGATCGTAGAGAAGCCACCTATGTGGCTAATAGGCAAAGCGTTGAGCCAAAGGCCATCGCCTATTTGAGCTCCAATTCGCTTGAGAGTGGCATGGGCTGAGGCTTCCATTGCCAAATGACTATGTTGAACGGCTTTTGGATGGCCCGAGGTTCCCGAGGTTGTAGCCACCAAAGCACAATTTTCGATTAAATCGTGGATTCTTTCCCGCCTTTGAATCGATCCATCAGCCCGCACGACCTGATCCGGGTCGATTTTAGAGATCAATTCATCAAGAAATGGAGCAGGTGCCCTCGGATCTAGAACGCAGACTGCATCTCCTTTGTCCCAGCATCTATGAATTTCATCGACTAGAGCATTTGATTGCGACTCTATAAAGGTGATAAGACGTGCCACAAAAACTAAGGTTATAAGTAGAAGTTGCTTTTGACGGCCGATTCAAAGCCTCTTTGCTCCAAATAAGAGATGGATCAATTAGAGTTGGATCAAAACAGATTTGTCTTAGAAGGCCTGAGTCAAAGTCATAAAGTAGCTATGTTGTTGCCAAAATGGGCTGGCTCGGAATGCTGAGTTGCCCCTAAAGCGTTATTGATAGCTGCCGGGTTGGCAGTTGTTGAATTTGAAGGGTAGTTATCGTGGGTTCATCTTTGTTTGGCTGGGTTAGCGCAGGCGACTTCGTAGACATCAAGTATGAACATTTGGATGGGATCGCTAAGATCACCATAAATCGCCCTGAGGTTCGGAATGCATTTAGACCTCAGACATTGGTGGAGCTGGCAAAGGCCTTCGAAGATGCAAGAAACGATCCGAGCGTTGGCGCGATAATTCTAACTGGCGAAGGGGATCTGGCCTTTTGTTCAGGTGGTGATCAGAGGATCCGGGGCGAGGATGGATATATCGGGAGTGATGAGCTTGGAAAAGCGGGTATCGGACGGCTAAACGTCTTGGATCTTCAAGTTCAGATTCGAAGACTTCCTAAACCCGTCGTTGCCATGGTTGCAGGCTATGCCATTGGTGGTGGCCACGTCCTTCATCTGGTATGTGACCTCTCGATTGCAGCTGAGAATGCTAAGTTTGGCCAGACTGGGCCAAGAGTCGGTAGCTTTGACGGTGGCTATGGCGCTTCATTGCTGGCTCGAACGATCGGGCTAAAGCGTGCCAAGGAGATTTGGTTCCTCTGTCGTCAATACGACGCACAGACAGCTTTTGATTGGGGCCTTGTAAATGCGGTTGTACCTCTAGAGAACCTAGAGGCGGAGACTGTCAAGTGGTGTCGAGAGATGCTGGATCTTTCGCCTTTGGCTCTAAGAATGCTCAAAGCTTCATTCAACGCAGCTGACGATGGTTTAGCCGGGGTTCAACAGTTGGCCGGCGACGCCACTTTGCTCTTTTATATGACCGAAGAAGCCCAAGAGGGACGGGACGCCTTTAAAGAGAAGCGAAAGCCGGACTTTGATCAATTCCCAAGGAGACCATAACTTTTCATCGTGGATTGCAGGGTTTTTGTACATTTATCAAATGTGAGAATTTTTCTTCGGGCTATGGTGCTATTGGTGTCTTTTTCTAGTTTCGATTACTCACAAGTCAGGTTGGTTAGCTAAGTGGCTACTACTAAGGAATGGGTTGCAGGAGCTCGTCCCAGGACTCTACCCGCTGCTCTGGTACCAGTTGCCATTGCAAGTGGTGCAAGTGGCAGTCATTTTGTTTGGGATAGAGCAGCTTTGGCTCTTGTGGTTTCTTTGGCGATTCAAATTGCGACGAACTACGCAAACGACTATTCCGACGGTAAGCGGGGCACTGATGACGTTAGGGTTGGCCCAATGCGTCTTGTCGCGAGCAAGAAGGCAACTCCAAAGCAAGTTCTATTGGCAGCGATGGTATTTTTTGGCGTAGCAGGTGTTGCGGGCGGCGTCTTGGCGCTGATAGCTGCTTGGTGGCTTTTGATCGTGGGGGCTTTGGCGATTTTGGCTGGGTGGTACTACACCGGTGGCAAACATCCTTATGGCTACCTTGGCTTGGGCGAGGTCTTTGTCTTTGTCTTTTTCGGGCTGGTTGCTGTTCTGGGCACCTACTACGTGCAGGTATCCAAGGTTGATTTGACTTCAGTGGTCTTGGGATGCGCTTCGGGGTTTTTGGCAGTTGCTCTGCTGGTGATAAATAACTTGCGCGACATCCCAACAGACAAAGCTTCTGGCAAGGCGACCTTGGCCGTGCGGATGGGCGACACCAGAACACGAAAGTTCTACGTCGGGTTGATGGTAATGGCAGTACTGCTTCCTCTTTTGCTCGTTGGGACCTTTCCCTATCTTTTGATACTTTTGATACTTTTGATTCCCCTTTGGGATCCTATTAATTCGGTACTAAATGGAGCCAAAGGAAGAGATCTCATTGCAGTTTTGGGTAAGACGGGTCGGCTTCAAATTCTCTTTGGTCTCTTGGCTACTCTTGCTCTTGCTCTCAAATAGCTGCTCTCAAATAGCTACTCTCAAATAGCTATCTGTTGAGATCAAATTGTTGAACGAAGATCCAGTTTCCATAGCGAGAATTTCTTTGCAACCTCTGAGTTGTCGAGTAAGGGTTTGACCTGACGCCTTTACCCATCTATATGGTCTATTTTGACGGGGTCTTTTCAATAAATGTTCCAAAGGGCTCTTGGCGTTATGGGTTCTTCGGTGAATTTATGGTTCTCATGGGCAGTGAGCACGGGGACAATTGCGCAATTCGTAAATCAACTCTTTCAGGTGGTATTTTTTGACTCAGAATGCAGGTACTATGCCTTATTCGACATTAAGTGCGGAGCTTAAAATCCAAAACGGGTAAAAATCCACTTTTGCAATTGTCTCCTTGGGAGTTTCTGGTTTTCTATGTACTTTCTCACCGTACTTCTTCACTTTCTCTAATGGGGCCCCACCACAAGACACTATCGACTATGAGGGTGACCAGAAGTGATTTCCCCACAAAGCATCTTGGGCTTCCGGCCAGTTCTTTGGCTTGCTCTCATGGCCGATAGCGTCTTCATGGACATCACCAGTCTCGATAGAGCAACTTTAGCTGAGTTGGTTATCGACAGGTGAGCATGATCACCGTCTGTCTCAAAAGCATCGGAGATGGAATCAAAACGAGTACACACCTCAAGAATCGCAGACTTGATCTCGTCACTTACTCTGTTCGTCATCACATAACGGCGATATTTAGGAACCAGTACAATGTGGGCACGAAATTGATATAGACCACATGCCTTGGGTTACGCCAATCATCGATCATATAATGGAATATAGCACCTAGTAAATAATGATATTTCAGATGTAGAAATGGTTAGTAAAAGCCCACAGTACACAACAGCAATCGTGGCCATCTTCTTGATAGTCGAATCCGATCGCCTAGTTCACGACTCATGCCATAATCAAGACATAGCGCAGCACTGTCATGGAACCAAGGCGTCGATTGGGTTCATGGCCCTATAGAGCTCACACTCTGACTTGCTCCTTGAAATCAAGCAAAGAGTATGGGAATGTCGTCGTGTTGAGATAGTCGACTAATTCCTTTGTGACTGGTTCAATCTTGGGAATGAAGCGATTGTGGGTTACAGCAGAGCGCCCTTGCTTCCAAACGTGTTCCTGGGGATTGAGTTGCGGAGAATACGGAGGGAAATGGACTGCTTCGATGTGATGCTCCCTAATTGCCTCTTGAGCGACGCTCCCTCTGTGCCATCCTGCCCCATCCCATATAAGCAGAATCTTCTCTCTTGGGTAGATCTTGCGGATCGCCAGCAGTATGGCCGCTGTTTCATGCATAGTCTGGCGCTCTGTTGCAAATGCATGCTCCTTGCCTGTCTTGAGGTTCAAAAACCCATAGATGCTCCGGTTCTTTCTGGTTCCATTGGTCTCAATTACAGCTGGTGTGGTTCCTTTCGGTATCCACACTTTCTGAGTAGTTGTCGCCTGAGTGAGAACCATCTCGTCTTCACAGAGAATCACCGTATCTGGATCAGAGAATGCCTCTTTCAGACGTTCTTGCTGCTCGTCTTTCCATTCAGCTACCGCTTGTGGATCAGCCTTCTCGTACTGTTTGCCCGGCAGATGGAAGCTGAACTTACTTTCCCGAAACAGAACGTAATAGCTAGTCCTAGAGGCATAGAGAACACCGTATCTGCGCTTGAGTACTGTAGCCAGGATCCGTGTTGACCAAAACGGGGAACTGCTATAGCCGTGGTCATTGGGAGTTGTAGTCGTGAGCATGATTGCCACTTCATCTCTTTGAGACTTTGAGAGAAGTACCGGAGCGTTGTTATGGCGCTTGTCCTTGAATGCCTCAGTGCCAACGCCGCGGAATGACCGTCGAATTCGCTGTACATGCTTGACAGAGAGGCCTGTCCTGTTGAGGGGACTCCCATCTTCAAGGGTGAGAACTGCCAGCGCCCGCTTATATTCGTCGATGTTTTCAGTCTTCGCCATGAATGCTTCAATAGTGGCGAGTTCCTCGGGTGTAAGCATGTCATGAGAAGATTAACACACCCCACAAGAAATTAAAAGGGCTCATTGGAGCATTTCAGAGTGTTATGCGAATAGGTGTCAAGGAGAGTGAAAAGCCAAGCGCTCTGCGAATAAGTACGACATCCAAAGGTTTCTCAACTCGCTAGACCGCCAAGATCGTCCACTACACGCCCATACCACTGAAATAATCGCACATGATCTGCATGAAGCAATAACCACCTTTAGGACAAATAGCAAAACAGCTATGAAAGTTCGATCTCCTTGGCACAAGAAGAACTACCGCCCTCTATCGTTCTCAGCTCTATCGTACTTAAGGGGGTACGGTTGGCGTATCTCCAAAGGCCAACTCCACCTATCACTAGGAAGAGGCCGTCCACGTATTGACGTAGCGATTCCAACTGTTTTGGACTCTTATGTCTAACAAGAATGTTGACCCTGAAGTGTTAACCCAAGCTATGGGGGTGAGATACAACTGTGTTGGGACCAAGATCACAGATAGTTCAACCTAAATTTCCCTTACAAGACGGTGCGTGACGGCTCTTAGTCTGATAAGTTGTCCTGAGCGTTGGTGATTCTCCGGTTTTGGTATCAGTAAAATCTCTTTCGAGACACTTGGTGTAGTCAATGAAGACGGTTAGTTCTCACTCGTCTTTCAACTCTCACTTGAAAGAGTCTTTTCTCTAACTTTTTAGTACCGTTTTGGACAACGCTCTCTGGCTAGTGTTCCGTATTTTAATCGATATAGTGGCGGCAATTTCCTCCCTAAAGGCGATTCCAGAGGGCGAAGGTCCGTCGCTTATCATCAAAATTGCACTGCGATTTCTATCGCCTTGTAGGGGATTTACAACCTCTTTCGTTCATGACGCACGACCAAGTTCGGTCTAATTCGCTGGGCTAGACGGCAATAGAAAGGATTCATTACCAGCATCTCGTTGACCTTGTAATGGGTGAGTGCTGCCAAAAGAGATGCACTTATCTTAGCTGTGCGCTAGTGGATTGTCTTGTGAGATCTCTGAGCTCTCAATGTTTTGAGTCGGACCACCAGAGGTTTTTACGTACGAAGCTTCAAGGACGGAGGTAAGGACTTTATTTGGCTGATCATCTCGATAGCCCTACCTCCAGCTCGAATGGGCCATAACCTTCATCAAAGACCGCAATGACTTTCTAATCCTATTATGGGATGATTATGGCTAAACAAATCTCATAAAAAGAGGCGCCTGGTAGTAAACTTCTGGTACATTCGTGAGGAAAGCAAGGTTCAATAACGAGTGATTACGAATTGTGTGACTTAGGTTCGTGAAGCTAGCTCCATAGGTGCTCTAGTGATTCTAACAATAGGAGAATATGGATATGGCTCCCGACTCGATGGAAGAGGATCTATTCGAGAATTACAGCCAACGAAAACCTGACAGTCGAGGCCTATATCTTTGCTTTGGTCGGTAATGATACGCCGTTCTTACCGTAGCTTAGAGGAATTACTTTTTGTGATCTCAGGAGCGGTTGGTAATCGTAAAGGGGACTTACGAAAATTAAATTACGTGATTTTATTCCCGTTATCATACTTTTAGTGTTGGTAGCTTGTGTCGTTGATGATATTCGGTTGCACCATCCGCTTGGAATGATTGTCTCGCCGATATTCGTTTCAGTCTTTTTGTCTAATTACTACTGGGGATCCCCACGCGGCGAGATCCACTTACTGTGGTTGAGCGTCGGATTAGTAGAGATCTCGGTGGCTTATACTTTTCGCCACGAGGGGCTAAACGTTGTTGCATTTCCATTGGCGGCGATAGGAATAGTCACCATGATAGGGGCGGTAGTCGTCTATCGCAAGAAAACACGCTATCACTCGGAGATATTAAATTGATTCTCGAATAACGGACTACCTAAACATTAGCGGAACCAGTAGATCAGCAGCCCTTTATCTTGAACGGACAACAAGGTGCCATCTCTAGAGACTAACCATCACTAATGGTGAAAGATAAGCAGAGAGATAGACGTGGGTCATCTCATTAATCTTTTATCATCAAGTCGATCTACATGGTTGTGCACTAGCTTTTGTATAACCGTTAGCAGCTTTTTTTATGACTTGGCCCTATCCATTGCAAAATATATCCATTAGAGAACATATCCATTAGAGAACTAAGCACACGAATAAACACAGACCCACTCTGAGGGCTAGGGCTCGGGGGCACAATGCTTTGAGCTTTCATCGCTGTTGGTGCTAGGCGGTTCTGGCTAGAGATATCAAATGGCTTGTGGAGTTCACCACAAAAGTGACTTTAGGCAACGAGCAAATGTCATCCCAATTTGAGAACGGAGAAGAAGCTTATGATAGAGCGACACATTGAGAGCATTGTGGTAAATAATTACGAGCGAATAACGGTTACCCCGCAATTGCTCATCATACTGGCGGGTCCCCATTTAATGGTCCAAAATTAATGTGATTTTTGGATCGGGTTATTTTTACATGTTAGCGACTCTAAGGAAAATTCATAGAGCTTTTTGCGTTTTGTTTGTACTTGTTCAGCACGCGGCTTCGATCGTGGATGCAAGCTAATACGTTTGCGCCACGGCCATCAAAAGTAGCGCCTTACGTGCGTGAAGCTCTTCGGAATACGTCGGGTGAGCCAATGTACCTAGATTCGGAGACTTGGTTAGCTGGGTAAAAGTTGTTATATAAAATACGGTCAGGGCAGTTTCTGAAGCTTGTGGTGGTCATGGTTTTCGTGGCCATTGTGGTATCGCCGAGAAGAACCCCTGCTGGTTTCGCACTGGCTTTCGGGATGGCAGGCGTTATCTCCTTCGTTCTTCTTCCTGTGGATCAGTTGTTTAAACTGTGCATCAAGCGTAATCTAAGTACAGCCAATGGTACGGATTAGCCGACATTGATCGAGGCAAAACAAGGGATGAAGGTGAACGTGGGTCATTTTGCCGTCCATTTCGTTACCAGGTAGGCATCTATGGCTTTTAGCTAGTTTCACTATAGGCGGAGCAGATTTTTATGACCTGACTTTGCTGTGACCTCGGATTCAACTGTAGCTATGGGCCAAAAGTTCCTCCAATGAAGTCACTTTTGGCTTGGTATCGAGGTCCAGTCAGAATTGGACTTGGCACAACTCGCGCTCGAGATTCTCTCTCTGGAGCGAGAACTTAAAGTTGTGGCTTCGATCTCGCTTGGCCATAGTTGAGATTAGTTTGATTCGTCTCGGAGAAAGGATCTACCAAGGGTTGCATCCTCACGTTGACTGCTTAATCGTCTCTGGCTCGGCCTTTTAAATTTGCAAATACTGTTCTTTACCAAGCATGGCTAAGTTCACCATAGTGGCCTAAGGGTTAGTGAATTATAAATCTGGCGACTATGGGTTAAAGTGTCGTTCTTTTTTGTCTTATCCCAGATGTCGATGCTCACAAACGCAGTGGAAATAGAGGTTCATTGGTGACGATAATCCTAGGATCGATCCACATCAAAAAACCAAAAGGTCGCGATGGTCTAAATGATCAAACGGGACCTTTTATCTTTAGTACTAGGGACTTTTGGAGCTGGTGTCTATTTTGACTGTTGGCCATAGGCTCTTTGGTCGGGACTGATTAGATAGGAATCTACTCTATTGACCCCTATGAGGGTTGAGAGATTGATCAGTTAACCGGATGCGAGAGGCACAAAGATCTCGAATAGGGGCCTTTGTCACAAGAGAAACCAAAGCTAGCCCCTAATCAATGCATCGGAATTATGGTTGGGTTATGTAGGGAGCGTTCGGTGCCGATTCGCTTTTGGTTGTTGCTAAGACGCAACTAGAGCTGGATAAATGGTGTCACCCATCGACTCCAAAGGAAGGCAGTCATGAAAGCACTTATCTATAGAGGTCCTGGCAAAGTTAGCTGGGACACGGTTCCAAACCCTGTAATTCTGCAGCCGACCGATGTAATTGTAAAGATGGTCGCCACCACTGTTTGTGGTACGGATCTTCATATTCTAAAGGGCGACGTCCCTGAAGTTAAACTTGGTCGGATTCTTGGACACGAGGGAGTTGGTGACATCGTTGAGGTAGGAACTGACGTTGAGCGATTTAGCGTTGGGGATCGAGTAATTTTGTCGTGCGTAAGCTCTTGCGGCAAGTGCTCCAACTGTCGACAGGGTCTTTATAGCCACTGTCTTGATACAGAGGGACTCGCGGGGATTGGCTGGATCTTTGGGTATATGATCGACGGGACTCAAGCCGAGTATGTTCGAGTTCCCTTTGCTGAGAATTCGCTCTATAAACTTCCAGAGGGCGTATCGGTAGCTGAGGGCATCTTATTGTCGGATATTTTGCCAACGGGATTTGAGATTGGAGTTCAGTACGGCCATGTGAGCCCTGGCGATGTAATTGCTGTGATCGGATCTGGACCTGTCGGATTAGCTGGGGTTATGACCGCTCGTCTTTACGGCCCCTCAAAGATTATCGCTATTGATCTAGATGAATCTCGCCTAAAGCGTGCATTGGAGTTCGGCGCGACTGAGACGGTGAACTCAACCGATGCTGATTGGAAGGAACAAGTCTTAGCGTTGACCGATGGAGCGGGAGTCGATGTCGCCATCGAAGCCGTTGGGCTTCCTGGCACATTTACCATGGCCACGGAGATCGTTCGCCCTGGTGGTAGTGTTGCTAATATTGGTGTGCATGGCAAGGCGGTCGAGCTTGCGCTTCAAGATTTGTGGATCAAGAATATTGATATTTCGATGGGCCTTGTGAATACGAACACCCTTGGTATGTTGTTAAAGCTCGTAAGCCAGCACATCTTGCCGATCGATAAGTTCATTACCCATGAATTCTCGTTCGATCAGATGTTAGAGGCCTATGACGTCTTTGCGAACGCTTCGCAACACGACGCGTTGAAGGTCATGATTTCATAGGTTGCATTTAAGGCCGAGATCTGCTGTCGAGTTGGCTCTATTGCCCTTTGACTAACAGGGCTTGGCTAACATCCGATGGCTAGCGCCAATCGGTGGGCGAGGGTCTCGAATGAAAAAGTTTTGAAACTCTCGCTCACCAGGTGGCTTTTACACAAACTTGAATGTTTGACGGTGTAGCTCACATGGTCGTCATGAACTTCAAATTGATGATCCCTAGATCACCAGATTCACTCACTACGCGAAAGTGAGAAAGATCCCTGAGGCGAGGTTTCTACCCTAAATGCAAGGCAAAGATGTGGCGCTTCGGGGAGGACTCCAAGCAAAGCACGACCAACCCATGTTGGATGGAGGCGATGGGCAACCATCGACCTATTTAGATTGCATCTCTATGGATAGGAGCTCAAGCACTGAAGCTGCGATTGAGCGATGACTGATGAGACAAAGAGTACCTATAAATACGTAGGTATTTTGGAGGGGATTAACTCTCGGTTATCAAGATAGCGATCGGGATAGACCAATTGTCAGGTTCCTCATGACTATTAATAAATTTAAATTTATGAAGTTGTTCACCAGATCGCTGGATGAAGTTGTCTCATTGATCCACCGACATTCAACTGCGATCTATACCATCTTGGCTAATGGTATCACTTGTGCTTTTGTGACCTGTTTCGCCTTCATGGATGGTCGATCTAGATCTTTCTATCTTACTGGGATTGGGAGATTGGCTAGTTGTCTCGGGTAATCGTGACGGTTGGAGAATTGGGCAGAAAGTGCAGGCAAAGATGTGTACCCAATATTACAGGGAGATCTTTTAGCGAGATGAAGATAGCCGTTTTGATAAAGCAAGTCCCAGCAATTTCTGAACTGGCTATGGGTGAGGACGGTCGTATTCTTCGTGATGGTATCGCTTCAGAGATGAACCCATATTGCCGCCGAGCCCTCTCCAAAGGGCTAAGCATGGTTGAAGAATATGGTGGCACCTGTTTAGTCTTTACCTTTGGACCTACAAGTGCACTCGAAGTGCTTCTTGAGGCGCTTTCAGCCGGGGCAAATTGGGGCTACCATATAACCGATCCTTCCTTCAGGGGCAGTGATACATTGGCGACATCGAAGATCATTGGCCGGGCCCTAGAGAAGTTCGGTCCATTCGATATCGTTCTTACTGGGAGAAACTCGATCGATTCAGATACCTCCCAGGTGCCCCCTCAGATTGCCCAAGATCTGAAGCTTCCTTTTTTAATGTCTGCCAAGGAGCTAACCCTTCGAGGCAACCAGGTATTTGCATACCTAGAGGACGACGAGGGATATAGCGAGGTCTCGGTTGATTTGCCGGTAGTTATAAGTGCTGCAGAAAGATTATGCGAACCCACCAAGGTTCCAAAAGAGTTGTTCGATCCAACTAGCCACTTCAAGGTGACTGTGCTTGGCGCTGAGGAACTTGGCTTTTTTGAGAAAGAAGTTCCATCGTCAATGACAGCGGTAGTGGGGACCAAGGTTCATAGTTCAATTCGCATGCGGAAGCGCTTGATCGGATCTGTCGATGAAATTTCCATGGAACTCGCAAGTGAACTATACGAAAGAGGCGCATTTCGCTCTATCGTTGCTCGTTCGGGGTCACCGGATCTCGTTAAGAATTCTCTTGTTAGCGAATCTTCCCAGGATGATTCTTGTGAAGATGATTGGGACGAAGTTTCTTTTGCCTTCGATGATATGAATTTGGATACGCAGCAGTCTCAGGATTACGTGGCGGTATTGATCCCCGGTGGTTTTGTCGAGCAATCACGTGCGCTCACTGCGCGTGCGGGTGAGGTTGCGACTTCCTTTGGTGCTTCATTGGTCGCCTTTGTCGTGGGTAATGTGACTCCTAGAGAGATCAGCCAGATAAACGCAGATGAAGTCTTTTTGTTAAAAGGCGGCTTCGCTCCCTTGGAATGCGCACAGTATCTGAGTCAATGGATGAGCCAACATCCAACGCGCGCACTTTTGGCCCTTTCGACCACTGCTACTACCGAAACTTTAGCCCGGGTGGGTGTTATCGGCTCGTATGGGATGATCGGTGACTGTATAGATCTTGAAGTAACAAACGGCCGAATAATTGGCCATAAGCCCGCCTTTGGTGGATCCACAATCGCATTGATTGAAGCGCTGTCACCCACAACTCTTGCAACATTGCGTCCGGCTCTAAGGGCCTTGGGGACCGCTCCAAGACGGATAGCCAAACGACATGTTGTGGAGAGTAAAGGGCTATCGTCGATTGTGTTTGGCGTACGTAGCCATCTTGATGACTACGGGGTTTTGGAAAATGCCCCCATTATCATTGGCGTTGGTGCCGGTGTTGAAGGTGGAGACTACCTTAGCTTGGATCCAGTAATTGACCTATTGGGGGCATCAATTGGTGCGAGTAGACGCGTAACTGACAAGGGCCTGATGCCCAGAACCCGCCAGATCGGAATAACGGGATCTTTTGTTAGCCCTGATCTATATATGGCAATTGGTATTTCGGGTAAATTGAACCATATGATAGGGGTTGTCGGAGCTGATACGATAGTTGGAATTAATCCCAATCCTTCAGCGCCGATCTTTGACCATTGCGATTTTTCAGTGGTCGCAGACTTTCGTGTAATGATGCCAGCTCTTTATCGCGAGTTCTCGAGAGTGCTTATGGAAGGCCCGTTATAAAGTTGTAGACCATTCGATCGACGTCAACTTATTGAGCGCTTAGAACGGTATCTTTGCTGGTCTGCCTAACCTCTTCGATGAGATTTTTGTGTCCTGGTAGCCTAATTGCCGGCTAAAGCCATAAAGTCCTGCAATGTATTATTAACTATCGCATCCAAACGAAGTTTTGGTCGATTGTCACAACTCTTCAATAGTAGGGTTAGGCTGTTTTTGTGTCTTATCTGGGTATCTATCTCACAAGTCTGGTAGTGATCTTCGTTGGAGAACTTCCAGATAAGACGATGATCTCGACGATTATTCTTGCTCGATCTTTTTCGCGCACCAAGCTATTTATAGGCGCAGGTCTAGCCTTTATCTCACAAACAATAATTTCGATCGTTGCTGGCCGATTGGTGGGAACGTTGGCTCGCACACTAGTTGTCGACGTCTCGACTGCATGCTTTTTTATTCTTGGCGGAGTCGTATTGTATCGCGCGATCAGAAATAAAGAAGAGGATGCAACTTCAACCGCATGGGTTAGAGAAAAGGTGCGAGGCCAATCGCAACTAGTAGCGGCCTTTTTGATTGTTTTTATCGCTGAATTTGGCGACATCACTCAACTTGCCACCATAAGTTTGACAGCTCGATTCAATTCGACACTTATGGTCGGCCTTGGTGCAGTTAGTGGGCTGCTTCTTGCATTGTCGGTTGCCTTAGGGGCCTCGGTTGTATTGGATCGGATACCAGAGAGAAGGCTTGAAATATTCGCGGGTGGGGCATTGGTGGTGGCTGGTATTTTAAGTCTGTTTCAATAGTGGCGCTTCGGCTTCTATCTGATTGGTTATCCTATTCGACGGACTCCGCTAGTTAAGGCCCCACCACAGTCCCCGCCAGCTTGCCAATACCTACTTAGGTAGCTTTGTAGTTGGCATTACATCTGTTTTAACTTTTCGTCGCGAAACTAATCATTTAGCCACAGCGCCCACCTGTCCAACTGCATAGAAGCGAAGAGTTCGCCGCAACATGGACCATCTTTTGGAAGCGTGATTGCCTTGAATCGGCTATTGCTTAACTTGTGTATAATCTATTGGCGATAGGTTTTGTAATCTTTAGTAAAAGACAACCAAATGAGGTTGTTTGTAGTTCGAGACTACAGGGCTTGCTTTGTCACTTTCCTCATAATCAGAATGATCTTGGCTAAGCAGATCATTAGAACTTTGCTGGCCTTGATTCATAGATTCAAGACAACGCCCTCTTTGTGAAATCACAGCAGGAAATCGAAACGGGAAAATGCAGTCAATGCCTAGATTAGGAGAGTTCTGTATTGTTTCCGGGCGGAATGCTATCTATTTTTTGGGATAGTTTGCTCTGTGGATTCAAATAAATCTTCACATTTTCTTGTTGCCATACGGAAGATATATTGTCAGCACGGCCCCACCTGAGAGTTGGTTGCTTGCAACTATAGATCCGTTATGTAGCTTTACGATCATCTCGGCGATGGAAAGGCCCAGACCTGCAGTGTTGACTCCTCTGGTGTTGTAATCTTTGCTAACGGCGCGGGAGAATGGCTTGAATGCTTCAGAGATGAATTCCGGTGGAAATCCAGGCCCCATGTCGCTGATTGAGATTGATATTTGATCGTTTGTGATTGCACTTGAGATGGTGATGACTGAGTCATGAGGTGCGAAACGCAGAGCATTTTCCATCATATTTTCGATGACTCGTCCAAAGTGGGCCGGATCGACTTCAACCCTAATTTGCTCATCTAGATCCAAAACGAGCAGCACCTCTTTTTCTAGGGCAGCACTTTGATATGGGGTAATGCTCTCAATGATGACATCTCCAATTGGAAGCAGTCGCTTTTGAAGTTCTATCTCGTGTCGTTCGCCATTGGCTAACATCAACAGGCTATTACAGAGCAGATTCAAGTTCATGATTGAATTAGATGTGTGAGCGATCAACCTCGTAACCTCTTTGGGGTCTCGATTAGGAGTTAAAGCCAATTCCAGATCGGCCATTATTCTCGACAGAGGCGTTCGAAGTTCGTGACTAGCAGAGGCAACAAAGACTTTCTGCCGCTCTATAGACTCTCCTACGTCGGATAGAAAGTGATTGAGTGTGATCGCCAGAGAGGACAGTTCGTCTTTGGTCGCTGGGATGGCTAGCGACTTTGTGGATCCCTCATTTCGTAGTCGTTCCGCCTCCAATCGAAGACGCTCAACTGGCTTTAGAGCTCTGGTAGCTAGCCAAAATCCCCCAAAGGCAGCCAATAGGACGAGCAGGGGTATCCCAAAGATGATTCTAGAGAAGATAGTTCCCTCTGAATCTGTTAGCTGATCGGTTCCAAGTCCGATGAGGAAGATCTGTTTGGTTCTTTCGTATTGGATTGCCTGGGCGAGGTACCTTTTGCCGTCGCTTCTTTGGCCTAGAAGTAGATATGTCGGCGATGCATCAACCTTGGACAATTGACTTTTTGAGAGTTGACTTGAACTTCCGGCTTCGATGGTTGAATAGAGCAATTGGAATTTGGCGTTGTAGATCTGGAGAAATTCGGGATCGCTATTCAATTTCGCCTTGAGAGCGGTAGCCGTCTGGGGGAAGATAAATTGGCTGGTTTGTGACTCCAAGATTGCAATGCGTGCATTTAGATTTGCCTTGATCGTTGATTTGATGGTATTGGCGTTGCTGACGTATAGGTACCAACCGCCAAGCGTCGTTAAAATAAGCGTGGCGATGGCGAAGACTATCGCCATTCTCAATCTAATTGACATTTTTAGAGGTGATGAGTTTGAGACGATAGCCTAAGCCGTGCAAGGTCTCGATCTCGATGTCACTGTTTACTCCGCAGATCTTTTTTCTTAGTCGTCGCATATATTGATCGACAATATTTGGAGCAACCTCTGTCGATTCGTGCCATATCGAATTTATTAAACTCTTTCTTGAGACCACAAAACCAGCCCTTTGGATAAGGGTTTCAAGTAGCTGAAGCTCGCGGGGGGTTAGTGCGATTTCAATTCCGTTGCGACGCAGACTACGAGAGAGCGGATCTAACGTCAATGAGCCAAAATATACCATTGGGGGACGAAGAGTTAAGCCTCTACGGCATAGAGCTTTGAGCCTAGCTGCGAGTTCCACTAGCGAGTAAGGTTTTACCAGGTAGTCATCGGTGCCCGCATCAAACCCTAAAATTCGATCATTGAGGGTGGAAAGAGCCGTCACCATAATTATCGGTGTCCAGTCGTAATGTTCTCTGACGTACTGGCATATTTCAATCCCGCTTCCATCGGGAAGCATCAGATCAAGAATGACAGCATCGTAGCTAAAGCGCGATAGCGACTCTTTGGCCTGAACTAGAGTTGTCTTTACTTCGACGATAAAGTTATTCTCAGATAAAAATTGACTTACCGAAGATGCCAATTCGATGTCGTCTTCAATTAGTAGGATTCTCGATGGACCCTCAGGTCCAGCACTACCTTTTTTTTGGGGACCATATGCTAATAGTGGGACAGAATCGTCTTGTGATGAAATATCCTGTGAACTCAAGACAGATGCCTCATTTTGATTGTGCTTTCGAGCGATTTTTGTCGATGCCAAAACCGATATGAACTAATTTCTAGTTTATATCGGTTTTGTTGATGGGCGCGCTCGCGTGAAATTGCAGCTCCGATGAGATAGATCTAAAAGTACCATTCCGTATATTTCAATGCTTATCCTAGATATCCATCTTGGAATATGGCAATTGCAGTTCCGATGAGATTCGACAAATGACATATCTTTCGCGATGGTTCATCTATTTGGAACCGAATCTAACGATTGCTGATTTGGTGGTAGCTCATCAAGATGATGGCTTGAGATGTTCGAAGTTTGACCTATTATACGAGCCACACAGTCACAGATAAATTTCAAATTAGATATGACTAAGGGGAGGATAATTTGAAATATCCTGACTTGGTCTTCTAAGAAATAATTGATCAGATGAAGATAAATCTCTCAGATCATTATTGTTAATTAGCCACGGCTAAAAAGGTGGAAATCTGCAGATCTATCACATCTAGTGGGTAGTCCTGATATTTAGTGAATCCCAAAACCTGGATTCTTTATGCACTCTCAGCTTGCGCAAGCCGTCGTTGTAGTCGTGGATTGTCCTTTGGCGATCTCTATCGTTTGCGGGTTGTGATAAGGATCGGACTCTAGCAAGGTTTATGACAGACGATATTACCGAGTCCTGGCCTTTCCTTATTTACGATGATATAGCGGGAGTTTTTTGTGATAATAGTTGGCAATGTCGAAATTATGATTTTGTTCGGATAGGATTCATATGTCGCTATACAATGAGGCTATTTGATTGAATTGAATATTGACTGCTCACTTTGTGTACCTTATTTATACGTCGATAATTTTTGAATATGAGTGGTTAAGGAAATATTTTATTGTAGTAGGAATATGCATGATGTAGTCTATTGGTGATTTAAAATCTTCTAACTATAGTAATTTAGAATCATAATAATAAAGCATAAAAGCTTTTTGTTTCGGTTTATTACAGGTCATATTGATTGGTACAACTGTAAAGCTGAATGCATATTCTAACAGTTGATCAATGTGTTTTACTTCATTATTAGCGTTTAGGTTGTTAAGAATTAGATTACTGTTAAGGCGGAGTTTACCTATGCGCCGGCTTTGATTCCAAAGTCGCGAAGGTATTTCCACTTTGGGCGTTATTTTCTTGCTGGCAACTCCCGAAGTTCGATTTCGACACCTTTGAGATGAATCGGATTGGGGCGTCAATAGAGATGGCGCGGTGAATCAAGATCGAAAGTTTGATTCTTGGCAAGCTAGGCCGACCTATACAAACTTAGAGGATGGTCATTATGCCCGAGGGGGATTTTGGTGGTAGAAATGGAATCAGAGCGCTCTGATTGTTACTTGTTTATTTAAGGTTGCTTGTATTACTTCTTTAGGGCTGCTTGGTGCGCACGAAAATAATCGACCCTCCTGCAGGATTCCTATGACTTTGTCTATCTCAACTGTTATACCCATTACGACTTCGACTATGACGAAAAGAGCTCGCAGCGGTAGTTGTCTTTATATGTTGGATGCGGTGAGAAACTGGGATATGGCTATGGCGCATTCGTATGGGCGTTCGCCCAAGAGATAGTGCCCGCTAGAGGCGACCTCAATGAGATCTAGGTTGTCTCTGAGGCGCTCTTTCATGAGGTGGCCGATTTGGCCGAATTTTGCGTCGTTTTGGCCATAAAGATAAGCAAAGGGCACCTTTAGCGATGCTAGTTCTTCAAGAAGGTAGCTTTGTCCGGCTAAACCCGTTGATTTTAAAGACTGTGCCAGCTTTATGGGTTCATTCACAAGGCGTGATCCAATTTGAGCTTGATCTGGATGAATTCCTCCAAAGATTGGCGCAGAGAGCCATTTCATCAAGAACTTCCTGAGCTCTGCTTCGTTAGTGATTTGCGATAGTGATAGTGCTAGCTTCTCATCGCTTTCTCTGCGACTTTGGAGAGCACTTGAATCGATCAAGCCCGGATTTGCCCCTATCGCTATGAGGCCGGCTGCGGCTTCGGGTCGATGGATCGCTATGTGGTAGGCGATTCTACCTCCTAGGGAGTATCCGATGAAAACCGCGGAGCCGAAGGTGTCGCCTAGCATCTCCGCGATCTCTCTGAGATTTAGGTTTGGAGGGTTTTGGCTATTGTGGCCTGGTAAATCGACTAAGTGCAGGGGTCGATTTGTTAGCTTTGCGAGGAGGCGCGCAAAGGGAGTAAGGGTTTTTGCATTTTGGGTAAAACCGTGGATTAGCACGATTTTGTTTTCGTCTTGTAACTTTGTTGGAATCGCGCTTGGCGCTATTGTGTGGAAGAGTATCTTAGCCATTTCCCGGGACCTTCGTTAAAGTCATTCTTGGTGATTGATGATAGCCTAGATATGTAAGGATAAATTTAGGGAACTTTTTCCTTATCTTAGAAGGTTGAATCTAATTTGAGGTTTTGGCGACTAAGAAGTGGCGGTTAAGTTCTCTTTCTTCGTTCTTGGTTGGAAGATGTTTTGTAAATTGGGTGTAAGTTGACTTTCGAAATCGACGAGGCAGTTGGTAATCAGTTCGTGGCTATGACAATAGTGGATGAGCTCTATCGAAATGGAGTTCGCTATGTCGCCATCTCTCCTGGATCGAGATCTACTCCGCTAGCTTTGGCGTTCCTTGCTCACCATGGTATCTCTGCTCGAGTCATTTTAGATGAACGCAGTTCATCCTTTTTCGCGCTCGGGCTAGCGAAGGCTTCTAATGCTCCCGTTGCTATTTTGACTACCTCAGGTACGGCATCTGTGGAGTTGAGCCCCGCCATAACCGAGGCTTACTACTCGGGTCTACCTCTGATCGTACTTAGTAGCGATAGGCCGCTTGAGCTCTATGGAACGGGATCTTCACAGACGATAAATCAGACTGAGCTGTATTCTGGTTTCGTGGTGGGGAGGATCTTGATTGATGCTGGCGCTAAAGGAGCTTGGAGCAGTATTCGATCATCGATCTCAAGGGCTGTCCTAGAGGCCAAGGGTCTATTTGGACCTGGGGGACCGTTTCATTTGAACGTCTCGTTTAGGGAGCCGTTGATTTCACCCCAATACGAACCAAACGGGCAGTTTCAGGGTAGGGGAAACGAGGAGCCTTGGTACGAAAAGATAGATCTCGCCTCGCACGACAAGACTTACGAGTTCGCGCGCACTCTATGCTCGGTCAGACGTGGTCTCATAGTGGTTGGAGAAGATCGTCAATTAGAAGCTATATTCGCGATCTCTGAACTACTTGGTTGGCCGACGCTAGTCGATCCTCGTGCTGGAATCGTGAGGCGTTCTCGTTTTGCCATTACCCACTTTGATTCAATTTTACGACAAGGAACCCTAACGGAGGCCTTGACTCCAGAGGTCATACTATATTTTGGAATGCCATCTGCCTCTAAGGTGCTTTCGCAATTTATAGCGAGGGTCTCGTCGAATGACAATGGCCCACTGACCAAGGTCTTTCGATCTGGGCGTAGAGCATGGGATCCAGAGGGCACGGCTTCGGGGTTCATAGTTGGCAACCTTGAACGATTGGTAGCGCAACTTTCTGGCCAAGCAATCGAAGAGCCCTCTAAACATATCGAAGCCTTTACCAACGCCTTTTTGGACGCTGATGGCCGAATTGAAAAGGTTATCGAGGGCTCTTTGGACCTTGGCGTAGAGACTCGTTCGATTCGTGAGGTAGTTCGACATTTGCTCCCAAGTGACCTCTTGTTTGTATCAGCATCGATGCCAATTCGCGACCTTGAGAATTTTGCCTCAAATGAGAATAGCTTTCCGGTGATCCTGGAGAACCGAGGCACCAATGGGATCGATGGGATTATCGCGACTTTTTCTGGAAGTGCTAGCCATTTAAGTGCGCTCTGTCCCGATACGATAGCGGTTTTGATCTTGGGTGACCTCTCGTTTCTATACGACGTCTCATTTTTAAGGGAGTTCTCCCGTCTTGATTTAGCAGCTCTAATCGTCGTTCTTGACAACAATGGTGGAGGCATCTTCTCGTTTCTTTCACAAAAAGATATCGTCGATGAGAAGTCGTTTGAAACACTCTTTGGAACTCCACATAATAGTGACCTAGACCGCATTGCTAGAGGGTTTGGGATTGATGTAGAAACATCAAAAGATGCATCACGAATTCAAAGCGCAATTGAGGAGGTCAGAGGAAGCAGAAAGACCTCGCTCCTGGTGATCAAAAGCGACCGAGACGAAAATCTGGCGGCTCATAAAAAGATAAATGAGGCGATCGCAAAAGAGTTCTCCATCGATTGATTTATCATTCATCACCAAAGATGAGCCAAAACCCATTAGAAATCGCCACCAAATAGTGACCAAGACTTTGAGAGATCTCTGCTTGTTTGGAACGCTTTAGTAGCGGCTGTCGTCACCTTGGTTTGGGGTTCATCAATTATGGGGCCATTGAGTGGGTAGCTACATGGGCGACGAAGAGTCAAAGAGGCAGAGTCGGCGAGGAAAGATCCCCAGGTGGGAGGTTCTAGGGTAGTGCTGGCTATCTGCAGTGCTGGCTATCTGCGGTTTTGGGAGGTTTTAGTTCCGATCGATTTGCTCTTTACATATTGACGATATCAACGATATTGACCAGGGATAGATTTAGATGGAAACGTCAAACAAAAAATAGATGATCCATGCAATCCAAGGTGAGTGATGGTCCTCCAAGGAACAAATTCACATCGCTAGTGCCACTAGGATGATTGCTATGAGCGCTTCAAATTTCAGGGTTTCGGAAGATCTTAGATGGCGTGGTCTTATCTATCAAGTAAGTCACGACCAAGTTATAGATCTAATTGATAACGGCGAAGCGGTAGCTTATATAGGTTTTGATCCATCTGGGGACTCTTTGCACGTTGGCAACTTGATCCAACTGCTGAATCTGCGTCGTCTTCAACTGGCTGGTAATTCAGTTATCGCGTTAGCTGGTGGGGCCACAGGTATGGTCGGCGATCCATCGGGGCGCTCCCAAGAGCGCAATTTGCTTGATCAAGATGTCTTGGAGTCCAATGTGGCCAAGATTAGAGTGCAACTCGGCAAATTTTTAGACTTTGAATCCAAATCGGCTAAGGCACATCTCCTAAATAACGCTGATTGGCTATCAAACTACAGCATCTTGAACTTTCTCAGGGATGTTGGCAAGCATATTACTGTAAATCAGATGATGATGAAAGATTCAGTACGAGTTCGTCTAGACGAACGCGATAGCGGCCTTTCCTTTACTGAATTTAGCTATATGCTCTTGCAGGCTGCCGACTTTGCTCATTTGAGTGATACCTATGGATGTAATCTCCAAATGGGCGCCTCTGATCAGTGGGGAAACGTGGTCACTGGAATTGAACTGATTCGAAAGACCCGGCAACGTAGCGTCTATGGAATAACTTCGCCTTTGTTGCTGAAGGCCGATGGGACAAAGTTTGGAAAGAGCGTAAACGGAGGTGTCTACTTAGACCCAGAACGCACTTCTGAATATGAGTTCTATCAGTTCTTTCTTCGTTCTCCAGATCAAGAGATGAGCCAACTCCTAAAGTTCTTTACCTTTTTTAGCCGTGATGAGACTCAAGACCTAATCGATAGTTCCATCCAACGACCAGAAGAACGCGAAGCTCAGCGGGCATTGGCTAGCTCTATGACCGAATTGGTCCACGGAAGCGATGGTCTAGCGATGGCTGTCAATGCCTCCGAGGCTCTCTTTAGCGACGACCTCTACTCGGTGGATGACAGGGCGTTATCGATGGCCTTGGCAGGTGCGCCTCGAAGTGTAATTGCTCGAGATCTCTTGATTCAGACGGCTAATATCGTCGAATTTATCCTTGGTGCTGGATTGGTGACATCCAAATCAGAGGCAAGGAAATTGATTCAACAGGGCGGACTCTATCTCAATAATCGTCGAATTGAAGATGATCAGAGAGTCGTTACTCTGGATGATTTGCTCGGAATTGGAGCGGTTCTACTTCGAAAGGGAAAGCGAGACTATCTTCTGGTGGATGCCAAATAGTTAATCAAGCAGTTGAGGTTAGATTGAGGCTCCTAGAATCTCGCGATAGTATTGCATCTGCTGCTGCGACTCGTACTTCAACGAGGGACTAGACGACGCCCGATAGCCATCGTGGTTGCTTCTTGGCACTACGTGAAAGTGTAGATGTGCAACGCTCTGGCCAATAACGTTGTTGTTGAATATCAGATTGCCGCTTGCTTTTAGAGCTGCACGTTGACATTGGGCAACTTTTTTTACTACCACCATCAACGAACCAAGGGTTTGTGGGTCGCACTTGGTTATCTCTAAGATGTGAGCATTTGGGACTACTAGGACGTGACCTTTTACGACCGGTGATCGATCCAGAAAGGCGGTAGTCTCTAAATCTTGGTAGATGATATATCCCATCGAGTGTTCCTCGATGATATCGCAAAATGTGCAGGTCACTTTGTTGATACTATCAATTAGGCTCGACAAATAGGGAAAGTTTTGCGACTTAGTTAAGGTTGCACCAGAGGTATTGGATACGCATTGAAATTTGAGTCACCGATGGAACAAAGTGAGCCATCGAAAGAGACCTCGAGAGATCAAGAGGAGTTGACATATTTGCGTGACCAAAGGCGCCTTCTGTGGTCCTTGCCCACCGGGCTGTATCTTTTGGGAACCAATTACGACAAAGCACCTCATTTGATGACGACCTCATGGGTTAGTCAGGTGGCGACTTCTCCAAAGATTTTGATGTTTTCGGTAGAGGCCTCTTCGAAGACGGCCCGAAATCTGGACCATACAAAGACATTTGCGCTTTCAATATTAAAGACCGCTCAACGTTCATTGATTAGGCGATACGTAAAAGGCGACCAAGTCGTTAATTTTACAGAAGATCTTTTGGAGATTGAGGGGAATACTTTTTCTCTAACCTCTAATTTGGATCCATTTGTTCCAGATGGCGTTGGAGTGATTGAGGGACAGATTCAATCGAAGGTAACTTTCGAGAGTCATTTCGTGTTTTTTGGCGAGGTCACTAATATGGCGCTCTTTGACAGTGAGTGCGATGTATTATCCATGGCCGATACAAAGATGAATTATGGAGGTTAGCAAAGGAAAGACAACTCCTTTGCTAGCGCTAAGTGAGAAGCTAGGTTTCTTAGGAAGGTTTGAATTAGGTGGCACATCGCTATATTGAACACGTTAGAACACTGGAGGAGGCTGTTAGGTTCCTTTCGCGCGCTGAATTGGTCGCTATCGATACGGAGTTTCACAGAGAACGAAGCTACTTTGCCAAATTGGCGCTTGTACAAATTGCAGCTGACGACGAGGTATTTTTAATCGATCCGTTGCGAGTAGACTTGGCTCCACTGGCAGAGGTGTTTGAATCCGATGCCGAGGCGGTTTTCCATGCCGCTAATCAAGATTTGGAGATTTTAAATCGTAAGGTTGGAACTGTTCCAAATAAGTTTTTCGACACGCAAATTGCATCCGGTTTTCTTGGTTATTCAACGCCTTCGCTTGGATCACTGGTGGAACAATTCTTAGGAATTGAGTTGGATAAATCTGATCGTTTGAGTGACTGGTTAGTTCGGCCACTCGAGGAGAATCAGCTCAAATATGCGGCTCAAGACGTACTTTATTTAGTTGATTTGCGCGATGCCATAGTGGACGCTGTTGTAAATTTGGATCGTTTGGATTGGTTAGTCGAGGAGTTGGGTGACTACATTTCACAGGACTTTTCGGGGATGATGGAGCCAAATCGTGCCTGGCAAAAAATTCGGGAGATACGGGGCCTAAAGGGTAGAAGTAAACAAGTAGCTATAGCGGTAGCGGCCTGGAGAGAGACAAGAGCTATCGAAGAGGACCGCCCGCCTAGGTTTATCTTGGCTGACCTAGCAATTGCTACCATCGCTCAAAACTTACCCAAAAGGGTCTCCGAGCTCAAAGCCCTTCGAGGAGTGGATTCTCGAAGTTTATTAAATGGGGCGGATATCGAGATAATCTCTGTAGTTGCAAAGGCGCTAGAGGCACAAGGACTGTCCGATGAGGAGATGTCTATGCCAGATCCGATTGAGCTTCCCGGTGGCGCTGCGGTATTTTTGAACACTTGGTTGACGAGCAGAGCTAAGCAGCTCAAGATCGACGCCAATCTTTTGGGGAGTCGCAGCGACATCATTGAGCTATTTGGTAGTGTTCCTCAAGGTAGGTTGTCCAAGGGGTGGAGAAAGTTGGTTGTTGGTGATTACGTTGACCGACTGATGAAGGGTGAGATAGCGCTAGCCCTTGGGGCGAACGGTGAAATTGAAATGGTAGAGAACTCTGGAGAAGTAATACATTAAATTCTCAGAGCGGAAGATAAATTTCTTCTCCAGAGGTTTCATGGTAGATTGAGTGTCGATTTTGAGGTCGACAATGAACATAGTTGGTGATTAGTTAGGTCTAAGGTCGATGCGAAAGACTAGGATTCCGTCCTCTAATGACGCGTTAGCGTCACCGAGCATAGCAAAGTCCATATAGTCGTCTTTGGCTTGTTGGATAAATCTCTGTCTTTCGGGTCCCTCTACTGGGGGAATTCCTCGAGCTTTAACGGCGCGAGCGCGGGCTTGGAATCTTTTAATCATCTCTTCGGGACTAAACTCAGTGTTACTCATAGTTAATAAGTTATCTTGAATGCAAAGTATTGCAAGCACCGTTAACGATGCGCTACTAGGCTGTTTTGGGTAAAATTGGCATCTTGAATAGACAGATGGTCACGACAAGCTTGTACCCGTCGGTGACGGCGAAGGTAGCGGATTTGGGATTGTTGCGGTTTTGAGTTATCGGCGATGTGCATCGCCTTCCGCGACTGGAAGTTTGGCTCCTTCGCTCGAAGTATTAAGGGGAGTAATAGGTGAAAAAAGGACGACATAGGCGTTACGAAGAGGCACGGATGGCCAAGCGAGCCTTTGTCAAACCTGTCGTTCGTTGTGTTGAATGTAATGGTGACTCGGTGCGCGGGCATGCAGATTGGTGCATGGCCGCCTCAGAGGAAGAACAATTGCTCGAAGAAGGGGAACTGTATTCCAGCGGTGCCCTGGACGACGATGATGATGACGAAGATGAAGAAGATGACGACGACGATGATGATGATGAATATGACAGAGACGTCAAGGGTGTTCATCGCATTATTGACGGACGTCATTAGTTGAGATTTGATAGTGCAGTATCTTATACAGTGCAGTATCTTATACAGTGCAGTATCTTATCGAGCGCCAGACTTGATGGGTTGGCTTATATGGGTGCTTAGTCGCTTTTATAGGTCTTCCCATGGACGGCCCTGAGGTGATCTTTGTTGCCTCTTTCGGACTAGATTCAAATGGGCTCACTTTCAATTAGTCTTGCCCAATTGGATGATGGTCGCTGAGATTTGTATTTTGATTGGTTTATGAAAGCGTAGAATTGCTCCGAGCTTTTGATGATGGAAAGATATTCGCAAAGATTGATGGCCATGGCCTTCAACTTGTTGTAGCGCTTCATGGTTGGTCAAGAACTTCAAATGATTTTTTGAAGTTGGTGTCAACTTTGGACATGAATCGTTTCAGGTTAGTTCGTTTTGATCTACCAGGTTTTGGCGAATCTGCCCCTCCGGACGAGCCGGTGGGAACACAATATTATGCGAGTGCTATAGATCGCGCGATCTGTGAACTCCTTAGTGGCGATGACGCCTTTGGAGAGGATTCCAGGGTTATCTTAGTGGGCCATTCTTTTGGTGGCCGGATCGCGATTCGAATCGGGGCCGCTCGTCCGAAGTGGCTTGGGTCGCTGGTTGTATCTGGAGTTCCTCTCTTTCGAGGTGGCTCGTCTCGCTCTGTGCCTCTTTCTCTATCGATCGCCAAATTCCTAGCATCGAAGGGGATAATTGGAGCGCCTCGGCTGGATAAGATCAAGTCAAAACACGGCTCGTTGGACTATCGAAATGCTCAAGGAGTGATCCGAGATATCCTTGTCAAGTCGGTCAATGAAGACTACTCCGATGCTCTAAGTATGATCGAAGTGGATACATTTTTGATCTGGGGCGCCCTAGATAGTGCTGCCCCAATAGATATGGCACGGAGGGCGCTTGAGATCTTGCCGCGTGGAAAGTTGGATGTGATAGCTGATGGTGACCATTTTGCCATCTTTAGTGATCGCTCTAGCCTCTCGAAAACGATTGACGAAATAAGCAATAATCGCTTAGGAACCCTTTGAAAGGAATCGGCGAGGGCCAAATATGATTCTGTCGCAAATTAATGTCGCAACTTCGCCGATCTTCCTCGTGGTGGCATTTGCTATCTCTGGAGTATCGGCAATTCGATGGATACGTGTGGCTCAACGCGAGCACTATGTGCCAGGATATGTCTTTCGATTCATGCTTCGGTGGTACTTTGCTCGCGACAACGCTTGGAATTTCTCTCTTTCGTTTGTCATGATACTTTTGCTCTTTGCAACCACATCAAGACCGGCAGTTGTCTCTTCGTCGGTCTTTTGTTTCATTTCGGTCGGCATCTTGACATTGGTTTTGCCTTTGGGACTGGGTATCAAAGGTCGAACTTCGCCTTTAAAGTGGACCCGTCGTGCGCGATTGCTCTTTGGCGTGACTCTCGCTATAAATTTCGTCATATCGGTTGCCTCTTACTTTTTTGGTTTGGCATCTTCAGTTGGTGCTGTTGAGATGGCAATTGCATCTTTGGTAGTAGAGTTAGGTACCTGGATTACCGCCCCTCTAGAGGAGCGTTCGATAGCCCCTTTTGTAGCGTCGGCAACTTCGAAACTTAATTCGATCAATCCCAAGAGGGTTGCAATCACTGGCTCCTTCGGAAAGACTTCGACCAAGGTCTATTTGGCTCAATTGTGTCGGGAGTCGATATCAACTCTGGCTTCTCCTGCTAGCTACAACAACCGAGCTGGATTGGCTCGTACAGTTAATGAGAATCTCCTTCCAGGTACTGACCTCTTTATAGCTGAAATGGGCACTTTTGGGCCTGGTGAGATTGCCGCTCTTGTTGAATGGGTGCGCCCAACTGTGGTCGCGATTACTGCCATTGGCCCTGTTCATCTTGAGCGTTTTGGCTCTGAGGAGAACATACTCAAGGCAAAGACAGAGATAGCCAAGTATGCAGAGGTCGTGGTGTTGAATGTCGATGACCCCCGCTTGATGGTTTTGGCGAGCGAGCTTGAGCGTCAAGGCAAGAAGATCTGGCGTGTTTCTGGCGTGGAACTTGCACGCAGTGTCGCAGTATTGACAGATGACGACGGTCGTAACGTCGTCTACCACGATCAAAGGCGCATAGGTTCGACTATGACACCCGTTGCCAAGACCAATTTGGCAGTCGCGGTGGCTATGGCTTTAGAGCTTGGAGTCACTGAAGCTGCAATTGGGAGCGCTCTTACATCTCTAGAGCCTGCCAAGAACCGTATGAACATAGCCAAACTTGAGAGTGGGGCATCGGTAGTTGACGATACCTACAACTCAAATCCTTCTGGTGCGCGAATGGCTCTTTCGCAGGCGGCAACGATGTTATTTGCCGGTTCTAAGCTGATCGTGGTTACCCCAGGAATGGTAGAGCTAGGAGATCGTCAGTACGATGAGAATCGACTTTTCGGCGAAGAGATCGCCTCAGTCGCGACCGATTTGGTTATCGTGGGACTAACCAATAAACGAGCTCTACATCGAGGAGCACTTGGCGAAGTCCAATCGGGACGTTCTAAGGTGCGAATCACATATCAACCCACCAGAGATGCAGCGGTCAAATGGATCAAAGCTAACTCAACCTCCGGTGATGTTGTTTTGTATGAGAATGACTTGCCTGACCACTATGCCTGACCACTATGCCTAAATACCCAGACGCCTAAATGCCTCTTTGGTTAGATAAAAACAGGCCTTGAAATGCCTATCGGCTATAGGTAAACAATGGTATTTCTTGGGCGCAGCCTATGGCGTCTTTGGCCGCCCCTTCACAGATCTATGAGTGCCTATAATAGAACGCCCGAACAATGGTACAGGCTATTTTACTGGACCCAAATTCTATTCCATAACGTGCCCGCCCTGCCTTCTGAGGGCTCCTTCGGCGCCCAAGGAGAGATGTGCACCATCTGGCTTACGAGCCAAGTGTGCCCCGTGCCATCACGAAAGAGAGCTTGACCATTGTTTCTCTTACTGTCGGCTGACCAGTAAATCTCCGTGGGGTGTTGCGGTTCACTCACTGGGTGGCTTTAGGGTTGAGGCGGTCGCTATCTATCTCGATAGCGTGACTTTCTTCGACTTCGACCACCTCGCGGCCAGAGGTGTTCAACAAGTCATCTATACAACTGACTATTCCACAACTTGCGACCACGCATAAGTGGAGCTTGCTACCACCATCAACGTATCTGAAATTCGATACTAGATGTCTCGTTTTTCGAGATTTATTATGGATAAACCTCCCTTTATTGGATTAGAAAGTCACTTTCGTCTTTCCGCAGGGTTGTGGAGAACTCCTTTGGTGCCTAGAACAGGCGCCAAAGTCACTAAAGGATTTTGGCGACTTTGTCATGTCCAATATTACTAAGACGCTAAGTGAGCGTGGTAGTAAATCTATTGAGATGAATGATACGGCCACTTTGAAACGATGGGGGCCGTATCGTTCATCTCTTATTTCAAAAGGCAACGTGGCAAATCAACCAGCAGTGAAATCTATCCTAATTTAGATGCGATAGTGCCAGCGGATGAGAGCGCCGATCCATCAGCTCCTGCGGTGGTAGGTGCGAAGGTGCTAACTTCGGTTGCTTCAGCAATTAGGTCTAGGAGTAGATTTTCAAATGGAATCATAGGTTCTATGAATAGATACTTAGAGAGACTTCCAGGTATGGTATTTATCTCATTGACATAGAGTTCATCGACTCCGTTTGAGAGGAAGTCAATTCGGGTTATTCCTCTCAGTGGCACCGCATCTACAAGGCGGTTGGCGTAGTTGTAGATTGACTCCCTGATGACATCCGATAGTTTTGCTGGAAGTTCACGAGGAGCCTCCACCATGCCTGTGCCGCCTACGTACTTGTCCTTGTAAGTTAAAAATTCCCCGCCAGACTTGTCTCGTAGCGGTCGTTCAATGGCCGACAGAACTAATTTAGGGAATGTTTTTACCGCAATTTGTAGATCGAAAAGATCGCTTCTAAATGGTTCGATTACTGCACCCAGTTTTAGATGAACATTAGTTCGCAATCTAGCCTTAGCGGTTTCGAGATCGCTAACCACGTCAATTCCGATGGATGAGCCCCCGTACCTAGGTTTTAGGATAAATGGTGAACCGAAGGTGATTGTTTGTGGTTGGGTCGTATGGCTCAGGAGGTGCCGGTCTAAGTGGGCTATCCCCAAGTTTGCGCATAGGCCAGCGAATGCGAGCTTGTCCATTCCTAAACTAGCACCTAAGGCGCCCGGGCCGCTGTATTTGATTCCCGCAAGATTTAGAAGGGCTTGTAAGCTACCATCTTCGCCGGGTCCGCCATGTAAGGCATTCAAAACAACGTCAATCTCAAGTTTTTTTGGCTTAGAGAAGCTCTTGCCGCCCTGATAGAACCCAGGAGAATCCCCGAGGTGAATTGTAAGTTTTTCTACCTTTGCTGGTAATCCGCTTGCGAAAGAGGAGGCCTCACAGCCATTTGGAAGCAGAAAAAAGTCCCCACCTTTTGACCAATAAATACTAGACACCTTGTGGATGGAGTTCAAAAGACCCCGTTCCGCTTGGAGGCCTGTCAGGATGGAGATGTCGTGCTCTGGTGATATGCCTCCAAAGAGAACAGCGACGTTTGCCATATCTTTTCTCCTACTTCGTATTTAGTCATAAATTGTAATTAGTGCGCAAATGAACCCGCTGGGGCATTTTTTAGATTTGCGCTACTTCAAGATGTCCAGCCTACCCGAAGATCTCTTTAGAGCCCATCTGAAATTTTTGCCGCCTAAGTAATTTAAGGTCTTTATTATTTGGAAGGAAAGTAGGAAAATTCACTCGGACCATCGATTGGTAGCAAAGCCTTTCACGGTTCCATCCTGGGGATTTATCAATTTGACCATCAAATATTCGATCTTTGGTGATTTTATGATCTGACTTTGATCATATTGGCATCAAAACGAACTCGAAGGGTTCCCTCAAAAGGCTACACTTTCCTATCAGTGCAAGATCATTTCGAAGACAAAGCCGAACAGCGCTTCACCGATGCGGGTGAAGAGGTCCTTTATGTGACCAATCCGCACTTTCTATACCTCTTTCGCGCTGTGGCGTCGGCCTTTGTCATGGCGGTACTCTTTTTCACTTCGATATTTATCTTGCCTTGGCTGCCGATCCTGATTAAGTTTTTGCTTGGCTGTCTTTTGATTGTAGCGGTTTGCTACTTTGTCTTTAAATATCTTCAATGGAGGCGAATTGAGTGCGTAGTTACTCCAAGGAGGCTGATTACGGCGTCGGGAGTTTTTACGATCCGAAGTTCGGAGGTTCCACTTGAGAGAATCGGTGAGATAACACTCAATTCGCCTCTCTTTGAGAGATTGATCGGAGTCGGTAATCTGAGAGTCGCCTCCCTTGGCGAGGATTCAGATATTAACCTGCACTTTATCCCACAACCGGCCAAGCTAAAGGCTGCTATTAATAGAGCCAGAGAGGCACGTAACACCAAAGGGACAGGTGCTGCAGCGCCAGCGGCTCTCTTTTCGGCACTCGATGAGATAGCAAAGTTGGGAGATCTTTTTGATAAAGGTCTAATAACTCGAAATGAGTTCGAGCGCTATAAAGCGATATTGTTTGCACGCTTCGAACGAGACCATGGTGCTCCTATGAGCGGTGACTCTTAAAGCTGATAGATACCACAGCAGTAGGCGCTGGCGGGTTTAGGCTCAGAAAGTGAGAAAGCTCCTCGTAGTGATCCTTGGTTATACATGCTCGAGCAGCTATCCTACTTAGCTCTGTCGGATCGCGAAAGTCTCCACGAGGACGCTCCCATCGGTCGATCTTTGGTTCGAAACCCAATGCACGAACGATTTCGACGATAATTTCGTAGTTGGGGTCGATGGGTCGTTCATAGTGATGAAATTTGGTCCAGATTTCACGCGTGCTGAAGTGTGGATGCATAGCAGTGACTTCTATTACCACCTGAGCTGCAGAAGAGTCGACCAATGCTGATATGAACTCTACAGGCGATGCAATGTTATAAAGGACGTTCGCACAGACCACAACAGCGGCACTGACTGGTTGCGAAGTCGGCCACTTGCTCGTCAAGGTCGTGAGTTTTTGGTGCGGTATCTGAAGGGTGTCAGCGGCTATTTTCAGATGGGCAAGCATCTCTTGGCTCGCATCGAGAGCTGTTAGATGGGAAAATGTCTGGTTCAGCAAGAGTGAAATGCCACCTGCTCCGGCCCCTACGTCAAGCAAGCTACGGTCGCTTGGGTCAAGTCGCTCGAGAGCCTCTCTGACTTCGCGAACTGTTGGTGTTTGTGCTCGTGAGAAGTCCGGATAGAAGAGCAAAGGATCCAAGCGGAAGGGTTCAAGGCCCTTTGCCTTGGTGAAGGAATCTGGAATCGCCCATCTCTCTAAGGACGTTGACCAAAATGAATTTAGCTTCTCTAATCGTGACTTCATAGACTTTTCGTTCAAGCAATTGGATCTTTATATCAAGACAATAGCCCTAAAAACTATTCCGAGCCACTCCAAGGCGACAACAAGATCATATTTTGCTTGCATCGATCGACTAATTTCACCTTAGGTAATAGGCCAATCGTTTCACTCGCAATTGGGAGTGAAACTTGGACCATAGGATAAAGCCGCAATTCAAACGGCGCCATTTAGGTTTGACCTAGGGTGGCCTTCTCGTCGTAGTTAGTTTTAGCCGTCACCAAGGGAGTGCGCGCTTTTTCTTTTGCATCTACGACCTCGATCTAAAGTCCAAAGGATGAAACGCTTTCGAGGGCAAGATTGTCTAGAACAATTGAGATTAGGGCGATTGCAACTTTGATACTAGTAACCTTTTGAATCAAACGTGAGGTAGCGTTTTGATACTGTTGAATCAACCCTGGGGCGCCGGCAAGCCATTTACTCCAAGGTAGGAGCCTCTAGAGATTGACTTTTGACCCCGGTAACATTTTATTAGGCTTATTAGAGAGGACTAAATACCATGGTTGGAAAGGGTGACGGCCAGAATGTATCTAATGTCGCTGTGCCTAATGACGCTTTGATCGCCTCGGGTAGCGGTGGCCAGGCGATGATAAGTAACTCTGCGCCGCTTTTAGGTTTTAGAGTGCTGGAGTTTGCCGGAATTGGTCCTGGTCCATTCTGTGGGATGCTCTTAGCAGACTTAGGGGCGACAGTCGTTAGAGTCGATCGAGCCATAGATGGTGATAAAAAAGATGACCGCGAACTTCAAGAGCGATACCTATCAGATGTGATGGGCCGCTCTAAGTTGTCGATCGACCTCAATCTAAAGGACCCTGCCTCCCGTGGAGTCCTGGAGGAGTTGATTGCCAAGAGTGATGTGCTCTTAGAGGGATACAGACCCGGAGTGATGGAGCGTCTAGAGCTTGGCCCATTGGATGTCGAGAAGATAAATCCCACGATGATATATGCCAGAATGACTGGTTGGGGCCAAAGTGGACCATTGTCGGCACGTGCTGGTCATGATATGAACTACATCTCCCTTGCCGGTATCTTGTCGATGATTGGTCCGTTTGAAGCCGAACCTGTGATCCCTCTAAACCTCGTTGGTGACTTTGGCGGCGGTGGCATGTTTATGGCGTTTTCGATCGCTGCAGCTCTAGCTGGGCGTGCTTTAGAGGAGCGATTCATGGTGATTGACACCGCTATGTTTGAAGGGGCGGCGACGCTTGCATCGATGATCTTTGGTATGCGCTCGAATGGCTCTTGGATCGATGAACGCGATAGCAACCTGTTAGATGGCGGAGCGCCATTTTATTCAATCTATAGGTGCAAGGACGGAGGATATGTGGGGGTTGGAGCTTTGGAGCCTCAGTTCTATGCGACTTTGATTGATCGTTTGGGACAAAGTGAGAACGAACTTTTCTCAAAGCAGTACGATAAGGCAACTTGGCCGGCGATGCGAAGTGCCTTTAGCGAGATCTTCCTTGGTCAGAATCGGTCCTACTTTGAAGAGCTCTTGGGCGACATAGATGCTTGCACCTTTGGGGTTTTCACTCCTAGTGAAGCGATTGACCACCCCCATAGCCGTTTTCGTGGCTCATTTAGTGAAGTTGGAGGAGTGTCTCAACCCTCTCCAGGGCCAATCTTTAATGCGACACGTCCTAGTGTGCCAGGGTTGCCTCCTTATCCTGGACGTGATCGGGAAAAGATCATGGAGATCTTTCAAATTCAAAGGTAGCGTGACCGCTACAGAAGTTGTATCGGGGCCGTAGGAGATAAAATTGTGTAACATATCCGTAATCGAAAAACTGATCGGGTCTAGTTCTTGTATCAACTAGATTCATCGTATTCAATTGTGGGTGAAAGACCCAAATAGTGATGGATGAATAGTCAAGCTAATGGAACCATCAGGGAGAATGCTGTGACGTCGCAAAGTCTCGACGTTTTGAAGAACGATGATCCACGGCTAGGCTATTTTTATCACCCTGTCGCTCTTGAGACGGAAATCACCGATGGATGGGTGAAGGCAACACTTCTGGATGTCGATTGGCTGATCGTCAAGACGTTTGATGGTTCCCTGGTGGCATATCGAGATAGGTGCCCTCATCGAAGCGCGCCATTGTCTACGGGCACTGTTTGTGATGGCATAATCAGTTGTGGCTATCATGGGTGGCGCTTTGATGATAGCGGCAGATGCATAGAGATCCCAGCCATACAAGATCAAGCTCATATTCCACCCACAGCCCGTCTAGAGGTCGCATATGGAGTTATCTGCCGGTATGGAATAATCTTTCTCGCCCCCAAGGAGCCTAACGCACCGATAATTGAGATCTCTGAGGCGACAGATAGTGCCTTTATGGCAGGGTATCTGGTTCCAAAGAATGTCCGCCAGCACTGTGGTTATTTGGCTGACAACTTTCTTGATATGGCGCATTTCCCCTTCGTTCACACTCAAACTTTTGGCGACGAGGCGACGAGGCTGGTTGACAATTATGAGATTATCTCCAAGTTGGGTGGTTTTACTGCGCGTTATGCACATCAATTTGCCAATCGTGAAGATCCAGGCGTTGCTTTGGGGGAGCGAGAGTTGATTCAGCGACGTGAACTGATCTACACCTATGTGGCGCCTTTTAGCTTGAGCTTGCGTATATCATTTTTGGAAGCAGATGGCGTCAATATGATCGGATTTTTCATATCGCCGGTAAGAGATGGTGTCTCTCGCCTGTTTTGCATTCTCTGGCGAAATGATATGAATGGTTCGCAAGCCGAGATGGATGAAGCGGTCGCCTTCGAGGAGCGTGTTCTTCAAGAAGATCTACTACTTCATGAGCAGTATAAGACAGATGGTTTCCCGCTGGATTTACGCTTTGAAGTCCATACCAAAGCCGATCGTATTACGGTCGCTCTTAGGAATGAACTTCGACGCAGATTGAGTGAGGATGCGATGTAACCTCTAGGCCTCATGGCTACAACTAGCTTTGAATGTAAGTCACATATTTCATAGGAATGCACCCCATAATTAGTCTGTTTAGGAGAAAATTAATTGGTAAAAGAAGCTTTTGAAATACCTATCGCGGAGTCTGGTCCCGTTGGTATTGAGCGGCGCGGTATTGACTATATACCTGCCCGTGAGCGCTGGGCTAAGCCGGTAAACCTCTTTTGGATGTGGGGAGGCGCGATATTCAATGTAGAGATATTGGTCTATGGCGCTGTCTTGATGAGCTTTGGCCTGTCGTTCGCTCAATCTGTAATAATCATTCTGGTTGGCAACCTCTCTTACTTTCTTTTGGGACTTACCTCTCTTCAAGGACCCGAAGCCGGGACGACGACCTTTACGATCAATCGGGCAAGCTTTGGACAAAACGGTTCTAAGTTAATAGCCTTCTTCAACTGGCTGACGCAAGTTGGCTTTGAGACAGAAGGGCTGGCTCTGATCGTAATAGCGGGCATTGCCCTCTTGTCGAAGGCCGGAATTCATACATCGACTGGAGTTAAAGTTGCTATCTTGCTGGTAGCTGCTGCGATTCAGTTGCTTCTGCCGCTCTTTGGCCACCAGGCCATTTTGAAGGCGATGAAGATGCTGTTTTTGCCCTTTGTCCTATTGTTTATCGTATTTGCGATCTTAGGACTTGGCAAAGTCAATCTTCACTCGGTGGCACATGGCGCTAACTGGCAGACTATGACCGAAGGACTTGCCTTTATCCTTGCCGCATCTGGCTTGGGTTGGACTGAAAATGGTAACGATTTCTCTCGTTATTTGCCTCGCGAGAGCTCGCACAAAAAGACAGTCGGCTGGGTCTTTCTTGGAACTTACATTCCATCGGTTGCACTTATGATTCTTGGCGCGGCCGTCGCTACTTATGTTGGCAGCGCATCGGGGAGCATCACCGGTATTGCTGAGAAGTTCACTCCTTGGTTTATATGGCCGTATTTGATCGTCTCCATCATTCAGTTGTTCGCGATCAATAGCTTGGACCTTTACTCCTCTGGAGTTACCTTGCAGGCGTTGGGGTTGAAGATCTCTCGTTGGCAGGCTGTTATCTTAGATACTATAATCTGTACTTCGCTGACGGCTTATGCTATCTTTTCTTCCTCCTTTAATACCCTATTGCAGGAGTTTATCCTCTTTATAATCGTTTGGGTTGCCCCTTGGACTGCTGTCTATCTGGTTGATTGGCTGCTTCGAAAGCGCCGTTATTCCGCTTTGGATCTGCAGCGATCAAAGGGAGGCATCTATTACCGTAATGGTGGTGTTCACTGGGTGGGTATCATCGCCCAGGTATTGGGTATGGCGGGAGCTATGTTGACAATTGACGTTTACCCCCATTACGTCTCGATCTTTTCGAACGCGACCAACGGTGCGGATATCTCGGTGTTCGTAGGATTTTTTGTAGGCGGTATCTCTTACTGGCTGTTGGCGCGAAATCAGGTAACCAAGGAAGCTCTAGAGCAACCTCTAGAAATTGACGAGTTGGCTATTGCAAATATCAATCCAAACTAGTGCCAGAGATTTAAGATTAATCTGTTGGGCTTATAGCCCCGATATGACTTGATGATCTAAAGATATGATCCCTTTGGATCCTTTGATGTTCAAAGGATCTAAAGGGATTTTTTTATCAGGGACCGCCGATAGGTGCTTGAAGATAGCGTAGATCTACATTATTTGGACTGTTATGCCAATGAGTTAGATCTGGATAGAGCTATACCCACCCCTGTATTTTTAGCAATGCGACTCTAGTGATTAGTTTCGAGCAATTCGTTTCCAGCAATTGACCTTGAAGGGGCTTGGCAATTTCGATGCAGCAATAGTAAAGCAGCGTCAAAGCATTCTTTGATATTTTTACCTTCGATGAGCTTGAGCTCTTTAATAGAAAGAAATAGTCAATGGCGTCGATTGATCAATTGCAGGTGGTTGCGGAAATACAAAGAGCGTCAATACAAGGTAGTAGTGGGATATCTTTTGCATGAACTAATCTTCAATGGCTATCAATAAATGGTGCTTTAGAATAAATGGGTGGCTCCACCCCTCACCGATGTAGTGGTGCTGGAGCTATTCCAATTTCGTTAATGGGGTTTTATGGGTGCATTAGCAGCGGCGTTAGTTGGGCGGTATCGAATCGGGAGCCAGGCCGATCGAGATGGGAATCGTTTGGATTTATCTATGTGAGGTTTCAAGTTGTTGATCGAGATTGACCTAAAAGTCTTTATTGGCCAAGGCTACTTTGATTTTTTAGAGGGTTTTAATCGAATGAATCTAAATTTAATTGTCGCGTGGAAGGCCTTAATTCTCTTCTGTTGAGCAGATCTTTTGATTTTCATTAATTTTTATATAAGATAAAACTAAATTGTGATGATTGGTGCGGCAATTGTTTTACGTAGGTAAAGGTAAGCGCGGTGAAGTTCGCCTCTCGAGTGAATCCCATCTATTGGTTTTGGGTCCTCCTCGCTGTGGAAAGACTAGAAATATCGTCATGCCTAACTTGAATGAGCTCGATTGTGCTGTAGTGGTCACCTCGACCAAGGAGGATATCTTCAACGAGACCTTTCGCATACGCCAGAAACTTGGGCGGATTTGGATCTTTGACCCACTAGAAAGTGTGCCCCTGGACGACTCGCAGACGATTCGTCTCAACTTTTCGCCCGTTACTTCTACTTGTGACTTTGAGAGAGCAGTACTTATGGCACGTGCGATGTTGGGTGCGAGCGTAACTGGTGCAAGGGGCGGCTCGCTATCTTTTTGGGAAGAGAGAGCCGAGGCGGTAATTGCTCCGCTGCTCTTGGCTGCCAATGTGGCAGGTTGGTCCATGGTCGAGGTGATGGATTCTATTGAAAATAAGGAATTAGAGTCCGCTATATCGATTTTGGAGGCTAATTCGCATCCAGAGGCGGCTCGGACCTTGGCCTCAATATCACTTTCGGCACCCAAGGAACTCTCGGGAATTACTTCAACTGCAGCGGGGATATTGTCGGGATATAGGACGCCGAAGGTTCTACGATCGGCAAAGATGGCTAACTTTTCTCCAAGTGACTTCGTTAGCTCCAAAGACACCGTATATATTGTCGCACCCTCAACGCATCAGGCTATTTTGGCACCGATTGTACTGGGTCTTCTTCAATCGATCAGAGAGGCTGCCTATAGCCAGGCTGCTTTAGACCAACGAATGGCCAAGTCTTCTCGACCTCGACCCTCAGTAGCTCTGCTTTTAGATGAGATGGCCAATATTGCGCCGATTAGAGATCTTTCTTCTATTCTCTCTGAGGGCGCATCGCAGGGGATTTTGGTGATGGGAATTTTGCAGGATCTCAGTCAAGCCCGATCTAGATGGCCAGGTTTGAGCGATGGCTTTCTTACTCTCTTTGGTAACACAGCAATCTTTCCTGGGATAGCCGATGTTCGCACCCTTTCGGATCTATCTATTCTCTCTGGTGAGCGAATTGTAGAGCTCCCTACGAAGTCTAAATCTACCAGAGGATATCGCCAAGAATCGCTCACATCTTCCTTCAAGCCCCTTTTGGCCCCTCACGAGATCTCGACTGGGATAAAGGGCGAACTCCTACTCTATGTGACGAGGAGTGGCTTTTCGAGAGTCCTAGTTGACAACCGTGACAGTCCGAGCTTCTCATTTCGAAAAAGGGGATTTGGTGATACGACGAGAAAAAGAGAGATCCGAGCGTCATTTTCTCGTCGACTCTCCCAGGGCAATTACAAGGACAAGAAGAGGGATGACGGCCTTTCGATCTGAGTTTTTCAATTTCACATATCCAAAGGGCCACCCTGGTAAATAAGATGCCGAGGGATCCTAGAGCCTCAGCGCTTGAATTTTTGCGATACTGGCGAACCCAATAGATAATAAAGCTAAGCGCTGTGGTGGATGCTTGGTTGGTTAGGCAAGCTAGAGAGGTATTTTGGAGTTAGGAGAACACTCGAATTTATGGGGGCACTCGACCTTGGCCGAAGTCGCCTTTTGAGCATGGATCGACGCGACTGGAAGTGATTTTGTGGAACTTATTTAGATTTCTGGAGTCGGCTTAGTGAGGATCGGTGTTAGCTTGTGTTGCTGAGACGATTGCCCTTTGGCGGCCAGGCCTATTTTCTTGCATTCCGGGGGTGTGGTAGCCTCTATGAGAAAACAGAGTTTTTGGTGGCTTTAAGAGATCGACGAACCTTTTGGTAGTTCATTTTTCCTTATATTCTTTGAGGTCTCTTTGGTCTGTCGACAATATGGTGGTTTGCTCTTACGACCCTTACGTCGATGAATATCGCTAGCGTGGATGCTAGGAGGTAGCAAGAGTAAATCATGATAGTTGGATCAGTAACTAGCTTTCACGCGGCATGGGCTTGGATAGTCATTATAGGAAACGCATTGGCGGGGATTTGGACGCTTTTGGCGATTCGTTACCCAGCGCTACGAACGCGTGCGTTGTGGTGGTTTACTATCTTTGTCCAAGGCGCGATATATGTTCAAGTCCTTACAGGGATCTACTTGGTGGCTTCGGAGCACAAGAAGATGATTGCTTTTCATCCTTTTTATGGATTCGTGGCGATAATTGCATCGGGTTTTTTATTTGCATATCGCGATTCAATGCGCCATCGACTCTACTGGCTATATGGCATCGGCGGCCTCTTTGTCTCAGGTCTTGGGATACGCGCATATCTCGTTGCCCAAAGTTTCCATTAGCTTGGTGCCTAGTTCATTTTCCGCTTTATTGAGTGGTCGGGTGACTTTGACGTTGCGCTTGGTTCGAACGATTGCCAGGGTTTTTGAACTGCTTATCGCTGACACTTACCAAATAAGAGCCCCATTTATTTCTTTTCGTCTAGGAATTATCTTTTCCTGAATTGTCGTTGATGGATTTTCTCTTTCTGAGGTGGCATTACAGGAACGTTTTTCCAACTGGCACTTTATGGTCGTAATGTTCTCGATCAACTAACTTTTGTGCGCTGACTATTTTTGGTTCTACATATCCAACTTTCCTTTCGCTCGTGTCGAATGACTACTATGTTAGGCTGGTGAGGTCAAAGAGATCTCTCCAGTATCAGATGATGGCGGAGAGCAATCCTATTTCATTTTGATTAACGTCAAGCCGTAACTATTTGTGACTGCAGAGTTAGTTAAAGTCTTGGCGGAGTGTTTCGGCGAAACTCTAATCGCAAATGTGGATGGCAATATTGATCTGGCGAAAACTTCAACCTTTCATTTATTTTCGATAGGTGTCTAGGACAATGTCTCTATAGCGTGGGTTGGTCATAGCGTCTCTTGGAGCTATGAATTTCATCTTTTTGAGGAGACTACATTGAAGGGGTCTGATAGGCGGTTCTTTGGCCAGCTAGAGCTGATTCAGAAGTTTGTTTGCTCATGGTACAGTAGAAGATTTGACGGAGACTATGGATATTTATGACTGAATCAATGTTGCTTCTTGTTCTGAATCTAGCAGGAGTTTTTTTCTTTGGTCTCAACGGTTCACTGATTGCGTTGCGCCAGACCAGCCTTGACCTTATTGGTGTCGTGGTTGTTGGAATGGTGACTGCCCTCGGCGGGGGTACCATTAGGGACGTCTTGATCAATTCACTTCCACCGGCGACCTTCGCCGACTGGAGATATTTGGCTGTCGCTGCAGCGGGAGCCCTTATTGCCTTCCTCGTGGGCCATCATTTGGAGCGCTTTATCTCCGTCATTGACGTAGCTGATGCTATTGGATTGAGCCTCTTTTGTGTGGCCGGTGCGGACAAGGCTATGGCCTTTGGCCTTGGACTCTCTCAGTCGGTTATTCTTGGTGCGATCACTGCGGTTGGAGGGGGGATGATTAGAGATGTGATCATCCGTCAGGTTCCTACCGTACTCACCAAAGGTCTATATGCGGTGCCCGCAATAGTTGGTTCGATCTTGACTGTCGCCTCGATTCGCCTTGGCATTTATGGAACCTCGGCAATTGTCATCGCTGCTTTGAGTTGTTTTATAATTCGTATTCTTGGAATGTATTTCAATTTGAATGCGCCCAAGCCGCCTTTTAGAGACAAGATACAATAATGTGTGGCGACGGAGCTTTTGTTTATGCACATACCAATAGCTCTTTTAGCGTGGATAGGTGCCGCAAATTCGCATCTAGAACAAAGGATCTGATCTAGATATTAGAGGCTGGCACCGCTAGGTATCAACGGCAATTAGAAAATGCATGAATATCGCCATTTAGCATGAATAGTGCCACGTAAAATACATGCGCAATGACCGATAGAGAATGCCTCATATTGTTAGAAAAAGAAGAATTAAGGGCCTTGTCTACGGCAACGTTGAACTTTGACGACTCCTAATGTCTGGCGAGCCCAAAATTTAGGAATAGCTAGTTTGGGAATATCTCTCAAGTTTGACTTCCATTAGGGCTACTGGAGGCAATGTGCCTTGCGCTTAGGGGCTCGTAACTCGATAAATTGATATAACAAGATCACAGGCCCAGATCACAGGCCCAGATCACAGGCCCAGAGTGGTTTTGCGATACGATAGGGGACCGGACTAAGGGATCTTTAAGTTTATAGCAGCTAGCCTCCGAGAAAGAGTAAATAATATGGTGAAAGAGCGAGCCAGTCGCCTCGTAAAATTAAAACCCGACGATTTATCTCAAGATCAGGCGGTGCTCTACGATGAGATTGTATTTGGCCCAAGGTCAAAAGGATCCCAGCAATCGTCCCTTGTCGATAGCGACGGAGCTCTAAGGGGACCGTTTAATGCAATGTTACTGGCGCCTAAGCTAGGTCATGCTCTTTCTCAGTTGGGCACGACAATTCGCTATTTTGGTGAACTCTCTGGTCGAATTCGAGAGGCCGTAATATTAATGGTTGCCAAAAAGTGGGAGTGCGACTTCGAACGGAGCTCCCATGAACCTTTGGCGCTAGAGGTCGGTCTCACCGACGAAGACCTCTCGGCGATCTCTCAAGGTGGCTTGCCATCGGCGAAGACTCCTTCAGAGGCAACAGCATTTTGGGCAGCAAGTTTGCTTTTGGGAGCTGCAGATTTGGACGATTTGGATTTTGAACGCTGCGTTAGAGATCTTGGTGAGAAAGGGATCTTCGAACTCACAACCTTGATTGGTTACTACTCGACTCTCGCTCTTCAAATGCGAATCTTTGGGATTTAGGCGACTCCAAAGTAAGCAGGTTAAAGCAATTGGACACCACCTCTATATCAAGTCGCATTCTGGGGATTGCATAATAATACGAGATATTGCGATGAATAGCCGCTATAGTTACCAGTGAGTCGGAGTTTCTGGCGTATTTTTATCGCGGTCGCTTTGGCTAGGGTATAAGCGCAATTACTCGGTGTGAATTGTTAAAGTGCACATATTTAACATGTGACTTTTTTGTGATTCAGTCAGTTGTGATTCAACATAAAGCAAGGTTGGCAAAATAATTTAGTAGCCTTCTTCTTGGCTATCACGATTGCGTCTGATTGGTATCTTGGTCAGATCTTCGTCTAGGCTAGATCTTTAAGTGGGGTATTTTGTTTCATTAATGCCTTAGGTAATCTGTCAATTTATTCTTTTATTGATGCAGCAACTTTTGAGCTTCTTGCGACTTCCGCATGGACATTGGTCGTTTCTTTGAGCATGTTTGATCGCTGTGCGAAACTCCTTTTCTCGCTGTGCGATTTGATCCATTATTTGGTGAATCGGTTGCGACCTTCTCTTTAGTACTACCATTTCGCTAATGTAAGGCAGGATATGGCTATAGGAGGAGAGATATCCTTCGCAGAGGTAGTTGAGGCCGCTTTGGCCATCTTTACTGGTTGCGAATCGATCCTTTGGGCATCCGCCGTTGCAAAGTTTTCGCACTGGGCAACTCTTACATTGGTCTGGTAGTCCCGTTGATTTAGTGGCTCCAAATTCGACTTGTCGGTCCGAGGTCAGGAGTAGTTCAAGACTATCTCTTTGGATATTTCCTAAGTAATTGTCGTTATTTACGAAGTGGTCGCAACTGTAGATGCTGCCGTCGTGTTCCATGGCTAAGACATTTCCGCACTTTGGGGCCATAACGCAAAGATTTGCGGGCTTATCGTCAACGACAAGGAGACATTCGAGAAAGTTTTGGATTCCGATTCGTTTTAGGTCGTATCGAACCCATTCATCAAAGACCTCATTTAGAAAGTCGCCCATCTTTCTTGGTTCGACTGATAACGGTAGGAGCGTTCCGGTTTCGTCCCTAGCGACTACCGGTAGGAACTGTAGCCAGCTCACTTTCAGATCTAGGAAGAAGTGATATACCTCTTGAGGGTGATTTACATTAGTGGAATTAAGGGTGCATAGGACGTCAGGTTCAATTCCATTGGTGCGAAGCTGGTTTAACCCTTGGAGCACCTTTTTGTGGGTTGGTCTATCAAGGCGGTCTTTCCGATTTATATCGTGGAGATGTTCGGGTCCATCGATGCTAATGCCGACACTGAATTTATTCTTCTTTAGAAGTTTACAGAGAGCATCGTCGAGGCGGGTGCCGTTCGTTTGAAGATTGTTCCAAGCTGACCACCCCTTCGGAAGATGGCGCTTTTGAAGTTCGATGACACGCTCAAAGAACCCTTTACCGGCAAGGGTAGGTTCTCCTCCATGGAAGGCAAAGGGTACCACGGGGCCGCTACTTGCTGCGATAGTTGACTCTATGTAATGCGAAAGAACCTCGTCGGACATTCTAAAAGGTTCTCGTTTTGGAAAGAGTGAGCGTTTGTCAAGATAGTAGCAATAGTCGCACGAAAGGTTACAGACCGGACCAACAGGCTTTGCCATCACTAGAAATGGTGAAGATAGGGCCATCGTTTAGCTCCTGTACTGGATAAATTTGTAGGTTAGACCTCGATTAAAGGCTTACCTAGGTTTCCATAGAACCCTAGACCGTTTCTTGACCGAAGGATCAATTGTGATTTCGTTTAATATAGTTGGTGCCGCAATTTGTTTAATCAACGCCTCCTCGATGGCGATAGGGTTTCTTCGCCCTGGGGAACTTGCAGACCAACGGTTTGCTTTAGAGTTGTTTGTGATGTTTCTACCTTTAACTTTGGTATTTGCGGGAAATCTTGGCTGCAAGGGGGTTCGTTCCGTTTGGTTACCCATGGGCTTAGTTGACGCGAGGTTCAGAAAGTTTCCCATGAAGGCTAGGGGAGTTGGGTCTTGGGGCTCGCTAGGCAACATTGTCCATCTAAATGGCGAAGGCTTGGCTCTTTAGGTTTTATTTTTTATAGTGGTCGAAGTCATTTGGTGGAAATTCGAATCGAACCTGTCTGAGGTCACCAAGGTCTGATAAAAACCTAGATCTAGGAGACGTTCAAGGTTTATGGAGTCTTATAAAGGTCCCAGCATGACAATGCTTTAGGCGTACAACCCTAGTGTCTCTTCGAGGGTTGCAGGGTTCTAAAGATCATTTTCTCGGTGGGGTGAAGGGTCTTCAGGAAGATTTAGATGACGTGTAGTCGGACACGTGAGGGTTCGCGTCACACCTGGGATCTTTTGGATTGCTCCTGTTACTGAACGTCCTAAGGTCAGCAGGTCGCTAGCGTGCACTTTAGCAATGATGTCATAGGGTCCCGTAACTTCATCTGCTGACTCTACTCCAGGTGCGTCCCTAAGGGCTTTTCCTACTTCGGCTACCCGTCCGATTTCTGTCTGTATCAACACAAATGCTGCTATCAAGGTTGCTTCTTCCTAGTTTTTGCTGATCCATTAATGTAATGGCCAGATTGTAATCTAAGGCATGGATCTCATCTGCCTGCCTTTAGTTAACTCTCAGAGATTCCTAACAACCTGGTGAAAGGTAAGGCCAACACCCCATAGTAAGCGGGTTCGAATTTGAGCCTAGCTCAGAGGCAGATTAGTTTGTGCGAATTATTTCTCGGGTTATCGCTGTTCGGAGAGCGATTGTCGGCGGCGGACTAGAAATTTTGCTCCGTTAAGGTTGATTTGTGCTCGGTATCGTATCAGAGATATCGGTACTCCAAATTGGCCTTTTGTCTCCAAGACGTTAGAGGGTGAGTTCATGGCGTAATATTTAGAGCGTTATCTTGGGCCTCCCATTAGCGTATTGGATTCGACTTTGGAAGTAATAGGATATTATTTTCCTGTTTTGGTTGATTTTGCGTTTTTTGCAAAAGTTGATAACCCTAGGTGTCGAAAGGTAAAACTTAGCTAAATTTCTTTCGTGGATCTTGCTTCTTTGAATCAGTACTTGTTGGTGGATAACCTTTGATATTTTTGAAATATTCTTGATGTGGTAATTTCTAAAGGCTAAAATAGTCTCAATTATTCAAAGGTATTTGATATCTTAGTTTTGAAGCCGCTCTGTGGTTTGAACTCAACGAATCAAGATCTGAGCGAATAGCTACGAACTAGCGTCCTTGAGTTGAAGAGGAGAGCAGTTATCATTTGGGTTAACCAAAGGCTGTTGGTCACTTTGGCCCAAGATTCGCAAAGATGGAGCAGTTGATGACGATATCGTTTGAAATTAGCCAATCATATCCGACCCGAGACCAAAGTGATTTGGAGATCTTAGATCCGAGTCGGGTTCGCGCTCTCCATCGTCTCTTTGACCGAAGCGACGATGACTTCGACCTCGACGGTGGCCTTTGCATTCTCGATCATTGGGTCTATTTCTGGAACGATTTTCCCACCTCTCTAATTGGTGATGACGGACATGAAGTGGTGGGCGATTTTCTTCGGGAATATAACTTCGCTAACCCTCGTCGTATGTATGCCGGTGGTGAGATCAGATCGCTCGAAAAGCTAGAGTTCAATACCCAGACCAGGATGGTATCGAAGATTGAGGAAGTCGTCAATAAGAATGGACGTTCCGGGGCCATGGTCTTTGTGACTATTAGACACGAGATCTTTCAATCTGAGAGGCTATGTCGAACGGAATCTCAACGTCTTGTCTACTTGGAAGGTCCGAGCAATGCTACTTATCCCGAAATTGTAAATATCGGTGCGCACTATTTACCTAGGGCTCTAATTGACTATGGGGAGGTCTCTGAACAAGGAGATCTGCGTGCACATATGATAGCGTCAGCTTCAGCTCTATTTCGCTTTTCGGCGCTTACTTACAACTCGCACAGAATACACTTAGATCGTCAATATTGTCAAGAGGTTGACCATTATCCGGGGTTAGTTGTCCACGGTCCGCTCTTAGCGATGGCGGCTTTGGAGGTAATTTCACGGATGGATCCAAGTCGGCAGTTGCGTAGCTTTGACTTTCGAGCTCATGCTCCGGTCTTTGAGGGCGAGTCGGTGGAGCTTTGTGCAAAGAATGTTAATGATGACAATGTTGAGGTTCATCTTTTCAAAGGTGATTTAGGGGTGATGGTGGTTAATGGGCAATACTTCTAATGAGAATATCCCAGATGCAGTCACTTCGCTGATGTCGATAATGGTAGGCATGGGTTATAGCGTTCCAGGTGACTCTCATCTGGCCGATGACTGTGTTGAGATAGCTCAAAATAGTGATCTAAAGAGCTTCTTGAACGGTAAGGATGGGTGGATATTGCCCGACCCGTCGCGATTCAACTATCGCCGCAAGGATGCATATGTGGTCCTAAGGGCATTTATCGAGGCGGTCTCTAATGGATCTGGCCTCTATAGAGATCCTTTTTCTAAGTACCATACGATGACGCCATTGTTTCATATGAATCGCGGCTTTTGCTGTAAGAGTGTCTGTCGGCATTGTCCGTTTTTGACGCGGGTCGTCTATGACGACAAGACAGTGGGATTGATTGAATGTGCACTTCAGGGCGTGGTGTTGGCCTCAAAGACCCCAGTAAAAAGCCGAGTAAAGACTTCGACAAAGACTGCAGCCATGAAGTCCTAGGATGCAAAGATTTCCGCGTACAAGTGCTTAGATTCTGTAAGTAGATTCTATACTAAGTGGATTTTCGAGTTGTTGATGGGGCACGCAGAGCGTGGTGGATAGTTCTGATTGACTTCTAGTTGTTTCAGCATCGAACTCTTCCTATATTCTCCTTTAGGAAATTGGTGATCAGGTGAATTTCGACTCCTTATCCATGATTCACAAGGAGTCTCGAACCTGATATCTGATGGTTTAACTTTGCCAGCAGGTTATTCGAGGGGCTCTTGAAGTGACTTTTTGGGTTGTTGGCCTAGCGTTTGCGACAAAGCATTTGCGATAAAAGTTTTATCTCTTAATCCAGCATCCTTGTTGCTTGATAAAAGAGATCGAGTCAATTCGCTGGTTTTCATACTCAAAGTCTCACAGAGGGTCTCGGAGGCAAGGGATCGTTTTTCCTTTTGAGGGGGCACATGACATAGAGCAGACGACACAGAGTTAGGCGGCAAGCTATAGACAACCTTTGTCGAAGCTTTTGAACTTACTCTCTGGAGCTGTTTTTGGACATCCTTTGGTAGTCAGGTAAGTTTGGCCAGCTACAGGGCGAAATTTACCTTTTGCCGTGGTCGCAGGATTAGTTGAAGTGCTGCCATCCTTTTGGCTGGTAGGTTTTTCCAAAGAGGTGACGCTGGTCTGGCATGGCCGTGCACTCTCCAATTAGATATGGTGCCGTAAGACCCGCTTTTTTAAAGGCCTCTAAGATTTGTTCTGGCATTGAGGCTGTAAATATCAACTCGTAGTCCTCGCCACCATTGAGGGCGTCAGATAAACTTGCTCCCCTGGCAATCGGTACGTCTGTGAGGTTGATGCCAACTTTTGATCCCTCTGCTATATGCTCAAGATCGCCTAGGAGGCCATCCGAAATATCAATGGCGCACCCAATACCTAAGGCGGAGATCAAAAGTCCCGCTTTCAGAGCGGTGTTTGGCTCAAGATGGGCTCTTATGGCATCTTTTTCATCTGAACTTTGAGGAAGCGCTTGGTTTTGAAGAAGTTTAAGGCCCATGGACGCACCCCCGAGTGGTCCTGTGACAAATATTGACTCTCCAGCTATGGCTCCAGAACGAACCATGACGCGACGCTTGGAGTCGATCTCTCCAATTGCGGTGATGGAAATTGAAAAATCTTTACCAGAGGAGATATCTCCGCCAATTAGCCGAGCACCGAATCCCTTTGCAGCTAGGTCGAGCTCCGTAAGGAGTTGATTTAGATCTACGTCGCCTGGAGAGGTTATTACGGCGAGTAGATACTTAGGAGTTGAACCCATTGCGGCTAAATCCGAGATGTTGACCACAACCGCCTTATTGGCGATCTGACTAAGGCTGAAATATTCACGGCTAAAGTGCACCCCCTCGACTACTATGTCCGCGCATACTACAAGCCGATTGGGTAATGAGATAACAGCTGCATCATCGCCGCCCGGAACGATAATTTCATCATTTGTCTCTTGGCGTGCCCTGTTGAAGGAATTTAGAATCTCGAATTCACTGAGTTTGACTTTTGAACTATTATTTTTTCTTATCCCCTCAGATTTCACCTAGTGCCCTATTTTCTGTAATAATAATTATTCATAACATTGTGGTAAACAGATATCAGTTTTCGACCATTACGAATCGTCTAAATCGATTCGAGAGAGAGGAATACCCGGTGAACTATCCTACTTCGAACAAGAAGCTTATCGATTGGGTGAATGAGATAGCGGATTTATGCGAGCCTGACGCAATTCATTTTTGTGACGGCTCAAAGGAGGAGTTTGATAGCCTTGCAGGCGAACTAGTCAACAAAGGTACCTTCAAGAAGCTCTCGGATGTGCGTCGGCCTAATAGCTATTGGGCCCACTCGGACGCAAGTGACGTGGCTAGGGTGGAGAACCGTACCTTTATCTGCTCTAACGTTGCAGATGACGCGGGTCCTACCAATAATTGGATGGATCCATTTTCGATGAAATCGACGATGACAGAGCTCTATCGCGGTTCGATGGTGGGTCGGACTCTATATGTGATCCCATTCTCTATGGGGCCATTAGGATCGCCTTTTTCAAAGATCGGTATAGAGATAACGGATTCACCCTATGTCGTGACCAACATGAGGATCATGGCCACCATGGGCACCGCGGTCTTGGAGGAGCTAGGCGCAGATGGTGATTTTATTCACTGCTTACACTCAGTTGGAAAACCTCTAGCTTCAGGCGAGCAGGATGTTGCATGGCCATGTAATCCGCAAAATATCTATATCTCACACTTTCCAGAGACGAGAGAGATCTGGTCATTTGGATCAGGCTATGGCGGAAACGCTCTTTTGGGCAAGAAATGTCTCGCTCTTCGGATCGCCTCAGTTGCGGCTCGGGACGAGGGGTGGCTCGCGGAGCACATGTTATTGTTGAAGTTAACTTCGCCTGCCGGAGAGGTTCATTACATGACTGGGGCCTTTCCATCGGCTTGCGGCAAAACTAATCTAGCGATGTTAGTGCCAACACTTGCGGGTTGGTCGGTTGAGACATTGGGCGACGATATTTGTTGGATTCGAGTCGGAGAAGATGGTCGGCTTTGGGGACTTAATCCTGAAGCTGGGTTTTTTGGTGTCGCTCCTGGAACAAGCTATGCAACTAATCCTAACGCCATGGACACTATGGTTCGCGATACGATCTTTACCAATACTGCTCTCACCGCCGATGGTGATGTCTGGTGGGAGGGCATCGACGGTGAGATGCCTTCGAGCCTGACCGATTGGCAAGGGAACCGCTACGATCCTGCTAGCTCTAAGCCGGCCTCTCATCCCAATGCTCGTTTTACCGTAGGCGCAGCACAGTCTCCGCACATTGCGCCAGAGTGGAACGACCCTAGAGGTGTTCCGATTTCAGCGATCTTATTTGGCGGTAGGCGACGATCATTAGTTCCGCTGGTTTCAGAGTCGAAGTCTTGGGAGCACGGCGTCTTTCTAGGTTCCACTATGGCGTCAGAGACGACTGCTGCTGCGGTTGGTGCCGTTGGAAACTTGCGTCGTGATCCTTTTGCCATGTTGCCATTCTGCGGATATCACATGGGTGACTACTTTGCACATTGGTTAAGTTTTGGGGATAACAAAGAGCTAAAACTTCCTAAGATATACCTTGTCAATTGGTTCCGAAAGGACGCTGACAATAAGTTCCTTTGGCCGGGTTACGGTGAGAACTCAAGAGTGCTAGCGTGGATTGTCGACCGCCTTGAGGGACGAGCTCAAGCGAGTGAAACTCCATTTGGATACGTTCCAGTTAGCGACGACCCAAACTTTGATGGCTTATCTATAGATAAAGCCCGCCTAGAGCTCTTGAACCAGGTTGATTCGACAGAGTTGGCTAGTGAAATAGAGGCGATTTCGGCACACTTTGCAACCTTTGGCGATAAGTTGCCTGCTCAACTTATCGATCAACTAAATGCGCTGATGGGATCCAACGGTAACTAGGGGCTAAATAGAGGCCATAGTTTGCCATCAAAGTTGCCCATAGTGCTGTGTGGAGCAGTATTAGGTGGAGTAGCACTGTGTCGAGCTAGCACTGTGTCGAGCTAGCACTGTGTCGAGCTAGCACTGTGTCGAGCTAGCACTGTGTCGAGCTAGCACTGTGTCGAGCTCGCTGGGCCTAATTATGAAGACGCTATGAATAAGGGTTTATAGTAGGGAGCCTCTGGCGCAAGGGTTCTAATACAAGGGCTCTAGTGCACCTGTAGCGATTGTGGTTGAAGATCATTGAATTGCTTATGAACGCGAAGCGTTTAGAGGCAATTCAATGATCCCGTTCTAGCCAATCGTCTCTAGCTAATTGTCCACGAGAACCACAAGTTTTTGGTAACCCAGATACATCGGCGATTGAATCAGCTTAAAAGGTCTGCCATAAAAATGTTCGGAATCGTTCGGAGTTGCGCAATTTCCTCAACCATCCTGATCCTCACCGTAGTCAAAGAGAACTTGCCCAATCACTCAAATTGTTTTGTTGAGTGCTTATATCCTGATGCGAAGCTTACGAGAGACGGTAATCCAGGTTATGGAGCATGTGCCCAAAGAACTTGGATTAGAGGATTCGATTACCCTATCAAAGGACGATACGTAAAATACAACATTTAAATGGATCAAGATCCTCAATGTGAAATTGCTAGAAATCTATCAAAGTGATCTATCACGGACACAGAGGAGCGTACCCAACTCATGCTTGGCAGAATTTCTATACCGATTTAACCGAATGCACTCTAAAAATTCATTGGCCAGCTACTTCTCAATAGATGTGTCTTTGCTTTTTTGCATCCGTTACTTCGACTTCGAGAATCAGAGTTCAAATGGCTCCTGCTTGAGAAATTTGACAGGGATAATTTGTTATGACGGCTGGATTGGCAATTGTGGCATTTAAAGAGGGGTAGATTACGCCAAATGGGATGTGTGGTCTTTTGTCGTGGCTGGGGAAAGGTCATTCAAAACGTTAATGAACTAACGAAACGATGAATAAGATCAGGATAATTAAAATTGCAATGCCAATTAGTCTGCGGATCACGACTCGTCCTCCTTTCTTCTTTGAATGAAAGGATTTGACCTTAGGGTGCAATCATCAACTTGGTCAGGTCTTGAAGACATCTTTTGCCTTTTCGGCTATTCGTTTGAGGTTGGCTCGCGCCTGTTGGGACTTTCCATGCGCCTGTAGGCTTCTGTTACCGGTGATTTTACCGATCTTTGCCTTTACTTTGCCGATCAACTGCTGAACCTTGTTTTTGATTTTGTTTTTGGTGCTCAAAGCGTGCTCCTTAGATATGGGTTTGAGGGATTGACGTTGAGTTTTGAGACCGAGCGTGTCGATCTATTGTGGGTCAGGTAGGTCGGCGGTGAAGGATGATACTGGCCGCACAAGATCTGAGACCATTGCTTGGAAAAGTTAGCCTTTTGGGAGGGGTCGCATTGGCACCCTCACTTACGCTCTTGGGAAAGACTTTGATGCTGAATCCATTTTGCCTCCACTTCGACGTGCCTAGCCGTTGGCTGGGTCGAAGGAAGCAGGGTCTGGGCCACCTTCCATATTTATTTTAGCATAGAAAGTGGGAGATTGGCAATGATTCTCTAAAGAGTGCTGTTAGTGAGTAGTACTTGCCTTCCAACGCCTGCCAGGTCATGTGCTGCGGATACAAACCTTGGCTCTCCTTAAACTCGCAGGTTCCGCATTTAAAAGGGTCAGAACGCCGATGACGGTGCCTCTGAGTCGCATTGGCAACGCGTGCACGGAGGCAACCGGCATTAAGAGCTTGGTTCGAGAATTGGGGCCACCGCTTGCCGGTGAGTGCCAGTCCTGGTTTACGACCGGTAAAGCAGTTCAAAGGCAGTCTAGGCGGGTACCTTCCTCTGACTGCAGCTCCAACAGTGAATGGATTCCGATTAGGACGCCATCATCCTTAGGGTACGGTCGGGACCATTTGCATTAGCCCAGCAGCTGCGACTTCGATAACATCGACACAACGATGTGCCAAGACAGTCAACAGCTCGACGAAGTCGAATCCTACCATTAGTGTATCTGCTAGTTCTACTAGCGTCTGGGTTAACTTTGCCTCTCGGGAGGTAGTCACCTTCTCGCACTTCCTCTCCAAGTGGGCTGGTTTGGTCCATGGCGGTTAACCGTGGGCCAGAAACGAAACGCGTTTGGCGTAACCTCTAAGGCCCGCTATTGGACGGTACAGTGCGAGAGCTCTGTGAAGGCGCAGGATTTCTGCGTGAGATTTGCTGTGTCGGGCTGCTGGAAATTGAGAATCGTAAACAATGGAACTAAAGTGACCCACCTCCAACGATAAAAATTACCGTATAAATTAAACAATGCTCTTACGTGGAGAATGCAACCAACGCGATCGCAGTCTCTTTCCGCTAGGGGAGGGCAAGCCGCCTCAGCCTTCTCGGCCCTATGGGAAATTGTAACACCGGACAGTGAAAATCTAATAGCGTTCGTAGTCCAGGGATGATGAATCTCATCATTACATTTAGGCCATGAAGGATAGATCGCCAATGTCTTTGGCTGGCGGTTTTCTAGTAGCTTGAAGCTTTGCATGTCTTTATTCGCATGTCTACAATTGGGTCTCAGCCTAGAGTTGCGGTGGTCGATTAAGGTTGGGAGCCACCATGGCGATGTAGGAGTTCGAGGGCACCCCGGCGGGCATGACCCACGACGGTGGCGTCGTGGTCAAGGTATGCGGCAGCCATAGCGCCGTCGTATAAGGAAACGATCATGGCAAGGAGACCGGGGTCCCGGTTGGTTTCACCAATGAGTTCGGAGAAGGTCTCTCTGACACGTTGACGATGGGCAGCGACCTGCTCGGCGACTGGACCTTGATGAGGGAACTCTGCAGCTGCGTTGATGAATGGGCATCCGCGGTAACCAGGGCTTGCGGCTCGATCGGCGAGGAGATCGAAGGCCGCGATCACCATCGGGGTGGAGGAGGAAGATGGCTTCATTCGGAATCGATCTACTCGCTCGCTCACTGCAGTGGTCCAAGCGAGGCTTCGGCGGGCGAGGTAGGCAGCGACGAGTTCGTCCTTGCTTGCGAAGTGGGCGTACAGGGTGGCTTTGGCGACGCCGGCTTCGGCGATGACCCGGTCGACTCCGATTGCATGAATGCCTTCGGCGTAGAAAAGGCGGCTAGCAACATCGAGAAGCCGATCGTGAGCGCTTAATATTTTTACAACCATCTTTTTAATCTTATCTTGAGGAAATAAATAGACAGATCGGTCTGTTTTTTCGTCTGTACGATGGATCGACGTGTGTGAACACAGATCAACAACAGGGGAGACAATATGACTATAAGTCTTGCGGAGCAGCTTAAGGCGCAGAACCAAGCAGGCAGGGCAAGGATTCCCACCGAGAAACTAGCAGTGATGGACCGGGCAACGGCAGATGTGGCCGCCTCGGGAATCGTGGGATCAAGCCTTGGGGTGGGTGCTATAGCTCCTGACTTTAGCCTGGCGGATGCTAATGGATCTAAAGTAGAGCTATCTTCCCTTCTTGCGAAGGGTCCGGTGGTGCTTGCCTTCTATCGGGGTGGTTGGTGTCCATATTGCTCAACTGAGTTGAGAGCGTTGCAGGCCAAGCTACCTGAGATTACTGCAGCAAACGGTACTTTAGTGGCGATATCGCCTCAGACCCCGGACAATTCGTTGTCGACGGCGGAAAAACTTGAGCTCGCTTTTCCGGTCCTCTCCGATGAGGGCAACCGTGTCGCCGATTCCTACGGGCTTGTCTTCACACTCTCCGAGGATTTGCGAGAGGTCTATGCCGGTTTCGGCCTTGATCTTCCTAAAGCCAACGGTGACGATACTTTCCAGCTGCCTCTGCCGGCAACCTATGTTCTCCGTACTGACGGGACCATTGCATGGCGCTACGCGGACGCTGACTATACCAAGCGCGCCGAGCCCGATGAAGTTATCGCTGCTCTGAAAGCACTATGAGCCCAGCAATAAGGATCTCGAATCAAGAACTCGTCGGCTAGGCCGGCGTGTTCTTGATTCGAGGGGATGATATCATCCATTTGTCTTTGATCAATTCAATGTTCTATTTCCGACCTTATGTTGAAGATTTGGTCGGGGCCGCCCAGTTCTTAGTTGAAGAGGGCCACTTACTTAGAGGAGAAGCATAATGGCAGAACTTGACTTTTATTTTGACCCTGTTTGTCCATTCGCGTGGATGACGAGCAAATGGGTTCGCGAGGTTTCGGGGCAACGCGATTATAGCGTTGAGTGGAAGTTCATCTCGTTGCGTCTCGTGAATGCCAAGATCGACTACGCGAGCCATTTTCCAGCTGGCTATGAGCGAGGCCACGCAGCTGGTCTAGAGTTGTTACGAGTCGCCGCAGCAGTTCGCAAGGAATATGGGAGTGAAGCGATTGGATCACTGTACGCGGCCTATGGGGCGGAGATCTTCGATTCGCCCCCCGGTCGTCAGGCTGACCTGCATCGAGACCCGGAGGGTTTTGCGGCGCCGATCCTCGAAGGACTCGGACTTCGCGTTGGGCTGGCGAGTGCGGTGTTTGACACCACCTTTGACCCTGAGATCCAAGAAGAGACCGATCGAGCGCTAGCCTTGACCGGTCGGGATGTAGGCACTCCGATTCTGCATTTTGAGCCTCCTGAGGGTCCTGCATTTTTTGGCCCGGTTATTAGCCGACTTATGAACCCTAATGAAGCCGCGGAGCTATGGGACCACGTTGTTGCACTTGCACGTTTTGGTGGTTTTGCAGAGCTGAAGCGGTCACTGCGCGAGACGCCACAGCTACGCGCATTCGGGATCGAAGAGGGAGTGGTTGGCGCCCAAGAGGATTGGCACCAAGGACATCGTCGCGACACTGCGGGAAGCTGAGGCTATGAATAGGACTCTCCTCAGTCGATTCGGTATATCGTGAGCGCGCCTGCACAACGACCATCGGTCGTAGTCTTCGATGTCAACGAAACCCTGTTCGACCTGTCCGCGCTCCGTCCTAATTTTGAGGCGATGGGTCTACCTTCTTATGCTCTTGATTGGTGGTTCGCGGTCGTGTTGCGTGATGGTTTCGCACTCGCTGCTGCTGGGGACGCGTCAGCCTTCGTATCTCTGGTTGAGATTGCCTTAGATGAGGTCTTCGCCTCACTTGGTCGCAATCCTCCCACGGATGTGGCTGCCGGCCTGCTCGACGCCTTTAGGGAGTTACCGGCTCACGCTGACGTAGGGCCAGCCTTTAGACGATTGGTCCAAGCCAATATCCCCGTAGTTGCTCTTACGAACGGAAGCGCTTCGGTTACGGCTGGCCTGATCGAGCGGGCGAGCCTCTCCCATCTCGTCACCCACGTGCTCTCGGTCGACTCGGTAGGTTACTGGAAGCCACGGCCAGAGGCATACCACTTTGCTAGCAGGGAGGTAGGAGTTGAAGCGGGGCGACTCGCCATGGTTGCGGCACATCCTTGGGATCTCAATGGCGCTTCGCGGGCTGGTCTTGTTACCGGTTGGGTGAATAGAACAGAAAGACCGTGGCCCAGGGCCTTTACTCAGCCTCATGTTGAGACTTCAACGCTTGATGGTGTTATAGACCAACTATTGGCTTTGCCATAGGCGTAGCGGTTGATGAAGCGGTCTTAAGCCTACTGTCGTGGGTCTCGATTGACTGGTCCAAAATTAATGTGATTTTTGGATCGGGTTGCTTTTATATCAACAATTCTAAGCAAAATCCAAAGGGCTGTTTTGTCAATTAGTACCAGTTGCTTGAAAGCGCCCGTGGTCCAAGATCATTGGAGTGTGCCGAAAAGTGAAGCTTTTTGCGCACTCCAATGATCGCCAATTGTCGATTGGGTAGCAATGCTCGTAAATATCGTGCCTCGTGGTGTGCCATTGGGCAATGGCTTGACTTTAGTGCTTATTTTTATTGATAATTGCTTTATGCCGAGCTAGGTGGCTCCGTTTGCCATCTCTCCGCAAAAGACTATTTCTAAATTAAAAGTTTCAAATGGCGCGAACTCGTACCGACGTTCCATATGCACAGATTTCAGTTCCCATGTTTGCCATTTCACAGGTGTCAAAGCGGAATGCAATTACTGCGTTGCCGCCTTTGGCCTCGGCTTCCTCAATCATACGCGACATGGCTTCGTTTCTGCTTTCGGTAAGATTTTTGGTGAGTCCCTTCAATTCTCCACCCACGATTGATTTGAGACCAGCTCCAAATTGTGAACCAATATTTCGCGAACGGACTGTCAGACCAAATACCTCTCCCAGTACCTCATCGATCTCGTATCCAGGCAGATCATTCATGGTGGTTACAAGCATCTTTACCTTCTTAAGTTGTGTCTTAGTCCACTTATCTTATAATTTAGTCCTAAAAATTCTCACTGCGCACTGAAGATTGGCAATTTAATAGTTGTCTAAGTTGCCGTAGTGGGGGATTCAGTGTTGGCTTCTTTCGTTTGAATTCATGAGTTTCTAATAGATTTTATATGCATCCTATGGACTGGCTAAGTCGCTCCGATGGCAATAGCTTCAAGCGTAAGTTGTAAGATTTGTTGCGGGGAGCTTGCCCTGGTCCTTTTGCTTTTTTGGATGCAACTCATTCCTTACCCCTAGAGGTTAGCTACGAAAAAACGGTGTCACTATTTATTAGAAATCGAAGGTGACAAGCCTTCCTGAACCCACAGATATGGCTCTCAATTGTCAGATTAATGGCCAATAAAGGGCACAAAGAGCCCTTTATGGAGTCACTCAATTATTCAAATGTCAGTCAAATAAGACCCTGTCCCAAGTCATATTTGGCTGGTACTTTTGTCTTGTCTGGTGAGGTCGTCGTGTTAGCTGTGTCTTTGACCATAATCGTTTGGCGACGTTGGGGGTATTTGGCAGCAGTTCGTCCGACATTGCAGGGCTGGGCGATCAAAGCCCTCGATATGGGGCGCTGGTCTTTGGGAGGTTACCTCCTCGATTAGGTCGACGATTAAGTCGCTGAACGCAGGATCGTCTGAGGGCGTCACTACTCTCTCAAAAGATGCTCCGAGTTCTTTGGCACTGCTATTGGCCAAGGTGTCTAAATCGTAGATGACTTCCATGTGGTCGGAGATAAAACCGATAGGAATTGTCACGAAAGCCCTCTTTTGATCTATCTGGTAGAGGTTGGCGATTTCGTTAGAGATATCTGGCTCGAGCCAGGGCTGACTGGGTGGGCCTGAGCGTGATTGATAGACACGTCTTGCTTCAAATTTAAAGTTAAAGTGATGGTTTACACGACTGAGAATATGATTTTGGACTACGTCAAGCTGTTGGACATAGTCTGAGGTTGATGCCATCGACAGTGGGATCGAATGGGCACTAAACAGGAGAGCGATCTCATCTAGGGGATGCATCTTGGACAGCTTGTCTATTTTTAGGATGGTGTCATTGATAAAGGGATTCACAAAGGTTGGGTGATCCCAGAATTGACGAAGTTTGGTCAACTTGATTGGAGCATTTAGCTTCTCTAGGACGTCGGCTACTTCCGTTTTATATTGTCGACATCCAGAAAAAGAGCTATAGGCCGACGTGACGAAGTAGAGTGCCTCTTTAATCCCATCGTCTATCATCTGTTGGATTGCTTGTTCTAGGTATGGTTCCCAGTTGCGATTGCCAAAGTAGACGGGCAGATCAATCCCCCTAAGCGCGAGCGATCCCTCGAGGCGCTCGATGAGGTTGAGATTGATCTCATTAATAGGACTTTTCCCCGCAAACATGTAATAGTGCTTTGAGACTTCTACAAGGCGCTCGCGGGGTATCGGTCGATTTCTCGTAACGTTCTCCATAAATGGAAGTACGTCATCGGGTCCATTGGGCCCGCCGAAGGATAAAAATAAGATCGCTTGGTTAGTCACCTAACCAATAATAGCTAGACGGCTTTGGTAACTTTGTCAGAACGAATGCAAGAGGTACATACATTGATTCGCTTGTTGGTTCCATTGACGACTGCGCGGACTCTTTGTATATTTGGATTCCAACGCTTCTTATTTCTTCTATGGGAGTGGCTTAGAGACATTCCAAAGTGAGGACTCTTGCCACATAATTCGCAAACTGATGCCAACGCACTATCTCCTCGCGCTTTTTATTTTAAATCAAAACAGCTGTATCAGCATAGTAGATAACTGGGCGAATTAGCCCCTAAGTTCCCTATTCTCTTATAGCATTGGCTCAGGGAGTTGTTTGAATATGGAAGACAAAGGGCACGTGCTCTTGAAGTTGTTGAGCACTTATGCACGGATTCTTGAAGCATATCGGGATCGAATAGACCGATTGAATGTATTTCCAGTTCCCGATGGGGATACTGGAACAAATATGTTTTTCACGATTCGCTCGGCTGTGGATGTGATCGACGCGCAAAGCGCCTCCGAGCAAAGTCAGTCGGGGAGCGCCGGGAGCGCCGGAAGGTTTAAAGAGATCTCAAAAGGAGCACTCCTAGGAGCTCGAGGCAACTCCGGGGTCATCATGTCCCAGGTCGTAGCCGCCTTTTGTAGTGTCTTTGGGGCTCATTCGGATCAACCGGTCACAGCCAAAGACGTTGAGAGTGCGTTGGAAGAGGCCAACACTCGTTCTCGAGGCGCAGTATTGCGCCCCGTAGAGGGAACTATTCTGACGGTTATCTCTGACGTTGCCAAAAGGGCTAAATCGTTGGGCGAAAACCTCGATCTGGGCGACTTCGTCCGGGGCCTCTTTGACGAAGCACAGGCATCCCTTGAGCGGACTCCTTCTCTTTTGGCTCCTCTTGCTCGTGCGAATGTGGTCGATTCAGGCGGCGCCGGATTTGTTCTATTTGTTGCTGGGCTTTGTCGAATTCTCTCCAATGGCGACTTTGATTGGGGCACCGATCGTCCTTTTCTCTTTGAGAGTCGAGTTCCAGGTCCAACTAGATCGAAAGAAGATGACTTTGTAGCCCCTAGCGAGAGCCATGAGCTGGGTCCGCGGTACGAAGTCATGTTCATCCTTGAGTCCCACGATGAGAACGTCATGGTGAACTTTCGTGAGGTTTGGGCAGGACTTGGAGATTCGATCGTGGTCGTTGGCCAAGATGGAACTTATAACTGCCATATCCATACTGACGACATTGGTGGATCGATCGAGGCAGGCATTGCTGGTGGCTTACTATCGCGAATTCGAGTCACTGACCTCTTTGAAGAGATCGCCGAAGAGCGTTGGGTTGTTGAAGCCCACGGAGCTGGAGCTCCAGACCCTTTTAGCGCCGAGACCGACGTCATACCAAATACAGCAGTCGTGGTGATTGCCAATGGGGACGGTATAAGGCGCATCTTTCGCTCAATGGGGGTTCATCGGATCGTACAAGGCGGCCAATCGATGAATCCGTCAACGGAGGAGATTCTCTTGGCTATAGAGGAAGTTCCCGGTGACAATGTCATTGTATTGCCAAATAATACCAACGTCACTCCTGTTGCCCAGATAGCCGCTGAAATCTCAAAGAAGTGTGTCAGAGTCATTCCTACCAGAGGCGTGGTAGAAGGCCTCTCTGCACTTGTCGAGTTCGACCCGATGGTTTCCATTGACGAAAACTTTGAGTCCATGAGTGAATGTGCCAAGAGGGTAACTGTTGCAGAGATCACTCAAGCCGTTCGGGATTATTCCGACGAATCCGGGTTAGTCCACGCTGGTGATTTTATCGGCCTATCGCGCCAAGGATTGGTTGCAGTTTCTAAGTCGCTTGAAGATACAGTTGTGGATACTATTGGGAAGTTGCTTGAAGATGACTCAGAGATCGTAACCATAATTGAAGGCGAAGGGTCAACTTCGGCGATAACCCGGGAGATTACGCAATGGTTGAATATAAACTTTCCCGAAATAGAAGTTGAATTGCACCACGGTGCTCAGCCGCTCTATCCATATCTTATAGGGATAGAATAGGCGTATCCATAGTTGTTTGAGATGGTCAAATGCGACCGTGACTTTGACATAGTTGTTATGTAGTCGACTTTTTAAATCGAGTTCAAAAGGCTCCTTGGTTACTTGGTGGCTGTACCCGTAGCCGGGTCGATTCAAGCATTGGCAGCGAATCCCCGTGGGTCTTTCCTGGTAGGTTAAGATAACATGAACACGTGTTCGAATTATTTGGATCTGGTCAACCTTCCGATCTCCTCGGTTGATGGAATTACCCCAGCTAAGGCGAAAGCTTTGGCCGAGGGGGGATTCCTAACGGCCTACGATTTGGCCACCTATTTCCCTCGACGTTATGTAGATCGACGCTATAGAAGCGGGATATCTACTGCTTCTCTTGGCCAAGATGTTCTATTGCTCGTGAAAATTAGTGAAGTGAGAGCTAAGTTTCAAGGTAAAGGCCGTGAGATAATTGAGGCAATTGCAGCTGATGAAACAGGAACTATCAAAGTTGTATTCTTCAATCAGTCTTGGAGAAAGCACCAGCTCAAAGCCAATATAGAGGTTGCTCTCTATGGAAAAGTAGAGAAGTTTGGCCGTTTTTTACAGATGGTAAACCCTATCGTTGATCTCATAGGAGATCGAACGGGGCGGATAGTACCTATCTATCCTCACTCTGAAAAGTTTGGCTTCCGCTCTGATGAGATGCCCAAGTTCATTGGAAAAGTGTTAAATTACACAGCTGGTTTGATCGATCCACTTCCCCGGAATATGCTTCAGGGGCTCGGTTTGATCTCGCGATCCAAAGCGCTTAGGGCGATCCATCAACCTCAGGACCCTATCGACCATAAGGATGCTCGGAACCGCTTGGCTTTCGATGAATTTTTGCGACTTCAAACCCATTTGGTCGCCAAGAAGGTTTCGTTGGAGTTGGCGGCCGGGGGAATCTCCCATAATTCAAATGGTGTGCAGTATCTAACTTCGATGAGGATCGCTCCGAAAGCATCTTTTAGTGCGCGCTCGCAGGGAAGCTACCAACCGACCCTAGGGGACTATAGCTCTGATAACCTTTTGGTGAGATTTCTCTCTTCGCTCCCGTTTGCGCCAACTCAGGCTCAGATAAGAGTGATCTTTGAGATTAGTAACGATATGGCATCGCGGGTTCCAATGCATCGACTATTACAAGGCGATGTCGGAGCCGGTAAGACATTTGTAGCGGTGGTGGCTGCTTTGATAGCTGTGCAATCGGGGTACCAGGTTACTATTATGGCTCCGACCGAGGTCTTGGCGGATCAGCACTACATAGGGATCTCAAGACTGCTAAGTGGCCTTGATGTTCCAAATTCTGGCGACGGCGGGCTCTTTGGAGATAAGGAAAGACCACTAAGCGTTGGTCTTTTGACCAACAAGGTCACCGCTTCGAATCGGCGTCGACTCTTAGACGAGCTCTCAAAAGGGGAGTGCGACATCTTGATTGGTACCCATGCGCTATTGAGCGAGGGTGTTAGATTTTTAAATCTGGGTTTGATCGTCGTAGACGAACAGCATCGCTTTGGTGTAGAACAGCGTGCGATCTTAAAGGAACGATCGATCTCTTCCGGAAGCTTCGAGCCCGATACTTTGATTATGACGGCGACACCAATTCCACGTACCGCAGCCATGACCATTTTTGGTGATCTTGACTATTCGGTCCTCGATGAGCTTCCACCAGGTCGAAGTCCGATCATTACCAAGTGGGCAAAGAATGAGGAACAGCTCCATGGGACTTGGGTTCGGGTTCGTAGAGAGGTAGCCCAAGGTAGGCAGTGCTATGTAGTTTGTCCGCTGGTGGAAGATTCAGAGAAGATTATGGCAAAGTCGGCGACTGCGATCTACGAGGAACTCTCTGTCGGTGAGCTCTCGGGTCTACGTCTGGGTCTTCTCCATGGTCAGATGGCTACTAACGATAAAGCTCTCGTCATGGAGCGCTTTCGAAACCATGAGATCGATGTCCTGGTGGCAACCACGGTGATCGAAGTTGGTGTGGACGTTGCCAATGCTACGGTGATGGTCATCATGGATGCAGGACGTTTTGGCATCGCACAGATCCATCAACTCCGAGGCCGTGTCGGACGAGGCGCCCATCAGTCTTATTGCTATTTAGTTCAATTGGGTGAAGTGGAAGAGACTACGATCTCTCGCCTTTCGGCTTGTGTAGATTCTAGTGATGGTTTTGTCCTAGCCGAGGCTGACTTGGAATTACGTGGCGAGGGAACGCTACTCAACGCTAGACAAAAGGGACGTAGTGACCTGCGGATCGCCTCTCTCTTTCGCGACCGGGACCTTTTAAACCAGGCGAGGTCGGTCTCAAGGACGATCGTTGGAAATGATCCAACCCTCTCAAACTACCCAGCGCTAAGCGCTGAAATAGAACTCTTTGTTGGTAATGATCAAGGCGACTTTATTACGCGTAATTGAATTATTCTTGCTCAAATGACACTAGATTATGCACCTGGTTTCATAGCTACAACTTCATCCTTGACCACTTCTTTGATGACGTGTTCTTTGATGGGCCTATCTTAGATGGTGAAATTAGGAACTATAAATCTTCACTAAAGGCCTAGAGCTGTGGCTGATCTGGGGTCTTTTAGGTGGCGCTGGCGGAGGGATAAAAGAAGTTGGGCACCTTGGATGCCCCCCCTGTACTTGGCCTTATTCGATTCTTCCTTACTATTTGCCTCCTTAGCGAGTGGGACGATCTATTATCACTCTATTTTCACTCTATTTTCACTCCGCCCTGGGCGGTTCCTTGTAGTTGAATCAAATCGTCAAATTGCACAACACCCCAACTATAACGAGGTTACGCTAAAGGTGTATGGTGATACCTATGTCTCGTTTCGCACGTTAGCGCAAAGCTAGATACGATTGATCGAGATAAGAGCTATCTCTTTAGCAATATCGGCATGAACAAAGATTTATCAGTTGGGTGGGATAGCAAAAGTTGAGAGTTGCACTATTTCCTGGATCATTTGATCCCTTTCACAACGGCCATATGGAAGTCGTCGAGCGAGGATCTCGTCTCTTTGACAAAGTGGTAGTTGCGGCTATGAGAAACCCTCAAAAGGCATCTGCTCTATTTAACCTTTCAGAGCGACAGGAACTCATAGAGGCATCAGTCTCTCACCTTGACAATGTAGAGATCGTCGCGCTCTCTACATTGGTTGTAAATCTTGCCGAAGAAATTGGAGCTAACGTTATCATTCGAGGACTCAGGGCAGTCTCTGACTTTGAAAATGAACTTCAAATGGCTCAGATGAACCGACAACTCTCCGGGATAGATACAATCTTTATTCCAACGTCATCTGAATATTCATTTTTAGCGTCGCGACTGCTCCGAGAGGTGGCATCCTATGGGGGTAATGTATCAAAGATGGTACCAGAGCCTATAGCTAACGCGATACTTGCTAAATTTAGAGAGTGAGTTCAATAGGAGACCGGGGATTATGACGCGTTTTGACCAAGATCCCGAAAGACAAGATGTTGCTCTAAGTGGCATCTTGGACCGCATGGAAGAGATTGTCTCCAGCGCCAAGGCTATGCCCTTATCGGCTTCTGTTTTGGTGTCGCGCGACGAGATGCTGTATCTGATTTCTCTCGCCAAGGACCGCTTTCCTGCTGAGATGCGCGAGGCGCAATGGATTATCAAGGAGAAGGCGGAATATCTCGATCGGGTTTCCCTCGAAGCCCAAGAGATAATGGATCAAGCTAGAAATCGCGCAGAGGCGATGGTCTCAAAGCAAGAGGTCGTTCGCCAAGCCCAAGCAAGCGCTAACCGAATAGTGATGATGGCCAGAGAAGATGCCGCTCGACTGCGATTTGATGCCGAGGACTATGCCGACCAGAAGCTAGCTGAGTTTGAGATTGCACTCTCTAGGGTCATGAAGGCTATAAAGGCTGGACGTGAAAAGCTAGCCCACACTATGGCGCCGGTTGATCCGCTACCTCTTGAGGTCGAGGTTGGATTTGGAGAGGGAGAGATACCCTTTGATCAAGATTTGAGTTGATACGTTATGGGCAATAGAGATTTTAAGGTTTCGGTTACCAAGCTGCTGAGCCATCCAGGAGAACCTCTAGAGGTAGAACTTGCAGGCCTAATAGGGGATCAGTTCGTATCCTCTGCGTGGGTCGAGGAGGGTTCTACTACGCATTTATCGGGTTCATTGGAAGCAGTGCATTCGGGAGTGATGTTTAGCGGCGTGGCAAAGGTGAATATCGTAACGGAATGTCGTCGATGTCTTTGTCATAGCAAAGCGGACCTCGTCGTAGAGATTCGAGAGCTCTTTGAATCTGACTATAAAGAGGACGAGGGGGACACCTATCCAATCCACGGTGAATTTGTCGATCTTGAAGAGATGGTCAGAGATGCCGTAGTTTTGGCCCTTCCACCGGCACCTCTATGTAAGGAGGAGTGCGCGGGCCTTTGTGTTACCTGTGGGGTCGACAAGAATTTAGTTAGCTGTGGCCATGATAATCAGGGGCGAGATCCTCGATTTTCTATCCTTGATCAGCTTCGTTAAGGCCGGATGTGTCGGAGCACCATTGTAAGGGTGTTAGAATCTTTTGGGCAAAGTTCAAGTAATGAGCTTTGGTGATATTTTCTAGCAGCCTTACTTGTTTGCTAGTGATTCGAAAGAGATGTTAAGATGGCAGTTCCAAAGCGTAAGGTATCCAAGCAAAAAGGCAGAAGCCGAAAGGCGAGTGCATGGGTCCTAAAGGCTCCTTCTAAGAGCACTTGTCCTCAATGTAACTTTGCCAAGAGGCCTCATATCATTTGCGCTAACTGTGGCTGGTACCATGGCCGTCAGGCTGTTGAGGTTCGATAGTATTGCTTCCAGTTGCTATTGACATGATGGGTGGGGATAATGCCCCCTCGGCAGTTATCGAAGGCGCTAAGAGGGCCATCGATGAACTTCATGCACCGCTGATTTTGGTCGGTACTCAAGAGGTAGTTGGTCCGCTTGCGAAAGAGGGATTTGAGGTCGTTGTTGCATCCGAGGTTATTGAGATGCACGACGATCCGGCTTCGTCCGTTCGAAACAAGCGAGATTCATCTCTGGTGCGATGTGCCGAGCTTGTAAAGACCGGTATGGCTTCTGGAATGATATCAGCCGGGAACACCGGGGCCGCGATGGCCTCTGCCCTTTTGAAGATCGGACGCCTTCCTAAGGTCGCTCGTCCGGCAATAGCGACTGTGATACCGGTGCCAGGTTCGACCCCGACTGTAGTGATTGACTCGGGAGCAAATTCAGAGGTAATGGCACCTTGGTTGGTGCAATTTGCTCAAATGGGTACCGTCTATTCGCGTGAGCTTTTAGGTATCGAAAAGCCCCGCGTTGGAATCCTGTCAATTGGCGAAGAACGGGGCAAGGGAAATCAGCTCGTCAAAGAAGCCTTCCCCCTCCTAGAGGTCGCGAATTCAATCAACTTTATTGGAAATGTTGAAGGTCGCGACGTGATGAGCGAGAACGTCGACGTTATAGTTTGCGATGGTTTTGTGGGCAATGTTGTTCTAAAGACCCTCGAAGGCTCCATGAAGACCTTGGCCAAGGCGATATTTGGGGCACTTGGTAGTGGTGAAGATGGATCCAAGATCCTCGACCTAGCCCTTCCTAAACTTTTCCCAATTTTAGATCAATTGGACCCTGATACCCATGGTGGCGCTATGTTGCTCGGTGTAAATGGAATTTGTATTATCTCACACGGCTCATCGTCTCCTAAGGCGATTTATAACGCGATTGTTACCTCAATGCGATTAGCAGAGCATGATTTGGCTGCTAAGTTGGCCAAATCCGTACTTCTTTAGATTTGAACTGTAAAAGATCAAGACACCCTAGTGACCCCGGAGGTCAATGTGACTGGAAAAGCAACCTACTCCACAAAAGATGAGATCTTTGAATCGATCAAGAATAATCTTGCAGATATTCTGGAGATAGACCCTTCTGGTATTTTAATCAATCAGTCATTTACTGAGGATCTCAGCGCTGACTCACTCGCGCTAATTGAACTTGTTGAGGCGATGGAAGAGGAATTTTCCGGCGGTGATCATACTTTTAGAATCGAAGACGAAGACCTTGAGGACCTCAAGACTGTCTTCGACGCCGTTGAGTATGTTGCAGCAAAGCTTGAAATCCTAAAGTAGGCCCTAAAAGTTGGGTAAAGGTAGAGATAATCTAGAGTCATCTTCAGAGCGTTTTTCTCCGATTAAGGCTTTTTTGCCCACTCTTTTGAACCTTATCTCTGCTGTGGGACCGCCAGAGATAAAAGGTAGTTCTTTATTCATAGACCTTGGAAGTAGCGACCTTGCGTTAATTGATAGTGGTGAGGTGGCTCTGATCCTTCGTGAAATCGTTCCTCTCCTAGAAGTTGCGCTTACTCATCGATCAGCCTCTTTGGAAGATCCATCCTTATTAGACAATGAGAGACTTGAGTTCTTAGGTGACGCAATCATCGAGGCTCGGGTCTCATGGTCGCTATACCTTCATTACTTAGATCGTGATGAAGGGTTTTTAACGCTAGCACGCTCTTCTTTGGTCAATACTGATGCTTTGGCTTCGATCGCTATCATGTTGGGATTGGATGACTTTGTAATTTTGGGTCTTGGAGAACGAGCAACTGGTGGCACAGGGAAGCGTACAATTTTGGCTGGCCTCTTTGAAGCAGTTGTTGGTGCTATCTATCTGGATCTAGGTGCTGCTTGTGCTTGGGAGTTGATCGATCGTACCGTTTTGATAGATGTTGAGAATATATCTCTAAGTGAGACGCTCTTAGATCCAAAGAGTCAGTTGCAGATCTACTTTGCCAAGGCTAGCCTAGCCATGCCGGTCTATGAGTCCACTAAGACCGGACCTGATCACGCTCCATTATTTGTCACAGATGTGATCTTGGCCGATGGACGCCGTCTAAGAGGTGAAGGTACCTCCAAGAAGGAAGCAGAACAAAGAGCGGCTCGAAGGGCGCTAGTGGATTTAGAGATCTTAGGTTAGACAGTGCAATGCCAGAGTTACCTGAGGTTGAGACCTTACTCCAAGGACTATCCCCTTTAGTTTTGGGCCGTAGAATTGAACGTGTAGAGGCACTTCGTGATCGAACGGTGCGCAAGATCGCCTCATTCGAAGACTTTGAGGCTTCGGTTGTCTCAACGCAAGTAGTGGCGCTAAGGCGATATGCTAAACATCTGATTGTCGATTTAGCTCGCAATCATGAATTCATCGGTCATTTGATTCTTCACATGGGAATGAGTGGTCAACTGCGCTCATCTGGCCTTACGGGAGAGGAGTCAGTCTATGTTCGTCACTCCAACTTTAGAGTTCACCTAGATGATGGCACGATTGTGGCCTTTATAGATCCACGAACCTTTGGTTGGATTGCATTTGACAGCTATGACGGTGATCCAATGCCTATTAGTTTGCGGAGGTTGGGACCCGATGCAATTTTATCTTCTGACCCCTTGGCGCTAATTAAAGCTCGTGCCACTTCGAGTTCGATTGGGATTAAATGGCAGCTTTTGGATCAGGCTCTAATTGGTGGAATTGGCAACATGTATGGCGATGAGATCTTGTTTGATGCCGCGATTGCGCCCTTTAGGACGCCCTCTACCTTTTCAGAGGAAGAATTTATCACTTTGATCACTTCGATAAGAAAGATTCTCACCAGAGCTATAGAGCTGCGCGGGTCGAGCTTATTCGATCGGACCTATCGTGATATCGCCGGAGAGATTGGTGCGGCACAGAAGTTCCATATGGCATACGCTAGAGAAGGCGAGCCGTGCCTACGATGCGGTGATCAAATCGTAAGAGTCGTATCCAAGGGCCGCTCCTCTTTTTTTTGTCGGATCTGTCAGATCTGATCGATCAGGAGCTGCTTTTGTGTTTGGTGTAAATGTATCTTTGCTCTGGAAGTTAGATAAATAGATGTATCTGAAGTCTCTCTCGCTACGCGGCTTTAAGTCTTTTGCAGACAGCTCTACCATTGAGTTTGCCCCAGGGATCAACGTTGTGGTTGGGCCAAATGGATCGGGCAAGTCCAATATCGTAGATGCCATCTCCTGGGTTCTTGGCACACAGACACCAAAGGCGCTTCGTAGTGCCAAGATGGAAGATGTCATCTTTGCGGGTGGCCAAAGCCGGGGAGCGGCTAAGTCTTCGAAAGTTACAATAGTCCTAGATAATGCGGAGCGACGCCTTTCTTTAGAATTGGCCGAGGTGGCAATAACACGTCATCTATCGCGTTCGGGCGAGTCAGGGTATGAATTAAACGGTAGGGACTGTCGTTTGATCGATCTGAGTGAACTACTACTAGATGCCTCAATCGGACGTGGCCAACACACCATCATCTCTCAGGGAAACCTAGATGTAATATTAGATGCTAAGGCTAGCGATCGTCGCTTGACCATAGAAGACGCCAGCGGTATCGCTAAATATCGAAGGCGCCAAGACCGCACGGCGCGGCGCCTCGGGGTCGTCGAAGAGGAGTCAGCCCGCGCACAGGAACTTTTGCGAGATATCAACCGGAGGATAAAGCCGCTAGAGCGTCAAGCAAAGGCGGCCAAGCGTCACATCGATTTGGGTGATGAGATCGCTCAATTGAAGGCATATATCCTAGGGTCACAATATCGTGAGCATCTATCGCTCTCACAAGGTGGCGATGAAGCCGAGGCGGTACTCAAAGAGAAGATCGATTCGCTAGGTGCTTTAGTGTTTACCTATCGCCAACGCCTCCAAGAGCTAGAGGCTAAGGCTCTCTTGATCGATGATTCCAAACTGATTGATGAGATGAGGCGACTAGATGCACTTTTGGCCCGAGGATCACTTACACTAGCGCTTGGGCGAGAGCGTGAGAAGCAAAATTTAGCCAGGATAGCGCTGCTTTCTAATCGATCGGGCATTATTGCCCTGGAGGAAAAGAGTAAAGCGCTCACTCTGACTAAAGAGGAGTTGCATGCATCGATTCTTCGAATGGGTCCCGAATTGGACGACCTCGAAGAAAAAGAGGCGGAGCTAAAGAAGCGGTCCTCACTCGTTAATATGGAGTCAGTTGCAACCTTAGAATCCAAAGAGCGAGAGATCTCGTCAGCTCAACGCAGCCTTTTCGCTAAAAAGAGTGAGCTGACAAGTGAGCTAAACGCCACCAAGAGGGAGTTCGATAGTGCTTCGCGCGCTATAGAGACAATGGACTCCCAGGGCACCAAGACGACCTCTCGCCTTGGTGAACTAGATAGCGCAATCTTGGCAAGTAGCGAACTTCTTGAGCGCGCAAACCTGCGTCTTGAAGAGATCGTCCCTGTGCTGAGTGCATTGGACCAAGAGATCGATGCTCGTGAAGGCTCCCTTTCACTTTTGCGGGAGGCTGGGGCCGAAGCGAATGCAATTTGGAGCACCCTTGAATCTGCACTGTCCAAGCTTCACTCTAAGTCGCAGCTAGAGACTGCTTCAACTGTGGATACACCTATAGGCGTGGTTACAGAGCTAATTGAGGTAAAAGAGGGCTACGGCGAGGTCGTAGAGGCAGCTTTAGGCTCTTATGGCTTGGGAGTGGTCGCCTCCAATCGTCAAAAGGGAGTTCTTGGCTTTCAAAAGATTAAGGAGTACTCCGATAGAGCGTTGATCGTTGCTGGCTTTGAGGGCGCGCAATGGCAAAGTCTTTCGTTCCGTGAGCTACCTCGATTGGTCTCAATCGGTTCGCTGATACTTGATGTTCATCCAGCAATTGCAGCTATTGTTGCAAGATGGATTGGCGATATTTACCTCTTTGAGGGTTCAATGGATGAGGCCGAAGAGATTGTGAAGGCGCATCCAGAGATAACATTGGTTACATCCAATAGGGATCGAGTTACCTCCTTTGGTTTTGAGGCTCCTGAGAATGCAGCCGTCGTCTCTCGGCGCGCGATCAATGAGGCGCGCGACCGAAAGGATCAGCTGCGCAGTGAGGTATCGACTCTTACCGGCGAAGTCAGCCTTCTAAAGACGAAGAGGCGTGGTATCTCAGAGGAGGTCTCTTCAAACCAGGCGGTCGTTCGTCGGTCGTCGATGGAGATTGAGCGACTTAGGGGAGAGCGCAATCGAATAAATGATGCTAAAGGACGTTTTGACCAAGATCAAGAGGCCTCGCGCCACTCCTTAGCTCGAGCTTTGATTCGTATAGATGAGCTAAATCTTGCCCTAGTTCCCATCGCCGAGGAATTAAAGGCGGTGGAGGAGGAGTTTGGGATGGTTCGAGGTGACTTAGATGACCATCGCGTTGAGCTTGCCAATCTATCTCGTTCGCGAGCAGCGCTTCGCCAATTGCGATCCCAATTGGAGGTCAAATTGGCTCGTTTGGGAGAGAGGTTGGCCGGTGTAGATGCGGAGCTAGCCCGAAATGAAATCGAAATCATACAGATGCAGGAGAAGTACGCCAGCGATGAGATCGAAGTCAAACGTTTGAATCGTTATGAGATCGGCTACCAGGGCGTAATTACAGAGGTCTTGCGGATTGAATCGTTGGTGAAGACGATCTCAACTGACACTTCTAGAGAACTCGATGAGGTCAATATCTCCAAGGCCCAACTATCCAAGGAGATCTCGATGTTGCGAAGCGAGATCGAAAGACTCTCTTTCGAGCGTTCTACTGCATCCGAAGAATTAGTGGCTTTGCACGATTCGATCCGTGAAGCCTCAATTCGTAGCGCCGTAGTCTCCGAACGAATTTGGCGGGAGCTTGAAATTGCCCCTGAGATAGCGATGCAGATTCCTATTTTGGCAGGGATCGAGCCGACTCAAGCAGCTTCAACTCTTCAAGCAAGACAAGATGAACTTGTTAGTTTGGGACCAATCAACCAGTTGGCTAAGGTTGAACTTGAAGAACTCTATGAGCGTCATAAATTTATTACAGACCAGTTGGCTGATATAAATTCGTCTCGTTCTGAACTAAGGAGCATCTCCCGTCAGATAGACAAGGAGATGAAAGAGGTCTTTTTGAGTGCCTATCGAGATATCGATAATAACTTCAGGGAGACATTTGAGCTGCTATTCCCAGGAGGAAGAGGTTCTTTGGTCTTGACCGATCAGGATAATCCTCTCGAAGCTGGCCTTGAATTCGATATCTCTATCCCCGGCAAGACACTTAGGCGACTACCGCTTCTATCAGGTGGAGAGCGGTCTTTGGTGGCTCTTGGCTTTTTATTTGCGGTCTTTAGATCGAGGCCCTCTCCCTTTTACGTCTTAGACGAGGTGGAGGCGGCGTTAGATGATCTCAATCTGTCCCGACTATTGGTACTTTTGGAGAGTTTTGGTAGTCATGCACAACTTATTGTGATCTCTCACCAAAAGAGAACGATGGAGATAGCTAACCGACTTATTGGAGTGTCGATGGCCGAGAGCGGCTCTTCTAAGGTTGTGATTGAGAATCTAAAAGCGCGACAACTGACCTTGTCGAGCCAAGATTGAACCAACGGAAGCGCAATCCCCTTCCGTAAGGGAGGGGGTCAAGCGACCCCATCCCTTCTTGGTCCTCCTTCTTTACGTCTAGGGAGTTTCTGGTTTTCTATGTACTTTCTCACCGTACTTTCTCACCGTACTTCTTCACAGTCTCTAATGGTGCTCCACCACAAGACACTATCGACCATGAGGGTGACCAGAAGTGGTTCCCCCACAAAGCATCTCGGACTTCCGGCCAGTTCTTTGGCTTGCTCTCATGGCTGCGAGCGTATTCATCAACATCACCAGCCTTGATAAAGCAACTTTAGCTGCGTTGGTTATCGACAGGTGAGCATGATCACCGTCTGTCTCAAAAGCATCGGAGATGGAATCAAAACGAGTACATACTTCAATGAGAGCGGATTTGATCTCGTTACTTACTCTGTTCGTCATCACATAACGGCGATATTTAGGAACCACTACAATGTGTGCATGAAATTGATATAGACCACATGCCTTGGGTTACGCCAATCATCGGTCATATAGTGCGCTATATCTTGCATTAATTGCTGCATTAATTACTGCATTAATTACTGCTACAGTAGTGATATATGGTGTTCAAGTCTACGCCGGATAATGAAGGTGCATCCTATAGGGCCGCTGTCATCTCGGTCACCTTGACAGGCGTATCGTATCGCCTAGTTCACGACTCATGCCACAGTCATGCCATAATCAAGACATAGCGCAGCACTGTCATGGAACCACGGCGTCGATTGGGTTCATGGCCCTAGGCGTCAAGGAGAGTGAAAAGCCAAGCGCTCTGCGAACAAGTACGACATCCAAAGGTTTCTCAACTCGCTAGACCGCCAAACCCATCTTTCCGAAAATCAAACCATTCTCCCAGCTAGTTGAGTATGTGGTCTTACGTTGGGACACTACAAATGCGTCGCAATGGTCTTGATCCGTTTAAGGGGATCACTAACTCCTAAGAGACGGTAGATCTCTTTGTGAACCGGCTCAGAAACACCACTAGTGCGGATGTGATAGACGACACCTTTATCTGATGTAAGAACTATGGTGGCTCGGCGGTGACTGTTGAGTTGCTCTTTGATGGTTGACCATCTTCTCTTATCGTTATTTTGCCTCAAGGTCAGCTCAATAGCACTAAGGAGGTGATAGGCAAGTACCGAGATGAAGAGGTGAGCAGCAGCTTCTGCTAGCGCCTTTTCTTTCCGTCGAAGTTCAGCTTCAATTCGTACTCTTGCTTTACGCTCTTTATCAAGCTCTACCTGGTGAGCCCTATTAGCAGCACTCTTATTGTCAAAGGCTGACTCTAAGGTATTTCGCCACTCCTCTAAATCTTCTGCTAGAACACCATTAGCTCTCAACCATGAACCGAGTTCGTGCTCATTCATAGCAGCTGTGTCAACAACAGCTTTGATCTTGTTGATCTTATCGCTAACTGCATTTGCACTGATCTTGCGCTCTGAGTTCCACTGGTAGACAACGTTTGCATTGATACCGTGATCTTTTGCGATCTTTGCAATAGCGCCAGCCTTCGCGGGCTCTGAGTTATCGAGCTCATATAGAGCCGCTACTACTTTATTCTTTAGTTCCGCAGGATACCTTTTCATGTCTATTCCATCTTCGCCCTCTTAGAAACAAAATCAAGCTAGGTGACAACAATCTTGGCAGAGAGGGTCTTGATGCGTCCGATACGCTCTGAGACAACTGTGGTCTTAGATATAGAACCCTTTGTGATTGAGGTACTCAACGAAGTGATATCTACTAAGAATCTCTCATTAGCTTGACTAGAGATCGCTGATTCCTTCTTGGATCTCCCCAAAGAACGACACAACACCACGGTTGTGGTGTTGTTGTTGGTGGAAGAGGTGGAGATGGAGGAGGAGGAGGTGGAGGTGGCGTTAGTATCAGTGTCGGTGCTGTCGCTCCTGGTGATTTTGGTGTCATCGGTGTCGGTATTCTTGCCGGTGGCACCATTACGGATATAGTCGTCAGTGTCGGTGCTGCTGTCGCTCTTGATGATTTTGGTGTCGGTGCTGCTGTCGCCCTTGCTGCTGCTGTCGCCGTTGCTGCTGTCGCCGGTATTCTTGCTGGTGGCACCATTACTGTTATTGTCGTCAGTGCCGGTGTCTTCTTCTAGCGTTTGCACTTGTCCTTGTACTTGTGTTTTCACTTGTCCTTGTACTTGTGTTCTCACTCGCCCGTGTGGCTTTTGTGGTTCCACTTGTAGCTTTTTCACCAGTACTGGGGATCCTTGGGCATCGTAGATCTCGGTGAAGCCTTCCATCTCCATGAAATGGCTTCGATAGAGACTCTTTTTGTTAGCTCTCTCAATTACTACGTAGTTGAGATTGCGCTTAATGAGAAGTTCTAGGTTTGCCTTGGTAGCAATTCCCCTATCCATCACAATGGTAGGAACAACATCCCCAAAGAGAGATCCATCCGATAGAGACTCCAAGGCATCAAGTACGCTAATGAGAGTTCTAGGCTCAGAGGTATTGCCCTCATGTATCTCTGAGTAGATGGGTAGTCCCCGGTGATCAACAAGTAGTGCCAGAGAAACTAATGTGCAATCAAAACGCTTCTCTTTGGAATGTCCATGTTTAGCTAGGGAGTTCCCCTTAGTAGAACCTTCGAAGTAGGTATTTGTTAGATCAAAGAGAAAGAGCCTGGTATTCGTCCTAAAGAGATCAGAGCTAGCTCTATAGAGTGCTGGCTCTATGACGGCTTTAGCGTCATAGAGCTTATCTGCAATTGCATAGACCTTATCCTTGTGAAACTTAGAGAGATCGGTAACCGTCAGTGTATTTGCTGGAAGTGACTGTTATATATTTTAGTTGCTATCCACTCGACCGGGGTAGCAATAAGTCAACTATCCCCGATTTATTTTCTCGCTTGTGTCAACTCCTCCCCAAGTAGATCGGTAATGGAGATTGGTTCGTCACAGGAGGGACAATATCCCCCTATTCCTACTCGAGCCATAAAGGTATTACACTCTAAGCAGCGTTGTTCTCCGAGGGATCGTTCACCACAACACCTACACTCATAGACGGTGAAGCCTCGATGTGACTTTGACCCTGGAACTGTGACTGGAAGAATGCTACCTATATCGTGACGTCGTCGATAAGCAAGAGCCCGACAAGCATCGGAGCAATAGGTTCTCCTCCCTGACAAGGGGAAGTTGCCTCCACAGACAGGGCACGCTATCGTGACGCTATCGTGACGCAACGGAGGTCTGGCACTCATGGCAGACTCGTTAGGTTCAAATCAGACGCTGCAGTGGTGGACTTTGATGCTGTCGTTGTCTGGTTTGTTGGAACAAGTGACGTAGAGACAACTGGCTTTCAGTTCCGGGTGTTGGCATTGATCCATCGTTTTGGATTCTTGGCTTTGGCCTCCTCGTAGACCTTGACTCGCTTGGCGAGGATCATGACATCTTCGCCGTTGTGTTTTTGGTTTGGGGTCACAAAGTTCAAGCCAGAGTGATGGTGCTCCTCGTTGTAGAACTGGACGAATCCCTCGATCCAGACCCTTGCCGCCATGAGGGAGGCAAAGCCATCGTGGGGATAGCTCGCACAGTACTTGACTGTGCGAAACATCGATTCCATGTGAGCATTGTCATTCGACGTCCTGGGACGTGAGTAGGAGGCAGCTATACCAAGTAGGTAACACAGTGCCACTAGGGTTGTCCCCTTCATAGGTGAACCGTTGTCTGAATGTAGTACAGAAGGAGCGAGTGAACCCTCATTCAAAGTGGCCCTCTTTAGGACAGTTGCTAGATTTTCAGATGATTCATTCTCGTAGATCTCATAGCCGACGATCTTCCTGGAGTACAGGTCCATAATGAAGTGCAGGTAGTAGAAGAGACCTTTGATAGGCCCTGGCAGGTAGGAAATGTCGGTGACCCAAACCTCACGTGGTCCCTTAGCTACATGATTGGGCTCAGAACGCCTACGAGGCAGCGCTACCCGTCCTCGTCGCTTATTGAGTCCCGCGTCTCCTAAGACCCGATAGAAGGTGGACTCTGATGCTAAATAGACTCCTTGATCCGCTAGAGCTGGGACAATCTGAGCCGGTGGCAGTGAGCGGTACTCAGGACTGGCGCACACCTTTAGGATCTCGGCCCTCTCTTGATCACTCAGGGCATTAGGTGGGGTTGGATAGACCCTGGTGAGTCGTTTATCCTCGAGGATCGCATCTGAGATCTCCTTAGGTGATGCTTTGGTGGCATCCACTCCACCTGCCTTCCTCCAACGCTCATAGGTGCTCTCGCAGATTCCCACCTCCCTTACTGCGCAAGAGAGGTTGACACCAGCGCTATTGGCCTCAGCAATGAGAGTTACGGCTCGTTGGCGCTCTGAGAGAGGGATCAATCTTCCCTGTCCCCCCAGAACGCCTGGGCTTTTCCCCGCAACACCAGCAGAGCCGCAGTTTCTGCTAGTGCCTTCTCCTTACGAGCAAGTTCTCGTTCTAAGAGTGTCACCTTTGCTCGTTCATTGGCTAAGTTCGCACGGTACTCCTTGGCAGCGATACTAGAGCGGTCATTGGCTTCTTGACAGGCCGACTTCCAGCTATCGAGATCCTCCGCAAGAATCCCATGTTCTCGCAGGTAGGTACCAAGTTCGAGTTCGGTCATGGATTCAGTTCTAACAACAATCTCGTACTTTGCCTTCGACGAGAGCGTAAGCGACGGATTCCCAGATGCTGAGAACTTGCCAACGGCACCAGTTCGTTTCAGTGACGCGTTCTGGGTGTAGAGCGTATTGAGTGGAATTCCTTCAGCATTAGAAAGCTCGGTAATAGCACCCTCTGGAGCATTTCCACCATCGCCTAGCTCTAAGAGCTTCCTCAGCACTCGTTCCTTTTGTTCTCTTGGGTATACCTTTTTCATGACTCCTCTATCCTCGCCCTATATATGACTGTAGTAGATTTTCCGGCAAAGACTCTGAGGGCTAGGGATGTTTAGCTAGGGAGTTCCCCTTAGTAGAACCTTCGAAGTAGGTGTTAGTTAGATCAAAGAGAAAGAGCCTGGTATTCGTCCTAAAGAGATCAGAGCTAGCTCTATAGAGTGCTGGCTCTATGACGCCTTTAGCGTCATAGAGCTTATCTGCAATTGCATAGACCTTATCCTTGTGAAACTTAGAGAGATCGATACCACATATCTCAGGTAGTGAAGAGTTGGAGTTGATATACGAATACGTCTTTCGATCAGATCCAGGATGAATAAGACGAGCTATTATCGTTGCCTTGGCAATGCCAAGAGATTCACCCGATAGACCTGCACTCTCTAGGATCTTATCGAAGCTAAGAGCTTCATAGAACGAGTTTCCTATGAGTTCTGGACCGATACTTCTACTATTGATAGTCTTAGCACTAGAGAGATCCACCATCTCAAGGTCAGCCTCAGTAGCTCTTGTTTCTTTAGCGGCTGCAACTTCGGAACGAATTGCATACTTAGTGATTGCTAGATCGACGTATCTGGCAATAATAGGATCTGATTCAAAGAGTGAGGTTACTCCAGAGAGTCTCTGGGCAATTGCATTGGCCAGAGCTGGCCACAATGACTTATCCAGGTCCAGTTCGGTCAAGGTCATTACTATACGTTGACGGGGACCTTTTTCACAGCGGTAGGACTCAACGAGTTGGTACTTACTGTAGCTAACGCCGGTCTTTTTATTAACTGTTGGAGTTTCACGGATAAACACAACAAGACAATAGCACCATGTCAGAGCTAATGCAAGTCATAATCAAAACTACTCAAAAATTAGGACACTACATTCGCGACCCAAAAAGACCTAATACCCATCTACCAGGGCATCTATAAATCGCCCAAGTCGAAAATCGCCCAAAATCCCCTCAAAAGGGACCAATTAGGGCGATTTTTCGGGAAATCTGCGAAAGATGGGTTAACGAAATGTCGGTGTTACGGTTGCTAGAAGGTCCCAATTGACCTTGCCACCGCTAAGGAGTGTTCGAATGCGGAAGTTGTAGAAGTTAGTCATGCCAAAGGCGACACGCTTTGTCACCTTGACCAAGTTGTTCATAGCTTCAGTAGGTCCATTGGTGACATGACAAGAGTGCCAGGCTAGGATCTCCTCTTTCCAAGATGTAAGAGTTCTCCCAAGGAGTGTCACCTCCCCTGACACCTAGGGTTGGGATTGTCAGCTCCTGTAAGTTCTAGAAATAGGCTGTCTGCATATCTACGTGCAAGGCTCGGGTCAGAAATGGTATATAGCTCCCTTAGGGCCTCTTTGGCCTGCCAAGCAGTAGCAACCTCATTGCCTGGATCACCGGCTTTGAGTAGTCCAACGAGCTTATCTTTGGCATAACTAGTCAATCGTTCATCTGCCATAGTTAGTAATCGTCGTATTCTATACAAAGGATCACCTGCTCTTGCGCGTGACCCACAGAGCTCGTTCTGAACTCGACGCCTAGTTTAATCGATTCGTTGGTTGGCCAGCTTGATCAGGTGAAATGGATCGGCTACAAGGGTTGTCTTTGGCAGAGCCTTTCTAAATACGGCTTTGTAACCACCAGGTAGATCGAGGGTTCCCCATTTAACTCCATCACGCCAGCTTTGTTCTTGACTTTCAATCCAAGCCTTTGGATTGGCTCCGCCTCGACCCGCTACAACATCTAAAGCTACACCACGTCTCACATCTAGAAATAGTTGTAGCCCAATTCTGTTTGTGATACTTACCTTCACGGTAGAACAAGACCTCGTCTAGTCCCAGAGCATCCACAGCACCAAAACGTGAAGGATCATCCACCAATGCAGCTCCATAGGCAACGACTGCGTCATTTATCGTATGCCAATCACAGCCAAGTTCCTTAGCCACACAAGAAACGCTACGACGCTGGGCTCCAACAGCATAAGTTGCCCATCTAGCCGCCCGATCACTTAGGCGAAGACGACCTTGTGGGTATTTGAAATTGAGCTATTTTTGGATCATCATCACTAAAAGAGAAGTTGGGGGCAGTGTTTGTTTGCACATCGCCATCTGTGCTTAGACCAAAAAAGAATAACCTTGCGACCAAAAGACGGTAGGTCTACAACCTCAACAACTCTGAGGCCATTATGGTGAACTTTGCCTTCAGCGGTTGGACATTGCTTTTGTGAATCAGAACACTCAATGTGAACATGGAGCGGTTCACTAAGATTATCTTCAACGCCTATCAAATTAATATCAACTAAACCAACCAAGATTTTAGAAATTGCTTTATGATCTTTTTCCACAGGGGCTCTCCATTGTGAGTTTTGTCAAATCCCATTCTGGCAGAACCCCTGTACCACTTCCAAAGCGACTTCATAAAAATGGAACTTTAACCTCTAGCCACCGTTAAATCCGAAGTGCCAGATAACCGTCAGGAACGATAGCTGAGAGGGGTTGCGCGAAAATATCATTCAAACAAAGAATGATATCTGTAAATAAATCTACAAATCTGAGCCTGAATCGCCTAATTGGTCTTCAACCTATATCGTGAATAAGCTAATTTAGAAATAGGTTCGAGGACCAACAAAGGTGGTCCAGAGACTCCGGCACGGTGGTCCAGATAATCTGGCATCGTCATGCAGGAAGTATTCGACTCGATATCCACTTTGTTAATTCTTCCAGCGTTATGTCATCTGAAGCAACTTTTATCATGGTCGAAACGATTTCGTCGTTCGCCCCAGTTTTCCAGGTATAGTTGTTTCGGTGCACGAACTCTCTAAGGCACACGTAACTAGATCTCTTGTTTCCATCTGGTAGTGGATGGTTTTTGACGAGGTGCATCACAAGAACCGCAGCTTTGAGGGCAAATCCCTGATAAAACTCGATGCCATCGAACGATGAAGATGGAGAATAAAGAGCAGACTCGGCAAGATCAATTCGTACAGACCTAGCTAGGACTTTTGCATCAATTCCGAGAACGGCCTCTGCGATTATAAGAAAATCTGCGAGATCGATATATCGAGTCACATTTGAGCAAGCTTCTCGAAAACATCCCGTTCAGCTTCAAATAAATTAGTAAGCCGTTTTTGAAATTCTGGATCTGCCCGGCGGGAATCGATATATTCATTTACGGCAACGCGGACAGCCTCCGAGACTGACAAGTTGTCGGTTCGAGCGACCAATTCAAGGGCCTCCGCCGTAGAGGCCTGCATTCTAACTGTCGTCGTTCTCTTAACCGTATTCATGACATCATTATAGCACTCCTTTGTATTCTGAGTCGACTGCAATATGCTTTAGCTTCCCGGTGAACGATACATCACCGAAGCTTCACCACGGCTCATTAAGCTTTCCCCTGTCTGCAGGGAAAGTTGCCACCTAGATTGATTTATGTTTCTAAGAGGGCGAAGTTGGAATTGAGTTGAGAAGGTATCCAGAGAATCTTGTTAATTGCCATTGGGAACTGCAAGTTAGCGGCCACGAAAAATGCACGCGAGCGGCCATCACTTTTGCATAATTTACCACAGCTCGCGTTTACTGGATATGTCTTTTTCTGTTCTTAGTAGATATTTCATTCGGTCCTTCTATGGACATTTCTTGTTGGGGAGAATATAAGCAACTTGTTGCGCGCTCTAGCTCCCTCTCTGCCAAGATTGTTGTCACCCTAGCTTGATTTTTGTTTATAAGAGGGCGAAGACAGTGAACCTTCTCACGATACGCGACACGACTCTCCCTAAATCAAAGGAGAATGGTAGTCATGGGAGAATTGCATCCAAAAGAGGCAACGCCTCGTAGAAAGTTTGACTCGGATTTCAAAAGTGACGCAGTCAAACTTGTAGAGATTGGAAATCGATCCATTAAGCAGGTGGCTAATGAGTTGGGTATCTCGGAGGCAACTCTTAATAATTGGGTCTACAACGCTCGGAGAGCAAAGAAGGCTAATGCCGGTGAAGGATCGGTTGTGGCCGACGAGATCGACCGTCTCCGCAAGGAGAACGAGCAGCTCAGAATGGAGAAGGAAATCTTAAAACGATTTTCGGCCTTCTGGATAAAGGACACAGACGGGAACTGATTTACCAGTTCATAGATATCCAGAAGGCCGATTTTCCAATCAATGTGCTCTGTAGGGTCTTAGCTGTGTCGCGTTCTGCCTATTACCGCTGGTCGGTGAGGAGGAAGTACCTCGAAGAGCTACATAACACTCGTGAGAATCTCAAAGAGAGGCTCCTTGAGGCATTTGTAGCTAACCGTAGGATCTACGGAGCACCGAGATTGACTCATGAGCTCAGAGATAGCGGTATTAACGTCTCAAGAGTGACCGTAAGTCGCCTGATGGCAGAGTTATCCATCACTGGCGCTTGTGGAAGAGCTAAGACGATCACGACCAGGCCAGATAGACACGCCAGGAAGAGTTCTGATCTAGTTGAGAGAAACTTCTCCGTCGATGAAACAGACAAGCTACGGGTGAGTGACCTGACCTACATCGGCACAAGAGAAGGCTGGTTGTATCTGGTGTGCATCATGGACGCGATTCAAGTAAGGATCCTTGGGTATTCGATGAGTGATTCAATGGACACCCAGATGTTCATCGATTGCCTCGATAAAGCACGATCTACCAGGGGAAAGGTATTGATGTCAGATACCATTTTTCGCATCGACCATGGATCTTAGGTACACAAGTAATGAGTTCAGGGAGATGCTACGACTCTCTCAGTTCTCCCAGTCGATGGGGAGCGTTGGGGATTCCTACGATAACGCTATGGCTGAGGCGCTATGGGCGTCATTGAAGAAGGAGCTCGTATATCGAATAAGTCTTCGACACCAGAGAGGAGGCAAGAATAGAGATCTTCGACTGGATCCAATGGTACAACCGGAAGAGGAGACATTCAAGTATTGGTGACATTTCGCCAATTGATTTTGAAAAGTCAGCTATGGTGAAAGCTGCATAGATAAGCGGAGTTCCGTGTCGCGTTTGGTGAGTAATTCCAGAAGATGCCTTTAGATCCCTCAAGAGTGATCTTGGACTTCGACCGGTCTATCATCAACTAGCTAGCCGAACTGCTGCTCACCTCTTCATCTCAGTACTTGCCTATCACCCCCTTAGTGCTATTGAGCTGACCTTGAGGCAAAATAACGATAAGAGAAGATGGTCAACCATCCAAGAGCAACTCAACAGTCACCGCCGAGCCACCATAGTTCTTACATCAGATAAAGGCGTCGTCTATCACATCCGCACTAGTGGTGTTCCTGAGCCGGTTCACAAAGAGATCTACCGTCTCTTAGGAGTTAGTGATCCCCTTAAACGGATAAAGACCATTGCGACGCATTTGTAGTGTCCCAACGTAAGACCACATACTCAACTAGCTGGGAGAATGGTTTGATTTTCGGAAAGATGGGCTAAGGTCATAGGCAAGCTCCAGCGCAAGATCAGCCAACACAAGATCAGCCGGTGCAAACCTGCCCTGGATCAAAGAAGTATATAAGACTGGTAACTGCGAAGAGGAAAGTCAACTCCCTTGACACCTAGGGAAGACAAAATCATCACTTTGTGACTTTGACCATCAGGTGTCCAACAAGCCGGCCAATCACGTCATTAACCACAACACCGCCACACTCATAGTTGGTGACGTAAGAGGGATAGAAAAACATAGTAAAGCCAAACGATCCATGGGTCGCCACGGTCGCCAGCAACTATCCCAGTGGTCAAGAGGCCCTCAGAGCAATACCTCAATGAGAAAACTAACTTAGAGATACAACCCCTAAACGAGTCATACTCTAGCCAAACTTGCCCCGCGTGCTTAAGACGCAAGCGACCATCAGGTCGGCACTACCGATGCAAGAGCCCTATCTGTGGGTTCAGCTGTCATCGAGACGCCCTAGGAGCAATAAACATTCTCCAGAAGGCGATATACGCAGAGTGCTCTTCAATTGGACTAGATACAACAATCTTAGTCACGTATCTTCGAGCTGAAAAACATTGGTCACTCAATCAACGCAAGACACACCAAAAGGTGCAGTGCCCTAAGGCCAGAGCCCGAAGTAGTGCCCAGAACCGGGCCTTGTCTGAGATATCTCAGACAGGCAAGCCGAAACTAGCGAACTCATCTACCAGTACCAATTCATTAGCACCAGACCAGTCGGTCCCGGTGGCGTGATGGGAGCGATGTCAGGTAACCCCAACCAAACAGACGGAGCCAGAAGCCCCGTCCGTGAGGACGGGGAGGTTCACCGGTAGCAGGTCCGCATTTGGTGAGATCACCTCACGACTTTAGTTCTTAGGGTTGGCTATAGCTTCGTGAGGATATTCAAATCATTCCTAGGGAGGCAATTTAGGCAATAGACTCAATCGGCGTGCAGACTGTAATTACACTTATGATTGTCGCGGTTGTGATCGTGGGCATACTCCTTTATCTGGGACCAATGAAGGCTAGAAGAGGCGGTACTATATCCAAGGGTGCTTCTAATCCGCAACTTAAAAAAGGAGCCACAGCTCCAAAGGGGCCATCGACGACAAAGAATCGTCAGGACGTTAAGACATCATCCAAGACACCGTCTAAACCCGCATCTAAAACTCCGCCAAGTACTCCTTCAAAGAGTTCACCAAAACCCCCAGCCAAGGCGACTGAGGTCCGTGTAAATCCAGATCTTGCCACCACCGATCTAAAAGGATCCAGGACCGAGAGGCCAGAAGCTCCCTCTAAGGACACTCCACCAAAGCCGCATGCAACTCCTAGCCTTGGCGATGCACTTGGTAGATCTAGGGAGACATTCGGCGGAAGAATTGCTGGGTTATTTCGCCGCGGTTCTTTGGATGACTCCTTTTGGGATGATCTCCAAGATGCGCTGATCCTATCGGACGTTGGTTTTGAAACTACCACCAAGATCCTTGAGGGTGCACAGGCTAAGGCTAAAGTCTCCAAGGCTAAGTCTCCAACCGAAGCGGTTGAGATTGTGCGATCATCGATGCTTGAGATATTATCTAAGGCCGATAGAGCTCTAAAAGTAGATGGCGACAAGCCTATTGTCTGGCTCTTTGTTGGCGTAAATGGTGTCGGCAAGACCACTACGATCGGCAAAGTTGCAGCGATGTTAGGAGATAGAAAGCTCTTATTGGCCGCCGCTGATACCTTTCGAGCAGCTGCGGCAGATCAACTGAGCTTGTGGGGCGAGCGTGCCAATGTGCAGGTGATTTCTGGTGCACCTGGTGCAGATCCCTCGAGCGTCCTGTTTGACGCGATCGCTAGCGCCAAGGCCCGTGACTTCGACATTGTGCTCGGTGATACCGCTGGACGCCTACAGAACAAGACCAACCTCATTGAAGAGCTCAAGAAGATATATCGAACTGTAGAAAAGGCTCAGGGCAACCTGGGTGAAGTTCTCTTGGTATTAGATGCAACGACAGGTCAAAATGGTCTCTCACAAGCCAAGGTCTTCAGTGAAGCCGTTGGAGTGACTGGCGTGGTCCTAACTAAGTTGGATGGATCAGCTAAGGGGGGAATTGCCTTTGCGATCGAGGATATCTTTCAGATTCCAGTAAAGCTGGTTGGTGTCGGCGAATCCATTTCGGATTTGATTCCATTTGACCCAGAGGCATACGTCGCCTCTCTCATCGAGCGGTCTTAATTGAGTACCGGACGGACGAATTCTCTCTATTGTTGATTGAATTCTCCCCAGGTTGCCATGAAAAGCGACTATTGACGGCGTTCTAGCGCAGGATAGTGTGGTTAATTGAAGATTACACCTTGGTGATTAGCTTTTTCGTTGCGGTCGATACCTGATATTGACTATCACTTCGTCTCTGAAATGGGACTGCGCCTTTGGAGATTTCAGATTTGGATCCTTTTGTTGATTCGTTTGCATGGATGCAGAGCAAAAGGGAGCATCCTTGGAGATTTTAGATTTGGATCGTATCTTTCCATAAACAATCATTGGCAAAAGTCGCTGGCACCAGGTGCAAATACCAGGTGTAGTCAAAAGAATTGCCGTATTTGGATCTGTGATTTGTCTCCTGGAACTTTGTGACTCAATTGATCCTGAATTTTATTTTTCGATCAATACAACTCACCGCTAAAGACAGTTCTGCATTGTTGGGTGCCGATCACAAGGGAGCCGCCTAATATTTTTATTAGAGGTTACGGGTTGCTTTCCTCTTTTAAATTTCGCAAGTTTCTCCTTTCGCTAGTTTATGATGGAGGTATTAGCTAGTTTAACTAATACCTAGATCGACGCTTGGATCGACAACTGGATCAGCCACTTAGTCCTGCTGTGTGCTTTGATTATGATCTTGGTAGGCCATGGCTCTTTGGCGGCGCCGGAAATTGAAAAACTCCTACCACTGCCAAGGTGACGGTAGGGATGAAGTTTTCACCTCCAGGAAGTACCTTGGCCCATAGGATTGCGCTGCCTTGATAGACTGCCTCCATGCTCAAGAGGCCAATAATAAGGTAAAATGGGTTTTCGGCCCAGATTAAAATCTGATTCAACTTGATGGTCTGGGAGCCAACTCCCCAAAACTAAAAGTATACATACGAACTTGTCGCTAAGTGGTGGAATCAGCCGAGGCAATGGGTGTGACTAGGGTAGACCTCAACCGCTGATTCGAAGGCGAAATAATAGCAACGCTAGAAAGAGTATTGATGGATCGACCTCCTGCGGAGCTACCCCTGGGAAAGGGCCCTAGTGAGGCGCCCGCACTTTGGTAGAGGTTTTTGGCATAAGGAAAAGCGTTGCCATAGGGGTTTTAGTTCATGAGCGACTAGCGGAGTTGGTCTTTCCTTGGTTTCTTTGAGGATTGCCTTTAGACACGAGTTCTTACAGGGATATTTATTCATGACAATCAATTCGCCGACCGCTTGTCCCTAGCCTTCGCATCCTTCTTGTAATACTGTTAGCGCAGATATTGGGTAACAGTAGCTGATCCTGGCTATGAGGTTGAAGTTTTGATATTTGATAGCTTTTTTATTAATGGCTACGTAACTGTAAAGCTTGAATACATCCCATTCGTATAGTGCCAGGGAACATCGCAAAGAAGTTCGTACTTTCCAGTTGCTAGTTTAAGCGTTATCCAGCTCCTAGAACCTGCCACAATTCCGCTACCAGCTCCAGCCCCGCATGAGGTGGATGCTTCGCCAAGGCTTTGAGATTCGTTTATCTTTCCGTTTTCAGCGACAGTTCTGGTCCCAATGCCTGCTGCTGGCATTGGCAACACTAGAAATTCGTGGTTCAGTGATCCATAGTTGCTAACCACAAATGTGATTTGACCAGCATGAACTATCGATGGGCTCGGATTCAGAGCCAGCATCATTATCCCATGTCCCATCATTGACCCATGTGCCATCTCTGAGCCTCCATGGTCGTATAAGCCAACCTGAACAACTTGTGCTGCTGGGTTTTGAGGCTGACAGCTCCCGCTCGCTGTGAGAGAGTGTATTGTACTTTGATGGGTCGACGAAGCGACACCATGGACGATAACTGTGGATGTACCAGCAAGAATAATGACCCCAGTGGCTATAAATCCTGTGGTTCTGAGTTTTAGATTCACCTTTTTCCTCGGAGTGTTTCGAGCGTTCTTTGATATTCGTCAGGGTTGATCTCTCCGTGGGCAAGACGATTTCGAAGGATGCCCTCGACATCTGCTATGCCTTGTTCGGCTTTTTTGTTAGTATTTTTGAAATGTCTTAGCGCGATTACAACGCCTAATGCCACTACCGCCCATAGCAAAATCATGGCAACGGCCATTAGGATCCACATTCCGCTTCCCCATCCGCCGCTTCCTCATCCACCGTTTCCCCACATGTACATCATCTAAATTCCTCCAGTGGTCCTTAATTCATTGATGCTACGATTCGAGCGACTCACCTACTAGAGGCATAGGTCATCGTTTGTTCCCCGAACGACACGAATAACAAGAGTTCATTGGAATGACTAGGGATTTGTGTCTAGCTAGAAATTATCCTTTGAATTAATTGGAGTCATCCTTCTTAGGGTCCATTTTCCTTGAAACGCCTTTAGGGACATAGCCATCTCGTATTGCGTGGGTAACTAGGAAATTGGATGGTCACTCGACCAACCCAAGCACCAAAGGAGAACCACTGATGGCTTAGCTCTCGGATAATTTCCGGTTGGCGAATATTGACCACTACTATCTTTTGGCTGGGTCGACTGGTTGAAAGCGGGGTAGCCAACCCGTTCATTTTGCGTTGTCACGGTGCAATTTAGGCTGACGTTGCGAGGGCTTATTGCAGAACCTCTTCTTTGAACTAGTTTGGATTGCATGCGCACCGCCTAAGACAATCCTCGATCTGTAGGTTTCAAGCTTGTTTTGGCCTGCACTTGATGCGATCCTATAGGGCGCTTGTTGTTGGGGCGCTTGTGTTTTGTTTGAAAACTAATTCGCACCAAGCAGATCCATAGAATAAATGGGAATCAAGTGCCGTTACTAAAGAATGGTCTCTTATTCTAATCTATCGGGGTTATAGTCGAAAAGACTTTTTGAAAAAATTACACTATTTCAGCATGATTAATTAGATTAGCTAATAACGTTACCTTAACTTTTTTCAATTGGCAAATCTGATTGAAAAAAGTAGCAGTGGATGGATTTTCGTTGTGGCTTTTTTGGCAGTGATCTATAGATTCCCTTTGAGGGAGTTGTCTATGGACCAGTTTAGGTTTATTTGGAATTTACCCATGATCTGAGTACTCGGTGGCTATATTCTGGCTGCTCTTTGTTGCCTAGGTTAGGTTGTGGCTCTTGTTTTTTTTCAAGCAGACGATTTTGGTAATGGTTGTTTTTGATATCCACATCAAGGGGATTGGGTTGTCATGACCGAAAACGAGATGCCACCGATCTCGGTGCTGACGTTGAATCCTGCGGTAGATATATCCTATGAAATTGAAGAGCTCCATGCAGACCAAAAGAACTATGCAAGGGTTACCAGGAATGATCCTGGTGGCAATGGCGTAAATGTTGCTAGAGCTTTAGAGCGCTTGGGCCTTTCGCCTCGCCATTTTGGCTTTTCCGCAGGGAAGATTGGCTTGTTGTTAAAAGAGCTTCTTCACGAGCAATTGGCCGATGGTCGCTGGATAGAAGTAGAAGGTGAGACCCGGCTCAATGCCACATTCATACAGGCAAGTCCGCCGGCTCAGTTTGAGATAACAGGGGTTGGTCCGTACATTCCTCCTGATGCAGCCGAATCCCTTAGAAGTCAATTTTTAGATCATTGTTATGGTGGCTATGGGATCCTTACGGGTTCTATGCCTCCTGGAATTCCATATGATTTTTATTCGAGGATGCTCGACGACCTAGACAAGGTTGGCGCTCGGTCGATTTTGGATACCAATGGCTCCCATTTGCGCTTAGCGATTGAGCACTGTCCATTTTTCATAAAGCCCAATCAACATGAGATCGAGCAATTTTGTGGTCGGCGGCTCCATGGCCTTGAGGATATTGCTATAGAAGCTAAGAAGATCCATGAATCAGGAGTAGCCTATGTTTGCGTCTCAATGGGTCGAGATGGTGCGCTCTTAGCATGTTCAGAGGGAACATTCTTTGGCTACGCTCCACGGGTAGAATGTAAGTCCAGTGTGGGAGCCGGTGATTCCATGGTCGGTGGAATGGTTACAGCGCTCATAAGGGGAATGGGTTCCAAGGAGATGTTGGCGCTTGGTGTAGCCTGTGGTAGTGGTACGTCGCTACGAGTAGGCACCGAACTCTTCATTCCTAGCGACATAGATCATCTGATTGATATGGTCAGGGTCGAATCAATCTTGGTTTGAACCAGCGGAAGCGCAATCGGTTTCCGTAAGGGAGGGGTCAAGCTACCTCGTTCTTTCTCGGTCTACCTGATTTCCCTCTTGGGAGTTTCTGGTACCCTATGTACTTTCTCACCGTACTTTCTCACCGTACTTTCTCACTTTCTCTAATGGTGCTCCACCACAAGACACTCTCGACTATGAGGGTGACCAGAAGTGGTTCCCCCACAAAGCATCTTGGGCTTCCGGCCAGTTCTTTGGCTTGCTCTCATGGCCGATAGCGTCTTCATAGACATCACCATCCTTGATAAAGCAACTTTGGGTGGATAGCTAATCAACAGGTGAGCATGATCACCGTCTGTCTCAAAAGCATCGGAGATGGAATCAAAACGAGTACACACTTCAATGAGAGCGGATTTGATCTCGTCACTTACTCTGTTCGTCATTACATAACGGCGATATTTAGATATCAATACGATCTGTGCATGTATAGCAAATGCCTTTTATGGTGCCAATCATCGATCGTATAATGGAATATAGCATCTAGCAAATAATGCTATTTCAGATGTAGAAATGGTTAGTAAAAGCCCACAGTACACAACGGCTATCGTGCCTATCTTCTTGACAGGCGTATCCTATCGCCTAGCTCACGACTCATGCCATAGGGCGGCACTGTTATGGAACCAACGCGTCGATTGGGTTCATGGCCGTAACCGTCAGTGTATTTGCTGAAGGTGACTGTTTTCCTTTATTGCTATCCACTCGACCGGGGTAGCAATAAGTCAACTATCCCCGATTTATTTTCTCGCTTGTGTCAACTCCTCCCCAAGTAGATCGGTAATGGAGATTGGTTCGTCACAGGAGGGACAATATGCCCCTATTCCTACTCGAGCCATAAAGGTATTACACTCTAAGCAGCGTTGTTCCCCGAGGGATCGTTCACCGCAACCGCTAAATACATAGACGGTGAAGCGTCGATGCGACTTTGGAACTGTGACTGGAGAATGTCACCTATATCGCGACGTCATCAACCACAACACCGCCAGGCTTATAGTTGGTGATGTGAGGGGTATCGAGAAAGATACCAAAGTAAAACGGCGCATAAGTCGCCATGGCCGCCAACAACTATCCCAGTGGTCAAGAGGAGTACAGGAGCGATATCTGCAAGAAAAGACCAAGCTAGAGATAGAACACCTAAACGAGTCTTACTCCAGCCAAACTTGCCCAGCGTGTTCAAGGCGCAACCGACCGTCAGGTCGGCACTACCGATGCAAGAACCCTAACTGTGGGTTCAGCTGTCATCGAGACGCCCTAGGAGCAATAAACATTCTCCAGAAGGCGATATACGCAGAGTACTCTCCAATTGGACTAGATACAACAATCTTAGTCACGTATCTTCGAGCTGAAAAACATTGGTCACTCAATCAACACAAGACACACCAAAAGGTGCAGTGCCCTAAGGCCAGAGCCCGAAGTAGTGCCCAGAACCGGGCCTTGTCTGAGATATCTCAGACAAGCAAGCCGAAACTAGCAAACTCATCTACCAGTGCTAATTCATTAGCACCAGACCAGTCGGTCCCGGTGGCGCGATGGAAGTGATGTCAGGTAACCCCAACCAAACAGACGGAGCCAGAAGCCCCGTCCGTGAGGGCGGGGAGGTTCACCTACGGAAATGACATTTGATCGGAGAGTTATTAAAGGCGTATTGACACATTGGTTTCTATGAAGGGTTGGGGCCCTTTCGAGCATTGACTAATTCATTAGCTCTGAGACCCTGAGGCTATCGAGCGCCTAAAATAGTGCTTGGACAAACTGCCATTTTTTGTCTCACTACTTCTCGTTTTGATTACAGCAATAAGATATTTCTCTCTGATCTTGTGAGAGTTATTCAGTTTGTTGACTTTCGGTAAGATCTGAAGGGTGCCCTAAAGGGCGATCTAAAGGGTAGTGGGCGCGGCAAGCTTTTTGCAATTGTACCCAAGTGCTGCTTTGGAACAAAGAATTGAGCCATATCGAGGAGTCTTACCTCTTCTTGGATCGTCTAAAGTGGATCTCCCTAGAAAGGCTACCTTCGGCGATAAACAATTTGAGTGCGAAATCAACGGTAATGACGTATTTCACTCTTGGTAAACTCTGTCGCTTATCTTGCGGAGGCCCAGTTCGTGCTAAGATAGTAAGGGTGTCTTCGCTCTCACCTGATACCACGGGATCGCCAATAAAACCAAAATACCGAGGCGTTTCGCATCAAGGGGCGTTTTTTGTCTTCATAGCATTGGGGATTTATTTACAGTTTGATGTAAATGGTCTATCCAATCACCTTATAACTCTCGTTTATTCGATATGTGTTACTGGAATGTTCGGAGTTAGTGCGCTCTTTCATCGTCATACCTGGTCGCCAAAGGCACGGCGTCTAATGCGACGTGCCGACCACTCGATGATCTTTTTAGCTGTCGCTGGAACATATACACCCGTTGCATTTCTAGCGTTGTCACCCTTTTCCCGCAATCTGATTTTGGCACTGGTATGGGGCGGCGCCATCGGGGGCATCGTCATGAAACTTCTTTGGATTGATGCCGCAAAGTGGTTAACTGCCGTCATCTATGTAGCCCTGGGCTGGGCCGCAGTTGGAATCCTTCCACAACTTCTTCATAATGGTGGTGGATTGGCTTTTAGCCTCTTGGTAACTGGAGGCATCCTATATACGATAGGTGCCGTGGTCTATGCATTCAAGCGACCTGATCCATCTCCCACGATCTTTGGCTATCATGAGATCTTCCATGCCTTAGTTATTGCTGCTGCCCTTTGTCACTTTGGGCTCGTCTTAGTTCTGGTGAACAAGTAGGCACACGTTTGATCGACGGTATATCTTTGGAATTTAAATTCCTAGGAGTTGCTTTAGATGTCTCTTTAGTTAAATGCATAGGTTTCGCTTGATTTAATCTTTGCATAACATTCCCCTGGCAAGATTCAAGGGAGTTCTTAAATTCGCGGTTAGCGTTCCTTTGTGATTCTTTGGATTGTTATCTGGGTCATTTGATGGCGGATTAGGGTTCTCTGATTTGGTGCTACAGAGTGTGGAATTCAGACCGGATTTTGATCGCCCGCGCATATGAAAATGTGACAGATAGTGGCTAATCCATGAAGCGATTATAGTTAACTATAATGTTTGGCGAATACTAGGCGATAGCTAATGTATTACCCGCGTGAGTGACATGTTTTTGCAAGTTGGTAGGAGTAGAGAGTTTGATGAAGAAGATTATTGTTCTTGGTGGTGATGGTTTTTGCGGATGGCCTACATCCCTTCACCTGAGCTCGCTCGGTCAAGAAGTAATGATCGTCGATAACATGTCAAGGCGTAAGATCGACATCGATCTTGAGACCTCTTCGTTGACACCAATTTCGAATTTAGGTGAGCGGATCTCTACCTGGCATGAGGTCTCCGGCAAGACGATAGAGTTTAGAAATTTAAACCTAGCTTCTGATTTCGATCGATTTGTCACTATTTTGCGCGAATTTCAACCCGATGCAATAGTTCATTTTGCTGAACAACGCTCTGCGCCCTATTCAATGAAGTCCACTGATAATAAGCGCTATACGGTAGATAATAACGTTCGGGCTACGCATAATGTCTTGTCAGCAATTGTTGAGGTGGGGGCCGATATCCACCTAGTACACCTCGGCACTATGGGCGTCTATGGCTATGGATGGGCGGGAGACTCGTCGATTCCTGAAGGTTACTTAGAGGTTACTCTAGACACCTCTTCGGGTCCCAAGCGCAAAGAGATTTTGCATCCTGCCGACCCTGGCTCGGTCTATCACATGACCAAGACTCTTGATCAACTTCTCTTTGCCTTTTATGCTAAAAACGATCGCATCCAGGTGACCGACTTGCATCAAGGTATCGTATGGGGTACACAGACCGCACAGACGGCACTCGATGAGCGATTGATTAACCGTTTTGACTATGACGGTGACTATGGGACCGTCCTTAACCGCTTTTTGATGCAGGCTGCTATTGGATTTCCTCTGACAGTGCACGGCACAGGGGGCCAGACGCGAGCGTTCATCCACATCAACGATACCGTTCGATGTATAGAATTGGCGATCTCCAATCCACCTGAACGTGGTGAGCGACCAATGATCCTAAATCAGGTGACAGAGAGTCATCGGGTTCGTGACCTGGCGGAGATGGTCTCTAAGATGACGGGTACTGAGGTTCAGTTTTTGCCGAATCCTCGGCTTGAGGCAAATGAGAACACTCTAAACGTCGAGAACAATAAGTTCTTAGACTTGGGCTTAACCCCTACAACCCTATCTGAGGGTCTTTTGACAGAGGTTCGAGACATCGCGCAGAAATATTCCTTTAGAGTTGATCGATCCAAGATTCTAGCTAAGTCTTTGTGGCGCAAGGGAATGATCTCTCAATAACTGCGCTTAGCTGCTGGAATTCTCCTCGAAAAAAGAGAGGCTGAGGGATCTCTGACGAATTAGTGATAGGCAAGCAGCTATTCATCTGTTAGTTGCACCTAGTGATCAAATTGGTTTGATCACTAGGTGCAAGTTTTTAAAGATCCAAGGTACCGTGAGCGATGAATCCAACTATTGAGACCTAGGAGACGATTTAATAATTAATTTTTCAATGATTTTGGAATTAGAGCTGTTGTGGGTCGCATCTTCACCGATAACCAACAATATGTCACTCAAAAGATCTACTTAAAATAGGCGACCTTTGAATCGTTAGATTTTTCCTATCTCTATTCTCTGGCGAAAAGGAATCGTTGCTTCTCGGAGATACCTAATGAGTTCACTCATTATGATGCATCCAATACAAGGTTCTTTCTCCAATACAAGGTTCTTTCTCCGGTGCTGATTCTCACGAATACGAGAGTCACATACGCCTCTTTCTACTCGGCCGATATTCCAAGTGGTATTAGCTCGCTATAAGTGATGAATCATCCCATAATCAAAAGTAGCATCTGCAAACTGATGGCCAGGGTAGATATCATATCGCCGACCTCAACTGGGCATAGACGATATAAGGGCCATGGGCTAGATTATCTTAGAGTCCCTATCACGCCAATATTCGTCGCGCAATAGACGCTTGTATAGTTTTCCAGTTGGGGCGCGGGGAAGCTCGAGCCGAAAATCTATACTCCGGGGGCATTTTATCGGAGCGATCAATGAGCGGCAATAGTCGATTAGTTCACTTGCTAGTTGTGGCGATGCGATCGATGGGTCGAGCAGTTCCACCACGGCTTTGACCTCTTCGCCGAACTCTTCATTTGGAACTCCAATTACGGCTGCATCGGCTACTAAAGGGTGAGTAATGAGAATGTTTTCAGCCTCTTGTGGGTAGATATTCACGCCGCCAGAGATGATCATGTAGCTGCTTCGGTCGGTGAGGTATAGGAAGCCATCTGAATCAAGATGGCCAACATCTCCCAGAGTGCTCCAGCCCCTGTCATTGTGGGCACTTTCCGTCTTGGCTGGATCATTATGGTACTCAAATTGTCCACCATTGGCGAAGTAGATGACGCCCTCACTACCTATTGGGGCATCAACTCCTTCGTCGTTTAGAATGTGTATCTCGCCTAAAAGGGCTCGTCCAACGGACCCAGGATGAGCGAGCCAATCAGTTGGCGAACAGGCCACATAGCCATTGCCCTCTGTTCCTGCATAGTATTCATGAATTATTGGTCCCCACCAATCCATCATCTCTCTCTTGATTTGGATTGGACAAGGTGCCGCGGCATGAATGATGGACCTAAGGGATGTCAAGAGGTACTTGGACTTAGTCTCTGGGTCGAGCTTTAGGATTCGAACGAACATCGTTGGCACCACCTGGCTGTGGGAGATCTTGTACTTCTCCACATATTCGAGGTATCTCTCGGGATCAAAGTGATCCATGATTACCACGGTCCCACCTAAGCGATGAGTGGACATGCAGAATCTCAAAGGTGCTGCGTGATATAGAGGTGCGGGGGAGAGGTAGATGGTACTCTCATCGAAGCCATACAAAAACGCCATTAGTTGAGTTAGCCTAGGTAGCGCGCCGCCGAAGGGATCATTCGATAGTGGCCACTTAATTCCTTTAGGTCGTCCGGTTGTTCCTGAGCTATAAAGCATATCGTTGCCTTCAACAGGAGTTGGTGTAGCGGCGGTTAGGTCCCTGGTCGAGTAATCCCTAAAGGCTCTCCATCCGTCTTGTTCTTCGCCTAGAACAACTCTTCGTAGAACATTGTTGTTGCCCTCTAACGCTGCATCGATTAGCTCTACCTTTGAGGGTGAGGCGAATACGACTTTTGCTCCACAGTCTTTTATGATATAGGCGACTTCATCGACTAAGAGGTGGGTGTTTAGTGCGGTATAATAGATCCCGCTTCTTTGGGCTCCCCAGGCAATTTCAAGAAGCTCTGGTTGGTTCTCCATCATTATGGCTATCGAGTCTCCAACTCCTACCCCTAGAAGGTTTAGGTAGTTGGCAAGAGCAATTGAGCTTGCCTCGAGTTCGGCGTAGGTGACGATTGAACCGTCGACTGCACTGATTATGGCGGGCTTGTCAGGTGGTATCGGTGCCACTGTAATTTGACCTGTCATAGTTTTCTCCAATTGCTGGTAGCGGTGCGTACCTAATTTTTTGGGCGGCCAAGTTCTGGAATCTCGTAGAGTTGACCTTTGGGGTCGGTTACCCAAAAAAACTTATCACGCTTAAATATGAAGGGTCACACTTTTTTAAATCTGTGTCATTTAATTTGTAACTTATGAAGGTGACGATTTTGTCCATCGAATCTGCCCCGGAACGGCGGTGAGGGTCGTTGGGATTAAGGCCTTTAGTAATTTTTGAATTCTGTCGATAACGCTAGAGAGCGTTAAGCTACGAGAGGAGGAAGATTGAACTCTATTATGGCAGGCGGAAACGCAGCGGGTGGTCTTGCGAAAGCAGTTATGAATCTACAGCAAAAGGTGATGTCTGAACTTATTGCAGGTGGAACACACCTGGCCAAGGCGGGTCCACCGAGCACACAGGCCGCAGCGCCAACATCAACGCCCTCTAATGTCTATAACGGCCAAAATGCCAAGGCTATGTTGGCCCAGGGTAGCGCCCTGTACGGGTAACTCTTTTGAGCTTATGGAATTCCTTTGTCAACAATTGAGTTTCACGGCAAATCAGAGCTGATTCGTTGGGCAAGAGCCGAATTAATTTGATTGTAAATTCCAATTATTAAAGCATTTGGATTGAGGCAGCCGCCGCCTCATTCCTGTCAAAATAAGAAAAGGCAAGAACCTACTCACCTCAAAGTTCGCGTTGTGTAACAAGCGCGTTCTCGATACTGCCCCAGTGGGATATGCAAAAGTTAGTCATTCATCGTAATTCTGATTAATACCAACTGCGTGCGCTATTTATTTTGACAATCTATAAATTGACTTGGTATCGCGGCCTTTTAGGTTATCTTTGGCTAAGGTTGACCTTTGTCGAGAAGTTCGTTAGAAGAGCTATATCTTCATACGTCCACATCCAATTTAATCGCTAAAAGGTTGATCAATCGATGTTTTCGAAAGCCCTTTCGGCGAGATTCAGAGGGTGGTTGATTCTTCGATCTTACCCCCATGGTTATTAGATAACTTTGCCCTAAATCTTTCATGTGGCTCAAACCTTCCAATCTTTCCCTTTTATCCATTGAACTGATCCATTGAACTGGGCATTCGATAGCAAGGTCGCTAGAATTGCAGCCCAGGATATCTCTCCTGTGTCAATCAATCAATGATCTATTGGCGGGGCGAATAGAAGTCTATTTAAGGTGGAAATAGTGGACAAGACGCTCCGTATTGGTTTTGTTGGTTCGGGGTGGATGGCGCGCGCTCACGCTCATGCGATCAGGACGATTGGAGAGTTGGGGTGTTTGCCTTTTGTGTTGAAGTGTGATGCTATTGCCGGTCTTCGCTATGAGAGTACAATTCGGGTTGCTTCTCGACTGGGATTTGAGCGTCCAATGCGGCACTGGGAGGAAGTTGTTTTCGATCCTGCAGTTGATATAGTTGCGATACTTGGCCCCACCTCAAACCATTTCGAGATGGTTTTAGCTGCTTTGGAGGCAGGTAAAGCGGTCTTGTGCGAAAAGCCTCTCGCCCCGAGCCTCCGAGAGTGCGAGCAGCTGGCGCAGAGAGCTAATAGATCAGGTTGTCTCTCGGCGCTGGGATACAACTATCGTTTTGTACCGGCCATAACCCTCGGAGTCGAGCTTTATAGATCCGGTCGACTCGGTGAGGTACGCTCTTTTCGCGGGATATACAATCAAGGCTGGGCAATCTCCAAAGAAGCTCGAAAAGGGTGGCGATTTGACGATGTGCTGGGTGGATCGGCTGTTGGCGACTACTCGCATGTTATAGATTTAGCACATCTATTTGTTCCTGGCTTTGAAGTTCTGTCATCAGGCCTGTTGTCGTACAATGCTGAGAGCGGTAGCACCGCAAGGATTAAGAGCCAGACAGCTTCCGAAGATGCCTTCGTCTGCTTGGGAATGGGACCTGGGTCCAGCGTTTCGTTAGAGGCGTCTCGAATTGCAACCGGCTATAAAAACTTTCTCTTCCTGGAAGTCACGGGCTCGCTTGGATCGATTCGATGGAATCTGGAAGATCTAAATAGGCTCTACTTTTATGATGCTTTGACGGATAAGGGCTTTGGCGGCTTTGTGGACATACTTGTAACGGAGCCCCACCATCCTTATATGGAAAATTGGTGGGCGCCGGGTCACATAATTGGTTGGGAGCATACCTTTGTTCACGAATGGATTGAATTCATAGGGCACTTTGCTGGCTCTAAAGTTACTACGAACCCGACTATGATTTCGAGCTTTGACGATGGGGTTTTGGTCGCTAAGACTTCGGAGGATATTCAAAAGCTAGCGATCTAGGGCGTCTTTAGAGCATGAGTACTCGAGAGTGTCAAATGTGTAATCCAAAATATTTAAAGGCGTACCAGTGGGACCTTGTTCTTAAAAATTATGCCTTATTTCACCGTTGAGATTGGCGTTCTACTGTCTGTGACAGCGGTGAAATATCCATTGTTGGAACTATCGCCGAATCCGGAGCTTTTCGCTTGATCCAGCCTTGAGACCGAGCATTCATATGAGGGCGTGACTACTTTGCTATGGCCCTGCAAGTCCCGACTTGGATGAGATTCATACCGACCTAAAGTAAATGCATCGCTATGGGTCCAGTTGGTCAGGGAAAATCAGGCCATGGCATCGCAATAGTCAGTATCGATGCGCCTTTAGGTAGGTGCGATCGTTTTTTGAGCGCCACAATAGTTTCTTACATCTAAATCCTTGGCTCTAAATTCACCCTAGCAATAGTGGATCGATTGATTGGGAGGAGCCCTGTACCGAGTCTTTGACCTTCGGTCTTACAAAGCTTTTAGGTAGGTTGGCCAACCCATAGAGATCTGGTCTGTGTATCGATAGATTCATAATTTTTCGTATTTTTAAACTTAGAGTTTCCTGAATTTATCCAAAGAATTTGTTTACTAACTGTTAGCTAAAGCTTGTCGTAGATTTGTTGACGGTTTACTCTATCCGTTAAAGCGCCCAAATAGCTTGGCTGTCATGACAAACAAGAACCAAGCACCAAAGTTTGCTTCCAAAATAATAGGACAAACAAGACTAAGACGTTCAATAACAGTTGCAATGTTTTTTGGAACGACATTGGCCGCCTGTGGATCATCAGCATCGGCCACAACCTCTGGAACTTCCACCGCAGCCAAGACGCCGCTTTATCTGCTTTCCTCAGAAGGCTATGACTCTGCAGAATGTTCCGCATTTCAGAAGGCGACTGGAATCGTCTGCAAGCTCTCAGATAATAGCACGGGACCTACATTGGCTGAGATTCAAGCAACCAAGAATAATCCTCACTGGGGCGTGGCTTGGACCGATGGGAATGCACCATATGCTGCACTCGATCTCCAGGGAATGCTTCTCAAAAACTTTGAGCCAACCACTGGGACCCTTACCTCTCTTGGTCAGAAACTTGTACCGACAGATAAGAGCTACATCCCTACGGGTCTTACTACCGCAGGAGCATTTATCTACAACTCTGCAATTGTAAAGACACCTCCTCAAACCTGGCAAGATCTACTTTCGCCGCAGTGGAAGGGCAAAGTTGGAATGAACAATCCAGCAGTGGATGGTCCAAGTTATCCAATCTTGGCAAGTCTCTTCAAAAGCCTCGGTGGCGTAAGTCAAGGCGAGGCATTTATGACCAAGTTGAAGGCCAATGGCTTTTACGTCTCGTCCAATAGTATCGCGGATGATCTTTTGGCTGGAAAAGTAGAGATCGCAATCGGTCAAAATACTTCTGGACTGGGACGCGCTTTCAAGAACCCTAACATAAAGGTTTACTATCCAAATCCTTCGGCAGCGCTTCCGAGCACAATGGCAATTGATGGCAAGGCATCGGCTGGTGAGATCGCTGATGCGAAGGCTTTTGCGAATTTTGTCTATAGCCCAGCAGGCCAAAAGGTTATGCTCTCTGGAGATCCGCAGGGAGATTCGCAATTCTTCCCGATCATCCAAGGCAGCGTAGCTCGTTCTAATGTGCCAGCGGCCTCTTCGATTCCATTTAGCTTCCCAAATCCATACAAATGGGGTCCTCTAGAGGCCTCGATCAATACCTGGTTCACTACTAACGTTGCTTAAAGAGAGCGTTCCTACCGTATCAACATCTGGCGGGGGTGCATCGGCAAACGATGATGCGCCCTCGTCGCGCCCAAAGGGTTTATTGAGCGGCCTCTCTTTTGAGAAGGTCGCACTGAACTCTGCGCGGCCACTGCTTTGGGTCATCCTCGCAGTTGTCTCTATAATCCCAACCGTTAGCTTTTTGATCTTGGCGTTCTCACCTCGCCTCTTTGATCAAGGAGCCTCGTGGTTTGGAATTGTCTCCTTCCGTCAGTCGCTCTCGGGCAACGAATTGGCTGGAATGCGAAATAGTATCCTTATTGGAATCGGTGCCTCTTTGATTGCAACGGTTCTTTCGGGGGCCTTAGCGTTGATAACTCAGCGTACCGATCTTCGGATTGGCCGTTGGATTCCCTCTGGTCTCTGGGGTGTTCTGTTAGTTCCTACCTATGTAGTTGCCGTTGGTTGGGAAGAGATTCTTGCGTCTGGGAATCTATTTTCTCAGATAGGTTTGGTCTCTCCTGCCCTTCGAAACCTCTTCTTGGGGCCACTTGGAATTGTCCTTATCCTCGGATTTTCCGGCGTTCCTTTTGCCTACTTTGCCATGGCTCCTGCTATTGCTGGACTCGGACGGAGGTACGAAGAGGCTGCGCGAATCCATGGAGCCGGAGTGTCAAAGACCTTTAGAACAGTTGCACCTATTATATTGCCCGCACTATTTAGTGCATTGATAATCGTCTTTGCGGAAGCTCTAGGAGATTTTGGTGTTGCGTCGACCATCGCCGCTAATGCTAATATTCCTGTTGCAACTACGAATATCATGGCAGCAATAGCAACGTTTCCTACTAACTTCCCAGAAGCCGCTGCGGTAAGTTGGTTTTTAGTTTTGGTGCTTGGTATTGTTCTTAGCGTTCAGAACCGGGTCCTTCGAAAGCGTAACTTTGCTGTTCTCTCTGGTAGGTCAACCTTTGGAACGAGGGCCCATCCAAGCGGAGTCCGCCGCTTTGGTTTGAACGCATTTATGGTTGCATTCTTCTCACTTACTCTGGCGGTACCTGCGCTTGGGGCTGTTATTTCGACCCTTTTGCGTCCATATAGCGCATTTAGTTGGTCTAATCTAACTTTGAGTGCATATACGACCCTCTTCTCGGGACAATCTCTAGGTGGGCCAATTTTGGTCTCGCTGAAGATGGCTACCATCAATGCAAGCCTGACCTTGATCATCGGTCTAGCTATTGCCAAGGTTCTCACCTCGCCCAAGCCTGGTTTTACTGGACGGTTGACCGACGTAGTCTTGGTAGGTTCTGTGGCGCTGCCTGCTCTGGTTCTTTCGGCCGGCTTTATCTTTGTCTTCAACCTACCACTTACTATCAGCCTCGGCATTAATATCTTTGGAACCTTGATCCTTTTAGGTATTGGCTACTTGGCGATAGCGCTGCCATCTAATTCCCGTCTTTTGATGGGCCCTGTGGCGCAATTGGATGGCTCTTTGATGGAAGCTGGGCGAATGCATGGTGCAAGTACCTTTCGGGCCTTTCGCAAATGCGTGCTTCCTCTCTTGGCTAAGAGCATGGTGTGGGCGTGGTTGTTGACCTTTGCTTCCACCTTCGGTGAGCTCCCAACCTCTCAGATGCTCGCTCCAACTGGGGTTCGCACTATGGCCACTGCTATTTTGGCGTCTTTTCAAGCCTCGCACTTGGCTGCAGCTACCGCCTTTTCGGTGGTTCAGATGTTGATTGTTTTAGGCGTTATCGCTTTGGTCCAGGGTCTCTTTAGATTCCTTGCACCGATTGGATGGAGAACTATTGGAATGGTGCGACGTTGAACTTGCAAGCCCCTAGTTCTTATGAGATTGGATTTTAAATGGTTGATAGATTTATCAAAGCAAAGGCACCTGTGATTATCTTCGACTCGGTCGAGAAGTTTTACGGAGAACAAAAAGCCCTTTGTGACATCAATATGACGATCCAACCAGGTCAATTTACAGTTCTGCTTGGACCATCGGGAAGTGGAAAGTCCACCATGCTTCGATGTCTTGGTGGTTTGGAGCATATCGATTCCGGGGTGATTCGTTTTGGTGATGAGATTGTAAGCTCCTCCAAGGTCCACAAGGCGCCAGATCGTCGTAATCTATCCATGGTCTTTCAGGATTTTGCCCTATGGCCTCATATGACCGTCTTTGACAACGTAGCATTTTCTCTAGGCAGAACCTCCATGGATAAGAGTGAGGCTCAAAAGCGAGTGATGGATCTTCTGGAGAGAGTTGGCCTTGCTCACTATTCCAGCCGCTTTCCCTCTACGCTCTCTGGTGGAGAGCAGCAGCGAGTCTCTTTGGCGCGTGCGCTTGTTGGAGCCCCTGACGTTATTCTCTTTGATGAGCCACTCTCAAGCTTAGATGCAGATCTTCGCGAGCGACTTCGAGTTGAGATCGCCGACCTTACTCGCGAGGCGGGAGCTAGTGCACTTTACATTACACACGATCAAAGTGAGGCATTTGCATTGGCTGACGTGGTTGGTGTTTTGAATAAGGGTGAGCTCGTCCAAGTTGGAAAGCCCGAGGAGATCTATCGAGCACCGGCATCGCCATTTATCGCTCAATTTACGGGTGTGGCGGGAGAGCTATCTGGACGGGTTACTCAGGAGTTTGAGAACGGAATTTATCGGATCGAAACGGCAGCTGGAATTCTAGATGCACGCGGTGGCGGATCTGATCGCCTGGAGTGCCAAAACGTGACACTTCTAGTTCGAAGTGCTCCGATTCGTCTTATGGCGAACGCCTCTGGAGCCGGGGAGCTTCCAGGAAGGGTAGTGGATGTGGCCTTTAGGGGCCGAGGATATGACCATGTGATTGACCTTGGCCATGGTCGTCGCCTTCTCGGTGTCTTCTCTGAGGATCGCTGGGAGCGAAATGAGATAGTTGGTGTTCGGATTCCGCCGGAGGCTTGCATAGCCTTCCCGTTGAATTAGCCACTTCGACCTCAACGCCAATCCATAACTAAAGAGAGAGATCGACTTAGATTTTGACTCTAGATCCCATGGCTTGTAGCTCTCGCTTCCAAGCCATGGGGATCTTTATCTTTTTGCTCCTTTTGTGTCAAACTCTAATCGGCTAGCGATTGACGTGACTTGCTTTTATTCGCTGAGTCAATTTCGATAAATGATTTATTTGTCAAGACCTTCTTTGTTGTGGGGGACTATGAGCGTTAGTCGAAGATGGTACGCACCCTTGCGCGGTCTCATCCCCTAGTGGAGGTCCATCGTTATTGATAGTTCGAAAACGGATTCTTAGCTAAGAAATTCACCTGGTCGCAAGTCTCAATATTCACCTGGTCGAAAGTTGAAAAATACTCAGATCCGATTTGTGGTGTTGGGCGGATTCAGTCTGGGCTCGGAAGATGCGTGGCACCAAAGAAGGATTGCAAGTTCTTGGACGTGGTGGCTTTGACGAGATCCGCTGAATTGAGAAGGGGTGGTCAGAAAATAGACCAACTTGTGGTTTTGGGCTAAGTGGCTTTGCTAGTTTTAGTTCGTTGGCCTTTGATTTCCAAGTCCGCAGGCGCTTCCAACGGCGGACTTGGAAGGTGGAATTTTACCCTATGAGGCCTTGACGCTTGCGAGCAGGGCGAGCAAGGAGTCTTTTGCATCTCCAAAGAGCATGATAGTATTAGGGGCATATAGAAGTGGGTTGTCAACACCAGCAAAACCCGGTCGCATCGATCTCTTCAAAAAGACGACGTTCTTAGCAGCGTCTGCATTGAGTATCGGCATCCCATAGATCGGGCTACTTGGTTCGTTCCGAGCAGCAGGATTTACGACGTCGTTAGCTCCAACGACAAGGACCACGTCAGCGTCTTTGAATTCGTCGTTGATCTCGTCCATCTCGCGAAGTTGCTCATAGGGGACGTCGGCCTCTGCAAGTAGGACGTTCATATGGCCGGGCATTCTTCCTGCGACTGGATGGATGGCATAGGTAACTTCAGCCCCCTTTGCCTCAAGTGCCCGAGCAAGATCTCGTACCGTATGTTGTGCTTGGGCGACGGCTAAGCCGTATCCGGGAACGACTATTACCTTCTTGGAATAAGCCAAGAGAACCCCAATATCCTCTGCATTTCCGGTGCGGACGCTGGAGGTGCCGCCCGTGGTTGAATTCGAGGCGCCAGATGGCTGGTCTATCACTTTGCCGACGCTGGCGAACAATACGTTTCGAATTGACCGCCCCATTGAATCCGACATCATCTTTGTCAAGAGGGTGCCTGAAGCACCGACCAAGGTGCCGCCAACGATCAAAACAGTGTTGCCTAGGACAAATCCACTAGCAGCGACGGCAAGGCCCGTAAAGGCGTTCAAGAGGGAGATAACTACCGGCATGTCGGCGCCACCGATGGGAAGTACGAATGCAACACCAAGGATTATTGCAAGTAGAAGTAGCACGCCAAGGATCGCCAAGCCGGTTCCGAAGGCTATAAGGTAGATACCGATTACAACTATAGCCAGGAAGACCGCTGCATTTATGAAGCGCTCTCCCTTATAGGTGATTGGTACCCCGGTCAGGATCTCTTGCAACTTTGCGAAGGCGATGATTGAACCCGAAAAGCTTATCCCGCCTATAGCAACCGAGAGGATACTTGAGAGTGCGGTTATGACTACGCTGCGATTGGCTACGCTAAGTCTTAGATATTCGATTACCGCTACAGTAGCTGCCGCGCCTCCTCCAACGCCATTGAATGCTGCCACCATCTGTGGCATTGCTGTCATCTTTACTTTGCGTGCCGAGAAGCCTCCAATGACGCTGCCAATAATGACGCCTATGACGATTAAGGTTGTCTGGTTGCCATTTGGGTGGATCTTGGTAAGACTTGCCGCAATTGCTAGTATCATTCCAAATGCAGCGATGAAGTTTCCACGGCGGGCACTTTTGGGCGAACTGAGCCCCTTTAGTCCCAAGATGAAGAGGCTGGCCGATATTAGGTAGATGAGCGCCAAAGTATTTGACGAAATTAAATCTACGCTCCCTAAGAGATTCATATCGCTCACTTTTTGACCTCGGTCTGACGGCGAGTCTTAAACATCTCGAGCATGCGATCAGTTACCACGAATCCACCTACTACATTTATGGTTGCCAAAATAACCGCTACCAGGCCGAGAGTTTCACCGAGAAGGCCGGTGGTTGAAGCGGTAACGGTAATTGCGCCAACGAGGATGATTCCATGGATCGCGTTACTCCCTGACATAAGTGGCGTATGTAAAATTGTTGGAACCTTTGAGATGACCTCGATTCCTACGAATGCCGCTAAGACAAAGACGGTCAAGAAGTTAAGGGTTGCGGTTGTCATAGTTCGAACTCCATTTGCAAGTTTGGCGGTTTATTGATTTGTGGGAGAGACTTTACTACCTTCATGCTTTTGGCTTCCATAGGAGTTGCCCATCGTGACAAAGGCACATTGCGCTTAGGATCTCGTCCTCGAGATTTACTGAGACCGAATCGCCACTTATCAGTAATGAAAGGACATTAAATAGGTTGCGAGAGTAAGTTTGACTGGCATGACTTGGTACTTTGGTAGCCAAATTGGACTCTCCGATGATTGTTATCCCTCGGTAGGTTACATCTTCACCTTCCTTGGTTAGCTCGGTATTGCCCCCGCTTTGTGCTGCTAGGTCCACGATCACCGATCCCGCTCGCATCTCGTCGATCATCGATTTGGTTAGGAGGATCGGGGCCCTACCTAGTGGAATGGCTGCAGTTGTTATAACCAGATCGGCATTGGCAATCTTTGTCGTTAGGAGTTCTCGTTGTTTTGCGAGGTACTCTTCGCTTTGGGCGCTTGCATATCCGCCTGCACCTTCGGCTGCTTCAAGAGGAAGTTCAACGAATTTTGCACCCAAACTTTCGACCTCTTCACGGGCTGCTCGTCGCACGTCAAAAGCCTCCACAATTGCACCTAGGCGTCGGGCAGTGGCGATGGCACCGAGACCGGCGACACCCGCACCTAAAACAAATACACGGGCTGGGACTAAAGTGCCAGCAGCTGTCATGAGCATCGGCATAATCTTTGGAAGGCGACTAGCTCCCGTTATCACCGATTGATATCCAGCTAGGGCTGCTTGAGAACTCAGTGCATCCATTGATTGAGCTCTGCTTATTCTCGGTAGTAGCTCAAGCGAAAATGCGCTAACTCCCACTGAGGCTAATTTGGCTATTATCTGGCCGTTATGCGCAGGTTGTAGGAGGCCAAGTAAGATTGACCCTTTGGGCATCATCTCAATTTCGCTCTCTTGAGGGGACCCTACTCGCAATATCAAATCCGAATCTTCATAGAGCTCTTGTGAGGTAGAGACTACCTTAGCTCCAGCATCTAGGTAGGCAATATCGCTTATGAAGGCGCCTTGGCCTGCGTTGGATTCAATTACGACATCGAGTTGCTTGCCCTTCATCTTTACAACCGAATCGGGGACCGCTGCCACTCGGGTCTCATTTGGACTCTGTTCGTTGGGAATGGCTACTTTCACGAACCTAACCTCGCTTTGTTTTTGGTAACATCTATAGCTTCACAAAAGTTAGAGTCAGAATTTGGTTCTCCTAGATTTTGTGGTAGTTATCGCCGATATAGTACTTAATCTCTTATTTTTTCTAGCGAATGAAACGCCAACCCGTAATTTCATTCGATACGACAGATCCCTTCCCGTGCTTTTTGGCCGATGCCGTTATGTCACCGTCTAAATTCTGTGTTCTTGCCGCCAGTTCGTGACTCTAACACCAATACATTCGAATGTAAAAATGAGATAAGTGCACGCCAGGATGGATCGTTTAGGTACGAACTAAATTTCGGTAATTCAATTTGTGATCGAGTCGTACCTCTTTAGATCTTCTGAGGTCTCGGCTATTTATAATTGTTAGTCCTTCGGGTTTGGTGATAGTTAGTTTGATCTTTCGGGATTTGGATGGTTGGTCTCGGTAGAAACAAAGACCACAACCTATAGTGATTGTCTTGGAATCGTCTTGGGGTACCACTTGGTGCTATTGTGTGCGCAACAGGCCTTTGCGATTGGGCCTTTGCGATTGGCAAACTGGGCAATCCCGCGATCTCTAAATGTCCTAGTCCCATTGCAGATTGTCGCCAGATAGCCATTCGTCTTTTAGCAACCTAAGTTGAACGCCTAGACAATGCGATGAGGTGACAAAGTTCACCCCCAAGTTTGGTGGGTGGAACGCCTCTGTGAATTAGACTGACTGGTCAGTACTATAAAAGAAAGGTCAGAGAATGGCTCAAGGAAAAAGACCCCCAAAGATTCTTCTATGGCTGCTAGGTCTCGTAGTTCTGTTAGTTCAGATTGGCTTTATAGCGTCATACGCAGGGGCATTGCACTCACCTAGCCCGAGAAATATTAAAGTAGACCTTGTGGCTCCACCGGCGGTGGCTAAGGCAATTGTGCATGATTTTGCTGCCAATAATCTGTTGTCATTGCAGGTTGCATCAAATGTGAACATAGCTACGGATCGTTTAAAGAGTGATAAAACAAGTGGCGCACTTATTATCAGTCCATCGGCAGGTGAACTCTTAGTTGCTTCAGGTGCAGGCCCTAGCGTGGTGCCAGTGTTGACGACGGCTTTTGGAGCTGTTGTCACATCTTTGCATTTGAAGTTGACGGTCAGCGACGTAGCACCACTCCAATCCACTAATTCCAATGGGTTAGTTGAATTCTACCTAGTGATCGGTCAGATCGTCGGCGCCTATCTGTTTGCAGTTGTATTGGGCCTCTTTGGCGGTATGACGCCCAATACAGCTTCCAAGGGCCTTTATCGCTTGCTTCTGCTTTTGATCTACTCTCTCGCATCTGGTTTTATAGGGGCATTTTTAGTTGAAAATCTTATGGGCTATCTAAGCGGTAACTATTTAGAGGTTGCGCTGGTCGGTTCTTTGGTAGTTTTTGGCGTAGGAGTTTTCACTGCAAGTCTTCAGGCTGCAGGGGGAATAATTGGCACTGGAGTTATTATTGTACTCTTTGTGGTCCTTGGGAATCCTAGCGCTGGAGGACCATGGCCAAATGTTATGTTGGGTAATCCATGGCGAACCTTCGGGCCATACCTGCCAAATGGCGCTGGTCTCGATCTAATACGCCGTGTAGTTTACTTTGGCGGTTCTGGGAGTCTCAAAGATCTTATCGTCCTATCTTCCTACCTTTTAGCTGGGCTAATAATCTTTGCAGCCATGGTTGTTAGGGGTAAGCCTCTTGTTGCACTTGATACGGAGAATGACGACTCAATTGAGTCTGAATAGCGCCAAGACTAATATTTGCTATGACATTTAGAGCCGGGAGGCGTGATCGTGGGACAAGAAGTTGCGGCACTTTCAAAGAGTGTACTTGACGCTAAGACCTTGGCTATCTTCGAGGCAGCAGTGGAGCTCTTTGGAGCTAAGGACTACTCGGGAACCACCATGGAGGAGATTGCGCTTCGTGCCGGAATAGCAAAAGGAACTCTCTTTTACCGCTATAAATCAAAAGAAAAACTGATGGAGAGCCTTCTTCTGGAAGGTATCTCCACCCTGCTTGGTCATATCGATTCGATTTCAGCCTCTAGTGACGTTAGATCATTTGTGGAGGTCATCTTTAGATCCTCCTATGACTTCCCATCCTTTACTGCACTGTTATTTGCCGAGCTTTGGCGCAATGATCGACCGTGGGCCAAGGTAACCAAAGAGATAGCTTCGAAATTGCGCTCTAAGGTTATGGAGGTATTTGACCCCTGGACACTTGGTCTAGATCCAATAATCGTCTTTAGTACAATCAGCCTTTCGGGTTTAGAGGCAGCCAGACCACAGGGGGAGGAGATCGGATCGATCGACGAGACAATAGTCGCGCTCTGTGGAGCCATTGAGAGGATGACTGGAACTTTCTCCAACTAGGAATAACTATCAAGCACGAGGCGTGGTTTTAGTTGCGAGTTGGATCTCAAGGCTGCTTCCCCGGAAGCCAAGGTCTATATGCGTGAGCCCAAGTGTCAATTGGGACTTGATCTATGCCTTGTTATTTGAGCAGCGTTACTTGAGACAGCGTTATGAAAAAGTTTCGCCAGTTTCTTATTTTTTTTGACGTGTTTACCTGAAGCTAAGCGCTACCTTTTTGGGCTATTACCTACTTCGCAGGGCTAGGCGTCTCCCAAGTGATGACAATGTGAAATGACACTCTAGAATTGCCCTAGTGGGTGGACTCTGGGTAAGTCAATGAGAAAAAATAGCCATGGAATTATCGCCGTTGCTCGGCGAAATCCAGCGCGAGCGTTGTTTTTAAAGCCTAGCTTCGTCTTTCTATTCTTATTGTCGATTATGGTCAGCGCTTGTTCTGGTGGGATTGCATCCTCGAATCTGCCGCCTTCCAAGGCTAACTCTCAGAAGGTAGAGCACAAGCAAGGTGGCTCTCACCAAGGTAGCCCCGTCGCCTCATGGGTAAAACCAATTCCTGTTGGTGACCGAGCTAGAGTCAAATTGGACATATTAGACAGGGTTGGTCCGTCGGTGAGTTACAACCTCGATCAGGTGCCCCTTGGCGAGTTGGCCTCGACGGTTTTAATCTCTTCTGCATCAGCCACCGATCTAACGAGTGCTTTAGGTGCGGTGGTCGATGGCGTGGGCGGTATCGTTCTCTTCGGAGGAGTTGGACCAAATAATTTAGCTGCGCAGATCGCAGCGCTTTCGAAGCTAGGTGGAGGTATTTTACCTCCACTCTTTATGAGCGACTCCGAAGGTGGAGCGGTTCAGAGGTTAACCAATCTTGTTACAAACGTCGTCTCTCCAAGGCAGATGGCATCGTCGCTTACACTCTTGCAAGTGGAAGGGCTAGCTTCGGAGGTTGGTATATCGCTGGCAAGTCTTGGTATCGGAATGGACTTAGCTCCAGTTCTAGATTTAGATAATAGAGTTGGGCCATCGGCGACAAATCCTGATGGTAGCCGTTCGTTTTCTATTAACCCACAAATTGCATCGGCATATGGTCTTGCATTTCTTAGGGGCCTCTCCGACGGCGGAGTCTATGGGGTGATCAAACATTTTCCTGGATTGGGTGGTGCTAACGCGAACACCGATCTAGCTCCGGCCACTACTCGTTCTTATGCATCGTTGAAGGCTGGAGGATTATTGCCATTTGAAGCGGCCATTGCAAGCGGAGCGAAATGGGTAATGGTGACCAACGCAAGTGTCCCAGGGCTCAGTGCTAGAGTTCCATCCACTTTGAGTCCCAAGGTTATGCAGTATCTATTGCGTGGAAAGTTAGGTTTTAAGGGGGTTGTCATGACGGACTCTTTGGAAGCTGGCGCCATCTATTCCTATCAACCCGATATCGCCAAAGCCGCCGTGGCCTCCCTTGTGGCTGGTGCTGACATGGTTATGGTAGCCGGAGGTGGGGGTGCTCAACCTCAGATATTCTCAGAAGTTCGAGCTGCCATAGTCTATGCAATCACAGCGGGCCAAATCACAAGAAGTCAAATAGAGACTTCGGTAGGTAGAATTTTGGTGGCTCGTGGCGTCCCTAGGAGCGAGATAGTCTATTAGCTAAAAAGTAAACTATATTAGATCATAATACACCCGGCTTCCCTCAAATACCGTCTTTAAGCCCTTGAGAGATCCTTCAATTTTTATGATTTGTACCATATAAACTAAAAATAAGCTTCAAAATGGTATCATTATATCTAAGAGTATGATTATTAATCTTGCAATTTTCATCACATATTTTTCATCACATATTTTTCATTTCATTGCCTGCGTTTAGCTTGTAATACGTTGTGATTTGTTACCTAAATAAGTCTTCTGATCTATTGCTAAGGTCTAAAATTTAGTTTCAATGTTCATGATATATAGGTTTTGGTTGTTTGAAATCAGCAAATGAAGAGAGTTCACATAAGCCGGGATCGCTAAATGCTGTCCTATCTGGCACCGAGAACCCGAAACCCCATTTCAAGATGGCTTTAGATCCAAGTTGTCCATTGGTTCAAGATCTTTGGGTATTGATGCTGATTTTGCCTAAGACCCCGACTTTTATCTTGACCAAGTGGTCGAATATGTCAGGTTTTATCTGCCATTAAATGGTGGACCACGTGCAAATATGGAATTTACTTGGCCTGCGAAGCGAGCGCACTAAACCAAAGATTGCTCGAGATCTAGCCCAAGAAGCTGGGGTGACTCTATATCTTGACGTGACATTGAGGTAAAGTCTTCTAGGGGAGTGCGAGTTGACGAATATCTATTTCAATAAAGCCTTTGTTGCATGGTCGTACGGTTCATATTTTGTAATCGTAACCCCTGGGTGTCAAGGGAGTTGGCATCTATTCGAATAGAATACCAACCATGCAGGGCGAGAAGTTTGATCGAACACGATGAAGCCTTATCCCAAGGATCAAAAAGAAGCTGTTGTCAAGAGGCTGAGGGAGCTGTTGTCAGATCCCAATGCACCCAGAGGTGCAATCGCCGATTTGGCTAAACAAGTCCAGATACCAAAGACAACTATCTACATCTGGAATCGTGAATTAAAGGACCAGATAGATCGCCAAGATCCAACTAAGCGAACCCCAGCCAGTTTATGGAGTTCAGAGGCTAAGTTCCAAGCCGTGCTTGCAACTGCAACAATGTCTGAGTTGCAACTTGGAGAATACCTTCGCACAAAGGGAATCTTGAAAGAAGAGCTAAATGACTGGCGTATTACCTGTTCAAAGGCGAACGATAAGACTGGTGAAGCGGTATCCAAATACAGATCTGCACTAGCAAGTGAGAAGGTCAGATCAAAGAAGTTCGAGTCAGAGCTAAATAGAAAAGAAAAGGCACTCGCAGAAACTTACACATTGCTGGAGTTGCTAAGGAAAAGCCCAGGCGACCTGTCGGGGACAAAGAGGTCGAATGACCTCCCCTTCAGATCGCCTACTTGTAAGTAGAACTTATTGAGGAAGCTCATAACGGCGGAGCTAGGCTTAGACTAGCGGTCAAGGAACTTGGACTGTCACTACGTAGCTTTCAGAGATGGAAAGCTGAAGGTGACAACACCCACGCCCTCTCTGCCAAGATTGTTGTCACCTAGCTTGATTTTTGTTTCTAAGAGGGCGAAGATGGAATTGACATGAAAAGGTATCCTGCGGAACTAAAGAATAAAGTAGTAGCGGCTCTATATGAGCTCGATAACTCAGAGCCAGCGAAGGCTGGCGCTATTGCAAAGATCGCAAAAGATCACGGTATCAATGCAAACGTGGTCTACCAGTGGAACTCGGAACGTAAAGCCAGAGTCATCAACTCAAGCGAATCAATCAACAAGATCAAAGCTGTTGTTGACACAGCCGCAATGAATGAACACGAACTTGGTTCTTGGTTGAGAGCTAATGGTGTTCTAGCAGAAGATTTAGAGGAGTGGCGAAATACCTTAGAGTCAGCCTTTGACAATAAGCGTGCTGCTAATAGGGCTCACCAGGTAGAGCTTGATAAAGAGCGTAAAGCAAGATTACGAATTGAAGCTGAACTTCGACGGAAAGAAAAGGCGCTAGCAGAAGCTGCTGCTCTATTGGTTCTTCAAAAAAAAGTACAAGAGACAGAGCTTGTTATGATCCACGGGGGAAGAAGGGGACGTCTAGTCTCTCCCCTCTGTATCTAGATCACAACGTTCGAGCTCAAGCTGTAGTTCTCATCAATGAAGCAATAGACGCAGGTGCCAGATGCTACAAAGCCTGTGAAGTGCTCAAGATATCGACTCGTACGTTTAGGCGATGGGAATCTGGTGTAACGGATCGCCGGCGAGGAGCTTCTCATAGACGTCGCTTTAATGCTTTATCGGAGGAAGAAAGAGAAAAGATCATCGAAGTGTGTACTTCGAGTACGTACTCGTCTCTTACCCCTGCCCAAATAGTTCCAAAGCTCGCTGATCAGGGAAGATATATCGCCTCTGAGAGGACCTTTTATCGAGTTCTAGCCGATAACAATCTAAACAAGCGCAGGAGCAGGACGAAGCCGCCGAAGAAGAGGTCTAGGCCAGTGCACACAGCGAGGAAACCAGGTGACATCTGGACCCTAGATATTACTTGGCTAAATGGACCAGCTAGGGGTATCTACTACTACGCCTATGTGATCATCGACCTTTATTCGAGGAAGATAGTCGGATGGGAAGTATACGAATCTGAAAGCTCTGAGCAGCTAAAGAGAGTTGTAAAGCGAGCAATGGCTAGAGAGAATATGGCCCCGAAAGTGATCCATAGTGACAATGGTTCACCCATGAAGGGGTGGTCACTAGTTGAGTACTTATATGAGCTAGATGTAAATATATCAAGGTCACGGCCTCGGGTATCTAACGACAATGCTCATATTGAGTCGCTCTTTAAGACGGTGAAGTACTTTCCAAGCTATCCCTATGGAGGATTTGCGACAATTGAAGAATCGCGTAAGTGGATGAGTGAATTCGTTGATCACTACAACAACGACCACCAGCACTCTGGCATCAAATTCGTAACCCCGCAACAGGCACACAGCGGAGAGCATATCGAGCTACTAAATAGAAGGCGCGAAGCTGTAGGTGGGAGCTCGCAAATCTACACCAGGACGGTGGATCTCGGGCAAATGTAGAGACTGGGATCCAGTATCAGAGGTACCTATTATTCCTACGAATAAATCGGTGGGAGATGAATCAAAAGGGAGGCAAAGGGAGGTAGCTTAGATTGTGCGAAAGTGACAACTTCCTTGGCAGGCTCCGCACGACAAACGCCCCTTTGCCACTAGGGCTAAACCCAGCTTTGCTCTAGATGAATCTGAACGTCAAGAGATCTTAGATACCATGCATAAGGAGGAGTTCTCGTCACTTCCTCCAAGTCAAGTAGTTCCAGCCTTGGCCGATAAGGGAATCTATCTCGGATCGGAATCTACCTTTTATCGAATTCTTCGTGACCACAAGCAAAACAACCATAGAGGTAGAGCCAAAACAGCAGTTAAACGTGATATTCCTAGTCATTTGGCAAATGCTCCCCTTGAAATTTGGGTCACAGATATAGAGCGCCACGAGGCGCCATTAGACCGTGTGGAGATGAAAGGACTCCACCTTGGACCTGTCGCAGCAGGGCCAATGAAGTTATAGGCAGTCTAATCCTTCAAACGCAGGCAAAGATGGCAAGCAGCCCTGATAAAGCCGGAACAGGTCAGCACTACCAGATGATATGGGTCCGGCAAACAAGACCGAAAGGTGTACGTGAGGAACCAGCGCAGTAAAGCTTCTCAAGTAAATCCCACCAGCTCAAATCTGGTAGATATGGGCTGGGTAGCAGCGCGCATCGATGCTTTTGTATCGAGAACTCTTTAGTTGGTCGATGTCGCCAACTAAGAGGCCACGGAGAAAGCCTGCGGCGTAACCGTGGCGATGCTGCAGGGGCAAAGCTGGGCACCTAATCGGTCAAACGGTCTAAAGGTGAACGTGGGAACCATTCGAGTGGCTCCCTCTCCGGCCAGCATCCAGCTGGCAGAAGGGAAGGTTCGTTGTCGACTGATGCTATTCGAATGGGACGGAGGGGTCGTAGTAGTCCGAGGACGGGAAAGCCGTCCACATGGCGAAGGACCCCAGCAAAGTTATAGAAGAATCTACATAAATGGAGGACACCTGTGAATACGGGCGCATCTGGCTTTGACCTCTCGGAGGCCGAAACCAGAGTACATCAAATGCAGACGAAGCTGTACCAATGGTCAACTAATGATAAGGAGCGTGTCTTTAGCGATTTGTATAACCTCGTCTATGACCCAGCCTTCCTCCAGGTGGCATGGGCCAGAGTCAGAGGCAACAGAGGAGCAAGAACGCCTGGCGTTGATGGAATATCACCAATTTCCATCTCTGATCCTAATGAGTTCCTAGATGAGCTTCGAAGGAGTCTGAAACAACGCCAGTTCACACCCACCCGAGTTAGAGAACGTAAGATTCCCAAAGCTTCAGGCAAAATGAGAAGATTAGGGATTCCGAATACTTCCGATCGGGTGGTACAAGCAGCGCTGAAGCTTGTTTTGGAACCAATCTTTGAGGCGGATTTCCTGCCATGTTCGTATGGCTTTCGTCCCAAGAGACGAGCACAGGATGCAATTGCTGAGATTCACTTCTTCGCTAATTCCCCTAGAAGTTATGAGTGGGTATTTGAAGGAGATATCGAAGCTTGCTTTGACGAGATCGACCACGGAGCCCTCATGGCACGGATTAGACGTCGTATTTCAGATAAGCGCATACTAACGCTCATCAAGGCATTTCTATCTGCTGGTATTCTCTCGGAAGAGGGAATTAACAGAAGAACCATTACCGGCACTCCGCAAGGCGGGTTATGCGAAGCTTCGCATAAGCCTCCTTGCGTGAAGTAAACGATTATGCGAAGTTGAAAAACATACCCGCATTTCACAGGGTATCTACCGGTGCACTAGCTTCGCATAATCGGGTATCAATTCCTCAAAGACCTGTCAAGGAGGCAAGGAGGTCAGCATCGTCCTTCCATTCGAGCAAATCTGGCGAGATCATGTTGGGATACGCCTTTTCGAGAGCTTAGCGTTTCAACTCGGTATCGGCTCGGGCATAAATCTCGGTAGTGGAAATATCTACATGCCCCAAGAATCGAAGACCTAATTCCTCAGTGAACTGCTCGGCTCTTTACTTTCAAGAAACGTTGCCGCCCACATGGTTCCACATGCGGCGATAGTAGTTGGTAGTCGCCTGGGTATAGTGCAGCCGATATAGCTCGGCTTCCAAGTCAGTTGTCAATTGTGAAAATGATTCAGGAATCAATTTAGTGCCTCCTCAATGGACTATGGAATCATAAAGATCTGCCACTCCATTTTGGAACACCATGGCGTTATGCGAAGTAAATCAGACCCAAATACCACCGTGAAATGCGGGTATGTCTTTCAACTTCGCATAATCGTTTACTTCACATAAGGAGGCGTCCTGTCTCCACTGCTTGCAAATATTGCTCTTTCGGTCCTAGACGAATACTTCTCAACAAAATGGGAAGCACTAGGTTCGCAATGGACACGTGATAAGCACAAACGTAATGGTAGAGCCGTTTTTCGACTGATTCGATATGCCGACGATTTTGTAATCATGGGATATGGTGCCCGTAAGGATGTGGAACTACTAAAAGACGAGGTCAGTACTGTCCTGTCGCAAGTAGGTCTACACCTATCGGAGTCCAAGACCAAAATCTGTCATATCGAAGAAGGTTTTGATTTCCTCGGATGGCATATTCAGCGCCGAAGACAAAGAGGCCGAGACGGAAAGATGGCGGTCTATACCTATCCTTCAAAGAAAGCCTTACTTTCTGTAATGGCTAAGGTCAGATCAATCACCAGACGTGAAAAGCATCGGACACTTGCCGATCTTCTAAGAACTCTGAATCCGGTTCTTAGAGGATGGTGTAACTATTTTTACCATGGAGTTTCTTCTAACACCTTCAATTACTTGGACCACTTCAGTTGGTGGCGGGTAGTGCGATGGTTGAGGAAGAGACACCTTGGTTTGAACTGGGGAACCTTACATCGACGTTATCTCCCTGCTTGGGAGATAACAGATGGAAAGGTAGAGATGTTCCGGCCTCAAAAGGTATCGATTATTCGATATCGTTATCGAGGTTCTAAAATCCCCACACCATGGACAAGTAAGTTCGGTTCACCAGCTGTATCGTTGGCATGACTTTGTGGAGAGCCGGATGCGGTGAGAGTCGCAAGTCCGGTTCGGAGGGCGGACCAGAGAAACCCACCAGTTGAAAGGCTGGCAGGGCGCTCTGGTCCGACCCTACTCCTGGCTGCGTGGACCGGTACGTGGAGTTTTTTACTATCTATATTTTGTAACATACTTATCAAGTTTCGTAAGTTTCGCCTCCACCGAGACCAGATTGGAGCTAATCTTTAGTAGAACAGATGTTCGATAAAGCTGTCTAGGTGGATATCTCAGGCTTTATGGTACGCTTCGCTTCAGAGGAAGCATGTGAAGATCATTTGATCAAATTGCTATTGCTATGAGGGATTTAGATGCCCAAAGTGTGACTCTGACCAATTTACCTTAATCAGGCCAAACCATCGAAGAAATGCAGCATCTCGAGCTCCACTTTTTCAATGTAAATCTTTTCACCGTCAAACTAGCGTTACCTCCGGAACCATCTTCCATCGAAGCCATATCTCTTTATCCAAGTGGTTTTCTGCTATCTATCTATCTATTGTCCAACGACAAGCGTGGTCTTTCGGCTACTACACCCTAGCCATCAGAGCCCTTGCTAAATTCGTTGAAGTATCTTATTCGACTGGCTGGTTGATGCTAAATAAGCTACCTAAGGCAATGGCTGAGCGTAATGGCTGAGCGCAATGGCTGAGCGTACCGGCTGACCGAGATGGTTTATACAAACTTGGAGAAAACGCCTGAGTAGATGAGTTCTTTTTAGGTGGTGAGAGCCATGGCGAAGGCTAACGAGGAAAGGGAACAAAACAAACCAATGTTCTAATTGGAGTATCGATTAGCAATGGTGCTCCTACTCATTGCTTCATGGAAGTAATCAAAGATACCACTGCTAAATCACCCAAAGATGTTTTTGTGAGACGTTTAGATTCTAATACCAAGCTGATAAGTGATGGTAACCCAAGTTACGGGGTATGTGCTGAAAGACCTTGGACTAGCGCATTCGATCACTCTATCCAAAGACGAACAAGCACATGTAACATTCAAATGGCTCAACATCCTGATAGGGAACTGCAAGAAATTTATCGACGGAACCCACCACGGAGATGAAGAACATAAGCAACTTTACCTCGAGGAATTCGCATACCGATTCAACCGAAGGCACTTTGAAATGTCATTGGTAGAGCGACTTCTCAATACATGTGTGTTTGCGTCTCCACATCCGCTACTCCGCGAATCTGACTCCAAAATGGCTCTTGCTGGTCAACTATCCGCTGCTGTTCTTGGGGATCTACTTGGTATTCATGTGACTACTGCCGTTCGTTTGATTCACGAGGCCGGAGGTGACTGGTCAAACTATGCTGCACAACTCAGCTGCACAACTCAGCTACACAACTCAGCTACACAACTCAGCTGCACAACTCAGCTACACAACTCAGCTACACAACTCAGCAAAGTAGAAACCACCCAATCAATTGATCTCCTTCTAAGGTAAGTTATGCATCCTTAACGTAGATGGTGGAAATTTAGGCTCTCCCAAAGATATACCCGTTGTACCCATGGTACCCATGGTAAGCCTGACACAGATACAAAAGAAGACCGATGATGGAGATGCGTCATGAAGGAAAGAAGTTCTAAACCATGTAGAAGCTGGTAACGCTCACACTGCAATGTAAACATAAATGATGGAGGTAGACCCTACGAGACCTCCTGCTGGGTTGGGTAAACTTCTAGCTATTCAGGTAATCCATGAGGGGTTATTGAGTTGTGGACGATTGCCAAGCAAGCGATCACTGAAATGTGGAAAACGCTTCGTGTTTACGCACAATCCAACGATCTTCGCCCACAGGCTCAACAACCAGCTACTACTAATCAACAAAAAAGGCTCTATTAATTTCCCTTAGAGCCGCTTACCCCTAAAAACAACCCTATCCAAAAATCACATTAATTTTGGATCATTAAATGGGGACACGCCACCGAGAAAATTAATCACAAACCATGCGGAATAGCAATTTTCAAAGTATGTTTAAAAACCTATTCGACACGAACGGAACATTGCTCATTACCACTAGCGATCGTCCACAACTCAATAACCCCAGTTAGCTTCCTAAAGAGCTAGAGGCCTGAGATCTCAGAGGGAAGGTGGGTATAAATCACACCACAAGTCCGTCATCGATCAACACAGCCAGGAGGTTTCCTATTTGCGAGCTCCAATGGTCTGTTGCGTGACGATAGTGCGACGATTTTGTTATCCAGCTTCGATCTCATGAGCCCAAAGATATTTAGGATTGTCAATTAGTTAGCCAAATTGGCAGACCCAAGTGTAGTCATTTGATCTAGTTGCCGACTTGTCGTCGGCAACTAGATCAAAATTTCGCCACGGATAAGTCGATCAATGAGGAACCTAAATTAACTAGATTTTGGCGGCACGAAGGTGCCAGAAAACCATTAATCTCAAACTAAGCAAATGTGCCAACTATCTTGGCAGTCACCGTAACTCTAGAGTAAAGTTCGCTATTGAGTGATGCATTGAATATTGATTTATTAACGCATGAGCATAAAAGTATTCATGTTAATTGTCTAATTATTTGAGCTTTTTATTTCCTCTTGGTTTGAAATAAGGATTACGATTGTAATTTTTATAGTTAAGCAAGCTAGCGTCAGTTCTTGTAGTATATTGTTACAAACTACTTTGGTGGTAAGACTACAGATATTTCGTTGAATTCCCTTGGTTGCTTTTGCTCGGTGTTTTTTTCAAAGAGATCAATTTAGTCAACTAGGAGCTGAGATGGTCGATAGATATACCTATCGCAGTAATTTTATTCTCGCGCAGCGATTCGGGGCGGGCTTTAGGGGAGTGTCGAAATAAATGGATGGGGTCGACTCCACACAGCGGGTATTTCTGGCTAAGGTAACTCGAGCGCTGGCATTTCCATCGACTCCAGGAATGGTGGTTAAAACTCTGCTTGAGGAGGCTGCTGCCTTCTTTGGTTGTCGGATTATTCTCTTTAGGCGCCATCAGCTCTCGAAGATTTTAAGACCTGTCCTTACTTCAATTGATGCGCTGGAGGATTTTAAGTATCAGCGTAGAGAGATTGAATTCGACGACTTAGTCAACTTTAGCCACCTGATAGATGAATATTATGATGGTAAAGCCAGTGGCGAGATAGTTTCAATTGATCCTAGGGATATAAAAGGGCTCTTTGATGGTGGTGCTCCTGCCGTAATGGCAGTTTCCATCCACCTCGGCAACGAGGAAGGCGATTTTTTAGGTTTGTTTGTGGGAAGTTGTCAGGGGACCGCACTCTGTGAATCTTGCGAGATCCTTGATCCCCTAACACACTTTAGTCTTGCTCTCAAGCTTGCATTGAGAGGTTATCAAACCCAGTCCAGGTTGACCGTCGCGGAACGAAAGAATGTGGTTGTCCGTGATCTGGCCCATTTCATGGGTGATGAGTTGTTGGACGATAGTTCTTGGTTGAAAACGCTCATTAGTGGTATTTCTTCGTTGCTTCGGGTCAGCAATGTCAATTTCTACTCTAGAAGCATCGTTGGGGAGGCGGATCCCACCAAAGATCGCTTTGGTTCTTCTGTTAAATTTGTAATGGGTGAGCGCATTGCCGCGACGGGCGAGGCCGACTGGGAATCTTTAAATATCTTTAATTCCATTGATTCTGGAATCGAGACCAGAAGACCAAGTGACTGTCTCACCAGCAGAAAAGGGATAAATTATTCAAGTATCGAGATCCGCTTTGGCCTAGAGCGTATCAACAGGGAGTTTTTTATTCGTATCTCATCAGCTCGTCACTTACGCTTTGATTTGGGTGAGATTCTTATCCTAGAAGAGTTAGTCGCACTTTGTCGGATCGGTCTTGAACTTAGGCATGCACAATCAGATCTAGTCGTAGAGCTTGAGAGGAATCGTTATCTTGCCTTAGCATTAGATCAGGCGGTTGAGGGGATCTGTATTTACGATATGGATCTAGGAATTACCTACGCTAATCAATCCTTTTTAGAACTACATGGTTATAAGCGTAGTGAAATATCGGGTTTACACTCTCGAGATTTTTACGACGAATCCACTCCTGATGATGTCTTGTCGTATCTCCTCGATAGAGTCGACAACGAGGAACGGATCGTCACCGATGTTCTGCGCCGACGAAAGGATGGTTCAAAGTTCCAAGCCACAGTCCTTTTAGGATCGATCAGGGATCGTCATGGGATGGTCGTCGGGCGGATGGCTACGGTTCTAGACGCTAGCGAACAAGCAAAGACGATCGAACTGCTCAAGCAACAGGCAGATAGGGATCCCCTTACGGGTCTTTTCAACAGGCGCCATCTGATGAACGAACTAACTAGGGTCTTGGGTGAGGTTGATGGGCGCGGCAATCCCAAGAAGGTCGGTGTAATCTTCATAGACTTAGACCATTTTAAGTCGATTAACGATACTTTTGGTCATGACGCTGGAGATGAGCTTTTGCGTGTCGTGTCGATAAGGCTGAATGGCGCATTACGACTGGACGATATGGCGGGCAGAATTGGCGGGGATGAATTTCTCGTCCTATTGCCCGGCGTTGGCGGTCTCGTCCAAGCATCACGTATCGCTAAGCGCATTGCTGCCAATCTCTTCGACGATCCTGTAGCAATTGGAGAGAGAACGATTCGCTTTGCAGCATCAATGGGCGTCGCGGTGGGAACTGCTGCAGATTCTACTGCTGAGCAGCTAGTTAAGGTTGCAGATACGATGATGTATCGCTCTAAAGCGACTTCGAAGGGGATTTCGGGTGAACGTACTCGAACGAATCGACCACTCGATATGGCTCTGGCCGATCACGAGCTTGGTGAACTCCTTGAATTGGCGATTGCGGATCCGGTTGGGTGTGGGCTGGGTCTTCACTATCGACCAGTCTTTGATGTCTTTGAGGGTTCCGTTGTAGCCCTTTTGGCTTCAATTGAATGGCAGCATCCAAAAGTTGGATACATTAGTCAAGCTAGATTGGAGTCTGCGGCATCAGTGACAAGGCACTCCTGGAGGATATTTTGGTGGTATCTGACTACTGCCTTTGACGAATGGAATGATCTAGCTCTCCATGACGGTGTGCTCTACGACTTGAATCTATCACTTACGATTCCTGATAAATTGATATTAGACGAAGAGCTTTCGTCGGCAGTAGAGCGAAATATCTTTTCTGGAGGAGTCCGGGCCAATAACGTAGTTTTAGAGATAGATGAAGCTGCATTGAACGGACCACTGACCGACGAGGTGGCCCGTGTTATTCAAAAGATGGGCGATTTGGGACTGACTTTAGCATTGGGCGATTTCGGTCTATATTGTGCCCCGTTGAAGGTGATTGATCTTCCGATTTCGATCTACAAGGTATCCAAGCCCAAGCGTTCTGTTCCTTGGGCTGATAATGAGGGATTTTTGGATTCCATCTCTCGTTTGGCTCGTTCTCGCCATGGCGACGTGATGATTGACAATGTTGATTCACAGAGTGACTTTAACTTTGCGCGGCGTTATACCAGATATTGTGCCGGTAATCATCTTGGCCGCTCCTCTTCAGCCTTGTCGCTTCCAAGGAACTTGGAGAGGTATAAGAACCGAATTACAGGACTTCTTGGCCAAGGGTGATTTGTTTTGGTTTTTGATTTACCAGGATGGGATTTCTTTGAGAAACTCAGTAGGGCTATCCGTCATATTGGTAATTTTTATTTATGAGTTTTTTGAAGTCTGCCCCCCCCAAAAAAACTATCTAGTTTCATCGTCAAGTTAGAGGTATCTATAGTCTTCCGCATGGTTGGTTTGATTTTTTCGGCCGTAGGATGAGAGATTCATGGAGATTACCATCTCTTAAAGGATGTTGCCAACCAAGACTAAGGGTCGAATTATCTTGATACCAATCGAGCTTGATTTTTTCTGATCGAGTTTTTCAAAGTAGTATCTTCTCCAAGATAATATTTGATTGCCAATGGTGCTAGTGAAATTGGTAGCTTAGCCATGACAGACAATGACCCAATTGGCTTTCACCCCAAATGGCGAATCAAATAAGTGGCTGAAAAATTCGAAGTTAGAAGTGAATTAGTCTATTGGGAGCCCTCAATAGTGACCTTCATAATTGCCTTTATGGAAGTTTTCGATGGGTTCGTTTTTTGACCTATACCACAAAAAAGACGAAGAATCCCCTGGGTGCTTTGGGGGTCGTCTCCATTGTCGCTTTTTTAATTTTGGGGGCCTTCATCTTGGAGCCGACGGCCAACCAAATGGCCGCTCTGGTGATCCAATTCGGAGCCTACCTTATCCTAATTGCATACCTAATGACGGTAGTGGGAGCTTTTGTCTTTGTTCTAAAGACAACTAAATCTATCCTTCCACTTCTGATCTTGGCCCTTGGGGTAGCCATTTTGGCCTTCATTATCTATAAGACCTTCTCTCCATTTCCAGCGGCGTCCTTTAGCTATGTTGTGTTTGGTGGTGGGCTATGGGTGCTCATGGGAGTTGGACTTACATTGGTACCCACCATTAGATCGTCTATGGTGGATTCTTCTTTACTGGTTATCACGAGGGCGCTCTATGGAGGAAGTTCGAGCCCCTTATGATAGTTATAGTTTGGATTGGGCGATAATTGCCAGGTAACTATTTCTGGGTTGGAATGAAAAATGGCGAAAAGGAGACGATATTTGCAACGAGGCATTGAGAATTGGAGCGAATTTCTTACCAGCTTTCACCAAGAGCGAGCCGGAATAACTGAAGATATACTATCACGCTCGGCAAACCAAGATCTGTACCCCTATCGATGGCTAGAGAGTGCCCTACCGGCATCGGGGCGGATCCTAGATCTTTGTTGTGGTTCTGCGCCGATACTGTCGTCGCCGACTGTGGCTCAAAGTGTTGTGAGGATTGATCGTTCACTTGGTGAGCTCGAAGTGGCCAAGGACCATGGTAGATCTGGATTAGTTGCCGCAGACGCTACTAAGTTGCCATTTCGTAGCGACATCTTCACTGGGATCTCAATTTCAATGGCGCTGATGTTGGTCGAGCCGCTTCTTGGAGCTCTTGATGAGATCCATAGGGTGCTTGAAACTAAAGGCTATGTTACAGCTTTGCTTCCGGGAGGATTTCCGCTTTCGCTCTCAGATTTAAATACTTATAGGATGATTCTCTCCTACCATGACGCGTCACGACAGACTTATCCAAATGGCCGGATGTCTAAAAAGATTGTAAGCCTTTTCACCCAAAGAGGTTTTATTATGACTTTGAATCAAAGAAAGGTCTTTACCTTCTCTTTCGAAAAGAAGAGCGATGCATTGTTGTTTGTCAAGTCACTTTATATCCAAAGTCCCAACAAGCAGTTGGAGCCTCTTATTGATAAGGTCTATGCCAAGGCTAAGGTGACTATTCCTCTTCGGTTGGTCGGATTTCGCAAGGTACTTTAGTCTCTCAAGTGGGAGCTCAATTGAATTAGTTCCATCGTGGTTGCTAGAGGGTTTGGCGGATTCAATAGAGGGTGATTTGACTATAGGTCCCTTGGTCGTGGCTCGATCACATCAATGGATTGATATTGATGTGATCTGGCGGCTTCATAGATCTCCGCTTGGTGGCTAAAAAAAGAGCCCTAGCTCAGTGTCGAAAGAGCTAGGGCGCCAAATTGCGAGCTATCTAAGACAAAGTCAGGGGGTCTATCTATACCAAAAGTGGAGCTTGCCCAATTGTTACTGGTGTCACTAAGGGGAAATGGCAAGCAGCTTCGTGAATGCCGCCGAAGTTTGACATCGGCGGTTCCTCGTCAGAGCAGATCGGCTGCACCCGATCACACCGAGTACGAAATCGACAACCAGAAGGGGGGTTGATGGCCGAAGGGAGTTCACCCTTTATCACCCTTCTGTTCTTAGTTCTTTCAAGTTCTGGCTCTGGGACCGGCACTGCCGACAAAAGGGCTGCAGTGTAAGGATGGGCTGGATTTTCGTATATATCGTAACCGTTACCGATCTCCACAAGCTTTCCTAGGTACATAACCCCGATTCGATCTGCCAAGAATCTAACCACAGATAAGTCGTGAGAGATGACGACGTATGTGAGTCCGTGCGTGGATTGAAGGTCCTTCATTAGGTTCAAGACTTGGGAACGAATAGATACGTCTAATGCTGAAACCGGTTCGTCAGCCACAATGAGCTTCGGATTGAGCGCAAGTGCTCGTGCCAAACCGATTCTTTGTCGCTGACCTCCTGAGAATTCATGGGGGTATCGTTCTACCGCTTTTGGACTCAGTCCTACTTCTCCAAGTAGCGAAACAACTTTGGCATCTCGTTCGGAACGTGTTCCAATCTTGTTGATTTCAAGTGGTTCTCGAATGATCGAGCCCACTCGCATCCTTGGATCAAGACTGGCATAGGGGTCCTGAAACATCAATTGCAAGTTACTACGTCGAGTACGGAGCTCGCTCTCTTTGAGGCCAAATAGGTTTTCCCCATTGAACTCGATGGTGCCAGAGGTAGGCTTTTCGAGAGCTACCATCATGGAACCAGTAGTTGATTTTCCGCAGCCAGATTCACCTACGATCCCCAAAGTTTCGCCTTCGTAGATCGTCAAAGATAGATCCGAGACCGCCTTTAACGTTCCAGCCTTTCGCTGAAGGATTGCGCCTTTTGTTATGGTGAATTCCTTGGAAACGTGGTCTATTACCATGATGGGGCGACCCGTTGGTACATAAGGAGCCTCTGCTTCCTCTAGAGTACGCGTCTCAACCTTAACGTGTTCAGTCTCGATGCCGATTGGGTGAAAGCATGCATAACTGTGGCCGTCATAGCTATTGAGCTCAGGTGAGGTAGTTACGCAATGGTCATCGGCTAAGCGACATCTTGCTGCGAAGCGGCATCCCTCTGGTGGATTTGAGAGGTCGGGAGGTATGCCTGGTATCGAATAGAGCCTCTTTGTAGTCCCGTCGATCTTGGGAATTGACGCTAAAAGAGCCTCGGTGTATGGATGGTTCGTTGCCGAAAATATCTTATCGGTTGGTGCTGATTCAACAACCTTGCCAGCATACATAACTGTAACTCGGTCTGCACGCCCAGCGATCACACCCATGTCGTGCGTGATGAGCAGCATGGCCATTCGAAGCTGATTCTTTAGCGTATCGAGAAGCTCGAGAATCTGGGCTTGAATGGTCACGTCGAGGGCAGTTGTTGGTTCGTCAGCAATGAGGAGCTTTGGCTCGCAAGCCAGAGCCATAGCGATCATGACACGTTGACGAAGGCCACCAGATAGCTGGTGTGGAAAGTCGCCGATTCGTTCAGATGGTTTAGGCATTCCTACTAGATCAAGGACCTCCATTGCGCGCTTGAGGCCATCGGCTTTGGATACGCCCTTGTGCAAGACGACAGATTCAGCTATCTGTGTGCCGATTGTCAGACATGGATTCAAAGAAGTCATGGGATCTTGAAAGATCATTCCTATGTCGTTGCCTCGGACTTTTCGCATTTGGGGCTCTGTGAGTTTTACGAGATCTTCGCCATCTAAAGTGATTGAGCCACCAGCGATGTAGCCAGAAGAGGGAAGCAATCGCATGATTGACATTCCGGTCATGGTCTTACCGCAACCGCTCTCTCCGACCAGACCTACAGTCTCTCCAGCATTTATCGATAGTGAAATACCACCTACCGCTTTGACTTCGCCCTTTCGAAGGCGAATATTTGTCTTAAGGTCTTTTATCTCTAATAAAGACAAGTTCATCTCCAGAATTAAGACCCCGTAATTTGGAATCTGTGATCGGTTGCAAGGTTGGAATTCTTATTGCGCTATCTACCTAAGTAGGTAGATAGCGCCTCTGAGGTTCGTTACCTCTTTTGGAGTCGCACCTCAAGTGAGTCTCTTATTGCATCGCCAATTAAGTTGAATGCTACGACTGTGAGAATGATCGCAAAACCAGCAGGGTAGATGAGCCACCAATAGCCGTCATAGACGTAGTTGACGCCGTCTGAGAGCATGCTACCCCAGTTTGCCGCGGGAGGTGGAAGGCCAAGTCCCAGATAGGAGAGGGTTGCCATGATCAAAATCGCATCAGCGATCTGAAATGTGGCATTGACGACAATGGTCCCAATGGCATTAGGAATGATGTGCCTAACGACTATTCGACGGGATCCTCCGCCCATAACACGGACTGCCTTCACATAGTCCCTGACTCTTAGGGTCAATGCTTCACCGCGGACTAGTCGTGCCGGTGAAAGCCACGAGACGGCTGAGATCACTATGATTAGGAGTTTTAGCGTTGGCTTGAAGACCGATGCTAGGAAGATCAAGAGCAATAGAGTTGGGATTGACAAAAGAGTATCGACGATACGCATCATGATTGTATCGACAATGCCGCCGACGAAGCCAGCTATGGCGCCCCATAGAACTCCGATAAAGGTAGCGATTATTGCGACGCTAAAGCCGATTTCAAGAGATGATTGTCCACCGATCATCAGTCTACCAAGGACGTCATAGCCATTTTGATCTGTGCCCAATGGATGATGGCCACCAGGTGCAGCTGTAATGTTATAGGTCGTGGCTACCTGATTAGTGTGGTAGAAAAGAGGACCAATAAAGCAGAATATGGCTGCTATAACGACCAAGCCGACTCCTACGATCGCTAACTTGTTCTCAAAAAAGGTCTGAAGGATTAACTTAAATTGGGATCCGCTGGCATAGGCTTCACCTCCCTCTGGGGATGATGGAGTGTTGGTCCCAATCTTCGAATTTGGATCGTTTACAGGAGAGCCATATGCGTCTAGATCTTCAGTTTTGGACATTTTTCACCTCATTTCTTAAAGTTGTTGTTGGATTTAGCAACTTTATTCTCGTCAAATGGTTAGCAATTTTGGTGCAAAGCTTTGGTGGTAATCTCATCGGTACCGCACTCTTGGGTCGAGAACTGCATAGGCTATATCGGCTATAAGGTTTCCCACTACAGTTAGAACGCCAACGAAAATGATGATTCCAAGGAGGAGCGAATAGTCCTCTGTATTGGCAGCATTTATAAAGACGAAGCCGGTTCCGGGGAAGTTGAAAACCGATTCAGTTATAACACCTGCTGTGATGAGACTTGGTAGAGACAGGCCAACCAGGGTTGCAATCGGAATTAGCGCGTTGCGAAGCATGTGCTTGAAGAGAATTGTTCTTTGACTCAAGCCCTTTGCCTTTGCTGTTCGAATCCAATCCTGTGCTAGTGCTTCGATCGCAGAAGAGCGCATATAGCGCGAGAACGATGCGTAGCTGACGAGTGTTAGTGTCAGAATGGGAAGTACTAATCCTGAAGGATGAGCCAAGATAGCTCCAAGGTTTGCGCCTTGAGGTGCCTCTGCCGGAAGGAAGTGGACGTTGACGGCGAGAAAAAGGATGAGGATTATTCCGAGCCAGAAAGACGGCATCGAATAGAGTAAGAAAGAGATTGAAGTAGCAGTGTAATCAAAGATTCCATTGCGCTTGACTGCTTGGTAGATACCTATCGGAATTGCGATTATCAACGAAAAGACTAGCGCCGATCCAACCAGCAGGATAGATTCAGGCACCGTTCTAATGAGAATCGAATTCACAGTTTGATTCAATTTGTAGGATCGTCCAAGGTTGCCTTGAAGCAGGTGCCACATGTAGACAAAATATTGGACTACCACTGGCTTATCTAGTCCATTTTGATGGTTGAAAGCCGCTATCTGAATCGGGGTAGCCCTAGGACCAATGATCGCTTTGGCAGGACCGCCTGGCAGGAGATGTTCAAGAATAAATGCAATTATTGATACACCGATAAGCACGACGATCGATTGACCTATTCGTCGAACTAAAAAAGCAATCAAGCTTGACTCCATTCATCAGATATGGTTGGTTTTTGGGAACATCTTTCGGGACCAAAAGGATTCTAGCAGTTCCCGTCGATTGATGTTGAATTGTTGACGCTAAGGAAGATGATTGTCCTGCTGCCTTAGGTCCTAGGAGTGGTTTTGGGTAATGTGGGGCTGGTAACACATGATTTACGCCGATCCTAGACGATATCATTTTCATATATCGCTTGATCGGCGTAAATCGTCTTATTGGATTGGTCCGACCTCTCGCATAATCCTCGATGGGTCTTACTTGGAGGTCGAACCTTTTAGCTTTGCTTTGGCCTACTTGGTGTAGTACCAGAATTCTGGTAGCAAGACGCCAAATGCATTGTGTTGAATACCATGAAGAGTAGAGCGGATCTCACCTAGTTCGTAGTCAGGGTTTGGCTGAAATAGAACTGGCAAGTTGGTCGCTATGTAGTCTTGGTAGGCATTTAAGGCTGACTGGGACTGTGAGGCTGGCGCAGTGTGGGTTGCAGCAATCAATTTGTCCGCAGTTGGGCTGGAATAGCTACCGAAGTTTGATCCAGCGCCAGTTGCGAATAGTCCACCACCGGTAGGGTAGTAGTCAGGTGCATACGTCCAGCCACCTGCCCAGTTTTCCATATTCCACTTACATGCAGCCTGGGTTGCAGTACATGGTGTGGCATTGGAGATAACTTGGTTGAAGGTTGACGAGGAGACACTTATTGTAATACCAGCTTGAGCAGCAGCCGACTTGAAGGCAGCCATAGCTTGCTGTACTGCTTGAGTACCAGATGCATATTGCAAATTGAAGTTCATCTGGGCACCTTGGGCAATTCCGGCACCGCACTGAGTTGCCCCTGTTCCAGGTGAGGTACAGGTATCAGTTCCATTTGGCGTTACAGTCCATCCATGCGACTTGAGAAGGCTTACCGCCGTCGAAACCGAGTATGGAAATGGATTGGTCTTGGATTGCGAATCAGCAAAGGCAGCCGACGGTACAGTCGGAACTGGACCATAGGTAGGAACTGCATAACCCTTATAGAAGGATGAAATCCACTGCGGTTGGTCGATCAGGTGCTGGAGCGCTTGACGTACGTATGGTTGCTGGTAGATCGGTCCAACTGTTGGGTTGTTGAAGTTGAGTACCCAATAGTTGAAGGAGAACAAGATCCATGGACTAAAGGTGTAGCCCTGCGACGCCATAAGGCCCTTTTGAGCTACGTCCGTTACTGGGATATATCCGTAGTCGATGCCTGTGCCGGTTCTAAGAACGTTGTATTCAGCAGTGTCAGAGGTAAAAGGCAGCTCAATAAACTTAGAGAGGCTTGCCTTTTGAGTACCCGAATACGCTGGGTTTGGCACGAAGGTCGCTTTGCCGGCATTGGTGAAGCCCGAAAGTTTCCATGGGCCATCTACAACTGACCAAATAGAGTTTGGAGCCGCAAAGGTTGTGGTGTTCTTTGAGAGACTATTGAGATAGTTATAGACTGCGACTGCGCCTGCGGTCGTTTGGTCTGGAGCATTCGTTGCGGTTGGCGATGGAGGGGTTTGACCCGCTGCTGTGATATCCCAGGCCATTGGCATTGGGGTAATCTGCGACAGTTCATTGTAGGTGAACCAAGTGGGGTTATAGCTCTTGTTCAAGTTGAAGACAACGGTGGAGCTGTTAGGAGAGCTCATTGAGACGATGTTGTCGGGGAATGCGCCAGGTACATAGGCTGCCCAATTGGCCTTGTTTGCCTTGACCATATTCATCCAAAAGAGAACGTCACGGGCGTTGACGGTTTCACCATTGGACCACTTGTAGTTCTTGAGGGTAATCGTTACAGTCTGATCATTGTTTGAAAAGACAGGCGGATTAGCCAAACTGAGGCTGTTGTTGATAAGAACGTCACTACCATTTCCAAAGAAATAAAGGGGACGGTACATCAACTCTTGGAATTGCGAGAGGTTGGCAACTGAGAAGTATGCGCCGCTCGCAAGAGGGAATATATAGTTAGGGGTCGCGTTAGGACCTTCCGCAAATGTTGCGGTGCCTCCTGCGACCTTCGTGGTTGCACCGCTACTACTACTGCTAGATGTACCACTAGTACTCGATGACGTCGACGACCCACACGCGGCTAACAAAGTAGCCGTTGCTGCGGTCGAAGCTAGTGCTGTCGCGATGCGACGCGTTTTCTTCGACAACATTTTCTTAGAACCTCCTGAGAAACAACGATGACTAAAGCAAAGATAGTCGCAAAATTACTGATTGGTAAGTCGCTGTTTGTAATTTGTTCACATTTATCGTTACCGAAACAAAGTAGCACGGAAAGTGAGTTTTATGCATGCATGCATATTTAATTAAAAGTTTCCTGATTGAGGGCCCTTTCTTTCACTTGTAACTTGCTCTAATTGCCTCTAACGACCTTTAGAATTATTTTTAGCAACGGTTTCCGTGGCTTGGTGAGCTAATTTAGGGATAATTTGAGGATATATAGCTATTGTAGTCGTATTTAAGTAGGTATGGAATCCGTATAAGACCTTGAAATTATTTTCAAACAACTATTAGGAGTTGCCCCGTATCGTGAAATCTCATATCTGTAAATTGATATATGCTTGCTTATTGCTCATCTATGTGTGCAAGGTTTAAGTACGTTTTATGGTAAGGCAATTCGTTTATATTAAAGATTGTTCTCTCTTAGTTGAGGCGTTTTGATCAGTTTGGCGTTTCTAAAAGCAAAAGGGGCGTTGACGGTTTCCAGTTTTCGAATGCTGGCCAATCGCTGCTAACCTATCGCGCATTTGTTGGCGGAGTTGAGTGATAGTCCCAATGGTTCTAAGGTGACTGATAGTAGTAGTGTTAGGGTCTTAATAATTTTCTATGCGCTTTAGGTGGTTGCTATTTTGCCTCGATCCGCTAAGGTCGGGTATCCGATTGGGTTTTAGCTGCTTAGATCTTCTAGCGGAGCTGCTAAATTTAGCTGCTAATTGGGTAACTTTGATGCTGAAGTGCTATCGCGGGTGATTCCGAGATAAGTTACCTTTAGTCCGACTTTTCAAGCTATAACTTTTCCAAACGGTAACTGGAACTTGTTTTTTTAGAGATCTCCCTAGAGCAGTTCATAACATAGGTTGTAAAAATAAGTGCCTCAAACCGGTGATCTAAATAGGTCGTCCAGATAGGTGACTTTTTCGGTTTCTACTAGTTGGACTTCAGGTAGTAGAACCTCAGGTAGTTGAACCTCAGGGTGGCCCTCTAAATTATTTCGCCTTGAATGCGTTTTGGAAGTTTTTATGCCCCAATCATCGTTTGTGCGATGGTCGCAGTTTTGGTCGTTCCGAGTTGATCGCTACAGCATGGGCCGTTTCTTATATAAATGTTTCTGCCGTGTATTGATACTTAAAGGATATCTTTGGCCTTAGCCAGGTTCTGATTTGCTTTAGCTTTTTGTGAATTCTAAGATAATTACGAATTTTTACTTTGTCTATATAGACGCTATCAAGACTAAAGATTTGAGGAATCACCTGGTCCGATGATTTTTGCGACTTGGTCCAAAGATGAAAGAAAAGCTGCCCTCCTTGGTTTTTGTTCAAGGTACTCAGATCCCTCAGATTGCAATTGAGGAGTTCTTTTGTTTGTGCTAGACCAATTACTGATTTTAGGTCAGTCACCTCTCTCTATCGGTGCGTTTGGTCGTCGCTAGTGATGCTTTGGACCTCGCAAGTCGTGCTCTTAGAAGTTCACCTCTCGGCATGCGTTGAGGTATTGGCATGCCCTGAAGTTCTAAGAGCACAAGGAGTGGAAAAACCGGAGTGATTTGGTGCCGACCCTCGCAATGGAGTGTCTCTTGGGGCATTAATACGCCATTACAGATGGGGTATTGCCTTGTAACTAAAGTGACGAATCTAAAGTCTATCGCGATTCAATTCGAGCGACAGAGCGCTGTCTAAAGGCCATTGATCGATGGTTAGCGGCATCGGGGTTAGGCCTATCGCTCGATAGGCCTAGAGATCGCATGTTGTAGGTTGTCTTATTCACATGGTTGCTATTTATTTGGTTGTGGGGTCACGCGGAGATACGGCTTTAGCTTGGCGTAGCCCTGGGGAAACTTCGCGGTGGCCTCTTCGTCGCTGAGAGCCGGTGAGATCACAACATCGTCGCCATCTTTCCAGTTGACAGGAGTTGATACCATGTATTTGTCGGTCAGCTGTAAGGAATCGAGAACTCTTAGTATCTCTTTAAAGTTACGACCCGTCGATGCTGGATAGGTCAAGGTTAGACGAAGTCTCCGTTGATGGTCTATTACAAAGACACTTCTGACAGTCGCCGTAGTCGAAGCGTTTGGGTGTATCATCCCAAATAGATTTGCGATAGTAGCATCGGGGTCGCCGATCATCGGAAAATTCACGACCTGGCCCTGGGTCTCTGCGATATCTTTTTCCCATTCAACATGATTATCTACCGAATCCACGCTCAGTCCGATTACCTTGGTGTTTCGAGTAGCAAAGTCGCCTCTTAGTCGCGCAACTTCACCAAGTTCAGTCGTACATACGGGTGTGAAGTCTTTTGGATGTGAAAATAGAATGGCCCAACCTTCCCCGATCCAGTCGTGGAAATTTATAGTCCCCTGGGTGGTGGCTGCCTCGAAATCTGGGACGATATCCCCAAGCTGTAGCGCCATATGATCTCCTTTGAATAGGTCATTAATCGTTGTTTCTAGAGTAAAGTTATAACATAAGTAAAGCGATTCCCGACCAATTTGGTCGAGAATATGGGGATTACTTAGATCTTGACCCATAATTATCTAAAGCCGCCTCTATTTAGATACTAGGTCGTAGTGAGTTTATGGAATAAAGTTTGACTTGTGTTGAGGTTGGTTCTGGTCGACTGCATCTCAATTCACCAGGAATCCTCAAGGCCATTTATCTAAATTAAATGACCTATATTGCTTTTTAATCACGGGGCGACTTTAGAGGGATCTATGAGATGATCACAAGGGTTACCATGTTGGATGTAGACAAAACAGGCTAGTAGAATCAATCTTGTGATAAAGATCTTGTCGATTAAAACCTAGTTCCCATTGTGGTGGTGACCTTGTGATTTTGCCTGGAATTCGAGACCCTACCCGCGTTACCTAAGGTTGCTGTTGCATGTCGATAATTGGAATGGACGGAGTCTCAACTTGGATTTGAAGGGTAAAGGTGAATTTGATAGTGGTCACAGCCATGGTGTCGAGAATCTCGGTGCCTCCTCCTATTATTTTTGGGTTTTAGCTTTAAATTTAGTTTTCTTTTTTGGGGTGCTTATAGAGGGTTTCAAAAGCCACTCATTGACACTAATTTCAAATGCATTTCATTTGATTGGCGATGTAGTTGCGCTGGCAGTATCGCTTTTTGCTTCAGTTCTAGCCAGAAAGCCAGCCTCTCTTCGTAATAGCTTTGGATTAGTTAGAATAGAAGTTTTAGCAGCACTAGCAACTTCGGTACTCTTGATTGTAACCTCATTTATCATCCTTTATAATGCGGGCTCGAGACTCTTTTTTACAAATTACGGATCGATCCCGTCCCCATCGTCTTCGGACCTAACGTGGTTCGGATTTATTGGTGTTATTGTCAATTTGATATCTGTAATGATTGTAGTGAGGGCGGCAGGTGAAGCAACATTGCGCCGCTCCAACATAGTTCATTTTATCTTTGACGCGCTTGGATGGATGGTAGCAATTTTAGCTGGAATTGTTGCACTTTTGATAAATTTTAAACCGATTGACGCTATTGCAAGCATAATAATATCGATTCTGATTATTGGCGCTGCGATTCAGATACTTACAAATGTCACAAAGATTCTTTTGGACTCTGCTCCAAATGAGGTGGATCCAATTGCAATTCGTGACGGAATTGTCCAGCATTTTACTCAGGTAGAGGAGATACACCATCTCCATATTTGGTCGTTAAATTCTGCTCAAACTGCCCTATCTGTTCATGTAGTGATATCAGGGGAGCCGTCGCTTCACGTCGCTCAGGAGTTGGCTATTTCTATCAAAGAGTATTTAAGGGCGACCTTTGGGATTGACCACTCGACCATCGAAGTGGAATGCCATCTATGTGATCAGCCTCTTCACAGCACGAATGGCGAACATCATCATTGATTGAATGGAGTGGTAGCGAGCGTCTTTACTTGAGAGACCATGGTTGTGACAGTACGAAACGATTCACCGATTGTGTGTGTTTTCCAACAGCGTTGCTTCATCTATAGTTCTTTGGTCTGTTTTGCTTTTTTAGAGATGGCTGATGATCTATAAGGTTTGGATCGGGGTTATGGCATCGAATGGACTCCAGGGCGAGATTTAAAAGAATACTTTGTGTCACGATTTGATAGATTGAAAAGAGCAGGTTTCGAGGGAATTGTTGATTTTATGAGCGGGGCACCTTCTTGTGTGATCGTGATTTGACGGTTAGATTCAACTTCGGCCGAAGCGAACGTTATATAACGAAAGCATGAGCACCAATATGACCATATTTGAAGGGTTTATAGAGACCGGGCTTGGTTAGCTATGGTCTGATTAGCTTTGCAATCGAAATTGGCATAGTGGAACGGATCTTTGCGCTTTTAGTTTCGAGATTAGAGAGTGGTATAAAGAGCTCTCTGAATGGAATGCTTTTCTAGCTTTGTTGCAGCAAGAGTAATTATGGAATCGATTCTTGACTTTATCTATTCATTCATGTTTTTTTCTAATGCAAGATTAAGGACAAAATTTGAATAGGGAAAACGATTCCATCTTTAAACGATTTTATCTCTACGACTAGGCGTAGTTCTTGGAGAATCGGACCCCAAGGACTACGCCTGTCAAATATATATGCGCAGGACTATCCGAGCGAAGTAACTATTATTCCTCGAAGCAGAGTAGTCACGACCTGGTCGACGTCTGCTGGCGAAAGAGACTGCTTTGAGAGCATCTTTCGCGCTAAGACCATCCCAAAGGCCATCTCGGTTACGATTTCAGGGTCAAGGCCGTGCTGGAGATATCCTTGTTCGATGCCATGGGTGATTGACTTTGTCAAAAGCCTGTCCTTGAAGGCTCGCCAGCGTCGATCGACCAATAGCGAGAGACTTTCAATTGTTTGTGCTTCTCCAATCAAGCGTGAAATAGCGGTTCCATTGCGTCCCTCAAAGAGTTGGACAATTTTTATCACGACACCCTTTAGGTCGTTCTCAAAGTTACCGCTGAATCCGACGATGGCAATCTTGTCGAATTCTTGACCGAGAGCTTCTTCTACCAGTTCTGCCTTTGTCTTCCAATGGCGATAGATGGTGGACTTGCCGACCTTGGCGTTTCTGGCTACCGCTTCAATCGTGACGCTTGAGAAACCTTTTTCACTAAGGAGCTCCAATGTCGCGTTGATGATTCTTTCGTGCGCCTCTTTGCTTCGTGGTCGGCCTCGCTTGCGTCCTCCGCCTGCTAATTGAGCTGCTTTTTCTAGATTTGCTTCAAGATTGTCTATCATTTAAATATCGCTATCGTTATTGTTTTTCTTGTGCTTTAAATCAATTGGCTTGGTCATATTTATTTTCGGCACTTTCTTATCTGTTTACTAGGATACTTGAAAAGTAGCATTTAGGTATGAATCTATCGATTTCTTTACCGAAACTTAATCGTTCACATGGGACCGGAACTCGAGAACGGCGATCCTATTCTCACACTTTTGGGTCCGGGGCCTGGGCGGGATAAGGCGGTGAACTTTTGAATTAATCCCAGATCGCTTGCCTGAATTAGAGGCCGGCATGGCGGATGGTTTAGTGGCGGGGTTTTTTGAGATATGACCTTACTGGGGAATTAGTCATCTAATGTTGACTCAGTATCGCATATATTCTATCGATGACCCAGGTGAAGATCAGAGTTCCCTTGGCTATTTCCTTTGTCCTACGTTTATTAGCTCTTCATTACCAGAGATCGATATCAAGAATCGATATGGAGCCTTCGGAAGATCCAACTCGTCTTTTGGGCGATTCGAGTCTTTACGCGTGAGATATTTCTGATTCTGGTTTGGAATTCCCTGGCTTGAGAAGCTTTTGGAGGCGGCACTTAATGTTGCGCTATTGCCGTTGCGCTATTGCCAATGGTAGGTCGTACTTGGAGATAGTGTCTTTTCCATATGATTTGGAGATGTGATCATTCTGACCAGGCACGCCCTGTGGCGTATTGGTCATTGTGCCTGAGTCGCAGTTATGGATAATTTCAAATTGAGCCACGAGACGAGCTCGCTTACTTTTGAAGATGGGGTCGATAACTTTCGTTATTTTTTATCAGAAAAAGCTATCCTGGACAGTTCGAATCTTCCGAGAATTACCATTAGAGACGTGACCGACACCAATGCGCCGCCAAATAGCGTTGAATTGCTGTGGTCTTGTATCGCAATTGCGATTCCAATTAGGCACCAAAGGGCGAAGAAGATCGAATCAAAGCCAATTCGCGATCGCAAGAGCGAGCTTAGCTTAGAGATCTCCATCTCAAAGATTCTTCGATCGATCTCATTGCTAAATTTTGTTGAGCAGCTGGCGCCGGGACTGTCGCATTCAGGTTTTCCACATCCGCCAGAGGAGTCACACTCACTGGGAGATGCCCATCTCATCTTTTCATTTCTCCAATTGATGAATCCATAGAGGAATAAGAGTACGCCAATAACAACTGAGATAGCGATCGCAGCGGCAGCGCCCAGGGTGAAGGTCAACGAGACTGCTAAGAGGAGAAGCGAATACAGCCAAAGGCTCGCGCAAAGGAGGCCGAACCTTTTGGCGTTCTTATATGCCGATAACTTTGCAGAAAAGCTTGTTCCTATCGTTACATTAGTTCTAGTTTCGCTCAACTTTCGCCTTTCAAGTCGAAAAGTAGTTTAGCAATTTAGGTTTCATGGTCAGTGGGGTTAGCTTTCGTTTGGGGAACTTTTATTAATTTTGCGGGGGCTAGTTCTTGACCTAGGCCGAACTTACGACTGATTTTGGCCTAAATTCTCACCTCTACCTGGGCAAGTTCTTGTTTTTGGGCTGACAATGTAAACAGCGACGTTTTTTTGACCCACATCAGCGGTTTAAAATTGACCCACCCAATTGAGTTCAATAGTAGTTGTTGGTGTCAGTAAAAGTGTCTCATTTCTAAGTCACCGTGTATCTGAAAATCTCAGTAGAGAAATTCGTTTAGCCGAGCAGTAAGACGTTCTGCATTATCTCTAGTTTGACCGAAGGTGACTATCACTTCTTCATTATCTCGAAGTAACTTGACCATCCAGGATCGCTCCTCTGGTCTACTCCGAGTAGTTGCAGAACCAAAATGTACCTCTGCTCTAATCGGGCCTCTTTTCCTCTGTCTATGAGCTGCCATACGACAAGCTGCTGAGCAATACCTTTGTGGTCTTCCTATGCAATGTTCCGGAAGTATTTGATCACACCCCTGTCTCTCGCAGATCTTTGAGATAGGTAGTTCCGTAACGTTATGAAATGGTTCTCGGGTTCGCTCTAGTGATCCCAGCTGAGATAGTTCCGTAACGTTATGAAATGGTTCTCGGGTTCGCTCTAGTGATCCCAGCTGAGATAGTTCCGTAACGTTATGAAATAGGTATTGGCTCTTCGGTACTTGTATCTCTTCCACTGATTGGAAATCATTTGAGACCGGATTAGGTTCGCTTAGGTAGCGGAAGTGATGATAGGAAGTTTTCATTTTTCCACCTCTTCACCTTTCTTGGCGTTGTCACCAGTTTGTGGGTTGGTATAGATTCCTTGTTTGATTCGATCCTTGAGCCGGTAGCTGTTGCCCTTGATGTTGATTACATGGCAGTGGTGTAACAGTCTGTCTAAAATTGCAGTACTTAGTACTTGATCTGAGAAGAGATCGCCCCACTCGGAAAAGCCCTTATTGGAACTAAGGATTACGGTTCCGGTTTCGTATCTGGCGGAGATAATGTCAAAGAAATAATTCGCTGCCATTCGATCAAGTGGCCTATATCCCATTTCATCGATTATCAGTACCTTAGGAGAGGTGTACTTTCGCATCTTGGTTGGACTGTAGGAACTGGAAAGGTCGTTTGCAATTTTTGACAATGTAGTAAAATAACAAGAGAATCCACCAGCGATTGCCTCAAGACCAAGTGCTACAGAAATATGAGTCTTGCCGATCCCGGGCGGACCCAAAAGGACCAGGTTGGTGGCACTAGAGATAAAGGCCAGAGAACGTAGTTCAGAGATAAATGCCTTATCAATACTTGGACAGAAGTTGAAGTCGAAATCTGAAAATGACTTCCTAAACGGCAGTCCCGCGGTCTGCAGTCTTATCTCATAGGTCCTTTTTCTTTTTGATTCAATTTCAACTCCCAATAGTTCAGATAGAAATGCCAAATAGGAAAGGTCTTTTTCAGTTGCAGAAGATACCTTGGCATCTAATAGTTCAGCCATATGGCCAAGACCCAGTTCTACTAGCTGGTTTTGAGCTAATTCAAGATCTAACATTTGCAGCCTCCACATATTCATCAAGCGAACGGATCTCAACTGAAGTGTCAATGATTTGTCTTACAAGTACCGGAGGAGCCAGTCTGCCAGCTTCAGCAGTGATCCCGCTGTATTGATGAGGAAGGTAAACCAACGAGCGCTTTTGGTAGGTAAGTTGATGAGAAGCTATCAACTCTCCGTTTGAATAAATCTCAACGGTTCGCTCTTTTGGAAGTACCTCTACCTGTGAAAGTGAGTATTTCCAAGGTACTCCGTATTTGACTCCAGCAAATGAGACAAACGAATCAGCTGTTACCTTTCTGATTCTCTTTTCAAAACCGTACAATGTCTCCCGGGTTGGAAGTGGTCCTAAGTGTGGCTGTTCTACTATGAAGGCTTCATTTGGGGTAATACCGAGACTTTGATGAATCCGGTTATCTGCTTCGCTACACCAGATAAGGGCTTGTTGATTTAGATCAGCTAGATCGCTAAAGGTTCTAGCAGGCCAGAAGTTCTCCTTGGCATATCTAATCCCTCGTTCTACCTTGCCTTTGGTTTCTGGCCGTCTCACTCTGCATAGTTTGATTGATATTCCCAAGAAATTAGCCAGATCTGCCATTTGCGAGTTGAACTGATATCCGTCTTTTCCGTTTCCACCGATTACCACGGTCTTCATATGATCAGTGAGAAACACATCGGTTAGTCCACCAAAGTAGAAAAAGGCATTGATCAGACAAGTTATAAGACCGTATATATCGCCACTCAGTGCAAATTCCAGATAACTCCTGCGACTTCGTCCAAGTGTTACATATAGTCCGGGAATATGTCTTTTTGTTCCTCTCGAATCGACATAGCTAAATATTCCCCAATCGAACTGACACTGTTTACCTGGTTGGGTTTCATATCGCCTGATAGCTACCTGTTTTGGCTTTGCCGGTGGTCTGATACTACTGACATATGTTCTCAAGATACTTTCTTTACCGGTATAACCCAGTGGAACAATTCTTGACATGATTGCCGGAACGCTCAGAAGTCCTTCAGATACAAGTCGATCGATCTCAGACTTATAGGGATCGAGTTTTGAGTTTCGTTGTGGCTTTGTCTCGATTGGTTTAGAACTTGCTCCGTCTCTTAGATATTTACGTACGGTGTTTCTTGAATGTCCAGTTTCTCGGGCAATTTCTCGGTAACTGAGACCTTGTTGCTTCAAATCAAATATGTTCATAAGTGGCCTACCCTTCAGCATGTAAAACTCCTTCGTGAAAGTGGATATTCACTCAAGAGTATTGTCTGTTGGGTGGGTCAATTTTTATCGCTGATGGTGGGTCAATTTAATTCCGCTGTTTACAGACAATGTAGGCACTAAATTACTGGACAGATCTAGTGGCATCTGCTAGGCTATCTGGTATAGCTCGTCGCGGTAGTGGGGTTCATGTACATACCACTCGTCGTAACTACAAGGACAAGGTCTATGAGAGCCATCTCCTTCGAAGGTCTTATCGCGAAGACGGTAAGGTCAAGAATGAGACCTTAGCCAATCTCTCTCATCTTCCTTCTGTAACAATTGAAGTTATTCGTGAATCATTAGCTGGTAAAAGCCATGTAGTAGCAGGAGGGGAATTTGAGATAGAGAGATCTCTATTTCATGGCCATGTAGCAGCAATAGCTGCAATGGCCAATAAGTTGAAGCTTGCATCTCTATTGGGTCCAGAATCCAAAGAGCGAGACATTATCCTCGCACTTGTAATAGCAAGAGTGACAAGTCCTTCTTCTAAGCTTGCCACCACCCGGTGGTGGCAAGACACTACTATCGCTTGTGACTTTGGTGTTGGTGACGCTTCTACTGATGATCTATATGGAGCAATGGATTGGATATTACAGCGTCAAGGGGCTATTGAGACCCAACTATCTCGACGTCATCTTACTGAGGGTAGCCAACAAGGTGGAACCCGACTTCGCGATAGTGCTAAAGGAATTGGAGGCTGGCAAGCGACAAAACCTTACCAGATACCTGCTTTGGTGCGAATATGAATACGAGGTAGGCGAAGATCATGCCTATGGATACTCAAGTTTCTGTGAGAAACTTGCCCGTTTTGATGAATCCAAAGAGATATCGATGGTCCTTCATCACGCTCTAAGGTGACGTTGCAATGGTTGACTACGCCGGGCAGAAAATACCAATTTATGATTGCACAAGTGGCGAGGTAAGTTTCGAAGCGTCAATATTTGTTATGACTCTTGGTTATTCGGGATACGTCTATGTCGAGGCCCAGAGGTCACAAGATATCGCCAACCTCATGGAGGGCCATTCTCGGGGGTTCGAATTCATAGGAGGTGCATCGATTGAGCGTCTTCGCCGAGTGCCGCTTGGCATAGAAAGTCCCATAGGAGTATAAGTTACTTATCTGGGTGAATAGGTAATTTTATTTGTAGCGTCTACGTGAATGACCACCGGAGAATGGCCTTTCACTTCGCTTTCTTCAAAGTCAGCGTAGGTGAGTATGATGACTTTATCTCCCACGTGTACTAGCCTAGCAGCGGCACCGTTTAAGCATACCTCACCTGGCTTTCCAACTAAGGCATAGGTCTCTAACCGGGCGCCATTATCGATGTCAACCACCATCACCTGTTCGTTTTCGAGAATGTCCGCTGCGGCGAGCAACTCCGGACCGATGCTGACCGAACCGACATAGTGTAGGTTAGCGTCGGTAACCGTGGCACGGTGGATTTTAGCCTTTAGCATTCTCCGTCGCATCGCTCCAGTCCTTTCGATGTAGTTATTTGGGGTCAATTCTGCGACCACCCTATGGTCTAGAGCTGGGCACTTACTAAAGTCCCGGGAATTTCGAAATGATCTTCCTCTGGATTCGTGGCTGTGGCACAACTTGCGACCAACATTAATGTACCTGAACTTCGGTACTAGATGCCTCGTTTTTTGAGATTTATTTGTACAAAAACCTCCCGTTATTGGATTAGAAAGTCATCGTTGTCTCTTTGAGGATTATGAACAACTCTCAGCCGGGGGTAGGACTAAAGGGCAGCTGATTCCAAAACAGCGTATGCGAATCACAACCCTTTAGTTCGAATCTAATAAAGCTAAAAATAAAACTCTTAGATCCAATTACCGGACTTTTTATTTCTTTGGATCCAAAGAAATGTCCGAGGAGAGTTCTTGAATTTGAAGCAACCATTTCGTGTAAATGCGTTGCTATCGAATACGCCAACATGCTCATTTCGCAATAGCCCCTGTGCTGGGTTAAAAGTACTGGTAAAGATTTTGGAATGCTCACGGTTGACCGTATTGATGCCGGAACCTCCACCATGGCCGTGTACCGCAATGTGTTCTGGATTCCCTTTCCTCGCCCATGAGGAGCCCACCAGGAGCCCATGAGGATCAGAGAGTCGAGATATTTGTTTTGACCTAGCCTTAGCGCTTGCTTGAGATATGTCTTCGATAATGACGTATCGAGGTCTCGAGCCTGGAAGTTGTGGAACCCTGCGAGACTCGCATGTTCTGTTTTCGGCTCCATGGACCACTTCTTTGATTGTAGCGCCCGAGATGGTCCATAGTTATGCCTTTGCGCGCCTGAAGCGACCTTGGTGTCTCCTCGCATCCAGGTTACTTCTGGCAATGCGTCGTCCATGTCTGGAACAGCATTTCTCTTTGATCGAGCATGAAGTCTGTTCTTTTCATTGCCGGTCTCATTCGAGCCTTTTGTCATAGGACTTAGCACTGGGGCATATTCGCTACTATGACGAACTCCGACCTTTTAGTAGCGGCCTCCCTGGTTTCCCAGTCAAGGCCCTAGTACGGGCCCGGTAGAGTCTTGGTTAGGTGCGCAACGTCGTAGCTTACGTGTATGAAGGCTCGCTTGTGGTCTTCATCGAGTACAACCTTGATGTTGCCTGATGCTAAAGAGATGACAGACGGAAGTAGTGGGATTCGTTTTTATTGCGAGTGTTAATGCCAACAACCTTGAAATAGCGTCTGGTTTTGCCTTTATGGGTGTCATTTTCGACCACTAAATACAAGCTCTGAACACAAGCTGGAGTCCAGAGAGATGGAGCGAGACTCGATAACTTTCGGCCAACTATTGTCAAGTATATTCTCGAATGACACGGTGTGGGTACGAGGCTATCCTTCACTCTTTTTGTAGAGATAGTCACAGTGAAATTCTCTGGCAAACCTCCAGCCATGATCTGGCCAATTGTGACGTATTGTGTTATACAAGCCCAGGTATAATGCCTATCATCCTCGTCGCTGAAGAGTCTACGCCTCTTTGCCTTGACATTACCTCTGGCAAGAGGGGAATCGAAATGACGAATGCAGGTGTCTGCGGCATCAAAAGCGGCTGGGTCCATCAGATGGACATTGATGCGCTCGAGGTGTAAGCGGGGTATAAACTTTGTGCCGTGACGGAGTCATGGAAGCTCCTGCTTCTACCTATTAATCTCCATGGGCTAACCTGGCCAAGCTAAGCTGCCAATACTCCTTTGGGCCGCTATAGTGCCCAACTGCCGAGCACACCTCGTCTACTTTTCCTCGTTGAGCGGTAATATAACTAGGCGTATCGCGCCTTTCATAACACTAGCCACAGGATGAGGCTGCGACATGCAGTAATGGCTTTGCCTCTTTGGCTACATCTTGAAGCCCCTCGATAACCCGTTTGTTTTTTGGTTGTGTGATCCATATAGCCTGGCCGAGAATACGGTCACGATCTCAATGACATCATCTTCTAGATCTTCTTTGGCGGTAGAGTTCTCGCTAACGTCGATAACGATTACCTTAACACCCAAACGCTCACCATCACTCCAGCCAACAAAGCTATCTCGTGGACGACATGCAAGCGCAGCAGCTCCGAAGCCAACCAGCGCCAACCATTCCCCGTCTGGAGATAGCGCTACATAGCGCATCGTTTCACCTACGAGACGGTGACCGAGCCAGTGATGCTCATCGAGACCAGCATCGAAACGGGCCTGCTCGCTCAGAAGGATAGGACGAACGCTTATCCGGCCCACATCGATTGGCGGTTCTTGCATCCTCTATTTCTAACAGCTACTGAAACAAAACGTCAATCCTGTTGTGTCAGGCCAGGTAAAGCGACATTCAGCTGGACTTTGCAATGGCCCTGGTTGGTACCCGTAGGCGAGTAGCCAGTCGCCAGGGGGAGGCGGCGAGCGACACGGGAGAGGATGTATGAGGCGAGGTTCACAACACGTACCTGAGGAAGAATGAGAAACCTCGCGTTGCCAACCACAAGGTGCAGCCGTGTCTCGCGGGTCGCTTTGTCCCAGCCGATATAGTTATCGCGTGGTGCGCAGCTCCATGGCGAGGCAGCGAAGCCGATCGCACCGATAGTTCCAGAGGAGCTCTCGATGAGATAGCGCCCCTTAGCACCGGCAAAGGTGGTGTAGCCGAGGTAGTGGTAGCTTGCAATGAGGTTTCGCCAGCGCTGCTTTTGGGCTTTGGTATCTGCTATGGCGAACTTGATTGGACAGAGATCGTCGAGCGATTCAGGATAGGCTAAGGGTAGCTCAGCGATTGGCTTTGCGTAGCGGGTGATGAGTCCGTTGCCGTTGCCATGCAGTGGCTTGGGCAAGGTGATGAGTCCGTCTCTGTCCATACGCAACAATGCAACGCGCGCCGACATGTCCTTCTTGCGCCCGTCGAGACGATACCAGCCAAGCGCCTCGCAGACTGCGTCAGCAATTGCCTGTCTTGTCGGGTACACAGCGATCAGGTCGGAGATGACCTCAAGGTCTGCTTGGGAGAAGTCCCGCCCACAGTAGCGCAGTGTTTCACTCATGGCATTGGACCAGGTGGCGACATGCGCCACTCAACAAGATCAGTCTCGCTCGCAACCCAGGGGAAGAACCGCTCCAGCGCGGCGGGATTCGGGGCCCTTCCCCCAGCGGCGGCACATTCTTGTAGGTAGGCGATGAGATAGGCGAGTGGGTTGCACCCAGCACGCTGGGCGGTGGCGGTAATGGTCCAGATCCGCGCGGCCAGGGTGGCTGCCCATATTGAACCGGATCCATAGCAGTTCTTGCGTATTACTGCCGGGTTGCGAAGTACAGCCTCTGCTGGGTTGTTATCGAGTGGCAACTCGGGGAACTCTTCATGACGGCAAAGGCCTTCCCATTCACGATCCAGTGTTGCGAGCACCTTTATGGCCCCAGGGTGAAGCGTCGGATCGCAAGCCTCAGCCTTTCTGGCAGTATCCATTGCTCTGATGATCCTGGTAAAGTCCTCCTCAGCGCGTAAGCGCCCGGTAGTTCCCGTCTCAAGTGCTTGGCGTGCATGATGTGCTACATAAAGCGACCCGATGCGAGCGAGCCATGAAGTAGTCCAACTCCGCAGCTCTTGATGCGCATCGCTAGCGCGGATGAAGTAGCACCTGATGTGTGCTCAACACCACAACGGGTCTACTCCCTCAAGTGCACCAAGGGACTGGTAGACACTGTAAAAGTCTGAGCTTATCAGGAGCTGTCGGCCAGGTTCGAGCGAACCCGCATCTATATCGATACCCAAATGCTCGGCTACCACTCTCGTCGAGCATTTGGGATCGATCAAGAACACCACGGTGTCGGGACCGAGGAAGGTCCACAGCCACCAGCGGTTGCCCGCTTTGTCAGCTACCGCCTCGAACACCTTCCAGGATGTCTCGTCGATGTGCAGATGCGCCGACTTTGCGTTCCTCTCCCTAATCGCTGCGTCAAGTTGCTCAAGTAGGTCCGAAAGCGCCTTGAGCGCTCCTGTCAAGGTGCCTTTTGAAACCTCGAACCCGTCATTTGAGAGAGCTGCGACGATGCGTTCCAAGGGACGCCCGATCACGTACTTCTCCACTACCAAGCGGCCCAGGAACCCTGAAGTGAACATTCCCTTGGGGATTGGCTTGGCCGGGACCGGTGCGACGAGCATGCCCCGAGTCTGACACTTGCAGGTGCGCCGGTAAGTAGGGCGGCGATGTCGGTGTCGCACGATGTGTACTTGCCAGTCGATCTGATAGAGGTTGAGGTTGCCCATAAATAATGGACACATTGACTACGCCGCCTTGGCGGACTCCAATAATGTTAGTTCATAACCAACTGGTGAGACGTTACCGATCTTCGAGTACCGCCTTTTATGGTTATAAAAGTCCATGTAACTCCTAATCCCAGCCCTTAATTCGGACATACCTTCAAATACGTGCCGGTAGAAGTACTCGTGTTTGAAGATCGACCAGAACGATTCAGCTGTTGCATGGTCGTAGCAAGATCCAGTTTTACCCATTGACCGGATAATGCCATTCTGTTCACAGAGTTCCACGACGCGACGATCGGTGAATTGGCTCCCGCGATCGGTATGGAAAATTGCGCCTTGGATATCGTCTCCCCTGAGGGAGATTGCCTGCTGGAGTGCTTCAATGACAAGGCTTGTCCTCATGTGGCGATCGACAGAATATCCAAGCACCCTGCCGGAGTGCTCATCACGAATAGCACAAAGGTAGGCAAATCCCTCTCCAACTCGCAAGTAAGTGATATCCGAGGTAAGAACGGCATTTAGATATCCCTTGTCGAAGTCACGTTCGACGAGGTCACTGGGATAACAAGCCTTTGGATCAGCGGTAGTGGTTTTGACTTTGAATGATCTGGGGGATATACCCTCTATTCCAAGATCTCTCATCCGAGTTGCAACGCTGTTTTTACTGATTACCTCCCCGCGATCGTGAAGCTCAGCGGTGATTCTTGGAGCGCCATAAGTTCCATTAGATTCCCTGTGAATGGAGAGTATCTTTGCCTCAAGGTCATTTCTAGCCACCTTGGCATCGGCTGGGTTCTCTAACCGATGTAGCCAGGCATAGTAGCCAGATCGAGACACTTCAAGTAGTCGCGCCATTCGTGCTATCTCAAAGTTAGCGCACTCCGCTTCCATCAGGGCAAATCTTTCTTGTTTGCTTGCTTGGCTGTAAAAGTACGCGATTGGCTTTCCCTCAGAACTCATTATCTTTTTTGAGCTCTGCCATCTCACGACGAAGCTTTATGAGTTCTCTTCTTTCATCAGCGCTCAGTGGTCCTTCATTGACACTAGAAGCTGCCTCTAGACGTATTCGTTCATCTTTTACCCACCTATATAGAGCCTCTTTTCGAAATAGATAGCTCACTAGCTACCTCTGGAACGAACGTGGCGGAATCTATAACTCGATGAGCAGCTTCAGTCTTGAACTCAAGGGTGAATTTACGCCTTGTTGCTCCCATGATGACATCCTTTCTACCAACAATCTATGTTGGCTTAACAGGTGTCCACTAAATCTGGGGAACCTCAGACACCAACAACTACTATTGAACTCAATTGGCTGGGTCAATTTTTATCGCTGATGGTGGGTAAAAAAACGTCGCAGTTTACAAAGACGAGCTTGGTAAGCGTTACCACCTTCTCCGAGAGTGCACCAATCTGGCCTTCGAGTTCACTAACCCGTGCTCGAAGCTCGGCGTTCTCCGCTTGAAGACGGGCATTATCGTGGGCCAAGTGCGCGTTGTCATCAGCCAGACGTTCTATCTCTGCCCGCAAGTACGCTGTCTCAGTTGTATTCAAACTGTCCATGACTACCAGTTAACACTATCTAGCGCTTCGTGTTCAGTCCCTGTTTTCGTCAGGGGTGGTACGGGTTCACCGAACGTTTACCTTTCTTTTCGTTGGTTGTAGCGTTTAGGAAAGCCTTCTCCAGCTATCTGATTCGATTAAATCATTTTGGGTCGCCTGAAAACGCTAATCTAGCTATGGTTTTAATATGTTAGCTAAACTTGACGAAATTCGCCAGATATTGACGGCGCCAGGGCAAAGATTTGAAATTACCGATACGCACATTCGAGGGACGACCTATCGGACTTGGAGTCAAACCCCAAATTCTCTCAGAGATATTTTGGAACGATCGACAAAGCACGCAAGCGCGACCTACCTGGTCTATGAAGACGAACGAATAACCTACCAGGAACATCTAGCTCTTGTAGCTAAGACCGCCCACGGGCTGATAGCTCTCGGCGTCAAAAAAGGCGATCGGGTTGTGATTTCTATGAGAAATTACCCGGAATGGATCATTTCGTTTTGGGCGATATCGTCAATTGGTGCCATCGCTGTTCCGCTAAACGCCTGGTGGACACAGCAAGAGCTGGAATATGGCATCGCCGATTCAATGGCCAAAGTGGTAATTGTCGACGCCCAACGTTATAGCCGGATTGTGCCCTCGATAAAAGGACTTGTTGAAACACTCCAAGAGATAACTATTTTGGTCGTTAGGTGCAACGAGGCAACCTTTGCCGATCTAGAGATTCCCGATCTTGGCGATTCAGACAGTTCCCTTAAAATCTTGGACTTTGGCAAGGTGATTGATGGTTATTGCGACCTCCTTCCTCAAGTTGAAATCCTTCCCGACGACCCCGTAACGATCTTCTATACATCTGGCACCACAGGCGCTCCGAAAGGAGCCCTTGGAACTCACCGCAACATTTGCACCAACCTAATAAGCGTTCTTTACATATCGGCTCGAAACCAAATGGCATATCCGTCAAGCCAAAGGACTGCCCTTGATTCAAATGGAGACAAACAACAAAATGCATACCTCTTATCGGTTCCACTCTTTCATGCCACAGGCTGCCACGGTGTATTGATACCAAATACCTTTGCTGGATCGAAGATAATCATGATGTATCGCTGGAACCCAGAGCGAGCACTGGAATTGATCGAACGAGAAAAAGTCACCGCATTTGGGGGTGTGCCGACGATGGTTTGGCAGGTCCTAAATTCGCGCGACTTTCCTATGAGAGATACCTCAAGCGTCAAACTGATTACCTATGGAGGATCGCCTTGCCCACCTGAGTTAGTGCGAAAGATAAAAGAAAACTTTCCCATGGGTAGTCCTTCGAATGGATACGGTCTGACCGAAACCTCCTCGGTTGCAACCATGAACTCCGGCGATGACTATTTAGAAAAACCAGATTCTGTTGGTTTGCCATTGCCCGTCGTAGAGTTAGCAGTTGTGAACGATAGCGGCGACCAGCTAGGCCCTAATCAAGTAGGTGAACTCATTATCAAGGGTCCCAATATCGTTGACGGCTATTGGAATAAACCTCAAGCAACAAAAGACTCATTCAGGGATGGATGGTTCTATAGCGGCGACTTAGCCTACGTGGATGAAGAAGACTTTGTCTATATTGTCGATCGAGCAAAGGACATGGTTATCAGAGGAGGCGAGAACATCTATTCCATCGAAGTTGAGTCCGTATTGTATGACTTTCCCGGAGTGGTCGACGCAGCCATCATTGGAATACCGGACTTAGTTATGGGGGAGGAGGTCGCAGCCATCGTAACTTGCAATCCGGGGATCTCAATCAGCGAACAGGACTTAAGATCCTACGTAGCCCAACATCTAGCCGCTTTTAAGGTTCCCAAATACATCTTCTTTTACGACCAGCTGCTCCCGCGTAACCCGACTGGCAAGATCCTAAAGAGGCAACTTCGGGAAGAAGTTAGCCGAACGATCCTAGATCAACCTTCTTCACTCGGCTAAAACATCACTTTGGAAGAGGGATATGCAACTATCTCCCAGTTCTCCCCTTTCTCCATTTCTATTAACTGTTCGGCTAAAGGTCAACTTGGAGTTAGGGCTCTCGGCCCGGGAGTTCTAACGACGAGAGATCACGTCAATTGCATAAGGGGCCACAATTTGACAACAGGAGCTAATAAACCAAGAAGATTAAAGGCTTGGATCAAAGACGATAATTGAAATTTTAATGTTGAAACCCCTAATCAAACAACGAAAAGAGATCGGGTAATCGAGGGATTGCTGAAAGCACCAAGATGGCTACCGTTGAAACTGAGTGATAAGTAGTGAGCTCACTCATTGCGATTTCACCTTTTTCAAGGTTCTCGTCTCGAACTTCATTCTCACTTGTCCGAGAGTTGTTCTCGTCTCTTTGAGCATGGCCAGTATTGCTACTGGTCTTATGCGCTCTCTTGCGATGATGAGTCGTCCCATCATCGCTACTACCGATAAACAGATAATAAAAAGAAGGGTAACCGATTCCAATACTACGTATTGGAATCAAACCTCTTTAGTTCGAATTCAATGGAGCTAAGAACACAACTTTCAGATCCAATTACGGGACTGCTTATTTCTTTGGATCCAAAGAAACGCTCAAGGGGAGCTCTTGAATTCTAAGCAACCATTTTGAGTAAATGCGTTGCTGTCGAATACGCCAAAACGGTCATTTCACAATGGCCCCTATGGTAGGTTAAAAGCACTGGTAAAGAGTTACTGGAATGATTGGTAAAGAGTTTTGGAATACTCACCAAGACCCCAGACGGAGCACAACAAGAACTTTGGGCGCTATTGTGCGCCTAACCTGCGATCCGTGAGCTAATCGTCGCAGCTGGCGAGATGACAAAGCAAGACCCGCTACTAATCTCATTTATCACTGGTCTTGATGCAGTGCGCGGCCCGGTTGGAGACCCGGCCGCTTCCCCCCCCCTTCTCTCACAAACGATTGACCAATGCATAGGCGCCACACTTAGAGTTATCGCTTCGGTCAAAAATAGGCAATGTCATGGCGGGTCAAATCCTCGCCACGCCAAGCGGACTCTTCGTTATTCGAGCCGGCCCGCTGACCCAACTAAACGACCTATCCCAAGAGGATCCCTAACACTGGTGATGCTACCTCTGAGTGTAATGTCTCAACCTTAAGTTGAGGGTATCGGGTTCCCCAGTAGGAACAACCGAAGCAGAACTTATCTTGGTCTTTGCCATGGATACCCTCTTAATGCGTCTCAACCCGCCGCTTCGATTGCGTTCCAACCCTCGATTAGTCAAGCGCAAGGTCCTGAAGTGGGCGATCAAACGCTTTTATCACCACAGTTGGCCTAAACTTGAGCATCCGCCTCAGATCTGTGTGCCGGTGTTCAACTGAGCGGTATTGAACTAAGTCCAAGCAGAGATTGGATTTGGATTTTTACGACCCCGCCACGGGGTTCGCTTTTGGAAGTCGCACAGTTACTACGGCTCCGCCTTGATCGTGGTTTCTTGCCTCCACTTCGCCTCCGTGAGCCACCACCAGATGTTTAACCAAACTTAAACCTAGGCCAAAGTTATTTGAGCCAGGACTAGTGCTGACAAAAGGCTCGAAGACGTGGTCGAGAATCTCCCGATCGAAGCCGTCACCATGATCACGAATGGCAATTATGGCCTGTGTGGAACTTTGATCGATAGTTATCTCAACGATACCTCCAGGTCTGCTATGTCGAATCGCATTTAACGTCAGATTCTCCCATATTTCGCAGATTCTCACTGGGTCAACGTAGGCATGGACATCTTGGGTGACATCTAGAACGAGTCGGACCTGGGCGGCACTTGCCTGTGGTGAGAGATTTGTGAGAGTTGCGGAGATGACTGATTCCAAATCACTATCGGTCAATTTAAGGGGAATGGTTTTGCTTTGGCCTTGTGCCACCTTGAGGAGGCCATCGGTCAGATAGATGAGATTGTCGACTCTTTTTTCAATTCGATCCATCAAAATCGCCGGGTCGCTCCCGAACGAGCTAGACCATCGGGAGTCGAGTTCCGCTTTCATCCCAGCTAAGGGCGTTCGCAATTCGTGGCTAGCGGAAGCGATAAATCGACGCTGCAGTTGGGTGGAGTCGTGGATTTTAGTTAAAAATTCATTTAGGGTGTCGGCCAAAGCAGCCAGCTCATCGCCGGTTCCGGGGTTGCTGAGTCGATCCATCGAGTGGCCCTTTGAGAGATCCTGTGCCTGCTTTCGCATTCGTTCTACAGGTTTTAGCACGATCGAGGCGAGTAATCCTGCACCAAGGCTTGCAAATATTATTGCGCTGATGCCTCCGATAGCCAGGAGTTCCTCAGCGATATTGAGCGAATCGTCAACTTTGTCAGTAGAGCTCCCAACGATAGCTAGCTCACCGTGAGTCGATGGGATCTTCTCAATTAGAAGAATATAGGGGCTCGATGAACCTTGGTGGGGGAGGGTAATGTAGTACGGTTTGCCAAGGTGTCCATTCATTTGGCTCCAGGTCAACAGTGCTTTAGCGCCTGCTACCTTGGTTGTATATAAGATCCTTAGATTCTTTGACAATACCTGAGATACCGATTGATCCGGAACCAGAATTATCTTTTTGCCGCTGGTGTTTAGTTGGATTAAGTGGCGTTGTGTGGCAATCTGAAGGCGATCCATCCGCCCCCTCAGAGAGCGCTCCAGGGTAGCTCTAGTAGCGGAGCCGACATATGCGTCAAATCCAATGCTCGCTACGACAGTGATAAATAAGGTGAGCGCGGCCACGGATAAGACTATCCGCATTCTCATCGACAATTCAGTCGTTCCAATTTTCATCTAGACACCAGCCAACACAGTAGATCGTTTTTATGAACGGCCTACCGGTTTCGGCCTGAAGTTTTCTTCGAAGCTGGTGAATGTGCCAGTCCAGTGTGGCGTTGGAGAGCGTAGTTCCCTTGTTTTGTAGTATCAGCTCCACGGATCTACGTGTAAGGACGACCCCAGGCCGCCTTAGAAATAGGTCTAGTATCTCGAACTCTCGTGGTCGTAGGATTATGGTATTATCGCGATAAGTAACGCTTCGGTCGATGGGACTTAGAGCAAGGTCGCCGAATTTGTCGACTTCGTTTCCGCCAGACGATCGCGCCAACGATTTGTTTTCGTTAGCGCGATCGCCCCTTCGAAGGATCGCATGCAATCTTGCTTTGAGTTCCGCGAAACCAAATGGCTTTACCAGATAATCATCGGCGCCGAGTTCTAACCCGTTGACTACGTCTTCGACGCCGCCGAGGGAGGTGATCATCAAGATCGCTAGTTCGGGCCAGCCCTGAACTGCAATCTTGCAGACCTCCAGCCCTGACATTCCTGGTAGGAGTATGTCTAGGATCAAGATGTCAAAGTAATTTTTGCTTAGTTCTTGTATCGCTAACTCGCCACTATTTGAGATCGTGACGCGATAGTATTCCTGTTCCATTCGACGCGCAAGCGCACTGGCGAGTTCAAGGTCGTCCTCAACCAGGAGGACTCTACCAATCCACTCGTCGCCCTTTGGTGAACTAACTGCCTTTTGCATATGATCCAAAGACTCCATGGCTAAATTGCGCTTGCTCCACTCATATAGGAGTTGCCTTGACTTTGAAGTTGAGAAATCGCAGTACTTATAGTCATACCACCAGTTACAGCTTGTTGAAACGCTGAGTCAAGTTCTGCCTGGACCTGTGCGTAACGGTCGCTTACTGGGCGTCCATAGGTATATGGCGACTGCATCGCTTTAACCGATGCAGCTAGTCCAGAGTGGGTCGAGAGAAACGAGGCCGGAAGGGCACTAGCGCCGGTTTGGGTTTCGGGAGCAAAGCCAGTATTTTCATCCCAATATACTTGCTGTGCTGGTTGAAGCCACCACGATACAAAGGTCCATGCTGCTTGGTCTTGTGCTGGACTGTGTCCCTTTGGGAGTACAAAGCCGAGCCCTTGGACCAGATTGGCCGCATGACCAGTTGAGCCAGCGGGTTCAACGAATGCTCCTACCTTGAACTTTCCACCGACCGCATCTAGCAGCTTTTGCTCACCAGCTGATGTGCCATCGATCATTGCCATATGGCCCGATGCCAGATCTTGTCGCAGCGTTGTACCATGGTCAAAGACTAGATCCCCTGAGGAGTATAGATTTTTGAAGTAAGTAAATGTTGAGGTTGTGGCGGCGTTATTGAAATTTACCGACGTTCCAACGGCGTTTCCGCCGGCGAGCATACTTCCACCGTTGCTTAGAATCGCTGGAAGTATATGGGCCGAGGAGTCCTTCCAACCGATTGGAATAACAGTTGAACTCTTTAGTTTGGCAGCGTCGGTTGCAAGTTGAGCCCACGTGGTTGGCGCTGTCGTGATGCCGGCGGCTTGGAAGAGAGTTTCATTGTAGAAGACCTCTGAGACCTTCGCGCTAGCCAAGATTCGATAGTGCTGTCCTTGGACTAAACCATTAGTCCAAACCGATGGGAAGACATTGGATTGGGTTAGCTCACTGGATCCCTTTAGGTAGGAGTTCCATGAAACTAAGGCACCTCCCTTTACGAGTGTCCCATCGTAGTGGCTAATTTCAGCTAGCGTTGGCGGATTTCCAGCGGCAATTGCAGCTGGAAGTTTTGATGACGCCTTCGTCACAACTACCTTGACCGTGATATTTGGATGGCTCGCATTGAACTTGTCGACGAGAGCCGTGACTGCAGCGCCAACTGGGCCGCCATTATGTGATTCCCAGAGAGAAAATGAAACGGGTGCTGCCGTGGTTGCGGCCTTGGTAGTAGCTGTTGACGCGGATGCGCTTGAGTTTCCACATGCGCTAAGGATTATTGCTGCCGCAGCTGCAGAGCCGAGTAGATTCCTCCTTGTCTTGGACTTCGCGAAATTCCAGTTAGCCATGGAAGATTGGATGGAATTTGGATCAACTTTAGATTTTTTGGCTCTTTGCGAAGCTTGCATTGTTAGAATTAACCTTTCGACTATGTGTTAGTAGTTGTTGTGTAGATGGTCGTCGACGTTCGGAGTCGATGGCCATCTTTTTTTAGGTGGTAAATTCGCACTGCCGCCAGCTCGTTGGATCTCTTGATTACACAAGGGGTATGGTCGGAGCTAGAGGTGTATTCGAATAGGGGTCAGATATTGACCCCGCTATCTCTTCCAGCAACCCCCGCCACGATGTGGCGTTGCAGAAGGAAGAAGAGGATTACGATCGGCGTAAGTGCCAAGATCGCCGCTGAGGTCAATTTTCTCCAGTTTGCCTCGAACGTTTGCATGTAATGGCTCAATGCCACTTCGATAGGTTGAACAGAATGTGAAGTGGTCATAATTAGGGGCCATTGAAATTGGTTCCATGAGGAGATGAAGGTTAGAAGGGCCACGGTTAGTACCGCTGGTTTGGCCAAGGGCACTGCCACCTTGATAATGTACCTTAGATGTCCAACGCCTTCCAATCGGGCTGCTTCCCAATACTCCCTGGGAAGGCTCTTGAAAAATTGCCTAAACAGAAAGACTCCAAAGGTGGATGCCGCAAATGGTATGATCTGAATTATGTAGGTGTTGAGGAGGTGTAGATGGAGCGCTATTGAATATTGTGGAATCAAAAGGGCTTGGGTTGGGAGCATCATTACGCCTACGATCATTATGAAAAAGACCGATGATCCTCGAAATTTGATTTCAGAGAGTGCGTAACCAGCCATTGCCGAGGTGATCAGGACTAACAGGACGGTCGATCCGGCGATTAAGACGGTATTGGCAATGTAGTGAAGCCAATTCGTATGGGTGACGACGTAGCTAAATGCGCCGGTGTGCATCGCTGGCGTTAGCCGAGGTGGTATCGAAAATACTCCCCCATGGGTATTGAATGCTGTTACCACCATCCAATAAAGTGGAAATGCAAATATACAACTTACAAGAACCACGAAGATTCGATTGACAATGCGTCCAGGGGTCATAGCGGTAGCTTTCATCGGTAGAAGACGATTCGATCTGAGATCCACTTCTGGACCATTGTAAGTGTGAGGATTATGAAGAACAAGATGAAGCTCATCGCCGCCGCCAGACTGAAGTGGAGATAGGTAAAGGCCGTTTGAAAGATCAATACTGCATCAGTCGTAGTTGAGAATGCTGGACCACCAGCTCCTCCGTGTGCACCGCCGGTCATCGTGTAGATCTGGGAGAATGCTTGCCAAGTATTTACAGTTGAAAGAATGACCACAAAGAAGGTAGTAGGTGAGATCAGTGGCCATATGACTCGCCGAAAGATCCTATATTTCTTCGCTCCGTCTAGAGTTGCGACCTCTATAAGTTCACGGGGAACCCTAGATAGCCCAGCCAGAAAGATGATTACGTATAGTCCAAGAGAGTGCCACAGGGAATCTATCATGACGGCTGGTAGTGCCCAAGTGGTACTTTCGAGCCATCCGAGTGCCGGAAGATGAAGTAGGCTTAGTACGTAGTTTGCCAGGCCAAAGTGTGGATTAAAGACCCAAACCCATATGATCGAAGTGGCTACTACAGGGGTAACGTGAGGCAGAAAGACGGCAGCTCGCCAGATGCCACCTCGCTTGGATTGCATACCATCTCTAAGCAACATTGCGACCGCTAGTGACAATAGGGTCGTGGCAGGAATCATTACCAGTGTGTAATAGGCAGAATTGACAAGAGATCGCCAAAATAACGGCTGGTGAAATAGGATTCTAAAGTTTTTGAGGCCGACGAAATTTGCCGTAGGTGAAAGTATGCCCCAGTGGAAGAAGCTTATGACCAACAGATAGGCTGCAGGTATATAGAAAAAGACCAGAAAGACTGCACCAGCAGGAAGGATCAAGCCATAGCCAACGAGCTTCTCCTTAACCATCAGTGCCATATCTCGCTGACGTTCGAATCTACGAGGTTTAGTAGCTTCTAGCTTTAGGTCTACCCCTGGAAGGGTAGTTGGTCTGTTGGAGATCTTTAGAGCCATTTCGATTTAGACACGCTTTCTGGAATTGATTTCATCTCGATTGGATTTGCACTTTTTGTGGTCATTGTTCTATCCAACTAGTGACTCTGCCTTGACTTCATCTATATCAAGCAATCGATCTAAAGCGTTTCCACTAAGGGCGTCGAAGAAGCGTAGGTCGCTAGGGCGCGCGAAGAGGGCTATCTTTTCACCGATTCGTGGGGTGGAATCTGGGGGAAGCTTAGCAATAAAGTTTTGGCTACTGCTGGGACCCTCTATTTTGAAATAGGTTTGCAGTTGGCTTCCCATTTGTTCTACCAATTGGATTTCGCCTACGATTTTTGCGTCGTTTTCGTCGCCGACTAGAGAGAGTAGTTCTGGTCGTATCCCGAGTAGGACCTTTTTATTTAGGTGTGAGCCTACTACTCGGGCTGCCTCTCTGGGAAGCGATATAGCCTCTCCGCCCCTAATGCGATCGCCATCGGTACGCAGTTCAACCTCAGTCAAGTTCATTCCTGGGGAGCCAATAAATTTTGCCACGAACGAGTCGGCCGGGGAGTTGTAGATCTCTCTTGGTTTTGCAACTTGCTTTATGGTTCCATTGTGCATGACGACGATGCGGTCAGCCAGGGTCAGGGCTTCGCCTTGATCATGGGTTACATATATTGTTGTGATGCCAAGTGAGTGATGGAGTTTGCCTATCTCGATTCGCATCTGCTCTCTGAGATTCGCATCTAAATTAGAGAGAGGTTCGTCCATCAAAAAGACCGAAGGTCTACCCACCAGGGCCCTACCAAGAGCGACCCGTTGGCGTTGACCACCCGATAGCTCCCTGGGCTTGCGTCGTTTCATCGCGCTTAGTTCGAGCATCTCAAGAACTTCATCCACGCGAATTGCAGCCTCGACCTTTGTGGTTCCTCGAGATCTTAGGCCAAATGCGAGGTTCTCAAAGACCGACATATGTGGATAGAGGGCGTAGTTCTGAAAGACCATGCCAACGTTGCGTCGATCACCAGGGATATCGTTCATCACTTTGTCGCCAAATTTGATGCTCCCTGAGGTTACCTTCTCGAGACCTGCGATCATTCGGAGAGTTGTGGTTTTGCCACAGCCAGATGGCCCTAGGAGGACGACGAATTCACCGTTTTCAATTTCAAGGTTGATCCCATCTACGACAGCCGTTCCGGCCTTTCCGTAGGATTTAGTCAGTGATTCCAGCATTATGGATGTCAAGGTATGATCACCTTTCGATTTCTGTAAAACTACTTCTCTAGGTAGACGACATAATTGCCGATTCCTCTTCTGTACCTATTTTCTATTTGGTGTGAATTAATTGGGGTTATATCCAAAGGTACCCAGGGCTGAATATTTCGTGAATTAGTCCTTTGCTAAATTGTTAACCTTTGGCATTTTGGCTTCATATGGTAAGTAAGACCTTGATGGGGGCCATTCGAAAGATTTTGGCCCATCAAAGGATCGATCCCTTGGGTCAGTGAATTCGGTAGGTGATTTGTAGCTTTCACATCTATGGCTTGGATGAGATTTCTTTGGCCTTGGTTGCAACCCTACTGGGCTAGATTCTTAGATTTCCCTAAGGTTTTATGTGATCACCTTGAAGGTGTAGATATGATAGTTCTGAATTTTTTAACTTTGAGCTCTCGATCTAAATTTTCGAGCCACGTCTTCCTTACAATCTGCTCAGGAAGTATTTTGCTTTCGAAGCCTTGTCTCCTTGAGGTTAAAGTCTCCATTTTGGCGGTTCGCCATTCGACGTGGTTTCGGTAGAAGTTTTAGATGGATCTCTTCAATTGTGTTCTCAACCGTGCTTTTCAATTGCGGATGGCTACTTGAACTGAATAGTAGCTAAGGTTTTGATGGTGGCCTTTCACCTGTCTCTAATTTACCCTCTGGGCCTATTGGCGCTTTTTTTCTTAGGGGGTAGGTCTCTATTCGCTGGAAAGGGCCAGAGTGATGATTTGGATTCCGGATCACTTTTTGCCCTAGGTGAGTTGGGTATCTCTATAATCATTCCTGCTCGTAATGAAGAAAAAAGTATTGGCGACTGTCTTGATGCGATTCGCAGCGCTGATCTTGCAAGACATTTTTCATCCTTTGAGGTCTTGGTGGTCGATGATGATTCGTCGGATGGTACGGCGACTATCGCAAGCGCAAAGGGGGCGAAGGTAATTTCATCAACAGAACTTCCACCGAGTTGGATCGGTAAAAACTTCGCTTGCCACCTCGGCTCTGAGGCGACGAGCAATCCGATAATGGTATTTTTAGATGCCGATGTTAGGATTGAAAGGGGAGTCCTTAGGTTAATTAGCGATGTTGTTGAGGCGAAGGTCGACCTTTATTCGGTCCAACCGTTTCATTTCTGTTTCACCTTGGGTGAATCCTTTGCTCTCTTTTTCAATTTGGTCGCCCTCTTATCCTCCGGGGCGATCTCATTTTTCAAATCAAAGCGGCCCAAGGCGATCTTTGGTCCAGTACTTATTACCACTCGAGAGAGCTATAGCAAAAGTGGTGGACATGCCGAGGTCCATGACCAAATAGTTGAAGATGTAGCCCTAGCGCAACTTTATCAAGAGGCTGGTTTGGCCATTGGGGTTACATCCTCTAGAAAAGTGGCTTGGTTTAGGATGTATCCAGATGGTTTTAGCTCTATGGTGGCGGGGTTCACAAAGAACTTCGCCAAAGGAGCAACGAGTGTCGCCGGACTATCATTTTTAGCAACTTTTGTGGTTATTACGATGTGGCTCTATCCGATTCCACAATTGTTTTTCTCCTCTGGTCGCCAGGGCTTTTTTATCGCAATCGGGGGATACCTCTTTGGGGCCGTAACGGTTTGGATTGCAAGTCGTGAAATAGGTAGGTACTCATCGGTGCTCTTTTTCCTTTATCCGATTGCTCTTTTCGTCTTTCTCTGGGTATTGGTGCGCTCGGGTTTCAAGGTGATCTTTGGGGGAGAGGTTTCATGGAAGGGGAGGTCGCTTCAAAGATAGGCTACCGATTTAGAAGTTGTGCCCGACCTAACGGAGAAGTCTGAACCAACGAGAGCGCAATCGGTTTCCGTGAGGGAGGGGTCAAGCGACCTAATTCTTTCTCGGTCTACCTGATTTACCTCTTGGGAGTTTCTGGTTTTCTATGTACTGTTTCACTTCCTCTAATGGGGCTCCACCACAAGACACTATCGACTAGGAGGGCGACCAAAAGTGCTCCCCCCACAAAACATCTCGGACTTCGGGCCAGTTCTTTGCCCTTACTCTCATGGCGATAAGTGTCTTCATAGACATCACCAGTCTCGACAGGGCAACTTTAGCTGCGTTGGTGATCAGTAGGTGGGCATGATCGCCGTCTGTCTCAAAAGCATCAAGGGTGGAATCGAAACGAGTACACACCTCAATGAGGGCAGATCTGATCTCGTCACTAACTCTCTCGGTCATGACATTACGTCGATATTTAGGTACCAAGACGATGTGTGCATGTAATTGATATACCACATGCCTTCCATTGCGCCAATCATCGTCATGTAGTGAAATATAGTCCTTAGTAGATAATGCTATATTAGTTATCAAATGGCTAGTAGAAGCACAGAGTATACAACAGCTATCGTGCCCGTCACTCTGACAGGGGCCTCTTATCGTCTAGCCCATGACTCGTGCCATAGAGCAGCACTGTTATGGAACCAAGCGGTCAATTGGGTCCATGGCGAATGGAAAGCCAAGCGCTCTCCTAATAAGTACGACATTCAAGCCTTCCTCAACTCAATACCTCGCCAAGACCGTCCATTACACGCCCATACCACTTTAGACAATCGCTCACGATCTCTCAGAGGCCATAACCACAGCTAGAACAAACAATAAGAAAGGTATGAAGATCCGATCTCCTTGGCGTAAGAAGAACTACCGGCCTCTATCGTTCTCGAAGAACTCTGGCTGGCGTATCTCCAAAAGTCAGCTCCACCTGTCACTAGGTAGGGGCCGTCCACGTATAGATCTTTCTATTCCCACCGTTTTAGATTCTGCAACTGGCGAAGAAGTTGACCCTGGGCTATGGGGTGAGATTCAACTGTGCTGGGATAGAGATAAAAGACGATTCAGTCTGCATATCCCTTATGAGACGGTGCGCGTAAGTTCCCATGGAGACGCCGTCACCGCTATCGACGAAGGAATCATCAACTCTATGGCGCTAGCTACTTGGGTAGATGACAAGACCATAGACGTAACGATTATCAATGGACGCGAAGCCCGAGCTATCAAACGACAAAGAAACAAGGCCGTCGGTCAACTACAGCACAAGATCAGCAAGTGCAAGAATGGATCTAAGAAGCATAAAAGGCTGGTAACTGCGAAGAAGAAGATCAACTCCAAAGCAAAGCTATCGCTTCGTGACTTTGATCATCAGGTTTCCAACAAGGCGGCCAATCACGTCATTAGCCACAACACCGCCAGAGTTATAGTTGGTGACGTGAGGGGTATTGAGAAGGAGACCAAGTCCAAGCGGCGCATGGGCCGCCACGGTCGTCAACAATTCTCCCAGTGGTCAAGGGGTCGACAGGAACGCTACCTCAAAGACAAGACCGGATTAGACCTAGATTTCCTGAACGAATCAGGTTCAACCAAGACCTGTCCAGCGTGCTTGACACGCAATCGACCATCAGGTCGGCCCTACCGATGCAAGAACCCTATTTGTGGTTTTACTTGTCATCGAGACGCTGTAGGAGCGATCAATATCCTCCAGAAGGCGTTATGCGGGGAATACACTCCAATTGGACCGGACATAAAAGTCCGAGTCACGTATCTCCGGGCTGTCGAACGTTGGTCACTTGATCAACGTGAAGCACACCCCAAGGTGCAGTGCCGCAAGGCCAGAGCCCGAAGTAGTGCCCAGAACCGGGCCTTGTCTGAGGCAACTCAGATTAGCAAGCCGAAGCTAGCAAACTCATCCACCAGTACCGATTCATCGGTACCAGACCAGTTGGTCGTGGTGGCGTGACGGGAGCGATGCTTGGTAACCCCAACCAAACGGCGGAGCCAGAAGCCCCGTCCGTAAGGGCGGGGAGGTTCACCTCTCAATGAAGCTACCCTTTCACGGTTTATGGGCCTTAGTGGTCATCGATAGTATCTATTGGCTATCGATGAGTTTTTTGGTTGGATTTATCGCCTCCAAAATACCCCTTAGGTGGCTATCTCCACGACTAGAGCGCCTAAGTGGGCGCTCGCTGTCGGATAGAATCTCTTTCTTGCGGATGAGAACGAGGGTCGATAGATGGAAGTCGTACCTGCCCGAAGCCGGTGGTTTCTTTGGCGGTGGGGTTTCTAAGTCTCACCTCGGAAGTCGTGACCTCGATGGGATGAAGGCTATGCAAAAGGAATTTGTCCGTGCATCATTCGTCCATCAGATCCTGATCATCCTTTGGATTTTTCCATTTTTCTTCAATCCGTATTGGATGGGTGTGACTATGGGTATTTACGTCTTTTTCGCTAACGTTCCATGTTTGTTATCGATTAAATTTTCGACCTACAGATTCGAACTTTTATTGCGTAAGATTGAGTCGAAAGGTTCTTAGGAGTCCTTTTTGAAGAAGCTTTCGCGGTAGTAGCGAAGCTCTTCAATCGACTCCATGATATCGTCCAACGCCCTATGTCCTCGTTTTTTAGTGGGCGTTTCAGCTGAAATTTTAGGAGCCCATCGCCGGGCAAGTTCCTTGATCGAAGAGACGTCTATCGATCGATAGTGAAGATAATCATCAATTGAGCTAGCATGTTCAGCTAGAAATCGCCGATCGGTACCGATTGTATTTCCACAAAGAGGGCTACTTCTTGGGCTTTTAATATGGGACTTTATGAAGTCAAGCGTCTTTGTCTCTGCGCTCTGGATGGTTTCTGTCGAACTTCGAATCTCCTCCAAAAGGCCACTAGTGGAATGCATGGATTTAACGTAGCTATCCATCTCTAAAAGCTGTTCCTCCGAAGCGTTGATAACCAGGTCAGGGCCCACTTCTATAACTTCTAATTCATCGTTGGTTATGATTGTCGCAATTTCAACTATTACATGCCTCTTAGGGTCGAGGCCGGTCATTTCAAGATCTATCCAAACTAGCACCCTACGAAGTCTAGCTATCTTGGGGGTATGATGTAAGGGTAAAGGAGAATCGTGACCGATATCAGACCTAGTCAAAAACCTTTTATTGTGATTCCAACCTACAATGAGGCTGGAAATATCGTAGGCGCCCTAAATAGAATTCGCCTGGCGGTTCCAAATGCCCGTGTGATTGTAGTTGACGATTCGTCGCCTGATGGTACAGCGGATCTGGTGAAGGCTCTTGTGGTTGATGACGAGTACATCGATATTCGGGTTCGTCCTGCAAAGTCTGGTCTTGGTTCTGCATATCGATTTGGCTTCAAACTGGCACGCGAATCGGGTGCGACTGCAGTGATTGAGATGGATGCTGATCTCTCACACGAGCCCGAGGCGCTTCCTGAGCTTTTGAATGCTTTAGATGATGGCGCAGATATGGCCATTGGCTCTAGGTACATTCCCGGCGGCGAATCACCTGGGCTATCGCCTAGCCGTCTTGCACTTAGCATGGGTGGGAACATATATGCTCGCATCGCGTTAGGAATCCCAGTCAAGGATGCGACTTCAGGTTTTCGAGCTTATCGTCCGTCGCTTTTGGATTCGATCGATCTTGATACGGTGAGCGCTGATGGATATGGATTTCAAATCGAAATGGTCTTTAGGGCAACTCTTCTTGGTGCCAAGATCGCAGAACGGCCGATTATCTTCAATCAACGCACCGAAGGCGTCTCCAAGATGTCAAGGATGATAGTAATCGAGGCGATCTCCCTTTGTAGCGTATGGGGACTCCAGAGACGTTTTCGTCAATTACGAGGCAATGACACCGATTTTGTTCCTTATCACAAGGGCAATAAGAGCGTGGTGCGAACCCTTGTCTCTTCAATTAAGGGATAATAACTCAAAAGTAGTTTTTAAGTTGGAAGTCCAAGCAAAGGCCCTTTCTTCGTGATAGTCACTGAATTCTCATGTGGTTGCCTATGTCAGTAATAAGGTATCGTCGGGTTGACCCTAGAGGCAAGGTGCCAAGATACGCCCACGACGGCGATGGTGGTAGCGATCTCTATTCGATTCAGAGTTATCTTCTTGAACCGCTTCAAAGGGCAACTATCAGAACCGGCATAGTCCTAGAGATCCCAATGGGTTTTGGGGGCTTGATTTTGCCTCGTTCGGGTTTGGCGAGCAAATTTGGCGTAACACTCTCTAATTCTCCGGGACTTATTGATTCGGGTTATCGCGGGGAACTTATGGTTGCGCTAATTAACTTAGACCCCAAGAACTCCTTCGCCATAGAAGAAGGAATGAGAATTGCTCAACTGGTTATCGTTGAAGTTTCACAATTTATCTTTGAGGAAGTTGAAGAACTTGAAGGTACAGACAGAGATCGAGGCGGTTTTGGATCCTCCGGGTTAGGTTGAATTTGAGCCAGTTCTATTGGTAGCCGCCGAGAGCTTTGGTGAGAACATCTCTCTTGGATTCATGCGGGATTTTAGCTTTTGAAATTGATAAACCCCTCTTGGCACCTTACATTGGCTTCCGATCAAGGGATCATATGGGCTGATGGGCGCTGGAACTTATCAAAATATCACAAGATGATCAATGGGTAAATCATAAGGAGTTCAAATCTAATGGGTTATGGAACGATAAATCAATCTCTCCTCCTTGGTCTATGGTCCGTTTCTTTTGAAATAGGTAGCTTGGGATAATAGAATCTATTTTTATCGGGAATTATTAGGGGTTTTCATGGGCTGATCTCATGAAGATTGCGTTTTAGGTAGTGGGGTAGTGTGCAAAAGCTAAGTGGACTCGATACGGGATTCTATTATCTGGATTCACCCGGAATGCATTTGCACATTGGCGTTGTGTTGATCTTCGACGGTACCTCGATTCCTATTGAGGAACGCCTCGCTGCGACTAAGGCACAGATTCTCGATCGCATTCACGCGATGGACCACTTTAGTCAAAAGATCGCTGAGATTCCCTTTGGACTCGGAGAGCCATATTGGACGAATGATGCCAACTTCAATATTGACAACCACGTCAAGGCTGGGGTTCTAGATTCAATCGATAGGGACCGTCTGGTTGAACTTGCGGGTGAGTTTATCTCCATTCCACTCGATAAGGCTAGGCCACTGTGGGAGATTATGGTCCTCCCGCACTTAGATAAGTCGCGCTTTGCCTTGGTTGCCAAACTTCATCACACTATGATCGACGGAATTATGGGTATAGAGGTATTAGCCAACCTCTTTGACTTTGAGGCTAATCCGAGGGAATTTTGGGGACCCAAGGCAGTCGCGGTCGAAGCAGAGGAGGTAGGAATGGCGAATCTGGTCGGTATCTTTGCGAACTCGTTAATCGATAAGTTTCAATCGGTCCCTGAGGACGCCCGTAAAACGATTTCGGCCCTTTCTCAGTGGTTAAGTTTTACCTCAGATTCCGACAACTCTAGGCTTCTAAAACCCCTATTTGCCGCACCGAAGACTCCTATTAACGGAGCGCTTACAAGTGAAAGAGTGGCTCATTCAATCACGTTTCCTCTAACGAGGCTCAAACTTTTAGCCAAAGCCGCACATGTCACAGTGAATGATCTATTGATGTCAATAGTTTCCTTCGCACTAGATGACTACCTCAAAGGTAAGGATTGGCAAGGTGGAGTTGATCTCGTCTCAATGATGCCTATGGCCAATCATCGCCGGGATGATCAAGGTGGTTCAAATCAGATCAGTGCTCTCTTTGTATCTTTAGGAAATTCGATCACAGATCCAAAGGATCGAGTTATCGAGATAGCCAGAGCTACCTCGGCTGCGAAAAGATTTCATCGCAAAGCCGATCTTGCTGAACTAGTTCGATTGACGCACTATGTGCCACCGCTTTTCACCTGGGCACTTTCTCGGGTGGCACATCAGCTAAAGGCATTTGATTACATAGGCCCCGCTTTTAATATTCTTATCTCCAGTGTTAAGGGTCCAGATCAACCACTCTTTTTCGCAGGAACAAAACTGGAGGAAGTTATTCCCTTTGGTCCTCTAGCGGATTCAACTGGTTTGAGTGTTACCGCTGTAAGCTACAGTGGGCAAATGGTTCTAGGGCTGGTAGGCGACTCTAAATTGGCTGGCGATGTAGTGAAGTTTGGGGATGCCATCTCCGATGCAGTGGAGCTGCTTGAATCGATATTTTCAGCGGCTTGAAAGCATTAATGCAAGATCAGTTTTGTTGAATTGTTGCCAAGGCTTTTGGCTTGGATCCATAAGTTACAACTTTGTAATCGGATTTTCTTTAAGTGAATGACCTTGACGATCGTGCGGTTATACTGGTTAGAGCAGTTGCGGACGTGGCTCAGTGGTAGAGCATCACCTTGCCAAGGTGAGGGTCGCGGGTTCGAATCCCGTCGTCCGCTCCAAATTGAATAGTAATCCCCTAAAGTTTGTTCATAATCAAAGACATACGCTAAGAGCGCCGTCTTCGTCTTTTTTTCAAAATGAAGTGCGTTACTTTACTCGTTAGGTTACGGGTTAGAGATATACCTGGACACCGCTAAAAACTGAACGAACCATTACGTTTGAGTGAGTGGCGCCTGCACCATTTACTTCAATGACGAGGCCGCCATTAGTCAAACATCGTTTTTGCGAAATGCTGTCGTTTTTGCGAACTTCTTATAAAAAGAATACAGGAGACACCCATCGTCAAGGAACCAATATTGGCAAAATCAAGATGGATGAAACTCACATGAACTCTTCTGAATAAGTGGGTGATAGCTTTCAACGAAAATATCCCCCGAAAGAGATTAATTGAGGAGAGAGAACGCTCTTTAAATCAGGGGTTCCACCCAATTGCAGCAGCCCATTCTTCGGCGGCGACCGCTATAACGTCGACTATCGGATCCTTGGTATCTGAATAAGTGGCGGTGTCGTCACAGAGTTGACTAAGGGCGAGCTTGAATTGACCATAGGCTACTACCGCTTCAGGGTGTGCTCTAAACCAATCACGAAATAGAAGCGCTAACCGCTCGTTCGGCGATCCAGCAAGCCTTACGTGTAGATTTACATCAATTGCACCGTCTATGCGACGCAACCAAAGGCGCTTTGACCACAAATTGGAATTATCAAGTCGGCCCGCGGGAATATGGTCTAATTTAATCTGTGACAACTCAAATCCGAGTGACTCAAAAAGACCGCTTCGGAAACGTTTTAAGGCATCGAGATCGTAAACACTCAACTGGATGTCTAGAACATTCTTTGACGCCATTGCCTCGATAGCAGTGCTTCCAATATGATCAATTCGATCTGCAAGATTACCAAGCTCACTCAGAAGGTCAGCAATCAATCCTTCGGCTTCGACCGGCCATGAGGGGCGGTAATTGACTACTAACGGTTTGACTAAGTACACTTGATCAGCCTATCGTTGTGATTATTCATGAATAGTTTATCTAGCTGATTAGAGCTCCCCGAAATCTCGTGAACTTCTATGGACGATTTGTAGCAAAATGATCAAGACTCTGAGTGCATCGAAATGTCGGCCCTCCCCCATAGAAACGGACCCGCTAGAAACGCAAAAGTCCTATATATTGGCCTACAGATTCGCTTTGGGACGGAACATTCCAAGTAAGTGTTATATCCATGACCCTATATTGGCGGTTGCTACCCTGAGAAGCGTCAAAGGTGTAGCAGGAAAGAGGATTCTATTTGGGATTGAGTTTGCAATGCAATCGTTATCATAGGTACCACGGGCCTGAAAGGGTTTTCTCGGCGTCTTTTCGATCACAAGCACCGCCAAGGTCTCAATAGTCTCTAATGTTTAGAGGTCGGATCAAGGCTTCCAAAAACGGGCCTTTTTGGGTTTCAGATAGATATGGCCAACGATTTCATGTTGGGCTCTTGAGTGCCATAGCTCAAAAGCGAGCTATGGCATCGGAGACTTTTGCCCATGAATGCCAAATGGCCGATGATCTGGAATTAGCAACTGTTGTTTTAGCGGATCATCGAGTGGCTAGGAGGTTCAAGGGCGAACCTTGCTTGGCATGGATAGGTAGATTTCGGCACCTCCGTCGACGAATTGCGCCGATTTGTCTGCCATGGAGTGTTTCAAAAGTTCACCATCGGAGGTTTTGAGTCGTTGAGAAAGGGCCATTGAGCAGAACTTGGGTCCGCACATTGAGCAAAAGTGGGCTTTTTTGGCTGCGGGAGCGGGGAGTTCTTCATCGTGAAAGGCTCGAGCTTTTTGTGGGTCAAGTGAAAGGTTGAATTGGTCCTCCCACCTAAAGTCAAATCGAGCTCGAGATAGTGCTAGGTCTCTTTGTGCTGCCCCCAGGTGGCCTTTAGATAAGTCACCAGCGTGTGCCGCGATCTTGTAGGCAATCATACCTTCTTTTACGTCGTCTGCATTTGGGAGTCCCAAGTGCTCTTTGGGCGTAACATAACATAACATTGCGGTTCCATGGCTTGCAATTAGTGCAGCACCAATCGCCGATGTGATGTGATCGTATCCGGGTGCGATATCTGTAGTTAGTGGTCCCAACGTGTAAAAGGGCGCTTCGTCACAGAGTTCGACCTCTTTTTGCACATTCTCAGCGATACGATTTATTGGTACATGACCAGGGCCTTCTACCATTACCTGAACGTCGTGGGCTCGACAGATCTTTACTAATTCACCAAGGGTAGCCAATTCGGCAAATTGAGCTTGGTCGTTAGCGTCTGCGATAGATCCCGGCCGCAGTCCATCACCAAGGGAGATGGTGACATCAAAGGTTGAAGCAATTTCACATATCTCAGCAAAATTCGAATAAAGGAAGTTTTCTTCATGGTGAGCAAGTGCCCAAGTTGCCATTATCGAACCTCCACGACTGACAATTCCGGTAACCCGTGGAATCGTCAGAGGAATGTGGCTCAGGCGAAGACCCGCATGAATTGTCATATAGTCGACCCCGCCCATTGCTTGTGCAATCATCGTCTCTTTGAATGCTTCGAAACTGAGATTTACGGGGTTTCCACCAACCCGTGCGAGCGTTTCGTAGATTGGCACTGTGCCAATCGGGACTGGGGAGTTTCTAAGAATTGCATCTCGGGTTAGAGCAATATCTGCTCCGGTGGAAAGATCCATGACCGTATCGGCACCCCATTGGATCGCGGTATGGAGCTTGGTTACCTCGTCGCCAATGTTGGCAGAGACTGAGGAGTTGCCTATATTGGCATTTACCTTTACCAAAAAGCGTGAACCGATGATCATTGGCTCGGCTTCAGGGTGGTTGATGTTTAGTGGAATAATGGCGCGACCCTTGGACAGTTCTTCTAGGATAATGCCAACGTCGACCCCTTCTCGGATTGCGACAAATTCCATTTCTGGGGTGATTATTCCTGACTTTGCATAGCCATACTGGGTAGGGCGTTTGCCTTTGTTGGCAACCCTAGGTGGCACTGAACCCCCAGTATCGGTTTTATCTGAATCTATAGCATGGGTGTCATCTCGGTTGGAAATCCACCTCTGTCGCAGCGGCGTAATTCCACTATTCCCAGGGGAATCTTCGCCAGTTGTATCATAAAGATCTAGCTTTACGTTATTTGAGTTTTCATCGAGTTCGTCGAGCACCACTCGTCGAAATGGTACTTTTATGTCAAATAAGGAACCATTAACGTAGACTTTAGATGGTTGTTCACTCATGTAAGGTACTCCCTCCGCCGGCGTTATCCGGATCAGGTCAGACGGTCGGTTAACCGCAATTAGCGGATCCCTCTCAGCAATATGGCTCCCGTGTTTTCGAATCAAACGCTAGTCGCCCGTGGCGAACTTCCACGCCTAGATTTAGTATTTGCCTTTTTTAGCTGGAGATTTGGATCGATAAAATGTAGATAAAAGGGGCTCTCCTAACCCTCATGTGGGTCACCAAGACCCCATAACCGATAAGTAACGCCTGTACGATAAGAACTTTTGGGTCGTTAAAAGCAATGAATGAAACGTGCACGGTTTGTGACCTCTAAATTTGAAGTTACTAACACACAGATTTAGGAGATCTAACCGTGCACGCTAACTCTCTAGTCAAGCAGTTGCTTGACGTTAAAGGTGTCATTGTCAACGATATTTTTATCTCAAAAGATGAAATTGTTGTAGATGTCAAACTTGCACGATCCAAGCTCGCATGTCCAAAGTGTTGTTGAATAAGCCGTAAATTCAAAACAAAATACCGCTACGACATCAGAACTTATCAACTCTCGCTGGAGACATCTTGACATGGGAATACGTCGTACTTGGATCTCTTGTGCCCTACGGAGACCGAAATGCCCCAATCATGAAGTAATCACTGAGTCAGTGCCATTTGGGTGACCGGTATCGTAAATCTCGCTTCACGAGAGACTTTGAACATCTAGTTGCCGGCTCAACCGCAAAGATGGATAAAACAACAGTTACGAAGCTCACCCGGATTGCTCAGAAAACAGTTGGTACGATCTGTGAGAGAGTAGTAGCCAAAGAGATCGATCCAAAGCGACTAGAGAAGCTCTCAATAATAGAGGTAGATGAGATTGCCTATCGTAAACACCATAAGTACATAACCCAAGTTATTTAGAGCCCGTAACAGATCATGAAACTGGAAAGATCGTCTATGGAGCAGAAGGAAAAAGCGCTAAGAGTCTAGATGGGTTCTTATGTGAGCTTGGTTCGCAACGTTCCAAGCTCTCACACAAGTAGCAACAATGGACATGGGACCAGCTTTTGCTAAAGCTTTCGCTTATCATGCACCAGATACTCAAATCGCACTCGATCCTTTTCATGTCGTTAAATTGGGCACTGAGGCCCTGGAGGAGGTAAGATGCGACCTATGGCGCCAACTGAGAAAACTTCCTACTCCAGATTACGCCCGTAAGTTTGTGAGTGCAAGATGGGCATTACTAAAGAATCCTGGTGATTTGACTCAACGCCAAAATGAGACTCTACGTCAAATAAAGTCAACCGCTGCAATACTCCTAAAGCCCTTAGAGATGAAAGAATCCCTAAGAGGGATATTCGGTAGTGGATTATCCAATGACGAAGTAGCTGAGTTCTTGGATTCCTGGTGTGCTCGTGCTTCACGATCACAGATACCTAGCTTTGTCAGATTGTCAAAGACAATTCGAATCCATAAAGCTGGAATTATGGCTGCTATTGAGCCCCCTAGCTTGAAAAGGGTGTCTCTAATGGAAGGCTTGAGGGTCTAAATAATAAAATTAGATCCATCATTGCTAGATGCTATGGTCTTCACTCTGCAAAATCAACACTTGGCTTGGTGATGCTTTCATGCGGTCCGATTGATCTAAAGCTCCCCTACGAAAGGGTTGCTTGATCCACATCTATGTTAGGAGAGCCATAAAAGGTTATAGAAATGATGCATAGACGACTAAGACATGCTCTTAGTCGTCTATGGGTTTAAACCGATTTCGCTCTAATGAATCGATAGCTCAACCTATGAATCCTGGTTTGTCTTATAGTAAGTGGCTATTGAGCGCCTCTATTGACAGTTAGAACTATAGAAAATGGCGCCATTATTTCACCTAATCAAGTGCGTTAACAGATGGATTTGATCCAAGATAAGTCCAAATAGCATAGGAGTGGGGCTAAAGGTGAAGATACTTTAGATCTTAATAGACGCGTTATGTTTAATTGCAATCTGACGCGTAATCTACTGCAATTATAAATTTTAGGTTTGTGTGTATTTCTTTGTAATTGAGTTTTATCGAATGCGATGCCATGACTATTTCGGCCTCCTTATCCGAGCCCTTCGATAAGGTGGTTTCCGCCATCTACCACCAAGAGGTGTCCGTTGATGTAGCTAGCTTCATGGCTAGCCAGAAAAGTTACGGCGCTGGCAACCTCCTTCGGTAGTCCTGAGCGTCCCATCGGAGATGCTAGACCGTGGTGACTCTCTGTCTCGGTCTGAGCTGGTGTTGCTATCCATCCCGGAGCAATTGCATTCGCGGTAATCAAAGCCTTGGCGTGTTCGACTGCTGTAGCCTTTGTGAGTGCCACCATCGCTGCTTTAGCACTCGCATATGGTCCTTCGTTTACCACTGCACCGATTGGCCCGGTCGTTGAAGCGATGTTGACGATTCGTCCATATTGGCGATCAACCATCGTTGGCAATACATGTTTGGTCATCAAAAAGGCAGTTGTAAGATTGCGATCAATTGATTCCTTCCACTTCGCCAATGGAAGTTCGAAAAGAGGTATAAAAGTTTCAGGCGCCGTAATAGTCCCCATGCCGGCATTGTTTACCAAGATCGAGAGGCCCCCAAAGAGCTCAAGGGCTGCTTGAACTATCTGCTTGGCGTTTTGTTCTAAGGTTAGGTCTGCAACGATGCCATGGGCTTGGATTCCTTGGTCTTGAAGCTCTTTAACTCGCATGAAGATCCGTGTGGTAGTCGATGTGATTACGACTTTTGCGCCCCTATGACCCAGTTGGCTGGCACAGGCAAAGCCGATCCCACCTTCGCTGCCAGCACCGGTTATGATCGCTACGTCACCTTTTAGTGAAAACATTTCCCTACCCAAGTATTCTGATTATTTTGAGCCATGGCATTTTGAAACCGAGGCTGATCAAAGATTGATCCTCAGTGTCTCCGAGCTAGCGCGCACAGATCGCTAACCTAGCACGTTTCCTGGTTCAGTGAGAGGTACATGAGTGAGAGGTAAATCATCATGGGACTAATCGCCCATCAATCTCCTCTGAAGTACATTGGCGATGGGGGTCAGCGCTTATTGGTGCTAATTGCCAACAATGCGAGAACTGCCGGAGTGATTGAAACCATGGCAGTGGTTCATTCAATCTTCGAATAGGCGGCAATCGATGGTGTTGCTTTATTTGATTTAGCGATTCTAAGTCTCAGTATCGCCGATAGTGGTTCTGATACTCCGAGATTGGGCCCAAGATCCAATCCAATTAGAAGGTTGATGAGATGCTTTGGTAGATGCGATGAAAGCAGAGTGGCTGCTGACAATTTGTTGGCAGCCAAAGTGGTGATTGGCGCTACCCACGCAGTCAGAAATGGTCCAAGATGGCAAATCAGATCTGATGGAAGCGTCTAATGCCTACCAATTGCCCCAAGCAATGTCGAAAATATAAAGAGGCCGAAGATCGCAATGGGATTCATCTAAAGTAGCATTTTTAGAAAGGGAACCGCCCAAAGACAGATCAATGGCAGCTGCATCTAATCCAATAAAAGCGAGTAATGGTACTGGGCTGGCTTTGGTTAGCACTGCAATGGTTGCTAAGGAAACCCCAGCTATTCCCGGTCCCAACCGAAATGGTAGTGGTCCAAATTACTTTGGGGTGCATGGCTTAGATCCAATCTGCGCCAGATCATGATGACTATCATGGTGGCCACTATTGCGATCACCCATGGCAAAAGGATACGCGCGGCAAAACTAGCTCCGCTGATGTGATCTGTAGAAAGCACCAGGACATTGGTCAGATTGAAACCTGGCAGCTGCAATGAGGCTGAATTGGCTATGAAGATCGATCCACAAGCAAAAGCTTCCTTTGGCTCTTTTGTGTCCTTGATGAATGAATCAAGGTAGGGGTTAGAAAGACCACAGAGTTATCAGGGTTGAGAATAACGGTTACGACAACCACCAGGGCCATCATTGCTATGAGAAGTACGAATCCGCTTCCTCTTATTTTGACTGTGAAGCCGCCGATTGCCTCAAATGGACCATCGGCCGCGGCGACAACGCCAATCTAAAGTAAGCCCGATAATAATAGAAACGTTGTTGAGGTTTGATCTATAGAGCTCACACTCTGACTTGCTCCTTGAAATCAAGCAAAGAGTATGGGAATGTCGTCGTGTTGAGATAGTCGACTAATTCCTTTGTGACTGGTTCAATCTTGGGAATGAAGCGATTGTGGGTTACAGCAGAGCGCCCTTGCTTCCAAACGTGTTCCTGGGGATTGAGTTGCGGAGAATACGGAGGGAAATGGACTGCTTCGATGTGATGCTCCCTAATTGCCTCTTGAGCGACGCTCCCTCTGTGCCATCCTGCCCCATCCCATATAAGCAGAATCTTCTCTCTTGGGTAGATCTTGCGGATCGCCAGCAGTATGGCCGCTGTTTCATGCATAGTCTGGCGCTCTGTTGCAAATGCATGCTCCTTGCCTGTCTTGAGGTTCAAAAACCCATAGATGCTCCGGTTCATTCTGGTTCCATTGGTCTCAATTACAGCTGGTGTGGTTCCTTTCGGTATCCACACTTTCTGAGTAGTTGTCGCCTGAGTGAGAACCATCTCGTCTTCACAGAGAATCACCGTATCTGGATCAGAGAATGCCTCTTTCAGACGTTCTTGCTGCTCGTCTTTCCATTCAGCTACCGCTTGTGGATCAGCCTTCTCGTACTGTTTGCCCGGCAGATGGAAGCTGAACTTACTTTCCCGAAACAGAACGTAATAGCTAGTCCTAGAGGCATAGAGAACACCGTATCTGCGCTTGAGTACTGTAGCCAGGATCCGTGTTGACCAAAACGGGGAACTGCTATAGCCGTGGTCATTGGGAGTTGTAGTCGTGAGCATGATTGCCACTTCATCTCTTTGAGACTTTGAGAGAAGTACCGGAGCGTTGTTATGGCGCTTGTCCTTGAATGCCTCAGTGCCAACGCTGCGGAATGACCGTCGAATTCGCTGTACATGCTTGACAGAGAGGCCTGTCCTGTTGAGGGGACTCCCATCTTCAAGGGTGAGAACTGCCAGCGCCCGCTTATATTCGTCGATGTTTTCAGTCTTCGCCATGAATGCTTCAATAGTGGCGAGTTCCTCGGGTGTAAGCATGTCATGAGAAGATTAACACACCCCACAAGAAATTAAAAGGGCTCATTGGAGCATTTCAGAGTGTTATGCGAATAGTGCATTTTGAACCAACGGGAGCGTAATTGCTTTCCGTAAGGGAGGGGTCAAGCGACCTCAATTCTTTCTTGGTCTCCCTGATTTACCTCTTGGGAGTTTCTGGTTTTCTATGTGCTTTCTCACCGTACTTCTTTACCGTCTCTAATGGGGCCCCACCACAAGACACTACCGACTATGAGGGTGACCAAAAGTGCTTCCCCCACAAAGCATCTCGGACTTCCGGGGAGTTCTTTGCCTTTGCTCTCATGGCCGATCGCGTCTTCATAGACATCACCAGTCTCGATGCCTAGCCATATCCTTGCTATATGAAGAGGTACTTGGGATGAGTCTGTGGACCCTCCTCGTGGATGCGCCCAATTGATCTCTACTCTAGATGACCTCTTTTGAGCGCGATAATGGTGCTGTTGGCTGTGGTCCTTCGAATGAAAGGCCAGTTGTCTTTCTTTGATTTGGTGTGGCAGTTATTTTGTAGTGATCAGAGACCGTGTCTTTGATTTGCAATCTCAATGCTCTCGATTATGATGATCGGCCATAACCAGCCTAGATCCGCGCGCTTTGGCAATGATTTGTTGGCTTTACTTGCGCCCCGCTTTCGACATTGTTGGAATAAAGTGTAGGAATGATAAGAGCATTTTTAATTGACGAAGTTGACTCTAAGGTAACGGGTTCTGTCCGTGAGATCTCTGAAGACGCGCTCCCACATGAGGGACTAGAGATCGAGGTCTTGTATTCCACACTTAATTACAAAGACGGCATGGTGATCAATGGTATTGGTAGGCTCGTTCGAAATTATCCCCATGTTCCCGGCGTTGATCTGGTAGGACGCGTCAAAGCCAGCAGCGACCCACGGTTTAATATTGGTGATGAAGTCATTGCAACCGGGTGGCGAATTGGAGAGAGCTACTGGGGAGGATACTCGACCCTTGCCAAGATAAATCCAGACTTTGCAATTCCTTTGCCTTCAAACCTCTCTCCTTTCCATTCAATGGCCCTTGGTACGGCAGGCCTTTCGGCTATGTTGGCAATCATGGCATTAGAGAGTCTCGGCCTTTCTCCAGATTCAAGTGATAAGCCAGTCTTGGTTACAGGTGCAGCAGGAGGCGTGGGCTCGATAGCAATCATCGCTCTTCATCAACTCGGATATAAAGTAGCGGCCTCAACCGGACGCATGAGTGAGACCGAATACCTAAAGGGCCTCGGGGCAGATGAGATAGTCCCCAGACAGGAACTGGCCGAAGAGACCAAGCGACCTCTAGAGACAGAGCGTTGGGCCGGGGCAATTGATAACGTTGGTGGATCGACCATAGGGCGCATCCTTGGTCAAATGGTCAGTGGATCATCGATAGCATCAGTTGGTTTAGCCGGAGGTGCTGGCTTTTCATCAACGGTAATGCCATTTTTGCTCAGAGGAGTGAACATTCTCGGTATAGATTCGACCGCTTGTGCAAATTCAAGGCGCGAGATTGCTTGGAGACGACTTGGGGAGTTGATTCCAAGATCTCAGCTGGAGTCACTTACAACGATTCAGACATTAGACGACCTATCTGGCCTTGCTAGTGATATTCTTAGCGGTAAAATTCGAGGTCGTGTAGTTGTCGACGTAAAAGAGCAAGGGCACTAAGTAAATATATCGTCGACGGTCCAGGTTGGTCTTTAGGATCGATCTGGATCCAACTTGGGTTGTGTGAGCGGTTCGTAAGTTAGCGCTGGAGATTAATAATTGGTTTTGTACGACCCTATTCAAATCAATGATGAGGTAACCCTCAATGAGATGATTGAGGGTTACCTAAAGCAGACGCTTTTGATTGGGCTTGTTACACAGTGGAGCAGTTCGTCTAAGGTCGTTCTTTCTACTTTGGAAGAACTTGTAAGAACCTCTCCCGATGAGATTGTGATCTTGATTGTTGATGTTGATCACAACGATTGGGCACGCAAAAGATTTTCTGTTGATTCGGTGCCAATGGTTATTCGGATGAGGGAGGGACAGGTAGCGGCAGTCTCGTTGAGAAGTCTGCCAATTAGATCTCTTGCAGCCCAACTGCGTCTATAGATTTGACAGCTTCCCGCCTAATTGGCTACCTTTAGATTTGAGTTGTGCGACGAAAATACTAGCTCTCATCGATCTACTATGGTGGGAAGTGCCACAAGCGAGAAAGTAATGTAGGGTTTAGCCAACCTATTGTTACCCTAATCAAACGGACAAGAAAGATGATCTTAAAAGTTCCTTTTAGTAAAGAAATTGATGTTTACCGACGGGATCACTAATTGCAGCTAAAAGCCGCCTTGATATATGTAGATTAGACGTTGACAATGCTCTACATCAAATGTGGTTGGCAGCTCAATGCAGGGTAAAAATAGTCAAGGCGTAGATCGCGAGATTTGAATCATCAACGTTAAAAGTCGATACCTCGCGGAACCTGTTCCGCTGTAATCTCTGTCAATGATGACGCCATTGAAAATGCATATCGGTCAGTCATCCCTGCGACGTAACCAACCACCTTGTGATCGTAGTCAGGACTATCGAAGCTGATTACCCCTCTATCTTTGATCAGATTGCTAAAGAGTTGCCTATCGGAGATGAGCTTTGTGACCAGGGCGCGCAAAACCTCGATTACCTGTTCTGATTGGCGAATTGATTCGGGACGCAGATAGATGGACTCATAGTTGAATTGTCTCATTGCTCCTAGGGCAGTTGCACCTTCCTCATCCATGGCTATATATCCAGTCTTGACTGCAGTGAACACGATGGAATTTATAAAGTAGTTAAGTTGCTCAGAACGAGTTGTTCCGACCACGCGAGTAATTTTATGAGGGACATCGCACTGTCCGAGGATATGAGCATTAATAGCATCTTCTAAATCATGAGCGCAATAGGCGATTCTGTCAGCCCATGAGACAACTAGTCCTTCGGGTGTGGCGGGCTCTGGCCTTGACCAGGAATGATTTCTAATTCCATCTAGAGTCTCCTCGCAAAGGTTCAAATGCGTTAGAGTTGAGTCTGCTCCAAAGACTGCGTGATCATAGCCGTCGGGTAGGAACAAAGAGAGAGCATCTTCACTAGCGTGGCCCCCAGGACCATGGCCACAATCGTGGCCCAGAGCAATAGCCTCTGAGAGGTCGACATTCAGTCCCAACCGCTTTGAGATTGCTCTGGAAACCTGGGCAACCTCGAGGGCATGGGTCAGCCTTGTTCTTTGGTGGTCAGCAGGAAAGACAAATACCTGAGTCTTGCCAGCGAGTCGCCGAAAGGAGCTCGAATGTAGAATACGGTCGCGATCTTTTTCAAAACAACTTCGATATTGATCTTGGGGTTCGACGATACGGCGGTTTCCTCCCGAATATCCCCTTGTTGCATCGGGGTTTGGCGTCCATTCAAATTCTTGGCTACGAACTTCATGGCCTACCTGAATCTTTATCTTGGAGTGAGCGTGGGCATGTACGATCTCTGGGTTTTCATTCCAGCCTTGCATGGTCTTTTCCCAAACTTGAGATCTCTCGCTATTTGTCGCTTTAGGCAATTTCTCCCCCTGGCTGTTGAAGATAGAGTATCGAGTAGTGCCGACCTAAGTGATGTTTCTTGGTGCTTATGCATTTTTCGAATCGAATTCGTCGTTTATATTTGATTTTCTCATACAACTGTGACATGGTCACAAAGGTTTATCGAGCTTCGCCGATGGCCTAAATTAATATGATAGTTATCGCTTTCGTATCGTCTTTGCATCTTTGCACATGCAGGTAGACGACTTGGCTAGGGCTAATAGCACTACTTGGGTACATTCAAATGGTGATTCATGTGAAGTGACTGAACGTCATGGTGTTCGAGTTGCTTTGGTAAAAAAGTTGAACCCCTTAGATCATTTCGGACTGGCTGGTCAATTTTCTCTGGACAATTGAGGTTCGGAGTGACTTCATAAGACCAAAGAGGGGTAATTTGTGGCTGTCTGGCATCTTTCCTAATGATCTAAATGGGGTTTACAAAGGGTGATGACTGGTGGGCTAATATCGCCTCCACCGAAGAAAATCGTGGAATAATGGATCACGTAACTTTTAATAGAATGGTGATAAAATGGAAATCCTGGGTAAATTTCGCAATATCGTGCTTGAGCGGGGTGACGATCTGTTTTACCTGACCATGAATCGACCGCAGAGGAGAAATGCTCTCTCCCTAGATCACCTCAAGGAACTTCAAACGGCCCTAGATATTATTGGTGAGAGCGATGCCCTCGGAGTCATCATAAGCGGTGCGGGCCCGGTGTTTTCCGCTGGTCATGACTTTTCCGATATGGTAGATGCGAATCTTCCAGAGATGCGCCATCTATTGTGGACCTGCACCAAGGTTATGTTAAGCCTCGGTGAGATCCCTCAAGTGACGATGGCCAAAGTCCATGCATTGGCTACAGCGGCGGGAGCCCAACTTGTCGCCAGTTGTGACTTGGTTGTTGCGTCAACCCAGGCCGGCTTTGCTGCTCCTGGCGGTCGTGGAGGTTGGTTTTGTCACACTCCCATGGTTGCAATTTCAAGATCGATTGGCCAAAAGCGCGCTATGGAGATGTCTTTGTGCGGGGATGTCATAGATGCTAAAACAGCAGCAGAGTGGGGCTTGGTAAATAAAGTCGTAGAACCTGAGAGTTTGGACGAGGCTGCCGTGGAATTGATGCGACGCGCGACCAGAGGATCTGCGTTTTCCAAGGGTGTTGGAAAAGCTACGTTGCATAAGACCATGGAAATGAGTCTTAAAGATGCGTATGCGTTGGCGGTGGAGACGATGGCATCGATGTCCCAAAGCGCCGATGCCAAAGAAGGTATGGCTTCATTTCTCGAAAAGCGCAAGCCGAATTGGGCGAATTGCTAGCTTTTTGTTCGGATTCTTAGCGTTGAATAGGGGTTTAGTCTTTTTGGTGTGAACGTTAAGATTTTGGTCATCGTGATCTTGGAGTTGAACCTTGGATTACAAGTGGCTATGATTTCGCTATGGCATCAAAATCTCCAAAAGACCGTTATAAGAAGTTACTCGATGCAGGAAAGACCGTCTCTCGAATGTCAACCGATAGGGTTGAAGAGATCGCGCGTGATCTAATGCATCTCTCTGAGGTTCAGCGGAATCAAGCCTTAGAGCTTATTGAAGATGTGATTCAGCGCTCTAAACGAAGTACTGAGTTCTTCGCTGACACCATCCGTCACGAAGTGGAAAAGCAGGTTAATACTCTGAAACTTCCTACTAAAGAAGATTTAGTTGAAGTAACTGAGGCAATGAATCAGATAAAAGATGACGTAGTGTCGCTTTCTGCACTTCGTGAGGAGTTGCGTGGTGATGTTGTAGCACTTAGCGAAGCGGTGGCCAAACTTCTTACAAAAAGGGAGTCACACGTTGATTCTGCTAGTGATGTTGTTGTGGTTGAAGATCTTCCAATCACCCCAGACGAGGCCACGAAAGTAACAAGTAAGACACCGAGAAGAAGTCGGGCATCTAAAGCCGTCCCGACTGAAGCCGTACCGGAAGGCGAGTCAAGCGGAGACCTATCGAATCTAGATCAGTAGCGCTTTCGTATACGATTGTGGCTTTTAGTTAAGTGCCGTTGGGCCAGCGATGAACCAACGGCACGCGCCACCCTTATGCACTCCTATCATGTTCCTAGATGACTAAACGTAGCGCATCAATGCGACTTGACAAAGCAATGGTAGTGGAAGGTTTGGCTAGAAGTCGAGACCAAGCTATGGAATTGATAGTAGCCAATCGCGTCCGAGTCAATGGATCGATAGCCCTAAAAGCTACACGGCAGATACGGCCGAGTGACTCGGTGCATATTTTAGGGCCCAAGTCTAAATATGTGGGTCGAGGGGCCTACAAACTTCTGGGCGCACTCGATGATCTTTCGATTGATCTGAATGGGTTAACTCTAAGTGATCTCGGTTCTTCGACAGGTGGATTTACCCAGGTGGCAATCGAGCGTGGGGCAATCGCGGTTGTGGCTGTCGATGTTGGCGTTGGTCAAATGGATCAAATTGTATCCAGACATCCCAAAGTGGTCCTTTTGGAGGGTGTCAACGTTAGAAATGTCAACAGGGACGACTTCGATCTTCCCCACTTTGACATGGTCGTTGGTGATCTGAGTTTTATATCTCTGCTAACGATCGCTGACGTGGTAAAATCAGTCTTTCTAGAGAATTACGGAAGATTTCTGCTCTTGGTAAAGCCTCAATTTGAGTTAGATCGCAGGTCTGTTTCAAGAGGGAAAGGCGTCATAAGAGACCCTCAACTTTGGAAGGCCGCCATAATTAAAGTTGGCCAAGGGCTAGAGGAGCGACAAGCTCGAATCTTAGCAGTCGTGGCTTCGCATATCTCCGGTGCTCAAGGAAATCGAGAGTTTTTCATCTACGGTAGTTTCGGTGATGATGAATTAGGGAAGTCTCAATTGGCCATGCTGGCCAATTCATGTGTTGATTCTCTGATCGCAGAGACAATGGGTGAAAGTGAAGAGGTACCCAGTGAGGAGTAGTCTTTGGCTTTGACCTCCAACGTGATTTTTTAACGACTAATTGATTACAGATTTCATCGAATCAATACCAGATATGGTCGGCTAAAAGTCAACATTAAATTGATATACCCTTAGCGCCTTGGTCTAGTTTGATCTTTATTAGGCGTTACAATTAATCTTTACATCTGGTAGTTGGATGTCAGGTGCCAGATGGCTACCGGAGTATGGCGTCGCTGGCGCCAGTGTGATTCATAGAGGCAAAATGTTCCCTCTGGCTTACTGAGAACTTGCCTTTTGGTCGAACTCATCTCAAAGAGCCACCCGGCATTCGAGTGGATTTAATGTGTCTTGAATTGAAGGGATCTCCCTTGGTTTTCTAAAGACACGATCGACTCGAATGCGGATAATGCTTATTTTTCTATGAATGAGCCTGGTTCGATTAGATTCCCTTGGTGGCCTGCCAAGTTATGATTCCTCCGTCTAGGTTTTTGGCGTTGATTCCGTATCTGACCAAAAGTGCTTGGGCGCTATGTCCGCGTTGACCTACTCGACAAAAGACGATCGGATTTGGTGTGGCAATCTCGCGATATCGCTCTCTTAGCGAATTCAATGGAATGTTTTTAGCCCCGGGGATTGTACCTTGGGCAAATTCAGCTTCCTCTCGGACGTCTATCAGTTCCACGCCAGTTTCGATTGCCTCTTCGATCTCATGCCATTGAGTTGCTCTAAAGTTTCCCTCGAGTCGGTTCTCCGCGATGTATCCAATCATGTTTATTGGGTCCTTCGCGGATCCAAATTGTGGAGCATAGGCTAGTTCAAGGTCGGCCAATTCCCAGACCTTCATCTTGGTTTTGATGGCAGTTGCTATAACGTCGATCCGTTTGTCGACACCGGCGCCACCAATAATTTGAGCACCAAGGATTCGGCCATCCGAGCGGGATGCGATTACCTTAATGTGCATCTCCTCAGCGCCAGGAAAGTAGGTTGCATGAGAGTTGGGGTGGCTGTGGATACTCTCAATCTCAATGTCAGAGTGCGATAGTCGCTTTTCGTTTACCCCAGTGAGGGCAATGTTGAGCCCGAAGATCGTGACGATTGCGGTTCCCTGAGTATAGGGGTCTGCACCTAGCCTTCCCATAATGGCATCTGCAGCCCGTCGACCTTGACGATTTGCGACATTTGCCAAGGGAACGAGGTTGGCACCAGAGTCAAAGAACTCTCGTTTTTCCACGGCGTCTCCGACGGCGAAGATTGCGGGATCATTGGTTCGAAGGTCGTCGTCAACAACTATTCCACCTCGGGTTCCGATCTCAAGACCACAGCTTTGTGCGATGGCAATGTCGGGGCGTACGCCAGCTGCCGCGATAAAGAGGTCACTTGCGATGGTTGAGCCGTCTGACAATGTTGCTACGTTGTCTTCGATTTTCTCGATCGTCGTTGAAGTGGCAATGCGAACTCCATGGCCTTGAATCTTCTCGGTCAAAAGTGCGGCCATCTCGGGATCTAAGGGTGGAAGGAGTTGGCTGGAAGCTTCGATAATAGTTACCTGTAACCCTCGATTGGAAAGATTTTCCGCCACCTCTAAGCCAATGAAGCCACCTCCAATGATTAGTGCACTTTTGGTCTTGCCTCCCAGGCGTTTGGTTATAGCTTGTACATCTTCAACAGTGCGCAACTGGAAGGCGCTCTCGATCCCAGGGATTGGCAGCGCTATGGCCTTTGCGCCTGGACTTAGAACTAGGTAGTCGTAGTCCAAAGAGGTGCCAATGCCTTTTTCGGTGCCTTGTACCTCGATTTTATGTGCGTCTCGGTCGATATTTGTGGCTTCGTGCCCTACCAAAACGTCTATGTCAAATCTTGCCTTGAGGGATGCTGGGGTCTGCAGCAGCAGATCCGCTTCGTCTTGAATTACACCCCCTACGTAATAAGGTAGACCGCAGTTTGCGTATGATACGTAATTAGAGCGCTCGATGACTGTTATCCTCGCATTTGGATCCAGTCTTCTTAGGCGAGTGGCACAAGACATGCCTCCAGCTACGCCCCCAACAATTACGTAGGATTTTGGGCTAGCCGTCGTCTTTTGAGCTTCGGTATTGTTCATTTTTCTTTGTTGCTAAAGCTTGTCTGTTTGGAGCACTTTAGCAACGACTCCTTATCTGTTTAGTTAGATTTGGTCGATAATTTTTGATGAGTTGGATCCGGATTGATTGACGATAGATAAAAGTCACATTCGTGGCTTCCGTTTTAGTAACGAAAGAGCAACATGGCTAAACCTTGAGTATCACTTTCGAAGAGACAGCTCAAAGCAGAGATAATGACTCTTAAATTTGGTGCATTGCTATGCATGCGACTTGATCTAGGTCGTCTGGTTCTGCCTTCTCCCTTTGCAAGTTGGTTTTTTGGTTTTCAATTGTTGCACTACCTATTTTCTTTTATAATCACTATACCCCAAGGGGTATATAAGATAGGCCATTAGCCTTGTTTTATCTCAGGGAGATGCCATTACACCACTGGTATTCCTTTAGAAACTCATTGGCTCTTTCCTCTTTGGATTCGCCGCGATCTCAAAAGGTCACTGTTTACCCAGCGATGGCGGTGCGGTGAGGTTGTTTTGCTGGCAATGCTCCGAGGTATAAATCGCTCTAGAGTTGGCATTCGACGGAGAGGCGGAGAGATGCTATGGCGACAAAGATTGAAACGATTCTTTTCTGTCATGAGGCACTAGATCAAGGCACCTTAAGCAACAGCAAGGCTGTTATGGCCACAACGGCGGTGTCTTGAAGTCGACACTTTTTGACGCTTTCGTTTGTTTGCGCTGGCACGTTGTCCGGATCCAGATGAATCTTAAACCTTAGGTATCCATTGGTGACTGTGACTACATGATATAGGCAGTTAAAAAAAATCGGTGGTTTGGGGGATCGCGTTGCTTGTAGATAAATGTTTCGATAGCTCACGTTGAGATTTAGTATCGTGTCATTTTAAAATGGCCCAAAGACTATTAGGAAGATCGTTTTTGTGATTTTGTGCTGGTGCTAAGTTGAGTTAAAGTTAGCAAATTTGAGGATTTGTGCGGTTTCGATTTGAAGATGACCCAGGGGTGACCCATAGGTCTCTCTACTTTCGAATGTTAGTTAAAACCTAGCCGCCAGAGGCAAACAAGTTCTTTGTAATCTGAGTCGAATTTGCTCACTGGATAGTAGTTATGTGCGAGTTCGCGTTGATAGAGTCCTAAAGGAAATAATGCTTGAATTGGCAACCTTGGTTTGCAAGTTTGCAGGTATAGGTTATTGCTAACGGTCTGAGGAAATTGCCTTGAGATTAAGTTCGGAATAACTGGGGGACTAGGACGATCTAGTCCCCCAGTTGACGCGGAGTCAATTTGGTCAACCTCTAGAAAGGTGAGCCAAAGTACCGACTAGGCCGTCAGCGGCATTCCGGCCGCAGCCCATCCTGAAGTACCATTTGCTACCGATAATGCTTCGTATCCGCGCAATGAAAGGAATTTGGCTGCCTCCATTGACCGGCTTCCGCTTGCACAGATCACAAAAATGCGCTTTGATAAAGGTATGGTCGGTAACTTGTTTGCTAGTTGACTCAATGGAATGTTTATTGCTCCCCGTACGTGTCCGGAGTCGAACTCATAGGGTTCGCGTACATCGATCAATAGGTCACCCTGGGAAAGTCCCTGTCGAAGATGGGAGATATGGGCTAGTTGCACTTGCGCTCCTTCAATTCAAATTATACCCTAGGGGGTATACTATATCCTTTGAAAATATTTCCTGCAGGCGATCTAATTGCTCGATTCCCACAGACAAAGTGACCGTCTCGTTTTCGGTTTTTAGTTGGCAAAATTAACCTTCCGGCTTAGAGCAGGCATATCAAACCGGTAACTTTGAAGAGTATTGAGTCGGTCAATCTCAATCGGAGGATAATTCCAGCTTGTATCTCAAGGTTGCTATTGCAGAATCGCCCGTAGTCTCGTGTTCTATTGGCATGGCCATGTGGTGAGGTCGTGGCGCTAGAGCACTTTGGAAGATGCGTTTTGTGAATCGGTTGAATCAACCAAGGCGAATATCTTGGCGTCTAGCCAAAGAGCAAAAGCGCTTTGTCAATATTCAACTTAGTTATGCGCCCTAGTTCGTAACGGTAATTAGTGTAATAGGAGTAAGTGCCATCTTCTTTTGGGGCTGGACCCTATGTTTAACTAGGATCATCGCATTTAAATATACATAAGCGAGCGAAGTTAGTTTAAGCGGATCGTCTCGTTGATTTCCGTTGATAACAAGTAAGGTTTGATCTTGACAAATATGAATGTTAGAAACGTTCCTCAAAAGCGTATTGGAATGGTCGTACACCCCGAACGCAAGGGTGCCATTGAGGCCAGCGAATTTGTCGAGGCTTGGTGCGAGAATGCCGGATATGAAGTTTTGAGGGTGACTAAGGCCTCTCAGTGTCAGGGTCTCTCACTCGTTTTGTCGCTAGGTGGAGACGGAACGATGCTTCGCGCAATTGATCTTTGCTTGGTCTATCAGGTACCAGTCTTGGGAGTGAACTTCGGTCATCTTGGTTATCTGACCGAGATCGAGCCTCCAGAGCTTGGCAAGGCGCTAGAGAACTTTTTCGCCGGTGAGTACGAACTCGAAGAACGAATGACCCTTGATATTGAAATTTCAAGACAACCCAGAGGGACTTCGGAATCAGTTCACGAGGTCGAGCGTTTCGTGGCCTTGAACGAATTGGTGGTTGAAAAGTCGCATTCGGGAAATGTTGTAAAACTCAATGTATCGATAGCCGATACTCATTTTCTAGATTACGAAGCCGATGGCCTGATAATAGCTACTCCGACGGGCTCGACTGCTTACTCATTTTCAGCTAGAGGACCTGTAGTTTCGCCTACCCTTCGAGCGATGATCATGACACCAATATCTCCTCATATGTTATTTGATCGGGCTTTGGTTTTAGACTCCAACGAAGCCGTCGAAATTCGAGTTTTGCAAGGGCCCCATGCGACAATAATGGTCGATGGTATCAATAGGCATGTACTAGCTCCGAACGAATCTGTAAAGGTTCGTTCTTCTCTCTTGAATGCACTGGTCATCAAACTGGGCAAGCGTGACTTTCGTGTGATCCTAAAATCAAAGTTTGGACTGACTGAAAAGTCGATGGGATCGATTTTAGATTAGAAGTAATTTTGGAAGGGTATTGATCAAGCAGGTATTCAATGAGCAATTGGATTTTTCTCGAGTCACCACCACCGTTAGGGGATTGGCAATAAGATGCTTGAAGAGGTAATTGTAGAGAATCTCGGGGTGATTGAAGAGGGGCGTCTTCTTCTTGAGCCCGGAATGAATGTTATTTCAGGGGAGACAGGCGCCGGCAAAACAATGGTTGTGGGTGCAATTTCGATTGCAACTGGGGCCAAGGCTGATGCTCGTTGGGTAAGAGTTGGAGCCCAAGAGGCGAGCGTTTCTGCTCGTTTTAGCACTCCAGAGGGCGAATTTATCCTTTCGCGAACAATCTTGGCATCTGGCAGGTCTCGCTCTTACATCAATGGAAAGATGGCCTCAATAGGCGAACTTTCAACCCTGGGATCATCACTGTTGGATATTCATGGACAACATGACTCAATGAAGCTGGTCTCACTCGGTGCTCAAGGGGAGATCTTGGATCGATTCGGCGGGATTGATACCGTTCTAAAGCGATCCCTCGAGGTTCAACTTGGTACTGCCAAGAGATCTTTGGCCGAACTAGAGGCAAATAGTGTCTCACGTAATCGGGAATTAGCAATAGTAGAGTTTCAGATTCGTGAGATCGAAAAGATCAAATTGGCGACCGATGACGAAGATTTGCTCCTTGAAGAAGAGCTTGATTCGCTGGAACAAGTTGAAGAATATAGAGAACTATTTGGTTCGATGATTGAACTTTTGGAGCCTTCCGAAGGTGATTCCGCAAGGCATAATTCATATTCGTCACTTGCTCGACGTGGAGGTAAGCTGCGAGGGCTAGAAGCAATCTCTGCTCGTCTTGAGGCGCTAGAGCTCGAGGTAAGGGATCTCACGGAAGAGATTAAAGGCCGCATGGATGGCCTCGAAGCCAATGCGGATCGAGTGGGAGAGATCCGTAGTCGTCTGGTTGTTTTGCGTGATATAAAACGTAAGTATGGCCCCAGCTTGCCTGAGGTCTTTAGCTTGTATGAATCCCTAATTCAAAGTAGAGATCATCTACAAGGACAACTCCCATCACCAGAAGAGCTAGAGTCTGAAATTGCGACTCTAGAGTCGGAGTTCCTTGCCGTCTGTAAGTCGATCAAAGATGCCAGAACAGCATCAGCGCGACTTCTTGAGAGCGGATTGAATGCGCTATTTCCTAAGCTAGCCCTTGGTCGTGCAACTTGTGAAGTCGCCCTTTCAGAGTCGATAGATGGATCACCAATTCATTTTCTATTTACGCCTAACCCAGGACAGGCCAAGATCGATATTGCAAAATTCGCATCGGGCGGCGAACTCTCACGCTTTATGCTGGCAATAACCCTACTGGCTGGAGCAGAGTGCGACACTCAACTATTCGATGAGGTTGATGCGGGCGTAGGAGGAAAATCGGCAATTGAAGTTGCTAGTTCCTTGGTTGAGCTCTCGACTAAGAGACAGGTCATTGTAGTGACCCACTTGCCTCAAGTTGCAGCCTTTGCGGGTAGCCATTTCGTGATCACAAAGGACACAAATGATTTCAAAAGTCGAACCCGAATTGAAAAGGTGGAGGGTGCTTCGAGAGAGATCGAGATCGCTCGCATGTTATCTGGCTCTTCGGACTCTCAATTGGCGAAAGAACATGCTAGAGAACTGATCTCGCGATATTCTTCGAAGTGATTATGAACATAAAATCCGCGAATTTAGATTCGTATTTTGGCAGATTGAATTGGAATTATCTATGGTTGTCAGCGGGTAGGCTGTTTTTGGAGAAAAGTTTGTTTTGAAAGGTTGGCGAAGGGTTTTTGGCGAAACACATTTTCGTAACTGGTGGTGTTGCGTCCTCTTTAGGTAAAGGTCTTACGGCTTCCTCGCTTGGAAGGTTGCTAAAGGCAAGAGGACTGCGGGTAGTTATGCAAAAATTGGATCCCTACATCAATGTAGATCCAGGTACGATGAATCCCTTCGAACATGGTGAAGTCTTTGTTACCGAGGACGGTTCCGAGACAGATCTCGATTTAGGCCATTACGAAAGATTTATCGATGTAAACCTCAAGAAGAATTCCTCTATCACTACAGGATCTATCTATTCTTCCGTAATTGCTCGAGAGCGACGTGGAGATTATCTTGGCAAGACGGTCCAGGTAATTCCTCACGTAACCGATGAGATTAAGTCACGCATTTTGACTTTGGCTACAGATGATGTAGATATTGTCATCACAGAGGTCGGTGGAACAGTGGGTGACATCGAAATTCTTCCATTTTTGGAGGCTATTCGTCAATTCCGTAAGGAAGTTGGCCGTGATAATGTCTGCTATGTTCATCTAACATTGGTTCCTTCTATTGGACCTAATGGTGAGCAGAAGACAAAGCCGACCCAACATTCAGTCACTGAACTTCGCTCACGAGGTATTCAGCCAGATGTTATCGTATGTCGAACCACAGACGACCTCTCGGATGCTCTCAAGTCAAAGATTTCAATGCTTTGTGACGTTCCAAAAGATGCGGTCATTTCAGCTGCCGACGTCCCAAACATCTATGAACTGCCCATCTCTCTTCACAAGGAGGGGCTCGATAACTATATTATCAACCTCCTTAGAATCGAAAATGTTGGCTTTGAAGTCAATCTAGGATCATGGCTGGACCTAGTCGCCAAGTCGTCGCACCTTTCATCAAGCGTTAAGATTGGCATCATAGGTAAATATATAAATCTCACCGATGCATACCTATCGGTCGTTGAAGCATTGCGACACGGAGGAATCTTTCACGGCGTTGCAATTGATCTAGAGTGGATACATGCCGAAGAGGTGACTCCAATGCTCGCAGAGTCCATGCTTGGCCATCTCTCTGGGATTGTAATTCCAGGTGGATTTGGTGAACGTGGGGTCGAGGGTAAAATCGCTGCAGCCGGCTTTGCCCGTGAAGCGAACATTCCATGTCTTGGCTTGTGTCTTGGTCTTCAAACTATGGTTATTGACTATGCCAGGAACGTAGCGGGATTGGATAGGGCACATTCAAGAGAGTTTAAGTCCGATACGCCTCATCCTGTTATCGACTTGATGGAAGAGCAACGTGGCATCACAAATTTGGGTGGTACGATGCGCCTTGGAGCTTATGTTGCGCGACTAACTCCGGGCACGAAGGTTGCGAGCGCTTACGGCGAGACGATCGTCTCTGAGCGTCATCGCCATCGATTTGAATTCAATTCACGGTATCGGAAGCGGCTCGAAGAGGCCGGATTAGTCTGTTCCGGCGAGTCGCCCGATGGGTCTTTGGTTGAGTTTATAGAACTTCCAAATCATCCTTTTTGGATTGGTACTCAAGCTCACCCAGAATTTAAGAGCAGGCCAGATCGGCCTCACCCCCTCTTTCGTGAGTTTGTAAACGCTGCAGTTCAAATACGTTAGTATATTTTGAGTTGAAAGGGAACTGATAGGTTGTTCGAGATCGACCCTGACCTAAGTGAAGTGCGCTACGAAGGCTCATTTCTTAAGCTAGAGACGGTGGCTTACCGTAGCTCTGATGGATCCACCCTATTTCGTGATATAGTACGACATCCCGGAGCGGTAGTTATCATTCCTTACGACGCTAGTCGAGATGAGGTGCTTCTTATAGAGCAGTTTCGGGTCGCTCTTGGACGAGATGTTATAGAATTGCCGGCGGGTAAACGCGATGTTTTGGGAGAAGACCCCCTCGATTGCGCACGTAGGGAGTTGATGGAAGAGTTGGGCCTTGATGCGCAGTCGATGGTGCTCCTATCCACTTTCTACAATACGCCTGGATTTTGTGATGAGTTAACCTATCTGTTTTTGGCAAGAGGATTGCGACAAGGTGAGATATCTCCACAAGGTGCCGAAGAGACCGCTGCGGTCTTTCGATCTATATCGCTAAATGACTTTGAGGACCACATCACAAAGGGGACGATTTGTGACGCTAAGACGATAGTCGGCCTCTACTCCTTGGCCTCGTATCTCAAGACTACGGTCGATGAGCAAGTTAATGTTGACGACTTTGAACTCGATCGATTTCGCCCACTTTAGTTGGCCAAAATCGGTCGAGTTCGCGCCTTTTTGGTCCGTAGTTGATAACGGATCTCATGTAGTGTAAGAATCAGCCCGTAAGTTGTATTTAACCACGGTAAACGAGTGGTTAACTTTGTTTTTTAGCGTAATTGCTCAGTCTTTTTTGCCTATAGTCACTGGTTGTTTGAGAAAATCTTATCCGACTCCCATCCTCTAGAGTTGCCTGATAATCTTCTTTTATGCAAGAGTCAGTTTCTTTTGAGAGTATTCGTGGTCAACTTGGTTCGTTGACCCTTGGGGGGTTACTCCGTGATCGGGCTATCAACTTTCGCGATGCTACCTGTCTAGATCAATTACACCCAACCCGAAACGGTAAAGAGGTTTGTACATTTTCTCAGTTGAAGCACCGAGCAGATCAGATCTCTAGCGCATTGATTGATCGCGGTTACAGGGCTGGCGACTCTATTGCGATTGCAGGCGTCAATTCTATTGATTGGGTGGCTGTCTTTCTCGGTGTTACCCAGGTGGGTATGGTCTTGGTAACATTGAACGTTAGATATAGGCGTGAGGAGCTTTCCTATATGCTTGAGACATCTCAAGCGCGGATCGCAATTACTCCGGCGACCAACCAAGGCTTTAATCTAGCTGAGCTATATGGGGAGCTACTACAAGAACTACCGCTCCTTGACGACGTGATCTTCTTCGATGATGAGGTCGATGTTGGCCATAGCTTTTCACTCCTCAGAGATTCCTTTGTCAATGAGTCGATCGACGAATGGATTGAGGGGGTTAAGCCTCTAGATCCTGCCGTGATTTTGTTTACATCTGGAACCACTGGCCGACCCAAGGGAGCGACCATTACCCATAGATCTATAATTGCTTCGGCCTGGGCTCAAGCAGAGCATTTTGGGATTGGTTCGGGCGACTCCATGGCAGGTCATATGCCATTTAATCATGTCGGGGGATTGACTTGTACTTTGATTACCTCAATGATTGGTGCATCGAGAATACATCTTATGGAGACATTTTCGCCCAAGGGCGCGATAGAGATGATCAGCACTGAACGCCTTACTTCGTTTTCTGGCGTTCCTACGATGTTCAATCTTATCTTGGCGGATCCCTCTTTTGCTTCGATAGATACTTCATGCGTCCGCTATGTCGTTGTAGGTGGATCAAATGTCGATCCAACCCTTGCAAGCGAGATAGCAGCCGCATTTCCTAAGGCCACAATTCACAACCTTTATGGCCTTTCAGAGACTTCGGGTGCGTGCATAATTTCCCCACTCGGTGACTCCTTGGCTTTAGTCTCGACCACGCTAGCCAGTGCAATTGGAGACTTCCGACTCAAAGTCGTCGACGATGCGGGTCTTGACGTTGGAATTGATAGCGATGGTGAGTTATGTGTTTCAGGCGACTGCGTGGTCTTGGGATACTGGAGGGATTCGCTAAATACTGCTTCGATGAAAGATTCAGAGGGTTGGTTGCGCACCGGGGACATTGTGCAGATTACCTTCGACGGACACGTAGTTTTGCGAGGGCGAAAGAAGGAGATGTTCATTCAGGGTGGTTTTAATGTCTATCCGGTCGAGGTCGAGAATGTCCTAGCGAAGTACCCCGACGTGGCACTAGTAGCGGGCATTGGGGTTGCGGATTCTATTCTTGGTGAGGTTGGACGCTACTACATCGTTCCAAAACATGGATCCAATATAGATCTCTTTGGGTTGGCCCAATTCGCCAAAGAGCGGCTAGCAAATTATAAACTTCCAGTTGAGTATGTCATTGCCGAGTCTTTGCCTTTTACACCGGTGGGCAAGATCCAAAAGTCAATTCTCAAAGACGTTATTACCGCACCTGTAATTAGAACCAAATAGCGCTGGCTGTGTCAGCTTTCCTGTTTGAAGGAGTAGCTTTTGGGGCTGAATAAAGGTTGAAGTTACTCGAGGGAAAAATTAGGCGGTTGGAAACCTTGCAATGGCCGTTGTCTTTAGTTGGCTTACTCGTTCTCATCTGTCAAAGCGCTATCGTCCTATCATTATCTGAAATGAGATTGATAAGGGTTATTTCGATTAAGTTTTTTAGCGCTCTGGAGTAGTGGTCCAGACAAGGTCTCTCCTTTTTGTCTCCAATTGTCGAATTAGCGGTGCCGTTTCTTTCTATAACCGAACGAATTATCTCGTTTGGTTTTAGGTCCCTCTAAATCTGCTACTTACCGTGAGCTTTAATCTAAAGCGAAACCGAGTTGGGCTAATCGTCAAGGTTGTTTTACGGCTCGGATTAGGTGCAATTAAATGCTATTTTCAAACGTTACACAACGAACTCGATCACCACACTTCGATGCTTGAAAGATGACCTTGATGAATAGGTAATCTAGATCTTGGACTCGTTGAGCCTCTCGTTGGATGCAAGATTTTGAAGATTCATAGAAATTGCACCTAAGAGAATTCCGTTCCTAGTCTCATTAAGCGCGGAGTGATTTTTAATTTACCCTCCGAAGTGTCCCTAGACCATGGGTGGCGACAAGGGTGACCAAAATTGCATTGCATCCATCAATAGTTGCGAGAGAGACCGCCAGCAGATCGCCTTGAGAAGAAAGCTAGCAAGCCCAACAGCTGACTTATTGAAATTGAGGTGCAAGTTAGCAATAAATATTTTGCATTTGGCTCACTCCTAGCTAATCAATCACCTCGATCGTCCCAAATTAGGTCGGCTAATTACTTGGCGGTGTCCTAGAGTTGGGAACTTGATTGATGATTTTTCTATTAGGCGATGACTAGTTCGCAAATTGCGGATTTCTCCCTACTACGTTGCTTAGGGGTTCGAACTCTTTTTTGAATCCCCTCACCAGAAGAAGACACAGAGCTTCCTTGGTTATGGCCAATCAGCCAACAGGTCATTGAACAGGGCGGATATTTCGAAAGAGGCTCGTGTGAGTCTTGATGACACAAAGTTCTTGAGGTTGAACCTATCGATAACTGTTCGTGGTTTAAAAAAAATTCTTATCCGAAAGGGCTTATCCAGTGAAATTGTCTGCTAAGTTATATATTTCACTTCGGGAAACGCGGACG